>NZ_AQYG01000040.1 GCF_000380485.1 Jongsikchunia kroppenstedtii DSM 45133 | reverse complement strand
ATCTTCCCGGCCGCGTCAGCATCGGCCAGTACCTCGGCAAGAACGATGTCCCAGGTGCCGTCCTCGGCGTAACGGCGGTGCCGTTTCCACACCGTCTGCCATGGCCCGAACACCTCCGACGGCAGGTCACGCCACGGAATCCCGGTCCGGTATCGATAGATGATCGCTTCGACAACCTGCCGGTTGTTGCAGAACGGACGCCCTTGCCGCCCAACGTTTGACGGCAACAACGGCTCGATCCGCTCCCACTGCGCATCACTGAGCGACTCACACCTAGAACTCATCCACCGATCATCAGCGACCGATCACCCAATCATTAGGAGACACGCCCTAGCTGACCGCACGGCTACCTACCATCGCAGGCATGTCACGACCAGAGGACCCTGCCAATCATGATGACCCACGCGCCAATTCGGGGGAACCCCAGCCACATACGCAGCCGTACTCGACGGATCCGTATGCGACGGCCCCACACTATGAGAGCCAGCCGGCGGCCACGCCCCCGCCCGGCGGCAGCATCAGCAGGCACCGGACCGCGATTCTGACCGGCCTGATCGGACTGATCGTCGGCGGCGTGATCGGCGGCCTGATCGGATGGGCGGCGACCGACGACACCAGCAGTCAATCCAGCTCCGCGAGTCCGACGTCGCACACATCGGCCCGCCACGTCCCGGCACAACGGGCCGGCCACGGCGTGGTCGGTTCGATCACCGCCATCAACGGCAACTCGTGGACGGTGCAGGCCCGACAGGGTTCTACCGTCACCGTCGGCATCACTTCCGACACCGCGTTCGGCACGACGAAGAAGCCTGAACAGGAATCCGACTTCGCCGTCGGCGACAAGGTCGCCGTGGTCGGCCATCGCTCCGGCGACAGCATCACGGCCAAACGCGTTGTAAAGCGGGCAATTCGTCAGCACCCGGCAACCACCCCGCCGACCAGCCAACCGGGATGACGTGACGACGCGGCGGCACTGGCACACTGGGAAACCGTGGGCACTGCCGTTCTGGTGATCGAGGATTCGGCGCCGATCCGCGTCGCCATCACGGCAGCGTTGAACGCCTCCGGGCATACCGTCCTGGCGCGCGCCGATGGACGCCTCCTCGAACACGATCTGCACGAATTCCGCCCGGACGCAGTGCTTCTCGATGTGATGCTGCCAGGATCCGACGGGTTCGCACTGTTGGACGTGGCCCGGCGCCGCAGTGATGCCGGCATCCTGATGGTGACGGCGCGCGACGCGGTCGCCGATCGACTACGCGGGCTGACCGACGGAGCCGACGACTACATCGTCAAACCATTCGAAATGGCCGAACTCGTCGCCCGCGTCAACGCGGTGCTGCGCCGGCGCGGCCGGTCGATCGGCACGATTCACATCGACGATCTGGTGATCGATGCCGACAGCGCCACGGTATCCCGAGGCGGACACGCGATTGCGCTGACCGCCACCGAGTTCCGGGTGCTGCAATTCCTGGCCCAGCGCCGGGGGCGAGTCCTCACCAAGCCCCAGATCCTCACCGCCGTATGGGGTTACGAGCACTATGATCCCAACCTCGTCGAGGTGAACATCAGCGCGCTGCGGCGCAAACTCGACACTCACGGCCCGCGACTCATCCATACCGAGCGCGGATTCGGCTATGTACTGCGCTCGACGGCGGACCCCGCCCCTTCCGATACCGGGCCATCATGAGTCCGCGAGCGCCGCTCGGCCCCGGGTCGCTCCGGTCCCGCGTGACCGTCATCGCCCTGATCGTGCTCACCCTCGCGTTGGCAGCCGTCGTGCTCATCACCGCGACGCTGTTCCGCGCGGCGTCGCATCAGGCCGTCAACAGCCTGCTCAGCGACCGGGCGGCGACCGCCCGACAGATCGCCCGGACCGCGGCCACGCCGGAGGAGTTCCTCCGGCGGATCGACGTGCGGTCGGTACGCGCGCGACTCGAACTCGCGGACGGCACGGTCCTGGGTACCCACCTCGAACCCAGCGACACCGAGGTGAAACGGGTGGTCCGGCTGGTCGGCGGCCGCCCGTGGACCCGCGGCGCCCGAGTCACCTTCTACGTCGACAACAAGCTGCTCGAGGGCGTGCGCTCCCGGCTGCTCTGGGAGATGTCGCTGACTGCGCTCGGCGCGCTGTCGCTGACGGCGCTCCTGCTGTGGATCGGCGTTCGCTATGCGTTGTCCCCGCTCGACGCCATGACCTCGCTGGCGCGATCGATTGCGCACGGCCACCGCGGCGGGCGGCTGTCGCCGAGGCGCTCCGACACCGAACTCGGCCGGACCGCCGTCGCCTTCGACGACATGCTCGATTCGTTGGAGGGCGCCGAAGCTCGGGAGCGCGCCGCCCAGCAGTCGATGCGACGATTCGTCGCCGATGCCGCCCACGAACTGCGGACGCCGATCACCGGCGTGCAGGCCATCGCCGAGACGGTATTGCACGCCGACGACAACACACCTGCCGAAGACCGCCAGCAGCTACTACTGCTGCTCGTGCAGGAAACCAAGCGGGCCAGCCGAATCGTCGACGACATGCTCGACATCGCGAGGCTGGATACCGGTGGCCTCACCTTGCAGCTGTCGCCGACCGATGTCGCGGTGCTGGCCACCGAACAGGCGCGGCGCGGCGAATTGCTGCATCCCGGAGTTCAACTCTCCGTGCGGGGTGCGGCTCCGGCCGTTCTTGCCGACCCGGAACGCATCAGCCAGATTCTGGCGAACGTCCTCGACAACGCCTGCCGGGCAGCCGCATCCTCCGGCACCGTGCGGATCGAGATCGAGCACACCGAAACCACCGTGTCCGTGACGATCACCGACTCGGGCCCTGGCGTGGCCCCCGCCGATCGCGAACGCATCTTCGATCGCATGGTCCGCCTGGACGAGTCACGCGACCGGCGGGCCGGCGGCGCCGGACTCGGCCTCACGGTCGCCCGCGGACTCGCGCGTGCGCATGGCGGCGAGCTCAGCCTGCTCGACACCACCGGGCCCGGCGCGGCATTTCGCCTGGATCTCCCATACCGGCCGCCCAGCTGAAGGTGCGCTGAAGCTCGCGGCCGATTCATTGACCCTCGACGGGCTCCAAAATCACAATCGAAGCATGTGAAAATCAATCACACGAGCAGTGCTCATCATTGGAATAGCGTTGGCGCTCTTTGCCTTCGGGGACGCGATCGCGAACGCCGCACCGACACTCGCCTCCTGCGTACCGGCACATTGGGTGCCCGGGTGGTGGGGCCCCCGACAGTGGCATCCCGGTTGGTGGTCGCCGGGACAGTGGCATCCGGGCTGGCGTGACTGGCACGGCATGTGGCACGCGGGCTGGTGGGGCCCCCGACAGTGGCATCCGGGCTGGTGGACGCAAGGACAATGGCACCCCGGCTACTGGGCGCAGGGCGGCTGCTACGGCTCGTGATCACCGACCGGCGGGCTCCCGATTCACCCACCAGAGCGTCGCGCTCTAGCTTCCGGTGAACCGCGGGGCCCGCCGTTCCCGCATGGCGGACAACGCTTCTCGGGCATCGCCACTCGTCGCGACCAGACCCATATGCGACGAGATCAGGTCGAGGGCGGTGCGCAGGTCGGCACCCTGGCCCTGATAGACGGCGCGCTTGATGAGTCGGTTGGCCACCGGCGGGCCCGCCGCCAACCGAACCGCGAACTCGTGCGCCTCGCGATACACATCGCCGTCGACCACCCGGCTGACCAGCCCGATCCGCTGCGCCTCCTCGGCGTCGACGAAGTCACCTGTCAGCAGCAGCTCCAACGCCTTCGCGGTGCCGACGATGCGCGGCAGGTAGTACGCGCCACCGTCGCCCGGCACCAGCCCGAGCTTCACGTAGCCCTCGCTGACGCGCGCGCCACGGGCCATGAATCGCACGTCGCACATCAACGCCATATCGAGGCCGGCACCGACGGCCACCCCGTTGATGGCCGCGATCGCCGGCTTGTCGAACGCCTCCATCGCGAACGCGACGCGGTGAATATGTTCGGACAGCGTCTTTTTCGCCTCGATCGGCGATGATCCCATGCCCTCGACCAACGACAGATCGCCGCCCGAGCAGAAGGCGTCGCCCGCGCCGGTGAGCACCAGGGCGCCCACGTCCGGGTCGCGGCCGGCGGCAACCACATGGTCGGCCCAGGTGTCGACCATCGTCTCGGTGAAGGCGTTCTTCACGGAGGGTCGATTGAGGGTGATCGTGGCGACGCGGTCGCGCACGTCGTAGGTGATCTCAGTCATCGTCCGAACCTATCGGTTTACCCGGGGGCCGCTGTACTGATCGCGCAGTACGCGTTTGAGAATCTTGCCGACCGGCGACAGCGGCATCTGCTCGACGAAGTCGACCGTGCGCGGCGCCTTGTATCGGGCGATCCGTGCGCCGACGTAATCGCGAATTTCCGCGGCCGTCACGGTGACCCCCGGTTCCGAGACGATGACGGCGTGCACCCGCTCACCCCAATCCCGATCGGGCACACCGATGACCGCGCAGCTCGCCACGGCCGGATGGTGAATCAACACCTTCTCGACCTCGGCGCTGTACACGTTCTCACCGCCCGACACGATCATGTCCTTGAGCCGGTCGACCAGATAGACGTAGCCGTGAGCGTCCATATATCCCAGGTCGCCGGTGTGCATCCACCCTCCGCGCAACGCCGCGGCGGTCTCCTCGGGACGCCGCCAGTAGCCCATCATCATGTTCTCGCCGCGGCAGACGATCTCACCGACGTCCCCGCGCGGCACCTCGACGTCGTCGGAGTCCACCACGCGAACCTCCGCATGCATCGCGGCCTTGCCGACCGACCCGCGACGCTCGGGATGCTCCGGGTTGCGGTGGTCCTCGTCCCGCAGAACCGTTGCCACCGGACCCAATTCGGTCATTCCGTACGCCTGGCGCAGCGTGACGTCCGGCAGTAGTTCCGCCAGCCGCGCCACCACCGGCTGCGGCATCGGCGCCGATCCGTACCCCACCGAGCGCAGGCTGCTCAGGTTCACCCCTGTCGAATCGGCATGATCGAGCATCCGCTGCACCATCGTCGGCACCAGCGTGACGATCGTGATCTGCTTCTCGGCGATCGTGTCGACCAGCTTGTCGACGGCGAAGTCGCCCATGAACACGTGCGTGGAACCGAGAATGACGTGCTGCATCATCCCGCCGAACGCGGCGAGGTGGAACAGCGGAGACACATGCAGCACCCGTTCGTCGTAGTTGGGCAGACCGGCACTCACGAAGGTGCCATACCCCGAGGTCAGAATCTGCCGAGCGCTCAGCATCACGCCCTTGGACCGACCCGTGGTGCCGCCCGTGTACATCAGCACGGCCAACGCGTCGGGGTCGGCGTAGACGTCGTCGATCGGCTCGGCCGATTCGATCCGCTCGTCGTAGTCATCGGTCACGACGGCCTTCAGCACCGAATCCCGTTGTGCCAGCATCGTGACCGTCTCTCGATGCGCGGGATCGGCGATCAGCATCGAGATGCCCGCGTCGTCCACCTGGAACGCCATCTCATCAGGGCTCCACCGATTGTTGATCGGCGATAGCACCGCGCCTATCCACGCGCAGGCCAGCACGCACTCGAGGTACATCGCCGAATTGGTCGCCAGGATTCCGATGCGATCGCCCGACTCCACACCGGCTCCGCGCATCACCGCACCCAGTCGAGCGACGCGCGACAGCAGATCCGCGTAGCTGATCTCGCGGTCCCCGTCGATGACCGCGACCTCGTTCGGCTTCTGCTGCACCGATCGATGCAGGCCCTGCGTGAGATGCATGCCAGTCACGCTAGCCACGCCCCGATGGCCGAACAACGGCGTCGACGCCGCGAATATCAATGCCGCCCACAAGCTTCGGTTATAGGTCGAGGTGGCCCCGCCCAGGTCTGGTTATCATCGGTCCATGCGGGACCTGCCGGCCGGACGCGATGCGGTGCTGTTGGACTGCGCCGATGAACCCGACCCCGGCGCCGCGGTCCTGCGGACCTATCGGGCGCTACGCAATGCGCTTGCGGCGGGAACCCTCGACGGCGTGATCGATGTGGTCCCGTCCGCGCAGACGATCCTGCTCCAGGCCGAGCCGGGACGGGGCATCGATGCGCTCGGGCTGCGACGGGTGCTCAAGACGATTCCGCTGGCCGCCGACACCGGCGCGGCCGATGCCTGGGGACGCCGGGATCGCGCCTCCGATCCGCAGCCGACCGTGCGCATTCCTGTGCATTACGACGGCGACGACCTGGCGGCGATCGCCGATGCGACGAACATGAACGAGACGTCGGTGATCCTGGCTCACGTAGAGACGTTGTGGCGCGTCGAATTTATGGGATTCGCACCAGGTTTCGGCTATCTGGTGCCGCAACCGCGCTCGGACGGGGTGCAGCTGGCGGCGGTGCCGCGGCGGTCCAGTCCGCGTACGCGGGTGCCGACCGGTGCGGTCGCGGTCGCCGGCGGCTACAGCGCGGTATACCCGCGGGAGAGCCCAGGGGGTTGGAACATTCTCGGCCACACCGATACTCCGCTGTGGGACGCCGCCGCCGACCCGCCGGCGGTACTGGCTCCCGGCGACATCGTGCAGTTCCAGGTGGCCACATGAGCCCGGCCGCCGAGCGTGTGCTCACCGTGACGGCCACCGGTCCACTGACCACGGTGCAGGACCTCGGGCGACCCGGCTACGCGCATCTGGGTGTGCCACTGTCCGGCGCGGCCGATCGCGGATCGCTGAAGCTGGCGAATCGATTGGTGGGCAACGACGAAGCTGCCGCCGGGCTCGAGGTCACCGCCGGCGGCCTGCGTCTGGTCGCGCCGGCGACGATGCTGCTCGCGGTCACCGGAGCCGCCGTCGACCTCACCGTGAACGGAGTCCCCGCCGCGTTCGCGACCGCCATCCGCCTGCGCCCCGGCGAGGAATTGGCGTTGGGGCCCAGCGCCTCTGGGCTGCGCAGCTATGTCGCGGTGCGCGGCGGCATCGCGGTGCCGGCCGTGCTCGGCTCGCGCTCGACCGACGTTCTCTCCGGCCTGGGTCCGCCGGCCGTGGCGAGCGGCGACGGCCTCCCGGTCGGCCCCAGCCCCGGCTCCTGGCCGTCGGCCACCGAGGCGCCGATGGCGCTGCCCGACAACGACCGCGAGGTGACGCTGTGGGCCACCGCGGGGCCGCGGATGCACCGCGTCGCCGGTCCGCACCTGCTCTACCGCGGACGGTGGCGGGTCGACCCGGCGAGCAACCGGATCGGCGTGCGACTCGAGCGCGCCGACGACACCCGGGCGATGACCCATCCGCCGCATCTCGACCCGCTCCCGTCCGAGCCGATGCCGCTCGGCGCCGTCCAGATTCCGCCGAGCGGCAATCCGGTCCTGTTCCTGGCCGACCATCCGACGACCGGCGGCTATCCCGTGATCGCGGTGCTGACCGCGGATTCGGTCGACCGCGCGGCCCAGCTGCGGCCCGGCGACATCGTGCGCATCGCTGCCGCCTGACCTGTTCCGGGACGGTGGCCGGATTGACCGGGGGTGCGAGACGCATTTATAGTTTCGTCTCATGACGCAGGTAGAGCCGACGGAAGCGAACGTCGAAGAACAGCCCACGCTGCTCGGCCCCGACTCGACCACCTGGCAATACTTCGGTCAATGGCGCGGCATGCTGATGGGGCTGTGGTCGGGCTCGATGCAGAACATGCACCCCAAGCTGGGCGCCGCAGTCTGGGAGCATTCGGACTTCTTCGAGGAGCGCTGGCAGCGACTGATGCGCTCGATCTATCCGATCGGCGGCGTCGTGTTCGATCCGACCGCCGACACCGGCAAACAGGTCCGCGACTACCACCTCGACATCAAGGGCCAGATGCCCGACGGCAGCCGCTATCACGCCCTCGATCCTGACGTCTTCTACTGGGCGCATGCCACCTTCTGGTATGGAAACGTCCGGTGCGCAGAGGTTTTCGGTCCGCCGATCACCGAGGCCGACAAGCGTGCGCTGTTCGCCGAATCCCGCGAGTGGTACGCGCTCTACGGCGTCAGCATGCGGCCCTGCCCGGACACCTACGAGGACTTCCTCGAATACTGGGATCACATGTGCCGCAACGTGCTGGTCGACCACCCCGCGGCCCGGACCGTGCTCGACATCAGCGAGCTGCCACCGCCGCCGTGGATGAGCTGGATGCCCCGGCCGATCTGGCGCGCGCAGGTCAAGCCGGTCCAGCGCTTCTTCATGTGGATCACCACCGGCCTGTACGACGAGTCGGTCCGAGAACTGCTGGGGCTCAACTGGTCCGAACTCGACGAGAAATGGCTGCGCCGGTTCGGCCGCACGGTCAACGCCGCGATGCGGCTGGTGCCCGAGCGCTATCGGTGGCATCCGCGGGCCCGGGACGGCTGGGATCGCGCTCACGGTCGGGTGCCGATGGATGCCCCGATCCTCGAGACACCGACCCGCAATCTGCCGCCGGCCGACAAACAGCATCTGTCGCGCCACTACTGCCCAGTGCATGCCGAGCGCCGGGCGGATCTGCCCTGGCAGGGCTGATCGTCAGCGAGTGACCCGCGTCACCGCCGGAACGCGGTAGCGCAGGAATGCCGGAACGGCCAGCGCGGCAACGATAACCAGGATCACGACGAGCACGCCGCCGCCTGCGGTCGTCGCGACCGTGCCGGCCGCGGCCGCGCTGGCACCATGAGCGACATCGGCGATCCGCGGACCGCCCGCGACGACCACGGTGAAGACACCCTGCAGCCGGCCGCGCACATCGTCAGACGCCGCCGACTGCAGCATCGATTGCCGGAATGCCGCCGAGACCATGTCCGCGGCACCGCCGATCATCAACAGCAGCAACGCGATCGGCAGGATCGGCAGAGTCGTGCCATGGGCGAACACCAGTACCCCGCCGAATCCGGCGATCGCGGCACCCCAGATGACGATGCATACGACGACCGCCAGCCCCTGCCGACGCACCCGCGAGATCCATCCCGAGAACACGCCGCCGATGACGGCACCGGCGGAGATCGCCGCGAACAGCAACGCGAAAGCCAGTCCGCCGCCGTCGGACCCGCCGAAGCTCTCGTGCGCGATCTGCGGGAACAGCGCACGCGGCATACCGAAGATCATCGCGATCAGATCCACCACGAACGACATCAGCAGCACCGGATGTCCCCGGAGGTAGCCGAAACCGTCGAGCACCGACCGGATTCCGGCGACGCGCTTCGGTGCATCGGGATCGTGATCCGGCCGGATCGACGGCAGCTTGATGACGGCCCACAGCGTGGTCAGCAGGCTGAGGGTATCCACCAGGTACAGCCACGAGTAGCCGAGCAGCGGAATCAACGCGCCGCCGATCACCGGTCCGACGATGGAGCCGGCCTGAAACACCGTCATGTTCAAGGCATTGGCCGCCGGAAGATCATGCAGCGGCAGGATTTTCGGCAGGATCGCATTGCGTGTCGGCGAGTTGACACCGAAGAACGCCTGCTGCAGCGAGAAGATGCCCAGCAGCAGCCAGACATTGTTGACGCCGAGCGCCGCCTGCATCCAGAACAACGCGCTGGTGGCGATCAGGCCGGTCGTGCTGATCAACAACAGGATTCGCCGGTCCATGACGTCGGCCAGCGCGCCGCCCCACAGGCCGAAGATGATCAACGGCACCAGGCCGAAGATGCCGGTGAGCCCGACATATGCGGAACTACCGGTGATCTCGTAGATCTGCGACGGCACCGACACCACCGTCAGCGATCCGCCGATCATGGTGACGATCTGCGCGATCCACAGCCGCCGGAAGTTGGCGTTGCGGAGCGGCGTCGTATCTGCCAGTAGACGACTCAGGGCTGCAACCTCGTGATGTCCCAGGCATTTCCGTCACGGACCAGCCGGACGCGGTTATGCAGTCGGTTCGCCCGGCCCTGCCAGAATTCGACGACATTCGGCACGATGCGATAGCCGCCCCAGTTCGCGGGGCGCCGAACGTCCTCGCCGAGTTCGGCGTCGAGCCGCGCGGCCTTCTCCTCCAGGTCGGCCCGCGAGCCGATCGGCTGCGATTGCTCCGACGCGGCGGCACTGATCCGCGACTCCCGCGGGCGGGCGTACCAGTACGCATCCGACTCGGTGTCGCTGACCTTGACCACGGTGCCCCGCACATGCACCTGACGCTCCAGCGCGATCCACGGAAAGGTCACGGCAGCAACCGGATTGATGGCGATCTGCCGGCCCTTGTCCGACTCGTAGCCGGTGAAGAACACGATGCCGGCGGCGTCAGCCCCCTTGCACAGAACCGTGCGCGTCGACGGATTCCCCGCGGCGTCCACGGTCCCGAGGACCATCGCATTGGGTTCGGGAATCCGGGCGGCCACGGCCTCGGCCAACCACCGCTCGAACAGCGACAGCCACGGCGGTTCCCCGCCGCACCAGCTGGGATCGAGGTTGCCGGTCAGCCCGTCGGCACCGGCGGCGTCGTCGCCGACATCCGGCAGCTGCCCGTACTGGCGGCGCATCGCCGCAAGGTCTGTTCGCTGCTGCTGGTCATCGGGCATTGGTCGATCGTAGGACGGCCCGGTACGCAAGCCCCCGGCGACGCCATGGCGAAGCGACCGGTGACTACAGTGAACGCATGGCTGAGGTTCAACTTCCTGAAGGTTTCGTCGAGGGACTCGAGGGAGTCACCGCGTTCACCACCCAGATCGCCGAGCCGGACAAGAACGGCGGCAACCTGCGCTACCGCGGTGTCGATATCGAAGATCTGGTGGAGAACCGCGTGACGTTCTCCGATGTGTGGGCGCTGCTGGTCGACGGCAAGTTCGGCGACGGGTTGCCGCCGGCCGAACCGTTCCCGCTGCCGATCCATACCGGCGACGTCCGCGTGGACGTCCAGGCCGGGCTGGCAATGCTGGCCCCGATCTGGGGCTATCAACCGCTGCTGGACATCGACAACGCCACCGCCCGGGACAATCTCGCGCGGGCCTCCGTGATGGCGCTGTCGTATGTGGCGCAGTCGGCCCGCGGCATCCACCAGCCGGCCGTGCCGCAGACCGTGATCGACGAGTGCAACACCGTCACCGCACGCTTCATGACCCGGTGGAAGGGCGAGCCCGACCCGCGGCATATCGAGGCCATCGACGCCTACTGGGTGAGCGCCGCCGAGCACGGCATGAACGCCTCGACCTTCACCGCGCGGGTGATCGCGTCGACCGGCGCCGACGTCGCGGCCTCGCTGTCGGGGGCGATCGGCGCGATGTCGGGACCGCTGCACGGCGGCGCCCCGGCCCGGGTCCTCCCGATGATCGAGGAGGTCGAGCGCACCGACGATCCGCGCGGGCTGGTCAAGGGGATCCTGGATCGCAAGGAGAAGCTGATGGGCTTCGGGCACCGCGTGTACCGCGCGGAGGACCCGCGCGCCCGAGTGCTGCGGGCGACCGCCAAGAAGCTCGCCGCGCCGCGCTACGAGGCCGCGGCCGCGCTCGAGCAGGCGGCCCTGGCAGAGCTGCGCGAGCGGCGCCCCGACCGGGCCATCGAGACCAACGTCGAATTCTGGGCCGCGGTCATCCTCGACTTCGCCGAGGTACCGCCGCACATGATGCCGGCGATGTTCACCTGCGGCCGCACGGCCGGCTGGTGCGCGCACATCCTGGAGCAGAAGGAACTCGGCAAGCTGGTACGCCCGGCCGCGCTGTACGTCGGCCCCGGGCCCCGGCGCCCCGAGGACGTCGACGGCTGGTCGCGGATCACCCGCGACTGACATCGACCGCTGAACGACGAACGCCGCGCCCGCAGATCTGCGGGCGCGGCGTTCGTCGTATCGAGGCTGCCTACAGCTGGCCGACCACGTGATCGATGGCTTGGGTCAGCTTGGTGATGTCGTCCGGGTCGATCGCCGGGAACATGCCGATGCGCAGCTGGTTGCGTCCCAGCTTGCGGTACGGCTCGGTGTCGACGACACCGTTGGCGCGCAACACCTTTGCCACTGCGGCGGCGTCGACGTCATCGTTGAAGTCGATGGTGCCGACGACCTGCGAGCGGGCGGCCGGGTCGACCACGAACGGCGTCGCGAACTCCGAGGCCTCGGCCCAGTCGTACAGCCGCGAGCTCGAATCGGCGGTGCGCTTGACGCACCAGTCCAGGCCGCCATTGCCGAGCATCCACTCGACCTGGTCGGCGAGCAGCAGCAGGGTCGCCAGCGCCGGGGTGTTGTAGGTCTGGTTCTTACCGCTGTTGTCGACCGCGGTCGGCAGCGACAGGAACTCTGGCACGTAGCGGTCGGTGGCGCCGATCTCGGCGATCCGCTCCAGCGCGGCCGGGCTCATCAGCGCGAGCCACAGACCACCGTCGGCGGCGAAGCACTTCTGCGGCGCGAAGTAGTAGACGTCGGCATCGGCGATGTTGACCGGCAGACCGCCCGCGCCCGACGTGGCGTCGATGGCGATCAGGGCGTCACCGGCGGCCGCGGGACGCTGCACCGGCACCGCGACACCGGTCGAGGTCTCGTTGTGCGCCCAGCCGACCAGGTCGGCGCCGCCGAAATCGGTGATCGAGGCGACGTCCGGGGCCATGCCCGGATCGGTCGAGATGACGGTCGGGTCACCGATGAAGGGCGCCTTCTTGGCGACCGTGGCGAACTTCGACGAGAACTCGCCGTAGGTCAGGTGCGCCGAACGCTCCTTGATCAGGCCGAACGCCGCGGCATCCCAGAACGCCGTGGTGCCGCCGTTGGACAGGATCACCTCGTACCCGTCAGGCAGCGAGAAGAGCTGCCGCAGGCCGTCGCGGACGCGGCCGACCACGTTCTTGACCGGGGCCTGCCGGTGGCTGGTGCCGAAGACGGAGGCGCCCACGTCGACCAGCGACTGCAACTGCTCGGGTCGCACCTTGGACGGGCCGCAGCCGAAACGGCCGTCGGCGGGCAACAGGTCGGCGGGGATCGTGATGCTGCTGGGGTCTGCGCTCATGCCGCTTAGTCTAGGGTGCTGGCCGATGTGATCCAGCCCGCCCCTGAGCTGGCCCTTTCCTCCGCCGGGTCGCGTGTCGGGCCACCGCAAACGACTTCCCCTGGTTTACGGTGGATCCAATGCGCAGCTGAATACGGTACAGACAAGATCGATACAGGCGAGATCGGTACAAGCGGAACCAGCGGGTCGAAGGAGAACCAGATGCGAGAGCTTAGCGTCGTGGGGCTCGGACCCGACGGTAAGCACGTCATCTGCGCCGATCCGGAGTCCGGCGACCAGTTCCGGATCCCTGCCGACGACCGGCTGCGCGCGGCGGCCCGAGGTGATCTGACGCGGATGGGACAGATCGAGATCGAGATGGAAAGCAGCCTGCGGCCGAAGGAGATCCAGTCCCGCATCCGGGCCGGCGCCTCCGTCGAGGAAGTCGCGAGCCTGGCGGGAGTCTCCGCCGACCGCGTCGCACGCTTCGCCCACCCCGTACTGCTGGAGCGGTCCCGCGCGGCGGAGATGGCCTCCCAGGCGCATCCGATCCGGCAGGACGGTCCGGCGAATTCGACGTTGAGCGAGATCGTCGCGGCGGCACTGGGCGCCCGCGGGGTCTCACCGGACGACACCAGCTGGGACGCGTTCAAATCCGACGCCGACGGCTGGGTCGTCGAGGTCACCTGGATCGGCGAGGCCGGCGACGGCCGCGCCCGCTGGTCGTACTCGCCGGGTTCGCACGGCGGCACCGTCCACAGCCTCGACGAGCTAGCCTTCGATCTGGTCGACCCGGACCTGTCCCGGCCGCTGTCGTTGCCGACGCCGCCCCGCACGCTCAAGGCCGTCCCGGCGATGCCGCCGGTCCCCGCTCCGGCACCCACCCGTGAGCATCATCCGCAGCTCGATTACGACTCCCCACTGCCGCATCGGCACGAGCGGGTCGAGGAGATCACCGTTCCGGCCGACCGCATCACCGCGGCCCAGACGGCGCGGCGGCGGGAGGAGCGCGACGAGGCGGTCGCCCGCGAGCAGGAGCAGCGCCCCACCGCGACGCCTGCGCCCGAGAAACCGGCCGCGCCGCCGCAGCAACCGGCCGCCCATGACGACAAGTCCGACCAGCCCGACCAGCCCGCCGAGAAGCGGCCGAAGCGGCGCGGTAAGGCGAAGCCGGCCGTCCCGGCCTGGGAAGACGTCCTGCTCGGGGTCCGCAGCAGCGGGGAGCAGTAATCATGGCCCAATCTGTCGGCCCGGTGACCGCGCCGGTGCCGGTGGCTGCCCGGACCGCCTGGTATGTCACCTCACCCGACCTGTTCGCCGAACTGCGTACCGGACCGCAGCTGGACCGGGCCGTGTCGACCGCCGTGGCCGCACGCCTGTTCCCGAACAATACGCTTGTGCCCCTTGCGGATTCGACGCTGGCCAAGGCATCGGCACCCGAGCCCGACCACATCTATGTCGGCGCCTTCTCCGGCGGCACGGTGGTGACCTGCACGGAGCTGAGCAACCCACTGGTGCTCGGCACCGAGAGCTGGCAGCCACCGGGATCGGCACCGCTGGTGATGGCCTTTGCTCTCGATACCGCTTCCGGCACAGGCGGTTTCGCCCGCTGGGAGTCGGCCGAACTGGTCCGCGGCTTCAATGCCGCACCCACCGCGATCCTCGATGACCAGGGCCTGCCATATCCGTTCGAGGGCCCGTTCTGGGGCGGCGAACATCCGCGCGTCCTGCCGCCCGGCGTGGCGCCCGACCCTTTCACCCTGCCGTTCGATGCCGCCCTGTTCGCCGACCGCGCGGTGGTCGAATGGCTGGGCTTCAGCTATCTCGACGGCGATCCCGATCGCCCGCAGCCGTCGTCGATTCCCGTGTGCGGCTTCGCTCTTCGTCCACCGGGCTATGAACCGACCGCCGCCGAGCTGCGGCAGGCGGCCAACTATTCCGGCGGCCGGGTGGCTCGCTGGTTCGGCTTCGCCAAGCCGCACGAGACCTGATCCGAACCGGATTCGGCATAGGTCGATTCGGCGATCAGATTGCCGAGATCCCGGCGATGATGACCCCGATCCCGCCGACCGCGGCGCCGATTGCCACGCCCGCGCACGCCCATCGCCAAACCGGCCTGCTGCGCAGCACCCAGACCGTCGGCGCGACGCCGGCGACTGCGACGAGCACGACGACGACGCCGACGCCGGCGTTGAACGACGCGATCACCGAGTAGAACGACAGCATCACCAGGATGGTGAAGATCCCGGACAGCACTGAAAGCACCACGCCGGTCATCCACGGCGTGGGCCCAGCCTGGTTCGACGGCGCAGCATGGCCCGACGGCGCCGAGTGGTTCGGCATGGTCGGATGCGGGCTGCTCACGCTCCCGACCGTACCCGTTCATAGAAGGCGACCGCGGCCGCCGTCGCGACGTTCAACGAGTCGGTGCCGCCCGACATCGGGATGCGCGCCCGCACATCGCCGGCTCGCATCGCAGACTCGGACAGACCCGGCCCCTCGGCGCCGACCATGAACGCGACCCGGGCCGCGCCCTCGATCGCCTCCGCCAGAATCGGGACGTCCGGGTCGGGCGTCAGCGAGACCACTCGAAAACCCTTGCCGTGCAGCAGATTCAGGTCGGACGGCCACTCGTCGAAATGGGCGAACGGCACCAGCAGGACGTGCCCCATGGAGACCCGGACGGCCCGGCGATACAGCGGATCGGCGGTCGCGGCACCGAAGAGGACGGCGTCCACGCCGAGGCCGGCGGCATTGCGGAAGATGCTGCCGATGTTCTCGTGGTCATTCACGCCCTCGAGGATCGCGACGGTACGGGCCGACTCCAACAGGTCCCGCGGGTCGAGGGGGTCGGGACGCCGCGCCACCGCCAGCACTCCTCGGTTCAGATGGAACCCGACGACCTGCGCCATGACCTCGGCGGTCGTGCGGTAGTACGGCACCGCGGCCAGCTCGGCGCCGGTCGGGGTCGCGGGATCGGCGCGCAGCTGTTCCAGCCGGCGATCCGTTCCGAACAAGGCATGCGCCCGAAACCGGGAGGCGAGCATCCGTTGGGCCACGATCACGCCCTCGGCGATGACCAATGCCTTACCCGGCCGATCGGCCGTCCCCACGCGATCCGGCCGACGATCGATGGAATTGAGATCCCGGAAATCGTCGACACGCGAATCTGACGGGTCATCGATGTCGATGACCTCGAACGGTGTGGTCAATCCGGTCCAGCCTGCAGATGCCGTCGACTAGTCAGTCGCTGTTGGCCACCATCTTGTCAAACGCATCGATCGCGGTCCGCACCGCGGCGACCGACGCCTCGTCGAGCTGTGACAGCTGGTTGCGCAGCCATGCCTCGCGCGCGTGCGTCTCGTCTTCGAGAATCGCCTCGCCCGCCGGTGATAGCGACACGACGACCTGACGGCCGTCGGTCGGATGCGGATCTCGGTTGATATAGCCCAGATCCACCAGCGAAGCGATCACGCGCGTCATCGACGGCGGCTGCACCCGCTCCTGTGCGGCCATCTGGCCCGGTGACATCGGGCCTTCCGAACGCAGAATCGACATCGCCGACAACTGTGTCAGCGAAACCGGTGCCCCCTGCCGACGCCCGCGAAGGTGTCGTGCCAACCGCACCACCGAGACCGCAAGGTCGCTGGCGAGTTGATCCCCTAGTTGTTCCACGTAGCTAAGAATAGGCCTGCACGGTACCCCCATCAGATACTCGCAGCCCGACTAAATCCCCCTATATACCGGCGAATCGGACATCGGATGAATGGATGACCGATCTTCGATGCAGGTCATCGGACCAAGTCAGACCGTAGACTCAGCGCCATGTCCGAGAGTCCGAGCCCCGAGGTACCCGATCTTCCGCGTGCATTGACCGCGCCCGAACCGGTGATCATCGCCGGCATGCTGGCGTTCCTCGTGGTCACCATCGTCACCGCGATCTGGGGTCGCGACTGGGGTCACGCCCTGCAGATCTCGCTGGTCGGATTGGGTGTCGGTGTCTTCGGCTGCGTCCTGGTCTACGTGCAGAAATGGGCGGTCCGCAAGGGGCGCAAGGGCGCGCAGCAGGGGCTCCGCGGATAGTCTTCGTCGCCACCGGAGAAATTCGCTATCGCGCCTGGTCCGGTCGTGAGACGGTTCGACGATGACAGTCGAACGGTGCATTGACAGTTCGCCCGCGGACTGGTTGGTCAATCAGGAGCGCGACTGGCGTTCGCTCGCCGGAAGCGGGCCGCTGGGCTATACCCGCTACGCGCGGCTGCGCTTCATTCCCGACCCGGAATTCCCGGGACAGCGAGAGGGCGACGTCCCGAGCGTCGACGGGCCGTCCGAATCGTGGCAGCTGGCCGTCGCCGTGTCCCGCCTCGCCGGACACACCGCCACCCCGAACGATTGCTACTACCTGTTCTGGGACGGCTGGCCCCAGTCGGCCTACAAGAGAGCCGGCGCTGCGACCGTCGATATCCGCGACGAACGCGGCTACGCGGTGCGCGGCTACTACCTGTTCCGCGGAACGACGGACATGTCGTCACTAATGCCGCTGGATCGGCCGACCACGCGCGCCGCACTGGATGCGGAGTGGCCCATTCCGGCGTTCATCTGGCCCGCCGACGGCGCCTGGTGCGTAACCAACGACGTCGACCCGCATTTCGCCACGATCGGCGGATCGTCCGAGGCGATCGCAGACCTGTTGCGGGAGAAACGGATTGATGTCGTCCCGGACGATCCGGCCGTCGATCCGCCGTTCTACAGTTAGGTTCGCGTCGCGGTCGTTCCGAGGTTGACCTCGATCACCGTCCCGGTGGTCAGCCCGGGGTCGTCGACGAGATACATCACCGCCCGCGTGACGTCTTCGGGTTCCAGCCACGGCACCCCGAGCGGGCCCAGTCCGGCGAAGATCGGGGCGGCGTCGTCGGGAGTGGGATCGTCGAGGTCGGGGCGGAAGCGTTGCAGGGTGGTCGGGTTCATGACCATCGGGGTCGCGACCGATGTCGGGCACACGACATTCGCGGTGATGCCGTCGACGCCGACCTCCAGGGCCACCGTCTTGATGAAGCCGATGATTCCCCACTTGCTGGCGGCGTAATGCCCGAGATTCGTCATCCCGCCGCGGCCGGCGCCGGACGACACCCCGACGATGCGGCCGAAGCGCCCCGCCCGCATCGCGGGGATCGCCGCGCGCACGCAGTTGAAGGTGCCGGTCAGGTTTGTATCGATGACATCGGACCATTGCGTGTCGGTCATGTCCTCGACTGCCGTGAACGCGCAGATACCCGCGTTCGCGATCAGGATGTCCAGCCGACCATGCGTGGAAACGATCTGCGTGACAAGCTCATCGACCACCTCCACATCCCGCACGTCGACGCGGGCGGCACTCGCCGCGCCGCCGTCCGCCTCGATCTGCGCGACCGTGTCCGCCAATTCCGCGGGCGTGGCCAGCGGATAGGTCGCGGTATCGATCTGCTCCGCGATATCACTCACGACGACGAAGGCGCCCGCCGCCGCCAGTGCGCGGGCATGCGCGCGCCCCTGTCCGCGGGCACCGCCGGTCACCCAGGCGACCTTGCCGGTCAAATCATTCATGTCGTCCCACCACCTTCGTCGCGACATCGTCGAAACACCCTTGCCATCAACATCACCCAGGCGATCCCGATCACCCAGCCCGCCAGCACGTCGCTGAGCCAGTGCGCCGCGAGATAGATGCGACTCAGCCCGATCAGCACGCTGGCCAGCGCGGCGATCCACAGCGCCCAGTGCCAGCCGGTGTTCCAGAACACCGTCACGGCGACGAGTCCCAGCACGATCGCCGACATCATGGCGTGCCCCGACGGGAACGACCACGACGATTCGTGCACCAGCGCGTCGGCGGCGGGCGGGCGCGCCCGCGCGGTGATGTCCTTGAGACCCACCATGATCCAGTAGCCGGCCAGCGAGCCGATGCCGACCATCGCCGCCTGGCCGGGCCTCCGAAACACGAGTAGCGGCACCACGACGATCAGCACGATCACCGCGAGCGGAATGGTGCGCCCGCAGTCGGTCACGGCCCGCATGATCGATGTCAGCGTCGATTCCCGATGGTCGACGACCCAGTCCAGCACGGACTGATCGGGGCTCATCGGGGCACCCGCCACCTGTCGGTGAGGTGCGAGATCCCGGCCTCGTCGACCCACCAGTCGACCTCGACGACCTGCGCGGAGTCGTTGTCCGCCCCCGACCGGCGAACCCGAACCGCCAACGAATCATGCAGCCGCAGTTCGCCGTCCGGCAGCGGTATTTGCAGCAGCACGGTGGCGGCCAACGCCCGCGGGTGATCGGACCACCGCGTCGGCGTCCCCGGGTCGACCGGCTCGGCATCGATGGCCTCGCTCGCCAGGTCGATATCCAGCAGACCGGCCAGCGCCATCGCATCGGCCGGCTCGTACGGCGGCGCCAGCAGCACCGCCCGCTCCGCCTCGACGACCGGCAGATACCACGGCTGGTCAATCACCACCGCGCGGTCGGCATCGCCGAGGCCGGCGAGCGTCCGGACGACGGCGGGCGGATCGATGTCCTCCGGCCCGATCACGCCGCGCCCCACCGCGGCCGCCAGCGCCGCATGCACCCCTGCCACCACCACCGCGCTCGGCGCGCGGTCACTGTCGACCAAGTGCGCCAACAGCATTCGAGCAGCGTCCGCATCGTCGACCTCCCGGGCCGCCAGTACGCCGGTGAGCTGCGGTGCCTGCGGATGGTCGAGCGGGTCGAGCACCCCGGCCAGCGACATATCGTCCCCGCGCCGGTAGTGACCCAGCGGCCGTCCGCCCACCGCGGCGAAATGCCGCAGCCACCAGGCCGTATAGCCCCGCCGATCGCCGAGCAACGGGGCGATCACCGGGTCTTCCGCCAGCAGGGTCAATGCCTGCCCCCAGCGAGCCGGGTCCACCAGATCCAGATCGCGGACGACTACCAGCTCCGCCGGATCATCGGCGAGTGTCGCCCACCAGGATTCCTCGTCGGGCAGATCGTGGTCGGGACCCGTCGGGTACTGCTCGCGGACGACGGTGAACCCCCAGCCGACGCCGATCGCCCGCATGGCATCGACGCCGAATCCGCGCACCCAGTCGGCGCTCGGCGCGGCGAACGGCGAATCGTCCACGAGCACACGGCCCAGCGGACCATCGGCGAGCAGCAGCTCGTCGGCGGGGACGAGCTCGCCGTCCGCATCGGGAATGAGCAGTCCGCCAAGCCATTCCGGCAGTTCGAGCGGACCGTCCGCCTGCGCGAGATACGACGCGATCACGTCCAGCACTTGTTCGGCGAGTTCGCTCGAATCCGAATCGGCGATCGCGGTGCGCAGCGCCGGATCCGACAGCGCCTCGACGACCGACATCGAGACGGCGCCGATGCGCAGAACCAGCGGATGCACGGCGGCCGGCTCGACGGTCTGCACCCACGGCACCGGCACGTCGATGCCATCGATGACGGCCAGTCCGCGGGCGCCCGGCATCACCCGGCCGTCGGCCCGCGGCACCGGCAGCGCACCCAGCTCGGCGAAGTCCTCCGGGGTCGTGGCGACCGCCGTCAGCGCCTCGTAGAGCCCGCGCCACCACGTCGGATCGCGGTCGATACCGGTGAGCCGTTCGGCGATGTCCGCCAGGCCTATTCGCTGCACGCCCAGTCGGGTCAGCGTCTGGATCGATTGACGGCCCGAGAAGTCCGGCGTCACCAGCTGGCCGATGACCGGCCCGATCACCGCCGCGAGATCGGGCGTCAGATCCGCGAGCACCACCGATCGCGACGGAACAAGCAGCAGCACTTCCGATTCCGGTCCTGCAGCACTGGGCAGCCAGGTACCGTCCGCCAGTTCGGCGATCAACGCATCGCGCAACTGCACGTCGTACGGATTCGCCCCGAAGCCGGCGTCGGGCACCGCGGCCAGCCGGTCCGTCTCCGGCAATGCCTCCACGAATTGCGCGTAACCCGCTGCCGCCGTGGCGATGTCGGCGTCCGGATCGAGCCCGCGACGGTCCGGGGTGGTCGGCAGATCGGTGATGCACCGGACCGGGATCGTCAGCTCGATGTCGGTCTCGGTCGGCGCCCGCAGTCGGTCACCGGTCGATCGAATGACACGGCCATCAGAATCGATCTCGGCCAGCCACCGGGCGTGCGGCGCGGCATAGCGCAACCATTGTCGATCGCCGATCTCGACCAGGGTCATTGCGCCGTGAGGGGTTTCGGTGCGCGTGAACCGCTGTCCGGTGACGGTGATAGTGCCCAGCGCGGGCAGTTCCAGTAGCAGGTCGACGGCTGCGTCGACGAACCCGGCGATCACCCGTTCCGGATCGGTATCCGCCTGCAGATGCAGAACCACCTCGGTGTCGAATCCGACCGCGGGCTCGGTGTCCGCCGGCCACGGCAAGCGCAACAACGGCGGATTCGCCGGCCGATCGATGCCGTCGTCGACGATCGCCTGCTCGGTCGCCCGACGGTCGAATGTTATTCCGCCACAACGCGACCGGATGTCCACCCGGTCCGCAACCGTCGCCGCGACGGTGAATCCGACCCCGAATCGGCCGACCGAGCCGCCGCCGGAACCGGCCTTCGCCGAGGCCCGCAACGATGACAGCGCCGCCACGCCGGCGGCGTCGAGCGGCGCGCCGGTATTGGCGACATGGATTTCGGCGCTCCCGGGCGCTGTTGCCGTCGTGAGCCACACCGCGACCTCGCCCACCGACCCGCCCGCGACGGCCGCATCGGCCGCGTTCGCCACCAGTTCGGTCGCCAGCCGGTCGCGATAGCCGATATGTACGAGGTCCTGTTCGGCGGCGGCATCCTCGATGTACCGCGACGGCGAACTCCGCCACGAATCCAGCGTGGACCGCCGAATGGCTTGCGTATCAAAAGGATCGGCGGAACGCTGATCGACTGACATGGTCGGCGCGTGACTAGCGCGGGTCGACGATCTCCACGGCGCCGTCGTCATAGGCGGGGTAGGCCGGCGACCCCTCGCCGGACGGTGCCTTCATATCCGAGTGCGCACCGCAGCCGTAGTCGATGTGCACCACGCGGCCGTCGGCCGAGTACTCGTTGGCGCACACGCCGAACAGGTCGCGCAGAGAACCGGTCAGCGGAATGAAGAAGCCACAGCTGGCGCAGTGCTGCCGAGTCGACTGCGCCATCTCGGCGTACGGGCCGTGGTCGCCGGCGGTCCAGCGTTCGGCGGCCTCGGCCCGGCCGAACCAGCTCATCAGGCGCTTGCGGCCCAGCCCGATCTCCTGCGCGGCGTCGATGAAGTCGACATCTCGCCGGAGTCCGTCCCAGTCCCCGCTCGAGACATATCCCGGAACCAGCCGGACGTCGTCCTCGGTCGCGGCCAGCGTGTCGCCGGGCGAGAGGTCTCCCGGCCGGATGCGCTCGGCCCACGGCACCCACTGCGGTGCCGTCAAGGCGTCGACGCCGGGGAGCAGCGCGACCTCGCTGACCGTGATGTGGTCGTCGCCCGGGCTGCTGGCGAGCACGGCGCACCAGTTCCAGCCGCTGTATCCGGGCTGGTCAGCGACGAAGTAGTGAGTGACCGAGCATTCGTCCTCGGCGACCGCCCGCAGGTGTTCGCCCACGTGGTCACCGGCCTCCGCGACGATGGCCTCGCGCGCGAGATCGACGGCGTCGACCAACCGGGCCCGGGCGGCGTCGACCGTCGGGTTCGGGCTGGCCTCGAGCATGTCTCCAGCAGGGTTCACGCATCCAGTGTGCCGCATCGATGGACCGGTTCGCAGCGGCGGGTGCCACCGGAGCGCGGGGCTCCGGGCAGTCGTCGGTGCGATAGGGAACAATCGAGATTGTGAATCGGCCGAACACCCCTCCTGGCGGCAGCTCCGGGCACCGTCCGCCGCGGCCGGATCAGCATCCGGGTGCGGCGAACTACCCGGTCACCCCGCCGAGCGCCGGTGGCCGCCGACCGCCTCGCCGCCCCGCGCCGCAGCACATTCCGCCGCATGACCGCAACGATCCCCATGGTCGCCCCGATCCCCGCGCCCGCGGAGAGGCACCGACGGAACGGCATCCACGCCGCGAACCGCCGCCTCCCGGCAGCGGCCCGCGCACGCGCGCCTACTCGCAGCCGGACCTGGGACCATCGCAGAATCCGCATCTGCATCCCCTCGACGAGGACGCCGAATACCGCCGCGCGGCCCAGGACCGGCCCAAGCGGATGCCGCGCAAGCTCACGGTCACCCGGGTGGCCGCGCTGCGCGGACGCGAACTGGCCGGCAAGGGCCTGAACAAGATCCACGCCGCGACCACCGCCGACGGCGCCGATCGGTCGGGCCTGACGGCGCTGACGTATCCGGCGGTGATGAACTACGCGCTCGACGCCGCGATGTCGGTGTCGCTGGCCAACACGTTCTTCCTCGCCGCGACCAGCGGCGAGTCGAAGAGCAAGGTGGCGCTCTACCTGCTGGTCAACATCGCGCCGTTCGCGGTGATCGCGCCGCTGATCGGACCGCTGCTGGACCGGCTGCAGCGCGGACGTCGCATCGCGATGGCCGCCACCTTCGCCGGCCGCGCGGTGCTGGCGGTGCTGGTCATCATGAACAGCGGTTGGGACTCGAGCAGCCATCAACTGACCTACGACCCCTGGGTGCTGTATCCGGCGGCACTCGGAATGATGGTGCTCTCCAAATCATTCGGGGTGCTCAAATCGGCGGTCACCCCACGCGTCCTGCCACCGACGATCGACCTGGTGCGCGTCAACGCGCGCCTGACCACCTTCGGTCTGGTCGGCGGCATGTTCCTCGGCGGCGCCATCGCGGTGGTCTTCGAGGCGCTGCTCGGCAAACTGCTGCCGTTCCACTCTCCGGGCGCATTGATCGCGCTGGCCATCGGCGCCATCGTCGGCACCTGGCTGTGCATGCGCATCCCGTCCTGGGTCGAGGTGACCGAGGGCGAGGTCCCGACCACGCTCAGCTACCACGGCGAGCCCGCGCGAGTGCGCGGCGAGCCGAATCCGGCGCCGCAGGAGGAATCCGCCGGACGCAAGGGCGCCGCCTCGGCCGCCGCCATGATCCGCGACAGCATGCGTCAGCCATTGGGCCGCAACGTGTTGATCGGCCTGTGGGGCAACGGGACCATCCGGATCCTCACCGGCTTCATGCTGATGTTCATCCCCTTCTATACGAAAGCCAATCACAGCGGTGCCAGCGGCATGGGACAGCTGCTGATCGTCGCCGCGGCGGGCGGCGCGGCCGGCGCCGGCAACTTCATCGGCAACGCGCTCGGCACCCGTCTGGAGCTGAAGAATCCCCGCAAGATCGTGATCATGGTGACCGCCGGCGCACTTGCGGCCGTGATCGTCGCCGCTGTGTTCGGCAACATGCTGTTCGTCGCCATCGCGGCCTTCGTCGGCGCCTTCACCAGCGCCATCGGCAAGGCCTGCCTGGACGCATCGATCCAGGACGACCTGCCCGACGAATCCCGGGCGTCCGCGTTCGGCCGCTCCGAGGCCCTGCTGCAGCTGGCCAGTGTCTTCGGCTCGGCGATCGGCGTGCTGCTGCCGTCGGAGATCTGGTTGTGCTTCATGGTCGTCGGCGTGATCATGGCGGCCGGAACGCTGCAGACGTTCATGACCAGCCGCGGCTCGACACTCGTCCCCGGCTTCGGGGGCCAACGGCCCGACATGTCGATGCCGACCGGCGCGATCCGGATAGATCCCAATCTGCGACGCCGCCCCGAGTAGGCGGCCGGGCCAGTCGGCCCACAACCCTCGTTCCATCGATCAGCAAGGAAATACCGGTGCCAGCTCTGTCCAGTGGTGAGAAGAAGTTCGCGATCATCGCGACGGCGATTGCGGTGCTGTTCGTCGCCGTCGTCGGCGGCTCGGTCGCGGCGCTGACCGTCGGACACCACAAGCCGATCCCGGTCGTCCAGGTGGCACACCAGGATTCGCTCACGCGCGTCTACCCCAAGATGTACTGCCGCAAGATCAACGGCCCGTCATGCGAGGGCATGGTGCAGGGCGAGATGACGACGATCTCGTTGCCGCCGGGTGAGTCCATGATGGTCACGGTCCCCAAGGAAGTGGCCGACCAGCCATGGATCCTGATCGTGGTGCGCCGGAACGACACCCCGGAGACCAACAACCAGAAGGTGTACGGACCCGGAAGTCGCTACACCGTGACGCTCACGTCCGAGCCCGCCGATCCGATCCTCGGCATCGAGATCCAGCGCGTGCCGTTCCGCACCGACGACGGCTACTTCTCCAGCGGAATCTGGAGCCTGAAGACGACACCCTGACCCACAGGTCCTACGGACCCGGTCGATGCGGCCGCGATCAGCGGCTGCCCAGGATCAGTAGTGCTCGAGCTCCCGGGCGACGGCGCGCACGACCTCGGAGATCCGTTGCGCGGTCTTGCGGTCGGGGTACTTGCCCTTCCGCAGGTCCGGCTGCACCTTGCCCTCGAGCAGAGTGATCAGGTCGGCGACCATGCCATGCAGCTCGTCCGGCGAATGCCGTTTGGCGGCAGCCTCTTTGCGGGCGGCCTCGCGGTTGTTGCGGGTGATGCTCGGGGCCGGCTCCAGGACGCTGACCCGCAGCGCCTGCGGTCCGCGACGGCCGGCGGCCATGTCGAACTCGACGCGCTGGCCCTGCTTGAGCACCTCGACGCCCTCGGGCAGCGCGGAGCTTCGGACGTACACGTCCTCACCCGAGTCCTGCGACAGGAACCCGAATCCCTTGTCCGCGTCGTACCACTTCACCTTGCCGGACGGCACCGTCTTCACCTACACCTTCAGTCACTGCCCCGAGGCGCTGCACGGGGGCCGATTTTTTCGGATTCGCTACGCGCGGGGCGCCAATATAGTAGCCAGTCCGGCAGGCGGGCCGATACCGGCTTTATGGTGGGGACATGGGAACTCCTGACGGAACGGAGACCGGGACGGTCACGGCCTCGGTGTCCGACTCGCCGCAACCGCATTCCAACCGGTTGCTGCATGCCTCCATCGCGCTGTTCGTGCTCGGTCTGATCGCGCTCCTGGTCCTGATGACCTATCCGGCGATGGCCGACGGGCATCGCGCCCCGGGCGTGATCGGCGGCCTGACGCTCTGCGCGCCGATCGGGCTGCTCCTGGCACTCGTCTTCGCCCTGCTGTCCGGACGCCGGGTGCGCAAGGCCGCGGAGCCACGGCCATGACCGCCGTCGATGCCGGCGGGCAGCTACGCCCGGTCGGCGACGGATCCGAGCTCAAGCGCGCTTACAGCTGCTTCCCCACCGGCGTCGTGGCCGTCTGCTGCGAGATCGACGGTCAGCCGGTCGGGCTCGCCGCCAGTTCATTCGCGACGGTCTCGCTCGACCCGCCACTGGTCTCCTTCTGCGTCGACAACGGCTCGACCACCTGGCCCCGGCTGCGCGGTGCGCCGGCGCTCGGCGTCAGCGTGTTCGCCAGCGGCCAGGCCGCGCACTGTCGCCAGCTGGCCGGCCCGGCCGAACGCCGCTTCGAGGGCCTGAGCATGCAGAGCGGGCCCGAAGGAGCACTGCTCCTGCCGGGCGCGACGGCCGCCATGGCGTGCACGATCGCCGACGAGATCGCCGCCGGCGATCACACGCTGATCATGCTGCGCATCCTGCATCTGCACTCCGATCCGTCGATGGAACCGTTGGTGTTCCACGCCAGCACTTTTCGTGCCCTGGAGAATCGTTGACACCAGCCGAGCCGAATGCCGATCGCGGCGCACCCACCTCGGGTCCGCTGACCGATCGGTATGGCCGCGTCGCGCACGATCTCCGCATCTCGGTGACCGACCGATGCAATCTGCGCTGCACCTACTGCCTGCCTGAGTCCGGAATCGATTGGCTGCCAAAGGATTCCACGCTGACCCTCGACGAGACCGTGCGGCTGGCGACGATCGCGGTGCAGCGCCTCGATATCACCGCGATCCGCTTCACCGGCGGAGAGCCGCTGCTGCGCAGAGATATCGGAGAGTTGGTCGAACGGATCGCCCGCCTGCAACCGCGCCCGGAACTCGCCTTGACGACCAACGGCATCGGGCTCGCGGCCCGGGCCGGCGAGCTGGCCGCGGCCGGGCTCGACCGCGTCAACGTCTCGCTCGACACCACCGATCCGGCGCACTTCACCGCGATCACCCGCCGCGACCGCATCGACGATGTGCTGGCCGGGCTCGAGGCCGCCGCGAGCGCCGGCCTGCGGCCGGTGAAGGTCAACGCCGTGCTCGATCCGCAGACCGGTCTCGACGACCTGCCGGCCCTGCTGCGACTGTGCCTGCGCAGCGACTACGAGCTGCGGGTCATCGAGCAGATGCCGCTGGATGCCGGCCATCACTGGCAGCGCTCCGCGATGGTGACGGCCGCACAGGTGCTCGACCGGCTGCGCAGCGACGGCGTCGACCTGGTCGCCGACGAGCGCCCCCGCGGATCGGCGCCCGCCCAGCGCTGGCGGGTACGGACCGCCGAAGGCGACGCGGGCACGATCGGCGTGATCGCGGCCGTCACGAGCCCGTTCTGCGCCGACTGCGACCGCACCCGGCTCACGGCCGACGGTCAGCTCCGCAGTTGCCTGTTCGCCCGGACGGAGACCGACCTGCGGACGCTGCTGCGTGGCGATGCCGGCGACGACCAGATCGAGCAGGCCTGGCGCGCGACGATGTGGGCCAAAGCCGCCGGACACGGCATCGACGACGTGTCCTTCCAGCAGCCCGATCGACCGATGTCCGCGATCGGCGGCTGAACATACTTGTGAGTATTCGATGGATGTGACCGTTCGATTCTTCGCTGCCGCCCGAGCGGCATCCGGTATCGAAAACCTGACGATCACGTTGCCGGACGGCGCCACTCTCGATGATCTCGAAAACGTCCTGACCAGTAATGATGGGCCAGGCAATCATTCCGAAATGGAACGAGTTCTCGCCCGCTCGTCGTATCTCTGCAACGAGATCGCCACAACCGAACGAACACGACAGTTACCCCAAGGCTCAACCATTGATGTACTCCCGCCATTCGCCGGCGGTTAGCCCCATCACAGTCCCCGTGTGAGGTTCCTCACATAACGGAATAGTCACAGCCGGGTCACGGCCCGGCTATCAGCCCACGACCAGCGCGGATGCCCGAATCGTTACCGACAGCCCAACTTGCGGCCTCCGACTCACCGGGATGGAAAGTGGGACATCGGCGGCCCTTTCCAATACCGTCTGTGACGGCCAGTTCGCTGGCCTCACCAACTGAAGACAACTCGGCACGCCGCGCCAAACCCTGCTCCGCGGGCCGAGGCCGTATGAACAACTTCTAGGAGCAGGGACGGGGGACCCAATTCTCCCGCGGGGACTACCTCCTCGCTCGAGCACGGGCGCGTCCATCGGACACGTCCTTGGGGTGAAGCCTGCTGCCAAATAGCGGCGGCAGACCGGGCACTCTCTCGCCCGAACCCGACAGCTGACTTCGTAGGCGCGTGGAGAGAGGGAAACACGGACATGTCCGGACGTCATAGCAAGCCCACCACCAGCGGCCGCACCGTGGCCAAGATCGCCCTCGGCTCGGCCGTGCTGGGCGGCGGCGCCGCACTCATTGCGGGTGCCGGCAACGCCAGCGCAGCCACCGACAGCCAGTGGGACCAGGTCGCCCAGTGCGAGTCGGGTGGCAACTGGGGCATCAACACCGGTAACGGCTACCAGGGCGGCTTGCAGTTCAGCCCGAGCACGTGGACCGCGAACGGCGGCGGCAAGTACGCCCCGTCGGCCAACCAGGCCACCAAGGAGCAGCAGATCGCCGTCGCCGAGAACGTTCTCGCGAACCAGGGCAAGGGCGCATGGCCGGTGTGTGGCACCGGGCTCGGCGCCGCGACCCCGCGCGCGGCCGCGAACGAGGCTCCGAACCTGGGCCAGCAGGACGCCCCGGCACTGCCGCACAACAAGCAGACCACCCTGCAGCAGGCTCCGTCCGCAGCCAACACCGGCGACGTGACCAAACAGGTCGATTCGGCATTCGACGCCGCCAAGCAGGACGGCAAGCCGGTCGACCCCGCCATCCAGTCGCTGTGGGAGCAGGCGAAGCAGCAGGCCTCGCAGCACGGCTACCAGCTCGATCCGCAGCTGCTCAGCCTCTACAACCAGAACAAGGGCCTCATCCCGCTGCCCTGATCTGTACAGACAACGAAGGAAGCCCCGCACAGTGTGCGGGGCTTCCTTCGTTTCGTGCGCGGTGCGCGGCGTCAGTAGTCTTCGGGCCCGTACATCACGACCCCGCGCAGGTTCTTGCCGTCGGCCATGTCCCGATAGCCCTGATTGATGTCCTCGAGCTTGTAGGTCGTCGTCACCAGCTCGTCGAGCTTGAGGTCGCCCGAGCGATACAGGTTCAGCAGATTCGGGATCTGGGTGCGCGGGCTGACTCCGCCGAAGATCGCGCCCTGCACGCGCTTCTGCAGCAGGGTCAGCTCGAACATGTTGAGATCGACCGCCGAGTCGGTGAAGTTGCCCATGCCGGTGACGATCACCTGTCCGGCCTTGCCGACCGACGACAGCGCCTGCTGGATGTGCTCACCCTTGATGTGCCCGACCGTGATGATGGCGGTGTTCGCCATCTTGCCCCAGGTGATCTCACCAACCACGGGGGTCGCCTCCTCCATCGAGGCGAATGCGTGCGTCGCGCCGAGTTCGAGCGCCTTGGTCCGCTTGAACTCCACCGGATCGACTGCGACGACGTAGCGCGCACCGGCGAAGGCCGCACCCTGGATCGAGTTGATTCCGACGCCGCCGACGCCCATCACGACGACGGTGTCGCCCGGACGGGTGTTGCCGATCGAGGTGGCCGATCCCCAGCCGGTCGACACACCGCAGCCGAGCAGCGCGGCCTTGTCGAGCGGGATGTCGTCCTCGATCTTGATCACCGATGCCTGATGCACGGTCACATACGGCGCGAACGTGCCGAGCAGGCACATCTGGATCACCGGCTCACCACCCCGGGTGACCCGGTTGGTCTTGTCTGAGATCGACAGTCCGGTCAGCAGGCCGGCGCCCTCGTCGCACAGGTTCTGTAGACCGGTCGAACAGGGGCCGCAGGTGCCGCAGGCGGGGATGAACGCGAGTACGACGTGATCGCCTTCGGCCAGGTTCTTGACGCCCGGACCGACCTTGGTGATGACGCCCGCCCCCTCGTGGCCGCCGAGGACGGGGAACGACGGCACGGGGCTGGATCCGTTCTGCAAGTGCGCATCCGAATGACACAGGCCGGACGCCGTCAGTCGGACTTGAACCTCGCCTTCGACCGGATCGCCCAGTTCGACCTCATCGATCTTCCAGTCGGTGTTGAGTTCGGTGAGTATTGCCGCTTTGACTTTCATCGGGGCCCCTTTGGTTATGAGATGACATTCTCGACGCTAGTCAACCGCATTCGCGGCCGGGCTGAAATCGCCGCGAATGTCAGCGGGGCGCCGAAACCGACTGTGATTCAGTGCCTTTCTCGGAGTCCGCGGACTGTTCATCAGTACCGTCGAGCAGCCGATTCAACAGTCCCGCACCGAACGCATACGTGCGCGGGGCCAGCCGCTTCATCACCCAGATCGCCTTGGCATCAAGCTGCGGCAGCACATACAGCCTCCCGCGATCGTTGGCATCGAGCGTCATCCGGGCCACCCGGTCGGGGTGAAAACCCGTGCGCCGCATCAATTCCGACGCCAGCTTGGTGCCCGCCGCGGTGATGCGGCCGTCGACGGCCACGTTCGTCTTCACGAATGTCGGGCACAGCACGGTGACCGCGATCGGGCTCCCCGACAGTTCGGCCGCGATCGTCTCCGACAGCGCGAGTACACCGGCCTTGCCGACGTTGTAGGCGGCCATCTGCGGTGCCGCCGAGAACGCCGCGGTCGACGCGACGTTGATCAGTCCGCCGGCACCGTTCTCCTGGAGCTGCGGAAGGAAGATCTCCGATCCGTAGACCATGCCCCACAGGTTGATGCCGAGCGCCCAGCGCCAGTCGTCCTCGCCGATCTCGCCGACCGGCCGCCCGCCGATCCCGACGCCGGCGTTGTTGATCATCAGCGACACCGGTCCCTCGAACAGCTCGCGGGCGCGGCGCCCGAGCTCGCGCATGTCGTCGGACTTGGCGACATCGCACTCGATGGCCCAGGCCTGGCGGCCGTTCTGCTCGATCATCCGCACGGTCTCTTCGGCACGGTCGATATCGATGTCCGCACACAGCACGCTGCCCCCGCGGCGCGCGAGTTCGATGGCGAATGATCGACCGATTCCGCTGCCGGCTCCGGTCACGACGGCCCTGGCGTTATAGCTTCGCTTGCTCACAGCGGCTAACTCCACCCATCATTGCGCCATTTGTCAATGGCATCGAGGCACCAGGCCCCCGCACGTCGCGATACGATGACCTCTGCCATGGCCGAATATCGAATCGACGACCTTGCCCGCGAGGCGGGGACGACCACGCGCAACGTCCGCGGATACCAGGAGCGCGGGCTGCTGCCGAAGCCGCAGCGCCGCGGCCGCGTCGCGATCTACACCGACAACCACCTGGCGATCCTGCGTGCGATCAACAAGCTGCTGAGCCGTGGATTCACCGCCAAGCACATCACCGAGTTCTTCTCCGGGCTGCAGCGCGGCGACGATCTGGCCCAGGTCCTGGACATCCCGGAGATCATCGCGATGCCGTGGGCCAACACCCGCACCGCAAGCCTGAGCACGAGTGAGCTGGCGCGCCTGCTGGGCACCGACGATCCCGAGCTGTTCGACCGGCTGGCCGCGCTGGGCACGCTGCGCCCGATTGCACCCGGCCAGTTCGAGCTGCTGGACGCCGACCTGCTCAAGACCTACGGGCGGCTGATCCGTCGCGGCGTCCGATGGCAGCTGCTGATCGAGGCCTACGACGATTTCCAGACGCGGCTGGACGACGCCGCGCGGGTGCTCACCGGCGCGGCACGCAGCCATTTCGCGGCAGAGCACGGCGACGGCTGGGCGCCGAAGACCGCCGAGGACAAGGCCGCGGCCGCCGAGCTGCTCACCTTGATGCGCAAGGCCGGCGGTCAGGCCGCGCACCACGGCGTCGACCGCGCGATGGACCGGGCAACCGAATCCGAGGTCGCCTCCTACCTCGAGGCCCGCCATGACGTCGAGGATCAGGGCGCGTCGGCATCCTGACTGGCGATCAGAGACGGCTTGCGACGAAGTTCGCGCCGTCGGCCGGGAATCCGCTGACCGAGTACAGGACGTGCAAGGCGTTCGGGCCGCCGAGCGGCGCCCCGTCACAGATCGTGTCGCCGGGGAAGCAGTAGCGCGTGGTGCGGCCGGCAAGGACCCGCGCCAGGTCGACGGGCGGGGCTCCGGCCTGGCTGATCCACAGCGGCGACGGCTCCGCAAAGAGCACCACGGCCGCAACGTGATTCATGACGGCGGCAGGGAGCGGCGGCGGCGCATGGTCCTGGTAGCGCTGGTATGCCTCCGAGAAACGAATGGTGCCGCCGTTGGCCGCATAGCCTGCCACCACTGATCCCTGCGAATAGCCACCGAGAACCACCCGGGTACGAGGACATGTCGACGCCATGAACTTCACCCGGTTCTGCGCGTCGACCACGCCGTTGATGACCGTCTGGGCAAACGCCACGCGGTTATTGAAGTCGCTGCTGGCGGGGTAATTGACCGCGTAACCGACGACGGATCTACCGGGCAGTCGGTTCTGCAGCGCCTGCAGGAACGAGAGTCCGGTGAGACCCATCGGGGCACCGGCCTCGGCGGTGCCGCGGGCGAACACCATCTCGACGTCGGGACATCCGGCGGGGGCGGCGGTCGCCGGCGCCTGGCCGACGACGAAAGCGGCGGCCGCAGCGAACAGCGTGACGAACAGAGCGGCAATGGGGCGTTGGCGCATGCGGACACCCTATCGCGGATTCGCTTACGCCAATCGTCAGTTAGCGAAGTGAAAATCCCCGGCCACTAGGCCATCCCCACCCATTCATCCCGGCCGTCGCCGAATACCTGGCGCTTCCAGACCGGCAACCGCGCCTTCACCTCTTCGACCAGATCCGAGCAGGTGGCGAAAGCCGCGCGGCGATGATCGGCCGACACGGCCACGACGAATGCGGTGTCGCCGACCACGAGGTCGCCGATCCGGTGCGAGACCGCCACCGCCCGCACCCCGTCGGCCCGACCCACGACTTCGCCGACAACCGCGCCGAGCACATCGGCCGCGCTGGGGTGCGCCGAATAGTGCAGCGATACCACCGACTCGCCGTGGTCGTGGTCGCGTACGACCCCGACGAAGACGACGACCGCGCCGGCCGCGGCGTCGCGCACCAGCGCCTCATGCTCGGTACCGGATATCTCGACGCCGACGAGCTGCGTCCGCAGCACCTGCGCGCTCAATGGTCACCGCCTCCGGAAATCTGTTGCAGCGCGTGCGCAAGCACCGGCTCCAGAATCGCGAGACCGTCGCGGACACCGCCGAGGCTGCCCGGCAGGTTCACGATCAGCGTCCGACCCGCGACGCCGGCCACCCCGCGCGAGAGCACCGCGGTCGGCACGTTCGGCAACCCTGCGACCCGGATCGCGTCGGCGAGCCCCGGGACCTCACGGTCCAACAGCGGCAGCGTCTCTTCCGGGGTGCGGTCGGTCGGTGCCAAACCGGTGCCGCCGGTGGTCACGATCAGCGCCGGATCCGCCGCGAGCGCAGCGCGCAGGGCCAGTCCGACCGGCGCTCCGTCGGCGACCACGACCCTGTCGATCCCGGTGAAGCCCTGACGCTCCAGCCATTCGGCGATGTGCGGTCCGGTGCGATCGGCGTACTCGCCCGCCGCGGCGCGCGTCGAGGCCACGATGACGCGGGCAGTCCCCGGTCGGGACGAAGAGGTCATCGCCGCCAATGTCCGGAGCGGCCGCCAGTCTTCTCGAGCAGCCGGATGTCGCCGATCGTCGCGCGTGGATCGACCGCCTTCACCATGTCGTGCAGCGTGAGGCCGGCGACGGACACCGCGGTCAGTGCCTCCATCTCCACGCCGGTGCGATCGGCCGACCGGGCGGTGGCGATCATCTCGACGTCGCCGCCCTGGATCCGGAACTCGACGTCGACAGCCGTGAGAGCGATCTGATGACAGAGCGGGATCAGATCGGGGGTGCGCTTGGCGGCCATGATCCCGGCGATTCGCGCGGCCGCGAGTGCATCGCCCTTGGGCAGCCCGCCGCTGTGCAGCAATGCCGTGACTTCGGCCGTGGTGTGGAAGGTTCCGGCGGCGACCGCCGTCCGCGCGGTCACGGCCTTCTCGCCGACATCGACCATGCGCGCCGCGCCCGACTCGTCCAGGTGCGTCAATTTGGGAATGTTCTGGGTGATCTCGTTCGAGGCGGGCTCGACCGGAACAGGCTTGGGCTCGAGCGGAAAGGGCTTGGGAGCGACGTCGACCGGCCCGACCGGCACCGCGATCTCCGCGAGCGACGGCCATTGGTCGAGTGACCCATTCAGGCCCTTGACCCAGGCGGCATCCGCGTCATCATCGCCTGCGAACGCGTGCCGGCCCACGGATCAGCTGTTGATCTCGGTCTTCGCGTGCAGATACGGCAGCGACTCTGCCGGCAGCGGGAACTCGACGTCGCCGAACGGCGACAGGGCGCCCGACAGGTGCGCGGCGAACTCGGAAACCGCATGGTCGCCGGACTCGGCGATCTCGCGCGGCCAACCGTTGTCGATGTACTGGCCCGGCTTCATCTCACTCACGGGCCACATTCTGCCATGCACTTACACTGGATGGGATGAGCAGCCTGGCCGACGACCTCTCGACAAGGTCCGACGACCAACTGTTCGACCTTTTGCACCGTCGCCCCGACCTCGCGACCCCGCCCCCGGGTGGCACCGATGTCCTGGCCCGCCGGGCCACCTCGCCCCCGTCGCTGCAGCTGATCGGCGAACGGCTCGACCTGTTGTCGGTGGCCGCGCTCGAGGTGCTGATCGGTGCGGATGCCCCGCTGTCCGCCGACGCGATCGTCGCCGCGTTGCGCGAGCGCGCGGCCGCCGAGTCGGTTCGGGCGCATGTCGCCGAACTGCATGCCCTCGCCCTGATCTGGACCGACGGCGACGGATTCACCACCACGCAGGCGGCGCTCGCCGCCCTGCCGACCGGCGGTCTGGTCTACACGGCGCCGGTCGCCACTCGCACCCTTGCCGACATCAACGCCCAGCTGCGGGATCTGCCGACCGGTCACCGCGATCTGCTGACCACCCTGTCGACCGGTTCCGCGGTGGGCCGCACTCGCGACGCCGCGCCGGACGCGGATCCCGAACGCCCGGTGCCGCAATTGCTCGCCGCCGGCCTGCTGGTCCGCATCGACGATCAGACGGTGCAGCTGCCGCCGGTGGTCGGCGCACTGCTGCGCGACGAGTCCCCCGCCGAACCGGCACCCCTGGACGAGCCGCAGATCGACACCGCGACAAGCCGATTCACCGCCAAGGACATCGACGCGGCCGGCGGCGGCGAGGCGCTCGAACTGCTCCGGCACGCTGCCGCGGTCCTCGATGCGCTCGGCAGCGCGCCGGCCGCGTTGTTGCGCTCGGGCGGCCTCGGCGTGCGCGAACTGCGCCGGATCGGCAAGGTCGCCGATCTGACCGATCGCCGCACCGGCCTGATCGTCGAACTTCTCGGCAGTGCACGGCTCATCGATCACGGATTCGCCGAGCCCCCACCCCCGAACGACACCGGCGAACCTGTGTGGGCGCCGACTCCCGCGGCCGATTCCTGGCGTCATCTGGCCCCCGAAAAGCGCTGGCAGGCACTCGTATCCGCATGGCTCGAGATGCCGCGGCTGTCCTGGCTGATCGGCCAGAAGGCGCCGGAGTCCGGGCCGATCGGCGCGCTGTCCGGTGACGTGATCCATCAGACGGCGGCCGCCGAACGCGCGATGATCCTCGGCGCCCTCGCTGCGGCGCCGGCCGGCCGTACGGTCGACCGCACCGCCCTGCGCCACGCGTTGGCCTGGCGACATCCGCGCCGGACTCGACGATTCACCGACTCGGTCATCGCCGAGAACCTCAGCGAGGCACAGGATCTGGGCCTGGTCGCGCACGATGCGCTGACGTCGGTCGGCCGGGCCGCTGTCGCGGCGCCCGATGATCAGGACGCACTCGTCGCTGCGATGAGCATGGCCCTGCCCGAGCCGATCGACCACTTCCTGCTGCAGGCCGATCTGACCATCACCGCTCCGGGTCCGCTCAATTCCGAGCTGGCCGAGGAGGTATCGCTGGTCGCCGATCTCGAATCCGCCGGCGCGGCGACGGTGTTCCGGGTCAGCGACGCGTCGGTACGCCGAGCGCTCGACGCCGGCCGGAGCGGCACCGACCTGCTGACGATGTTCACGACGCATTCGCGCACCCCGGTCCCTCAGTCGCTGACCTACTTGATCGAAGACGTCGCCCGGCGGCACGGACAGTTGCGGGTCGGCATCGCCAGCGCCTTCCTGCGCTGCGACGATCCGACGACACTGGCGGCCGTAATGAGTTCGACTGCGGCCGAAGCACTCTCCCTGCGGCTGCTGGCCCCGACGGTCGCCGTGTCCGCCGCCGACCTCGCCGACGTGCTCGACGAGCTCCGCGCGGCCGGATTCGCCCCGGCTGCCGAGGATTCCACCGGCGCGCTCGTCGAGATCCGCTACCGCGGCAGCCGAGTGCCCGCACGCCGGGTGCAGCGCGAACGCAGTGGCGTTCCGCGCCCGCGCACCCCGAACGCCGACCAGCTGGCAATGGTGGTGGCGCACATCCGTTCCCAGGATGTGGCGCACCGTGCCGGGCCCGTGGGCGAGGGCCGCGTCGGCGGCGGCGAGGCCGCCACGCTGCTGCTCAGCAAGGCCGTCAACGCCGGCCGCGAGGTGCGGATCGGCTATGTCGACGCGCAGGGCACCGCGTCGCGGCATGTGCTGGCGCCCCGCGCCATCAGTGCGGGCATGGTGATCGGGGACGAAATCGATCCGTCGAACAAGATTCGGGGCGACGAGATCCGGCTGCGGCTGCACCGCATCACCAGTGTGGAGCTGCTGGCGTCCGGGTCCGCCGATTCCGAAGGCCGGGCAATCGCAAGGGAGACACCATGACCGATGGACCGCTGATCGTCCAATCCGACAAGACGCTGCTCCTCGAGGTCGATCACGAGCAGGCCGGGGCCGCGCGCGCGGCGATCGCGCCGTTCGCCGAGCTGGAGCGCGCGCCCGAGCATGTGCACACCTACCGGGTCACCCCGCTGGCCCTGTGGAATGCCCGGGCGGCCGGACACGACGCCGAGCAGGTCGTCGACGCGTTGGTGACGTACTCGCGCTACGCGGTTCCGCAGCCGCTGCTGATGGACATCGTCGAGACGATGAGCCGGTTCGGTCGACTGCAGCTGGTGAAGAGCCCGGCGCACGGGCTCACGCTGGTGAGCCTGGACCGCGCGGTGCTCGAGGAGATCCTGCGCAACAAGAAAGTGTCGCCGATGCTCGGCGCTCGCATCGACGACGACACCGTCATCGTGCACCCGTCCGAACGCGGGCGGCTCAAGCAGATGCTGCTCAAGATCGGTTGGCCCGCCGAGGATCTCGCCGGGTACGTCGACGGCGAGGCACACCCGATCGCGTTGGAGCCGGACGGCTGGGAGTTGCGCGACTACCAGCAGCTGGCCACCGATTCGTTCTGGGCCGGCGGGTCCGGCGTCGTGGTGCTGCCCTGCGGCGCCGGCAAGACGCTCGTCGGCGCGGCCGCGATGGCCAAGGCGCAGGCGACCACGCTGATCCTGGTGACGAACACCGTCGCGGGGCGCCAGTGGAAGCGCGAGCTGATCGCCCGCACGTCGCTCACCGAGGACGAGATCGGCGAATATTCGGGCGAGCGCAAGGAGATTCGGCCGGTTACGATCGCCACCTATCAGGTGATCACCCGCCGGTCGAAGGGCGAATACAAGAACCTGGAGCTGTTCGATTCCCGCGACTGGGGCCTGGTCATCTACGACGAGGTGCACCTGCTGCCCGCGCCGGTGTTCCGCATGACGGCCGACCTGCAGTCGCGCCGCCGCCTGGGCCTGACCGCAACCCTCGTGCGCGAGGACGGGCGCGAGGGTGACGTGTTCAGCCTGATCGGGCCGAAACGCTATGACGCGCCCTGGAAGGACATCGAGCAGCAGGGCTGGATCGCCCCCGCCGACTGCATCGAGGTTCGCGTGACGCTCACCGAGAACGAGCGTCTGCAGTACGCGGTGGCCGAGGCGGAAGAGAAGTACAAGCTCTGCTCCACGGCCCCGACCAAGATCGCCGTCGTCCAGTCGATCCTGGAGCGGCACAAGGGCTCTCCCACCCTGGTGATCGGCGCCTACCTCGATCAGCTCGACGAGTTGGGAGAGGTGCTCCGCGCACCGGTGATCAAGGGCTCGACCAAGAACAAGGAACGCGAGGCGCTGTTCGATCAGTTCCGCGCGGGCGAGGTCGGCACCCTGGTGGTGTCGAAGGTGGCCAACTTCTCCATCGATCTGCCGGAGGCGTCGGTGGCGGTGCAGGTGTCGGGCACCTTCGGCTCGCGACAGGAGGAGGCTCAGCGCCTGGGCCGGCTCCTGCGGCCGAAACGCGATGGCGGACAGGCGCATTTCTATTCGGTGGTGTCGCGCGACACCCTCGACGCCGACTACGCCGCGCATCGACAGCGATTCCTGGCCGAACAGGGCTACGCGTATCGGATCACCGATGCCGATGACCTGCTCGGACCGGCGATCGGCGACCCTGCCGAGTAGGCAACGCCCCGGGTAGCCTGAGGCCATGAGTACGCCCACGCTCACCGATGATTTCGAGGAACTGCGGCCGCGCATGCTGTCGGTCGGCTACCGACTGACCGGGAGCGTCGTCGACGCCGAGGACGCGGTGCAGGAAGCGTGGATCCGATTGTCCACCAACGACAACCGGCCCGACAACATGGCCGCCTGGCTGACGACCGTGGTGAGTCGGCTGTGTATCGACAAGCTGCGTTCGGCGGCGTCGCGGCGGGAAAGCTATATCGGCCAATGGTTGCCGGAGCCGATCGTCCAGGAACTGGACGCGCCGGACGATCCGCTGACCGCGGTGGTCGCCGACGAGGGCGCCCGCATGGCGATGATGGTCGTGCTCGACACCCTGCCGCCGCAACAACGCGTCTCGTTTGTCCTGCACGACGCGTTCGACGTGCCCTTCGCACAGATCGCCGAGATACTCGATGTCTCGGTCGATTCCGCGCGGCAACTCGCCAGTCGCGGGCGCCGGGCGGTCGCGGCGGCACCGGAACCGTCGTCCGCCGACGAGCACAACGAGGTCCTCGGCCTGGTGGTCGCGGCGATGGCCTCCGGCGACCTGGAATCACTGGTGCCGCTGCTGCACCCGGACGTGACGTTCACTGGCGACTCCAACGGCACCGCCCGCACCGCGGTCAACGTGCTGCACGGCGTCAAGAACGTCAGCGGCTTCCTGCTCGGACTCAGTCGCAAGTACGGCGAGGATTTCACGACCCGCAACCGAGTCGTGTACATCAACGGCCGGCTGGGGCTGCTCACCTACGCCCCCGATTCGCCGGTCGGCTGCCGCGTGACCGCGATGGCCGTCTCCGAGGGACGAATCATCGCGGCCTACGATGTGGCCAACATCGAGAAGCTCACCACCGTCACTTTCGCCGACTCGTAGCTACGCCTCGGTGGCCCACGGGACCCGGCAGGAATCCGTCGAGAATCCCTGGTCGGTGATGCCGAGCGCCGAGTACATCCGGGCGCGCTGGTTCTCCAGCGAGATGATGTAGGTGAGTTCAACGACCGCCTTGTCCCCGAAGCGAATTCGCAGATCCTCGACCTGCTCATCGGTGACGGCGGTGGGCGTCGCGGTCATCGCGTCGGCATACCGGATCGCGGCGCGTTCGTCGTCGTTGAAACTCGAGTCGGTCTCGAAATCCGCGATCCGCCGCATCTTCTCGACGTCCAGCCCGTCCAATCGGGTCAGCATCTGGCCGAAGTCCACGCACCACGAGCACCCGATCGTGGTGGCGACCCGAAACTCGGCGAGATGACTGATCTCCTTGCGCATTCCGCCGGGCCGGTCCATCGCCTTCTGCACCGACTGCTCGTGACGCGCGGCCGCCATGAAGAACTTCGGATGCTGTGCCAGCACCGCGAAGGGCTCGGGCACCTCACCGAACTGGTGACGGGCGAACTTGTAGCCGACCTTGATGAGCGTCGAGGCGTCGGCGGGTGCGACGGCGGGGACTCGGGTAGCGGACATGGCTTCCTCCCGGGGTGGGACGTGAACTGCTGACACCACTACGACGAGACGGGTGCCCGCAACGTGACACACGCCGGAAAGAGAAGCACGGGCCTGGTCAGGAGACGCAGAACTCGTTGCCCTCCGGGTCGGCCAGCGTGGTCCAGACACTCTGCCCGACCCGGCCGTCATGCAGCCAGGTGGCACCGGCCGCGACGAGCTCGTCGACCTTCGACTGTCGATCGTCACCGGCCCGCACGTCCAGGTGCAGCCGGTTCTTCGCCATCTTGTCCTCTGGCACCGACTGGAACAGCACCCGCGGCCGGTCGGGATGATCGGGGTCGACGATCGCCTGCCCGATGCGCCATACGAGCCGGCCGTTCCAGCGCAGCGTGTCCTCCTCGCGCGCATGGCCCGCCGCGACGAGGCCTTCGATCATCGCCTCATCGCTGGGCTCCACCTGCCAGCCGAGCGCGGCCGCCCACCAATCCGCCTGTGCATGCGGGTTTTTCGAGTCGATGGTCACCTGAAAAGCGAGCGCTGAGGAAGTCATGGCCCCACCGTAGCCATCATCACCGACAAATCGGGCAGCCGTCAGTCGGGTCGAGTGAAAGTGAGATCGCCCTGGATCGAGACGCAGTAGCCGATCGGACCGTCCGGCGCGTCGCCGAATACGCGGACCTGCTGGGTATCGGGGTCGCCGCACTCGGGAACGGTCGTCGCGGCAACACGCTGCGTCACCCGCAGCACCGGCGCCGCGCCGTTCGACGGGGTCGTGCACGAGACCTGACGCAGAGCCACCCGGTCACCATCCTGATAGCAGCTGCCCACTCGCATATTCGGCGTCAGGCACAACACCTGGTGGCTGCGGCTGTCCGACATCGTCGCGTAGAAGCCGTTCGCCGCCTTGCAATCCGCCACCGAGGCCTGCTTGTCGGTGACGTAATAATTCAGCGATTGGTTGTCGCAGTCGGTCTTGTGGCTGTGCACGTCGTCCGGAGCGCTCCCGGACACGGTGATGCACATGCCGATGTCCGTGCGGTTGACCGACTTGCCGTCCTTCCAGCCGAACAGCAGGGCCGCGAGGCCCAGGACCGCGAGCACCACGACCACGGCGACCGCGACCCCGCCGATCAGCGGCCACCAGTGCCGCCGACGGCCCGGCGATGCGGGCGGAGTCGCCGATGCGGTGGTCATGGGTCAGATCGTAGGCAGGCTTCCGGTGCCGGGGGTGGTCGGCGAGTCCGACTGTCCGGGATCGGGCGAATCCGGATCGGACCCATAGGGCGAATCCGGCCCGGACGGGGATCCCTGTCCATACGGATCGGTCAATTGCGGTTCGTCATCACGCACCAGCAGGCAGTATCCGATCGGCGACGGCTGCGGATAGCTCACCTTGATCTCGAGCCGACTGTCCTGACAATTCGGGACATCAGTGGACTCGACCCGGGCCACGACCTTGATCACATGCTGGCCATCGGATGTGGTTGCGTCGCAATCCGAATCGGTGATTTTCGTATACTTGCCGCGCTGATCAAGCAGGTAGCACTTGCCCTCGCGGTAGCTCGGCGTCAGGCAGAGCCGGCTGCCGTCCTCGGCGGCGACGTAGCCGTACGCCTTCGTCGGGCAGGACTGACCTTTGTCGACCTTCGCCGCGACGATGTAGTTGAAGCTCTGGTCGTCGCAGCTGACGTTCCGCAGCTTCGCCGGCGAGGTCTGGACTACCTGCAGACAGTTGCCGACCTCGGCCCGGCGGTCGTTGCCCGCCTTCGACACCGCGAACACCACGCCCACGGCGATGCCGATCATCGCGAGCACCGCGCCCACGACGAGGAGCGTGAACATCCGGTTGGACATGCCCGGTCGTCCGGGCGGGACCGGGGGCATCGACCCGAAAGGGACCGAACCGGGTGGAACCGAACCCGGCGGGACCGAACCGGGTGGCGGCGGGAACGACGGCGGCTGGCCATAGGGCGGGCGACCGTACGCCGGGCCGTACGGGCTCGGCGGGTAGCCCGGTCCGGGCTGCGCCGGTGGCGGCGTCGGAACCGCGGGCCCGCTACCCTGCCCGGATGGACCCGGGCCGGCCGGTCCTTGCGGCGGATTCGGCGGGAAAGAGGTCACCGATCAACCGTACGTGCCTCGACACGAGGCGGCGAATCCGAGTTAGCTGATCGCATGACAGTGGTATCCCGGCATCCCGTCCAGCGTCTGCAGCCGTTCACCGAGACGATCTTCGCCGAAATGTCGCGCCTCGCGACGGAACACGGGGCGATCAACCTCGGCCAAGGCTTTCCCGACTCCGACGGTCCCGCGTCCATGTTGGCCGCGGCGCAACAGGCGATCGCGGACGGGCACAACCAGTACCCGCCCGGCCCCGGCGTCCCCGAGTTGCGCCAGGCCGTCGCCCGGCATCAATCGACGGAGTACGGCCTCGACTACGACCCGGACCGGGAGGTGCTCATCACGGTCGGCGCGACCGAGGGCATCGCGGGCACCATCGTCGGCCTGGTCGAGCCGGGGGCCGAGGTGATCCTGATCGAGCCGTACTACGACGCCTATGCCGCGGCGGTCGCCATGGCCGGCGCGGTCCGGCGGGTGGTGCCACTCGTCCCCGACGGCGACGGGTTCGCGCTCGACCGCGATGCGCTCACCGCCGCGTTCGGCCCGCGGACCGCCGCCATCATCATCAATTCGCCTCACAACCCGACCGGAACGGTGCTCAGCGACGACGACCTGACACTGATCGCGCAGCTGTGCCAGGAGCATGACGTCATCGCGGTTGCCGACGAGGTGTACGAGCACCTGATCTTCGACGGTCGCAAGCACCATCCTCTGGCAACCTGGCCCGGAATGCGCGAGCGCACCATCCGTATTTCCAGTGCGGCAAAGACTTTCAATGTCACCGGTTGGAAGGTCGGTTGGCTGTCGGGCCCGGCCGATCTGGTCGGCGCGGCGCGGACCGCGAAGCAGTTCATGAGCTATGTCGGCAGCGGACCGTTCCAGCCGGCCGTGGCTCACGCCCTCGACCACGAGATGGATTGGGTCGCCGAATCCGCCGCCGCACTCGAACGCAAACGCACGCTGGTCTCAGATGCCCTGCGGGAAGCGGGATTCGGTGTGCACCGAAGCGAGGGAACGTATTTCGTCTGCGCCGACCCGCGACCGCTGGGATTTCACGATGGCGACGAGTTCTGCCGAACGCTGCCGGAGCGGGCCGGTGTAGCCGCCGTCCCGGTCAGCGCCTTCGTCGACGACGCCGCGACCTGGCAGCACATGGTGCGCTTCGCATTCGCGAAGGACGACAAGGTGATCGTCGAGGCGGCGGCCCGCCTCGCTCGCCTGCGCTGACTCCGGCAAGGAATTGCCGAACCGCTAGTACGGTACCGCTGGTACCGGTATTCTCGGCGCATGACTCGAGCCCCCGCGAGCCGGCCTACCGCGGTCAACCGCCGAGGTCACGGCCGCGATGCCACCGTCAGCGGCATCCCCGCCATCAAGGACCTGCCATTCACCACCCGGCTGGTCACGGAGACTACCGCGGCAGCCGATATCGCCTTCCGCACCGGCGGCTGCATCACCCTGCTGGCGTCCATCGCGCCGGTGGTGATCGGCCACACCGTGCCCGCGCGCGAACGCGACAATCTGCCGTTCTACGCCGAACTCGCCGAGCTCGGCGACGTCGATCAGTCGTTTCCCCGCCCGACCGAGCGCGTCCTGGTGCGCTCTCGCCCGGCCAATCCATTCGCCCGGGCGATGGCCTCGGGCGGCACGGTGGAGAACATCAGCTTCGAAAGCCCTTACCAGACAGTCAACCCCGCGCTGAACGAATGGTGGTCCGGCTTTCAGACGAACACCTTCGCGCATGCTCAGCACTGGCGTCACCTCGACGGGCCCCGTCCCACACTCTGTGTCGTGCACGGGTTCATGGGCTCGGCGTACCTGCTCAATGCGGCGTTCTTCTCGCTGTCGTGGTTCTTTCAGCAGGGATACGACGTTCTGTTGTACACCCTGCCGTTTCACGGCCAGCGCGCCGCGCAGTTCTCACCGTTCAGCGGTCATGGCTTCTTCTCGCACGGCATCTGCGGCCTCAATGAGGCTATGGCACAGTCGATTCACGACTTCCGGTTGTTCGCCGACTATCTGGAGTCCACTGGCGTACAACAGATCGGCGTGACCGGCATCTCGCTGGGCGGGTACACGACCGCGCTGCTGGCCGCGACCGACGATCGCTGGCAGGTCGCAATTCCCAACGTCCCGGTCGCCAGCATCGGCGATCTACTTCCCGGCTGGCTGCCGATCCAGCCGGTCCTGGATCAGGGTCTGCGCTGGGGATCGATCGACAAGGAACTGACGGTGCGCGCCCTGCGCTATTCGTCGCCGCTGACCTACCCGGCTCGCGTCCCGCACGACCGCCGGTTCATCGTCGTCGGACTCGGCGATCGGCTCGCTCCGCCGGCGCAGTCTGAAATGCTCTGGCAGCACTGGGATCACAGCCAGCTGCACTGGTTCCCCGGAAACCATATCCTGCATCTGGGGCAACCTCAGTACTTGCGCGCGATGGCTCGATTCATGTCCGGCAACGGATTCGCTCCGGTCGAATGGACCCGAGCCTGACTAGGCCGCCGGCCGATCCGTAGCCGGCTGGCTGCGGTATCGCGATACCTCGCCGTCGATCTTCAGCGCGCGCCAGACCCGCCGGGCACCCGGCGTCATCAGATCCAGGTCTTCCGCCAGCATGCGCACATCGGCGAAGTAGTCGCTCAGGATCTTTCGCGATTCCGGTCGTTCCCAATAGACCTCGCGCATCACCGACGCCGGAATCCCGAACTCGCGGCGCATCGACATGGGCGGCTTGATGATCAGGTCGCAGGCGACCCGCATGGTGATCGGCAGCGTCCACGCGAACCAGCGTCGCTGCCGCCGGGTCATCCGCGGAATCCGTTGCGCCAGATACTCATGCGCGAACGAGATGTGCCGCGCCTCCTCGGCGACGTGGATCGCCATGATCTGTGCGAACAACGGATGCCCGTGCATCTCCGCGGCCCGCAGCATCGTCTTCTGCTGATGATCGATCGGCTCCTCACCGGCCAGCACACCGGCGAAGAAGTACGGCGGCCAATGCGCGAGGACGACCGGGATCAGTGGCAGCGCCATCCGCGCCCAGCGCGGCATGCCGGGCGTATCGACACCCGTGCGGTTGACGAACTCCTGAAACATCAACGTGTGCTGGCATTCCTCGGCCGCCTCGTGCACCGCGTACCGGAATTCCGGGGCCCCGTTGGGCAGCTTCTGCACGTACTGATGGATGCCGCGGATCAGCGCCGACTCGAACTGCAGACCGACCTTCGCGACATTCGCCATTCGCCAGATGCCCATCTCGATCTGACGCTCACGCGACTGCGACCGATACCAGGGATGGGCGGCGAACGGGTCCTCGTCGCCGAGAATCCAGCGTTCGTCGTCGCGAGACACCTGCATCTCGGGCGCGTCCCAATCGATGTCCCGATAGGCATCGAAGCTTCGACGTACCGACCCCTCGGACAGGATCTGCACCTTTTCGCGATAGGCCTCGGACCGATCATCCGACCGCATTGCCAACGTCATACTTCGACAGTACCAAAAGTGCCATTCATCAATGGCGTAATTGCGATGGGCGCCCGAAATGGGCGAAACACCGTCGTTGGTCGTCGGCCTCCGACTACTGCGAGTACCGGACCAGACGAGCACTGTTCGCCACCACTGCCAGCGACGACGTGTTGTGCAGAATCGCGGCGAGCACCGGCGTCAGCAGCCCGAGCGCACTGGCCACCATCCCGAGCGCGTTGACCGAGATGGACATGCCGTAGTTCTGCCGGATGACCTGCACGGCCTCCCCGCCCAGATCGCGGACCACCAGGACGCTTCGCAGATCGTCGCCGGCCAGCGCCACATCGGCGGATTCGACGGCGACATCGGTGCCGGCGAGCCCCATCGCGATGCCGAGATCGGCAAGCGCCAGTGCGGGAGCATCGTTGGTGCCGTCGCCCACCATGGCGACGATGTGGCCGGCCGCCTTGAGTTCGGCGACCGCGGCGAGTTTGTCGTCGGGCAGCACCTCCGCACGCCACTCGGTGATCCCCAACGCTTCGGCGACGGCGGCCGCGGTCGTGGGGTGATCGCCGGTGAGCATCACCACGCGGCTGACCCCGCTCGCCCGGATGTCGGCCAGCGCCTGTGCGGCCTCCGGCCGTATCGCATCGCGCAGGCTGATCAGTCCGACGAGAATCCCATCGGAGGCCAGTAGCAGTGGGGTGTCTCCGGTCGCCTGCAGCGTCGCGACCCAGTCGTCGGCTTCCGGCACCACGTCGACGCCCTCATTGACCAGCAGCGCGCGATTGCCGAGGAGCAGGGTTCGGCCATCGGCCCGGGTACGCATACCCAGACCAAGCAGCACCTCGCACTCCTCGTGCTGCGGAATCTCGATATGCCGCTCTTCTGTCGACTGGATGACCGCCTTCGCCAGCGGGTGCCGTGAGTGGATCTCGGAGCTCGCGGCGTAGGCGAGCACCTGCTCCGGAGTCCAGTCGTCGGAGAAGGAGACGACGTTCGTGACGATGTGCCGGCCGCGGGTCAGGGTGCCCGTCTTGTCGATCACCAGCGCATCGACCCGCCCGGCGAGCTCCAGATGCGACCCGCCCTTGATGAGGATTCCGCGCCGGGCACCGTTTCCGATCGCGGCGCTGATCGCCGTCGGTGTCGACAAGCCGACCGCGCAGGGGCAGGCGATCAGCAGCATCGTCATCGCGCGCCGCAGGTCTCCGGTCGCCAGGAACGTGACCACCGACAACCCGAACGACATCGGCACGAACCGCTTGGAGAAGTTCTCCCCCACCGTCTGGATGGGGGCCCTGTCCTCGTTCGCGTGCTCGACCCGCTCGATGATGCGCGCCACCGTGGTGTCGGCGCCGACCGCAGTGGCGCGCACGACGATTCGGCCCTGGATGACCACGGTGCCCGCGAAGACATCGGCGCCGGTCTCGAGCGAGACCGGCAGGGTCTCCCCGGTGATCATCGACTGGTCGACTATCGCCTGCCCGGCGACAACCACGCCGTCGATCGGAAGGGCGGTGTGGTCGTAGATCACCACCTGATCCCCGACCTGGACCGTGGCGATATCCACCTGGACCTCGGCACCATCAGCGCCGACGATCCACACCTGATCAGCGGTTCCCGACAACAGCTCGGAGATCGCCCGCCGAGTCCGCCGCAGCGTGAGGTCCTGGAGATACTCCCCGATGTTGAGCAGCCACAGGACGGTGAGCGCGACGACGTTCTCGCGCAGGATCAGGCTGGCGATCGTTGCGGCAGAGACCAATACATCGGTGCCGGGCCCCTTACCCCGCATCAACGTGCGCGACGCTCCGCGCAGGAACGGATAGCCGGTGAAGATCGTGACGCCCGTCGCGAAAGTGCGACTCGTCGGACCGAGCAGCGGTGGGCGGCGCGCGACGTACCGGCGCGCTCCGAGGAGCACCAGCGCCCCACCGCCGACGACCATGCGCAGAATGGCCGCGTTCGCGACGTCCGCGGAATAGGGCTGCCGGGCGGGGCCTGAGAGCGGCGTGGTCGACGCCGACCGTTCGATCTCGGCGACGATGGCGTCCGCCTCGGTTCGTCTGGCCGAATACCACACCACCACTGAGGCGGATCGGGGATACGCGTGCACGGCGCGCACGCCGGGCAGCGTCTTGACCGCGTCCTCGATCACCACGGCGCGGGCGACACTCCCCCGCAGCGGATCGATCGTGACGCGCAGCCTCCCGGCGGCATCAGATCTGGTGATCATCGACTAGTGATCGTGATCGTGGTCGGCGCTGCCGGCGGCGGCCGGCGGGGGAGTCTCTTCGCCCACGCGCTCGCGCGCTTCCGCCACGATGTCGCCGGCGGCGAGCCGGAGCTCCTCCGCGCGGGTCTCGAGGTGTCGGGTCCCGACTATCGTCAGCTCCGTCGCGCGGACGGCTGCTGAACGCCAATCGAGCTTTCGCGACAACGCCTTGACTCCGTCGTAGGCGACAGCCCCGGTGAGCCCAGTGGCGACCACGGCGACCGTTCGATGTACCAGTCCTGTCATCAGTTCACTACCCTCTCATTTCTTTCGATCTCTCGGCCCCGCAGTCGGGACAGACCCCGTAGATGTCGATGCAATGCCGTATCTGTGAATACCGGTGTCTGCGTGCAAGATTCTCGGTGAGATGCTCGACCTCCTCGCTCGCCCAGGGTTCGGCTCGCCCGCACTGCCGGCAGACCAGGTTGTGATGATGCCCTGTCGAATCGTTGCGGCGGAACAGTTCTTCACCTTGCTCCGATCGCTGACCTTCGGCAATCCCAGAGCTCGCGAAGCGATGAAGTATCCGATAGATGGTCGCCAGTCCGATAGCCGTCGACTGGCGCTGGATCTCGGCCCGCAATTGCTGCGCGCTGCGGAAGCGGTCGTCCTGGTCGAGTACGGCCAGGACCGCGCGTTCCTTTGTCGTGTACCCACGCCTCGTCAGGCGCCGGCACCCCGCGGAGCGCGGCGGAATGCCGCAGCCGACCGTCCGGCGACAAGAGTGACCACGTATATGGATACGGCCACCGTCATGATGGTGAAACTCACCGGCGCCTTGGGGAACTGGTAAGCGGCGATGACGCCGCCCCACACGGACACGACCGCCAGAGCCGCCGACAATGCGATTGCGCGCCAGGGATGCGCCGTGATCCGGGCCGCCGACGCCGCCGGGGCGGACAGCAGGCCGAGTACGACGATCGACCCGACGAGTTGCGATCCCTCCGCCACGGCGATGCCCGTCAAAGCAAGGAACACGACGGCGAGGACGACGACCGGCACACCGCGTGCGCGCGCCACGGCCGGATCGATCGTGGAGAACAGCAACGGTCGGGCGATCACGAGAACGGCAGCGACGGCGATCCCGGATATCACCACCGCGTACAGCACCGCGGTCGCGCTGATCCCGAAGATGCTGCCGAACAACACGCTGACGTTCGCATTGCCGTGCGCCGCGCTACGGTGCGTCGTGTACACGGTGAGGAGAAGCGCGCCGAGACCCATCATCCAGGCGAAGAATGCGCCGATCACGGTGTCGGCGTCGTCGCTCTGTCCCCCGGTCGTCGCGCCGGGCCGAAAGGTGGTGAGCGCCAGTATCGCCCCGGCGACGACCACCGCAACATACAGGCCGAGCTGGGCGGCGACACCCAACGCCAGCGCCGCCATCGCGCCGGTGTACGCCACGTGACCCAGCGCGTCGCCGGCGAAGATCTCGCCGCGCTGCAGGAGCAGGTAGCCGACGAGACCGCACAACACGGCGATCACGCTGCCGGCGACCAGCGCGTGGACTACGAAGGCATGATCGAACATGTCCATCAGCCGGCCACCGGCTCCGGGGTGCGGACGGGCTGCCTGCTCCGGCGTTCCAGGTAGGAACCGGCCCCGATACCGCACAGGTACGCGCCGTAACCGAAGCTCGCCACCCAGAACCCGATCGGGTAGGTGGTATAGAAGGCGAATGTCATCCCCAGCCAGGTGACCGCGAGCGCGATCACCACCGACAGCACCAGACTCCGTACGGGGTTGGCCGTAAGACGTTGTGCCGCTGCGGGTGGAGCGACAAGAAGGGCGAACACGAGGAGACTGCCGGTCACCTGACTCGTGCCTGCCGACGCGACTCCGAGCAGCACCAGAAAGGCGATCCCCACCGCCACGGCCGGAACTCCGCGGGCGGCCGCGGTCAGCGGATCGAATGACGTCCACAGCAGCGGCCGGCCCAGGGCGACCAGGCCCACCAGACATACGACGGCGGCAACGGCCAGCGTCTCGACCTGTGAACGGCTCACTCCTGCAATGGTTCCGAAGAGCATGCTTGTGAGGCCGGACGAAAAGCCCTTGTACAGACCGATGAACAGCATCCCGGCAGCGAGCGCGTAGGCCTGCACGATTCCGATGACGGCAGACTTCTCCGTCGAATTCCCACCCTTGCCGACGGTGAGCCACCCGATGACGACCGCCGCGGCGATACATGCCCCGAAGTAGCCGAAGTTCACCGGGATCGCCAGCCACGTGGCAGCGGCCGCTCCCGAGAAGCCGATCAGCGCGAGGGTGTGGCCGGCGAAACTCTCGCGGCGCAGGACCATGAACCAGCCGACGGCGCCGGCGACCACGGCCACGATCGTTCCCGCCTGCAGCGCGTTGACCATGAATTGATACTCCAGCATCTGCCGGACATCGGTCACGAGGTTCCAGGTGAGATGGGGATCCATCAGAGCGCCCGCTGGTGATGAGGCGTCATTTCGTGTCCCACAACGAATTTGCCCCCGCGTCCGTCGTCGACCACGGATATGGGTACCCCGTAGATCGCGGTCAGTCGCTCGGATGTGAGCAGTTCGTCGGGACTGCCCGAGAACACCTTGCCGCTGGAGACGCAGATGATCTGATCCAGGTTCGCGAGCACGGGGTTGATGTCGTGGACGACGATCATGACGGTGATGTCGTGTCGCTTGCAGATGTCCCGGAGCAGTGCGCTGATAGCCGCCTGACTGGGCATGTCGAGGCTGTCCAGCGGTTCGTCCAGGAGCAGCAGCCGCGGGCTGCGAACAAGCGCCTGCGCGATGAGCAGTCGCTGCTGCTCGCCGCCCGAACAATGCCCGATCGGCCTATGCGCATAGTCCTGCGCCCCCACCTCGGCCACGATGTCCGCGACGCGACGATCCGGATCAGCCGTGCCGGAGCGCAACCGGCGCGGCAACGGCAGCGGGACGCCCCAGCGGTGCCCGTCGAGCCCCAGGCGCACGATGTCGACGCCCCGGATCCTTACTCCCCCAGCGAAATTACGTCGTTGCGGCAAGTAGCCGATCTGGTCGGCGGCCGACCGCGGACTGCCGCCGAGAACTTCCACAACACCCCGGTGACGGACCTGGCCGAGGACGGCCGAGAGCAGTGTCGATTTCCCTGCCCCGTTCGGGCCCGCGATGGCGACGAACTGTCCGGGTAGCACCGCAAGGTCTGCGTCGGCCCAGATCACTCGATCCCCACGGGAGACCGTCACCTGCCTGAAACTGACGGCTGGTTCGTGAGCCTCGGGTGGGGCGCTGGCCGCGCGCGCCCCACCGTCGACGGCGGTCATCGTTGTCCCGACGCCGTACTCAACGCATTCTCGAGCGACTGCAGCTGGTTGCTCTGCCAATCCTGGAACGTCGCACCCTCCGGCGCGAGGGTCTCGGTCACGGTCGCCACCGGGATGTTGTGTGCCTTCGCTGCATCCACCTGCGCCTGAACGTCGGGGGTGCTGTTCTGCGAGTTGTACACGTAGACCTTGATCTTTCGATCGGCGATCTGCTGGTCGATGGTCGACTTGTCGGCGGGCGAGGGGTCGGTGCCCTCGCTGATCGCCTTCAGGAATGTCGGCGGAGTCACCAGATCGAGGCCGAGCGCCTGCGCCAAGGGGGCGAAGATCGACTCGCTGGCGCCCACCGGGGTCTGGCTGAATTTCGCCTTGATGTCGGCGATGAGTGCGTTGTACTTCGCCAGCGCGGTTCCCACGAAGTTGTCGCGCTGGGTATCGAAATATGCCGCGTCCGCGGGGTCGGCCTTCTTGTAGCTGTCGGTGATGTTGTTGACCGTCTTGAGCACCGAGTCCGGCGAATACCACTGGTGCGGATTGCCGTCGTCCGGGATGCCCAGCGTGTTGCCGACGTTGAGTTCGGTGCGTCCGCTGGCGGGATTTGCGGCCAGGAGCTTCTGCGCCCACGAGTCGTATCCGATGCCGTTGGCGATCACCACCTGAGCCTTGGCCACCGCACGCCCGTCGGCAGGTGTGGGTTCGTAGTCGTGCGGATCCGTGTCGGGGTTGGTGATGATGGACGTCTCGTGGATCTTGTCGCCGCCGAGCTGACTGGCGATGCTGCCCCAGGCATTGATGGTCGCGACGACGTTCAGCTTGCCCCCGGAATCGGCGGAGTCGTTGCTCGAGCTACTGCATGCCGTGCTGGTCGCGCACGCGACGCCCGCCACCAGCACCGCGGCTGCGATGGATTTGCCGAGTTTCATTGCTAACCTTCATCTTTCGGATCTTGACGGTCGCGCACAGGGTCGCGACCGCCAGGTTTAATGGAAATGGTTGTCATTAACGATTGGACTTACCGTAGCCCATCGCCACGCCCTTGTCGACAATGATTGTCGTTTGCATCACGGCTGCGCGACCAGTACCTCGGCCGACTCTCCGGAACGACGTCATGGCCGAGCAGATACCGGTCAGGTCGCGAAGTCAGACGCAGCAGAAGGCTGTATAGTCGAATATATGTTCGATGCGATCGATTGGCAGAGCCACCAGGCGAGGATGATGACCGTCGACCTCCTGCCCGGACTGCCGGCAGGCTGCGCCGATCCGCCGCCACTCCGCTGATCATGGACGCCCGATCATCCTGGCAGGCAACCCTCTTCGAGGAAGTGGGCGGCGAAGCCTGTGTCAACCCGCTCGGCGGAAACGCGATGCGGCGGCGAGGGCTGACCAACGGCGCGTGGGTGGATCTACGCCCCGGCTGGATCGGCGGCGCCGACGAACTCCTGGCGACGCTCATCGACGACGTTCCCTGGCGCGCTGAGAAGCGTCAGATGTACGACCGCATGCTGCCCGTCCCCCGCCTCGTCTGCACCTACGACGAGACTGCGGCGCTGCCACATCCCTTGCTGGACACTGCCCGAGACGGTCTCACCGCGCACTACCGCGCCGAGCTCCCCGAGGGTTTCGCCACCGCCGGCTGCTGCTACTACCGCGACGGCGCCGACAGCGTCGCGTGGCATGGCGACACCATCGGTCGCGGCAGGACCCAGGACACAATGGTCGCGATCCTGTCCCTGGGCGCTCCCCGGCCACTGCTGCTGCGTCCCCGCGGCGGCGGATCGTCGCTGAAATTCGTTCTGGGACATGGCGATCTGCTGGTGATGGGCGGCAGCTGCCAACGCACCTGGGAGCACGCGGTGCCGAAGACCTCCGGCGTCGGCCCACGGGTGAGCGTCCAGTTCCGGCCGCTCGGGGTGTGGTGAAGCCGGGAACTCAGGGAACGAAGTTGACGCCCGTCATCCGCTCCGACTCGTCCCACAGCCGCTCCCACAGCGCCTGATTCTGCGACAGCTTGTTGGACGCGGACGCCCCGACCGGTCCGCGCATCTGGCCGATTCCCGTTGGGCCCCAGTAGGTATGCGGATCAGCGTCCGGCACCGTCGCCGCATACAGCGTCGACCTGGCGGCGTACTTCGGCGCATGCCCGACCAGCTTGGCGCCCTGCTTGCCGACCCGGTCGACCAACGACAGCTCGGTACCGGCGAACAGGTCGGTACCCGAGACCCCGGGATGCACCGCGAACGACTTCTTCGTCGAGCCGGACTCATCGAGGCGACGCTGCAGCTCCCGAGCGAACATCAGGTTGGACAGCTTCGACTGCGCGTAGGCGAGATTCCGCTGATAGCGGCGGCTTTCGTAGTTCAGGTCGCCGACCCAGAGCTTCGGGGTCTGCTTGTGGGCGATGCTCGCCAGCGTCACCACGCGATCCTGCAGTTTGCTCCACAGCTGCGCGGTCAGCACGAAATGCCCGAGGTGGTTGACACCGAACTGCATCTCGAAGCCGTCGACGGTCCGTCGCATCGGCAGGTTCATCAGGCCGGCATTGTTGATCAGCACGTCGAATTCGTCCTGCTCCGAGGTGAATTCACGCACCGACCGTAGATCGGCGAGATCGAGGCGGGCGACACTAACATCCCCGGCAGTGCCCGCACCGTTGATCTCGTCAGCGATCCGCTGCGCCTTCTCGACGTTGCGGCAGGCCATCACGACCGACGCGCCATGCGCCGCCAGCTCGCGGGTGCTGATCTCGCCGAGGCCGCCGTTGGCCCCGGTGACAATGAATCTCCGGCCCGTCAGATCCGGAATGTCCTTCGGGCTCCACGCCATGTCCATACTCCCGTTCGAAGGTCTCGTGCTCAGAATGCCGACCGTCACAAGGACGATGTCAGAAGGCGTATTGCACGCCGGTGAGCTGTTCGGACAGCGCCCACAGGCCCGCCGCCGTGCGCTCATCGTGTGAGCGTCGATTCGACTTCGCCGGCCCCGGCGCGCCGCGCATTCCGCCGAACTTGGTGGGGCCGTAGAACTTTCCGCTCCGCGCCTCGGACGACGTAGCGGCATACAACCCGGGCAAGGCCCCGTCCGCGGCGCTCTGCGCCATCAGATCACCGATGACCATCAGCCTGTCCCACACCGATTCGGTATGCGACTGCAGGCCGGTGTCGGCGTAACCCGGGTGGGCGACGATCGATTTGACCGACGATCCGGACGACTCCAAACGCCGGGCGAGCTCGTAGCCGAACAGCAGATTCGCCAGCTTCGACTGCCCGTACGCCGGCCACCGCTGATACTTGCGCGAGTTGTAGTCCGGATCCTCCAGATCGATCTTGCCCAGCTGATGCAGCCCCGACGACATCGTCACGACGCGATCGGAGATCTTCGGCAGGAGCAGTCCGGTCAGCGCGAAATGACCGAGATGGTTTGTGCCGAACTGCATTTCGAATCCGTCGACGGTCCGGCGCAGCGGCAGCGCCATCACGCCGGCATTGTTGATCAGCACGTCGGCAGAATCTACGGTGTCAGCGAAGGCCCGGACCGACGACAGGTCGGCGAGATCCAGCGCACCGATCCGCACGCGGTCACTGTCGGCTCCCAGGCCGTCGGCGACCTGCTGCGCCTTCGCGAGGTCACGACACGCCATCACCACCGTTGCGCCGGCCCCGACCAACGCGCGCGTCGCCTCAGCTCCGAGGCCGCTGTTGGCGCCGGTGATGACGAACGTCCGCCCGGCCTGATCAGGGATATCTGCGCAGGACCATGCACTCATGGCTCGACCTTACTGATCTTCGGAGACCGGCGCGCGGGCACCCGCGGCGTCGCCGGCGTCGGCGTGCGGCCGCCGGAACGGCCATTTGACCAGGCTGCCGACGAATGTCGCGATGTCCCCCATCGCCGGGTCGAGGGCCCCGGCGGGATAGAAGAGCTTGGTCGGCGAACTGTGGCCGCGCAGCACCATCGACCCCATCGATCGCCAGTACTCGGCCTCGTCGGGAGCCGCCTTGACAGCAGCACCCGAGGCAACGACGTTGGCGCGCACGGACTTCGCGACCTCGGACAACCGTGCGCACTCATTGACCGGCCGGCCGATCACCGTGTACTCGTAGCGCCGCTCGGCGCCGATATTGCCGGCGAACGCCGTTCCGGCCGACACCCCGATGCCGAACTTCAGCGGCTCGAGATCGGCCAGCGCGGTGCGCAGATGGCGCGCCGCGGCCAGCGCCGACGCGGCCGGATTGTCCAGTTCGCGGGGAGCACCAAAGACGACCAGCGCAGCGTCGCCTTCGAACTTGTTGATGAAGCCGTCATATCGATCGACCACATCGGCCACCGTGGAGAAGAAGGCGTTGAGCGTCTGCGCCACCGCCTCCGGCGCCGCCGATTCCGCCAGCCGCGTCGACCCCTGAATGTCGACGAACAGCACCGCGACGAAGCAGTTGCGGCCCTCGAGAGCGGTGCCATGCGTCAGCGCCTGCTCGGCGACGCCCCCGCCGACATGGCGCTCGAACAGATCGCGCACCTGGGCCCCCTGCGCCAAGCCGGCCACCATGTCGTTGAAACCCTTTTGCAGGACGCCGAGCTCGGAGGAGTCGTACACCTCGAGGTGAGCGTCGGTATTGCCGCGGCGCACCTGCGTCATCGCACGCTGCATGCCGTGTAGGGGGTCGGTGATCGACCGGGACACCAGCACGGTGGCGCGGATACCGGCGGCCACGCAGATCACGCTGAGAACGACGATCGGAACGTCGATCACGGTGCTGGACTTCGGCACCCAGTTGAGCAGGCGACCGATGTTGATCGTGATGATTCCGGCGACCGGCACCGCGCAGCTGACCAGCCAGATGGCGGTCATCCGCTCCCGCACACCCAGAATCGGGCGGACCACGACCGCGCCCTCGAGGGCAGCCGACGCAAGTGGGCGCGCCACCCGCTCGACGACCAGGTAGTTGATACAGGATGCCGAGGCCGCTGCCATCACGAACGCCGACGTGATGACGGCCAACGAGACACCCGTCGACATCGCCGTGACCTCGTAGACGATCACGCCGGCGCACCAAGCGCCAAGCGTGGCGTAGACCTGGTACATCGGCATCATCACGATCGCCCGCCGCCGAGCCGGACCGGCAGGCCTGCCGCTGACGAACCAGTCGAGCTGCTGCACGATCATTCGCCGGCCCAGAATAAGTCCGACCGCAATCCCGACGATCAACGCGACCAGCGTGGGAATGGTGTCGTTGCTGTATGCCGTCAGGAAATCGATGCGACCACCCGACATGGCCAGCTTGATCATCACCAGGGTTTCGATGGCCGCGACGGCGTTACCGCCGGCGATGCCGATCGTGATCATGATGAGGATCCGCTTGGCGAGCCGGCGCCGCGTCTCGATGGTGACCTGCGACCAGTCCCGAGCCGGGTAGCCGTCGTCTCCTCCGATGAACGCGAACAGGTCAGCCCCCGGGATCCTGTTCAGCCACTCCCACCGCACCCGCGGCCCCGCTTTCCTGGGCAGGCGTCGCTCTAGTGCGACACGCATCTGCCCTGAAGTATAGGAAACCGGCCCGTCGGCAGGGTGCTGCCAACGGGCCGGTTCCGGGTCACCCCTGTTGTCGTGGGGTGCGGCTCACTGCGTGCTGGCTACTGCTTCACAGCCTCGATCTCGAAGGTCAGCACGACCTTGTCGCTGACCACGGCGCTGCCGTCGGCGAGCGCGCCGTCGAAGCTCACACCGAAGTCCTTGCGGTTCAGGTTGACCGACGCCTCGAACGCGGCGACCTCGCCGGCGCCCATTCCGGCGCTGACGCCGAGGAACTCCAGCTCCAGCGTGGCGGCCTTCTTGACGCCGCGGATGGTGAACTCGCCGTCGACCAGGTACTCGTTCTCACCCTTGCCCGCGCGGACACCGGTCGATACGAAGGTGGCGGTCGGGTTGTGCTCGGCGTCGAAGAAGTCGCCGGACTTGAGGTGGCCGTCGCGCTGCTCGTTGCGCGAATCGATCGAGGTCACGTCGACCTGCGAGGTCACGGACGGGGTGCCGTCCTCGGCGATCGTGATGGTGCCGCCGAAGGTGAGGAAGTTGACGCGCACCTTGGACAGACCGAGGTGCCGGACGGTCGCGGTGACCGTGGTGTGGGCGGGGTCGACCTCCCAGGTGCTGCCGGCGGGAAGCGGATGCGAGATGGCGGGTGCGGTCATGATGACTCCTCGGTGTGATCGATTGATGTTGTTCGGGCTTCGTTGAAGAGTAACCGGACCACGGTCCGATACCTTCCAGAAGTGATGTAGATCACTGCCAAGCGAACACCGGCTGCTCGTAGTGATCCACCCTCGTCGACCGGCCGCGCAGCACGACTTCGATGAACTGATAGATGATCGCCGCCGTCGGGGCATGCACGCGTCGACCCAGCAGCGGCAACTGCAGCACCGGCCGATCGGACTCCGGAATGGTCAGCAGCCGCGGCTCGACGTCGAGGTCGTCATAGGTCAGATGGAACACCTCGGCCACCTCGCCGGGGTTCGGCGCGAGCACCTGATCCTCGCCCGCCCAGCAGACGATCGGCGTCATCACGTAGCCAGACCGCGTCGGGTAGTCATCGAGCCGGCCCAGTATCTGGTCCTGGGCAACCTCGACCCCCAGCTCCTCCTCCAGTTCGCGCAGCGCCGCCTGCTCGTGCGTCTCACCGGGTTCGAGCCTGCCGCCCGGCAACGCGAATTGGGCGGCATGCTCACGCATTCCGTCGGGCCGCAGGGTGAGCCAGATGCCCGGTCGACCGGCGACCGTGCTCACCGCCAGCGCGACCGCCGCGCTCCGGCGACCGTCCAGGGCATGACTGCGCGGGACGAACGTAGACAGGCGCCGCCTGGCGATCTCCCGGATCTCGTCCACCGATCCGACGCTACTCGCCCGGCCGAACGCCGTGCTGAGGCTACTGAGCCAGTGCGGCCACCTGCGCGGCGGCGTACTCCTCCTCGGTCACCGGCTCCAGCCAGTCGGTGCCGTCATGGTCGGCGCTCGCCTCGACGATGGCGATGTGCACCGCGAGATTCGACGCGGTGGCGCCGTGCCAGTGCTCGACATTCGGATCGCACGACACCGTCTCACCGCCATGCGCGGCGATGACGGCACCGTCGCGGGTGCCGACCAGGGCCACGCCAGCCAACACATGCAGGATCTGCCCCTTCGGGTGGACATGCCAATTGGTGCGCGCGCCCGGCATGAAATGCACGGTGCCCGCCGCCAAGTACATCGGCTCGAGCGCCGGCGATATCGGCGTGACGTAGACATCGCCGGTGAAGCGCTCGACAGGGCCTTTGGCGGTGGCGGAGACGGGGATGAGTTCCATGACTTTTTCCTTACGTGGATCGATCATCACGGGTGCCAGACTTCTGCCCGGGCCCCTGCGGGGCGTCACGTGCCCGACACGGCGGTACCCGGGACGAACCTATCGAGAAACGGGCATCGCAACTGGAGAACGGACGTTAGTGTATTGAGGGTAACGAATAACGCCTCGGCAAAAAGGAATCAATCATGAAGCTGCACAAGATGTTTCGTCGCACTGCAGTATCGTTGCTGATCGCCGGCGCCGTGCTCGCGCCGGCCGCCACCGAAGCCGGCGCCGCGCCCGTACAACCACCGATCGCGGTGAATACGCCGTTCCAGGTGCCGGTCACGTTCTTCATGGGCGACCCGGTTCCCGTCGCCACCCAGACCGTGTCGGCGAGCGGGCTCGGGGGCGGCCGCGTCGAATTCGGTACCGCCGCGACCGGCCCGATGGCCACCGGACCCATGCGCTATTCCATCGGCGTCGAGGTGCGCTGGATCAACCTGAACACCGGCGCCAGTGGGGTCGCCGACATCCCCGACAGCGTCTATCCGGCGATTTCGGCCAGCGCGATGGCGACGACCGGCGCCGGACAGATCGCGGCGATCGCGTACGCGCATTCCGGCAGCCGCAGCACGATGGTCCCGGGCCTGGGCACCTTCCACGCCCCCTGAGGCCCACGGTTCCTGAAGCAGCGAGTCTCGGAGCGGGCAAGTCCCGCTCAATGGAAGCCGTGACCCGCAACCGGCCGATCCACGTCAAGACTCGTCGCGGGACGAGAGGATCAGAAATGACCAGTGCGGAACAGGTATTCGGCGGCGGGGTTCTCGCGATCACCGGCGGCGGCGCCGGCGTCGGCGAGGGATTGGCTCGGTACGCGGCATCGATCGGGATGGCCGTCGCGATCTGCGACGTCGACCTGGAGGCGGCGCAGCGGGTGGCCTGCGAGCTCAGCGCCTCCTGCGCCCGCGCCATCGCCCACCGCGTGGACGTCCGCGACCTGGCGCAGGTGCAGGAGTGGGCCGACGCGGTCTACGCCGAACTCGGACCGGTCACCCTGCTGATCAACAACGCCGGCATCGAGCAGTTCGGTTATCTGTGGGACACCCCCGTCGACAACTGGCATCGACTGCTCGACATCAACGTCACCGGCGTCTTCAACGGGGTCAAGGCGTTCGTGCCGCGGATGGCCGAGGCCGGCGCGCCGGCGCACATCTGGAACCTCTCCTCGATCGGCGGCGTGGTGACGGTGGCGCGGCAGGCGCCGTACATCATCAGCAAGCACGCGGTGCTCGCGCTCACCGAGAACCTCTTGGTCGACGTGCAGGACGCGGGGCTGGACATCACCGTGGCTGCGGTGCTGCCGGCCTCGGTGGCCAGCAACATCTTCCAGTCGGCCGGCGGCGCCGAGAGCACCGGCGACACCTCGGCATCCGAAGCCGCCCGCGAGGCGATGCTGCAGCTCCGCGAGACCGCGATGTCGCCCGTCGACGCCGCCGAGCAGGTCTTCGCACAGGCCGCCGCCGGCGACTTCTATCTGCTCACTCACCCCGACCTGGTCGCGCAGGCGATGGCCGGTCGCGGCGAGCAGCTGCGTACCCGCAGCGCGCCCAAGTCGCGCAGATAGCTCACACGGCTAGAGACCGTCAGCGGCGATTGCCGTTGCGCTCTTCCCACCAGCGCGGCACATCGTCGAAGTAGTTGTCGTAGTCGCGTTGCGCCGCTTCGATATCGGCCGGTTCGACCTCGCCGAGTGCGAGGCGCTCCAGGAATCGGAAGTAGCCGTGTCGTTCGACGCCCGGCATGAGAGCGATGAAAAGCCGCGCGGAGCTGCCGGGTGCGGCTCCGAACGCGTGCGGCATGAACTTGGGAACGACCAGCGCGCCGCCGGCCGCGACGGTCACGATCTCGTCCCCGGCCAGCACCTGCAACTCCCCATCGGCTACGTAGAACACCTCATCCGACAGCGTGTGATGGTGCGGAGTCGCTCCGTCGGCGCCTTCGGCCAAGGTCACCTCGACCGTGCTGACCGAGCCGCCGGCCTCGTTCGAATCGATGAGCAGGCGCACCGACGCGGGCTGGCCTGCCCCGATGATCTCTGACTCCTCGGGACGCAGGATAGCGGCGGGGCGGGTTGGTGCGTTCATGGCAGACTCCAAACTGATTCGATGGCATATAGTTCGTTATCGAACTATATGCCATCGAATAGAGTCTGTCTGGTGGTCGAACAGAAGAAAGATGCGGTCGACGTGATCGAGGACCAGTGGCGACGGGAACGACCGGACCTCGACGTCGAGGCGATGGCGATCCTGGGGCGCCTGGGCCGCCTCCTGACGGTCGGCACCGAGAAGATCGAGTCGGTGTTCGCCGCACACGGACTGCAGCGGGGCGAGTTCGATGTTCTTGCGGCACTCCGACGTTCGGGGGAACCCTATGAACTCAGCCCGTCGGCACTCGCGGACGCCCTCATGATGTCCCGAGCCGGCATGACGAGCCGCCTCGATCGCCTCGAACGCGCCGGCCTGGTACGGCGGACGGCCGACCCCGAAGACCGTCGATCGATCCGGATCGCGTTCACCGGTGAGGGTCGCCGGCTCATCGACACCGTCGTCACCGAGCATGTCGAGAACGAGACGCGCATCCTCTCGGTGCTGTCGCCCGCGGATCGCCGGGCACTCGACCGGATCACGCGGCGACTACTCGCCCATCTCGATGACTGAGATTCCGAGCGACGACCGCGTCAAACAGAAAAAGCCTGCTGCGATCAGCAGGCTTTTGCGGTGGCCAGGGCCGGGATCGAACCGGCGACCTTCCGCTTTTCAGATGGTGGAGGGTCTGAGATCGGCGATCCACGGCCGATGACCTGCGACGCACAGAACGCATACGACGCGTCGTAGGGCTACCTCGCAACGGTTGGCCCCATTTTGGCCCCTTCGAACTTCGGTTCGGCTCCTGACATGAACCCCGACTCTGTGACCACCAGAGCCAGGGCCGGAGTCGAATCTCATGCACCAGAACCCGATCAACAAGCGCACCACCCGCCGGACGCAACCAGCGTTATCGGATGGCAAGGCACCGGGCGCCCTTCCCGGTGTCGCGGCAGCATTGCGTCTCCCGAACTCGTTTGATGAGTCGGCATTGGTCAACGCGGTCGTGGCGGCGGCGGACAAGGCCGGCCCGGACCCGCGGACGCGCGTGCGAAGCGAAAGCGCGGGAGCGGGCGCCGAAGGCGGGGCCGGACCCGCCGACGCCAGCGCCGAAGGCGCGGGCTTGTTATATGTGCCAGAACTCGCCGCGGACGTACGGGCTGCGGTAGACCTCCGCTTCCCTGACAGCTGCGGCATCGCTCGTGCGGCGGCAGCCTTCCCATCTGCGTCGCCGTGGGCGTCGGGATCGGACTTGCGTGGGTGCCAGCCGGATTCACGGCGCTTCACTGTCGAGATCTCTGGTGGCGCAGTGCAACTCCGTTCGTACGATCCGGTGCGTTCTGCCAAGACGTTGGAGCGTCTGACGCGGCGCCATCGGATTGATGTCGACATGCAGGCTGCCGACCTGCGCGCGCGCGGCGAGTTCGTCGACCCGGCGCCGCAACGGGAGATTGCGGAGTGGTCGCGAAAGAGTCGGGCGTCGATGTGCCGATCGCTCGCGCAGATTGACTACTCCCCCTTGATCGACGGATGCGGAATTCCGGCGATGGTCACGCTGACTTATCCTCGGTGCTGGCTGCCAGTCGCGTCATCCGGCAAGGAAGTAAAGCGGCATTTTGATCTGTGGCGCAAGCGTTTTGAACGGCAGTGGGGCGTCAAGCTCCGGTGCGTCTGGAAGCTCGAGTTTCAAGGGCGTCGACCTGGTCAACGATGCACCTGCACCAACTGCGCAGAAGTCGACGACGGTCGCGCGCCGCATCTGCATCTGTGGTTGGTTCCACCGACTGGTCGACGTCACGGCTTGACGTTTCGGGAATGGTTGTCGGCCAGCTGGGCCGGTGTGGTCGCGCATCCGAATCCGGTTCAACGTGCTGCACACGAGGCCGCCGGAACCGCAGTGAGCGTCGTGGAAGGATTGCGCGCACGCGACCCGAAGCGTCTCGCGGTGTACTTCACGAAGCACAACTCCCCGAACTCGCACGGCGACAAGGAATACCAGCATTTGGTGCCCGAGGCTTGGCAACAGAGAGGTCGCGGGCCGGGTCGATTCTGGGGCTATCTCGGCCTATCGAAATCTGTTGCGGTCGTTGAGGTCACGATGAAAGACTTCATTCAGGCGAAGCGAGTCCTGCGCCGATGGTCGCGCAGCAAAGCTACCTACGGTGCGATTGGCAGTGAAATGCCGACGTCAGTGTCGCCCTCGGTCCGCCGTGTGCGAGTCCAACGCGGCACGAGCTCGGGCGGTCAGCCCAGATACCGCTACGTAACCAGGCGGCGACAACTTTGTCGCCAGAGCAGTCTTGTCGGAGGATTCGCGCTGACGAACGACGGCGCGAATCTCAGTACGGACGTCGCCCGCGCAGTTGCGATGCTCACGGAAGCAAACGTTGAAGGAGGTTCTACTGATGGCCCGGTACGTGTCTGTCACTGAGGCGAAAGCGCGTTGGAGGCGACTAATTGAGGACGCGGACATGGAGGACATCATCATCACCCGACGTAGCAAGCCGGTCGCGAAATTGGTGTCCGCGCGGCGAGCCGGAGTAGACGTTGACCCGGCCCCAGCAACAAGCGACGCCAGCACCTCCATCGCGGCGCAAGCTGTTGTTTCGATTCTCCGCGAGCACCCGATGCTCGATTCAGTCGCGGTCAGGCGTGTTGTCGGAGGCGAGGAGACCACCAGCCTCTGGGGTCGCGGTGGGATTGTGGGATTGCCGGTTGGAAACGTCATCCTCTATCCCGCATTCCAGTTCGATACCGCCGATCACCGGGTACGTCCGATCGTCGCGAAGATCAACCAACTCCTGGGCGCACAGGATGACCCCTGGGGCGTCGCGTCCTGGTGGTTGAGCCCGACCGGCTTTAGCGACGACCCACGATCACCGGCCGAACTCGCTGTCTCGGGGGACTGTGACGACGAACTCCGCGCAATGGCGAGGGATCTGATCGCAGATTGACCAGAACCTTCCAATACCTGAGCACCTCACCCGGTCGTCCCCGAGTCAGATACGCCATTTGGACGCAGTCGTGACGCCGAACTTAGGTCGTCGGGCCCTGGCGTCGCGCCTTCCACATTGTATGTTCCCGACTAAACGCGGCCTCGGCATCATGAACCTGTTGCGCCCAGATCTCTTCCGTGCCAACCGATTCGAACGATGCCGCCACTAACTCAATCTCATGACTGGTGACTGCGTACGCCTCCGATAGCGCTACGTACTTTTTGGCCTGCATCCAGACAAGGATCGCTGACGCCGCGGTAGCGAACACACTCAATCCATCCGCATCCAGAGCGCCGCTGATGCGGACTATGCCGAAAACTGCAGCGACAACTGCGATCGCGATGAGCACACATCGGTATCGCCATGCCCGACGCTTATTCCAGATCGCCTTGGCGGAGTACCAAGTCAACTGATCAGCGATACGATGCCTTTGATACACGGCCATTCGTGTTTTCCGGTCAGCCGCGCGTAACTCTTCCATCTCAACGGTCGCAACCGCCTTGCCCACACCCGTGGCCGGCACGTCAAGGTGCGACAGCTGACCCAATACCTCAACAATGAGGTCGTGAAGCCGCCGCTTCGCATGCTCGTCGTTCTCTCTGAACGATTCGCCACCGACCGCGAATTGCCACGAGGCGGACTTGATTGATTCGCTCGCCGCCCGAGCGTCGTACCAGGAGCGTTCTGCTCGATCGGGTAGACCGGAGGCCTGGACAGCGATCGCGCCCGCGAAGGCGAGCAAAGCGACGATCGGTCCGGTACGGCCGATCTCATCGCTGGGAATCACGGAAGCCGTTGCGGCGAGGGCTAGTGCAAACAGCTGCCCAGCCGTGATCCAGAAGAACCGATGTTGCTGTTCCGCTGATTTTTGCTCAGTCGCTTCCAGTAGGCAGGGGAACGTCATGGACCATTGGTCATCGTCGTAAGGCTTCATGGGTACACTGTGACCTTCTGTGCAATCGGTTCATCACGCTTGTCAAATGCCTTGTCAATCCAGCTGTTCGGATCGGATCGGAAATCTTCCCAACCAACGAGTACGCAGTACCGCTCGTTCTCTGTCCACGCGCAGCGATCATGCGGTATGTAGTAGTTGTGACCAAATTCTTTGATCACAGTCGAGTCGTTCATGCGCACGAGGTTATGGCTACCTTGGCACGTGGAGCACGCGTACTTTCCGCCGTACACACTGTCCATCATCGATGGTAATACGACACCTAATATGCCGTTGCGCGTGTTCCCCGCGCCATTGTAAAGAGAACCTTGAAGCTCTCGCTTGATGTATTGCTGCTCATCCCAACCGAAAATCTCGGCGCTATTATCACCAATTAGGAAGATGGTAACGGTAGAACCACGCAGGTAGTCGGACCGAATTTTCTGCATGATGTAGTCCGCATTTTCAGAGTTTATCTTCTCGTTGAGTGACCGGTCAACATAGTCAAGGTGGTCCCACGACTGAACTTGATCTTTGTATGACTGGTCCTCGAATTTGAACGAGATATATACTGTGTGACCCATATGCGCTTCCTCCCCTGTTACGACGAGCTGGAGCTTCGCTCCAGACTGCGTCCTTTAGACGAGGAACACGTTAGCCGGTCCTACGGACATCGTCGGGGAGACGGGCGGCTTACGCGAGCAGCGGGCATCCCAACCGTCGGGACCATTCTCGCGACCGTGCCGACTGCGAAGTCGCAGGGCCAAACGTGGGCCTACCAGCAGGGTTAGTGAGAACGTAAACGGGTGGCAACCGATGAGATCGACCAAACCGAACTGTGGCGGATCGCCGAGCGTTGTCTCGCTGTGACGTTCGAGCATGTCCGCTGGCTCCAGGAACGTGGAGAGGTTCAAGCGAGCTCGCCCATAGACGAGGACGACCACGTGTTCTCGGTGATGTCGATGCGCGAGATGGCGCGAGGGTCGATCGCGGCAGCCCTTGATTGCCTGCTACTAGCATGTTGGTCGCTCGGTCAGGCGAAAGCTGTTCGCGGCCATGGCCATCCTGCGTTGGTACGGTCTTCATTGACCGCGGCGACCACCGCTCTATGGTTGCTCGACGACGATCGGGACGAGCGACGAAAGCGCGGCCTGCAGCTGGCCCGCGCCCAGTGCGATGCGGACCGTGAACACGCCGAAGACCTTGCTCCGGGGTTCCGGCCGCCCGGCGCCCCACCACTGGGCCCATTTATTGAGAGCCGGAAAGACCGAGTCACCCGAGTACTTGAAGATGGCCGCATACTGGGGTTCGACGAAAAGACGATCAAGGCGAAGCCACGCGATAAGTCGATCGTGAAGGCCGGCGGCGATCGCATTCCTGCGTCATATCTGCCTGGAGGCGATCCTGGGGCGCACGTGCTGTCTGAGTGGCGACTGCTTAGTGCACGCGCCCACGGATTTCAATGGCCGATTCGATACAGCTCCGAGGAACAGCCTCATCCGAATGATCCACGATTCGTAACGTTGGATGTCGCAGTGTCGCTTGACCGACTTCTGGGAAGTATCAGGGTTGCGCTGATCGCCGTGCGGATAGCTCTTGATCGCTATGCCTACCTCGCTCGCCTTGAACCGCTGGACGTACCGGCGCCATGGTCGGCCGACACCTGGGCGAAGTAGGCGAGGCAGCGCCCATCCAGCGTGCAAAGTTCGACGTGGACGGAGGTCGCCGCGATGATGAAAAACGCGAAGAAGGCAGTCATTGGCCACAGCGAGATCATCGCGGGTCGGAGACCAGGGCCCGGCGCGTCGAATTTAGGTCGGCTCCACCCCGACAAAGGCGGCCAGCTCGTCAACGTTCCGATGACGGTCGTAGGCGCGAAGCAGGTCGATGTACCGCCCCTTGTCGATATCCCAGTTGTACTGCGCCACTGTCGGTTCCTGAGCCGCGGCGAACACCAGGTCCGCCAAGAATCTCGTTGAGCGCCCGTTCCCATCGACAAAAGGGTGGATTCTGACAACCTCGGCGTGCACGGCAATGCCCAGCTGACGCGGCGTCCAATCGTCAGTGTGTGTCCACCGGAATGCAATGTCATCAAGACTGGTCCGAAGGGCAACTGCAATCTGCTCGGGTGCGACGCCGATATTCAGCTCCAGCCGACGAAGCTGCCCGCCCCAATTCCACAACTCCTCGTACATCCGCGCATGCAGGTCGCGAACGAAATGATCGCTGAGAAGCTCTTCCAGAGGCAGTGATCCGTCGGCCACTGCCGGTAAGAACTCGGCAGCCAGTGTGTCCTGAATGCCCTGTTCAAAGTCGTAAACGGCTGCCTTAGTGATCGGGTCGCCCAGCATGGCTGCCACGCCAGGGCGCAACGCGGACAACTCGTCGTGAAAAAGTGGAGTCTCTCCGTAGCCGGGCGTGAGCGCCATGTCAGCGCTTCGTGCGGGTGTTTTTCTTGATGTACTCCGCGACAGCTGCCGGCCGCTCGTAGCCCTCAGGCACGACGCGTCCCTCCAACTTGGCCGAGGCCTTCGTGGCGCGCGCTCCGCCTGCGATGATCTCGCTGCGGCCAACGACAACCTTCTTCGCGTTATTCTTCATCACGTCACCTCCGTCCTGCAGCTCAGCACCTAATTCTACCTAGAAGTCGGGCGGCAGTTTGCTGCACCAGCTGGTCTCACTCACGCGCGCTGGTGTCGAAACGGTAGAGCGTCAGATGCGCACCGTTTCGCGCGTCTCCACGTGTGGGGCTTGACCCAGATCGCCTTGTACCGACGAAGGTGCCCGCGGACCTCGTGGAGAGGACGAGTGGATTGAGCAGACGCCGACTTTCGTAAGTCGTCGGCCAGGAGTCGCGCTGGGGACGTCGGCGGTCCAGGCAGACCAGCACAAACCAGAACGATTCACCAAGACGCGCAGCCGAACCTAAGAATCAACTCTTAGGACAGTTGGTAACTGTCGGCGCTGACACGGAACCCGTGCTGTCCCTCGCTGCATGTGACGCCGGTGTGCGGGTCCACGCTGCATGTCATGAACCCGACCGTGAGGGTGTCGCCGTATTCCAGGGGGAGCGCCTCTTGGTTCAGGTATGCCGAATCGTTGGTGAAGATGAACGCCGCCGGCGAACCGTGCGCCAGTCGAACACCGTTGGGCCGCACGACCGCGTGATCGCCGAAGTCTTTCGTGACCGCCGGCGCATTCGACGGCATCGCTCCGCTGCACCCGACGCTGCCGGGGTCGGGAACGCTGAATCCGCAGAACCATCGATGCTGTGGAGAGACGAAATAGACCATGCTCCCGGACTCGTCGGTGTAGCGGTCGGTCGGCTGTTGATGGGACGGCGGCTGCTGCCCGGCGGGCACTGCGATCAGCCGCAGGAACGTCGCTTCTTGCTCGCAGCTGGCGGTGTAGCCTTGCTCGGCGACCGTACCCAGTGAGGTTGTCCCGCAAGCAAATCCGGAGACATCCGCGTGACCAGATGAGCCTTCGTGATCGACTGAAGGGTCGGAGAAGTACTGTCTGAATACCGCGATTGCGGCGTCACACGTAGTCGACCCGAACCGAACGTAGATGTCTTGCGCTGCACCAGTTGCGTCGGGAACGGTGCCGCATTTGGTGTCAGCGTCGACCGTGGCCGGTGCTGCCGATGTTGAGGTCGACGCGCTCGTCGTGGCTGTGCCTACGTCTTGTGTCCCGGTCTGTGTGTGCCCGCTCGGGTGTGGGGTTGCCGTCGAGCACCCTGTCGGCACAAGCACGATAACCGCTGCGGCGCACGCAGTAATCCACCTCTTAGACATGGCCATAGACGATAGCGGTTACCTCAGCGGCCGTCGCGCAACGCGGGGTAAGATTTTCCGGTTACCGGATCGCCCCATCAGGCTGAACCGTCAGCCTGACGCCACTGATCAGGGCTCTGGAGAGATACCTGGACCGGAAATAGTGGTTCGCCGGCGTCTCGACCAGTTGCCAGCGATCACCGCGCCCAAGTCTGACCAGGGCAACGTTGAACTCGGGGACTGGGCGATAGAGGACCCGGGGGATCGGTCACCCGGTCGAGCTGAATAGTGCAGTGCGACGGGGAAACAACTCGGACACGGGTGAGCTTCTTACCGGCAGCCTTGGCTGTCAGCGTCAGGCACGTCTCGAGTGAGCTGTTCGTCCGGCGGTCGGAGTGCAGCAGCGCCCGCTCCTCGGGCAGACTCGCGAACGTGGTGTGCGCTCCGGCCTGATACTGCAGCGGAGTCTGGCTGGGGTGTACTCAAGCTGAACAAACAGCGCGTCCATGAGCGGCTGCAACGCGTAACGCACAAGATCCCGGCACCCATCGGAGATCTTGTAGCCGCCGGGGAACAGTGCGCTACCGATCGCCGGAAAGCCGGCCGCGGCCGTGGGGGGGGCAGCTGACTGTAGAGCGAGGCAAGTACCTGGCCACCGAAACCGAGTGCCCGGACCAGATGAATCGCGACATCGGTGATACCGACATCCGGAAGCTTCGTGCTCCCGGCCCCAGAAATCGCGCAGCAAGCTCCCGGGCATCCGCCAGGGGCGAGATGCATTGACCGGATCGAAGGCAAACGAAATCGTTTCGAGCACAGACTCATTGGCCAACGAGAACGCCGGACGGCCGCGAGATTCGCAGCCCTGCTGAGCTCAGCTCGCTGGCCGGCAGTCATGTGCGAAGCGAAGGACTGTCCTGCCTGAGGACTACGAACGGCCGGCCGCGGTTGCTGACTACATCAAGAAGCGCACCCACACAAAGCGCTGACGTGGCGCCAGCCCGGCTACAGTGGGTCGATCGACGAAACGCAGTTGGGCTCGCCGCGGCCGTGAACTGCTCGGTACGAGGCTAACGGCGTATCTCGCAGGGCTCTATGGCGGAGACCATTCGTCAATGGGCGGGTGGGTTCCCGCGCAATTGATAGCCAGGCGATCCGGTCACGCCTTCAGACTGCGTGTGAGGCGGCGAGCGACATTGCCGTTCGAGACTCGACGAGGGACGCACAAATGTGGTTTCAAGGGATGAACCAGTTCTCGGCTGTGGCTCCAGCCCAATTCTTGGTCGAGGCAATTGACCAGAATTCGGGAGTACTCAGATGACTGCCGCGGCGCACAGACTCTACGGTAGGAACAACGAGCCCTCCGCACCTTTATGACGCTCCTGTCCGTGTCTACCGATATGGTTGCGCCGTGCAATATTTCACGGCCGATTTGCATCTGGCGCATCCGAAGCTCGCGGCACTACGTGGCTTCGACAGCGTCGACGCACACGATGCGTCTGTGATGGCGCCGCTCTACCAGCTTGATCCCGAGGAAGACGTTCTCTGGGTACTCGGCGACATCTGCTCCGGTGGCGTCGCGAGCATGACCGCGGCGTTGGAGCTGTTGTCATCGGTGCACGTACCGATGCATTGCGTTGTGGGCAACCATGACCCGGTGCACCCGATGTACCGCGGTGCTCAGCGTCACTTCGCTGCGTATGCTGCGGTATTCGCAAGTGTGCAACAAACGGCCCGGACAAAGGTGGGGAACACAGGGGTCCTGCTTAGCCACTTTCCGTACCCAGGAACACCAGACCGCCTGTCGGGCAGGGACTTCGCTCAGTACCAGCTGCCAAATCTGGGCATGTGGTTGATCCACGGGCACACTCACAGCGCTGAACGTCGATCGGGAAAGCGGTCAGTCTGCGTCTCATTAGAGGCATGGGACCTGCGTCCTGCGTCCGAGTCGGAGCTGGCGGCGGTGCAGTGAGTGATCGGCAGTGTGCGTCGGATTCTGGACTGCGCCGCCGGCGGTCCGATGTATGGCCGTGGGTCGTGATGCACGCTGCATAACGATGCGAATGTTCCTAGCAATGGGGAGGTTCCGAACAGTATCGTGAATGTATGCAGGACCATGATGAGACGCAGCCGCTCGGTCATGATGACGCGCCCAAGGCAGCGATCCGCGACGCCTACAGTCAGGCAATCACAAAGGCGCGCTTAATATTCGGCAATAAAGCCGCACACTCCTGGCTCCTTGGCCACAACGCATATCTGGGTGGCGCGCGGCCGGTCGACGCAATTCACGAGGGCAGGATGGGCGCTGTGATGGAAGCGCTCGACGGAGAGATGTGGGGGTCGTACCCATGACTGACGATGACGAGCTCAACGATGACTCTATCGACTACGTACTCGACCACCAATACGAAGCATTTGCTCAGGAGTTCAGCTCAGACGAAATGGACCTTGAGCGTCGAGCCGCACGTGCCCGCTATGCTCTCCACGGATCGAATGATCGATCCGCAGTAGATCGCTTAGGTACCACCGACCCGCTGAATCAGCGTGCACGCCTTTAGGATTTGTTGATCAATACCCGTCAATATCGCGTTGAACGCGACAAATAGAATGCCTACCGGTCAGGAAGTTGTCGGGATCACGTCAGAGTTCATTTTCTCGCGACGCGCCCTGATTCCGACGACGCTCTTATTCGTCCACTTCGCAATCTGCGTTGCTTCAATGCCCGCCACCAGTGCCATGTCAATGAAGTTTTCTTGAAAGCGATCAATCAGTTCCGATGTTGCCGCAAGTAATGTCATGCTTGATTCAAGCTGACTATTCGGATCGACGTCGAAGAGTGGATCCGACGCTTCGATCATGGCACCAGAGTTCTTCAGTAATTCACCTACGACTTGGATCATTTTGCGCCATTCGTCTTCGACCTGCCGACGTGACAGCTGAAAGCTAATCGCCGGCATCTCCTCCGACACAAATATCACATCCGGCCTCACTGCCTGCAGCTTTTCATACCAATTCTTTGCCGTATTTTGATGAACCCCGTATTTGTCGGCGACAATCCGGCTGGCTCTATTTCTGGAAACTCCCTCGTCGATCAGCCGCTGCATAGCGTCGACGATTTGCTCGCCAAGCGCCTGGTCCAAACCTGTTGCCGTCGCGAGGACGCCAGACCTTCGCGCCCAACGACGGACAGTCTCGGGGTGCACAGAGAATGTCTCAGCGACCTGCTCTCTCGCATCTCGTTCTGAGATCCCCCGCGAGACAAGCTTCTTCATCTCGCGTACGGCTTCCTTTTCGCGAGCGCCCCGATCCGCCACGGTGCAACATCCCCTCTGTAGTCGGTGAACAGGCTCAGTCTACGGCGGCCACGCAGTACCGTGGTACACCACGTTGCAGCATGTTCAACAACGCGCTATGTTGTTACTTGGAACACCGAGGCAGGGAAGCGAGACGCACATGGTCGATGGAGCCACAGGGAGAAACGCGATGGAGAGGGTGGTCTCGTCATCCAACGAGCCCGATGGGGTCAGCACACTTCACACACGGCGCCGCCGGACGGGACAAACGGTGTGGGACGCATTGGTCGGAGGCTTGGCGCCCGGCCTGACAGTCGTCTACGGACCACCCGCTGCGACGGCGCTTTTGATCTACCAAACGTTGTCAACGCTCGCGCCAACCGAAGAATGGAAATCTGATGCAGTCGCCGTGGGCGTTGGGCCGCGCCGCGCCCGAGCCGCGGGTGCCACTGTCGGATCCTCGGTATCTACCGCTCCGTTGAAGGTCGCGGAACTGTCCGAGCTACGGCGAATTGTTTCGGCGTTCAGAGGCGGAGTGGTTGTAGTCGATGACATCCGAACTATCTCTCGCCATTGCCGACTGATCCGGCCCTCACGTGAAACAGCCCTGGAGTTCGAGCAGCTGATCGAGCTGGCTTCTGCGACCGGAACCGCTGTATTGGCGATCGGCGCACTGGACCTAGCGAGCAGACCTTCAGGAGGTTCATTGTGGGCCGATGTCGCCTCGGACGTTGTCCGACTGTATCCGCGATCACCGGGAGCATCTCTGGGTGAGTTCTCGGCCCGCGTCGAGATTGACCCGTTTGGTCCCTCGGCTCGAACAGTCCGGCCGGATGTAGTTCGGAACGTGTGGATCGACTACGACGGTCTCTCACTTTGCGAGGCGGGACCGAGTCCATCGGTGACCATCCGAGCAACAATCGAACCTGGGGGCGATCTGTGACGTCCCGCAGATTCTGGAGCTGCGTACTGGCGGATGTCCTTGTGTCCGCCGCTGTTGCTTCCATCGTTGGTGTGCTCGTAAGCGCACTCATCATCTCGACATCCGCCGATGTCAGCCATCCCGTTGCCGGTAGTCCACTGGCGTGTATCGCTATGGCAGACAGCGCTGGCAGTCCGACTCGCGCAACGGCCACACCGGGATCGACAGCCGATTTGTCTACACAGCCACAGATCGGCCCTCAACGGGCTGAGTCTGCGCCATCCCTTCCAGGAATAGACGGAGGTGATACATCAACGGTTATCCAAATCACCTGCCATTAAAGGCAGCTGCATCCACCTAACACTTTGAATACCAACATTTTAGGAGTCAAACCATGGCAACCGAAATTCAGCATCCGATGCCCGCCCGCCTCGCATGTAAGGCAAAGCCCCGCATCAAGCGACAGTACAAAGGAGGAGAAGCTACCGACAGGGTTGAGCAGGATCCCGTCACCGGGGTCGACCTCTGCCAGGTGCAGAGTCTTCTGCTCTCACCGCTGATTGGCATTACCGACGCAACCGTACTATTGCCCGCTACAGCTGCCGACGACCTCGCTGTGGGCAGCGTGATCGATATCCAGGGCCCGATGGTCGTGACTCTGACCGGAGGCGATTTCGGACAGATTCGGTGCCGCGTGCATGGCGTGACAGAGGTTGCGCGGGTTGGCGACTTGGAACAGTTGCTTAAGACTGCAACGGCTCAATCCCCGGCACCCAGCAAGACGGGTCGCGCCCGAGAGGCTTCCCAATGATGTGGCTGCTTTTATTGATCGCCGTGGCAACTGCAGTGGCGTACGTCGGTTATCGCCGTCGACGTGCAGCGGCCCTGGTGCCCCGTTTCGCTCCCGCGACTCATCACGCAGTGCGGACTCTGCAAGATCCCCGATCGGCTGCGGCGGTGTTTGATGCTTGCGGACTCTCGATTGGCGGGATCGCGCCGCGTGTCATTTCGGTCCAGCCAGCTCCTTGGGGCGCCTCGGTTCAATTGGCACTGGTGATCGGCCAGTCAGCGAAGCATTTCGAGGACGCGACCGGGCGCCTGTGCACCGCACTCGCCTGCGAGCGAGTCCAGGTGCGAGCTCGGTTCGGCCAAGTCACATTGGATCTTGTGACTGAAGATCCACTGGCCCAGCCCATCTCGGTAGAGGGAGTACCTAAGGGCGAGCCCGGTCGGATCATCCTTGGCATCTCCGAAGCAGCACTGCCTGTCACGTTCTCACTTGTGAACCTTTCCGCGATGGTCGTCGCCGGCATTCCGGGCAGTGGTAAGACATCGGCGATGCGGACGTGGTTCGGGTCGCTGGTGTCACGACCAGAGATCCAGTTCATGGTGCTCGACGGCAAGGGTTCGGGCGACTGGGATTGGCTGAGGCCACGCTGCTTCTCGTATATGTCGACAGACGCCGACTTAGAATCGGTTGCGGCAGAGCTTGAGTCGATTCAGTTGCTCATGTCAGCGCGTTTCCGTCGCCTACCCGATGAGTTCGATGGGCAGTCGAATCTGTGGGATGGCGGGCCTTCTGATGAGTGGCCGGTAGTCATCGTAATCATCGACGAGGCGCAGTCGTTCTTTGTTGCACAGTCGAATTCAAAGCAGGACAAGGAGGTCGCAGAACGTATTTCGCAATGCGTCGGACGAACGGTCCGCAAGCAGCGATCGGCGGGACTCGTGACTGTGATCAGCACGCAACGACCGACGGCCGATTCCATCCCAACGATCGTTCGTGACAACGCCGAACGGAAGGTCGGGTTCGCCCTGCGATCAGTCGATGCTGAGAAGGCAACGTTTGGTGAACTGCTCGATCCGGCGGGGCCCAGACCGACAGAGTTGCATCTTCCAGGAGATGCAGGGGTGTGTATCACAACGGACAACGGCGAGTACGTGAGATTGCGCGTGCCACAGGTGGATACAAGGCTGTTGTCACGATGGGTGGAGCATCATGTCGGCCTCACTCGGGATCCGAGGCAACTCGTTGGCGCCGGCAGCGGTGACGGGTCGGTAGATCAATGACCGCGAAAGCCCAGCGCCGCAGCGGCGATACGGCCGCCCAAGGTCTTGATCCGTACGTCGTCGATCAGGAATTGATCCGTCTGCAAGCCGGGATTCGCCGTGCGCGTAAACTCGCCCAGTTCAATCTCATTCGACTGGGCGAGCTCAACAGACCAGATGTCGCCGTGGACGATCTAGGACTGCCGATGTCCGTCGAGACCGCCTTGACTGAGGTTGCTTCAGAACTACTGCGAACAAATCATTTGCTGCTAGCGGCCGAGACGAGTTTGTCGGCGTGCCACGAGCGAACGTTGCGGCTTCGAATAGTGGCCTCGACTTCTAACGACGAAAGAGAGTGATACAGGTGTCTGCGACCAAAGTGTCTGGTGTCTTCGTGTCGGGCGATCCCGATCAGCTCCTCACTGCTCGGCAAGCATCCGACTTGTGCGGCGTGTCATCGAGCACGCTGAACCGATGGGCCTCGGCGCGTGAGCTTGGCATGGATTCGATTGGGCCAGTACATATTCAACTTTCAGAGCGTACGCGTGTGTGGCGCCGCGGCGACGTGCTGGACTGGCTTCGGGATCGTCGTCGCGCCGGTGGTGCGGCCTGATGTCCATCAAACGATATGAGACGAAGTCGGGCAGCCCTCGGTGGTACGTGGAGTGGCGGATGCCTGATCGTTCCAAGAGGCGTAAGAGCTTCACGAGCGAGAAGGCGGCCAAGCAATACCAGGCGGAACTTATCTCCCACCGTGCACGCTCCGGTTCATATATCGATCCCCGGCGGGGCAGCAAGGTCCTGGTGTCCGCTGTGTACCAGCGTTGGCTTACGTCGCGAGCAGACTTCTCGCCAAAGGTGCGCTACAACTACGAGTCCTACTGGCGGCTACGGGTGGGGCCGGCATTCGGCAGCTGGCCGGTCAACCGCGTCGATTCCGAATCGGTACAGCGCTGGGTGAACTCGATGAGCGTCGGCCCGAGGACTCAGCGCGGCACGCATACGCTGCTGCGAATGGTCCTGGACCTCGCGGTATCGGAGAAGTTGATCGCAGCCAACCCGGCGGCCGACACCCACTTTCCTCCCCTGCCGATCCGACAGCACTTGTATCTGACTGCGGGAGAGGTGCACGAGTTGGCCGAGCTATGCGGCCCTCAAGGCGACGTGGTGACGATCCTGGCCTACACCGGCCTGCGATTTGGCGAGCTCGTCGGGCTTCATTGTGACGACGTGGATCTAGCGAAGCGCCGTATCCGAGTGCGTCGGTCAGTGACACAGGTTCGGGGCCGGTTGGTCGCAGGCGGTCCCAAGACCAGAGCAGGTCGCCGCACAGTGCCGATCCCTCAGACGCTGCTTCCGGTGCTGAATCGTCGAATCGATGGTCGGCCGGCACTCGAGCCCGCAATTACGTCCCCACGCGGCGGGATGCTGTCTCGCGAAAATTGGGTGCGGAGCGTCGATTGGTACAAGCAGCGAGCAGAGCTCGGCCGGCCAACTCTTCGTATCCACGACCTCCGACACACGTATGCATCTCTCGCACGATCAGCAGGCGCCGATCTGCGACTGCTGCAGGCTGCGCTTGGCCACCGATCGATCACGACCACGGCAGGGATCTACGCGGACCTGTTCGATCACGAGCTCGACGCGGTCGCGGATGCCATGGACAGCCTGCACATCGATCCACCAAGCGACTCGTAGGAATCCTGCGGCGGTGACACGTCGCGAATCAGCCACAGCAACGACCAGCGAATGAAGCAAACTCCAGCACCGGCCGAATTTGGCCCCATTTTGGCCCCATCAGACGGGCAATTGTCCTCATCCAACGAGCCGAATCGAATCGAAGAAGGTCTCTGACCAGCTACTTCTTGTGGTGGCCAGGGCCGGGATCGAACCGGCGACCTTCCGCTTTTCAGGCGGACGCTCGTACCAACTGAGCTACCTGGCCGGAACGGTTCTGCGAACCGCGCCCCTCGGTAAAACCGAGAAAGCGACCCTGACGGGACTCGAACCCGCGACCTCCGCCGTGACAGGGCGGCGCGCTAACCAACTGCGCCACAGGGCCTTGCTGTGCTCCAACGACTTTCGCCGCTCTTGCGTACCCCCTACGGGATTCGAACCCGCGCTACCGCCTTGAAAGGGCGGCGTCCTAGGCCGCTAGACGAAGGGGGCCGGTGTTCCCGCTGGGAGCTGAATCAGCTTAGGACACGGCAGTCAGAATACCCAAATCGACGCTCTACCTGCACTGATATTGCAATCAGCGGCCGCTGTGGGCGCGGTCGATGCGGCTCTGTCCGTTTTGTCGGAAATGTATAGACTCGATCGGACGCAGAACCCTCGGCAGAAAGGGCGGTCCTCGTGCCCGACCTCCACCGCGCTCGGCAGGCTTTCGATGTCGCGATCGCATCGTTGGGATTCCCGGTCGACGACCAGGAAGGTGCCCGTAACCTGCGACAAGCCCGGGTTGGCTTCACCCGAGCCGCCGAATGGGAGCCGGACATGGCCGACGCCTGGCTGGGCCTGGCCGCCCTCGGTGACACCAGCGGCCACGTCCTGTTCCACCTCCACCGCAGCCGCGACCAGCTGCACCGCGAACTGCGACGCCTCGGGCTCCCAGCACATACTCTGCGCGGCCGATTCAGCAGCGGGCTCTACGTCGATCTGCCACTGAACGATCGCGCATCGGCGGTCGCCGCCTACGCGGCCATCCTCATCGAGGATGGCGACCATTCCAGTGCCGAGGCGACGCTGGACGAGGAATCCGGCACCGCGCCGAGCACCTCCTACATCCGGGCGGTCCTACACTACAGGACCCAACGCTGGACCGATGTTCTTGCCGCCCTGCGTGATTCGCATAGCTGGGACGACGAGTTCCTGCGCTGCGGCGCGGACGTGATGGCGGGCTCGTCGTGCGCGCAGCTCGGCCTGTTCGAGGAGGCGCAGCGCCGGCTCCGCGACGCCGAGGCCGGCCCGATTCCGACGGCGGCCCTGGCGGCACAGTTCACCCGCGGTCTGGCGCTGCGCGAGACCGGCCACGAGGCCGCGGCCCGAGCGCTGTTCGAGCAGGTCTACGCACAGGACCCGGATTTCGGCGCGAACAACCAGGCGCTCGCCGACCCCAAGTTCCGGCTGGTCATCACATCACCGGAGGAGATCGCCGCCCGCACCGACCGCTGGGACCCCGATTCGGTACCCGCCGCCACCGGCATCGCCGAGGCCCTCATCGACGCGACGGACGATCTCCTGACCCTCGCCCAGGCCGAACTCGATCAGCAGATCGGCCTGCACGAAGTGAAAACCCAAGTGGCGAAACTTCGTTCGGCGGCCACCCTGGCCAAGGTGCGCGCCGACAAAGGCCTGTCGACGACGGCTCGCAGTCTGCATCTCGCCTTCACCGGACCGCCCGGAACCGGCAAGACGACCATCGCCCGGATCATCGCCAAGACGTACTTCGCCCTCGGATTGATCAAGACCGACAACGTCGTCGAGGCCGGCCGGCGCGACCTCGTCGGCGAACATCTCGGCGCCACCGCGCCCAAGACATCGGCCCTCATCGACTCCGCGCTCGATGGAGTGCTGTTCATCGACGAGGCGTACACCCTTATCCAGCAGGGACTCTCGGGCGGCGACGCATTCGGCCGGGAGGCCGTCGACACGCTGCTCGCGCGGATGGAGGACGACCGCGACCGGCTCGTCGTCATCATCGCCGGCTACGACAGCGAGATCGACCGCTTCCTGGCCAGCAATGAGGGCCTGACGTCCCGATTCGCGCGCCGCATCCGGTTCGAGTCGTACTCTCCCGGCGAGTTGGCGATGATCGGCGAGCACCTTGCCGCTCAACGGGATTCACGACTCACCGCCGATGCGGCGGCCGCGCTGCAGCAGCTGTGCCTGCCGCTCACCCAGACCACTCGGCCCGACCCGACGAGCGGTCAGCCCAGGGCACTCATCGATCTGGCCGGCAACGGCCGATTCATCCGCAACGTCATCGAGGCCGCGGAGGAAGAGCGGGAGTACCGGCTCTCGTCCGGCGACATCGACCTTGCCGACCTGGACGCGGAGACGCTGATGCGCATCGAACCGCAGGACATCGAGACCGCGGTGCGGGCGGTGCTGGCGTCGGTGCGCTAACGCTTGGGCGGCGGGGTGGCCGCGGGGCCGTAGGTGACGGCCACGCCGGGCAACTGGCGGCTCAGCGCATCGCCGGCCTGCTTCGTCCAGCCGTCCACCGTCTTGCGGGCGGCGTTCGCGCCACCGCCGAGCGCCCCGTAGGGGCCCTGCGCCTGCGCGCCGCTCCACGTGAGCGTGCTGTCGCCGACCTGTGCCCGCACGTCACCATGCACGTTTACCGTGTAGTCGACCTCCGGTAGGCCCACGCGCTGAGCGTCGCGGGACGGCAGCGAGAAGCGGTAGACCTTCGGGCTGTTGTCGAGCTGGGGCTCCTGCCACGGCAGCAGCGGCTGGTTCGGATCGGCCTTGGAATCGCCGACGCCGTACACCTGGCCGATCACGCCACCCAGCAGGCCGCCACCAACTGCGCCGACCAGGGCGGCCGGGATGCCCAGTGTCGCCGCACCGATCGCGGCACCGACTCCCGCACCGATCAGCGCGCCCGGCCCGGCCATCGTTCCGCCGAAGGCGGGTGTGGATCCGATGATTCCGCCGGTGATCGCGCCGACCCCGGCGCCTGTGACGCCGCCGACCAGCGCTGCCGGCACCCCGAGAACGGTCGCACCGGTGGTTCCGCCCACCGCGACGCCCAGAATCGTTGCCGCCGCCCGACGGTCGGCTTCCTTGTCCGGCACGCCCAGCGCGCGCCAGGACTGCGAGATCTTCGCCTCGCCGTAGGCCGCCCACCTGTTGATCGACCGGGCGTCGCGATCGCTGAGCCAACCCGGCTTCTTCTCGATGAAAGTGCCGATACGAACCGTGCCCTCGGGCGCGGCGATCGGCGCCACCGGCGCGGCGTGGCCGATCGCACTCGGCTGCGACGTCACGCCGCCGGTGCCGCCCTCGTAGGTCGGCAGCTGGCGGTACGGAACTTCCTGCGGCGGATCGGGAATCAGGCCGGGACCCGGGTCGGGATCGGGCACCGTCGGGGCCACACCGATCTGCTGAGTAGGCGCGCTGGGCGTGACGCCGCCCTGCGACGGACCCGACGGGGTGACACCGCCCTGCTCCGGCTCGGCCATCGCCTGTCCCGCAAAGGCGGTACCGACGGCGATCGTCGCGGCGACGCTCACCACAGTGGCGCGCGTCCTCACTGCGCCGACTCCCGGCTCACCATGACGGCTTTTCTTCACCCGACGCTCCTGACATCCGCGCCCGACCCCCTCGGACGCCATTCCCCTGACCAGTCTGGAACTTTAGGCCACTACGCGCCCCTACAGGGGCGGCCGACCAATTCCCGCCCAGGTCAACCGTTTCTGCTGTGAGTTAGTCCACAAATGCGGAACCACCCGGTTCGCCGACTCAGCTCTGCGGATCAGGCACGATCGACGATATCCACGTCCGGCCGCCGGAATCGACGGTCTGAATCTGCTGCTTGATGACCACCGGAGCAGCGCCGTTCGGCGGGGTCTGGGTGAGCTCGACGCCCCACAGACCGTCTCCGCGGCTGGTGATCTTCAGGCAATGCGTAGTTCCCGGCGCCAATTTGTCTATGCCGCTCTGGATCTCAGCGGCCGTGCCGACCCGGGCATCGGCGGCTACGACCTCGCGCGCCGCCTGGCCGCTCCGCTTCACGTAGTAGCCGTAGTCGAACGCCATGATCGCCGCGGGGCCGCTGTCGCCGCCGCCCGCCGTGTTGCCGGTGGTGATCCCAGCCTGCGTGGTCGAGGGGCAGGCCCCGGCCGGCGCGGGTGCGGACGTACTCGCCGCAGACGCGGCGGCCGGCGCCGCCTTGGCAGGCGCGGACGATCCCGACGAGCGCGTCGTGAGCCAGACGATCAGTCCGATCGCGACGGCGACCACCACGATCGCCGCTGCCACTCCGGCGTACAGCAGGCGACGCGGGCGGGGCTGCTCGAGTACCGCGGCCACGAACGGATTGTCCTCAAGACCGGCGAGATCCGTTGCCTCGGAACCGGTATCAGGAGCCACTGGAACCACGCCGCCGACCCCGCCGGGCGCGACCGGCCCGTCCGCGAATTCGGGAAAGTCGAAGTCATCGTCTTGGTCGTCGCCACCGAGATCGGTCCAGCTCGGCAGATCGTCGTCATCGGAGTGGTTACCCACTACCGGCCTCCCTGCACTTCCGACAAGTGCCCCCTGTAGGGCTCGAACCTACGACCTGCGGATTAAAAGTCCGTAGCTCTACCAACTGAGCTAAAGGGGCGTGCCGCACAGAATAACGCACACCCGTCCGCTCACCGTGGCCCATAGGGCAGTCCTGGGCCCATCGGCGAGTCCGGATGCATTCCGGTGTGCGGATACGTCGGCTCCGACTGGACGGGCGGGATCGGCCACCGCTCGTACGGTGTCTGCAGATGACCCGGATAGGCCGGCTGCTGGGCAGGCCACTGGGGCTGCGGCTGCGCATGCTGCGGCCCGACGTGTTGCGGGTCGGAGTGCTGCGGAGGCGGATTCGGCGCCGGCGCCTGCTGAGGTTGCGCCTGCTGAGGTTGCGGCTGCGGCCAGGCCATCGGCTGCGTCGGCACGGCGAACCGGTCGACCACCGCGGCGGCCAGTTCCAGGAAGGCCGAGCGCGTCTTGCGATTCAGTTGATCCAGGTCGATCAGCCCGCCGACGGCCAGGTGCTCATCGTACGGAATGACCTGCACGGCACGGACTCTCGATTGAAAGTAGTTCGTCAGCATCGCGACGTCGACGGGCGGGTTCTTGGTCTTGGTGGACGCGATCACCACGATCGAGTCGGCGGCCAGCTTGCCCATCCCATGCGCCTGCAGCCAGTCGAGCGTCGCGACCGCACTCTGCGCACCGTCGATCGCCGGCGACGTCACCAGCACCAGATTGCTGACGGATTTGAGCACGCCGGTCATCGCCGAATGCACCAGACCGGTGCCGCAGTCGGTGAGGATCAGCGGATAGTGACTGCCGAGCGTCTCGACCACCTGCAGGTACTCGTCTTCGTTGAACGCCTCGGAGATCGCCGGGTCACTCTCGGAGGCAAGTACTTCCAACCCGCTCAACGCCTGACTGGTGTGCCGGCGAATATCGGTGTACCAGTTCACATTCTCGTCCTGCAGCAGCGTGCGGACGGTCGAGGTGGTCTGCGACGGAACCCGGCGGGCCAGGGTGCCGAGATCCGGGTTGGCATCGACCGCGATCACCCGGTCCTGCCGCAGCGAGGCCAACGCAGAGCCCAGACCGATTGTCACCGTGGTCTTTCCGACGCCGCCCTTGAGGGACAGGACCGCCACCCGGAAGTCCTCGCGCACCGGCTGCCGCACGCGGTTGACGAGTTCGCGGACCGCCTCGGCACTGGTATTGCCACCGAAGGTGATCAAGCCGCCGGACGCACTGCGCAGCGCGCGACGCCAGCCGCGGACCCGGGGCGGAATAGTGGGCGCCGCCGGCTGATAGGGCGTCGCCGGCCGGAGCGCACTCGAATGCGCGGACGACTGGTCGCCTGCGGCATGCCACGGCGGTGACGGCGTGCGGTCGTTGAAGCTCGACATCGGGCATTTCCGTTCCGTGCGGGGACACCTTCGGCTGCCAATGATATGGAGGTCACACCGTCCGAGGCGAGCCGACTATACCCAGCACCGGCCATCAGGCGGTGGTGATCGTGTTCGCCTTCGACAGGAGGTCCGCGGTCGAAATAGCGTTCGGCGCTGATGAACTGATCGAAATCATGACCAACGACAATTTCGGATCCGAGAACCTCAAGAACAGATAGTTGCCATCCGGCTTGGACACCGTCACGCCGGTGCCGTTGTTCCAGGTGATGGGCTGGCCACCAGTTGCCTTCTGGGCCCAGGCCGCGTTCAGGTCGTCCGGCGAGCTCAGGAACCACTCGAGGACGCTCAGCGGTTGATCGCCGGGCACGGTGCACGCGACGCCGAACTTCAGCCCAGGCTGGCCGTTACCCTTCGGGCCGCTACCGCGATTGGCGTCGCGCGACACCACGACCGGAGAACAGGTCATGTCCTCCCAGCCGGTGGTGCTCGGGCTGGGCGGCATGAACCCGCCGAGCAACCCCACATCGTGCGAGTACTCGGCCCAACTGCGATTGGCCATCGCCTTGATCGGTGAGCTGACCGGCGACACTGCACCGTCCCCCGACACCGCCTGCACCGAGTATTCGCGCGAGCCCGGGTTCTGCAGGCTGTTGACGGGCGTATCGCTGGCGACATGGTCGTCGTAGGACGTTTCCGGACCTGCGTAGGCGACCTGCCCGTCGCGCAGCAACACATACGACGCGGCGCCGGACACCTTGTCCCAGCTGACGCTCACGTAGCCGGTGTTGGCCTTCGCCGACAGCCCCGACGGCGCCGCGAAACCACTGTTACCGCCCGCCAGCAGACGCGTTACGAACAACGAGACCACCAGCGCGACAACCGCTCCCAGCGCCACCGCAACCCATACCCACTTCTTGGGCCTGCTCGTACCCGGCATCAGAGCTCCATCTGCTTGAACAGGTCGATCGCGGCCTGCGTCGGCTTGCCCGGCACGGTGATCACGATGTTGACGCGGGCCCGGTCACCGTCGCTGGGCGCGAAGTAGATGGTGCCGGCGTTCTGTTTGGTACCGGCATATAGCTTTCCGGCGAGATAGTTCTTCGACTGCACGGTGCTGACATCGGCTGCCGCCCCGCTGATATCGGAATCACGGTCGGACGCCGAGTCATACATGACGAAATCCATCGTGTAGTCCGGCGCGTCGGGATTCCCGTGCGAGCAGAAGATGTGCATGGTCACCGAGTCCCGCTTGGACGAGTTCAGCGTGCCGTTGAATCCGGTGCAGGAGATGCCCTGGAATCCTGCGGTGGACACCGGGGTCGGGGGCAGCACATACGGGAAGAGGTCGACCAGGGGCTGCAGCTCGCGCCAGGTCGATGTGACCGTCACGGGCGCAGGCGGGCTCAGCGGCGAACTCTTACGCTTCGGCGCCCGTGCCGACACGGCGTAGTTGTACTGGCCGGGCAGCGGCATGGGCTGCTGGAACTGTGTCTTGTCGCCCGCGTAGACGACGATGTCACCCTGCTGCACAACGTATTCCGTCGCGCCGGGTACGGCATCCCAGTTGACCATGACGTACTTGGAGTCATTCGACATCGCCGCCGCAACATTGTCCGGAGCGGTCAAGGCTGCGCCGGTCGACGGCGCCCCACCGCCGCCGGAACTCGTCGCGGCACCGATACCGATTCCGGCCGCGATCGCGACCACCAGGGCCGCGCCGCCGATGACCAGCGGGCGCCGGACGACGTCGCGCCAACCTGAGGATTTCGGCGAACCTCCTTGCGTGGCACCGGAATGGTAGTCGGACGGAACGGGCCGGAAGCCGTCGCTGTAGCGGCCGATCGACCCGGACGCGCCGGTGGTCATCAACGGTGCCGGCGCCTGCGACATCGGGGCCGACGACACCGGCGGGGCGGGCATCCGCGGAAGTGCCGGTCGGGGTGCCGCGACAGGTCGCGGATGCTGGGTGGAGGTGCCGGCGCCGGTCAACGCCTCGGCGGCGGCCGCCGCGAACTCTCCGCAGGACCGATAACGATCGGCCGGACGCTTGGCCATCGCCGTCGCGATCACCCGGTCCATCGCCACCGGCACCGCCGGATTGCGCAGACTCGGCCGCGGCGGCTCGGTCATCATGTGCGCCATCATCAGCGACTGCTTGGTGGGCGAGTCGAACGGCGGTGAGCCGGTGAGCAATTCGAACAGGGTGCAGCCCAGCGAATAGACGTCGGCGGTGCGATCGAGCGCGGTGCCCTCGATCTGCTCCGGCGCCGAATAACGCAGCGTGCCCACGGCGGCACCGGTCCCGGTCAGCGACGACACCTCGTCGGCCGCGCGGGCGATGCCGAAGTCGGTCAGCTTGACCACCTCGGGCCGCATCGGATCGTCACCGGGGGTGATCAAGACGTTGCCGGGCTTCACGTCTCGGTGCAGCAACCCGTGCCGATGCGCATAGTCGAGTCCGGCGGCCGTCTCGGCGATGATGTGCACCGCCAGCCGCGGGTGCAGCGGGCCGGACTCGGTCATCTTCGCCGCGTCGGTTCCGGCGATGAACTCCATTGCGATCCACAGCTGGTCGTCGAACGTGCCACGGTCGTACACGTTGACGATGTTCCGATGATTCAGTGGCGCAACGAGATCCGCTTCGCGGGCGAAGCGCGACCGAAACTGCGGATCGGCGGTGAATGCGGCGTTGAGCAACTTGAGCGCGTCGGCGCGTGGCAGCCGCGGGTGAGCGGCCTTGAAGACCTGACCCATGCCGCCCTGACCGAGCGGCTCCAGCAGCCGGTACCCGGCGATGATCGAGCCGACCCCGATTGCCATCTTCCGCCCTTCGCCGGCAATGCCGTGACTGTGCCGGTTCCTCCGGCGATTCGGTCTGAATCGTAACGAGCCCCTGCCTGGCGATAGCCATCCTTTAGTCCGAATTCAGTCGAACGAATGGCTGCCCCCGGCGACGTGACCCGGAACACAGTGACTCTACGATTCGGTCATGTCAGAAAAGTTCTCTGTCGACGGAGTCGACGAAGCCGTGTTCACCGCCGAGGAACTCGACGCGGCGTTCCAGCAGTTCGAGAAGACCGTCGCCGAGGTCGCGGTCAGCGGCGACTGGGAACGCTGGGCCGACCAGTTCACCGAGGACGCCGACTACATCGAGCACGCCATGGGCACGTTCAAGGGGCGTGACGCCATCAAGACCTGGATCTGCAAGACGATGCGCAGCTTCCCGGGCAACCACATGGTCGCGTTCCCGTCGCTGTGGCATGTGGTTGATCCGTCGACGTCACGGGTGATCTGTGAGATCGACAACCCGATGCGCGACCCCGGCGACGGCTCGGTGATCGGCGCGACCAACATCACCATCCTCACGTACGCCGGCGACGGGCTCTGGTCCTGCGAAGAGGATGTCTACAACCCGATGAAGTTCGGTCAGGCGTCGATGGACTGGTGCAAGAAGGCCCAAGAACTGGGAACCCTGACCGACGAGGCAAAAGCCTGGATGGACACGTCCGGCAAGTTCTTCCGCTGACACGACGTTCTGCTGCGCGTGTAGGGCATTAAGTCCCAGGAATTCCTAACCTACGGATCCGTAGGTTCGACTTGGGTGGACCTTGTTGATCCCGTAATCTAGAGGACTGGTAAACGCGACCAAGACGCGCGACGATGAAAAGTGAGCGGCCGACGGGGCGGCGGACGAGACGACGGGAACTTAGATGGCACGCGAATTGACGCAACTCGAGCTTCTGCAGGAGCTGCAGCCGGTGGCTGAGGAGAACCTCAACCGCCATATGAAGATCGCAAAGAACTGGAACCCGCACGATTACGTGCCGTGGGACGAGGGTCGCAACTTCGCCGAGCTCGGCGGCATCGACTGGGATCCGGAGCAGTCGCAGCTCGATGAGGTCGCCAAGGCCGCGATGATCACCAACCTCCTCACGGAGGACAACCTGCCGTCGTACCACCGCGAGATCGCCCACAACTTCTCGATGGACGACGCCTGGGGCGCCTGGGTCGGTCGCTGGACCGCCGAGGAGAACCGCCACGGCATCGTGATGCGCGACTACCTCGTGGTCACCCGCGCCGTCGACCCGGTCGCGCTCGAGCAGGCCCGCATGATCCACATGAGCAACGGCTACTCGTCAGCGGCCGTCGCCCAGGGCAAGGCCGCGACGGAGCTGCCGGAAGCGTCGATGATCCACTCGGTCGCCTACGTGACCTTCCAGGAGCTCGCCACCCGCGTCTCGCACCGCAACACCGGTCGCGCCTGTGCCGAGCCGCTGGCCGACAAGATGCTGCAGCGCATCGCCGCCGACGAGAACCTGCACATGATCTTCTACCGCAACATCTGCGGCGCGGCGATCGATCTCGCGCCGGACCAGGCGATGACCGCGGTGACCGACGTGCTCACGAACTTCGAGATGCCGGGCGCCGGCATGCCGAACTTCCGCCGCAACGGCGTACTGATGGCCAAGCACGGCATCTACGACCTGCGCCAGCACCTGGACGAGGTCGTCATGCCGGTGCTGCGCAAGTGGAACATCGAGGACCGCAACGACTTCGGCGCCGAGGGCGAGCAGGCGCGCGAGAAGCTGATGGCCTTCCTGGCCCAGCTGGAGAAGGACGCCACCAAGTTCGAAGAGATGCGCGACCGGTCGCTGGCCCGTGAGGCCGCCAAGCGCGAGAAGCTGCGGGCGCAGGCATCCTGACCGCTGTAGCCGCCCCGCCGACGGAGGCTCTGCAGATCGGATCGCTGACTCTGCAGAGCCCGGTGGTGTTGGCACCGATGGCCGGCGTCACCAACGTCGCCTTCCGCACCCTCTGCCGAGAGCTCGAGATCGCACGCACCGGAACGGTTTCCGGGTTGTACGTGTGCGAGATGATCACCGCCCGCGCCCTCGTCGAGCGCCATGAGACGACCATGCACATGGTCACCTTCGGCCCGGACGAGACGCCCCGATCGATGCAGCTGTACACGGTCGACCCGGAATACACCTACGCCGCAGCCAAGATGATCGTCGACGAGAACCTCGCCGACCACATCGATATGAACTTCGGCTGCCCGGTCCCGAAGGTCACCCGCAAGGGCGGCGGATCGGCGATCCCCTACAAGCGCAGGCTGTTTCAGAACATCGTCGCCGCGGCCGTGCGCGCGGTCGAGGGCACCGACATCCCGGTGACCGTCAAGTTCCGCGTCGGCATCGACGACGATCACCACACGCATCTGGACGCCGGCCGGATCGCCGCCGGCGAGGGCGCCAAAGCCGTTGCGCTACATGCCCGTACCGCGTCGCAGCGCTATTCGGGAACCGCGGACTGGAACCAGATCGCCCGGCTCAAGGAGCATGTCACCGAGGTCCCCGTGCTCGGCAACGGCGACATCTTCGAGGCCGGCGATGCGCGCCGGATGATGGACGAGACCTGTTGCGACGGCGTCGTCATCGGCCGCGGCTGCCTCGGCCGGCCGTGGCTGTTCGCCGAACTGTCGGCCGAGCTGAACGGCACCGCCACTCCGGAGCCGCCGGACCTCGGCGAGGTCGCCCGGATCATCGTCCGGCACGGGCAGCTGCTGGCCGACCACCACGGCGAGAACAAGGGCATGCGGGAGATCCGCAAGCATGTCGCCTGGTACCTGCGCGGCTTCCCGGTCGGGTCGGACCTGCGCCGGGACCTCGCACTGGTGCAGACCGTCGCACAGCTCGAAGACCTGGTCGGGCAGCTGCCCGCCGACGCGCCGTTCCCCCGGGACGGCCACGGTCCGCGGGGCCGGCAGGGCTCCCCCGCGGCGGTGGCGCTGCCGGAGGGCTGGCTGGACGACCCGGAGGACGATGCGGTTCCGATCGGGGCCGATGAGCACGGCGGATCCGGAGGCTGACCACGGCGCAAGCCCCGTCGACCTGGTCTGTGATCCAGCCCCCACAGTTGGTCGGCATCCCGGATCCACACGTATCGTGGACCGGACATTTCGGTACGAGACGCATAACGGTGCGTAGGGAATCTTCGAGGTTTTTGTGAGCGACGGCGACGAACGCGACGAGATTCGTCCGCCGCACCCCGGAGACCTGGTCGAACCGGGCGATGGCCTCCGGCGATCGCTCTCCGGTCGCGCGGAATCGGGTCGCCGTCGATCGGTCCGCGAAATCCTCGGCGAGATCGAATCCGCGCCGGAACCACCCCCCGTAGCTCCGGAACCACCCCCGGCCGCGCCGGTTGCTCCGGGCGCACCGCAGGGTCCGGTGCCGGAGAGCGACAACGAGCAGACCCGGGAGATCCCGCGGGTCACGGTCGATCCCGTCGACGGCCCCATCTCTCCCCCGGCCGGCCCACCGCCGGCTGACCAACCCACGACCGCGGCTCCGGCTACACCCACAGCCCCGGCCACGCCGGCGACACCCACCACGCCGCGGACCCGGGCGGCGGCCACCTCGAGTCGAACCGGTCGGCCGCTCCCGCAGCGCATCGCCGCAGCCGTCGGCAACGCCGACGGATCCGTACTCGCCACCCAGGGCGTCCGTGTCGCCATCGCGCTGGCCACCGTCTTCGCGATCATCTGCACCGGGTACGTGTGGTGGGAGGTCGTGCGCGCGGACGGGCGCTGGCACAACGTGTCGGCCATCGACACCAACGACGCGAACATCCGTAATCGCGACGGTCAGGGCGGCGACGAGAACTACCTGATCGTCGGCACCGACACCCGGACCGGACAGAACGGTCGCGTCGGCGCCGGCACCACCGCGGACGCCGAGGGCGCCCGGTCGGACACCGTGATCCTGGTGAACATCCCCGCCGATCGCAGCCGAGTGGTGGCGGTGTCGTTCCCGCGCGATCTGCAGATCGACCGACCCGACTGCGACTCCTGGAACAACGAGACCGAGACCTACACGGACGAGATCGTGCCCGCGGAGACGAACGCCAAGCTGAACACCGCCTACGGCGACGGCGGACCGAAGTGTGCGGTCAAGGTCATCCAGAAGATCAGCGGCCTGAAGATCAACCACTTCATCGGCATGGACTTCTACGGCTTCGAACAGGTGGTCAACAAGATCGGCGGCGTCGAGGTCTGTTCGCCCACGCCGTTGTACGACTACGAGCTCGGCAACATCCTCAAGCGAGCCGGCAGACAGCACGTCACCGGCAAGCAGGCGCTGAATTACGTGCGCGCCCGAAAGATCGAGACGGAGGGTAACGGCGACTACGGGCGGATCAAACGCCAGCAGCTGTTCCTGTCGGCGATGCTGCGCGGCGCCTTGTCCAACAAGGTCTTCACCAACCCGAGCAAGATGACGTCGATCCTCAATACCTTCATCAAGAACAGCGTCGTCGACAACGTCAAGCTCGATGACCTGATGGAGCTGGCGAATTCGATGCAGGGCCTGGACGCCGGGCGGGTCAGCTTCCTGACGGTCCCGACCTCGGGAACCGCGGAAGACGGTTCCGGCAACGAGATTCCGCGCACCGACGACATCGACGCCATCTTCAACGCCATCATCGACGACAAGCCGCTGCCCGGTGAGGCCGGCGAGAAGAAGAAGCAGAACGGCCGACAGAACGCGTCCAGTTCCGCGGCGCCCGCCCCCGCGCCGAGCACCCCGGCCGGTCCCCCGATCACGGCGGCGGTCACCAGCGTCGGGGCGCCGAACATCGGCGTGCGGGTGCTCAACGGCACCGGCACTCAGGGCCTCGCGCAGTCCGTCCAGGACAGCCTGGAGAACGAAGGGTTCGAGGTCCGCGGCGTCGCCGACGCTTCACAGCATCACGACACGACCGTCGTCCGCTACGGACCGGGCGAGCAGCAGTCGGCGGCCACGCTCGCCAGCATGTTCCCGGGCGCCGCGATCCAGCCGGATCACACGGTGAAGTCGGGCGTCGAGATCATCGTCGGCAACGACTACTCCGGCTCGGTGGGATCGGTCCCGGCCCGCGGCACCCAGCTGACCGTGACCCAGCTGCCGGAGACCAGCACCAGCGAATCGCTGCCCAACGACCTGCAGATCACCAACGCCGGCGATACCTCCTGCGACTGACGCCTATTCATCGCCCGTTCACGCCGCGTCGACCGAACCGCCCTTGACCAGCGGGTAAGGTTGTTCCATGCGTACCGTCTATGTAGAACAGATGGGCGAGCTCAACGACGTGCTGGGGCACATGTGCGAGTTGGCCGGCGTCGCGATGGAGCGCGCCACCCAAGCCCTTCTGCAGGCCGATCTGGCCGTTGCCGAACAGGTGATCTCCGATCACGAGCAGGTGACCCAGCTGTCGGCCCAGGCCGAGGAAAAGGCCTTCGCGTTGCTCGCCCTGCAGGCACCGGTCGCCGGCGACCTGCGATCGGTCGTCAGCGGCTTCCAGATCGTCGCCGACGTCGACCGGATGGGCGCCCTCGCCCTGCACGTCGCCAAGGTCGCCCGGCGTCGCCATCCGGCCAAGGCGCTGCCCGAGGAGGTCAACGGCTACTTCGCCGAAATGGGCCGTCTCGCAGTGCAACTGGCCAACACCGCCCGCGAGGTGCTGACCACGCAGGATCCCGAGGACGCGTTCCGTCTGCAAGAGGACGACGACGCGATGGACGACCTGCACAAGCATCTGTTCACGGTGCTGATGGATCGCGAGTGGAAGCACGGGGTGGCCGCGGCGGTCGACGTCACCCTGCTGGGCCGCTACTACGAGCGCTTCGCCGACCACGCCGTGCTGATCGGCCGGCGCGTGATCTTCCAGGTGACCGGCAAGACCCCCGAACAGTTCGCGGGCAAGCCGAGCGAGTAGCTCCCCGACTGGGGGCGTGAACATAGCGGGCCGCCGTGGACATCGTGTCCACGGCGGCCCGTATTTCGTCACGCTCCCAGTCGGGAGTCCTGCCTACTTGCCCGCGATGTCCAGCGCCGCCAGGTGGCTGAACAGCACCGATGCGCCGATCGGATTGCCGCCGCCCGGGTACACGTAACCGCTGACCGCGGCCATCGTGTTGCCGGCCGCATACAGGCCGCCGATGACCTCGCCGGCCGCGTTCAGCACGCGTGCCTTGGTGTCCGTGCGCAGGCCGCCCTTGGTGCCCAGATCGGAGATGCCGAACTGCGCGGCATGGAACGGCCCCTGATCGATGCTGACCAGCGGCGACTGGCCCTCGGTGAACGACCGGTCATACGCCTCGTCGCCGCGACCGAAGTCGTCGTCGGCGCCGGCGGCGACGAACTTGTTGAACCGCTCGACCGTCGCGACCAGCGCGTCGGCCGGCACGCCGATCTTCGCGGCCAGCTCTTCGAGCGTGTCGGCGGTGTGCCACAGGCCCGCGTCGACGTACTTCTCCGTCTCGACCATCGAGACGTTGGTCGCCTTGCAGGGCGGAACCTCGCCTTCCTTGTCGTCGTAGATCATCCAGTACGGGAGCGTCACGCTGCCCTCGTCCATCTGGCGGATGATGTCGCGACCGAGGCGGTCGTACGGGGCCGATTCGTTGACGAACCGGTTGCCGTCCTGGTTGACGAAGATGCCGCCGGTGAACCACAGCGCGAACGCCGACTCGCCGCCCGGATGCGTCATGCCGGGCGACCACCATGCCTGGTCGAGCAGGTCGGTGTCGGCGCCGACGGCCTGGGCGGCCTCGAGTGCCTTGCCCTGATTTCCCCACGGTCCCATGGTGTCTCGCGCGACGCCGGGCACGCCGTACTTGGTGCGCAGCTCCTGATTCTGCTCGAACCCACCGGCCGACAGGATGATGCCCTTGTTGGCCTTGATCGCCACCCGCTCGCCGTCGCGCTCGACGATCGCGCCGGCGACGTTGCCGTCATCGTCGGCGACGAGGTCGACCAGCGCGGTGTTCAGATGCAGAGAAGCGTTGGGGTACTTGGCGAGTCCCATCAGGAACCGGCCGACGAGAGCCCGGCCGCCGATCAGCATGCTGTTGTCGGCCGGCACCCCGAGGCGATCGTTGTCCAGCGGACCGCGGATCTTCGACGCCAGCTCTTCGCCGACCTCGTCGAGCGGCAACGGCGCCGGGACGACGTGGCGCATGCCGTCCAGCTTCGCCTTGGGCGCCTTGCCGAAGTAGTCCGGCCACGGGTAGGCGATGAACGAGAAGACCGGATCCTCGAGCAGGTACTCGATCACGGTGCGACCGCGGTCGACGTAGGTCTCCTGCAGATCCTTCGAGGTCCGGTCGCCGACGACCGCATGGAAGTACTCGTGCGCGTCCTCGATGCTGTCGTCGGCTCCGGCCGCGACCAGGACCGGGTTGACCGGGAACCAGACGCCGCCGCCGCCCGAGTACGACGTGGTGCCGCCAAACTTCTCGGTCGCCTCGATCACGGCGACCCGCAGGCCTTCGCGGGCGGCGGTGTACGCGCCGGCCAGTCCGCCACCGGTACCGACGGCGATCACGTCAACTTCTTCATTCCAGTCCACGCTGGTTCTCCTTCCGAAGGGATGTTGCCCTTGAGTCTCTCCAGAAACGCTAGGGCTGCCACCGCAGCCGCACCCGGCGCGATCCCGCTGACCGGACATTCACGCACGCCGAGTGGACATTCATGTTCACCGACCGGACCGCTATGTCCACTCGATGGGCGTGGCCGTCCGCTCGACGCGCGTGAGTGTCCGCTCGGCGTTCGTGAGTGTCCACTCGACGGGTGTCCGAGCCGGATCGATGGTGATACGCTTTTGTCTATTCGTCTCATCGACCTCGGAGGCACCATGACGGTGACGGCACCGGACACCCCCATCGACACCTCGATCCCGCTGGCCGACCTCGACTTCAACCGCCGCGGCAACGAGGATCGGCCGCAGCGTCCGATCCCGCCCGGCCGGGACATCTTCGCGCCGCGCTGGCGGCGCAGCCAGGAGTTCCTCTTCGGCCCGTGGATCGACATCGACGCCGAGCTCGGCCCGAACGATCTGACCCGGGCTCGCGACGACTACTTCTGGCAGGCCGACGAGCACATGATCGGCATCGTCGACATGTTCGAGCGCATCGGCGCCCGCACAGCACGCCCGATGTTCGAGCAGGCGCTCACCCAGGGCATCGACACCGTGGACGACCCGCCGCAGGAGCTGGTCGAGCTGTTCGAGCACCTCGACCATATCCCCGACTGGTTCGACCGCGAAGCCGCCGAGCGGGGACGGCTGCTCGTCGCGTCGGCGACCCTGACCGCCACTGCCGTCACGGCCGGCTGGGCCTACTTCGAGACCGCGATGACCGGCGACATCTCCGCCGCCACCGGAGCAACCGGACGTTTCAAGAACGACGGCGTGCGGCGCAACATCGAGACCCTGCGGATGTTCGCCCTGATGACCACACCCGAAGTGATGCAACGGGATTCAGAGGCATTCCACACGGTCATCCGGGTACGCCTGATGCACGCCTTGGTGAGCCGCGGACTCAAGCGCAAATGGGGCGAGGAGACCTACCGCACCTACGGCGAGCCGATCGCCGCGTCATCGCTGCTCGGGTTCGGCAACGGCCCGGTCCTGATCCGGCTGGTCGATCACCAGCTCGGGCGCCGGCTGTCCCGACGCCAGCTCGACGACATCGCGATGTACTCGGCTTACACGTCGTGGGCGCTCGGCGCCCCGGAACGCTTGCGCTGCAAGGACGGACTGGAGCTGGTCAAGTCGCTCAACTACATCTTCGCGCGCGGCGGCGAGCCGTCGAAGTGGCGCGCGGAGGTCGTGGACACGTTCGCCGACTACCAGCACGAGGTGATGAAACTACGGCTGCGCAATCGGCCGCAGTTCATCCAGGATCGTGCCGACGTACTCAGTCGGGCGACGACGGCCGGGTTCTATTTCACCCCGCTGGCAATGGTTTTCGGCCCGTCGCAGGTCGACGACTTCGTCGAGGGATCGGTCTTCGAATCGCTGGGCCTCAACTACAAACTGCTCGGACTCGGATACGAGGGGATGGCCCGGGTGGCCGCTCGCGGCGCCGCGGTACGCGACCTGGTCCCCGGGATCGACCTGCTCCGCAAGCGGCTGTTCCGCGAGGGCCCCATCGGGGTCAAGGCGCTGATCAGTCAGCTCGAACATGTCGCCGAGAAATACCACAACGTCTCGCTCGACTACACCCACCACGACGAGTCCACGAGTGGCAAAGGATTCACCGGCTAGAGCAGGCCTTCGATCCGATCGGCCAGCTCGGCGGCGGTCGGCACTCGATCGTCGACGGGTGCCAGCGCCTCGCCGACCACATCGCGTTCGGCGGCACTCAACCGGGCGCTGATCACCGGCGTCGTCGACTGAATCGTCCGGATCGCCTGCAGCGCAGACAATTGCTGCAGATCGCCGAATAGGCTCTCACCCGACAGCACCCGGTTCAGGCAGGCGCCGAGCGCCCAGATATCGGTCGCCCGCGAATGCCGTTGGCCGACAAGCGTCGACGGATCGACGTAGTCGAGCTGCCCGGCCGGACCGGTGCCGAGAACCGCGGTCGACGAACTCAGCACGCGGGTCAGCCCGACGCCGGACAGTCGGCCGCCGTTGTCGGTCAACAGGATCCGAGCGGGCGTGATATCGCCGTGCACGATCCCGTGCTCATGCAGGTCGTGGGCCCCGCGGGCGGCGTCGGCCAGCGCCTGCACCGCATGGCGCCGATCCGGACGCGACGGCCCGGCGAGCGAGCCGAGCGGAAAGTACTCCATCGCGTACAGGAACTGTGACAGCAGCACCGCGTCGTGCACCCGTGCGAGGTAGCGCGACCCGGCGGCGGCGTACGCCCGCAGCTCGTGGACCGCGCGCTCGAACGCCTCAGCACCGCAGGGTGTCGAGTACACCTTGAGCACAACATGTTCGGCGTGGACGAGCGGTGCCGAGCCGGCCGGCGAGCGCAGCCGCTGCGGGGTGAGGGCCTGGTAGTAATGCGCGTGGCCGCCACCGCCGAGATCGCCGACGACGCGGTAGTCCGCGAAGGCCTCGATGGTCGTGGTCATGGTGTCCACCTGTTCGGATAGCCGGGCGGGCCGTAACCGGGCGGCGGGCCGTAGGGCGGTGGCACCGGAGGTGGCGGGCCATACCCGGGCGGCGGCCCCGGCTGCGGCGGCATCGGGGGTGACATCGGAGGCGGCGGCATGGCCGGTGGTGGCATCGGAGGCGGTGGCATCGGGGGCGGCGACGCGATCGGCGCCGATTGGTGCGGACCGGAGCTGGAATGCGCTGTGCCGTGTGGTGATTCGAAGAGCATCGCGCGATTTCCGATGCGGATCTGCGCGCCCGGAACCAGCGGTACGTCCTGACCGGGGGCCGGTCGGCGCCACCCCTGCTGCCCGGGCAGCCAGACGAAGGTCCCGTTGACCGATCCGGCATCGAGCAGCCGCACATCCCACTCCACCAGCCGGATCTCGCAGTGGGCCCGCGACATCGCACCTGAATTGTCGGCCAGCCGAATCGAATTCAGCGGACCGACGCCATCGGCGGCGATACCGCCGCGACGTTCGGCGGTCGGCTCCGGGTCACGACCGATGAGGAGATCGCTGCTGACCACGTAGGTGGCGCCATCGTCGATCACCAACAGCCCCAGCGGCGGCCGCGGCCCCTGCACCAGGGCCCCGGTCATCCGGTCGATCCGGATTCCGCACCGCGCGCAGAACTGCAGGCGCGGATCGTTGATATGCCCGTTCGGGCAGAGCAGTCCGTGGATCTGCAACTGCGCCACCGGCTGCACCGACGCCACGTCCACCGCCGACACCTGCGTCCGGGCGTTGGCCAGGTCCGCATCGGCGTCGCCGGTCTCCGGAATATCGTCACTCGGCGGCACCAGGGTCGGCGCCGCGGCGCGCCGGCGTTGTCCCTCGACCCGACTGGTGCCGTGCTGCGCCAACGGCTTTCGGCTGGTGTCCAGCGAGTCCCAGTCGGCCGGATCATCCAGCCGGGCGCTGATCTGCGGGACCGCGAGCTCGGTCGGCGAATCACCGACCGCTGCAACGACTGTCCAGATCACCAGACCCCGAGCCGGCACCATCCCGGCGTCGAAAGACAGCAGGGCCGTGGGTTCCGCGATCGCGGAGGACGGACCGGCGCCACCATCGGCGATCAGCGTGACCCGGGCACCGGCGGCGACCCGATGCGTCTGCGCCGTCTCCACCGAGGCACGAATGATCTGCGACTCTCCCGCCGCATCGACCAGCACCGCCGCCAGACCGGCGACGAAGAGGTCGAGATGATCGCCGGCATCGACCAGCACCGCGAGCGCCGGGGTGTCGCCGGTGTCGGCCAACCGCTGCCCGATCACGGCGGCGATGGCCGCCGGTTCCGCCTCGGCGAGTACCGCGAGCAAGGCGGCCGCCCGATCGGCCGGAATGCCATCGATGACTGCGGACAGCCGACCGCGGCGCAACGCCAGGCCGGATCCGGGCAGCACCGAAGCAAGACTCACGGTTCCCATCATGGCCTATCGGCCACTGGGCTACCCGAAACGACCTGAAATATAGTCTTCCGTGGCCTTCTTGTCCGGGTTGGAGAAGATCGTCTCGGTGTCGTTGATCTCGATCAGCTCGCCCGGCTGACCGACGCCGGACAGGTTGAAGAACGCCGTCTGATCGCTGACCCGCGCCGCCTGCTGCATGTTGTGGGTGACGATGACGATCGTGTAGTCCTTCTTGAGCTCGGTGATCAGATCCTCGATCGCCAGCGTCGAGATCGGGTCGAGCGCCGAGCAGGGCTCGTCCATGAGCAGCACGTCCGGCGACACGGCGATCGCCCGCGCGATGCACAGTCGCTGCTGCTGACCGCCCGAGAGGCTGCCACCCGGCTTGCGCAGCCGGTCCTTGACCTCTTCCCACAGGTTCGCGCCGCGCAGGCTGCGCTCGCAGACCTCGTCGAGCTGGGACTTGTTGCGTACGCCCTGCAACCGCAGCCCGGCGACCACGTTGTCGCGGATCGACATGGTGGGGAACGGGTTCGGCCGCTGGAACACCATGCCGATGGTGGTACGCACGCTGACCGGGCTGACGCCGCGGCCGTAGATGTTCTCGCCGTCGAGCTCCACCGAACCCTCGACGCGCGCGCCGGGGGTCTCCTCATGCATCCGGTTCAGCGTCCGCAGCACGGTCGACTTGCCGCAGCCCGACGGGCCGATGAACGCCGTCACGTACCGCGGCGGCACCTGCAGACTGACGTTCTTCACGGCGTGGAACTTGCCGTAGTAGATGTTCAGATCATTGATGTCGAGTCGTTTAGCCATGGCTGCAATACCTATTTCGTCTTGGGCGCAAGGAACTTCGCGATGAGGGCCGCGATGATGTTCAGCACCGCGATGATGATGATCAGGGTGAGCGCCGCGCCCCAGTAGTAGAACGCGGACGCATCGGACGCGCGGGCCCAGGCGTCTTTGATGAAGAGCGGCAGCGAGTTCATGCCGCCCTCGAAGGGGTTGACGACCGTGGTCGCCAATGCCGGCCCGGCGAGGATCAGCACCGGCGCGGTCTCACCCATGACGCGGGCGATCGCCAGGAAGATGCCCGACAGCATGCCGGACAGCGCGGTCGGGATGACGATCCGCACGATGGTCTTCCACTTCGGGATGCCCAATGCGTATGCGGCCTCGCGCAATTCGTCCGGCACCAGCTTGAGCATCTCTTCGGTGGACCGCGTGACGATCGGCACCATCAGCAGGATCATCGCCAGGCCGACCGCGAATGCACTCTGCCCCATGCCCATTCCGATGGTCCAGATGCCGAAGATGAACAGCGTCGCGACGATCGACGGCACGCCCGAGAGCACGTCCACCATGAACGAAGCCGGCTTGGCCAGCTTCGACGTCGGGTACTCCACGAGCATCACGGCGGTCATCACCGCGATCGGCACCGAGATCACCGTGGCGATCGCCGCCTGGATCAGTGAACCGAGGATGGCGGGCCAGACACCGGCGTTGTACTCGCTGTTCATGTCGACACCGAGCGAGTTGCCGAACCACCAGTGCGGATCGGTGATGGCGTCCATCCCGTTGCCGATCACCGCGGATCCCAGCCACACCAACGGAATCAGGGCGATCACGAAGCAGACGCCGAAGAGCACGAACGCGGCGTTGCTGCGGAATCGCCGAGACCGCGAGATCGGCCGGAATGCGCTGGGGGAACTCTTGACCGGTTCGCCGGGCGCCTTGTCCAAGGCGATGCTCATGCACGTACTCGCTTCGCTCCGTGCGCGCACGAGGCACAGGCACGCTGTGTTTGATGATTCGCTCGCTGCCGCTCGCTCATCCGTTGACCTTCCTGCCGGCGATCAGTCGGGCGATCGCGTTGACCACGAAGGTCAGGACGAACAGCACCAGGCCGGCCGCGATGTACGCCCCGGCGCTCTGCGTACTGCCCGTGAACTCACCGACGTCACGGGCAATCTTGGAGGCGAAGGTGTCGCCGCCCTCGAACAGCGACCACTTGAGGCGTCCCGAGGCCGACGACAGGATGATCATCACCGCGATGGTCTCGCCGAGCGCGCGGCCCAGGGCCAGCATCGACGCCGCGACGATGCCGCTGCGTGCATAGGGGAACGACGTCAGCCGAATCTGCTCCCACTTGGTGGCACCGAGCGCCTGCGCGGCCTCCTTCTGCCCGGTCGGCGTCTGCCGCAACACCTCTCGCGTGATCGAGGTGATGATCGGCAGCATCATGATCGCCAGCACGATGCCGGCGGTGAAGACGGTGCCGCCGCCCGAGATCGACACCTTGCCGGTGGCGAAGAGCGGGAACCAGCCGAGATTGGTGTTCAGCCAGTCCGCGATAGGCGTCAGCTTCGGCGCCAGTGTGTAGAAGCCCCAGAGACCGAAGATGATCGACGGCACCGCGGCGAGCAGATCGACGGCGCCGCCGAGAATCCGGGTCACCGACCGCGGCGCGTACTCGACCAGGAAGGTCGCGATCCCGATCGCGACCGGCGTTGCCAGGACCAGCGCGAACACCGAGCTCAGAACGGTGGCCCGGAAGAGTTCCCAGACACCGAATTTCGCCGTGCCGTTGTCGAACGAGGCGCCGTCGGCGACCCAGTCCGACGAGAACAACAGATTCGCGTTGTTCTTCGAGATCGACGGGATCGCCTGCACCAGCAGGTCGATCGCGATCGCCGCGATCAGCAGGATGACGAAGAGTCCGACACCCTTGGCCAGAAAGGAGAAGACGTGATCGCCGACGGACGACGCCGACCGGCCCAGCGCGCTCGGCGTGGAACCCGACGAGGGCTGGCGTGCGGCTCGCGCTGCGCGCCGCCGACCGGACTCGACGGGACCGGCCTGGCGCGGTGTCTCCACCGGCCGGTCCGTCGAGTCTGATTCGGGTTCCAGGGCGTCATCCACTGACATGATCTCTATTCGCTCACGCGTCACAAGTGCTGCTTTTTTCCAGTGACGTCGTGGCGCTACTGTATCGCGTCGATCGCGGTGTCCAGGCGCGCCCGGAACGAGTCCGGCAGCGGCGCGTAGCCCTGGTTCTGCAGGTCAGCGCCCTGATTCTGCGGCGAGGAGGCGACCTTCAGGAAGGTCTTCACCGCTCCCGAGGTGGGGGTGTCACCGTAGTTCGAGCAGACGAGCTCGTAGGTGGCCAGCACGATCGGGTACGCGCCCGGAGCGGTCGGGTTGTAGAACGAGCTGGTGTCGATGACCAGGTTGTTGCTGGCGTCGCCGTTCTTCAGCTTGGCGGTGCCGATGGTCTTCGAAACGCTGTCCGACGTCAGCTGCACACCGGAGCGATCCTGGCCGGTGATGATGTTGGCCTGCTGCAGGTTCTTCTGCTTGGCGAACGACCACTCGACGTAGCCGATCGAGTACGGGGTCGACTGCACGGCGGTGCCCACACCCGGGTTGCCCTGCTTGCCCTCGCCGACGCCGCCGTTGAACTTCTTGCCGGTGCCCTTGGTCCAGCCGCCGGCCGCGGTCAGGTACTTCTGGAAGTTGTCGGTGGTGCCCGACTCCTCAGCGCGGTACAGGACGTCGATCTTCTTCGCCGGCAGCTGCTTGCCCGGGTTCTCGGCGGCGATCGCCGGATCATTCCACTCGCTGATCTGGCCGTCGAAGATCTTCGCCAGGGTCGGACCCGACAGCGCGACACCGTCGACGCCGGGCAGGTTGTAGGCCACCGCGATCGGGCCGAACACCAGCGGCAGGTTCCACGCGTCCGAGCCCTTGCAGCGGCTGCGGGCCTCCGCGGCCTGTGCGTCGGTCAGCGGCGAATCCGAGCCGCCGAAGTCGGTGAGGCCCTTGGTGAAGTCGGAGACACCCTGTCCCGACCCGCCGCCGGCGTAGGCCAGCTGCGAGCCCGGGCAGCTCTTGGCGTAGCTCTTCATGAAGACCTGCATGGCGTTCGCCTGCGCGGTCGATCCGGACGACTTCAGGTTCTGCTTGCCGGCGCAGGCGATGTTCTCCACCTTGGAGGCCTGCGAACTCGTCGCGGAGTTCTTGTCCGAGTTACTGCTGCATGCGCCGAGGATGAGCGCGGACGCGGCGGCCACCGACACGGCGGCAACTGAGGTACGACTCAGATTCACTGTGGATTCCCTTGGTCAGGTGCGCGTCCGTCGAATGGCACGCGCGGTCGAGATGAAAATAGGTGGTGCCGGTGGCCAGTTGCCGCCACCGAGGTGAACGCAGCATGAACTCATCAGCGGCCCGTGCGGACGATCGGCGAACTCGCTCAGGCCGACGCCGCGGAATCGGCGGCAGCGCCGTAGGCGACATCGACGGCGTATCGGGTAAACCCAAGGCGCTCATAGGTTTTCAGCGCAGCGGTGTTATCGCCCTCGACGTAGAGCTGGACGGCCGGCAGCCCCTGATCGGCGAGATACCGCAAACCGGCGAGCGTCACCACGTGACCGATGCCACGACCCTGCGCGGCCGGATCGACGCCGACGACGTAGACCTCGCCCAGGTCGTCCGCGCGATGGATCTTCGTCCAGTGGAACCCCAAGAGCCGCTGGTCATCGGCCGCGTCGAAGGCCAGGAACACGCCGGCCGGGTCGAACCAGTCGGCGCCGGTCCGCTCGTCGATCTGCGCCTGGGTCCAGCCGCCTTGCTCCGGATGCCACTCGAAGGCGGCGTTGTTCACGCGCAGCAACTCGGCGTCCTCCGCAGGCCCGGCATAGGTGCGCAGGCGCAGGTCAGCGGGCACGGAGAGCTCCGGCAGGCCGGTCAGGTCGCGCCGCAGCTGCAGCAGCTCCCGCGTCCGTCGCAGGCCGAGCCGGCGGCCCAGCGCGGCGGCCGCGGGCAGATCGCCATGCGCCCAGATCCGCACTCCCGGAAAGGTCTCGAGGAGCTGGCCGGCGAGCACGGTCCCGATGCCGCGGCCCCGGAAATCGGGGTCGACCACGACCTCGGCCATCGGCGGCTCGTCGTCGCGGCCGGGCGTGACATTCGCATATCCGACGACCCGGCCGGCGATCTCGGTCCAGACATGCTCACCGTCGCGATCGACGAGCAGGACCGACTGCTCCCCCAACGGCGCCACGCCGTCCAGGGCGGTGGCCGCCGCCAGCATGGAGTGCACGTCTACCCGCTGTCGATCCGACAGTGTCGCCATCAGTGAGCCTCAGCCGGCGGTGTCCTCGGAATCGGCCGCATCCCCGCCGCGCGAGGGCCGAACCGCCTTGTATCCGACATTACGCACCGTCCCGATCAGCGCCTCGTGATCGGAACCGAGCTTGGCGCGCAGGCGTCGCACGTGCACGTCGACGGTGCGGGTGCCGCCGAAGAAGTCGTAACCCCACACCTCCTGCAGCAGCTGCGCGCGGGTGAACACCCGACCGGCGTTCTGCGCCAGGTACTTCAGGAGTTCGAACTCCTTGTAGGTCAGGTCGAGCGGACGGCCGCGAAGCCGGGCCGTATACGTGGACTCGTCGATCACCAGATCGCCCAGCGTGACATCGCCGGAATCGTCGGTGCCGGCGTCGCCGTGCGACCGCACCAGCAGCAACCGCAGTCGCGCATCCATCTCGGCGGGACCGGTGGCCGGCAGCAGAAAGTCGTCGATTCCCCAGTCGCCGTTCACGGCGACCAGTCCCCCCTCGCCGACCACCGCGACGACCGGCGCCCCGGTTCCGGTGCTGCCGAGCAGCCGACACAGCCCGCGGGCGGCGGCCAGATCGGTACGCGCGTCGACCAGGACGATCTGCGACTTGCCGGCCTCCATCAACGACGACACATCGGCCGCGGCGACGCGGACGGTGTGCGGCAGCAGGGATAGCGAAGGCAGCACCGATTCCGGTTGGGGATCGGCTGTCAGCAGCAGAAGATCCACGCGGCGCCCTTCTCATCGATTTTTCCACCGCTCGAATGGGCCCAGCTTTTCCGACCGGTGAAAGTTAGGTGACAGAATAGCCGGAACCAGCGCAACGCCTGAGGGGAAGGAGCCGCGTGCGAAAGCTCATCGTCGCGGCGATCGCCCTGGTAATGAGCGTGGCCATCCTCGCGGTAGTGGCGGATTTCACTACCGGCATCGTCGCCGAGTATCGCTTTTCGCGGTCGTTACGGGCCGCGGCCGACCTGCGCAGCGATCCCGAGATCACCATTTCCGGCTTTCCGTTCGCCGCGGCGGCCAGTCGCGGAAAGTATTCGCAGATCGGGATCACCGCACGCAACGCGCTGGTCGGCGACGGACAACAGGTGGATCTGCGTTCCCGGATCTCCTCGGTGCGCACCCCCAGTTGGCTGATCGGCGAGAACACCGCGTTCCACGTCGACTCGGTGGATTCGTCGATCAAGATCGACTCGGTCAATCTCGGCCGTTTCCTGCATATCGTCGACCTGACCGTCACCACCCCGGCGAACAAGAACGATGCCGGCGGCGGCGGACCGCAGGACGGCCTGCTGAGCAAGTCCACCGGAATCCTGCTCACCGGTTCGGTGCAGCTCGACGGAAAGAAGCAGAAGGTCAGCGTGCTGGCCGATCTGTCGGTCACCGGCGGCGCGTTGTCGGTCCGCGCCACGGGCCGCTACTCGGGCCCCGAGGACCACGTCTCGACCCGCATCGCCGACGCCGATCTGCCGGGCGTGCTCGCCCAGTTCAGCGCCACGCTCCCGGCGCTTCCGATGCCGTGGGGAATCGCACCGACGACCGCCCAGACCCAGGGCAGTGACGTCGTGCTCCAGGGCACCGGCGGGGCCCGTGAGCTGCGGCTGACCGACTTCCGGCCGCACCCTGAATGACCCCGGTGGCGTGCTGTACCCTCGTCCACATGCAACTCGAGCTGCTGCTCACCCGGCGCCGTGCGATCGATTTCTGTCGCACCGCCAATTGTTGCTGTCGATAAACGGTGACGTGCGCTTTCTGGCGCCATAGCTTCACCTTCTCCCCCGTGGTCCCACGTCTATTCGTGCTGTCCACACCCCCTCAGATGTCTCCATTTATTGAAAGGAATCACCCATGGCTCGCGCCGATGTCCTGGTCTCCGCAGACTGGGCCGAGGAGAACCTCAACGCAGACAAGGTCGTATTCGTCGAGGTCGACGAAGACACCAGCGCCTACGACGGCGGGCACATCGCCGGCGCCGTCAAGATCGACTGGAAGGACGACCTGCAGGATCACGTCAAGCGCGACTTCGTCGACGTCGACGGCTTCTCGAAGCTGTTGTCCGCCAAGGGAATCGCCAACGACGACACCGTCGTCCTGTACGGCGGCAACAACAACTGGTTCGCGGCCTACGCCTACTGGTACTTCAAGCTGTACGGCCACGAGGACGTCAAGCTGCTCGACGGGGGCCGCAAGAAGTGGGAGCTCGACGGACGCCCGCTGAGCACCGACACCGTGAGCCGCCCGGCCACCAACTACGTGGCGAAGGCTCCGAACAACAACATCCGCGCCTTCCGCGACGAGGTCATCGCCGCGATCGGCACCAAGAACCTGGTCGACGTACGGTCGCCTGACGAGTTCTCGGGCAAGATCCTGGCGCCGGCTCATCTGCCGCAGGAGCAGAGCCAGCGTCCGGGCCACATCCCGAGCGCCATCAACGTGCCGTGGAGCAAGGCTGCCAACGAGGACGGCACCTTCCGCGCCGACGACGAGCTGGCCGAGCTGTACGCCACCGCCGGTCTGGACGGGCAGAAGGAGACCATCGCCTACTGCCGCATCGGCGAGCGTTCGAGCCACACCTGGTTCGTGCTGCAGGAGATCCTGGGCCACGAGAACGTCAAGAACTACGACGGCAGCTGGACCGAGTACGGCTCGCTGGTCGGCGCGCCGATCGAGTTGGGAGAGTAAGAGATATGTGTGCTGCACCGAAGCAGGGTCAGAAGCTGCCGGCCGGCGTCGACACCGAGAAGGAGACCGTCCTGACCGGTCAGGTTCTCGACGGCGCAGGTAGCCCGGTCGCCGGCGCGTTCGTCCGGCTGCTGGACGGCAGCGGCGAGTTCACGGCCGAGGTCGTCGCCTCCGGCACCGGCGACTTCCGATTCTTCGCCGCGCCGGGCAAATGGACGCTGCGTGCACTGTCCTCGACGGGCAACGGCGAGGTCGTCGTGTCCCCCGAGGGCGCGGGCGTCTACGAGAACGACATCACCGTCACGAAGTAATTCCGTACCGGGTTGACACCCGATACGCCGCCGGATCGGCCCGGTCATCCGAAAGGGATGGCCGGGCCGATCGCATTGGTGGCCACCGGGGTAAACTTCCAGACGTGGAAGCATTCTTTCTGGTCCTGCTGATCCTGTGCTCCGTGCTGATCACCTGGTTCGGCTGCTACACGCTCTACCGCTTGATCAAGGACGAGTCCTAAGCAGTGAGCTCCTCGGAGCAGGCCGACGCGAACGAGGCGATCGGCCGCGCGGAGGAACGCGCCAAGGAGACCGGTCAGCGCAACATCACGGGCCTGCCCGGACTGCCGTTGGCCGATGACACGGCGAATCTGCGCCAGGGCCCCGATCTGCACCCCGGACTGCTCGGGTTGCTGCCGATGGTGGGTGTCTGGCGCGGCGAGGGCGAGGGCAACGACCCCGTCACCGGCGACTACCGCTTCGGCCAGCAGCTGATCATCAGCCACGACGGGCAGAACTTCCTGAACTGGGACTCGCGCTCGTGGCGCCTCGATGACGACGGCCAGTACACCGGCCCCGATCTTCGCGAGACCGGCTACTGGCGGATCGACGAGGACGACAACATCGAATTCCTGCTCGCGCACGCCGAGGGCTGGATCGAACTGTTCTACGGTCGACCGCTCAATCAAACGTCGTGGAATCTGACCACCGACGTCGTGATCAAGTCCGAGTCCGGCTTCAAAGCCGGTGGGGCCAAACGGCTTTACGGCCTGGTCGAGGACGGCGACCTCGCTTACGTCGAGGAACGGGTCGACCCGGACGGTGATCTCGTCCCACGCCTGTCCGCCCGCCTCCAGCGCTACGCCGGCTGACTCCACGCCGAATGAGCGACCGGGTGCGTTATCGGTCAGCTGCACAGATACGGGCCGCATAGATAGGGACAGCCCCCGCGCCGTTCGCAGACCGCGAACCGGTGCCGGCCGGACATGGCCGAGACGCGAGGGCTGGGTGACCGCCCGGGATTGCTAGTCAGTGTTGCTTCCCGGCCAATCGCTTGTCAGTGAGAGTCCGGCTAGCGGACGGTCACCTCACGTGTCCGTATGTCAATCAACTTCAGACCACCTCCTTCCTCGTGTACCGCCGAAGTTACGCCCGGCCAAACGCCGCAGCAACAGGTTTTTCTGCCGGCGAACGGTATGCGGCGGCATCCAGATCGAGAACGCGATCGGCGTGATGTCCCGCCGGCAGCCGGTGACTCACCACGACCACCGTGCGGCTTGCATCCACCAGTCCCGACGTCCGGTCCAGCAGATCCAATTGCAGATCCCGGGCCGCCTCATCGTCGACATGCTCCACCGGCTCGTCGATCAAGACGATCGGCGCCGGGTGAATCAGGACCCTCGCCAACAGGATTCGGCGACGCTGCCCGCCGGAGAGGGTGGATTCGCTGATCGGGGTGTCTAGTCCATTCGGCAGACCGGATACCCAGTCGGTGAGACCGACGCGGTGCAGCGCCGACGCGCACTCAGCCTCGGTCGCATCGCCCTTGGCGACCAACAGGTTCTCTCGCACCGAGGTGGTGAACACGTGGCCATCATCCGGGAAGTAGGTGGCCGCCCCGTCCACCGTGCCGGCGGCCGGCGGCAGCAGGCCCGCCAGCGTCAGCAGCAGCGTCGTCTTGCCGCAGCCGTTCGGCCCGACGACGACGACCCGCTCGCCCGGCCCCAGCGTGAGGTCCAGTCCGGCGGCCGGGCCCAGAATCGCCCCTCCGGCAGCCGATTCGGGGCTCCACCGCAGGCCGGCCGCGACCAGTCGCTCGTCGGCCCGGGGCGCCGGCGGCTCGGCGACCGACGCCGCGTCGGCACCATCGAGCAGCCGCAGCAGCCGGCGGGCGGCCGACCGGCTGCGCTGGAACTGCAAGGCCGCCTCGGTCATCGGTGCCACGGCTTCGAACGCTCTCAGCGGCAGCAGGACCAGGATGCCCACCTCCATGGGACTGGCCGTCCGACTCAGCGTGATCGCCACCAGCAGGGCGGCGATCACCGATATGCCGATCGCTGCCGGCAGCGCCGCCGTACCTGCTGCGGCCCAACGGTTTCCCTGGCGTTCGGCACGGACTCGAGCGTGGTCCGCCGTGCGCAGCGCATCGAGCCGGTCGCCGTGCCGTCCGGCGACGGCCAGCTCCGTGCCGTGCGACAGCAGTTCCATGGTCAGCTCGTTGACATGCTCCCGGGCCGCGGCGGTGTCGGCTTCGGCGGTCCGCGACCCGCGGGCCACGCAGTACGGGCCGACCAGGCCGGCGAACAACAGTGCGGCCGCGAGGATCACCGCCGCCGGGACGGAGATCAGCGCCATCACCACGATGGCTGCGCCGCCGGTGACCACGGCGACCGCCGCGGGCAACAGCGCCCGGATCAGCGCATCGCCGAGATCATCGACATCGGATCCGGTGCGCGACAGCAGCTCTCCCTGACGCAGGCGGACCGTATAGCCGGAGCTCGCGCCCGCCAGCCGCGAGTACACCGTCTCCCGCAGCGTGGTCATCGATCGCAGCGCCAGGTCGTGTACGCTCAGTCGCTCGAGATAGCGGAACAGGCCTCGCGAAATACCCAGCGCCCGAACCGAGGTCACGGCCACGGACAGGTAGAGCACCGGCGGCATCTGCCAGGCCCGAGTGATGAGCCACGCCGACAGCACCGCCAGTGCCAGCGCGCTGCCCGCGGTTCCGACCCCCGCCAGCAGCGGCCGCCACACCGCCCGCGGACCGATGCCTAGCAGCCGTAGCGCCCGCCACAGCGGGTCCCGGCCGACACGCTTAGACATCCGCCGCCCCGATCGGTGCGTCCGACTCCAGGGCGATCACCCGGTCGGCGGCGGCGATCCAGTCGCGGTCGTGACTGACCACGATCACGGTGTCGCCGCGGTCCGCGCGCTCCCGCAGCTCGGTCAGCACGCCTGCGGCGATCGTCCGATCCATATGCGCCGCGGGCTCATCCAGCATCAGCACGTCGGCGTCGGGCACGCTCAACACCCGATCGAGGGCCGCCCGCTGACGTTGGCCGGCCGATAGCCGATCGGCCGGATCCGTGGCCTGCTGCGGCAGCCAGCCGACCCGGCGCCACCAGGCATCCCGATCTACGTCCGGCATGCCGACGCCGCCGATCTCGACCGCGCCCTCATCGGGCTCCAGCGCCCCGAGCAAGACCAGCAGCAGCGACGACTTGCCCGAGCCATTCGGGCCGGCGATCACGGTGAGCGTGCCGGGCGCGATGGTCGCCGTGAGGCCGCGCGGCGCCCAGCCGTCCCGACCGCACAGCCCGACATCGCGGATACTGATGGGTGCCTGGGGATTCGGAACGAGGCCGCCGGTCGGAGCCGCCACGCCCTCATCGATCACGTCGAGCACCTCGCGGGCCGCTTCGGTGCCCGCCTCCGATTCATGAAACCGCGAGCCGACCGCGCGCAGCGGCAGATACGCCTCCGGCGCCAGCACCAGACACAGCACGCCCGCATAGAGGCTCATCTCGCCGAAGACCAGTCGCAGGCCGATGCTCACGGCGACCAGCGCGACGGAAAGGGTGGCGAGCAACTCCAGCACGGCGCCGCTGAGGAACGCTATCCGCAACGCGGACATGGTGCTTCGGCGATGCGCCTCGCCCAGGGCCCGAACGCGCGGCGCGGGTTCCCGCTGTCGGCCCAGCGCCCGCAGCGTCGGCAGCCCCGCGATCAGGTCGAGCAGCTGCGCCGATTGCCGATCCATCGCATCGAGCCGGTCACGGGTGCGGCTACTCGTGAGACGGCCGATCAGCACCATGAAGATCGGGATCAGCGGCAGCGTGCCGAGGACGATCAGCCCCGATGTGAGGTCGACGACCAGCATGACGACGACCACCGCCGGCACCGTCACCAGCACGCTGACGAGTGCCGGGACGAATCCCGTCAGATACGGCGCCAGCGCATCCAGCCCGCGAGTCAGCAAGGTGGCCAGCCGGTCTCGGATCTCGACGAGCCGACGCGGCGATACCTTCCGCGGATCCGTCACCGTCGCCAGCGCCCGCTCCCGCAGTTCGGCGATCACCGTGCCCGCCGCATCATCGGCGAATCGCTGCTGCCCGTAGGCCGCGCCGACCCGCACGACCACCGCGACGGCGAGTAGGGACAGCCGCCACGACTGATCGCCGAACGTGCGCTGTCCCGGTTCGACGATCAGGTCCGCGAGCATCCCCGCGACCAGCACGGCCGTGACGATCGTCGCTGCGGTGACGATCGCGCCGAAGACGCCGTGCACCAACAGATATCGCCGCGACGACCGGGCATACCGCCACAGCCGGGGATCGATCGGACCGCGACCTCCGGAGGCCATGCCTACACCTGTTCGCGAGCCGGCAGTCCGATGGATGGCGGAATGTGCGACATCGAAATGCGTTTGCGGAAAACCCAATACGTCCACGCCTGGTATCCGAGCACCACCGGCAGCACCACGACCGTCGCCCACGTCATCACCGTCAGCGTGTAGTGCGTCGAGCTCGCCGAGGCCGTTGTGATGTCAAAGGCGTGATCGGTGGTCGACGGCAGCAGCACCGGGTACATCGACCCGAACACCGTGGCGCCGAGGGCCATGACGGTCACGCAGGAGGCCGCGAAGCCCCAACCGTCGCGTCCGGCGAAGGCGGCCACGCTGGCCGCGACCGCGGTTGCCAGAGCGATCCCGACCGCGATCCAGGTCCACCCGTTGCCGTAGGACAGCTGAGTCCACAGCAGGAATGCCGCGCCCACCACCAGGAACGGAATCGACAGCCGCGCGGCCAGTTTCATGGTGATCGGCTGAATCTCCCCTTCCGTCTTGAGGCCCAGGAACAGTGCTCCGTGGAACAGGAAGAGCAGGCAGGTGGCGGCACCGCCGAGCAGCGCATACGGCGACAGGATGTCGGCGAGCGAGCCGGTGAACTGATGGTCGGCGTCGATCGGCAGCCCCCGCAGCAGATTGGCCAGCGCGGCCCCCCAGAGAATCGCGGGCAGCCAGGAGCCGAGGCCGATGCCGAGGTCGCACAGCCGCCGCCACCGCGGGTCATCGATCTTGCCGCGCCATTCGATCGACACCACGCGGGTGATCAGGCCCACCAGAATCACCAGCAGCGGCGCATAGAGTGCGCTGAAAGCTGTTGCGTACCACCCCGGAAACGCCGCGAACATGGCGCCGCCGCCGGTGATCAGCCATACCTCGTTGCCGTCCCAGACCGGGCCGATGGTGTTCAGCAGCACGCGGCGCTTCGTGTCCGCCTCGACGGACTTGCCACGACCGAGGATCGGCATCAGCATGCCGACGCCGAAGTCGAAACCTTCCAGCACGAAGTAGCCGGTGAGCAGTACCGCCACCGCGATGAACCAGAGATCGGTGAGAGTCATCGCCCCTCCTCAGTATGCGAACGAGAGTTGTTGCGGCTCACCGGAGTCATCCGCGGTCGACGACTCGGATCCGGCTGTCGGCACCGGATCGGGACCGTGCCGCACGTATCTGCGGATCAACATGAACCACCCGATCGCGAGCGATCCGTACAGCAGCGTGAAGACGGCCAACGAGGTGATCACCGTGCCCACGGAATGATTGGACACGCCCTGCCAGATGGCGAGGTGAATGTTGGGATCGCCCGTGGGATTCGGCGCGACCATCCACGGTTGCCGGCCCATCTCGGTGAAGATCCAGCCCGAGCTGTTCGCCAGGAATGGCGTCGGGATGAGCCAGACGGCCACAGTGCCGATCCACTTCTTATCCGGCACCCGTCCCTTGCGCGTGTACCAGAGCAGCAGTGCCGCAATGACCGCCGAGCCGGCCGCCCACGTGATCATCGCCCGGAACGCCCAGTAGGTGACGAACAGGTTGGGCCGGTAGTCGCCGGGGCCGACCGTCTGGTTGTAGTGCTCCTGCATCTCTTTCACGCCCGGCAGCGTGGCGTCGAAGGTGTTGGTGGCCAGGAACGAGGTGAAGCCGGGGACTTCGATGACGCGGGTGATCGAGTCGCAGTTGTTGTGCGTGCCGATCGTCAGCACCGAGAACGCGGCGCCCTTCTCGGTGTGGCACAACGATTCCGCCGACGCCATCTTCATCGGCTGCTGCTCGAACATCAGCTTGCCCTGCATATCGCCGGTGATGAACAGCGCGACGCCCGACACCAGAATCACCCATAGCGAGAACCGCGCCACCGGGCGGAACAGCTCCCGCGCGTCCGTCTTCCACGCCGTCGCCCGTTCCTCGGGCACCGACGCGTCGTCGCCCGCCCGCATACCGCGGACCATCCACCAGATGCAGACGCCGGCCACCAGCGTCCCGGCCGTGAGGAACGAGCCGGCGAGGGTATGCGGGAACGCCGCCAGCGTCGTGTTGTTGGTCAGCATCTTCCAGATGCTGTGCAGTTCAGCGCGTTTGGTCTCCGGGTTGTAGCTCGCGCCCACCGGATGCTGCATCCACGAGTTGGCCGCGATGATGAAGTACGCGGACGCGTTGACGCCGATCGCCACCAGCCAGATGCAGGCCAGGTGCACCTTCTTGGGCAGCCGCTCCCAGCCGAAGATCCACAGGCCGAGGAAGGTCGACTCGAGGAAGAACGCGACCAGGCCCTCGAGCGCCAGGGGCGCCCCGAACACATCGCCGACGAACCGGCTGTATTCGCTCCAGTTCATACCGAACTGGAACTCCTGCACGATGCCGGTGGCGACGCCGAGCGCGAAGTTGATCAGGAAGATCTTGCCGAAGAACTTGGTGGCCCGCAGCCATTGCTGCTTGCCGGTGACCAGCCAAACGGTCTGCATCACCGCGATCATCGGCGCCAGACCGATGGTCAATGGGACCAGGATGAAGTGGTAGACGGTGGTGATACCGAACTGCCACCGCGATACGTCCAATGCGTTCATAGCCGCCTCGTTGCCGCTAGTACTACAAGTCGTAGTAGTTGCATGGTAGACCTCGTCCGACCATGTGAACACACCTAAACGCAGGGTGTGATGCGAATCCCGCCGAAACGGCGGTTGTGATCACGCCTCCCGTCGGAGACGGTTGCCACGACCGGGTCAGCCGGCGGCGACGGCCTTGTCGACGAGCGCGACGAAGTCTTCGGGGCGCGTCGGCGTCGACAGCTCGAATCCGTTGAGCTCGCGCACCCGCGCGACCAACGTGACGGACGACAGGAGCCAGACGGCGTCGGCCTGGATCAGGTCCACGGTCCGCAGCTGCTCCATCGAGGTGTCCCAGCCTTCTTTCTGCGCAGTGGCGAAGAGCGCCTGCTGCGTTGTGCCGCTGAGGATTCCAACCTTCTCCGGCGGCGGGGTCACCAGGGTGCGACCCCGGACCACGATCACCGTCGACCGCGGGCTCTCCAGCACCTGCCCCTCGCTCGAGAGGTAGATGACGTCGTCTGCACCCTGGCTCGCCGCATAGCGCTGCGCGGCCATGTTGGTGGCGTAGCTCAGGGTCTTCGCGCCCAACAGCGCCCAGGGGGCCTGCTGCGCGTAGTCGACCGAGTACCCGCGGTTCAGCGTGATCGCCGAGACGCCCTCAGCCCGCGCCGCCTGCACCCGCTCCGGCACCGGGTTCACGGTGACATAGGCGGTCGCCTCGTTCGACTCCCGGGTCAGGCCCGTCTCGGCGCGATCGCGCGCGACGACCTGATCGACCGGAGCGATCTCGCGGCCGCGCGAGTACACCAGCCGCATCAGGCCCTCCGGGACCGATCCGTTCTCCGAACCGTTCTCCTTGGCCCAGGTTCGGGCGCCGGTCTCGATCGCCTCGCGCCAGGCCTGTTCGTCGGGGGCCGGCAGGTCGAGCGCCGCCGCACTGCGGGCCAGCCGCTCGAGGTGCAGGCCGACGCAGCAGGCCTTGCCGTCGCGCACCAGCAGCGTTTCGAAGATGCCGTCCCCGCGCACGGCCGCCAGATCGTCGGCATGCAGCAGGGGAACATCCGGATCGAGTACTGCCCCATCAAGAGTCACCAGAATCCGTTGCGCCATAGCGATCACCCTAGCGACCCCGGTCCGCGCGGGCCGAGCGGGCGCGCACGCTCGTACGATGGTGAATGTGACGTTGCTTAGCGTATTGCGGGGTTCCGGCCCGGAGAATCAATCCGGCGCGGTCGGCGGGCCCGCCGACTCCCCTGACGCCGATGTCGCGTGGCATTTCGGCGACCCCCTGGGCGAACAGCGGACGGCCGCGCGGACGGCGGCGATCATCGACCGCTCCCATCGCCGAATCCTGGCGCTGACCGGCCCCGAACGGTTGAGCTGGCTGCACACCATCTCCTCCCAGGACGTCGCCGAGCTGCCCGACGGCACCAGCGCCGAGAACCTCAGTCTCGACGGCAACGGCCGCGTCGAAGATCACTTCGTCCTGACCGACCTGGATGGCGTCACCTGGATCGACACCGAGGCCGCTCGTGCCGACGAACTCCTGGCCTTCCTGCAGAAGATGGTCTTCTGGGCGAAGGTCGAGCCCGTCGACCGCCCCGACATGGCGCTGCTCTCGGTGGTCGGCCCGGCCGCGCGCACCGGCGCGGTGGCAACCCTTCTCGGGGTGCCCGCCGAAGCCGTTGTCTACCAGGCCGGTTCGCTCGACGGCGACAAATTCGAGGGGGGCGGGTTCTGGCGCATCATGCCGCCCCTCGGCGAGGCGCACGACGTCCCCGCGATCGACATCGTCGTCTCGACCGATCAGCTCCGCACCTGGTGGGACCGGCTGACGGCGGCCGGCGCGGCTCCGGCCGGCATGTGGACCTACGAGGCCCTGCGCGTCGCGGCGCTGCGGCCGCGGCTGGGTCTGGACACCGACGAGCGCACCATCCCGCAGGAGGCGCGCTGGATCGGCAGCCCGGCCGAACAGGGCGCGGTGCACCTGAACAAGGGCTGCTACCGCGGGCAGGAAACCGTCGCCCGCGTGCACAACCTCGGCAAGTCGCCACGGCAACTGGTGCTGCTGCACGTGGACGGCAGCTCCGACACCCGCCCGGTCACCGGCGATCCGGTCACCGCCGACGGTCGCGCGGTCGGCCGCGTGGGCACCGTGATCGACCACTTCGAGAACGGCCCGATCGCGCTGGCGTTGATCAAGCGCGCGGTCCCCGCCGATACCGCCCTGGAGGCGGGCGGCGCCGCGGTGTCCATCGACCCCGCGACCCTCGAGACCGACGCCGCGGTGCCGGCCGGCCGCCGCGCCCAGCAGCAGCTGCGCAACGGCTGATCGGCGCCGCGCGGGCCACCCGACCCGCCATGACATGCGGTGCGACACCCTCAGTCAATGCGGGGTAGACTAGGGCCTACGACAGTTAGTAAACGACGAACGGGGCCGCCAGCGTGATTGGCCGCCCCGCTATTGCGCGAGGGGGTCCCCTATGGGCCGCGGCCGGGCAAAGGCAAAGCAGACGAAGGTTGCTCGTGAGCTCAAGTACAGCTCACCCAGCACCGACTTCGCGAGCCTGCAGCGTGAGCTTTCGACAGGGTCCCAGGAAGCCGACTCCGGCGACCTGGATCGCTGGGCTGACGAAGACGACTGGCGAGCCGCGCGGTAGCGCTCCCGTCGTCCGCATCTCGCACTAGACGCACCATCTCTGATCCGCGCCGACCTCCATCGGCGCGGATCGAGCTGTCCGGATCGTCGTCAGAACCGCGAGTACTCGCCGACCAATTCGGCACGACCCGGCTGCTCGGGTCCGCCTTCATGCGTGCGTGACACCGTGCCCAGCACCCAGCAGTTCAGATGCCGCGCGGTGAGCACGGCCAGAGCCCGGTCGGTGTCTTCCGGCGCGACGATCGCGACCATGCCGACACCCATGTTGAAGGTGCGCTCCAGCTCGGCGCGCTCGACCTTGCCGCGCTGACCGATCAGCCCGAACACCGGCGCCGGAGTCCAGGTGCCACGGTCGATTTCGGCGATGACGCCGGCCGGCAGCACGCGCGACAGGTTGTCGGCCAGGCCGCCGCCCGTCACGTGGGCGAACGTGCGAACGTCCGCCTCCGACGCGAGCGCCAGGCAGTCCTTGGCGTAGATCCGGGTCGGCTCGAGCAGTTCTTCGCCGAGCGTGCGGCCGAACTCCTCGACATGGCCGTGCAGATCCATCCGGCCCCACTCCAGCAGGACCTTGCGGGCCAGCGAATAGCCGTTGGAATGCAGCCCGGAGGAGCCCATGGCGATGACCACGTCGCCCGGTCGCACCCGGTCCGGCGACAGGACCTGGTCGGCCTCGACGACGCCGACGCCGGTTCCGGAGATGTCGTAGTCGTTCGCGCCCATGAGGCCCGGGTGCTCGGCCGTCTCGCCGCCGAGCAGCGCGCAGCCGGCGTCGACACAGCCGTCGGCGATGCCCTTGACGATCGACGCGACCTTCTCGGGGACGACCTTGCCGATGGCGATGTAATCCTGCAGGAAGAGCGGCTCGGCGCCGCAGACGACCAGGTCGTCGACGACCATCGCGACGAGGTCGCGGCCGATCGTGTCGTGGATGTCCATCGCCTGTGCGACAGCGATCTTCGTGCCCACGCCGTCCGACGAGGCGGCGAGCACCGGCTCCCGGTAGTTGCCCTTCAGGGCGAACAGACCCGCGAAGCCGCCGAGCCCCCCGAGAACCTCGGGTCGGGTGGCGCGCTTGGCGTGCGGGCCGAACAGTTTGACCGCGCGATCCCCGGCATCGATATCAACGCCGGCCGCCGCGTACGACGCCGCGATCGGCGCGTCGTTCTCATGAGATGTCACTGCGGTAACGCTACCCGGCTGCCCCGGCCGGGTACTAACCGGTCGAAAGCCGAATCTCAGGGGCGGCGGACCGCCGAGACATTGTCGTTTGCGGCCGACAGGGCGTCGTCGCCGGCGGCGTTCTTGAGCATCATCTCGAGGACCGCCTTGCCCATCGACGTCTCGTGCGGGAGGTCGATCGGGTACACGCCGTCGAAGCAGGCGGCACACAGCGAATCGCGCTCCTGGCCGGTCGCCGCGACCGTCTCGTCGATGGTGATGTAACCCAGGGTGTCGGCACCGATCGCATGCCGGACGCCGTCGACCATGTTCTCTTCGGAGTCGGTGCCGTTGGCGATCAGCTCGGCCGGCGAGGCGAAGTCGATGCCGTAGAAGCAGGGCCAGCGCACCGGGCTCGAGGCGATGCGCACATGCACCTCGGCGGCCCCGGCCTCGCGCAGCATCCGGATCAGCGCACGCTGGGTGTTGCCGCGGACGATCGAATCGTCCACCACCACGAGCCGCTTGCCCTTGATCACCTCTCGCAACGGGTTGAGCTTGAGACGGATGCCCAGCTGACGGATGGTCTGCGACGGCTGGATGAAGGTGCGGCCCACGTAGGCGTTCTTCATCAGGCCCTGGCCGTACGGGATCCCTGATTCCTGCGCATACCCGACCGCGGCCGGCGTACCCGACTCCGGAACCGGGATCACCAGGTCGGCATCGGCGGGGTGCTCCCGGGCCAGCCGGCGGCCGATCTCGACGCGGGTCGAATGCACCGACCGACCATTCAGCACCGAGTCGGGACGAGCGAGGTAGACGTATTCGAAGACGCAGCCCTTGGGCTTGGCCGGCGCGAAACGTGAGCTGCGCACGCCGTCCGCGTCGATCGCCAGCAACTCGCCGGGTTCGATCTCGCGCACGAAGGACGCGCCGACGATGTCGAGGGCGGCGGTCTCGGAGGCGACGACCCAGCCGCGGTCGAGGCGGCCCAGGCACAGCGGTCGCACGCCCTGCGGATCGCGGGCCGCATACAGCGTGTGCTCGTCCATGAAGGTCAGCGAGAAGGCGCCGGACAGCGTCGGCAGCAGCTCCAGCGCGGCCTGCTCCAGCGTGGCATCGGCGGCGGCATGCGCCAGCAGCGCGCCGGTGACGTCGGAGTCGGAGGTGGCGCCACCGGCGAATCGGGAATCCATCAGGCCCAGATCGCGCGCGCGGCTTGCCAATTCGGCCGTGTTGACCAGGTTGCCGTTGTGTCCCAGCGCGACGCCGGTACCGGCGGGCGTGGTGCGGAAGATCGGCTGGGCGTTCTCCCAGGTGGTCGATCCGGTGGTGCTATAGCGGCAGTGCCCGATGGCGACGTGGCCCTCCATCGACGAGAGCGTCTGCTCGTCGAACACCTGGGATACGAGGCCGAGATCCTTGAACACCAGCACCTGGCTGCCATCGGCGACCGCGATACCGGCCGCCTCCTGGCCGCGATGCTGCAGCGCGTACAAGCCGTAATACGTGAGCTTCGCCACGTCTTCGCCCGGGGCCCAGACGCCGAAGACGCCGCACTCCTCACGAGGCTCGTTCTCGGGTTCGTCGAAACCGTCGATGGGACCGGGGATGAGCAGGTTTTTCGAGTGAATCGACAGCTCAGTCACGGGTGGCGCTCCGATGTGTTGCGGGCTGGGCGGGCGTGCCGCCAGTTTACGGCCGCGACCGACAGATACCGAATCTGCAACACCAGGCGACGCCGTATTTAGTCCCGATTGAGCGCGACCGCGGCCTGGATCAGCGCGGTGAACGCGTCCTCGTCGAGGGTGTCGCTCTCCTTGATGTCGACGGCCCGTCGGGTGCCGGCGTCGAGGCTGGCGTTGAACACCTTCGCCGGATCGGGTAGCGACGCGCCCTTGGCGAAGGTGACCTTGACCTTGTCCTTGTAGGTCTCCACCGTGCAGATCAGTCCGTCGCAGGAGAAGGTCGGCACGCCGTCCGGGTTGGACGCCTTCTTCCACTTGGCCTCTTCGGCGGCATCCGGAGCGGCGTCCATGATGAGTTTCCGAATCCGATCCACCGTCTCTGCTCGCCAGTCAGCCATGGCACAGAGCCTACAAAGGCAGCGCGTCAGGCGCGGACGAGCGGAAGAAACTGTTCGATCTCGACCGCCCGATGCCCGGAGGCGGTCACCCGATGATCGTCGATGGCGGTCGCGAGATCGGTTCTGCCGGAAGCCAGCAGCAGCCAGGTGCGCGGATCGGTCTCGACCACGTTCGGCGGTGTGCCCCGGGTATGCCGCGGCCCTTGCACGCATTGCACGGCGACGAACGGCGGGACCCGCACCTCGACCGAGTTGCCCGGAGCCAGCTGGGCCAGCGTGCGAGCGGTCGTCCGAACCGCGTCGGCGAGTTGTGCACGCGACGGCCGCGACGCCCCGGGATCGTCGAGCCACTCGGCGACCGCGAGCACGGCGGCACGCATCTGCGCGGGGGCGACGTTCTTGCGGGGTCCGGTCACAGCGCCCCACCCTAATTGCCGCCGTTGCCGGTGATCAGCTGGACCGAGGCCAAGGTGGAACGAGGCCCGCTACAGCGCGGTTCTATGCGAGCCGACTGACAACGCAGGCATCGGTTCAGCTGGTGCCGGCAACGAGACCACGGGCGGTGATGAGGGGGAGATCGAGGGCCGTGACCAGGCCAGGCTTGGCGTCGACGACGGCTTCCACCGCGTTGACCAGGCGCATCGCCGTCACGATCATGCCGGAGACATTGTGGTCGCCGTGCTCGCCGTGGTGGGAGAAGTCGACCTGCATCATCGGTTCGCCGGTGATCTGGATGCGGTAGCAGCCGTCCCCGTCGCTCGGCTGCGGCCAGTCCGGGCATTGCGCGGGGTCGGTGCGGGTGACGTGCTCGAGCACCACGCGCGGGACGCCGTCGACGGTGCCGATCACCTCGAAGCGCACCGCGCCCATCGTGCCGGCGGCGATATCGACCGACACGGTGGACACGTCGCGTTCGGCGGGACGGCGCTCGACCTTCTCGAGGAGCGGTTCGTCGAGCGTGATGCCGAGCCCGGCCGCGATCTGCCGCACCACCGAGCCCCAGGCCAGCGACAGCACGCCCGGCTGCCAGAGCATCTTGAGATCGTCCATCGGCTGACCGAAGCCGAAGATCTCGCGCATCACCACGGGCTGGTAATACGTTGCGTAGTCGGCGATCTCGAAGCAGCGCACCTCGTCGATGCGCTGACTGAGGCTGGTCATCGCGAGCGGCAGGACATCATTGGCGAAACCCGGGTCGATGCCGTTGACGTGCAGGCTGGCCCCGCCCTTCTCCCCCGCGGCCTGAATCCGGTCGACCAGCTCCTGCGGCGCAACGCCTTTCGGGAACTGCAACAGCACCGGCCCCGACGACACCACGTTGATGCCGGCCTCCAGGAAGGAGACCAGGTCGTCGATCGCCTCCATGATGCGGTCGTCGGTCATCGCGGTGTGCACGATGCAGTCCGGCTTGAGCGCCAGCAGCGCCTCCTTGTCGCCGGAGGCGGCGACGCCCAGATCTCTTCCCAGACCGGCCAATTCACCGGCGTCTTTGCCGACCTTGCCCGGGTTCGAGACCCAGACTCCGGCGAGTTCGAGCTCCGGCCGAGCGTCGATTCCGGCGATCGCGTGACGTCCGACGGTTCCGGTCGACCATTCCACTACGCGCAGGGTGCGTGCCATATTTTCACTCCCGAGATGAACTAGAACGTGTTCTAGTTCACACGTTAGCAGTCAGAGGGTCAGCACGAGGCGGGAATTCGCGAGGTCGGCCGACCACGCGTCGGCGATCTCGGCGGCAGGCCGCGTGGTCACGTCGACCGTCAGCCCCAGTTCCACCGCGGCCTGCAGGATCGCCGGACGTTCGGCGAGGAACTGCGCGGGAGTGAACGAGCCGAGTCCGCTACCCAGGATCGTCACGTCCGTCGACCGCAGCAGCGCGGCGGGCAGCGTGACCGTCGCACCGGCCATCGCACCGACTTCCACATAGGTGGCGGGCCCGCGCTTGGCGAGGGATTCCAGCGTCAGCTCGGCAGGATGGCCCCACACATAATCGATGACGAGATCGATCTTCTCGCGGTGCAGTGCCGCACGAATCTCGTCATCGGTACCCCGAAGGTCAACAGTCGCATCGGCATTCAGCGATTGCAGGATTTCCTGGTTGCGCCCGGCGGCGATCACCCGCGCACCCAGATGTCGGGCGAGCGGAACCGCGAGCCGGCCGGAGGCGCCCGTGGCGCCGAGTACCAGTACGGTCTGACCGGGCCGCACCTGAGTCCGCACCCGCATGGCCATCCACGACGACATCGCCGCATTCACCACCGCCGCGGCCTGCTCGTCGGTCAGCCCGTCGGGAATCGGCACCAGCGCCGCGGCGGGCACGTACACCTGCTCGGCGACCGTTCCCGGGTAGTTGAAGTAGACGCGGGCCCCGTCATCGGTGCGGCCGACACCATCCACGCCGATGACGAAGCCGTCGTCGGCCGGGCTCGAGTAGTGCGCCCCCGCCGCGACCCCACGCGCGAGGTTATGTATCGCGACCGCGGACATCCGCACCGGCATATGACCGTCGAGCGGCTCCGGATCAGCGATGTCCTGCCATCGCGGCGTATTCGCATAGTCGGCGACTGCTGCCTTCATCGGACCCTCCTTAACGTTGTTAAATTGGCCTGTCACCGACGGTACCTTAACGGCGTTAAACTGGCTAGGTGGCGTTGACGAAACCGCTGATCACCCAGACGGCGCTGGCCGTGCTGGACGACGAGGGACTCGACGGGCTGACCCTCCGGCGGATAGCCGACCGCCTGGGCGTCAAGGCACCGGCGCTGTACTGGCACTTCCCGGACAAGAAGGCGCTCGTCGACGAGATGGCCACCGAACTCATGCGCCGATCGCAAGACGCCCCGATCGACACCGCCGATTGGCGCGAACTGATCAGTCAGAGTTCGCGAGGCCTCCGCGCTCTTCTGCGCTCGCACCGGGACGGCGCGCGAGTGTTCAGTGGATCGCGCCTGACCGACGTTTCGGTGGCGGCCGGAATGGAGCGGCCGCTGCGGCTGCTGATCGACAGCGGATTCACCGAGCGCGACGCCAAGCTGGCCTGGACCACGATGCGCGACCTCGTCGTGGGCTTCGTCATCGAGGAACAAGAGGTCTATCTGGCCGATGGCAGCCCGCGACCGGAGTACGACGCGGCCGAGCGGGCGCGACAGCTCGACCCTGCCCGGCATCCCCTGGCCGCCCGATCGGGTCCGACCTCCTGGGGCAGTCCCGACGAACGGTTCGACGACGTGATCCGATTCCTCATCGACGGCATGGCGGCCCGACTCGACCAGCCGTAGGCGGCGCGGGTGCCACAATGCACCCATGAGCAACAACGAGATTCAGTACCTGGAGCGGTGCGTCGAGCTCGCCGAGGAGGCACTCGACGCCGGCGACGAGCCGTTCGGATCGATCCTGGTCGGCGCGGACGGGGCCGTGTTGCACGAGGACCGCAACCGGGTCGGCGGCGGCGACCCGACCCGGCATCCGGAGTTCAAGCTGGCGCGGTGGGCCGCCGAGCACCTGACGCCGGCCGATCGGGCGGCGGCCACGGTCTACACCTCCGGCGAACACTGCCCGATGTGCTCGGCCGCGCACGGCTGGGTCGGCCTGGGCCGCATCGTGTTCGCGACGTCCTCGGTGCAGCTCGGTCAGTGGCTGGCCGAGCTGGGCGTGCCGTCCGGGCCCATCGCCGAACTGCGGATCACCGACGTGGTGCCCGGGCTACCGGTATCCGGGCCGTTTCCCGAGTTCGCCGAGCGGGTGCGGGAACTGCATCGACGGTTGCGCGCCGCCGGCTGACTGGGAGCGTCAGCCGAAGAGCTTGGGCAGCGTGCCCTCGTGGGCCTCGCGCAGCTCGTCGAGCGTGATCGAGAACTGCCCCTGCACCTCGACCGAGTCGCTCCCCTGATCGACCACGCCGATACGCGTCCACGGCATGCCGCGCGCATCGAGCATCGCGCTGAACCGCGACTCCTCGGTGCGCGGCACCGCGACCAGCGCGCGACCGGCGGATTCGGAGAACAGCCAGACGAACGGGTCGGCATCCTCCGGAAGCAGGATGCGGCAACCGGTTTCGCCGGCCAGCGCCGACTCGACGACCGCCTGCATCAATCCGCCCTCGGACAGATCGTGCGCCGCCGAGGCCAGTCCGTCGCGCGAGGCGGCGACCAGGATCTCCGACAGCAGTCGTTCGCGCTCGAGGTCGACCTCGGGCGGGACGCCGCCGAGGTGATCGTGCGCGACCTGCGCCCAGATCGAACCGTCGAGCTCGTCCTTGGTCTCCCCCAACAGGATCAGCGTCTCACCGGGCTCGGTGCCGAATCCGCTGGGCAGTCGCCGATGCACATCGTCGATGACGCCGAGCACGCCGACCACCGGGGTCGGCATGATGGCGGTCGATCCGGTCTGGTTGTAGAACGAGACGTTGCCGCCCGTCACCGGAATAGCCAGGGCCGCACAGCCATCCGCGAGACCGCGAACAGCCTGCTGGAACTGCCACATCACGGCGGGATCCTCCGGCGAACCGAAGTTGAGGCAGTTCGTGACCGCCTTCGGCGTCGTGCCGGAGACCGCCACATTACGGTAGGCCTCGGCCAGCGCCAGCTGCGCGCCCCGATACGGGTCCAGGTAGGTGTACCGCCCGGACGCGTCGGTGGCCAAAGCGATTCCACGACCGGAGTTCTCATCGATCCGGATCATGCCCGAATCCGCATGCTCGGCCAGGACGGTGTTGCCGCGGACGTACCGGTCGTACTGCTCGGTGATCCAGCCGCGGCTGCACAGCGCCGGCGACGCGATCATCTGCAGCGCCAACGCGCGCAGCTCGTCGGCCGACTGCGGCCGCACCAAACCCTTTGTGGTGTCGGCGATCAGGTCATCCTGCGAGTCCGGGCGGGCCACGGGCCGCTCGTAGACCGGGCCCTGATGCGCGACGGTGCGCGGCGGCACGTCGACCACCACGTCGCCGTTCCAGGTGATCTCCAGATGCTCGCCATCGGTGACCTCACCGATCACGGTGGCCAGCACGTCCCAGCGCTTGCAGACCTCCATGAAGGCCTCCACGTTCTCGGGCGCCACGACCGCGCACATCCGCTCCTGCGACTCCGACGAGAGCACCTCGGCGGGCGTCATCCCCTCGGCGCGCATCGGCACCTGATCCAGCTCGATCCGCATGCCGCCGTCGCCCGCAGCGGCCAATTCCGATGTGGCGCAGGACAGTCCGGCGCCACCCAGGTCCTGGATGCCGACGACCAGGTTCGCGCGGTAGAGATCGAGGCAGCACTCGATCAGCACCTTCTCGGTGAACGGGTCGCCCACCTGTACGGCCGGCAGCTTCTTGGGCCGGTGGCCGTAGGCGTCGTCGAAGGTCTCCGACGCCAGCACCGACACGCCGCCGATGCCGTCGAGGCCGGTCCGCGCGCCGAACAGGATGATCTTGTTCCCGGCGCCGGAGGCGAAGGCCAGCTTGAGATCCTCGACCCGCAGCACACCCGCGCACAGCGCGTTCACCAGCGGGTTGCCGGCGTAGCTCGGGTCGAACACCGTCTCGCCGCCGACATTCGGCAGGCCGAGGGAGTTGCCGTAGCCGCCGACGCCGCGCACGACGCCGTCGACCACGCGTCGGGTATCCGGCGCGTCCGCGGCGCCGAACCGCAGCTGATCCATCACCGCGATCGGGCGGGCGCCCATCGCCATGATGTCGCGGACGATGCCGCCGACGCCGGTCGCGGCGCCCTGGTACGGCTCGATATACGACGGGTGGTTGTGCGACTCGACCTTGAAAGTGACGGCCCAGCCGTCGCCGATGTCGACGACGCCGGCGTTCTCGCCGATGCCGGCCAGCATGCTGGCGCGCATCTCGTCGGTGGTGGTCTCGCCGAAGTAGCGCAGATGCACCTTGGACGACTTGTAGCTGCAGTGCTCGGACCACATCACCGAGTACATGGCCAGCTCGCTGTCCGTCGGGCGGCGGCCGAGGATCTCGCGGATCCGCTGGTACTCGTCGTCTTTGAGACCCAGCTCACGGAACGGCTGCGGTTCATCGGGGGTCTGGGCGGCGTTTGCAGTGGTATCGACCGGTGCGCTCACGGTACAAGTTTAGGTGCTTTGTTCCGGGCGGCTCCGACCGCGTCGACCGGCCCGCCTCGGCCGATCGGTCCTCGCGGCGACCGGCATGCGCCGGCGCAACGCGGGAGCATCGGCGAATGACCACCGTTGACACACTGACATGCGAGAATGTCGGTGATACGACCGATTCCCAACGTTCTAGTTTCGAGGTGAGGATGAGTACGCCGCGCCGCCAGTTGCGAAGCACCGCAACTCCGGAGGAGCAGGAGCAGGCGATCTTGGCGGCCGCCACGGAGGAATTCGCCGATGTCGGCGTGCGCCGCGCCAGCATGGACTACGTCGCCAAGCGCGCCGGCGTGAGCCGCAGCACGCTCTACCGCCGATTCCCCAACAAAGAGGCACTGCTCATGGGGGTCGGCAACATCGTGTTCATCGACGCGATGAAGCGGCTGGACAAGGCATGCAAGGGCAAGGATCCGAAGGGCGCGGTGGTCGCGGCGTTCATCGAGAGCTCGAACATCCTCAACGAGAACCCGATGATGCGGCGTCTCTTCCTGAACGATCTCGAGATTCTCGGCACCATCATCACCATGTCCTCGCCGAGCGAGCAGATGTTCTTCGAGGGCGCGGTGGCCGCGATCACATCGACGCTGAAGAACGCCGACTCGACGATGTCGGACGAGGATCTGGGGGCGACGTCGGAGCTCCTGCTGCGGGTCGCCGGATCGTTGTTCCAGGTGCACTCGCAGCGCGTCGACATCACTGACCCGAAGTCGATGGGTGCGTTCGCCGAGAAGTACCTCGCACCACTGGTGCACTAGTCACTTCCGGCCGCTCGGCCACCAGCTGGCATCGCCGAAGGCCTGAGCGATGGCCGGGACCATCAGCGTGCGAACCACGAAGGTGTCCAACAGGATTCCGCAGCCGATGATGAAACCCATCTGCGCCATCTGCAACAGGCTGCCGGCCATCATGCCCATCACCGCCGCCGCGAACACCAGCCCCGCCGAGGTGATGACCGAGCCCGTGTGATGGACGGTCCGGATCAGCCCGATCCGGGTGCCGCGCACCGATTCTTCGCGCAGCCGGGAGATGAACAGCATGTTGTAGTCGGCGCCGACCGCGACCACCAGCGTGAAGGTCATCGCGGGTATCGCCCACGAGATCTCCTGTCCCAGAAGCTGTTGGAACACCAGGACACCGAGTCCTATCGCAGCGAGATAGGTCAGGATCACCGTG
>NZ_AQYG01000039.1 GCF_000380485.1 Jongsikchunia kroppenstedtii DSM 45133 | reverse complement strand
ACTGATCCAGCAGACCCTGATACTTGTCGATCTGGCCCGACTGCTGCTGCGCCATGGACATCAACTGCGGCACCATCTGCTGCAGCCGCGCGAGCTGATCGGTGTCGACATTGGACATCATCGACGACACCACGTCGGCGATTCTGGTCAGCCGATCCATCTGCGGCCCAAGCTGATCGGACGCGTCGCGCCCCAGCCGACCCATCTGGTCACCGAGGAAGCCGATCTGCCAGGCCAGCGTCGCCTGGGTCAACTTGTTGCCGTCGGGGCGGGTGATGCCGACGACCTTGTCGACCCCGGGCAGCTGCGCGATGCGACCGGCCATCTGGTCCAGGTCGGCCAGCCCCTGCGGGCTGCGCAGGTCCGATTTCGACTGCACCATCACGAACTGCGGCATCATCCGATTTCCGGGAAAGTGCTTGTTGAGCAATCTGATTCCGGCGTTGGACGGGGCGTTGTGCGGAAGCTGGCCCTGCATGTCGTAGGACGGCTTGAGGAAGATCATCCCGGTCGCCAACGTCACCAGCAGCACCAGGCTGAACGCGAAGACCCGGATCGGGTGGCGCACCACCAGCACGCCGACCCGGTGCCAGTAGCGGCCGGTGCGGTCCGGACCCGGCATGCACTTGCCAAAGCGCGCCGCGACCGTGAGCACGGCCGGGAGAAGCGTGGTGACGACGAGGAACCCGACGACGATCGCGATCGCCACACACGGGCCGGAGGCCGCGAGGAACTTCAGCTTGGCGGTGAGCTGGGCCAGGTTGGCGATCGCCACGGTCGCCGCCGTCGCCAGGATGACCCGCGTCATCGAGCCGCACGCGTGCGCCAGCGCGTCGGTGGGATTCTCACCGCGCCGGATGTTTTCGTGATAGCGACTGATCAGGAAGACCGTGTAGTTGACGCTGGCCCCCATCAGGACCGCCATCATCAACGCGCCCGACACCGACGAGATCGGTATCGCCCCGGCGTCCGCGAGCCCGGCGACGACACCACGCGCGACCACGACGCTGAAGCCCATCACGATCACCGGCAGCAATGCCGTTGTCGGCGTGCGGAACACGATCAGCAGGATGATGCTGATCAGGATCACCGTGATGATGCCGATCTTGATGATGTCGCTGGCGCCGGCCGCGGCCATGTCGGTGGTCGTGGCAGTGGCACCGGTGACCTCGGCCTGCACCGACGTCCCCTTGAACGTATGCTCGACCAGGTTGTTCACCTGCCGGCTGGCGCGCGCGGACTGCGGCGAGCCCAGCTCGCCCTGCAGCGTCGCCGACACCAGCCACGCCTTGCCGTCCTTGCTCATGACCTGGTCGCGCGCAATGGGATTGGACCGCACATCCGGGTTGGACAGCACGTCCTGCACGAACGCGACGTTGCCGGTGTCGGCCCGCAGGCGATGGATCAGGGCGTCATACAGCGACTGCGCCTCGCGATCGAAGCCGCGATCGCTCGCCATCACGATGACGATCGCGTTGTCGGCATTCTTCTGCCCGAAGGCCTCCGACATGTCGCGCATGGCCTTCAGCGACGGACTCACCTTCGCCGACGGCAGTGGACTCACCGAATGCTCGTTGGCCACTCGATCCAGTTGCGGCCAGGCCACATTCACCGAGATGCCGATCGCGACCCAGATCAGGATCACCGCCACCGCGTGCCGGGCGATGAATCGACCGGCACGCTCGAACGTCGCGCTGTACTGATGTGCCATGACTCAGAACAGCTTCGGGATCGACGTCGGGATCGAACCGATCCCCGGCATGGACATCGTGGTGACCGTGTAGGTCAGGGTGAACGAGTCGGGCAGGTCTTCGCTGCCGAGCAGCACCAGATACCGCGTATTCATGAACGCTTCTTGCCCGACGAAGGTCTGCGGCTCGAATCCCGCGTCGATGAACAGCTTTCGGGCATCGCCGAGCGCATCCGGCGTGATGCCGGTGACCGTCAGCACCTGGGTGCCGCCCGCCCCGGAGCGCAGTGCATACAGGCCCTTCACCACCGGAATCTCCGCGGGAAAGGCGGCCGGAACCACCGGGCTGCCCGGGCTGCTCGGCGGCAGCATGCTGACCGGCGGATAGGTGCTGTAGTGCACCTTGCCGCCCTGCAGATCGTCAGTGCTGCAACCGGATAGCAGCAGCCCGCAGGTGACGGCGATGCCCACGACAACAGTCGTGGCGACGGGTCTGACAACAGCAGGCGTCATACGGAGTCCTTTGCAGCGTTACTACCGGTACCGGATACTAGCAGTACGAGCCTAGGCGCAGCCGCCGCGCCCGACCGGCCCACCACCGCCTCGGAAACCAGCAAGGATGCCGCAAATGCCAAGCGCTGAGACGAGTTCCACGACACCGTCTCAACCTAACATGGCTTGACACAGATTCTCGAAATCGTTCCAAACTTCTTAGAGAATCCACACAGAAAGAAAACTGGGTCGGACTCCGCAAGCCCCAGCGGAGTCCGACCCAGAGTTGTTGGGGGCGCTACTTGGTGTACGCCACGTCCAGCTCGGTGACGCCGTTGATCCAGCCCGAACGCAGCCGCTTCGGCTCGCCCAGCTTGGTGATATCCGGCATGTAGTCGGCGATGGCGTTGAAGATCAGGTTGATCTCGACGCGCGCCAGGTTGGCGCCGACGCAGTAGTGCGATCCGTGGCCGCCGAACCCGACGTGCGGGTTCGGGTCGCGCAGGATGTTGAAGGTGAACGGATCGTCGAAGACTTCTTCGTCGAAGTTCGCGCTGCCGTAGAACATTCCGACGCGCTGGCCCTTCTTGATCTCCTGGCCGCCGAGGACCAGGTCCTCCTTGGCGGTGCGCTGGAAGACATTGACCGGCGTGGCCCAGCGGACGATCTCATCGACCGCGGTGGCCGGACGCTCACGCTTGAAGAGCTCCCACTGATCCGGGTTCTCCAGGAAGGCGTTCATGCCGTGGGTGATCGCGTTACGGGTGGTTTCGTTGCCGGCCACCGTCAGCAGGATGACGAAGTAGCCGAACTCAATCTCCGACAACGACTCTCCGTCGATGTCCGCGTTGACCAGCGTGGTGACGATGTCCTCGGCCGGGCACTGCTTGCGGGCCTCCGCCATCTGGTACGCGTAGCCCAGGATCTCCATCGACGCGACCTGCGGATCCGCGGTGAAGGCCGGGTCGTCGTAGTTCATCATCGAGTTCGACCAGTTGAACAGCTTCTCGCGATCCTCCTGCGGCACGCCGAGCAGATCGGCGATCGCCTGCAGCGGCAACTCGACGGCGACGTCGTGGACGAACTCGCCCTTGCCCTTGGCCGCGGCCTCGGTCACGATCTTCTCCGCGCGCGCCTTCAGGCTCTCCTCGAGGGCGTGAACAGCCTTGGGCGTGAAGCCCTTCGAGATCAGCTTGCGCAGCCGGGTGTGCGTCGGCGGGTCCTGGTTGATGAGCAGGTTGTCTTTGGTGACCTCCAGCTGCTCGGGCTCCATCTCGTCGTCGAACCGGATGATGACGCCGTTCTCGTGCGTCGACCACAGCTCGTTGTTCTTGGAGATCTCGCGGATGTGCTCGTGCTTGGTGACAACCCAGTAGCCCTCATCGGCGAAACCGCCGCCCTTGCCCTGCTCCTGAGCGTTCCACCAGATCGGCGCGGTCTTGCGGAGCTCGGCGAACTCTTCTGCGGGCAGACCCTTCTCCAGCAGGTCCGGGCTGGTGAAGTCGAAGCCGGGCTCATGGAACGGGCACTTGGCAGCGGTCACGGTACTACTCCTCGTTTGGGCTAACCCATCCCGCGAACGGAATGGAAACGTGTTACAAACCCATTAGAGCATCGCGGTGTGAAAAAAGCCACTGACCTGCGGAAACTGAACTATCGTCCAAAGTGAACGTGTTCTAATTTGGACGATCGAATCCATTCGCTGGCCACCAGTTTTGTGCAATGCACCACTCCGGGACCGCCGCCGAAAAAATTCTGCGTGCCGACTCAGGCCCGTAGCCGCTGCACCAGGTTGAAGGCCGACATCGCCGTCCGGCCGACGATATTCGGCGGGCTCCACACCCGATAGACGCTGTGCCCGGCGATCGCGTCGACCTCGTGATTCAACCCACTGGCCGGCATCCAGGTGTCGATGGCTCGCGTCCACGGCTCGGCATCGCCCCAGGTCGCATACAGCTTCGTCTCCGATACCGCGAAGGGCTTCAGGCCGTCGTCCATCGCCTGCCACACCGCCGCCGCGACGCCGGGCGCATGCACCGTGCGGTAGTCGTCGAAGACCACCACACCCTGTTCCGCGAGAAGGAGGCGCGAGGCGGTCACATCCCCGGCCACATGGTCGTAGAGATGCGACCCATCGACGTGGACGAAACGATGCCGCCCCTGCGCCGCATGCTCGGTGATCTCGGAACTCGGCGCCTGGATCACAGTCGGCAGATTGCCGTGCACCCGCCGGTAGTTGTCCTCGAACTTGCGCTTGGTCAGAACCGGATACTGCGCCGCGTTCTCAGCCGAGTTCGCGGCGTCGTCGGACTCGGCACCGAACAGATCGATGACGGTGAAGACCTCGCCATCACGCAGGTACTCGCCGATCAGCACCGCACTCTTACCCAGGTAGGCGCCGATTTCCGCCAGGTCGCCCACTGCGATCTGCCGCCCCGATTCCGATAACGCGAAGCGGAACATCGCCCAATCGGTTCGGAAGAACCAGCCGGGGATCGAGCGGATCTCACGGTCGGTCACTGCAGCCATCGGGCATCTCCTTTGCGCGGCACGAAACGAACTATTTCGTCTGCCACACTAAGCGATTCCGATACCCAGCTGGGTCGAATGACCCGCATGACGGCCGGCCGCCCGGCCTCAGCCGTAGTCGACCTGCAGTTCCTTCACTCCGTTGATCCAGCCGTGCCGGAGCCGACGCGCATCGCCGGCCCGGGTGATGTCCGGCATCAGGTCGGCGATCGTGTTGAACATGATGTCGATCTCCATCCGCGCCAGGTTCGCGCCAACACAATAATGCGCGCCATGACCGCCGAAACCCAAGTGCGGATTGGGATCCCGGAACACATTCAGCGAGAACGGATCGTCGAAGACCGCGTCGTCATAGTTGGCGGAGCTGTAGAACATCCCCACCCGCTGCCCCGCCTTGATGATGACGCCGCCGAGCTCGTAGTCCGACAACGCGGTGCGCTGGAAGCAGATCACCGGGGTCGCCCACCGCACCATCTCGTCGGCCACCGTCGACGGCCGCTCGGCCTTGAAGCGTTCCCACTGATCCGGGAAATCGAAGAACGCGTTCATCCCGTGGCTGATCGCGTTACGGGTGGTCTCGTTGCCGGCCACCGACAGCATGATGAAGTACCAGGCGAACTCCTCCGGGCTCAGCTTCTCGCCGTCGATATCGGCCTGCACCAGCGAGGTGACGATGTCGTCGGCCGGCTCCTTGCTGCGCGCATCGGCCAATTGGTATGCGTAGCCGAGGATCTGGGCGTTGGCCTCGATCGGGTCGACGCCGCCGGACAGGTCCGGATCGTCGTAGGCCATGATCTGGTTGGTCCAGTGGAAGATCTGCTCGCGGTCCTGATCCGGGATGCCGATGAGCTCCGCGATCGCCTGCAACGGCAGCTCCACCGCCACGTCCGCCACGAAGTCGCCCGAACCCTTGGACTTCGCCTCCGCCACAATCTTGTTCGCCCGACTGCGCAGCGCATCCTCCAGCGCACCAACGGCTTTCGGGGTGAACCCCTTGGCCACCAGCTTGCGCAGTCGGGTGTGCTCCGGCGGGTCGTGATTGATCAGCAGGAAGCGCGTGACATCGATCTGCTCACGGGTGACACCCTCGTAGAACCGCACCATCGAACTGTTCTGCCAGGTGCTGAAAACGTCGGTGCGCTTGGATATCTCGCGGATGTGCTCGTGTTTGGTAGCCACCCACATGCCCGGGTCCTCGTACCCGCTGCCGGCCTGCTCCATCCACTGCAGCTCACCCGTCTTGCGGGCGGCCGCGAATTCGGCGATCGGCAGCCCCTCCTCGATCAGCATCGGATCGGTGAGGTCGTGCTTGATCGGACACGTCATTGCTCTGCTTCTCCTACCCGTAGGTGACCTGAAGTTCCTTGATGCCGTTGATCCAGCCCTGGCGGAGCCGCCGCGCGTCCGATGCGCGGGCGATGCCCGGCATCAGGTCCGCGATCGTGTTGAACATGATGTCGATCTCCATCCGGGCCAGATTCGCGCCGACGCAGTAGTGCGCACCATGGCCACCGAAACCCAAGTGCGGGTTGGGGTCCCGGAAGACGTTCAGCGTGAATGGATCGTCGAAGACCGACTCGTCGTAGTTGGCGGAGCTGTAGAACATCCCGACGCGCTGGCCTTTCTCGACCGTCACCCCGCCGAGTTCGTAGTCCTCCAGGGCCGTGCGCTGGAAGCAGATCACCGGGGTCGCCCACCGGACGAGTTCGTCGGCCAGGGTGGACGGCCGCTCGGCCTTGTACCGCTCCCACTGATCGGGGAAGTCGAAGAAGGCGTTCATCCCGTGGCTGATCGCATTGCGGGTGGTCTCGTTGCCGGCGACCGCCAGCAGGATGAAGAAGAACGCGAACTCCTCCGGAGCAAGCTTCTCCCCGTCGATATCCGCATGTACCAGCTTGGTGACGATGTCGTCTCGCGGATCGGCCTTCCGCAGTTCGGCGAGGCTGTACGCGTATGCCATCACCTGGGCCGACAGATCCATGGGGTCCATATCGACGCCGAGATCCGGATCCTCCGGCGCGAGCATCTGATTGGACCAGTCGAACACCTTGCTGCGGTCCTCCTGCGGCACGCCGATGAGTTCGGCGATGGCCTGCAGCGGCAGTTCGACCGCAACATCCGCCACGAAGTCGCCGCTGCCCTTGGCGGCGGCCGCACCGACGATCTTCTCCGCCCGGGCGGTGAGCGCATCGCGCAACGCACTCACCGCGCGCGGCGTGAATCCCTTGGCGATCAGCTTGCGCAGCCGGGTGTGTTCCGGCGCGTCCTGATTGAGCATGATCAGCCGATTCATATCGATCTGCTCGCGGGTGACATCGTCGCTGAACCGGATGATGGCACCGTCCTGCCAGGACGAGAACACATCACTGCGCTTGGAGATCTCCAGGATGTGCTCATGCCGCGACGCGATCCAGAGTCCGCCGTCGGTGAAGCCGCTGCCGGACTGCTCCATCCAGTTGAGTTTTCCGGTCGCCCGCAATCGGGCGAAATCGTCATACGGGATGCCTGCCTCGATCCGCATCGGATCGGTCAGGTCATGAAACGGGCATTCGATGGCGGCCATTTCTGCGCTCCCGTCGCAGGCGAACATGTTCCAGTTCCAGTCAATCACCGGACCCCGTTTAGCGCAGCTACCTGCGGAAACTGAACGATCGTCAAGTTCGGGGGCCACCGGCTCGCTCACCAAATCGCGGCGGTGCGCTACCATCGATTAGAACGTGTTCTAGTTTTGCGGCCGGCTCGCCGGCGCACTTGTACAGAAGGATTCACCATGGGCAACCCGGTCATCGTCGAAGCCACCCGCACCCCCATCGGCAAGCGCAACGGCTGGCTCTCGGGCCTGCATCCGGTCGAGCTTCTCGGCGCCGCGCAGCGTGCGGTCCTCGAGCGGGCCGGCGTCGACCCAGCCCTCATCGAGCAGGTCATCGGCGGCTGCGTGATGCAGGTCGGCGCGCAGGGCAACAACGTCACCCGCACCGCGTGGCTGAACGAGGGGCTGCCCGAGTTCGTCGGCGCGACGACCGTCGACTGCCAGTGCGGCAGCGCGCAGCAGGCCAACCATCTGATCGCCGGGTTGATCGCCACCGGCACCATCGACGCCGGCGTCGCCTGCGGCGTCGAGTCGATGTCCACGGTTCCGCTGGGCGCCAACGTGATGCTGGAAGGCGCCGGCGAGCGTCGCCCCGCGTCATGGGACATCGACATGCCGAACCAATTCGAGGCCGCCGAGCGAATCGCCAAGCGCCGCGGGCTCACTCGCGCCGATCTGGACGGCCTCGGCGAGCGCAGCCAGCGGCTGGCCAAGCAGGCCTGGGCCGAGGGTCGCTTCGACCGCGAGGTCTTCGAGCTCAAGGCGCCCGAGCGCACCAAGGAAGGCGAGCTCACCGGAAACACGTTGTCGGTCACCAAGGATCAGGGTCTGCGCGACACCACCCTGGAGTCCCTCGCCGGTCTCAAGCCGGTCATGGAAGGCGGAATGCACACCGCCGGAACGGCATCGCAGGTGTCGGACGGCGCGGCCGCCGTGCTCATCATGGATGAGGACAAGGCCAAGGCGCTCGGCCTCACGCCGCGCGCCCGGTTCGTCTCGCAGGCCCTCGTCGGCGCCGAGCCCTACTACCACCTCGACGGCCCGGTGCAGTCGACGCAGAAGGTGCTCGACAAGTCCGGAATGTCGCTGAACGACATCGATCTCGTCGAGATCAATGAGGCGTTCGCCTCGGTCGTGCTGTCCTGGGCCCAGGTCCACAACGCCGACATGGACAAGGTCAACGTCAACGGCGGCGCGATCGCCCTCGGCCACCCGGTCGGCAGCACCGGTTCGCGACTGATCACCACTGCGCTGCACGAGCTGGAGCGCACCGACAAGTCGACCGCGCTGATCACCATGTGCGCCGGCGGTGCCCTGTCGACCGCCTCGATCATCGAGCGGATCTGACATGACCGGCAAGGCCCGGCCGGACCAGCTCGACTCGGACGCCGTCCAGCGCGGCATGAAGTGGGGCTCGCGGCTCAACACCGAGCTGTATCGCCGCACCGGCGGGCGCCTCGGCAAGACCTGGCGCATCGGTGCCGGGCTGCGCAAGCCCGCGCCGGTCTGCCTGCTGACGACCACCGGCCGCAAGACCGGACAGCCGCGCACCGTGCCGCTGATCTATATGTCCGACGACGACAACGTCGTCTTCGTGGCATCGCAGGGCGGCCGAGCGACCAACCCGATGTGGTTCGGCAACATCGTCGCCAATCCGCGTGTGACCGTGCAGATCGGAAAGATCAAGCGGGACATGATCGCTCGCGCGGCCGACCAGGCCGAACGCGATCGGCTGTGGCCGCGTCTGGTCGAGGTCTACGCCGACTACGACCAGTACCAGGAATGGACCGAGCGCTCGATACCCGTTGTGATCTGCAGCCCAGCTGATTAAAACGGCTTACCCGGCGATAAGCGATGCGCGACAATCATCGCTATGGGTTACATGCCGGTCACCGATTCGATGTTCCTGCTGGCGGAATCGCGCGAACATCCGATGCATGTCGGGGGCCTGCAATTGTTCACTCCGCCGGAGGATGCGGGCCCGGAGTTCATCACCGACGTGCTGGACACGCTGCGATCGCAGACCAATGTCAGCGCGCGCTTCCGACGTCGCCCGGCCGACCCGGTCAACCTGCTCGGCACCACCTGGTGGACCGAGGACGAGGACATCGACTTCGAGTATCACGTCCGGCACTCCGCCGTCCCCCGGCCCGGCCGCATTCGTGAGCTCTTCCAGCTGACGTCGCGCTGGCACTCGGCGCTCCTGGACCGGCATCGGCCGATGTGGGAGATGCACGTGGTCGAGGGGCTGCAGGACGGGCGGTTCGCCACCTACACCAAGGTCCATCACTCCGTCGTCGACGGCGTTTCGGCGCTGCGGTTGCTGCAGAACTCGCTGTCGACCGATCCGGATGACCACACCTGCACGGCGCCCTGGTCGCCGACGCTGCGCCGGGGCAAGCCGTCGGTGGATACGCGAGTCTCCTTGGGACGCTTGCTCCCCGAGGTGCTCGACACTGTCGGTTCGATCGCCGGGCTACTGCCGGCCGGCGTGAAGATCGCCAATCAGGCGTTCCGCGACAACAACCTGATCACCCCGCTGGACGCCCCCGACACCCTCCTCAACCAGCCGATCGGCGGCTCCCGTCGATTCGTCGCCCAGTCGTGGGAGATCGAGCGCGTTCGCGACATCGGCCGCAAGGCGGGGGCCACCCTCAACGATGTCGTGCTGGCGATGTGCGCCGGGGCCCTGCGCACCTATCTGCTGGAGCAGGACGCGCTGCCCGACAAGTCCTTGACGACGGCGGTGCCGGTCTCGCTGCGCAGCAGCGACAATCTCGACGACGGCGGCAATTCCGTCGGATTGATCATCGCGACACTGGCCACCGACGTCGACGATCCAGCAGAGCGGCTGGCCACCATCCGCGCCTCGGTGCAGGCCGCCAAGGCCGTCATGGGCGAACTGTCGCCGCTGCAGATCCTCGCGATGAGCGCGATGAACGGGGCGCCACTGGCGCTGACCCCGCTGCCGGGCTTCGTCAGCCACACTCGGCCGCCGTTCAACGTGCTCATCTCCAACGTGCCCGGGCCGAAGGAGCAGATGTACTGGAACGGCGCCCGACTGGACGGCGTCTATCCGGCCTCGATCCCGATGGACGGCATGGCCCTGAACATCACGCTCACCAGCAACTACGACAAGCTCGACTTCGGGCTCACCGGCTGCCGCCGGACCCTGCCGAGCCTGCAGCGGATGATCCATCACCTCGAGGATGCGCTACTCGACCTGGAAAAGGCCGTCTCGTAAGCGTCCGCGCTAGTTGAAGACCACTCCGGGGTTCAGAATCCCCTGAGGGTCGAGCGCGTCCTTGATCTTCTGGTTCAGCGCCAGCGCCTGCGGCGACAGATAGTCCTTGAGCCACGGCTGCTTGAGCCGGCCGACGCCGTGCTCACCGGTGATCGTGCCACCCAATTCGATTGCCAGGTCCATGATTTCGCCGTAGGCGAGCTCGGCGCGCTCCAGCTGCTCGGCGTCGGCGGGGTCGAACACGATGAGGGGGTGGGTGTTTCCGTCGCCGGCATGCGCCATGACCGCCACCGTCACATCCCGATTGCGGGCGATCGCATCGATGCCCAGGACCAGGTCGCCCAGCTGCGGGATCGGGACGCCCACGTCCTCGAGCAGGACCGCACCCTTGCGCTCCACGGACGGGATCGCGATCCGCCGGGCCTGCACGAACGCCTCGCCCTCGTCGGCGTCGTCGGTCGCGTATACCTCTGTCGCCGAGTTCTTTTCGCAGATGATGCGGATCTGGTCGATCTCGGCGCCGGCGTGTGTTCCGGGCTCATCGGACTGGATGATCAGCATCGCCGCGGCCGACCGGTCCAGCTCCATCGCGGTCTCGTCCTCGACCGCATTGATGCAGACCTGGTCCATGAACTCCAGCATCGACGGTCGCATGCCGCGCGTGATGTCCTGCACCGTCTGACAGGCGTCGGCCAGCTGAGCGAAGGTCGCCACCAGCGTCGCCGCCGGGCGCTGGGCCGGAATCAGCCGCAGCACGCCGCGGGTGATGATGCCGAGCGTGCCCTCGCTGCCCACGAACAACTTCGTGAGCGGCAGTCCCGCAACATCTTTCAAACGCGGACCACCCAGTTCGACCAGCTCGCCATCGGCGGTCACCACGTCGACCCCGAGCACGTAGTCGGTGGTGACACCGTACTTGACGCAGCACAATCCGCCGGCGTTGGTCGCGAGATTGCCACCGATGGAACAGAATTCGAACGACGACGGATCCGGCGGATACCACAGGTCGTGCGCGGCGGCGGCCGCCTTCACGTCGGCATTCATCGCCCCGGGCTGCACCACGGCGGTCCGCGTGCGCGGATCCACCTCGATCGCCGTCATCCGCTCCGTCGACAGCACCAGGCAGCCGTCAATCGCCGTCGAGCCGCCCGACAGCGACGAGCCGGCGCCGCGGGTGATGATCGGCAGCGAATGCTCGGCGGCGAAGCGCACCACGGTCTGCACGTCCTGCGCCGACTCGACGCGAATAACCGCCAGCGGCACACCGGCATTCGGATCATTCGCCCGATCGCGCCGGTACTTCTCCATCCGATCGGCGTCGGAGATCAGCGCGCCCTCGGGCAGTCGGGACGCCAGCGCGGTCAGGTCGATCACCGGTACAGCCTAGACAGGCGCTACGAGCTGGGTGCCCGGACCACCATCGGCACGCCGGGGAAGTACGCGGCCATCTCCGAGCGCGACTTGCGCAGCGCGGCGGTGCCGTAGCCCTTCTTGCGATGATCGGGCGCGATCCAGATGCGCACGTCCACCTCGCCGTCGGACAGCTCGCCGAACACGATGCCCACGTCGTCGCCGCCCTCGGCCGCGATCAGCCAGACCGCTTCCTCGGCGTCGACCCGCTGCCTGGCGGCCGCGATCTCCTGCTCGATCGAACCAGCCGGCGACCCCGAGCCGTCCCCGGCCGCGCCGAGCTCGTCGGTGCGCAGCTTGAACAGCTCGGCATCCAGGTCGCCGTTGAAGGCGCGCAGGCTCAGCCCGTCGCCGGACGCCGCCGGACGCTCGGTGAGCGTGAACGTCAGCTGGCTGTTGAGATCCTCCAGCTCCTTGGCGTTCTTGCGCCGCTCCGATTTGGTCAGCTGGCGAAATGCCATGCCCAGCACGGCCTTTGCGCCGATCTCCGGCACGCCGAGCAGGTCGGCGATCGCCTTCTCCGCGGCCGCCTGATCCTCGGCGTCGACGATCAGGTCGAGCACCTCGTGGCGGCGTTCCAGGGCGGTTTCCAGGGCATGCGTGATGTCGCGGCGGGTAGCGGCCTTGTCGTGCTCAGTCATGGCCATGAGCCTAGTCTCCGTATTGTGTTTTGCCCCGGTGAACTGGCCGCCGGGGCTGGGTGGAAGCGTGGTTCAGCGGCGCGGCAGCCCGAAGGACGCCACGATGCGCGTGATCTCGCCGGCCGCGTTGAACTCGAACCGTTCGGTGACCTGGGAGCGCAGCCCGAAGAGGACGTTGACGTAGAACGTCACATGCACGACGCCGTCCTCGACGCGCGGCGTGAAGTCGCTGACGTACTTGATGACCCGGTACTGCGGGCCGCTGGTCAGGCTGCGGCGCAGATGATCTCCGCTGCGGCCGGTCTTGACCCCGAGCTCCGTACGCGTGCAGTCCGCGGCGAACGGCACCTGCGAGGGATCGTGCGTCGCCAGCGCCTCCACGTAGCTGCGGGCGGCGGCGATCAACTGCTCGTCGGAGACGGCCTGGCCCCCGGCCATCAGCGGGCGCCGTAGACCGGCATGGGCGCGGGGCCCTCGGCGAGGATGTCGGTCACCACGGGGCCCAGCTCGGCCGGGTTCCAGCGAGCGCCCTTGTCCCGCTGCGCGCTGCGCTGCCAGCCGTCCGACAACGCGATCAGCCCGCCCTCGATCTCGAAGACGCGGCCGCTCACCGAACCCGACTCCTCGGAGCCCAGCCAGACGACCAGCGGCGAGATGTTCGCCGGGTCCATCTTGTCGAACGAGCCATCGGCGGGCGCGGCCATCTGCGCGGCCATCGCCTCGCCGGCGCTGGTGGTCATGCGGGTACGGGCGGCCGGCGCGATGGCATTGGCGGTCACGCCGTAGCCCTTCATCTCAGCGGCGGCCTGGATGGTCATCTCGGCGATGCCGGCCTTCGCCGCGGCGTAGTTGCCCTGGCCGACCGAGCCGTACAGGCCGGCGCCGGAGCTGGTGTTGATGATGCGGGCGGCACGCGGCCGGCCCACCTTCGACTCGGCCCGCCAGTAGGCGGCGGCATGCCGCAGCGGGGCGAAGTGGCCCTTGAGGTGCACGCGGATCACGTCGTCCCAGTCGGACTCGTCCATCGAGACCAGCATCTTGTCGCGCAGGAAACCGGCGTTGTTGACCAGCACGTCCAGGCCGCCGAAGTTGTCGATCGCGGTCTTCACCAGGTTGGCCGCGCCGTCCCAGCTGGCGACGTCGTCGCCGTTGACGACGGCCTCGCCGCCGGCCGCCTTGATCTCGGCGACGACCTGCTCGGCCGGGTGCTCGCCCACGTCGCGACCGTCCAGGCCGGCGCCGAGGTCGTTCACGACGACCTTCGCGCCCTCGGCGGCGAATGCCAGCGCATGCTCGCGGCCGATACCGCGACCGGCGCCGGTGATGATGACAACGCGTCCGTCAACGATTCCCATATCTGATCTGCTCCTACTTGTCCTTGTTGGTGTTTGCTGCGTCTGTGACGAGGAAGACGACGGCCGCCACGGCTGCCTTCCCGTCCGGGCTCACTTATTCGTCGTGGCCGCGTCGAGAAAAGCGGGACGCTCGCCGCCGCCGTGGACGGTCAGCGTCGAACCCGTGATGTATTCGGCCATCGGCGATGCGAGGAAGGCTACTGCGCGGCCGATGTCGGCGGGCTCGGCCATCCGACCCATCGGGATGGTCTTGCCGACCGCGGCGATGCCGGCCTCGTCGCCGTAATGCAGTTCGGCGAGCTCGGTGCGCACCGGTCCGACGATGACGGAATTCATCCGCACCTTCGGCGCCCACTCGACGGCCAGCGATCCGGTCAGGCTGTCCAGGCCGGCCTTCGCGGCGCCGTAGCCCGCGGTGCCCGGCGACGGCCGGTGCCCGCTCACGCTGGAGACGTTGACGATCGAGCCGCCGCGATCCTGCTGCTGCATCACGGCGTTCGCGGCCTGCGAAACGATCAGCGGCGCAAGCATGTTCAGTTCCACGATCTTGCTGTGGAACTTCGCCGACGCGTCGGCCGCGAGGGCGAACGGCGCCCCTCCGGCGTTGTTCACGACGGCGTCGAGCCGGCCGTGTCGGGCGACGATGCCGTCCACCAGCGCGGCCACGGCCTCCGGATCGCGCACGTCCGTGGAGGCGAACTCCGCGAACGGGCGCTCGTCGCCCTCCGGCTCGCGCCGCGCACAGGCGATCACCGTCGCGCCGAGATCGGTCAGTACCTGCGAGATGCCGGCGCCCACGCCGCGCACTCCGCCGGTGACCAGCACTATCTGCCCATCAAGTCCCAGGTTGAACACCCTGCTACCCTACCAAGCAAATGTTTGGTTGGTTTTCTGAGGAGGGACCATGACGATCGCCACCGCGACGGTCGAGCCCGGGATCGTGACGGTGACGGTCGACTTTCCCCCGGTCAACGCGCTGCCGTCGGCAGCCTGGTTCGAGTTGGGCGACGCCATCACGGCCGCCGGACGCGACATGAACACGCGGGTGGTGATCCTGCGCGCCGAGGGACGCGGCTTCAACGCCGGCGTCGACATCAAGGAAATGCAGGCCACCGAGGGTTATGACGCCCTCATCGGCGCCAACCGCGGCTGCGCCCACGCCTTCGCCGCCGTCTACGACTGCGCGGTCCCGGTGATCGTCGCGGTCAACGGCTTCTGCGTCGGCGGTGGCATCGGCCTGGTCGGCAACGCCGACTGCATCGTCGCCTCCGACGATGCGATCTTCGGCCTGCCCGAGGTCGAGCGCGGTGCGCTCGGCGCGGCCACGCACCTCGCGCGCCTGGTCCCGCAGCACATGATGCGCACGCTCTACTACACGGCGCAGAACGCGACCGCGCAGCAGCTGCACCAGTTCGGCTCGGTCTACAACGTGGTCCCGCGTGCCGAGCTGGACGAGGCGGCCCTGGAGGTCGCACGCAAGATCGCCGCCAAGGACACCCGGGTGATCCGGGCCGCCAAGGAAGCGATCAATGGCATCGACCCGGTCGACGTGAAGACCAGCTACCGACTCGAGCAGGGCTACACCTTCGAGCTGAATCTGGCGGGCGTGGCCGACGAGCACCGCGACGAATTCGTGAAGACGGGGAAGGCGAAGGAGAACTGATGGCAACCGATAAGACCAGCAGCCTCGACGAGATCATCGGCGAGCTGTCCAGCGGAATGACGATCGGCATCGGCGGCTGGGGCTCCCGGCGCAAGCCGATGGCCCTGGTCCGCGCGCTCGCCCGGTCGGAGATCGCCGACCTGACGGTCGTCACCTACGGCGGCCCGGATCTCGGATTGCTCTGTGCCGCAGGCAAGGTCCGCAAGGCGTACTACGGCTTCGTGTCGCTCGACTCGCCGCCGTTCTACGACCCGTGGTTCGCCCACGCGCGCACCACCGGCGCCATCGAGTCGCGCGAGATGGACGAGGGCATGGTGAAGTGCGGCCTCGAGGCCGCCGCCGCACGCCTCCCGTTCCTGCCGATCCGCGCAGGTCTCGGCAGCGATGTCCGCACCTTCTGGGGCGACGAATTGCGCACCGTCGCTTCGCCGTACGACGACGGCGAGACCCTGATCGCGATGCCGGCCCTCAACCTGGATGCCGCCTTCGTGCACCTGGATCTGGCCGACAAGCACGGCAACGCCGCGTACACCGGCGTCGACCCGTACTTCGATGATCTGTACCTGGCCGCGGCCCAGCGCCGCTACCTCGAGACCGACCGCATCGTCGAGACCGAGGAGCTGGTGAAAACCGTTCCGACGCAGCGACTGCTGCTCAACCGGATGAACGTCGACAAGGTCGTCGAGACCCCGAACGGCGCCCACTTCACCTTCGCGGGCGAGTACAAGCGCGACGAGAAGTTCCAGCGGTTCTATGCCGAGTCGGCGAAGGATCCGGAGTCGTGGAAAGTCTTCAGCGACCGGTTCCTGGCCGTCGACGAGGCCGAATACCAGAAGCAGGTCAAGCTGTGGCAGGAGGAGCAGGCATGAGTGAAGTGACTTTGGCCGACATCTGTGTGGTGGCGTGTGCCGAGATCTTCTCGGGCGCAGGCGAGATCATGGCGTCGCCGATGGCGACCACCCCGCTGATCGGCGCGCGACTCGTGCGTCTGACCACCGAGCCCGACCTGCTGATCACCGACGGTGAGGCACTGATCTTCGCCGACACCCCGGCCGTCGGCGCCAAGGGCGACATCGAGGGCTGGATGCCGTTCCGCAAGGTGTTCGACGTCGTCGCGTCGGGCCGTCGCCATGTGGTCATGGGCGCCAACCAGATCGACCGGTTCGGCAACCAGAACCTGAGCGCCTTCGGCCCGCTGCAGCAGCCGACGCGTCAGATGTTCGGCGTGCGCGGTGCACCGGGCAACACCATCAACCACCCGACGTCGTATTGGGTTGCGCGACACAGCAAGCGCGTATTCGTCGACCAGGTCGACATCGTCTCGGGCGTCGGCTACGACAAGGCCGATCCGCAGAACCCCGCCTACCGGGATCTGAACATTCACCGCGTGGTGACCAACCTCGGCGTGTTCGACTTCGGCGGACCGGACCACACGATGCGGGCGCTGTCGCTGCATCCGGGTGTCACGGCCGACGAGGTCGCGGCGAACACCAGCTTCGAGATCGCCGGACTGGCCGAGGCGGGCACCACCCGCCTGCCGTCCGACGAGGAGCTGCGCATCATCCGCGAGGAGCTGGACCCGAAGGGCCTGCGCAGCAAGGAAGTTCCCCAGCCGGAGGCTGCTAAGTGAGCACGGCCGGAGGGCGCAATGAGGCGCCGACGATCAACACCCGGTTCACCGAGCTGGTCGGGATCAAGTACCCGATCGTGCAGACCGGTATGGGCTGGGTCTCCGGCCCAGCGCTGACATCGGCCACCGCGAACGCCGGCGGGCTGGGCATCCTGGCATCGGCGACGATGACCTACGAGGAGCTCGAGGTCGCGATCGCCAAGACCAAGAAGCTCACCGACAAGCCGTTCGGCGTCAATATCCGCGCCGACGGCAGCGACGCACCCGAGCGGATCGATCTGCTGATCCGCGAGGGCGTCAAGGTCGCGTCCTTCGCGCTGGCTCCGAAGAAGGAGCTCATCGCCAAGCTGAAAGACAATGGCGTCGTCGTCATTCCGTCGATCGGCGCGGCAAAGCACGCCGTCAAGGTGGCCTCCTGGGGCGCCGACGCGGTGATCGTGCAGGGCGGTGAGGGCGGCGGCCACACCGGACCGGTCGCCACCACCCTGCTGCTGCCGAGCGTGCTGGATGCGTTGGGCGACGACGGGATTCCGGTTGTCGCCGCGGGCGGCTTCTTCGACGGTCGCGGCCTCGTCGCCGCGCTGGCGTATGGCGCCGAGGGCGTCGCGATGGGTACTCGATTCCTGCTCACCAGCGACAGCTCGGTGCCGGATTCGGTCAAGGAGGAGTACCTCAAGCGCGACCTGTTCAACGGAACGGTGGTGTCGCGCAAGGTCGATGGCATGCCGCACCGCGTGCTGCGCACCGAGCTGGTCGACAAGCTCGAGGACGGCAGCACGATCGGCGGCACCGTCGCCGCGGTCGGCAACGCCAACCGGTTCAAGAAGATGACCGGCATGAAGTGGTCGACCATGCTGAAGGACGGTCGCACGATGCGTAAGTCGGGCGAGCGCACCTGGCAGCAGGTGATCATGGCCGGCAACACCCCGATGTTGCTGAAAGCCGGTCTGGTCGAAGGCAATACCGAGGCCGGCGTGCTGGCCTCGGGTCAGGTGGTCGGCATGATCGACGATCTGCCGAGCTGTGACGAGCTGATCCAGCAGATCATGACGCAGGCCCACGAACGCCTCGCGAAACTCAAGTCGCTGTAACCCGGTCGACGACAGGCCCCGGCGGAATCGATTCCGCCGGGGCCGTTTTCGTCTGTCCGGGGTTTGCGGCGCGTCTCAGGCGACGATGCCGTCGAGCACGATATGCAGGTACTGCTCGGCGACCTGGTCCGCGGTCAGCGTGCCGCCGGGTCGGTACCAGCGCACGGCGACCCACACCGTGTCGCGCATGAACCGGTACACCATGCGGGTGTCCAGATCGCTGCGGAAAGTGCCGTCGGCGATTCCGCGTTCGAGCATTCCGAGCCACAGCTGCCGGAATTCGATGTTCCGGTCCTTGATGTAGGCGAAGCGTTCCTGCGCCACCAGCCGCTTGGCCTCGTCCTGGTAGATCGCGACCGCGTTGTGATCACGCTCGATGGACGCGAAGCTCGCGACCACCAGCTGGGTGAACGTCTCGCGCGAGGACAGGCCGGCCGCGACGATCTCCCGGTATTGCGCGAACAGTTCATCGAGGAATCGGCGCAGGATCTCGTCGACCATCGACTCTTTGGAATCGAAGTGGTGATACAGGCTGCCGGACAGAATGCCTGCGGCGTCGGCGATGTCGCGCACGGTCGTGTTGCGCAATCCCTGCTCGGCGAACATCTGGCCGGCCATCGCCAACAGCTCTTCGCGCCGCGACGTCTTTGCGTTCGGCCCGCTTGTCAAGACAACCTCCCGGATACACCCATCGCCTCCACCCTAGCAAGCGCTTGGTTGCCTGGCTGTGTATGGCCGCTTAGGTTTGGAAACCTACCAGCGGATACGACGACAGAAGGGCAGCCATGACAGGCAGTGACGCAACCGAGGTGCCGATCGGCGGTGACGGCGACGTTCTCGCCGAACTGCGTGGACACGTTCTGATCGTCACCATCAACCGTCCCGACGCCCGCAACGCGGTCAGCGCGAACGTCACCCTGGGGATCGGCGAGGCGCTCGACTACGCCGAGGCGACGACCGACGTGTGGGTCGTCGTTCTGACCGGCGCGGGCGACAAGTCGTTCTGTGCCGGGCAGGACCTCAAGGAGGCCGCGCAGGGCAAGTTCCTGGCCGACGAGCGCGCCGCGCGCTGGGGCTTCGCCGGCTTCGTGCAGCACGCGATCTCCAAGCCGATCATCGCCGCGGTCAACGGCTTCGCACTCGGCGGCGGCACCGAGCTGGTGCTCGCGAGCGACCTCGCCGTCGCGGCCGACACCGCGGCCTTCGGCCTGCCCGAGGTCAAGCGCGGCCTGGTCGCCGCGGCCGGCGGCGCCTTCCGGCTCGGCCGCCAGATCCCGCCGAAGATCGCCATGGAGGCGATGCTGACCGGCCAGCCCATCTCGGCCGAGCAGGCGCTGACGCTCGGCCTGGTCAATCGCGTCGTCCCCGGCGACAAGCTGATCGATGAGGCGCTCGCCCTGGCCGACGCGATCATGGTGAACGCGCCCGTCGCCGTCCAGTCCACCAAGCGCATCGCCCGCGGTATCACCGACGGCGCCATTCCGGCGGAGGCTCCCGACTGGGAGCGCACCGGCACCGCCAGCGCCGCCGCCTTCACCTCCGCCGACGCCGCAGAGGGGCTGATGGCATTCGCGGAGAAGCGCGCACCGCGCTGGCAGGGCAAGTAGCCGATCTCGTTGGAGTCCTGACACATACGGCCCGTCGAGGAGACATTCTCCTCGACGGGCCGTATGTGTCAGGCTCCAGCGGCGCTAGCCTCGAATCAGGATCGATACATCTCGACATGAGCGCCGGCGGCCACACCGACACTGAATGGTCCGAGGCAGGATGCCGACCCGTGGCCAGACGGACCGAAGGAACCGCCCCAGGATCCGCGATACGGACCAAAAGCCATGAGCGGAAACGCGTTCGGCACACCGTGCAGACCATTGCACTCGACCACGACCGTGTACTCCCGGCCCGCCGGGGCGTTGTGGTCATGGCATGTCGCAGTGGCGCTGACCAGGTCCCGGGTGACGGTGCAATCCTGCGGTCCGGCCTGCGCGGTGCCGGCGCCGACCATCACACCAAGCCCCAGACCGGATGCGGCCAGGGCGGATCCGGCGGCAACGGCTACTGATCGTTTCATCGACACCCTTCCGAAAGCGAACAAAACACCCGTCCTATGGATGTCGATCGTCGCCCGCCGGATCGTTACCGGCCGCAGGCCGGCCCTAGCGCTGCAGCTTCTTCTGCGCCCGCGCCGTGAGCTTGCGCCACATCTTGAGCTGCATATTGGTCAGCCGGATGTCCTTCGGCGCGAACGGCGCCGACAGCAGCTCGGCGACCGACAGCGGCATCTTGGAGATCGCCACCGCGCGCGCATGCGAGAACGTGTCGAAACCGTACTTGCCGTGGTAACCGCCCATGCCGCTCTTGCCGACGCCGGCGAACTGCAGATTCGGCCCGAAGAGGTTGAGCGCGAAGTCATTCGCGTTGATCGACCCGCTGCGCGTGCTGTCCTGCAGCGTCTTGAAACGCTCGTTCTCCGGCCCGTACCAATACATCGTCAGTGGATGCGGATGGCTGGCGATATGGCTGATCGCCTCGCTGAGTTCGCGGTACGGATAGACCGTAAGCACCGGACCGAAGACCTCGTCCTCCTCGATCTTCATGCCGGCCTTGACGCCAGTCAGCAGCGTCGGCGGGATCTTGCGGACCTCGGCGTCGGGCAGCCGCTCGCCGGGCGGGATCACCTGATGCTTGGTGGCGCCAAGCTTCTCGGCGTCGTCGATCAGGTCGACGATGCGCTCGTAGTTCTTGGTGTTGATGGTGGCGGTGTAGTCGCCGTTGTCGCGGATCGACGGGTTGGTCTCGCGCCAGCGCGCCAGCACCTTGTCGGTGAACTCGCCGATCTTGTCCTCGGGGACGAAGACGTAGTCCGGGCACAGGCACACCTGGCCGCTGTTGACCAGACGCGAGTCGGCGATGCGCTTGGCCGCCTTGTCGAGGTCGGCGTCCTTGTCGACGACGACCGGGTTCTTGCCGCCCAGCTCCAGCGTGACCGGCACCAGGTTCTTACCGGCCTCGGTCGCCACCGACGCGCCGACCTCGGGCGAGCCGGTGAAGAACATGTGGTCGACCTTGAGCTTCGCGAAGTCCGAGCCCGAGCCGTACTTGCTCGTCACGACCGCCAGCTCCTCCACCGAGAAGTAATCGGACGCGTGCCGCGCGATCACGTCGGTGGTGCGCTTGGTGATCGACGACGGCCGCAGCAGCACACGGTTGCCGGCCGCCAAGGCGGCACCGGCCGGCACGAAGGTGAGCTGCAGCGGGAAGTTCCAAGGCCCCATGATCGCCACGACGCCGAGCGGATCGTGCCGCACCTGCTGCTTGAGACCCATCGTCGCGAGGATCTTGCCGGGCGCCTCGGTCGCCATCCACTTGGTCAGGTGTCGCTTCTGATGCGCGATGTCGAGCATGCAGCCGACCACATCGGTCGCGATCGACAGCTCCCGCGGACGCGAACCGAAGTCGGCGGTCAGCGCCTCGGCGATCTCCTCGGCGTGATCGAGCAGCAGCGCCTGCAGGCGGTTGATCCGGTCGATCCTCGTCCGAGCATCAGGGATGCCGTCGCGCAGGAACGCCGCGCGCTGGATTTCCACCAGCTCCTCGAGCGTGTGCTGCTCCGAGGACGGTTGCACGTCGGCTGCTGCGCCGACGTTGGCTGCGCTGGTATCGGCCGGTTTGGTCATGAGATGCCCTTCTGGTGACGACTGTGTCCGCTCCAGTATGCGGCAAGTCACAGATCGTTATCCAGTCCGAGCGCTCGCTCCGGACAGAAAGCGGTCGTGACCAGCGATCATACAATTGAAATTCGCGATACTTCGACTATTACGCTTAGATAACGAACTAGAGTTTTTGTGCGATTTTTTGAACACGAGTCCGTAACGTCGGCTCCGTCCGATTGGAGCCAATCGGGCGGAACATCCTCCTAGAGAAAGAAGCGTGAAAATGGCAGATGGTCCGATCCGGATGGAAATCGACTTCATCACCCCGATCCTCGAGGCACTGGGTGCCGGATCGAGCGGCGACAGCGGAAGCGCTTCCGGCTCGTAGCCACTTTGAAGGCTGATCGGTGGGCCGCTTCGTCACTCGACGAGGCGGCCCACCTGTCTGTCGACCCGCATTGACAAGAAGGCCTCGATGGCACACATCATCACCCTCGACGAGGGCCACCTGCGACCCGCGGTCGCCGTCATGGCGCAAGGCATCGGCCAGATCCCGCTGTACCAGTGGCTCCTCGGCGAGCATGTCGACGATCCCGAGAAGCTCGAATGGCTGGCCGAACTTCTGCTGCGGCCGCTGCTTCGCGTCGGCTGCGCCGCCGGCGCGGAAGAGGACGGCCGCCTCGTCGGAGTGCTGGCCTGGCAGCCGCATGACGTCGACCTCTCCCCCGACGGACAGCCGCCGCTGACGCCGGCCGATGTCGCCGTCGCCGCTCGAACCCCTGGGCTCCGGGAACGCCTGCTCGAACTCTGGACGAGCCCGCCACTGCCGTCGCCGGTCGACGACGCGGTCAACTGCTTGTTCGTCGCGCTGCTCCCGGAGGCCCGGGGCGGACGGGCCCTACTCGATCTGATGCGGACGGTCGAAGCGTTCTGTCACGAGCGGAATCGGCCGTTCTACGCCTGGACCGGATCGCCGGCTCTCCGCGACTGGTTCATATCCGGCTGGAACACAGCCGAATTCGCCACCACCGAACGGAACGGCATCACCATGTACGGGGTCGTCTCCGATCGCCCGCCGATCCCGAAGACCGTGCCGCGCGATCGCGACGTGCGCGCCTGACCCGCAGGCCCGAACGCCGCTAGCGCCAGCGGGCCAGCAGTTCGTTCGACCGCTCGGTGAGCACCATCTGCCAGATCGGGCCGAAGCTGATCCGTCCCGCGCCGGCCGCGGCGAGCGCCGCCAGATCGCCCGTGGCCGGGTTGGCGATCGCGTTGACCGGCAGCGGGAGCCCGTCCGCGAGCCGTCGAAGCGTGTCGTCGTCGTGGAACCCCACCGGGTACAGCGAGTCGGCACCGGCGTCGACGCAGAGCTGCATGCGCGCGATGGCCCGATCGACCCGATCGGACTCGTCGCCGACCTGATTCTTGAAGATGTCTGTGCGAGCGTTGATCACCACCGGAACGCCCGCCGCGTCGGCGGCCGCCCGCAGCGCGGCCACGAGATCGGCGTGCTCCTGCGCGTCGCGGAACCGGCCGCCCTCGGAGTGCACCGTGTCCTCGATGTTCAGGCCGACGGCGCCGGCGCCGAGCAGCCCCTCGATCAGCCGCTCCGGCGATTGCCCGTACCCGGATTCGATATCCACCGACACCGGCACCGATACGGCACCGGTGATCTGGGCGACGCGCGTCATGGCCTCCTCGAAGGTCATCCCCTCGCCGTCGGCGCGGCCGACGGAATCGGCCATCGGATGCGAGCCCACGGTGAGGGCCGAAAACCCCGCGGCCACCGCGGTATTCGCCGACCAGGCATCCCATGTGGTCGGCAGGACGACGGGGTCGCCCTTGCGGTGCAGGGACTTGAGGGTGGCGGCGAGATCAGCGAGGGAGGTCATGGCGCCAGTCTGGCATGACGGAGCAGCGATGCACACCGTTCTCGGTGTGCATCGCTGCGTCGTGGTGGTGTCAGGCGCCGATCGCTCGGCCCAGCTGCGGCCAGGACTTGTGCAGCTGGTCCTGCCAGTACGGCCACGAGTGCGTGCCGCCCAGCGGCCGGTCGACGGTGACCGGAATATTCAGCTGGTGCAGACGCGACGCGAGCTCTTCGGTGCACAGCCGCGTGGCCGCCTCGATGGTGCCGCCGACGACCATCCGGTCGGCCAGCGTGCTCGGGTCCGGCACCACCCCGAGGTTGTCATGCTCACCCGGCAGGCCGGTCGCGGCGCTCAGGTACAGCGACATTCCGCGCAGTTCGCCCGCGCGCAGCACCGGGTCGTTCTGCTTCCACAGCGGGCCGCCGTACTGGCCCCACATGTTGCGGGCATCGCCGCCGCCACGCACCTCGATCACGAGCCGCATATAGAGGATGCCGTACTCACTGGAGGTGCTGGCGCAGCCGCTGTACGAGCCGACCGCCTTGTAGAGGCCCTTGTGCTGGATCGCCAGATTCAGCACCGACGTGGCCGACGACGAGATGCCGGCGATCGCGTTCACGCCGGTGGTCTTATAAGTGCCGTTGATCGCGGCCGGCAGCTCCTTGCCGAGGAATGTCGACCACTTGTTGACGCCGAGCTTCTTGTCGGGCTTGATCCAGTCGGTGTAGTAGGTGAAGGCGCCCTGCATCGGGATCACCACGTACACCTGCTTATTGGCGAAGAACTTCACGATGTCGGTGTTGTGCTGCCAGGTCGCGGTGTCCTCGCCGCCGCCCGCGCCGTTCAGCAGGTACAGCACCGGCGCCGGCCGTGACTGATCCTTGGGCTTGAGGATTGTCAGCGGGATGTTGCGATCCATCGCTGCGGAATGAACGACGATGTTCGACTCCCGCGGGCTGACGTCGCTGGATGCGGTGACGCCGGACGGCGCCGCCAATCCGGGACCGGCGGCCAGACCGGTCAGCAACAGGGCGGCCGAGGACAGGACCCCGGCGAGACGAACACGGTGTGAGAACTTCACAAACTCTCCTTGGGCGCGGTGATGCGCGATGAATTTTTCAGAGGGACGACGCGGAATTCAAGAATCGGTGACCGGCGCCGACACCAGCCCGTACAAGGTGGCACCGTCGGCGACCTCGACGGTGGCGTAGAGGGTCAGGTTCCAGCCGCGGGCGAAGCCGTCGCGCAGCTCTTCGCGTCCGGTCCAGACAAAGAACTGTCGGCGATGGGTTGCGCAGTAATGCTCGACCGGCTCCATGAGCCGGTGCAGCACACCGGCACTGCGCGCGTCCGGTCGCACCGCCGCGATCGGCACGCCGACCGCGTCGGGCCCGGGCGGCGGCAACGGATCGCGCGACCAGAGATCGACGAGTCGTCGTGCCATCTCCGGCCGCTGCACGAGTCGCTGCGCGTCCTCTGCGACCTGGGTGCCGGCACTCGCCTCGCGATCGCCGGGCGCATGCCAGGCGAGCACGCCGTCGAGCCGGTCGCCATCGAAGACGCCGAGCACCCGGCCGGACAGCAGCATCGGGCGCAGGATCACCGTGGCCAGCACCGCGCGCGCCTCCGGATCGGCGGCGTCGCCGCCGAGCACCCAGTCGAACAATGGCATCTCGACCAGCGCGTCACCGGTCAGGCGCGCGGCCTCGGCAAGTTCGGCGACCCGGAGCGGACGGGCGGGGCCAGCGGACACAGAAGACGGGCCGCGACGCAGAGAATGCGTCGCGGCCCGTCGTCCGATGTCAGATTCTGACAATGCCCAGTCGACGGGTCAGGCCGTCGGGCCCATGCTGCCGGTACCAGCCTGGCTGCCGCCCTGGTCGTTCGAGCCGGCCTGGCCGAGCACAGCGTTGACGGTGGCCAGCAGCTGGGTGAGGCCGCTGAGATCTGGGAGGTTGGACATAGTGAAGCCTTTCTCAAACAGGTTGTGGCAGTCACAGGCAGTGATCGATATGAGTTCGATCACCCGGATTAGTGACCGGTTCAAACTACATGCCCGGGGTGCCCCACTCCAAACCGGATGTCGAGAATATTCCACTCAACGGGAGAAATTTCGTGTACTATCGCGAACCCTGCAGCGCACAGCGTCGCAAACAGCCATTCCGCCGACACGAAAAAACGCGCGGCCCGGGTCACCTGACCCAGAGCCGCGCGTGTGTTGGTTTGCAGTGAGTGTCAGCTCAGCCGCTCGATGATGGTGACATTGGCGGTCCCGCCGCCTTCACACATCGTCTGGAGGCCGTACTTGCCGCCGACGCGCTCGAGTTCGTTGAGCAGGGTGGCGAACAGCTTGGCGCCGGTGGCGCCGAGCGGATGACCGAGGGCGATGCCGCCGCCGTTGGGGTTGACGCGGGCCGGGTCGGCGCCGGTCTCCTTGAGCCACGCCAGGACGACGGGCGCGAAGGCCTCGTTGATCTCCACGACGTCGATGTCGTCGATCGACATCCCCGTCTTCTCCAGGGCGTACTTGGTGGCGGGGACGGGCGCCGACAACATCATCACCGGGTCGTCGCCGCGCACGCTGATGTGGTGGATCCGCGCCCGCGGCTTGAGGCCGTACTCCTTGAGCGCCTTCTCGGACACCACGAGGGTGGCGGAGGCACCGTCGCAGATCTGCGAGGCGACCGCGGCGGTCAGGTCCGAGCCCTCGGCGAGCACGTCGAGCGACGCCATCTTCTCCAGCGAGGTCTCCCGCGGGCATTCGTCGACGACGCAGTCGCCCAGGGCCACGTATTCGTTGTCGAAGCGGCCGGCCGCGATGGCCGCCTTGGCGCGCTGATGCGACTGCAGCGACCACTGCTCCATGTCGAGGCGGCTGATGTCCCACTTCTTGGCCATCATGTCGGCGCCGACGAACTGGCTGATCTCGGCGTCGCCGAACCGCTCGGTCCAGCCCTTCGACTCGGCCGTCGGCGTGGTGAAGCCGAACTCCTGGCCGGCGATCATCGCCTGGCTGATCGGGATGGCGCTCATGTTCTGCACGCCGCCGGCGAGCACCACGTCCTGCGTGCCGCTCATCACGGCCTGCGCCGCGAAATGGATTGCCTGCTGCGATGATCCGCACTGGCGGTCGACCGTGGTGCCGGGCACGCTCAGCGGCCCCCCGGCGGCGAGCCAGGCGGTGCGACCGATGTTGCCGGCCTGCGGGCCGATGGTGTCGACACAGCCGAAGACGACGTCGTCGACGACGTTCGGGTCGATGCCGGTGCGATCGAGGATCGCCTTGATGACGTGGGCGCCCATGTCTGCCGGGTGCACCTTCGCCAGCGAACCGTTGCGCTTGCCGACCGGCGTGCGGACGGCGTCGACGATGTAGGCCTGTGGTGTGCTCATCGGATCTCTCCCCTTACTGGTGAGGGCTATAGAAATTATGCTCGCTGGCTGGAGATCGAGACGATCTCGCCGGTGAGGTAGGTGGTGTAGTCACTGGCGAGCATCGCGATGGTGGCGGCGATCTCCCAGACCTCGGCCGCGCGACCGTAGGCCTCGCGCGATGCCAGGTCGTCGAGCAGTTCTTCGCTGGTCACCTTGGCCAGGAACGGATGCCGCGCGATCGACGGCGCGACCGCGTTGATGCGCACGCCGTATTCGGCGGCCTCGATGGCCGAGCAGCGGGTCAGCGCCATGACGCCGGCCTTGGCCGCCGCGTAATGCGCCTGCGAATGCTGTGCGCGCCAACCCAATACCGATGCGTTGTTCACGAGGACCCCGCCCCGTCCGACGGACTTGAAGTAGCGCAGCGCGGCTCGGGTGGCGCGGAAGGTGCTGTTCAGCGTGATGTCGAGGACGCGGTCCCACTGCTCGTCGGTCATGTCGACGACCGGCGTCTCGCCGCCGAGTCCGGCGTTGTTGACGAGCACATCGATGCGCCCCAGCTTTTCTGCGGACGCCGCGATCAGCGCGTCGACCTGCTCGGTGCTGGAGACGTCGCAGACGAAGGATTCGACCTGCTGCGAACCGAATTCGCCCTTCAGGTTCTCGACGGTCTCGCCGAGACGACGCTCGTGAAAGTCGGACACCAGCACGTCGGCGCCCTCGAGCAGCGCCCGGCGCGCGGTGGCGAAGCCGATGCCGGTGCCGGCGGCGGCGGTCACGACGACCTTCTTGCCGGCCAGCAGATCGTGTCCGCCGATCTCCTCGGGAATAGCGGCCAGGGGTGACTTGGTCATTCAGCTGCCTCTCTTAGCGGGCTTCGCAGTGGATGGAGTGCAAGGTGCCCGCAACGTCTACGGATGCGGACCGGATTCGGCTCGCCATCAGCGGGCCTCTCGCGGAAGGCCGAGCACGCGCTCGGCAATGATGTTGCGCTGCACCTCATTCGAGCCGCCGTAGATCGTGTCGGCGCGCGTGAAGAGAAACAGTCGCTGAGCCTCGTCTAGTTCGACATGCTCGGGGTCTGACAGGTCGTTGGGCTTACCCTCGGACGTGGCGTCCGGCCCGATCAGCGAGGCCGGTCCGGTCACGTCGACGGCCAGCTCGCCGAGCGAGCGATGCCAGTTGGCCCACAACAGCTTCGACACCGAGGCGTCGGCGCCGGATCCCGCGGTCTCGACCGTCGCGAGGGTGCGCGCGGCATGTGCCTTGATGACGCGCAGCTCCAGCCAGGCGCGGGCGATGCGCTCGCGGATCGACGGAATCCGATCGGCCCCATTGGCTTTCGCGGTGGCGACGATCCCGTCCAGCTCACGGGCGAACCCGACCTGCTGGCCGAGCGTCGAGACGCCGCGCTCGAACTGCAGGAGCCCCATCGCGACGCCCCAGCCGTCCCCGGGCGCGCCGACGACCAACGACTCGTCGGTCTCGGCATCATCGAAGAAGACCTCGTTGAACTCGGAGGTGCCGGTGAGCTGCTGGATCGGTCGCACGGTGACGCCGTCCTGGTGCAGCGGCACCAGGAGAAAGCTCAGTCCCTTGTGCCGGCTCGAACCCGGCTCGGTGCGGCAGATGACGAACGCCCACTCGGCGACATGCGCCAGCGAGGTCCACACCTTCTGCCCGTTGACGATCCACTTGCCGTCGCGCAGCTCGGCCGTCGTCGACACGTTCGCGAGATCGGACCCGGCGCCCGGTTCGCTGTAGCCCTGCGCCCACAGCACCGTCGAGTCGGCGATGCCGGGCAGGAAGCGGGCCTTCTGCTCCTCGGTGCCGAACTCGATCAGCGTCGGGCCGAGCAGTTCTTCACCGATGTGGTTGACCCGCGCCGGCGCCCCGGCGCGCGCGTATTCCTGATGGAACGCGATGCGCTGCTCGATGGTCGCGCCGCGGCCGCCGTATCGGGTGGGCCAGCCGAGGCAGGTCAGTCCGTTGGCCGCGAGATGCTGGTCCCAGCGCAGACGCGCGTCGTGGAACTCATGCTCGCTGCCCGGGCCGCCACGACCACGCAATTCGGCGAATTCTCCGACGAGGTTCGCCGACAACCAGTCGCGGACGGCGACGACGAAATCATCCATCGAATCGGCGTAATCGCCGAGATCGACACTACGGTCGACGAGTGCGGTGGCGATGTTCACGCAGCCAACCTACCAAGCATTTGCTAGGTTTTGTATCTCGGGTGTCCTGAGCAGGGGTATAAGCGCACGCTATTGGAGGATTTGTGTCCGGATCTGAAGTCCGTTCAGCGACCGATGTCGCCGACGTCGATGCAGTTACGACGACGACGCAGGCGCTGCGGCGGGCCGCGGCGCTGTGGCCCGAGCGCACCGCCGTCATCGACGACCAGTGGGGCGAGCCGGTCACGCTCACCTGGGCCCAGCTGCACGCCGAGGCACGCACCTTCGCCGCCGGCCTCATCAACCAGGGCGTCGACGCCGGCGACCGCGTCGCCGTGTGGGCGCCGAACAGCTTCCACTGGCCGATCGCCGCACTGGGCGTCCACTACGCCGGCGCCACCCTGGTGCCGCTGAACACCCGCTACACCGCGCCGGAGGCGCTGGAGATCCTCGAGCGCACCCACGCGAAGGGCCTCGTCGTCGTCGGCGCCTTCCTCGGCGTCGAGAAGTTCGACGATCTGGTCGCCGCGGCGGGCGGTTCGCTGGACGTCGACTCGCTCGACCTCGCGGCGGTCATCCGTATCCGCCTCGACGCCGATGACGTCCACCGCGACGGCACCCTCGACTGGAACGACTTCCAGTCGGCCGCATCGGCACTCGACGCCGCCGCGGCCGAGCGCCGCGCGGATGCGGTCGCGCCCACCGACATCTCCGACATCCTGTTCACCTCCGGGACCACCGGACGGTCGAAAGGTGTTCTGGCGCAGCATCAGCAGACGATCAACGGGTCGCGGGCCTGGGGTCGCAACGGGCGGATCAATCCGGACGATCAGTATCTGATGCTCAACCCGTACTTCCACACCTTCGGCTACAAGGCCGGAATCCTGGTGTGCACCCTGTTCGGCGCCACCATGCTGCCGCTGGCGGTGTATTCGACCGAGGCGGCGATGACGCTGGCGCAGTCACGCAAGGCGACGGTCTTTCCGGGCGCGCCCACCATCTTCCAGACGATCCTCGACGACCCGAAGCGGTCCGAATTCGATCTCTCCTCGGTGCGACTGGTCGTCACCGGCGCGTCGATCGTGCCCGTCGTCCTGGTCGAGCGGATCCAGCAGGATCTCGGCGTAGACACGGTCATCACCGCCTACGGCCTCTCCGAGACCAGCGGATTCGTGTCGACCTGTACACCGGACGACGATGACGAGACCGTCGCCAACACCTGCGGCCGGGCCTTCGAGGGCATGGAGATCTCCCTGTCGGATCAGGGCGAGGTGCTCGCTCGCGGCAAGATGGTGATGCAGGGCTACCTGGACGATCCCGATGCGACCGCGGCCGCGATCGACGCCGACGGCTGGCTGCACACCGGCGATATCGGGACCATCGACGAGCATGGCAATCTGCGGATCACCGACCGACTCAAGGACATGTACATCAGCGGCGGATTCAACGTCTATCCCGCCGAGATCGAGCAGGCGCTCTCGCGGCTGGACGGCGTCACCGAAGCCGCCGTCATCGGCGTTCCGGACGAGCGGCTCGGCGAGATCGGCAAGGCGTATCTCACCGTGCGCGAAGGTGTTTCGGTCACCGAGGACGAGGTGATCGCCTTCGCCAAGGAACGCCTGGCCGGGTTCAAGGTGCCGCGCTCGGTGGTCTTCGTCGACCAGTTCCCGCGCAACGCCGCGGGCAAGATCCTCAAGCGCGACCTGGCCTGACGACCGCGCACCGCCTGCGTCCGATCAGCCGGAGGTGTAGCGGGAGATCGTGGTGGTGTTGATCTTCCACAGCCCGGCGTCGTCGAGATTCCAGTCGGTGCCGGAGTCGAGCGGATAGGTCCACACCTTCTGCAGCGTCGTCAGGTCGAACGCCGCGATCGCCACGACGGTGTGCGATCCGGGCGCGGACGAGATCCGGTACACCGCCGACTTACCGTCGCTGCCCATCAGCGCATCGCTGCTGACCAGATCGATGGTGCCGTACGCGTGCCCGCTGCGCAGGTCGAAGACGGTGTCGCTGTAGCCGTTGTCGATCGGGATGGAGAACACCCGGTCGCCGTTGCAGCGGTCGTTGCGCAGCCCGCCGTCCAAGGTGGTGCGCCACAACAGCTTTCCGCTGACCGGGTCGAGCACCCCGAGCGTTTCGCCCTTGCCCGATGCGGTGCTCTGATAGACCACGACCCCGCTGCAGTCGAAGCTGGCGCTGAACGGGTCGTAGTTGGTCTGGCTGGTGGCCTGCCAGTCGTCACGGTTGACGGTGACCTGACGGCCGCCCGCGTCATACAGCGCGACCTCGTTCGGACCGCCGCCGGACGGGATCGAACTCACGGCGAATCCGTTGTAGAACATGGTGATCCGGTTGAAGCCGGAGCTGCGTCCACCCGTCGAATAGACCACGTGGCCGTCCGTGCCGCGCACCACCTGCCCCTGCGAGCTGTTCTGGATCGCGACCAGGCCGGTCGACCGCGACACCAGCGGCGTCTGGTAGAGGTCCCCGCCGACATGCCAGCGCTGCGTGCCGTCCGGGCCGTAGCCGTAGACATCCGTCGCATCCGATCCATAGGCCGACACGTAGACGATCCACGTCGAATCGACCGCGGCGATGTCGATCAACCCGGCCGGCACCCGGATCTGTTTGCGAATCGAACCGTCGGTCCCCGAGATGAAGTACACCGAGGCCTGGTCGTCTCCGAGGGACGACGACTTGCACAGCACGTCGCCGAAGTCGGTCACCCAGCACCCGTTTGCATTGGGCACCGGGGTCGGGCGCGGCCAGTGCGGGCGCCCGTCGGCCACGTTCACCGCCATCACCTGGTTGTCGCCGTCGGTGTGGGCACCGAGCACCGCGATTCCGCCACCCGAACTCGTGTAGCCGATGTCGTGGGCACTCGAGCCGAACACGTCCGATCCCGCCGCCGTCCACCGCTGCACCGGCTGCGTCGGCAGCGAGGCGGTGAACGGTCCGCCGGCCGTTCCGGCCGGGCCCGCGCTGACGCCCGCCGATCCCTTGACCGGGATGCCGACCAGTGCCAACACCGTCGCGACGACCGCGACCACCACCGCCACGGCGATCGCGATGCCGAGCCATCGATACGCCGACTGCGCCGACGGTCCGCGGGTCACGGGTCCGGGTGCCGGATGTGTCACTGGAGTCTCCTCGCCGAACATGCAACAGCGGCCACCGGGACACCCGGCGGCCGCTGTCGATTATCTGTGAAGGCTCAATGCGCCGCGTTATATGCGTCCATGACTTCCTGAGAGATACGGCCCCGTGCCGAGACCTCGTAGCCGTTCTTCTTTCCCCAGTCGCGCACTACCGCGGTCTGCTCGCGATCCACCGACGCGCGGGAACCCAGGCTCTTGCCACGCTTGCGGCCGCCGACCCGCCGACCGTGCTCGACCCACTTGGCCAGGTCTTTGCGGAGCTTATCGGCGTTCGATGACGACAGATCGATCTCGTACGTCACACCGTCCACACCGAATTCCACGGTCTCGTCGGCGGTCTTGGTGTCGTCGACGTCGTCGACCAGCGTGACCGTGACCTTCTTTGCCATTGCGCCATTCTCCAATTAATTCGGAAACAGTGGCGAGTTATTCTCGCTGTCCGCAACAGTAACCGGAATGGAGAAACATTTCCACCGGAAGGGATGTGTAATTAATCCGGACTAACGCCGGCGGTCTTACCGCACAGTTGGCTTGACGAGCGGAAACAGAATGGTTTCGCGAATACCCAGGCCGGTCAGCGCCATCAACAGTCGATCGATACCCATCCCGGTACCGGTCGTGGGCGGCATTCCGTGTTCCATCGCGGCGAGGAACTCCTCGTCCAGCACCATCGCCTCATCGTCGCCGGCCGCAGCGAGGCGTGCCTGGTCGACAAACCGTTCCCGCTGGATTACCGGATCCACCAACTCCGAATATCCGGTCGCGAGTTCGAATCCGCGAACATACAGGTCCCACTTCTCCACCACGCCCGGCACGCTGCGATGCGCGCGCACCAGTGGTGACGTCTCGACCGGGAAATCGCGGACGAACACCGGCTCCGACAATGTCGAGCCGACCAAATGCTCCCACAATTCCTCGACGAGCTTTCCGTGGCCGTAGCCGCGATCGCGCGGCACCTCCAGGCCCACCTTGGCGGCCAGGGCCAGCAGGTCGGCGACGGTCGTCTCCGGCGTGATCTCGACACCGGCGGCCGCGGACAGCGACGGATACATCTCGAGCGAGGTCCACTCGCCGGAAAGATCGTATTCGGTGCCATCCGGCATGGTCGGCGTCAAAGTGCCGATCGATCCCTGCGCGACTTCCTGGATCAACTCACGCATCATCCGGGCCGAATCGTCGTATGTGCCGTAGGCCTCGTATGTTTCGAGCATTGCGAACTCCGGCGAATGCGTTGAATCGGCCCCTTCATTGCGGAAGTTCCGATTGATCTCGTAGACCTTCTCAAATCCGCCGACGACCGCCCGCTTCAAGAACAGCTCCGGGGCGATTCGCAGATAGAGATCGATGTCGAAGGCGTTCGAATGCGTCACGAACGGACGAGCGGCCGCACCGCCGTGCAGCGTCTGCAGCATTGGGGTCTCGATTTCCAGGAACCCGCGACGATCGAGCGCGGCCCGCAACTCGCGGAGCACGGCGACACGCGTTCGCGCGGTTTCCCGCGCCCCAGGCCGCACGATCAAGTCCACATAGCGCTGCCGGACGCGGGACTCCTCATTCATTTCCTTGTGCGCGACCGGCAACGGGCGCAGCGACTTTGATGCCATTCCCCATTCGGCGGCCATGACGCTCAATTCGCCCGTGCGCGAACTGATCACCTCGCCGCGAACGAAGACGAAATCGCCGAGATCGACATCGGCCTTCCAGGCCGCGAGCGCCTCCTCGCCGACGCCGGCGAGGCTGATCATGACCTGCAGCTGGGTGCCGTCGCCCTCCTGCAGGGTGCCGAAGCAGAGCTTTCCCTTGTTCCGGACGAAGATCACCCGACCCGCGACGGCGACGATGTCACCCGTCTCGGTGCCGGCCTCCAGATCCGGGTACTGCTCGCGGATCTGCGCCAACGTGTGCGTGCGCGGAACGTCGACCCGATACGCGTCTCCGCCGGCGGCGATGAGTCGATCGCGCTTCTCCAGGCGAATCCGCTGCTGCTCGGGTACCTGATCGGCGACGCCGGCCGGGCTGTCAGATGTTGCGGTGGGCTGCTGCGAATCCGTCACAGATGCACAGCGTACTGGCGAGATGCGTCCTCGCCGAAACCGCGGCCGAGGGCCACGAGCGCGCAGATTATCTGTCAGAGATACGGCGGCAAACGGCGATTATTGTCCGTGCTCGCTCCAGAGCCACAGAAAATCAGTGCTCGGCGACCGTCGCCAACACCCGTCGCACATGATCGGGCATGGCCGACCGGCGCAGCGCTCGCTGACCGCCGACGACGAATCGCACGCCGGTCAGTCCACGTGCCTGCAGGTGCCAGGCCAGCCATTCGGCGTCGTGGCCGTCGTCGGAGACCAGGATCCAGCGGGTGGCCGGCGCGGCGGCCGCGAGCGCATGGCCGCTGCCGGGCGTCAGCCGGTCGAGGACATCAGCAGGCTCGATCGCCAAGGCGCCCACGACGATTCCGTCGGTATCGCGGGTCTGCTGACCGCGGATGTCGACGGCATAGGCGCCTGCCGTGACCTCGTCGACGAAACGATCGGCGGTGATGGACAGCGGCACGGCCGACCGGCTCGCCACGACAGGCGTGCGGGTGGACGGTGCAGAAACGGAGGTGACAGAAACAGGGGTAACGGCCAAAGTCATGGCAGAGGGCTTTCGTGAGAAGAGATCAGGGCAGGCGTGGATGGGGCGCGAAGGCCCCTAGCGACACACCTGACAGCTCTTGCTCACGTCGAACAGTCTGACATACCCGTCTGACACGGCCAAGATTTCGATCGCACGAGGCGAAAGTCACACCGCCGCGCCCGACCGAGGCATTCAGAGGCCCTTGGCCCGCTGCTTCTCGTAGACGAGCCGCAGTCCGTCGAGAGTCAGGTACGGATGGTGCACGGTCAGCGTCGAGCATTCGTCGAACACCAACGGCGCGAGGAATCCGGAAGCGACGACCGTGACGTCGGCGGCATCGAAACCCGGGACCTCGGCACGCACCCGGCCGACCAGGCCGTCGACCTGCCCGGCGAATCCGTAGAGGATCCCCGACTGCAGCGCCTCGATCGTGTTCTTGCCGACGACGCTGCGCGGCGGGAGGAGCTCCACCTTGCGCAGGGTGACGGTGCGGGCGGCGAGCGCCTCGACCGCCAGGTCGATGCCCGGGGCGATCGCGCCGCCCAGGAATTCGCCCTTGGCGCTCACCGCGTCGACCAGCGTGGTGGTACCGAAATCGACCACGACACAGGCGGTTCCATAGATGTGATGCGCGGCAAGGGCGTTGGCGACCCGATCGGTGCCCACCTCTTTGGGGTTGTCGACCAGCAGCGGGACGCCGGTTCGCACGCCGGGTTCCAGCAGCACATGCGGGCCCGCGCCGAAATACTTCGGCAGCATCACCCGCATCTCGCGCAGCAGCGACGGCACCGTCGACAGGGCCGCGACCGCGGTCACCTGCTCGATGTCTGCGCCGAGCAGCCCGCGGATCGTCAGCGCCAGCTCGTCGGCCGTCATCCGCGGCTCGGTCCGCATGCGCCAGTCGCGCACCAGCCTCGCGTGATCACCGCGGCCCGCGAACACCCCAAGATGGATGTTCGTGTTGCCGACGTCCAGCGTGAGCAGCATCGTTACCGCGCGTCGGCGAGGATCCGCGGATCCAATAGATCCGAACCGTCGGGGACCTCGGCGGCATCCGTGCCGAGCTGCGTGATCTGGTTCTGCTCGTCGACGAACACCACATGCGGGCGGTAATGCGCCAGCTCCTGCTCGGAGTAGACGCCGTAGGCGATGAGGATCACCAGATCGCCCGGATGCACCAGATGCGCTGCCGCGCCATTGATTCCGAGCACCCCGCTGCCCCGTTCGCCGGCGATGATGTAGGTCTCGAGCCGGGCGCCGTTGGTGATGTCGACGATCGTGACCTGCTCGCCCTCGAGCAGGTCGGCGGCGTCGAGCAGGTCGGCGTCGACCGTCACCGATCCCACGTAGTGCAGATCGGCCTGGGTGACCGTCGCGCGGTGGATCTTGGACTTCATCATGGCGCGAAACATGGTGGCTAACTTCCCTTCTGGGCGAGTGACTCGCCGGATTCAGGACGATTCAGGAAGCCGGTGCCGATGGCGACGCCGACATTGTCGAGCAGACGGGTGGTTCCGAGTTTGGCGGCGACGAGCAGCCGGCCGTCGCCCTGCTCCGGCGGCGCTTCCAGCCAGGGTCCGCGGACCTCGAGATAGTCGACCTCGATCTCCGGCGCCTCGTTCAGTACGGCGGTGGCGGCGGCGAGAATTCCCTCGACCCCGCCGGCCGCGGCGTGCGCGCCGGCGATCAGCGCCGCGGACAACGTGGTGGCCAGCTCGCGCTGACGGGGGTCGAGATAAGCATTGCGGGACGACATCGCAAGCCCATCGGGTTCCCGAACCGTCGGCACGCCAACGATTTTCACATCGATGTTGAGATCGATCACCATCTGGCGGATCAGCGTCAACTGCTGATAGTCCTTCTCACCGAAGTACGCGGTGTGCGGATCCACGATGTTCAGCAGCTTCAGGACGACGGTCAGCATGCCCGCGAAATGCGTGGCCCGTGCGCGACCCTCCAGCTCGGCACCGAGCGGGCCCGGCTGCACCGTGGTCCGCGGCCCGGCCGGATACATATGGGCGACGGTCGGGGCGAACACGACCTCGACCCCTTCCGCGCGCAGCAGCTCGCAGTCCCGCTCGAAGGTGCGCGGGTACGCGTCGAGGTCCTCGCCCGCTCCGAACTGCAGCGGGTTGACGAAGATCGACACGAATACCGTTGCGCCGCCCAGCTTTGCGGCCCGCACCAGTTCCAGATGGCCGGCATGCAGCGCACCCATGGTCGGCACCAGCGCGACCTTGCGTCCGGTGGCCCGCAGCGCCCGGCTGATCCGGCTCACCACCGCCGGGTCGCGGTGCACGGAGAGTTCGCCCGGGACGAATGGCCGGGCCTCAGCGGAATTCAAGGAAGCACCTTCCGTCATTGCGGTCCCGCCAATACGTCCAGCAACGGCGCCGGGGCGTCGGTATAGGCCGCGGCCCGCCGCGACATCGCCCGGTACGCCACTGCCAGTTGCGGATCTGCCTCGTCGAGCGCTTCCAGATGCGCCGCGACCGCCGCCGCATCACCGCGCGCGACCGGACCGGTGAGGGCCGCCGGACCCGACCGCAGGGTGTTGTCGAGCGCGGCCGTCAGCAGCGGCTGCAGGATGCGTTCCGGGAGCCCGTCGGGAGCGTCGGTGATCGGCTCCTGGCCCGGAAGTTCTTGTCCGGCAAGGACGATCCGCAATGCGGCGACGGAGTCGCTGACCAGCGCGACCAGATGATTCGCGCCGTGCGCCAGCGCCGCGTGGTACAGCGTGCGGGCCTCTTCGCGCACCCGCACCGGCTCGCCGCCGATCTCCAGGACCAGGGCCTGCGCGATCGCGTAGCCGATGTCGTCCAACGCGGTGATGCCGAAGCAGGCGGTCCGCAGCCGCGTCAGATCCTCGTCCGCCCCGGTGAAGGTCATCGCCGGGTGGATCGCCAGCGGCGTCGCGCCCCGGGCGGTCAGCGGGTCGAGGATGCCGACCCCGTGCGCGCCGGCGGTGTGCGCGACGATCGTGCCCGGCCGGACCACCGCCGCCAATTCGTCGATGACGGACGTCAGCGCGCTGTCCGGAACCGCGATCACCAGCAGTTCGGCCACCGCGGCGACCGCGGCGAGATCGCCGATCTGCGAATCCGGGAGACGGCGCGCTACGAGCGCCTGAGAAGTAGGAGAAGAAGCAACGACACCGCCGACAACGTGTCCGGCCGCCTCGAGGGCGTGCCCGACGGCACTGCCGACGCGGCCACCCGAAACGACACCGACGGACAACCGCGCAGGCGCGGGCCAGGTGGTGCTCGAGGTCACCGGTTCCTCCAAGCGTGCGTTCCAGTCCCGAACTCGGGTACCAGACGATTACCAGGGTTGCGTTCGTGCAGCGCCCTGCGCTGACGTGCAGGGCCGAGCGTATTCGGCCGCTGGGAAACGCGCCACTTTCGTGTGACTGGCTTCACCCGCCTACCTCGGGCCACGAGTCAGCGGAAGCCACTGCTCAGTCGCGGCGACGCCGACGTCCGCCGCCCGACACCATCGATTGCGCGCCGTTGAGCAACTCCGAGACCGACCGTCCGCCGGTGTGTGCGCCGCGGCGGCCGCCGGTCGGCTCCTCCGCTTCCGGCGCAGCCGCATCGGTGCTCGCCGGTGCCGCGGGCGCACCGTGCCGGGCGTGCGACCCGGCCGATGAGGCCGCGTATTCCGGCTCCGGCACCGCGGCGGCGGGCTCGTCGTCGAGCAGGTCGGCGGGGATTCCATTGGGCCGCGAGATCGACTCCCATTCGTCCGTCGGGGTGTCATCGACCAGACCGCCGCGGCGCGACAACGGCTTGCCGTGCCGCCCGGCGGCCGCCGGCTCGACCGACTCGGCCTCGACGACGTTCCCCGTGGGCTCGGGCCGCGGGTTCTGCGTCTCGAACACCGTCTCGGTGTCGATGATGCCGGCTGCGTTCGCCTCATCCTCCGACGAATCATGTTCGGCCACAGCGATATCCGGTTCGACGACGGGGAAGGTCGCGGTCTGGGCCGACGCGCCGTGCTCGGCGGAATGCTGGCCGCCGGCGTCCGGCCGCGGGGTGCTCGCGAAGTCCTGCTCGGCAACGGCACCGTCGAAGACGGCACGGTGATCGACCGCCTCGACGCCGTGGCCGAGTTCGCGCAGCTTCTCGCGGCCCAGCGCGGTCTGCTCCTCGGGCAGTTCGCCGCCCACGAGGACCTCGACCGCCGACCGCAGCGACCGCAGCTCGGCCTTCAGCGCCGCGAGTTCCTCGTTGGCATTGCCGACGACCTCTTTGCGCACCTGCGCCTCGACGCCCATCTCGTACTGCCGGCGGGCCGTGATCTCGCGCTCCAGCTGCAACTCGTAGACCAGCCGCAGGTCCCGCGACTTGGCCTCGGCGGCATCGGCCTGCCGGCGGTACCGGGTCACCAGGATCGCGGCGATCACGCCGGCCCACAGCGCGGCCACCACCGCAAGAGCTGCCGCGATCGGCATGTTCTTGGCGGTGAAGATCATCAGGATGCTCGCGGCGACGGCGAGCACCAGCAATGCACCGATCAACCACTGTCCGGCACTGCGGCTCCTTCGCCGAGTGTCGGCCCCCCGGCCGGTCGAGGTCGTCATGCCGGTCAACATACCGTCCCGTGACCGTTTCCTCGATGACCTGCACCGGAAAGTCGCGAACTGGTCAGTACCGATCGTGCGCCGGCACCGTCGCGACGAGCCGACAACCTCCGTCCGAGCGTTCGGTACCCGCGCCGCACAACCACGGCAGCGGCGTGCTCAGAGGCGCCTTCGGAATACCGGCGACTCACGTACCGGTCGCGGGGTCGTCGCCCGAATCCTTCGGCACCCGGCAGCAGTACTCGAGCCACAGCGCGGCGGCGACCAGAGCCACCGCTCCCACCAGGCCGACGACCGCACCGGGCAGATCACGCCCGGCCGCGTCCAGCTCGCCGCGCTGGGTCAGCAGGAACACCAGCAATCCGACCCAGAATCCGGTGGCCAACGCGCCCAGCAACGCCGACGCCTTCGCCAGCGCGACGATCTTCGCCGCGGTCAACGGATGCAGCTGGCTCGAATCGGCACCCACTCCGCGATGCTCCAGTCGCGAGCGCACCACGAACGCGATGATCACCTCCAGCGCGGCGATCACGTACAGCGCGATTCCGGCCAGGAGCGGCAGCGAGGGCCAGTCCCCGTAGTCGACCCGCACCAGCAACCACGCGGCCACACCGGTGACGACGGCGATCGCCGCCAGGTCCCGGATCCGGGTCGGGCCGAGTCCGTTGGGGCTGCCGTCGTTCTTCGGCGTCGGTGCCGGCGCGCTCACGGCAGTTCCAATCGTTGCTCGATGACCGTGACGGCCTCACGCTCGTCGGCGGGCAGCGCCGCGACGAGTTCGGCCACCGGCGTCCCCGCCAACGATGCCGACGGGTCGGCGGCGAGCCATGGGATCAGCACGAAGGCCCGCTCATGCGCCCGCGGATGCGGGAGCGTCAACACCGGATCGTCGGAGACGACGTGCTGCACCGTCACCACGTCGACATCCAAAGTCCTGGGGCCCCAACGGACTTCCCGGACCCGCTCCGCGGCGTTCTCCAGTTCCTGGCCACGCGCCAGCCAGCCGCGCGCGTCCACCCTGGGGGCGTCCACGATCACGATCGCGTTGAGAAAATCGTCTTGTTCGACCGGCCCCCAGGGCGGGGTCCGATAGACCGGGGACAGCGAAACGATATGCGGCGCAAGATCGTTCACCACCGACTGCAGATGTTCCCACCGATCGCCGATATTCGAGCCGATCGAGAGCACGGCACGGCTCACCGCAGCCTCGCTCCGCCGGCGGATTTCCGGGAGCGGCGCACCACCACCGAGACGTCGCCGAACGACAGCGGGATCGGCGCCCCCGGCTTGTGCAGCGTGACCTCGGCGGCGGCCACCCGCGCGTCGGTCATGATGTCCTCGCAGATCTCGGTGGCGACGGTCTCGATGAGATCGCGCGGCGGGCCGGCCACGATGTCGTGGGCGCGCTGCGCCAGGGCGCCGTAGTCGACGGTGTCGGCGAGCTCGTCCGACAGCGCCGCCGGCGCGAGGTCCAGCCACAGCACCAGGTCGACGACGAAGTCCTGCCCATCCCGCCGCTCTTCCGGAAAGACCCCGTGGTGTCCACGAACGGCCAACCCGCGCAACTCGATTCGATCAGCCATCGACTCTCCCTCGCCGTCCTCGATCCGCCCACGCCGCCGTCACCGCGATCGCGTCGGCGGTGGACCGAACATCATGCACCCGCACGCCCCAGGCCCCCTGCTCTGCGGCCAGCGCCGACACCACCGCGGTCGCCACCTCGCGGCCGGCCGGTGGCCGCGGACCGTTCTCGTCGGCGAGCAGCGACCCGAGGAAGCGCTTGCGGGACGCGCCGATCAGGATCGGGAAGCCGAGTCCCACCAGGGTCGGCAGTTCGTGCAGCAGGGCCCAATTGTGTTCGGCCGCCTTGGCGAATCCGAGTCCGGGGTCGAGGATCAGCCGTTCGGGATCGACGCCGGCCTCGACCGCGTCATAGACCCGGCCCAGCAACTCGCCACTCACCTCGGCCACCACGTCTCGATAGCCCCCAATGTTGTCCACGCTGTGCAGATACTCGGCGCCGCCCAGTGCCCGCCAGTGCATCAGGATCCACTGAACTCCGGACGCGCCAACGACTTTCGCCATGTCGGGGTCGCCGCCACCGCCGGTGACATCGTTGACGATGCTCGCCCCGGCCTCGATGGCGGCCTCGGCGACGCTCGCGCGCATGGTGTCGACGGACACCGTGATTCCCGCGGCCACCAGCCCTTTCACGACGGGGACGACGCGATCCTGCTCGACCTCGGCCGGCACGCGCGCGGCGCCCGGCCGCGTCGACTCGCCGCCGACGTCGACGATGTCCGCACCGTCGCGTACCAACTGGACGCCATGCGCGATCGCCGCGTCCGCCTCGAGATAGCGACCGCCGTCGGAGAACGAATCGGCGGTCACGTTGACCACGCCCATGATTCGGGTCGTGCGGGAGCCGTTCGCCGATCGGCCATCGGAGGACTTGGCGGGTCCGCCCGGGATACGTGTACGGCCGGTGGTCACCGCGGCTATCCCTTGCGCGAGATCAGATCCAGTGCCTCACCGCGCGATACCGCGCTGGTCTTGAACAGGCCGCGCACCGCCGACGTCGTCGTCGTCGCCCCCGGCTTGCGAATACCGCGCATGGCCATGCAGAGATGCTCCGCCTCGATCACCACGATCACGCCGCGCGGATCGAGCCGCGCCACGATCGCGTCGGCGATCTGGCTGGTCAGCCGCTCCTGGACCTGCGGCCGCTTGGCATACAGGTCGACCAGCCGGGCCAGCTTCGACAGCCCGGTGACCTGACCGGTCTTGCCCGGGATGTACCCGACATGCGCGACGCCATGGAACGAGACCAGATGGTGCTCACAGGTCGAGTACATCGGGATGTCCTTGACCAGCACCAGCTCGTCGTGACCGACGTCGAAGGTGGTGGCCAGCACGTCGTCGGGATTGACATGCAAGCCGGCGAACACCTCGGCGTACGCGCGGGCCACGCGGCCCGGGGTCTCCTTGAGGCCGTCCCTGTCCGGGTCCTCGCCGACCGCGATCAACAACTCCCGCACGGCGGCCTCGGCGCGCGCCGCATCGAACGGCGCGATCGCGCGACCGTTGCGGCCGTCCGCCGCATCGCCGCGGTCACCCGACCCGGTCTGCATCGCCGCGAGTCCGTCGAGCGTCATCGTTATTGCGGTCCTTGTCCGTTGCGCGAGTCGGGCTCCTGCCCGGACCCGTTGTGCTCTCCGGGTGCCTGCTGCGGCGCGCCATTCGGGTGCGCCTGTCCGCCGGCCGGCGGCGGCCAGCCGGGAGCCGACCAGCCGGCCGGGGCCCCATAGTCGGGCGTCTGGCCCTGCTGCGGGTTCGGCGCTCCGGGGTAGCCCTGGTACGGCGGCGGGTATGCCGGCTGATTCGGATAGCTGCCCGGCGCGGGAGCCCCGGCCGGCGGGAAGCCGCCGGTGGCCGGGCCGACCGGCACCGGTTCCTTCACCTCTTCCGGGGGCCACGGCTCGCCGCGCTCGATCGCCAGCTCGCCCGGCGTCTTCACCGGCGGCTTGGTGCTCGGCGTACGGCCACCGAAGTCGTTGAACTCGGTGATCCGCGGACGGGTCTTGACGTTCTCGAAGATCTCCTCAAGATCTTTGCGGTGCAACGTCTCCCGCTCCAGGAGCGCCGTCGCCAGCTCGTCCAGCACATCGCGGTTCTCATTGAGGATCGCCCACGCCTCGGTGTGCGCGGCCTCGATCAGGCTGCGCACCTCGGTGTCGATCTCGACCGCGACCTCGTGCGAGTAGTCCGACTGCGTGCCCATCGACCGACCCAGGAACGGATCGCCCGACTCCTGCCCGTAGCGCACGGCGCCGAGCTTCGCCGACATGCCGTACTCCGTGACCATCGCGCGGGCGATCTTCGTCGCCTGATCGATGTCCGACGACGCCCCGGTGGTCGGCTCGTGGAACACCAGTTCCTCCGCCGCGCGGCCGCCCATCGCGAAGACCAGCCGGGCGATCATCTCCGACCGGGTCATCAGGCCCTTGTCGTCCTCCGGAACCGCGAGCGCGTGGCCGCCGGTGCGGCCGCGGGCCAGGATCGTCACCTTGTAGATCGGCTCGATGTCCTCCATCGCCCAACCCGCGAGCGTGTGGCCGCCCTCGTGGTAGGCGGTGATCTTCTTCTCCTGCTCGCTGATGATCTTGGACTTGCGCCGCGGGCCGCCGACGACGCGGTCGACCGACTCTTCGAGCGCATCGGCGGTGATGACCGACCCGTTCTCACGGGCGGTCAGCAGCGCGGCCTCGTTGATCACGTTGGCCAGGTCGGCGCCGGACATGCCGACGGTGCGCTTGGCCAGACCGTCGAGATCGGCGTCCGGGCTGATCGGCTTGCCGGCCGAGTGCACCTTGAGGATCGCGCGTCGTCCGGCCAGATCCGGGTTGCCGACCGGGATCTGGCGGTCGAAGCGGCCCGGGCGCAGCAGCGCCGGATCGAGGATGTCGGGACGGTTGGTCGCGGCGATCAGGATGACGCCCTGACGATCACCGAAACCGTCCATCTCGACGAGCAGCTGGTTCAGCGTCTGCTCGCGCTCGTCGTGACCGCCGCCGAGGCCGGCGCCGCGCTGGCGGCCGACCGCGTCGATCTCGTCGACGAAGATGATGCACGGGCTGTTGTTCTTGGCCTGCTCGAACAGGTCGCGGACCCGCGAAGCGCCGACGCCGACGAACATCTCCACGAAGTCCGAGCCGGAGATGGTGAAGAACGGGACGCCCGCCTCGCCCGCGACCGCCCGCGCGAGCAGCGTCTTACCGGTGCCGGGCGGGCCGTACAGCAGGACACCGCGCGGAATCTTGGCGCCGAGCGCCTGGTACCGCGACGGGTTCTGCAGGAAGTCCTTGATCTCGTAGAGCTCTTCGACCGCCTCGTCGGCACCCGCCACATCGGAGAATGTGGTCTTGGGCATGTCCTTGGTCAGCTGCTTGGCCTTCGACTTGCCGAAGCCCATCATTCCGCCGCGGCCGCCGCCCTGCATGCGGTTCATCACGAAGAAGAACAGCCCGAACAGCAGCACCAGCGGCAGGATGAAGATCAGCAGCTGCGTCAGGATGCTCTGCTGACTGACGTTGGTCTGATACGAGGCGCCGGAGTTCTGCACATCCTGGAAGATCTCGCCGGACGCGCGGTCCGGATACTTAGCGGAGATCTTCTTGGAGTTCTTGGTCGCATCATTCGGCGCCTTCAGCGTCATGCGCAGGCGCTGCTCTTTGTCGTCGATCTTGACGCTGTCGACGTTCTTGGCGTTCAACTGCGCGACGGCCACCGAGGTGTCGACGCTCTTGTAGTCGCGGTTGTTGTCCCGAAGGACCGAATAACCCCAGATCGCCAGCACGATGATCGCGAGGATCGCCAGGTTGCGAAAGACTGTCTTACGGTTCATAGAACTGCGCCAGGTATCCCGGCTGGTCCCTTCGATGTGCTCGGTGATGCGTATTCCGGGCACTCGCGTACCCAGTACCTAACTGTTCAGGCTACCTGTGAACGCATTGGCCGGGTCAGTTCGTTCCCGCTGGACGATGCTCGCCCGTCGTATCCTGATCAGCCCAATCGGCTGACGACCCAGTCGGCGGCGGCCGGATACCCCGTCGCGGCACCCAGGACGTGGTCCCCCGGAACGCTCACGTACTGCACATTCACTCCCCGATCGCGCTGGTCCTCGTAGAGCGCCTCCGTGCCCGCCGCCGGGATCCACTCGTCGTGCGCCGCATTGAACAGCAGCAACGGCCCGGCGAGCGGCGATCCGGTCAGCTTTGAATCGTTCAGCACATATTGCGCGACGGGATTGGCGTACGGATTGGCGAGCGTGGCGAACAGCCGCACCGGCAGGAAGGTCGCGCCCAACGTGGCGAGCTGGACGAAGCACTGATTCTGCAGCCCGACCGCACGGGCGAGATTCCCGCCGATCTCGGCATTCGTCGACGCGAGCTGCGTGAGTTCCGGGTACCGGCCGCGGATCAGCCCGACGATGGCCGCGATGTACAGCCCGGTCCCCAGCGATCCGTCCATCGTGTAGCGCAGCCGATCGAAATCGGCCGGGACGCCGCCCAGCGCCGAACCCGCGTAGTGCGCGAGCAGGCCCGGGCTGTAGTCCGCCATCATCTTGTCGGCCCACCCGGTGGCTATCGCGCCGCCGGAGTAGCCGACCATCGCGAATGTGGCGTCGCGGAACACCGGCTGGGCGGCATAGGTCGCGCGGATCGCGTCCAGCACGATCGGCCCCGCGGTATGACCGTCGGCGTAGGCCATGTGCGGGCCCTCATGGTCGGGCACGAGGACCGCATAGCCGCGCAGCAGCATCGCGGGAACCGCGACCGGTGGTGCCTCGACGATCGCGAGCTGATCCGCGTCATCGGTATGCAGCATGCGGTAACTCGGGGTGCATGTCGGCCCGAGCGAATCGATCGCGAAGTTGTCGACCAGCAGCGGCCGCGCGCCCGGGCCGTGCCACGGGGTCCCGGGGATCAGCAGTGTGGCGGTGCCGAAGCTGGGGGCGCCGAACGCGTCGGTCGTGCGGAACTTCAACAGCCACGCGCGAATCCCCGGCGCGAACCACTTGAGCTGCGCCATCGGGGTGACGTCGCGCGGGGGCACGATCAGCTCGCCGGGCGACAGCGCGGCCAGATCCGCCTGCGGCGCATCGAAGAACGGATCGCCGGTCGGCGACGGCTGAGCCATCCGCTGCAGGGTGCGCGCCAGTCGGCTCGGTGTGCCGGTCGGCGACGGGGCCGCCGCGGCGGTGGCGACGCCGGTCGCGAGGGTCAGCGCCAGACAACCCGTGGTTATCACCGACCGAGCCCACCGCATAGCTCACAGTAGACATATTGATGACATCAAATGTCGGATTAACTCAGCGCGTCGCGGACAGTTGATGGGGCAGCGCACCGGCACGCCCGACTCACGCAGCGTGCGTCGAACTCCGCGCCGTCTCGCGGGTGATCACCCACACCAGGCCCGCCGTGGCGGCCAGCGCGGCGGTCACCAGGAAGGCGCCGCCGAACCCGAGCTGATCGGCGATCACGCCCGCGATCACGGGTCCGACCACCGTGCCGCTGTCCTGCGCCATCTGATACGTCGACAACGCCGTGCCGCCGCGGCCCCCGTAGAGCACATCGGCGACGGTCGCCTGGATCACCGGCGCGACCATGCCCGTGCCCCAGCCGGCGACCATCGTCAGAATGAACGCCATCACCACCGAGTGCGTCATCGCCAGCGCCGCGGTGGCACCGGCGAGAATGAGCATTCCGACGATCAGAAAAGGCCTGCGGCCGAAGCGATCCGACGCACGTCCGGCCGGAATCATCACCATCACGTCGCCGACCGCATAGGTGGCCAGCGCGAAGCCGGCGATCGCGGCGGACTCACCGAGATGGTCCGCGAAGAATAGCGGCACCAGCGATATCCGCATGGCGTATACCCAGCCGAAGACCACCGCGGTCAGCAGGGCCGCCCGATAGGCGTTGTCACGCAGCGCATCACGAACGTCAGTGCCCGCGGTCACCGGCCCCGCCGGGGCGGCGAGATGGGAGCCCCGCAGCGCCAACCACACCACCGACGTCGCCACCACCAGGGCGACCGCATAGACGACGAACGGCACGCGCAGGCCGAACCCCACCAGCGCCCCGCCGATGAGCGGGCCGGTGATGTTGCCGAGCACGAAGCTCGACGAGTACACACCGGACACCCGGCCGCGGATCTTCGGCGGCGCGATCCGGATCAGCAGACCCATCGCCGACACCGTGAACATCACCGAGCCGACACCGCCGAGGCCGCGCAGAACCAGTAGCTGCCAATAGTTTTGAGCGAACGCGCAGGCCAGCGTGGACGCCGCGACGATCAGCAGCCCGACCATGTAGATCGGCCGCTCGCCCAGTTTGCGCACCAGCGGACCGGTGGCCGGCGCGAACGCCAGCCGCATCAGGGCGAAAGCGCTGACCACCACGGTCGCCGCGGCGATGGAGACATCGAAGCTGCGGGCGAACTCGGGCAGCACGGGGGCCACCACGCCGTAACCGAGCGCGATGACGAAGGCGGCCGCGACGAGGACCCAGACCTCGGCGGGAATTCCTGGGCGTGCCTCGGCGTCGCCGATTGCGTTGTCGGTCAACGCCGCATCGGCCGGCTCAGAATCCGGGGGCGACACGCTGCCAGGGCCGCGCCCGCTCGATCTGCGCCGCCAGCGCCAGCATCGTCTTCTCCGACCCCGGACGTCCGGCGACATGGATCGCGAGCGGCGTGTTCGTCACCGGGTGCACCCCGAACGGCACCGACATGGCCGGCCAGCCGATCACGTTGAAGACGCCCTGGAACGGCGCGTAGTTCACGTTCGCCCAGATGTTCGCCGCCCAGCTCTTGGTGCTCCAATACCGGGCCTCGAGAGGCGGCCGGGCCAGCGCGGGCGTCATCAGCAGATCGGCGCCTGCGGAATCCAGGTATGCGGCAACGGAATCAGCGATCCGGTCGCGCTGCGCGTCGGTGACCAGTCCGCGCTTGTTGACCTGCTTGCCGAGCGCGACGTGGAACTTGGTGCGCGACTGCAGCTTCGACACGTCGCCGCCGTGTTCGGCGATGTCCTGGGCATCCGCGGCCGAACCGCCGAGCCAGCGCAGGAACAGCGGCAGCGGATTCTTCGGATACGGCAGATCGCTGTGCACCGCCGTGTGTCCGAGCTCCGGCAGCAGATCGACGGCCCGCTGCAGCGCGTTGGCGAAATGCGTATCGGTGCGGCCGCCGACCAGCGGATGGTTGGCGGCCACCGCGATCGTCAACGGCCCGTCGCCGGACACTGTCGCATAGCTCGGATCATCGGCCAGGACACTCAGCATCAGAGCCGCGTCGGCGACGGTCGTGGCGATCGGGCCGTTCTCGCTCATGCCGTACCAGCCGTTGCCCCCGAACTCGGCCGGCACGACCCCGGGGCCCGGCTTGATGCCGAAGAGCCCGCAGTCGGCCGACGGTATCCGGATCGATCCGAGACCGTCGTTGCCGTGCGCGACATCGACCTGACCGCTGGCCACCGCCGCGGCCGAACCGCCCGACGACCCGCCGCACGTGCGGTCGGTGTTCCACGGGTTACGGCTGATCACGTCCGGGTTGTCGGTCGCGCCCCACATGCACAGCTCGGGGACTGCCGTGATGCCTACGACGATCGCACCGGCGTCACGCAGGCGATGCACCACGGTGTGGTCGGTCGGCTGCGGCGCACGGGACGTCGCCTTCGAGCCGATCGTCATCGGTTCACCGGCGACCTGCACGTTGTCCTTGATCGCCACCGGAACGCCGGCCAGCGGCAGCGACGCCAGATCCGCGCGCGCCGCCAGTTCGTCCGCCTCCGCCAGCGCCTTCTCGGCGCGCACCGCCACGAATGCGTGAATCGTGGTGTCGTTGGCGGAGATTCGATCGAGCGCCGCCTGCACGGTCTGCCGCGGCGTCAGCTCCCCCGCCCGAACGGCGGCCGCCGTCTCGACCGCGGTCATCAGGACAGATCCTGCGGATCGGAGTACACGGACGGATTGAGCCGGCCCACGTAATGCAGGTCCCGGTAGCGCTCGTTGAAGTCGAGACCGTAGCCGACGACGAAGTCGTTCGGGATGTCGAAGCCGACATCGGCCACCTCGATGGTGGTGCGCACCGCGTCGGGCTTGCGGAGCAGCGTCACCACCTCCAGCGACCGCGGGTTGCGGGTGCGCAGGTTGCGCATCAGCCACGACAGCGTGAGGCCGGAGTCGATGATGTCCTCGACGATCAGCACGTCGCGGCCCTCGATGTCGCGGTCGAGATCCTTGAGGATGCGCACCACACCGGATGACGACGTCGCCGATCCGTACGACGACACCGCCATGAACTCCATCTGCGACGGGATCGGCAGCGCCCGTGCGAAGTCGGTCATGAACATGACCGCGCCCTTGAGGACACCGATCAGCACCAGGTCCTGTGAGATGTCGCGGTAGCGCTCGGCCACGGCGTGCGCCAGCTCGGCGGTCCGGGTCCGGATCTGTTCTTCGGTGATGAGAACGGCTTCGATGTCGGCTCCGTACGGATCCCGGTCTTCGCTCACCGGTCAAGCGTGCCATATCGGCCGAACGGTCACGTCCCCCGACCGGACACTCGCGTTCGTCCACCGGACACTCACGTTCGTCGACCGGACACTCAGATCCATCGAGTGGACTGGTCGATCCGGTCGGCGCGCATGAGGGTCCACTCGGCGCACCTCAAGGTCCACTCGGCGAGCGTGAGGATCCGGTCGGCGATCAGCGCGGGGTGCTCCCGGTCTGCAGCCGGCCGTCGATCAGCATCGCCACCAGCCGATGCTCACGGTCGCCGCCGATCGCGACCTGCGCGTCCCGCGTGCGACCGCAGACCAGCCGGTCGACCGCCTCGATGGTCGCCGCGCTCGGTTCGGTCGCCCCCACCCGCAGCAGCCAGCCCCGCACCACCCGGGTGCGGATCGCGACCGGCCAGCGCGCCAGATCGGGACTGTCGACGGTGAGCCCGGCGGAGATCTCGTCCAGCGCCGCGTCGGCCTCGCGTACCTGATCGGCGGTGCGCGCCAACGCGGCAGCCACCCCGCCCTGGCAGACGTCCTCCAACAGCGGCAGCACCTCGCGGCGCAGGCGCACCCGGGTGAATCGCGGGTCGACGTTGTGCGGGTCGCGATACGGCTCGATGCCGAGTTCGGTGCAGGCCGCCTCGGTCTCGGGCCGCGCCACTCCCAGCAGCGGCCGCCCCCACGGCGCGCGCCACGGCGCCATGCCGGCGATCGACCGCAGCCCCGAGCCCCGCGCGAGGCCCAGCAGCACCGTTTCGGCCTGGTCGTCGCGAGTGTGGGCGAGCAGCACCGGCCGGCCGTCGCGAATGCTGTCGAACGCCGCGTAGCGCGCGCGGCGGGCGGCGGCTTCCGGGCCGCCGGCGGTGTCGACATCCACGGCGATCACCTCGCTGGTGGCACCCCACCCCGCGGCGACCGCAGCCGCCGTCGCCGCCACCGCGTGCGAGCCCGGCTGCAGCCGATGATCGACGACCACCGCATGCACGTCGAGACCGGCTGCCACGCAGGCCGCGGTCAGCGCCAGCGAGTCGGTCCCGCCCGACAACCCGACGCAGACGCGATCGCCGAGGCCGAACTCCACCGCGAAGTCGGCGACGCGGCGGCTGAGCGCGGCGGTTACAGGACCCGGTCGATCCATAGCCGCGGTGTCGCGATCTCCTCGGGCCGCGGCATGGTCTCCGGGCCGGTCCAGATCGTGTTGAAGCGGGCCATGCCGGCGGTCGCCACCACCTCGTCGACGAACGCCTTGCCCTTGATGTACTGCGCCATCTTGGCGTCCATGCCGAGGAGGGCACGCAGGATGCGCTGCATCGGATTCTGCTTGCGGGTGCGCCGGGCATCAAACGCCTCGCGGATCGCAGCGACTGTCGGAACCTTCTGCGGACCAACGGCATCCATCACGTGATCGGCATGGCCCTCGAGCACCGTGCCGAGCATCATCATCCGGGTGAAGGCCTCGTACTGCTCCGGCGTCTGCAGCAGCTGCATCGCGCCGATGACGCCCTTCTCGCGCGGCTTGTCGGACTTCACCGCGGCCGCGATGCGGCTGACGAGTTCGTTCACCGACTCGCCCGACTCCGCGGTGAGCACGTCGATGTTCTGGCGCATGTAGTCGCGCAGCCAGGGATTCGCCGAGAACTGCACCCGATGGGTCACCTCGTGCAGGCACACCCAGAGCCGAAAGTCCTTGGGCACCACGTGCAGCGCCCGCTCGACCGCGATGATGTTCGGCAGCACCAGCAGCAGCGTGCCGTCGGCACCGGAGACCGGGTCGGGCGTGAACGGGTCGTACTGACCCAGGATCGCCGACGACAGGAGCGACAGCACACCTCCGGCCTGCGCGCCCGACAGTCGCGCCGAGATGCCGGTGCTGTGTGAGGTGCCGTCGCCGCCGAGCATCACCGACATCGACTGTGCCGCAGCCGAAATCCATTCGCCGCGGTCGAGCACCCGCGCGGTCGGCACCACGTGCCCGTCGGCCAGGCGAGTCACCTCACGGACCGGTTCTTCGGCAGCGGCGGACGCGGCGATCAGCTCGCCGCGCGCCAGGTCGCGGGTGTAGTCGGTGGTCTTCGGCCCGGGCCGCACCAGCTTCCGGCCGAGCGACGCGGCCGTACCCCAATCGACCCGATCGGCGATGGGGGTCGACTCACCCTTGTCGGCGGAATCAGCTCCGTTGCTTGCTGATTCGTTCATCGGCAGCCACATCCGCGCAGCGAGGATGCGACCGCATCCAGGCCCAGCCGCGACTTGTTGATGTCGCCGCCGGCCATCAGGGCGAAGGTGAGCACGCGGCCGTCGGTGTCCTGCACGATGCCGGCCAGGGTGTTGACGCCGGTGAGCGTGCCGGTCTTGGCTCGCACCCAACCGGCGACGCCATTGGCGGCGAACCGGTCGGACAGCGTGCCGTCGACGCCGCCGATCGCCAGCATGTCCAGCAGCGGCCGCAGCTTCGGATTCTGTCCCGACGCCGCGCCGAGCAGCACGTGGTCCAGGGTGTCCGGGCTGATCAGATTCGCCGTCGACATGCCGCTGGTGTCATGCAGGAAGGTCGACCCGAGATCGAACTGGTTGGTGGTCAACACATTCTGCACGGCGGCGACACCGCCGGCGAGCGACGCCGGACCGCCGGTCGCCCGCGAGATCTCGATCGACACGGTCTCGGCCAGGATGTTGTCGCTGTCGCGGATCATGTCGCCGAGCCGGGTGAGCAGCGGCGCCGACTTCACCGAGGCGACCACCGGTGCGCCGGCCGGGGCTGTCGCGGTGGTCACGGCACCGGAGACGCCGAGGTCGGCGGCGAGCGTCTTGCCGACATCCAGCGCGGGCGTGGCCGTGCGCGGCGAGTAGTCCTTGAGCGGCTGCAGCCGGCCGCCGTCGGCGATCAACGGCTGGATCGGCGTCAGGTTGCCGCCGGCGATGTCGTCGCGATCCCAGGTGGAATCCCAGTCGGAGCCGGTGAACGCACCGGTGTCGATCGCGATCGACGTGGGATCGAGGCCCTTCGCCCGGATCTGGTCGGCCAGCGCGGAGATCCGCGGCGCATCCGTATAGAAAGTCGGCTGCCCGTCCGGCTGCACCGACAGGGTGGGATCGCCGGCGCCGACCAGGATCAGCTGGCCGCCCGGACCCTGCACGACGTTGGTCGTAAGGGTGGCGTCCGGCGGCAGCGCCAGCAACGCGGCGCTGACCGTCAGCAGTTTGGTGGTCGACGCGGGGGTGCGCTTCTCGTCGGGGTCGTGCGACCAGAGCACCTGGCCGGTGGCCGCATCGGTGATCTGTCCGGTGACGTCGGCGATATCCGGGTTGGCGAGCGCCGGCTTGATCTCCTGCGCGATCCCCGCCGGGGTGGGCACGGGTGCCGCCGCGGCGACCGGATTGATGCGTTGGACCACGGTCGGGGGCGCGGGTTCGGGCGAGCTGGTGGTGCTCTTGTCGACTCGCAGCGCATAGATCAGCGCGACCGCAGCAACCGCTACGACCACGACGAACACCACCGCAAACCACGCAAGCCCCGGGCGTTTGCGCAACTATCCCTCCGGTTCACCGTTGGCGCCGATGCCGACGCCCGCTCCTGGCGCATCGCGTCAGGTCTTCTGACAGGGCCCCGGCGCGGTGCACCAGGGTTTCCTACCGGCGCGTAGCGCCAGCCCTTCCTAACAGTATCGTTGAGGCGATTATCACCGGCCGAACCATCAGCAGGAGGACCCCGACGTGGAGTTTGACGTCACCATCGAGATCCCGAAGGGACAGCGCAACAAGTACGAGGTCGACCACGAGTCGGGCCGCGTCAAGTTGGACCGCTACCTCTACACGTCGTTCGGCTACCCCGCCGACTACGGCTTCCTGGAGAACACCCTGGGCGAAGACGGCGATCCGCTGGACGCCCTGGTGCTGCTGCCAGAGTCGGTCTACCCGGGCGTGATCGTCGAGGCCCGCGTGGTCGCGATGTTCCAGATGACCGACGAGGCCGGCGGCGACGACAAGCTGCTCTGCGTCCCGGCCGGTGACCCCCGCTGGGATCACATCCAGGATCTGGCCGACGTGCCGGACTACGAGCTCAAGGCGATCCAGCACTTCTTCGAGCACTACAAGGACCTGGAGCCGGGCAAAGAGGTCTCGGCGGCCGGCTGGGTCGGCCGCGAGCAGGCCGAGAAGGTCGCCCGCGAGGCGCAGGATCGGTTCCCCGGACACTGATCCGATAAGAAGCCCGAACAGGGGCCCACGGTCATCGACCGTGGGCCCCTGTTCGTTGTTCGAAGCGGATAGTCCCTGAAACCCTGACCGCTCAGCGGTATGAAGCCCGTATCCGGGGTTCTTCCGCCGCTCTGGTCAGGTTTTCAGGGCGACGCTATTCCATCATCTGCGCCTGCGTGCCGGACTGCTTTCGCAAGGCCACCTCCTGCCAGAAGATCACCAGGATCAGCGCAATGACGCCCAAGACCGACACCGACAGGAAAACCACATCCATCGAGTCGGCGAAGCCCGCCTTGAACGGATGGGCCACAATCTTGGGCACGTGGTTGAGCACGGACGTGTCATCCATGATGCTCGCGCCGGTGCCCGCGCGGCCGGCGCAGATCGGCGCCCCCGGATGGGACTGTTCGACCAGGTTGCAGGCGAACGCCGAACCTTTCGCGTTGGACGTGTCCGCGGCTGTCTGGACAACCGCTTGCTGGAACGCCGGGTCCGCCGCCGATTGCTTCATCTGGTCCGCGATATTCGGTCCCATCAGGCTGAACAGCACCGAGAAGAACACGGCCACGCCGGCGGTACCACCGATCTGCCGGAAGAACGTCGCCGCTGCGGTCGACACCCCCATGTCCTTGGGCGGCAATGCATTCTGCAACGCCAACGTCATCGGCTGCATCAAATTGCCGAGGCCGAAACCGACGAAGAACGCCATGGTCATGACTTGCCAGAGGGGGGTATCCACCGACATGTAATGGAACAGGAATGTGGCGATGGTGATCACGGCCGCGCCGATGACGGCGAACACCTTGTACCGCCCGGTGCGGGAAATCATCTGACCGGAGGCGATCGAGGCCACCATCAGGCCGAGCACCATCGGGAGCATCTGCAGACCGGCGACCGTGGGACTGGACCCGCGGATCACCTGGAAATACTGGGGCAGCATCGAGATGCCGCCGAACATGACCGCGCCGACGACCACCGCGATGAGGATGCCCTGCGAGAAGACCCGGTTGTTGAAGATGCGCAGCGGAATGATCGCCGCCTCACCCATCCACCTCTCGACCGCGATGAAGCCCGCGATGCCGATCAGGCCGACGATGTAGCAGACGATCGCGCTCCCACTCCCCCAGCCCCAGGTCCGCCCCTGTTCGGCCACGATCAGCAGCGGGACGACGCCGACGGAGAGCGCCGCGGCACCCCACCAGTCGACCCGCGCCTTGGTGCTCTTGACCTGGTGATAGTTGAGGACTCGGAAGACGACGCCGAGCGCGACGACGCCGATCGGCACATTCACCAGGAACACCCAGCGCCAGCCGGCGACCCCGATGATCGAATCCTGTCCGGCGAACAACCCGCCGAGCACCGGGCCGAGCACGCTGGAGGTGGCGAAGACGGCCAGGAAGTAGCCCTGGTACTTGGCGCGTTCCCGTGGCGAGACGACGTCACCGACGATGGTCAGTGCCAGCGACATCAGGCCGCCGGCGCCCAGACCCTGCAGCGCGCGGAAAGCCGTGAGCTCATACATCGATGTCGATGTGCTGCACAGAAATGACCCGACGATGAAGATCGTGATCGCGAGCATGAAGAACGGCTTGCGGCCGTGCATGTCCGAGAGTTTGCCGTAGAGCGGCGTCACGATGGTCGAGGTGATCAGATATGCGGTGGTGACCCATGCCTGCATGGAGTAGCCGTGCAGATCGTCCGAGATCGTGCGGATCGCCGTCGACACGATGGTCTGGTCCAGCGACGCCAGGAACATGCCCATCATCAGCCCGGCGAAGATCGTCAGGATCTGCCGGTGGGTCAGCGCGGTCGGTGCCGTGCCGGTGGTTTCGGCCGTTGCCATCAGATCTCCTCCAAGTCTTGAACCTGCGCAGCGGCAGTGCCCCACGCGGTCACCTCAGCCTGGTCCACGAACCGGCCGTACAGGGTCGAAAGCGTATGCAAATCGGCGTCGGACCAGTCCTCCATCGCGGCGAGCATCGAATGGGCCCGCTGCGCGCGCAGCTGCCCCACACGCTTGCGGCCGAGATCGGTGATCACGAGGATGGTCGCGCGACCGTCGTCCGGATCGGCTTCGCGCCGCACATAGCCGAGTTTCACCAGGTTGGCGACGTGCCGGCTGACCGTGGACGGGTCGGTGTAGAGCTTTTCGGCGACCGCACCGGACCGCGCCGGACCGTGATTCAACACGAAGAGGCAGGCGAAGGCCGCGGTTTCCACCGCGCCGTCGGAGGTCTGCATCCGTGCCGCGATGAACCGCTCTCGCACATGCTGGAAGCGACGCATCGCATCCATCAGTGCTTCGACGTCCGAGCTTCGTGACATTACTTTTACGCCTCAATAAGTTTCATTTGCCAACTATTTGACCGGTGCAAGTATGCGTCGGGGTGCGCGCGGAATCAAGTCGGTCATCCGACGTGCGACAGCACACAGCACACACGACGTCTCACACAGGGTCCGGGTGGCTACGGTGATTGGCGTGAGCTTTCTCCTGTCCGGACGCGACGGCACCGTGCGCGCCGACGGCCCGGTCCGGCAGTTCGGTGCCCGTGGCCCGGCGGTCGACGCCGCCCGGGCCGGATCGGCCATGGTCGGCGCCTTCTCCTTCGAGCCCGAGGGTCCGGCGGCGCTGTCGATCCCCGAGCGGCTCGTCCGGGACTCGCGGCCGCTGACAGGCCAAGCACCGCTGCGACATTCGGTGGCGCTGCGCGGCACCCGCCCCGATGCGAACACTCACCGCGACCGGGTCGCCGCCGTGCGCGACAGCATCGCGGCCGGCGCCGCCGGCAAAGTCGTTCTGGCGCGGGCGATCGAGCTCGCCACCGAATCCGCGGTCGACGAGTTCGCCCTGACCGAGGCGCTCGCCGGCGGCAACGCCGAACACAACGCCTTCTGCGTCGACCTGTCCGCCGCGGGCCCCGACTATCGGGATCGGCTGCTGATCGGCGCGTCGCCGGAGCTGCTGGTGTCCAAACGCGGCGCGCAGGTGTATGCGCACCCGTACGCCGGCAGCGCGCCCCGGTCGACCGATCCGGCGGCCGATCAGGCTGCCGCCCAGTCACTTTCGGAATCGGCGAAGGATCACGCCGAGCATCGTTTCGTCGTCGACTATCTACGGGAGGCCCTGGGCCCGTTCTGCGTCGACGTGCAGGCGCCCGACACACCGGTGCTGCTGGCCACCGGCGAGGTGTGGCACCTGGCGACGCCGATCGTCGGCACCCTCGCCGACCCGTCGATCACCTCGTTGGAGCTGGCGCTGGCGCTGCATCCGACGCCGGCCGTCTGCGGCACCCCGACGGCCTCGGCCGCCGCGATCATCGCCGAGGTCGAGGGGCCACGCGGATTCTATTCCGGGGCAATCGGTTACAACACCGAAGCCGGTGACGGCGACTGGATGGTGGCCATCCGCTGCGCGGAGCTGTCGGCCGATCGACGCTCCCTGATCGCCCACGCCGGCGGCGGCATCGTGGCGCAGTCCGATCCGGAGGCCGAACTCGCCGAGACGACCACCAAGTTCGCGACGATCCTGCGCGCCCTGACCGGGTCCGCGGTCATCCCAGCGCGTGCAGATTCTTCGCCGTAGGCGAGGATTCGACCGACTCGGGGTCGGGGTGGGTCCGCAGCAAGCGATCCGCGGTGCCCGACGTGGTGACCGTGAACCAGTAGTGCTCGTTCTTGAAATGGTGGAAGCGATGGTTGCGCCACACCGCCCGGTACAGCGCATGCCGCGGCTTGTAGTCGGTGTGGATCAGGTAGTGCGTCCACTCGTAGCCGAGCAGGAATGTCGTCACCATCGCGATGAACGTCAGGCCCTCACCACGCTGGCCGACGAAGGCGAACAACCCGATCAGCACCACCGACGGCAGCAGCACGACCACCACCTGCCACGGGATGAAGATCAGCGGAATATCGCGCGGATTCCGATGGTGCGCACGGTGTTTGCTGGCGAGCAGGGTATCCACTTTCACCCGACCCAGTCGCCGCGGACGCCAGTGCAGGATGAAGACATGGATCAGCCACTCGATCAGCGGTGACACTGCGAGCAGGACGCCGACCACCACCGGATCGCGCCAGCTCCAGCCGTCGACGATGAACCGCGCCACCCAGGCCCCCACCGCGACGGCGCCGATCATCCATGGCGTCGGATGCCGCAGGAACTCCGCCAGCGCCACCCGGAGCGTGGCGCCGCGGCGCATCGCGGCCGAACGGGGTCGGGGCGCGGCATCCATCGCGCGGGTCGTGTCAGTCATGAGAATCCTCCATCGCTCGGCACGCCGCGAGCAGGGTCTCGGTGCTGGGCGCGAGCAGGGCGGCGGCGGCCGCCTCCGCGCCCGCGACGTCGCCGGACCGCAACGCGTGCAACAGGTTTCGATAGTTGTCGACCGCGCCGACCTCGTCGGCCATCATCGCCGCCAGCGCATCCAACGCGGGTTCGTAGCCGGCGCGCAGCGTGTTGTACAGCAGCCGATAGACGATCGAATCAGCCCCGTCGACGACGATGTCCCAGTACGCCAACGCGATTCGCTGGGCGGCCACCGGATCGGCGGCCTCGGCCAGCGCGGTCACCTGCTGATCGAGCCGCTCGAGATGCTGGTCGCCGATGCGCTGGGCGGCGACCCCCGCGACGATCGGCCCCAGCTGGGACCGCGCCTCCACCACCGACCGCACGACCGCCGGATCGACCCGTCCGCCGCGCATCAGCAGGATCGGCAGCAGGTCGAGGCCGCCGTCGCGGCGGATATCGCGCACCGTGGTGCTGCCGCCCTGCCGGACATCGACCACGCCGACCGCGTCGAGGCGCTTGATCGCCTCCCGCACCGCCGGTCGCGAGACCCCCAGCGCCTCGGCCAGTTCGCGTTCGCTGGGCAGCGACCCGCCGGGCGGCAATTCGCCGCTGACCACCCGCGACGCGATCTGGTCGGACACCGCCTGCGGCACCGATTGCCGCACCACCGTTTCGAACTGCATAGGAGCGATCGTGGTCGGCAGCGGTCAGGTTGTCAAGTGGTCTGACCAATTAGTCCTGATGAGTTCGCCGGCATCCTCGGCGAGAGTTCCTCAGCCGGTGCGCCGCCGGGTGGTGTGCACCCACCAGCGCAGCCCGAAGACCACGATCGCGAGCGCCCCGATACCGAATGCGCCGTACAGCAGAATCTTCGCGCCGAGACTCGCGCCGAGCACATAGCCCAGCGTGCCGACCGTGACCACGTAGGTGATGCCGCCGACCACGTTGCCCAGCAGGTACGTGCGCGTGTGCATGTTACTGAGTCCGGCTAAGAACGGGGTCAGCGATCGGACATAGCCGATCCAGCGCGCCGTCATCACCGCGGTCGCGCCGCCCCGGCGCATCGCGTGTTCGGCCTTGTCCCAGCGGTCTTGGCCGATCCATCTGCCGATGCGGGTCTCGGTGACGTGGTGGCTGGCGCGGCGCCCCAGCTGGTAGCCGGTGAAGTCGCCGGCGATCGCGGCCACGCAGGCGCCGAAGATAAGCCAGCCGATGTTGGTCGGTCCCAGCGCACAGGCGACCGCGCCGGCCAGCAGCGCCGTCTCACCCGGCAGGATCAGCCCGACCAGGAACGCGGCCTCGCTGTAGACGATCCCCCACACCAGCAGGTACACCACCCAGGGCGGCGTCGAGCTGACCACATGAACGATCCAATCCACTATCGACTGAATCATCGTGGGCGCCTATCGGTCGGGGCGGTATGCGAATCGTTTCTGGTTCTACAGAGCTCCGTCGAGGTCGTTCAGCAAATCATCGATTCCCTCGAGGCCGACCGACAGCCGGACCGCCGCATCCGAGAGTCCGATCGCCGCCCGGCCCTCCGGCCCCATCGCCCGGTGCGTCGTGGTGGCGGGATGCGTGATCAGCGACTTCGCATCGCCCAGATTGTTGGAGATGTCGATGACGCGCAGCTTGTTGAGCACCTCGAAGGCGCGCTCCTTGCCGGCGACGCCGTCGCGGTCGTTCAGCTCGAAGGTGATGACGGTGCCGCCCCCGCTCATCTGCTGCCGCGCCAGCTCGTACTGCGGATGCGACTGCAGGAACGGGTACTTCACCCAGCGCACCCGCTCATCGGCCTCCAGGAACTGCGCGAGCCGCAGCGCCGACGCGGTGGAGGCGTCGACCCGCAGGCGCAGCGTCTCCAGCCCCTTCACCAGCGTCCACGCGTTGAACGGGCTGATCGCCGGGCCGGTATGCCGCATCAGCTGCTTCACCGGGCCGTCGATGTAGTCCTGCTCGCCCAGGATCGCGCCGCCCATGACCCGGCCCTGGCCGTCGATGTGCTTGGTCCCCGAATAGACGACCACGTCGGCGCCGAGCGGCAGGCCCTGCTGCAGCAGCGGGGTGGCGAAGACGTTGTCCAGCACCACTTTTGCGCCCGCGGCGTGGGCGAGTTCGCTGACCTTCTCGATATCGACGAGGGTCTGCATCGGGTTCGACGGCGTCTCGAAGAACACCGCGGCAGCGGGCTTGCTCAGCGCCCGCTCCCACTGCTCCAGATCCTCGCCGTCGACGAATTCGGTCTCGATGCCCCAGCGCGGCAGGATCTCGTTGCAGATCACGAAGCAGGAACCGAACAGGCTGCGCGCGGCGACCAGCCGGTCGCCGGCAACGAGGAGCGCACCCAGCGCCACGAACACCGCGGACATGCCGGTCGATGTCGCGAAGCACGCCTCGGCGCCTTCGAGCAGCCGCATCCGCTCCTCGAACATCGCGACGGTCGGATTGCCGTAGCGCGAATAGACGAAACGGACGTCTTCGCCCGTGAAAGCGCGCTCGGCGGCCTCGGCCGACTCGTAGACGTAGCCCGAGTTGAGGAACAGCGCCTCGCTGGTCTCCTCGAAATTCGTCCGCAGCAGCCCGCCGCGCACGCCCAACGTCTCGGGCGAAAGGCCCTCGGGCAGTTCGTAACTCACTGTTCTCTACTCCTCATGGGAAGGTCCGGCGGACCCTCGACCCGTTCGGGCTAGCCCTGTCGCCAGGGCAGACCCAGCGCCCGCCAGCCGGCCGCACCGCGGTGCCCGTCGGCGTCCAGGTCGCCCTCGAACCCGTCAAGAATGTTGTACGCCTGTGCGACACCGTCCGCGGTGGCGGCCTGCGCGGCACCGATCGATCGGTGCCCGCTGCGGCAGATGAACAGCACCCGCTGATCGTCCGTGACGCCGGCGGCGCGCAGCTCCTGGACGAAGTTCGGATTGGCCGCACCGTCCGGATAGCTGATCCATTCGATGAAGACGGTGCGCTTGCCGATGGATGACAGTTCCGGCACCCCGACGTAGTTCCATTCGGCGTTGGTACGGCAATCGACCAGTACCGACGACGGATCCGACGTCAAGATCTCCCAGGCCTGCTCCGGCGTGAGGTTTCCGGCGTAGCTCATGAACTCGGACTCATTTCTGTCCCGGCTGGATGCTGTTGCAGATGTTCCAATCGTCGCCGTCCTTGAAAAATTTCATGGCGTCGGTGTGATTGCTCGTGTCGCCGCTGGTGTACGCCCAGTGCGAGTTGGCCGTGGCGACGTCGCCGTTGACGGTGACCTCGCTCGGGTCCTCCATCTTGATCTGGCCGTTCTTGTCGCGAATTGCCTGGTACTTGTCCGTGAACTGCTGCGCCGTCGGGAACGACGACAGCTGGGTGTCCTGCGGGCAGAAGGTCGAGCGGTACCGGTCGTACTTCACTTCGGAGATCGATGAGTAGTAGTCGTTGAGCGTGCGGGTGATCTTCGCGCTGTCGGTGAGTCGCTCGCTGCCCGGCTTGACGACGTGCATGATCACGATCGCCAGCAGCGCGACGATGATGATGGCCACCGCGACCAGGAACGGCCAGGCGGCGGACAGAAATGGGCGCTCCGGCTCCACGGCTTCGGGCTGATCGGTCGCGGACGGCTCTTTCGACATGCCCGCAGTGTATTGGTCACGCGGGGCTACCCCGCGCCCACGGCGGGTTAGCGTCACCTAAGTCGCGCAGTTAACCAGGCCACAGTCGGGGTGCCCGCGTTTGGTGCATGACGTCACCGGCGCATACCGTAATGGGGTTACGGGTCACGCATGCGCGGCGAGCAGGTCACCTCTCGCGGGCGCGGCGAGCCCACACTTACACAGTCGATCCGAGGTAAAAGCGCGCCATGACTGACACCCGTCCGCTTCGAGTAGCAATCGTCGGAGCCGGCCCCGCCGGCATCTATGCCGCCGATGCCCTGATGAAGTCCGACACCCTGAACGCGGGGCGTGGCGTCAGCATCGACCTGTTCGAGCGCATGCCGGCCCCGTTCGGCCTGATCCGCTACGGCGTCGCACCCGACCACCCGCGCATCAAGGGCATCATCACCGCCCTGCACAAGGTGCTCGACAAGTCGCAGGTACGCCTCATCGGCAACGTCGACTACGGCACCGACGTCACCCTCGAGGACCTCAAGGCCCGCTACGACGGCATCATCTTCTCCACCGGCGCCACCGATGACCGCGTCATGGAGATCCCTGGCATCGACCTGAAGCGCAGCTACGGCGCCGCACAGTTCGTCGCCTGGTACGACGGCCACCCCGACTTCTCGCGCACCTGGCCGCTGGAGGAGGAGAAGGTCGCCGTCATCGGCGTCGGCAATGTCGCCCTGGACGTGGCGCGCGTGCTCGCCAAGACCGGCGACGAGCTGCTGCCGACCGAGATTCCGGCCAACGTCTACGAGGGTCTGAAGGCCAACAAAGCGCTCGAGGTGCATGTGTTCGGCCGTCGCGGCCCGGCGCAGGCGAAGTTCACGCCGCTCGAGCTCAAGGAGCTCGACCACTCGCCCAACATCGAGGTCGTCGTCGCACCCGAGGACATCGAGTACGACGAGGGTTCGGCCGTGGCCCGGCGGACGTCGAAGATCACCGACCAGGTCGCCACGATCATCGAGAACTACGCGATCCGCGAGGACCCGAAGGCCGGCGCGATCCACAAGCTCTTCCTGCACTTCTTCGAGAGCCCCGTCGAGATCCTCGGCGAGAACAGCGAGGTCGTGGGCCTGCGCACCGAGCGCACCGAGCTCGACGGCACCGGCAACGTCAAGGGCACCGGCAAGTTCACCGACTGGGACGTCACCGCGGTCTACCGCGCGGTCGGCTACCTGTCGGACAACCTGCCCGAGATCCCGTTCGACGACCAGGCGGGTGTCATCCCCAACGAGGCCGGACGCGTCTTCGACAACGGTGAACACCAGCGCGGTCTGTACACGACCGGCTGGATCAAGCGCGGTCCGGTCGGCCTGATCGGCCACACCAAGGGCGACGCCAACGAGACCATCGAATGCCTGGTCGAGGACATGGTGAACGGCGCCCTGCTCGATCCGGCGGAGCCGCACGAGGACTCGATCATCACGCTGCTCGAATCGAAGAACCACCCGTTCACCACCTGGGACGGCTGGTACCGACTCGACGAGCATGAGCGGTCGCTGGGCGCCGCCGAGGGCCGCGAGCGCATCAAAGTCGTCGAACGCCATGACATGCTCGCGGCCTCGGAGCCGGACAAGATCTAGCCCGGCGGGCAAGCGCTACGGCTTGGCGGGCTGATCCACCTTGCGGAGGTTCCACCAGAAGCCGTAGTTGTTCATGATCGGCTCGGCGTTGGCGCCCCAGGTGTAGCCGGCGATCGAGCTCGGGAAGCAGCCGAACCACGTCGTCTCGATGGGCTTCGAGGTCTCGCCCGGCTTCAGGTCACCGACGTTCAGCGTCGGACCATTGATCTCCTGCAGCGTGACCCCCGGCATCGTGGTGCCGCCGATGTTCTTGACGACCATCCAGCGGTGCATGCTCCAGGCGTCCTTCCACGGCACTCCCGGCTTGCCGAAACTGCAATCCACGCCGCCCAGGAGGGCCAGGTCGGCCGGAGCGTCGGCCTGCGCGGGCGCGGCGGCGACAACGCTGGCCGCCCCGATCCCGCACGCGGCTACCACTGCGGCCAGCCCACGAGTCAGCTTCTTGTTCATAGCAACTCCTCAGTTGGTTCCCAGTTTTCCCCGCCCGCTTGGGATCGTGCATGGAAAGTAGGTGCTTTCGCAAACTATTGGCGAATTTCGCGAGATTCCCATTACCGACAAACGACGAATGGCCCCCGATCGGATCGAGAGCCATTCGTCGTTATCCGCGCGTGCGTGCGGCGGTATTGGTGTCGACCGCCGAGTTCAGCGAACCGCGGCAGCCGACGAACTGCTGGTCAGAAAGAGTTGATGTTGTACCAGAAGCCGTAGTTGTTGGTCAGGTCCTCGGTGTAGGCGCCCCAGGTGTAGCCGGAGATCGACGCCGGGAAGCAGCCGAACTGCACGGTCTTGATCTGCTGGGCCCAGGCCACCTCGCCCGGCTTGAGGTCGCCGATGTACTTCTGCTGGCCACTGACTTCCTGCATCCATACACCGGGCATCGTGGTGCCGCCGACGTTCTGCACCGTCATCCAGCGCGTCATCGTCCAGGCGTTCTGCCATGGCACACCCGGGGCGCCGAACTGGCAGTTCACGCCACCGATCATGCGCAGGTCTGCAGGCGCAGCAGCCGAAGCGGGTGCCGCTGCCAAAGCCGTTCCGGCGCCGATGCCGACTACTGCGGCCGCTGCAATCAACCCCCGAGCGAACTTCTGCTTCATGTCAGGCCCTCCTAGGTCCACGAGGCCGACTGGGTATCTCCCGGGCGGACTCTGTTAGGAAGATCGCGTAAATGTGTGGCTTGCGTTAGCAAATCCAGAGAAATAACGGCGATACCGACGCCCGAGCGTTACCGATATGCGTCAATCGGCCGTCGTATTCGACGAGGTAGGCGGCAATTTTCGGATATGCGGCCGGGGTGTGGGAGTCGGGTCGGAATTTCTCCCCGCCGGAGCCTGTTTCGGGGCCGATTTCGGCTCCGGCTTCGGTGTCGGGCCCGACTTAGGGGCCCCATCGGACGCCGTCGCGATCGCCTCGGTCACCGCGGCAGTCTCGATCACCTCCGTCGCGGCGGCGGGCTCTGCGGCGTCGGTCGCCGGGGCCGTCGCGATCACCTCCGTCGCCTCCGGAGCCTCGATCACCTCGGTGTCGGCTGCCGTCTCGATCACCTCGGTCGCGGCGGCCTCATCGCCGGCCTCGGCCGGGGGGACGGGCGGGGCGGCCGGGTTCTCGTTCGTGGGCGGCGGCGCGTCGTCGGCCTCGGCCGGATCGGCGGCGCCGTCCGGCCGAGCCGGTCGGCGCGTGCTCACCGGCCGCACCCGCGCGGCGGCCTCACTGGCCCGGCTGCGGGCGGTGTCGACGTCGTCCGCGGTCGCGGTCACCACGCCCATCCGCCGGCGGCGATGACTGACCGGCTTGCCGAACAGTCGGATATCGGTCTCCGGGACCTCCAGCGCGGCAGCCACATCCGCGAAGCCGATGGCCGGCTCGTCCAGCCCGCCGTAGATGACCGCCGACGCGCCCGGAGATGCCAGGGTCACGTCGACCGGCAGCCCGAGGATGGCCCGCGCATGCATCTCGAATTCGCTGAGCCGCTGCGTGGCCATGGTGACCAGGCCGGTGTCATGCGGCCGCGGGCTCACCTCGGAGAAGTAGACGTCATCGTTCTTGACGAACATCTCGACGCCGAAAATGCCACGCCCGCCGAGCTTTCCGTCGCCGAGCCCGACCGCGACGCGCGCCGCCACGGACATCGCGGCACCCAGCGCATGTTCGCTCATCAGGTGCGGCTGCCACGACTCGATGTAGTCGCCACCCTCCTGCAGATGGCCGATCGGCGAGCAGAACTGCGTGATCAGCTCGTTCGAGGCGCGGTCGTAGGACCGGACGGCCAGCAGCGTGATCTCGTAATCGAAGTCGATGAATCCTTCGACGATCACGCGATCGGACGCGACGCGCCCGCCGGATTGCGCTGCCGCCCAGGCCGCGTCGACGTCGTCGGGGCCCGCCAGCACCGACTGCCCCTTGCCGGACGAGGACATGATCGGCTTCACCACGCACGGGTAGCCGATCTTGTCCGCGGCCCGGCGGACCTCGTCGACGGTCCCGGCGAATGCATACGGCGACGTCGGCAGGCCGAGTTCCTCGTCGGCCAGCCGGCGGATCCCCTCGCGGTTCATCGTCAATGCGACCGCCCGCGCGGTCGGCACCACCTCGCAATAGCCCCGGGCCTGCGCCTGCGCCAGCGCCGAGGTGGCGATGGCCTCGATCTCCGGCACGACGAACATCGGCCGTTCCCGCTCGATCAGGCCCAGCAGCGCGGCCGGATCCATCATGTCGATCACATAGGACCGGTGGGCGACCTGATGTCCGGGCGCATCCGCGTATCGGTCGACCGCGATCACCTCGACGCCGAGGCGCTGGAAGGCGATGATCACTTCCTTGCCCAATTCGCCTGCGCCCAACAGCATCACGGTGGTCGCCTGCGGGGTCAGCGGGGTTCCGATGACCTTCGGAATGTTCACGACCGCGCCGGGACCGGACTCGTCGACGGCGCCGGCTTCGTCAGGACTGTTCACCCGACCAGGCTATCGGTCGCGACGCGATAGCAACGCATGCCACCGGCCCGAGTCATTCGGTTGGGGTTCATTCGGTCAACGTTCGTTCGACCAGCGCCGGACGCGGGGCGATCAGCCGAGCTGCGCATGCACGTAGCACCAGCGCCAGGACTCCCCCGGCTCGGCCGACCGCATCACCGGATGACCCGACTGGTGATAGTGCGCAGTCGCATGCCGGTGCGGGCTGGAGTCGCAGCAGCCGATATAGCCGCAGCTAAGGCATTTGCGCAGATGAGCCCAGTGGAATTCGCCCAATTCGGCGCAGCCCTGGCAGACCGACTCGTCGACGTCCGGGTCCACCGCCGGCTCGGTCGCAGCCGCGAGTTCGGCGCAGTCGGTCGACGACGGCGCGTCGTCGATGGGTTTCATGTTGCGGTGCATGACCGATCGCTTGATGAGTCTCATTGCATTCCATTGTGGTGCACCGTCGCGCCGGCGTCACCTGAATCCCCCGTCACTGCGGGTTCGGACCGGCCGCTGATGCAACGATAGGGCGGCAGCGTCGTCGAGGAAGGACCGTCTGGGTGAACACAGGCCTGCTGATGGCGGCGGTGATCGCGCTGATCACCGCCGCACCCGCGCGCCGGTACGGCGCTCCCGCACCGCTGCTGCTGGTGCTCGTCGGCCTGGGCATCGCCTGGATCCCCGGACTGCCGTCCACCACCCTGGACCCCGACTTCGTGCTGTTCATCGTGCTGCCGCCGCTGCTGTACGCGGCCGCGCTGGACAGCTCCTACCTGGCGCTGCGACGCAATGTCGCCGCGGTCAGCTCGCTCGCTGTGCTGCTCCCGCTGGCCAGCACCGTGGTCGTCGGTTTCGTTGCGTACTGGGTGGTCCCCGAACTGCCGCTGGGTGCGGCATTCGTACTCGGGGCGATCGTCGCACCGCCAGATGCCGTCGCCGCGCAGGCGATCGGCCGCCGCCTCGGGCTGCCGCGGCAGATCATGACGCTGCTCTCCGGCGAGAGCCTCCTCAACGACGCGACCGCGCTCACGGCATACCGCATCGCGCTCGGCGCCGCGGTCGGCGGCGTCACGTCGATCTGGGAGGGCATCGGCACCTTCGCTCTCGCGGCCGTCGGCGGCACCGCGATCGGTCTGGGGGTCGGCCTGGCTGTCTCCAAACTTCGTAACTGGCTTGACGATCCGCAGATGGAGACGGCGATGGGGCTCTTGGCCCCGTTCGGCATCTACTGGCTCGGCGAGGAGGCGCACACCTCCGGCGTGATCGCCGTGGTCACCGCCGGACTGTTCCTCGGGCAGCGGTCGGTACGCGAGGGCTACGCGACACGGTTGCAGGACAACGCGGTCTGGAAGTCGCTCGAGGTGGTGCTCGAGTCGTTCGTCTTCCTGCTCATCGGTCTGCAGCTGCCCTCGGTGGTCCGCAACCTCAACAAGGATCAGGTGCCGACCCTGGTGTGGGCGACCATCGCGGTACTCGGCACCGTGATCGTGGTGCGCCTACTGTGGGTGCGGCTCTTCGCGATGACCAGCTGGGGATTGCGCCGGCTGCGCGATCCCGAGGCGCAGCCGCCATTGTGGCGCAACACCTTCGTCGTCGGCTGGGCCGGCATGCGCGGCGTGGTCAGCCTGGCCGCCGCCTTCGCCATCCCCTTGACCACCGACTCGGACGAGCCGTTTCCTGCCCGCGACGAGATCATCTTCATCACGTTCGCCGTCGTCGTCGGCACCCTGCTGCTGCAGGGCACGACGCTGCCGTGGGTGATCCGACTGCTCGGGGTGGAGGGGAACGAGCGGCAGAGCGATCTCGTCGCCATGGCCGGCGCCCAGGACCGGGCCGGACGAAAGGCGATGGCACGCCTCAAGGAACTGGTGCAGCAGCTGCCCGAAGGCGATCCGCGTCGTGAGCAGGCCGAGGCCCTGGGGAACTGGGTGCGCGCCCGGAAGTCGCAGGCCTGGGAGCAGTTGGGCCGCGGGCCCGGCCAGATCGGCGAGAGTCCCACCGGCGCCTATCGCCGGATGCGTCTGGAAGTGCTTCGCGTGCAACGTGAATCTCTGATCAGTGACCGCGACGCCGGTCTCATCGACGACGAGGTGCTGCGCCGCGCGCTGCGCCAGCTCGACCTCACCGAAGGCGTATTGACCGACCGTCTCGAACGAGAGGACCAGGAGTAGATGAGTTACGTCGGCGCGATCGACCAGGGCACCACCAGTACTCGCTTCATGATCTTCGACCACGCGGGTAACGAGGTCGGACGGCATCAGCTCGAACATCAGCAGGTGATGCCGCAGGCCGGATGGGTCGAGCACGACCCCGTGGAGATCTGGGACCGCACCTCCTCGGTCGTGCAGACGGCGCTGCGCAAGACCGGCCTCACCGCGAATGATCTTGCGGCCATCGGCATCACCAACCAGCGCGAGACGACCGTGCTGTGGGACCGGTACACCGGCCGGCCCGTCTACAACGCGATCGTCTGGCAGGACACCCGCACCGACGCGATCGCCGCCGCGCTGGACGCCGGGCCGGGCGGCGATGTCATCCGACACAAGGCCGGGATCCCGCCCGCGACGTATTTCAGTGCGGGCAAGGCGAAGTGGATCCTCGACAACGTCGAGGGCGTACGCGCCGCGGCCGAACTCGGACACGTACTGTTCGGCACCGTCGACACCTGGCTCATCTGGAATCTGACCGGCGGCCCGGACGGCGGCGTGCACGTCACCGACGTGACCAATGCCAGCCGCACCATGCTGATGAATCTGGAGACGCTGCAATGGGACGACGAGCTGCTCGCGTTGTTCGATCTGCCGCACGCGATGCTCCCCGAGATCCGGCCGTCGGCGCCGCGAGATCCGTACGGCCACACCACTGTCACCGGGCCATTCGCCGGCGAGATACCCATTGCGGCGGCACTCGGCGACCAGCAGGCCGCGATGGTCGGCCAGGTGTGCCTGAAGGCCGGCGAGGCCAAGAACACCTACGGCACCGGAAACTTCTTGCTGCTCAACACCGGTGAGCAGATCGTGCGTTCGCAGAACGGGCTGCTGACCACCGTCTGCTACCAGTTCGGCGACCGGCCGGCCGTCTACGCCCTGGAGGGATCGATCGCGGTGACCGGCTCGGCCGTGCAATGGCTGCGCGACCAGCTCGGCATCATTTCCGGTGCGGCACAGAGTGAGTCACTAGCCCGCGAGGTGCCCGACAACGGCGGAGTGTACTTCGTGCCGGCATTCTCCGGCCTGTTCGCCCCCTACTGGCGATCGGACGCCCGCGGCGCGATCGTCGGGCTGTCGCGGTTCAACAACAACGGCCACATCGCGCGGGCTACGCTGGAGTCGATTTGCTATCAGAGTCGCGACGTCGCCGACGCGATGACCAAGGATTCCGGTGTGCGACTTGAGGTTCTCAAGGTCGACGGCGGGGTCACCGCCAACGAGCTGTGCATGCAGACCCAGGCCGACGTGCTCGGCATCGACGTGAGCCGACCGGTCGTCGCGGAGACCACGGCCCTGGGTGCGGCCTACGCGGCCGGCCTGGCGGTCGGCTACTGGTCGACGACCGACGAACTCGCCGCGCAGTGGCAGGAGTCCAAACGCTGGTCGCCGCAGTGGACGAGCGAGCATCGCGAGGCGGGATACGCGAAATGGCAGGATGCGGTGTCCCGAACCCTCGGTTGGGTTCAGGTCTGAGAATCACGGTAAACCTGCTGTTCCGTAACGTATTTCACCGAACCATTTCATTTGACGTGCTAATGATCTAGTGTGGCCAGTGGGTCGGGCTGACGCGAGGACGACGTATGCGAGTACTCACACAAATGGCAGCAGGCGCCGCGGCGCTTTTCACCATCGCGACCGGAGCGGCCAGCCTTACGCCCGCTGCTGCGGCACCCGGTCCTGTCTACTTCTCCGCCGGATCGTTGAACTGCTCCATCGCCGACAACGGCGTGGTCGGCTGCGATCTGACCACACCGGCACCGATGAGCATCGCTTTCGGCTCGGGATCGCTCTACATCCCGTTCAACGTGCGCGAGGTGTTGATCGATGTGCCCTGGGCCCCAGCGCATCCCGGGCTCGGCATCGGCACGCCGCACACGCTGCCGCAGGGCAACCCGCCGATCGACAAGGTCGGCCATCCCGTGGGATCGGGCGCGACCGCCGGCTTCCAGGTCGAGCGCGGCGGATCGTCGTGCAAGACCGGCTTCCACGGCGCCGTGTACTGCGACGGCATGGGACACGGCTTCAACTACTACGAGCTGATCCAGGCGCACTAGCCAGCCACGTCGAACCGGGGAAAGGAGTGTCATGCAGGCGAAAACCGTTGCCACCGCGGCCGGGATCGTCGTGAGCGCCGCGACATTGTCGTTGCTGTTCAGCACGCCCGCACAAGCAGAGTCTCGATCCGAATACATCGCGATGCAGTGCTACGGACTGAATCCCAACATTCTCGACATACCGTTTTATGGCGGTGCGACCGTGACGACAGACAGCCCATGGCCGGGACAGTTCTCCATCGGGAGCGACAGCAAGAGCCTGTTTCCGTACACGACGGACACCACTGTCACGGTCACCGAGTTGGCCACCAATCGGACGCAGACGTTCCAGCGTCACTGGACCCACGGACTGGGTGACGACTCCGGGTATCAGATCACCGGACTCACCGGCCACGGGCAGATCCGGGTCACCATCACGGCGACGAATCACGGATTGATCCCCGACCTGCCTGGACCGACCTGCAGCGGGGTCGCCACTGTCTGACAGCCGCGGCGTCTACTTTCGGCGCTGCGCTTCGTCGACGGCGGCCTGCAGTTCGGTCTGGACGACGCGGGTGATGCCGGCGGGTGTCGTCGATTCCAGCTCCGAGATGGCAAACGGCTCACCGAGGACCACCATGGCACGGCGCGGGGAGTCGTCCGGGTAGGCGATTCCCGCCATGACGGCAACGACATCCGCGCCCCGTTCACCGGCCCGTCGAGCGATATGCCCGACACCGCTGTTGAGCTTCTGGACATGCAACGGGTCGTCGAGGTTGCAGGTGCCCTCCGGAAAGATGGCAATGCTGTCGCCGCGGGCCATCCGGTAGGTGCACGTATCGATCATCTGCTGCCCCGCCGTCAACGCCACCCGCATCCCATGATCGGTGCGGCGGAACACCGGAATGCCACCGAGGGCATCGATCTTGCGGCGCTGCTCCGGCTCGGCGAACAACTCGTCCTTCGCCAGCACACGGATGTGTCCGATCCGGGCGCGCAGCGGCGAGCGGAATCCGGCCGCGGCGAGGACCAGCGGATCGGACAGCCGGACATGGTTGGCGACGACCAGCAGCGACGCCCCTTGCCGGATAGCCGACCGGAGCTGGGCCCGCCCATCGCCGATATGGCGCACTCGCGGACGGTATCTCGCCGCCAGCACCCCGTACATCAACCGCGCCTTGCGAACGTTCTGCTGGTGCTCGCGATAGTGGTCGTAGACAGCCTGGGACTGGTTCACGTCGACATCTATATCCATTGCTTCTCCCAGGATCGAAAGGTGGATCGGTCAGGCCCGCCGCGGGCCGTACACCTCGGTGGCATCGGTCCGGCCGCGCAGCGTGATGGTGTCGATGCGTTCCCAGAACCGCGACTCCTCCGGCGCCGCGGCCGTGATGGCGCGGCCGGACGCCATCGGTCGGCTCGGATCGACCTTCGCCGCCTCACTGAGTCGGGCGCCCTCGTTGACCGGATCGCCGATCACGGTGTATTCGAATCTCTCGATGGCGCCGACGTTTCCGGCGACCGCGGGGCCGTACGCCACGCCGACCCCGGCCTGCAGCTCCGGCACCTTCACGCGGAGTTCGTCGGCGATCTCGCGCGATGCGGCCAGCGCCGACCCGGCCGCGTCGGGGACGGTGATCGGCGCGCCGAAGATCGCCAGGACGGCGTCGCCCTCGAACTTGTTGACCAGCCCGCCATTCCGGCTGATGGCGCTCACCACCACGGCGAAGAAACGGTTGAGGATCGCCACCACCTCGACCGGAGATCGCTGCTGCGCCAACGTCGTCGAGCCGATGACGTCGACGAAGATCACCGCGACCAGCCGCTCGGATCCGCCGAGTTCCATCTTCTGCTCCAGCGCGGCCTCGGCCACCTCGCGGCCCACATGACGGCCGAAGAGGTCCCGCATGCGTTCGCGTTCGGCCAGGCCCTCGACCATGGAGTTGAACCCCTGCTGCAATTCGCCCAGCTCGCTGCCGTCGTACACGACGACGTGAACCTTGTTGTCGCCCTGGCTGACCCGCTTCATCCCTGACTTCACCGAGCGGATCGGGTCGACGATCGAACCGGCGTTGAGCATCGTCAGGATCAGGCTGGTACCCAACGCGATACCCGCCAGCCCGAGCACCGCGATCGCCAGGTCGCTACGCGACATCCGCGGCCCGGCGTACGACAGCGCGGCGGTGAGAATGACGCCGATCAGCGGTAGCCCGGTGCCGACGGCCCACGTCACCGCCGTCCGCACCCGCAGCCCTGACCGGCGGCTCACGGACGGGCCGTTGACCTCCAGCACCTGAGCCGCCAAGGGCCGCAACGCGAACTCGACGAGCAGGTACGAGAACACCGACACGACAATGGCGCTGATCCCGGTCGCGAACCCGACCTTCGCGGTCATGTTCCAGTCCTGCACACCGTAGAGCGTGGTGAAGAGCGCGACCGCGATCAGCCAGAAGAACAGCTGCAACCGCGCGAGCACCATCGGGATACGCATCACGTACCGGCCATCGGCAACGGTCGGAACCTGCTGTAGTCGTACCCATTTCAGCTGCCGCATGACCTTGGCCGTGCCGTAGATCAGGCCGACGACGAAGGCCGCACCCACATAGAGCGGGAGCACAAGAAAATTGATCCACCATAGATGCTCTTGGAACATCGACGGCTTCCGAATGCCGACCGTCGTGATCAGTATGGCCAGACCGGCGCCGATCGCGTTGGGAATCAGCACTCCCAGCGAGATCAGGATCTGCAGGCGGATGCGGCGCACCCGTTCGCTCTCCCCGAGCGACCCGAGCAGGATGGACCCGAAGTCGTAGTCGCGACGGAGAATTCGCATGCGTTAGCCCAGGATGTCGCGGCGTACGATCGTCTGATCGCGACCCGGACCGACTCCGATGCAGGAAATATGTGCTCCGGCAAGGTCTTCCAGACGCAGCACATAGTCCCGGGCGTTCTTCGGAAGATCGTCGAAGGTGCGTGCCCCGGAGATGTCCTCCCACCAGCCGGGCATCTCTTCGTAGATCGGCTTGGCGTGATGGATCTGCGACTGGGTCATCGGCATCTCATGCAGCCGCTCGCCGTCCACCTCGTAGCCGACGCAGATCGGCACGGTGTCGAGCGACGACAACACGTCGAGCTTGGTCAGGAAGTAGTCGGTGATGCCGTTGACGCGGGTCGCGTACCGGGCGATCACGGCGTCGAACCAGCCGGTGCGCCGGGCGCGCCCGGTGGTGACGCCGACCTCGCCGCCCTGCTTGGCCAGGTACTCGCCGTGCTCGTCGAAGAGTTCGGTCGGGAACGGGCCGGACCCGACGCGCGTGGTGTACGCCTTCAGGATGCCGAGCACGGTGGTGATCTGAGTCGGACCGATGCCGGACCCCACGGCCGCCCCGCCGGCGGTCGGATTCGATGACGTCACAAAGGGATACGTGCCGTGGTCGACATCGAGCAACGTGCCCTGCGAGCCTTCCAGCAGCACGGTCTCGCCGGCCTCCAGGGCCTTGTTGAGCAGCAGCCGCGTATCGGCGATGCGGTGCTTGAAGCCCTCGGCCTGTTCGAGCACCTCGTCGACGACCTTGGCCGGCTCCAATGCCTGCCGGTTGTAGATCTTGACCAGCATCTGGTTCTTGATTTCCAGTGCGGCCTCGACCTTTTGGGCGAGGATGCCCTCGTCGAGAACGTCCTGCACGCGCACGCCGACGCGCGCGATCTTGTCCATGTAGCACGGGCCGATGCCGCGACCGGTGGTGCCGATCTTCTTGTTGCCCAAGAACCTTTCGGTCACCTTGTCGATCGCGACGTGGTACGGCATCAGCAGGTGGGCATCGGCCGAGATCATCAAGCCGGTCGTGTCGACGCCGCGGTCCTCGAGCCCGCCGAGCTCGGTCAGCAGGACGCCGGGATCGACCACCACGCCGTTGCCGATGACGTTCTTCACCCCGGGGGTCAGGATGCCGGACGGGATCAGATGCAGGGCGAAGGTCTCGCCGTCCGGCAGCACGACGGTGTGACCGGCGTTGTTACCGCCCTGGTAGCGCACCACCCACTGCAGCCGCTCACCGAGCAGATCGGTGGCCTTTCCCTTACCTTCATCGCCCCATTGGGCGCCGATCAGTACGATCGCAGGCATTCTGATACTCCTTCCGGCTCACGGCAGCAGTCCAGTGCCATGACCGTGGGATAACCCTACTGGACCCGGCCCCGACGGATGGGAAGCGGACGCAATGTTGGTACTGGCAGAACAATCCGATCATCAGTGGCCCGAGTTGGCGCCCGAACAGATCGTGGCGTCAGACCGGGGTTCGGTGAAGGAGGCGATCGCCACCCACCTGGCGGAAGACTGCAACCGCCTGGTGGTCGTGGCGTCCGACAGCAACCCCGACGCGTTCCTCGCCCTGGTCCTGGGCCGGTTGATGGCGACCGAACGACTGGATGTCCCGGTCGCATTCGTGTCGCCGATCCGGACAGCCGGGACGCGGATCCTCGGAATTCCCCACGGTAAGCGAGCCGGCGCCATTGCCGCCGACGCCGCCGCGCCAGCGCGATCACTGCCCCTGGTCCGTGACGACACCGGGCAGGTGCTGATCGGCGAGGGCGACCACGTCTTCGTCGGCCCCGGCGTCACCACCGCCGACGACGCCACCATCTACGACGGGATGACCGGCGACGCGGTGATCACGGTCGAGCCAACGACCTCAGAGCCCGGCCTGCGCACCCGGCGCGCGCGCTGGTTCGGCGGCGGCTGGACGGCGGCCCGCGCGGTGCAGTCCGGCGGCGAGTCGATCACCGTGGTGCGCAACGGAATCCGCGATGGCCGCAGCGTCGCTCGAGCGACCTTCTACAGGCACCACATCGACTGGAAACTGATCGGCTAACGCAGTTGCTGCGGATCCAATCGGCCGTGGGCAAGGCGGAGGAAGGCCCGCGATAGTGCGGTCCTATGCGGGCCGACCGACAACGCAGCCCACGGTTCATTGGGCCGGAGCAACTACCAGGTCAGCTCCTCGTGGCATTGGTCGCGCATCTCGGGGGTGTCGACCTGAATGGTCGCGTGGTGCAGCCCGTGCGCGTCAAGCACCCGCTGGGCGGCGACCAACACGGTCGCGTTGTCGGCGCGGCTGGTGACATGCACCGTGGCCACATCCATGCCGGTGGTCAGCGTCCAGACGTGCAGGTCGTGCACCTCGTCGACGACGTCGAGGGCGGTCAGCTGATCGCGCAGCCCGGCGACGTCGATATGCGCCGGCGCCTGCTGCACCAGGATCCGTAGCGCATCCAACGCGAGCCGGCCCGCGCGCGGAACCACCCACAGCGCCACCAGCACCGCGACCGTCAGGTCGGCGTACCGCCAGCCAGTCGTCAGCGTCACGATGCCGGCGATGAGCACTCCGACGCTGCCGACCGCGTCGGCCAACACCTCCATGTAGGCGCCGCGGACCGCGATGCTCTCCTGAGCGTCGCCGCGCAGCAGCAGCATCACCACGAGGTTGGCCGCGAGCCCGATGATCGCGACGATCACCAACGGCAGGCCGGGGGTGTCGGGGTCGGTGCCGATCCGTTGAATCGCTTCGTAGAGAACGTATCCCGCGACACCGAACAGCAGCGCGGCATTGACCACGGCCGTCATCACCTCGGCGCGATGCCAGCCGAACGTCTTGACGCCGGCCTTCCCGCCGTCGGCGGCGCCGTGCCGCGCCAGCAGCAGCGCGCCGAGCCCCATCAGGAGCGCGACCACATCGGTCAGCATGTGTCCGGCGTCGGCCAGCAGCGCCAGCGAATTCACCAGCAGCGCGACCACCAGCTCGACCACGAAGAACGAGCTGATGATGAGTGCGCCGAGCACCATCGGCCACAACCGACGGTTCGCCCCCGACGCGCCCGTGTGCGAATGCCCGTGGCTGTGCGAGTGGCCCATGCCTCTATTTATGCATAGATGCGCATGTATCGCAATATCCGGAGCGACCGACGACCGCAGCGGTCAGGACAGGCCCAGCTCCGCGAGCACGGTCGGATCGCTGTCGTTCAACAGATCCACACAGCGCAGGTATTCGTCTTCCTCGCCGATCGTCTGCGCGGCCCGCGCCAGCACGCCGACGCAGCGCAGGAAGCCGCGGTTCGGCTCGTGGCTCCACGGCACCGGGCCGAACCCCTTCCAGCCGTGACGGCGCAGCTGATCGAGCCCGCGGTGGTAGCCGGTGCGGGCGTAGGCATAGGCCGCGACCGGCTGATTCGCCTCGATCGCCGCTTCCGCGAGGTATGCCCAGGCGACCGACGCGGCCGGATGGTCGGCGGCGACGGTCGTCGGATCGACCCCGTTTTCCAAGGCCAGTTCGGCCTCGTCGTCGCCGGTCAAGAGGGTGGGCTGCGGGCCCAGGAGGTCACCGAATGAAGTCATGCTTGCAATTGTGCCCGCCCGAGCCGTATTCGATAAGCTGGGCGACCGATGCCACCTGCCGAACAGGGGTGGGCCGGGGAACTACAGAAGGCGAGAACTGGGTCGATGTCTCACCCCACTGATGAGGGCAAGTCTGTCGTGGCCAAGGCGATCACGTCGCTGCGCAACCGACGCAGCAATGTGTCCGACGATGCGGCTGCCGACACCACGACGAAGATCACAACGCCGGCACCGACGGCCGGCACCGAATCAGTCGACGACACCAAGAAGATCGTCACCGACGCCGCCGGCCCGAAATCCGCCGACACGGATGCACCGACCCCGACCGACGAGGCCGCGACCGACGCCGCAGATGCGGACGCGGCCGATTCGACGGGTACCGCGGACGCCGAGGGCGAGACTGCCACGGAGGCCGCCGATTCGAGCGATACCAAGATCGAGGCGGCCGACGCGGACAGCGCCGACACAGACAGCGCGGACGAGCCCGGGGACGACGCCGCAGACGAGGGCGCCACCGAGGAGTCTGACGACGCACAGGCCGAGGCCGACAAGGTCGATGCCGATGAGGCGGAAGAGGCGACCGACGAGGCCGAGGACCAGGGCGAGACGGCGGGCGCCGCAGGCGCAGGCGCCGCCGCCACGGGTGCTGCCGATGTCGCCGCCACCGAGCCCGATGCCGACGAGCAGGACTCGGCCGACACCGGCGATGCAGAGTCTGACGACACGGAGTCCGACGACGCGGAAGCCGAAGCCGAAGCCGACGAAACCAAGGCCGCGGACGACGAGCCGGAGGCCGCGGAAGCCGACGACGCGGGCACGACCGACTCCGACGATGACGACACCGAGTCCGACGACAAGACGGAAGACGAGGCGGCCGCCGGCGACAAGCCCGACGCGGACAGCAACAAGGCGGACAGCAACAAGGCGGACAGCAACAAGGCGGACAGCGACAAGAGCGACAAGGCCGACGACCAGCCCAAGGGCGACGACGCCAAGACCGCCAAGATCTCGGTAGCCGCCGTGGCGGCAGCTGGAGCTGCCGGCGCGGCCGCCAAGACCGCGGACAAGAAGCCCGCTGACAAGGTCGGCGCCGACACGGCAGCCGACACGGCGAAGAAGCCCGCGTCGCCCGCCGACGATGCCAAGACCGAGAAGATCAAGACCGCCACCAAGGGCAGCAAGCCGGCGCCCCCGGCGCCCAATGAGCCGCTCCCCTCGCCGTCGAACGTCGGCTGGCGCGCCAATACCGCGGAGCCGCAGCGCATTCCGGCACCCGGCGGCGATGTGCAGACACCGGATGCGGCACCCGGCGCGCAGAAGAAGGGCCGCGGCAAGCTCGTGGCGCTGCTGTCCGTCGCCGCGATCATCGTCGCGATCGCTGCCGTCGTGATCGCCGTGCTGGTCAGTCGCAGCCCGTCGAGCCAGTCGGACAAGGCCGCGTCGGCCGCGTCGAGTTTCGGCAAGGCGCTCGCCAACGGCGATCTGGGGACGCTGCAGGACGTCACCTGCGGTGAGAAGGCCAAGTTCTACGAGGGCATGACCGCCGACCAGTTCTCGCAGATCTACCAGACCCAGCGCGACAACAACCAGCTGATCGGCTTCGGCGACGTGAAGGCCGTGCAGATCGATGGCGACGCCGCCAAGGTGCAGATCATGCAGTTCAAGTCGGCGACGCCGCAGGCCTCCCAGCCCGTCACGATGAACCTGCACAAGGTCGACGGCAGCTGGAAGGTGTGCAACACCCCGTAACCCGGGCGCAGACGAAAGAACCGCCCTCGGTCGCTACGGCGACCGAGGGCGGTTTCTTATATGCGGTGGACGATCAGGCGCTGATCGAGCGGCCTGCCGACTTGAGGTCGTTGCAGGCCTCGACGACGCGCTCGGCCATCGACGTCTCGGCCTTCTTCAGGTAGCTGCGCGGGTCGTAGGCCTTCTTGTTGCCCACCTCGCCGTCGACCTTCAGCACACCGTCGTAGTTGCTGAACATGTGGCCCGCGATCGGGCGGGTGAAGGCGTACTGGGTGTCGGTGTCGACGTTCATCTTGATGACGCCGTAGCTCAGCGACTCGTCGATCTCGCTCTTGAGCGAGCCCGAACCGCCGTGGAAGACGAAGTCGAACGGCATGGCGCCCTCGCCCAGGCCGAGCTTCTTGGCGGCGGCGGCCTGGCCGTCGCGCAGCACCTCCGGGCGCAGCTTCACGTTGCCCGGCTTGTAGACGCCGTGGACGTTGCCGAAGGTGGCGGCCAGCAGGTAGCGGCTGCCCGAATCGCTCGCGCCCAGCGCGTCGATGGTCTTCTCGAAGTCCTCGATCGAGGTGAACAGCTTGTCGTTGATCTCGTTCTCGACGCCGTCCTCTTCGCCGCCGACGACGCCGATCTCGACCTCGAGGATGATCTTGGCCGCGGCCGCCTTCGCCAGCAATTCCTTTGCGATGGTGAGGTTCTCGTCCAGCGGCACCGCGCTGCCATCCCACATGTGCGACTGGAACAGCGGGTTCTTGCCGGCGTTCACGCGCTCCTGCGAGATCTCGATCAGCGGACGGACGTATCCGTCGAGCTTGTCCTTCGGGCAGTGGTCGGTGTGCAGCGCCACCGTGATGCCGTACTTGTCGGCGACCACGTGCGCGAACTCGGCCAGCGCCACCGCACCCGTGACCATGTCCTTGACGTTCAGGCCGGAGCCGAACTCGGCGCCACCGGTGGAGAACTGGATGATGCCGTCGCTACCCGCGTCAGCGAAACCCTTCAGCGCCGCGTTGATCGTCTCGGACGAGGTGCAGTTGATCGCGGGGAATGCGAAACCGTCCTGTTTGGCGCGGTCGAGCATCTGCGCGTACTGCTCCGGGGTGGCGATGGGCATGGATTTTCCCTCCAGTGTTTCTGTCTCGGTAGACCCAGTATGGCAAGTCGCAGGCAACGACCCGCCCGGTGGTCAAAGGAAGGAAAGCGCTGCTACTCGGCCGGGGACGGGGCCTGCGCGGCGCGGCGCCTCTTCCACCACTCCCACACCATCGGCAGCACCGACACCAGCACGATCAGGATGAAGATCGGCTCGATGAGCTTCTGCACGATGTCGATGCGACCCAGCCAGTAGCCGAGCAAGACCAGCAGCCAACTCCACACCAGCGCGCCGACGACGTTGTAGATGACGAAGACCCGGTACTTCATGCCCGCGGCACCGGCCACCAGCGGCGCCAGCGTCCGGACGATCGGCACGAAACGGGCCAGGAAGATCGTGATCGGGCCGCGCTTCTCGAAGAACTCGTGCGCCTCATCGAGGTAGCGCTTCTTCAGGAAGCGGCTGTCGTCGGAGAACATCGAGGTGCCCGCGTACTTGCCGATCCAATAGCCGACTTGACCACCGGCGATGGCGACGATCGGGATGTAGATCATCAGCTCCCAGAGGCTGGCGAAATTCTTGATGTCATCGTTGTGGGCGGTACCGGCGACCACCATCCCGGCGACGAACAGCAACGAGTCGCCCGGCAGGATCGGCCAGATCACGCCGGACTCGACGAAGATGCAGACCAGCAGTCCCACCAGGGCCCAGGTACCGAAGTAGCCGAGCAGTTTGATCGGGTCCATGAATCCAGGCAGCAGCCCCGCCTGGGTGGTCGCGGCATGGGTGGCCGACGCAAGCGCAGTGTCAATCACCCGAGCAGCGTACCCACACCCGGCTGTGGGGTTGCTGAGTGTGAAGGCGCCGCCGGGCCGCCGTAGCCTGTGGAGATGGCTGTGGCGCATTCCATTGCATCCGATCAGCTGCCCACCGGCGAAGGCTGGAAACAGGTCGGCGAGTTGGGTTTGGCGCTGCTGCTGTCCGCCGCCATCGGGCTCGAGCGCGAGATGCAGCAGAAGAGTGCCGGGCTGCGAACGTACACGCTCGTCGGCGTCGGATCTGCGTTGTTCGTCCTGGTCAGCAAATACGGATTCATGGATGTGCTGGTCAGTGATCGAATCGTCCTCGACCCATCACGGGTCGCCGCCCAGATCGTCAGCGGCGTGGGATTCCTCGGCGCCGGGCTCATCTTTGTCCGTCGCGGTTCGGTGCGCGGGCTGACCACCGCCGCGGGTGTCTGGGTCACCGCGGCCATCGGGGCGGCCGCCGGCGCCGGGCTGCCGATCATCGCCGCCGTCACGACCGGCATCTATTTCATCGTCGCGCTCGCGTTCCCGCTGCTCACCCGACGGCTGCCGCGTTCGTCGTCCGCCACATCCGTTGTTCGCGTGCGCTACCCCGATGGCCGCGGCCTGCTCCGCACCATCCTGCAGATCGCCACCGCCCAGGATTTCGTGATCGAGGAAGTCTCGACCGAGCGCGGCAAACCGTCCACCACGATCATCGTCACGCTCCATGTCCACGGCCCGGCGTCTGTCAATGAGCTGGCAGTGGCCCTGTCCGAGGTACCCGATGTCGAGGCGGTGGTGTCCGACGACATCAACGCCGCGGGCGACTGACCGGGTCGTTCACCAGGCGCGGGACAGATCGGCGTGCCGCCGGATCCACGCGTGCATGGCGATTCCGGCCGCGACGCCGGCATTGATACTGCGCGTCGAGCCGAACTGGGCGATGGACACCGTGAGATCGGCCCGCGCCTGCGCATCGGGGCTCACACCCGGCCCCTCCTGGCCGAAGAGCAGTACGCACTCGCGCGGCAGGTCGGCGGTTTCCAGCGGCACCGAACCCGGGGTGTTGTCGACGGCGACCACGGCGAGGCCGTGCTGATGAGCCCAGGTCAGCAGGGCCGCCACGGACTCGTGGTGCTCGATGTGCTGGTAGCGGTCGGTGACCATGGCCCCGCGCCGGTTCCAGCGTCGTCGGCCGACGATATGCACCGCCTGCGCCGCGAACGCATTTGCCGTCCGCACCACCGTGCCGATGTTGGCGTCGTGGGCGAAGTTCTCGATCGCCACATGAAACGGGTGCCGGCGGGCGTCGATGTCGGCGACGATCGCTTCGCGGGTCCAGTACCGGTAGGCGTCGACGACATTGCGCCGGTCGCCGTCGGCCAGCAGCTCACGGTCGTAGCGCGGATCATCCGGCCAGGGCCGCGGATGCGGACCGACCCCGTGTGTCGGGTCAGAGGCGCCGGCCGTCCATTCGGTCGGCCCCGGCTCGGTCACAGGTGCAGGTCGGCCAGGGACAGCAGCGAGCGATACTCGACGCCCTCGGCGGCGATCACCTCGTCGGCTCCGGTCGCCCGGTCGACGACGGTGGCGACGCCGATCACGGTGGCGCCGATCTCGCGGGCCGCCCGGACCGCCGTCAGCGGCGAATTGCCGGTGGTCGTGGTGTCCTCGACGATCAGCACACGCTTGCCGACGATGTCGGGACCTTCGATCTGGCGTTGCATCCCATGGGCTTTCGCCGCCTTGCGGACCACGAACGCGTCGATCTCGCGGCCGTCGGCATGCATGATCGACGTGGCCACCGGGTCGGCACCGAGCGTCAGACCGCCGACCGCGGCGTAGTCCCAGTCGGCCGTCAGCTGCCGCAGCAGCTTGCCGATCAGTCGCGAGGCCTCGTGATGCAACGTCGCGCGGCGCAGGTCGACGTAGTAGTCCGCCTCCTTGCCGGACGACAGTGTCACCTTGCCGTGGACCACGGCCAGCTCGCGGACCAGCTCCGCCAATCGCTCCCGGTCAGCCTGGTCGATCGGGTTGCTCACTGATCGTCATCCTCGCGGTAGTCGGGCCGACGGAACTCGGGATCACGGAAATCACGTCCGCGATAACCGGTTTCGCGATAGCCCGCCTCCCGGAACTCCGACTCGCGATCGCTGCGGAAGTCGTCCGCACGCGGGCCGCCCATACCCGGCCGCATCTGCTGGCCGGAATCCATGATCGGCGGCTTGCCGACCGTCGGACGCGGCTGTGCGGGTCGCGCCGTCGTCGGCGGCGTGGAGGTGCGCGGCCGGTCGGTCTTGAGATCCCCGGTGCGCTGGTCGGCCATGGTGCGGCGCTGACCCATCGGAGCCGACGGGTCGCGCGGGTCCGGTGCCGGCTGCGGGTCGACCCGCGGCGGCAGCACCCGCAGCAGATCGGTCAGCTTGCGCACGGTCTCGAGCGCGATATCCAGGCGCTCGCGGTCATTGGTCTGATGCATCGCGGCGACGGTCCACGAGCCCTCGTTCCACATGACCTCGAGATATGCCGGCGCGTCGGCGGCCAGCGCCGCCATCCGGCGATCGCAGACCCGGCGCGCGACGTCCAGGTGTGAGGCGAAGATCACCCGTCGTCCCATCGCCCCCAGCAGCTCGACGTCGTCCTCGGCCGGCGCCAGCGCGCTCTCCTCGCGGAGATCGATCACCACATCCGAACCGGTGGTGCGCCGGATCGCCGCGAGCGTGTACTCGTCGCCGAGGTCGAAGACGGCCGCTTCCTCGCCGAAGTAGCTGCCGTAGGCGACATCGTGCACGGTGGTGTGCTCGGGCACGTCCATCACTGCGCGGTGAAACTGTGTGCGCAACTTGGGATCTGCCGCCCGGTAGCGGAAGTTGTGCTCATCGCCCCAGAGTGCACGGGGGCTGCGCGCGCCGGTATTGCGCTGTCGATCCAGCCACAGCAGGTAGCCGGCACCGATCAGCGCCAGGACGGCGATCACGAAATAGAGTGCAGTCATCGGCATCTAGCCTAGTCAGCTTCGGTTGCCCACGGCGGGAACCCGCCCCGTTCAGTTCGCGACGGCCGGTACTCGACCGGCGATGATGAGGTCGGCGGTGAACAGACCGCCCGACTCGAACCCGTGAATGATGACGGTCTCGCCCTCCTGCAGGGCTCCGACGGTCCCGCCCGCCGGGGACTTGATCTGCGTGCGCGAATTGAGATTCGCCAGGCGGGTGGATCCGTCGGTCAGTCCGACCACGATCCCCAGCTGGTCGACCTGCTTGATGGTGCCCAGGATCATCTGCGACCGCTTGGTGACGACACCGGGCGGAGTGTTGCCGACCGCGTCCACGCCCGGATCGGAGGGATCCGTGTTGACCGTCGTCTGCGCGACCGGTTGCGTCGCGGGCGGCGTCTTATCGTCGGCCCGGCCGCCCCAGCTGATGCAATAGGCGATGCCGGCGCCCGCGACGAGAAGTCCGGCGACGCACAACATGGTGACGAACAGTGGGGAACGGTCGCTCTTCATCGCGCACCCCACCTCCTACGGCACATCATCCGAGTTCAGACCCCGTCGTCGACCGCATAAGGGCAGGCCATCCGACACCACGACGCTACGATCGTAGTCTGAGACAGGGCTGTGAAAGGTACGTGTGTCTGCAGTGTCGGAAGCCGTCGATTCCCGCGTGGTCGACACGCTGCGCGGCCTCGACGTCGAGGTCGACGGGTCCTCTCGACGCCTGACCGAATACTCCTACGACGCCTCCAACTATCGGATCCGGCCGCGGGCGGTCGTCTTCCCGCGCAGCGAATCCGAGGTCGCGACGGTCGCGCGCTGGTGCCACGAGCACGGCGTCCCGCTGACCACGCGCGGCGGCGGGACCGGAATGGGCGGCAACGCGATCGGCGCCGGGGTGGTGCTCGACATGTCCCGGCATCTGAATCGCGTGGGCCCGGTCGACGGAGACATGATCACCGCTCAGGCCGGTGCGGTGCTCACCGACGTTCGCGCCGCGGCACTGGCGCAATCCGGTGGCCGGCTGACCTTCGCGCCCGACCCGTCCAGCCAGAATCGTGCGACCGTCGGCGGCGCGGTCGGCAACGACGCCTGCGGCAACCATTCGGTGCGCTACGGCCGGACCAGCGATCACGTGCACGCGCTGCACATCGTCACCATCGACGGGCTGCGCCTGACCGCGACCCGCGACGGCATCCGCGCCGCCGATCAATCGGACGGACCCGCGGTCGCCCGAGCCGCCGAGCTATCGACGCGGCTGCACGAACTGGCCACGGCGCACCTGGCGGCGCTGCGGACCGAGCTCGAACGATTCGGCCGTCAGGTGTCCGGCTATCACCTGGCACGGCTGTTGCCGGAGAACGGATTCGACGTCGCACGGGCACTGGTCGGGTCGGAAGGGACCTGCGCCATCGTGGTGTCGGCGGAACTGCTGCTGGTGCCGGTCCGGCCGACCGGGGCGCTGGTCTGCCTCGGCTATCGCGACGTCGTCGCGGCGGCCACCGACGTGCCCGACATCCTCCCGCTGGAACCCGCCGCGGTCGAGGGCATCGACGACACCATCGTCGCCACGATGCGATACCGCCGCGGCCGGGATGCGGTGTCCGGGCTGCCGGACGGGTCGGCGTGGTTGTTCGTCGAGCTCGACGACCCGGATACCGCGACAGAGTTGGTAGCGCGGCTGCAGCAGAACGGTCGGCTTGTCGACTCGACCGTGGTGACCGATGACGCGCCGCGCCGGGCGCTGTGGCGCGTGCGCGAGGACGGCGCGGGACTCTCGTCGCGGCCCGTCGACGCCACGGGGCGGGCGGCCTACGAGAGCTGGCCGGGCTGGGAGGATTCGGCGGTGCCGCCGGCGCAGCTGGCCGACTACCTGCGCGACCTGCGTGCACTCCTCGACGCACACGATCTCACCGGGGTGATGTACGGCCATTTCGGTGCCGGCTGCATGCATATCCGGATCACCTTCGACCAGGCGACCGCGGCCGGCCGCCGGATCATGCGCGAATTCTGTCTTGCGGCAGCGCATCTGGTCGTCCGGTATGGCGGCTCGGTGAGCGGCGAACACGGCGACGGTCGGGCGCGGTCGGAACTGCTGCCGATCATGTACTCGCCCGAGATGATCCGCGCCTTCATCGAGTTCAAGACGCTGTGGGATCCGCGCGGGGTACTCAACCCCGGCAGCATCGTCAACCCGCCTCCGCTGGATGTCGATCTGGCACTTGCCGATTCGCACGCGGACGACCCGCTCTCCGCGAGCGCTCGCGCCTGCATCGGCGTCGGACGCTGCCGGACCTCGTCGGGCGGGGTGATGTGCCCGAGCTACCGCGCGACCCGGGACGAGAAGGATTCGACGCGGGCGCGGGCCCGGGTGCTGCAGGAGATGATGCGGTTGCCGGTCGTCGATCGTGCCGCCGACGATGCCCGGGAGGCTCTGGATCTGTGCCTGTCGTGCAAGGCCTGTGCCACCGACTGCCCGACCGGCGTCGACATGGCCTCGATGAAATCGGAGTTCCTGCACCGGTACTACGGCGACCACCGACGACCGCGGTCGCACTATTCACTCGGTTGGCTTCCGTTGTGGCTCAAGGGAGCCGGGCTGGCTCCCGGCGCGGCGAACGCGGTCGGCGGCAGGTGGGCGTTGTCGATGGCGGGCCTCGACTCGCGGCGGACCCTCCCCCGGTTCGCGTCCCGGTCGGCGGTCCGGGCCGCGCTCCACGGCCTACCGCCACTGTCGAGTGGCACCGCGGTGCTGTTCGCCGACACCTTCACGCGGGGATTCCGTCCGCAGGTATTGACCGCGGCCGCAGAGGTACTGGGCGACGTCGGCGGTGCGGTCGGCGGCTGCTGCGGGCTCACCTGGATCTCCACCGGACAACTCGATCGTGCCCGAAAGGTACTGCGGCGCACGGTGTCGTTGTTGGACGACGGCACCGACCGGCCGATCGTGGTCCCCGAGCCGAGTTGCGCCTCGGCACTCGCGGACGACCTGCCGCGGTTGCTCGACACCGACGACGCCCGGCGGGTGGCGGCGCGGGTGCAGACCTTCACCGAGGCCGTCGGGCAGCGGCTGGATGCCGGCTGGTCGCCGGGATCGGTGACCGATCGGGTGGTGACGCAGACACACTGTCACGAATACGCCGGAAACCCGCTGCAGCGCGGAAAGGTGCTGTCCCGGTTGGGCATCGGAACGGTGGCGAATGCCGAGGGCTGCTGCGGCGTGGCCGGCAACTTCGGTTTCGAGAAAGACCACTACGAGGTGAGCATGCAGGTCGCCGAGCATTCGCTGGCGCCGCTGCTGCGCGCGAACCCCGGCGTGCCGGTGCTCGCGGACGGGTTCAGCTGCCAGGTCGCGGTCGAGCATCTGGCCGCCACCGACCCCGATATCCGCCCGGCCGCTGTGGTTCATCTCGCCGAGTTACTGGGAACGTGAACATACCGAGGTGCCGCGGACAATACGTTCACGGCACCTCGTATTTGTCACGCTCCCAGTCGTCGCCCCCGGTGCGCTCGGCGCTTCACCAGGACCAGGACGTCCCGGAGCACCTCGTCCCAACGAAACATGACGTCCTCATAGGTCACCCGGATGGTGATGTAGCCGTCGGCCAACGACTTTCGGTCCCGGGTCCGGTCGGTCTGATAGTTGCTCGCCGATGTGTGAAACTCCCTGCTGTCGCATTCGACGATCAGCCGGTCGCCGATCAGCAGATCCACGTATCCCACGCCGCGGATGTAGAACTGCACCTTCACCTTGAGGCCCGCTCCGCGAAACCTGACCCGCGCGATCGATTCCGTACCCGACATCGCTCGACCATCGCAGTACTCCAACAGATCCATCAGCCTGCGTGGGCCGGCAGCGACTGCACCGCGCAGATCAGCAAGCCCATAGTCGGTCTTGTACAAGATCGAGTCCGAAACCGCCACGAATCCTTCGTCGTCGAGGCAACGCGCGGCGCAGTTATACGCAACCAACAGCGGATCGACCGCGCCGGAAAGCGGCGGCATCTGGCCGTACCCCCGACAAGATCTGTCGTCGCATCGATCACGCAGCGGCAGTCTGACGTGGACCCGCCCGTCGGCGGGCGGCAGCCAGATTCCGTGGTGGCGCAACGCCGAGACGCATGACAGCACTCCGCCGGCTGCGACCGCTTGACGCACGGCCGGATCGGCGGCGTTCTCGGCGTACCAGCCGGTTCGCAGTCGAGTCAGGTCGCCGGAACGTTCCAGTTTTCGGATACGCGCGTCGGTGAACCCCCGCGCTTTGAGCTCCCGCACCGGATAGACACCAGTCATACCGGTGTTGACGCATCAGCCCCTTGTTTGGATCCACGACTGGGAACGTGAACATACAGAGGTGCCGTGGACGTATCGTCCACGGCACCTCGTATTTGTCACGCTCCCAGTCGGTTCAGCTGACGGTCAGCGATTCCCCGTCCGGCGCGACCTCGACATGCACGGTGTCGCCGTCGCGGATCTTGCCGGCGAGCAGCGCCTTGGCGAGCGTGTCGCCGATGGCCTGCTGCACCAGCCGCCGCAGCGGACGGGCACCGTACAGCGGGTCGAATCCGCGCTCGGACAACCACTTCTTCGCCGCGTCCGACACGTCGAGCGTCAGTCGGCGCTGGGCCAGTCGCTTGCCCAGCTGCTGCAGCTGGATGTCGACGATCTCGACCAGCTCATCCGGCGTCAGGGCATCGAAGATGACCACGTCGTCGAGCCGGTTGATGAACTCCGGCTTGAACGCGTGCCGGACCGCGGCCATCACCTGCTCCTTGTCGCCGCCCGCTCCCAGGTTGGACGTCAGGATCAGGATGGTGTTGCGGAAGTCGACCGTGCGCCCCTGACCGTCGGTCAATCGGCCCTCGTCGAGCACCTGCAGCAGCACGTCGAACACGTCGGGGTGGGCCTTCTCGACCTCGTCGAACAGCACGACCGTGTACGGGCGTCGCCGCACCGCCTCGGTGAGCTGACCGCCGGTCTCGTAGCCGACGTACCCCGGAGGCGCGCCGACAAGCCGTGCGACGCTGTGCTTCTCGCCGTACTCACTCATGTCGATCCGGACCATGGCGCGGTCGTCGTCGAACAGGAATTCGGCGAGCGCCTTGGCGAGCTCGGTCTTGCCGACACCGGTCGGGCCGAGAAACAGGAACGATCCGAGCGGCCGGTTCGGGTCGGCGACACCGGCCCGGGCGCGGCGCACCGCATCCGAGACCGCCTGCACCGCATCCTTCTGCCCGATGACGCGAGAACCGAGCTCGTCCTCCATCCGGAGCAGCTTCTCGGTCTCGCCCTCGAGCATCTTGCCCGCGGGGATACCGGTCCACGACGACACCACCTCGGCGACATCGTCCGGGCCGACCTCCTCTTTGAGCATCACGTCGTCACCGGCCGGCGCCGACTTCTCGACGGCCTCGGCGATCTGCTTCTCCAGCGCCGGGATCTGGCCGTAGCGCAGCTCCGCCGCCTTGCCGAGATCGCCGTCGCGCTCGGCGTGCTCCTCCTGCAGCCGCAGCCCTTCGAGCTGCTCGCGCAGATCGCGCACCGAATCGATGGCGTTCTTCTCGCTCTGCCAGCGGGCCTGCAGCTCGCTCAGCTTCTCGCGCTGATCGGCCAACTCGCTGCGCAGCTTCGCCAGCCTGTCCTTGGACGCCTCGTCGCTCTCCTTGGTGAGCGCGACCTCCTCGACCTCCAGTCGGCGGACGATCCGCTCGACCTCGTCGATTTCGACTGGGCGCGAATCGATCTCCATCCGCAGCCGGGACGCGGCCTCGTCGACCAGGTCGATCGCCTTGTCCGGCAGGAAGCGGTTGGTGATGTACCGATCCGACAGTGTGGCCGCCGACACCAGCGCGGAGTCGGTGATGCGCACGCCGTGGTGCACCTCGTAGCGCTCCTTGAGCCCGCGCAGGATGCCGATGGCGTCCTCGACCGACGGCTCGCCGACGAACACCTGCTGGAAACGTCGTTCCAGCGCGGCGTCCTTCTCGATGTACTGCCGGTATTCGTCGAGCGTGGTCGCACCGACCAGCCGCAGCTCGCCACGGGCCAGCAACGGCTTGATCATGTTGCCCGCGTCCATCGCCGAGTCACCGGTGGCACCGGCGCCGACGATCGTGTGGAGCTCATCGATGAACGTGATGATCTGTCCCGCAGAGTTCTTGATCTCTTCCAGGACGGCCTTCAACCGCTCCTCGAACTCGCCGCGGTACTTGGCGCCGGCCACCATCGATCCCAGGTCCAGGGAGATGACGGACTTGCCGCGCAACGACTCCGGGACGTCACCCGCGACGACGCGCTGGGCCAGCCCCTCGACGATGGCGGTCTTGCCGACACCGGGCTCGCCGATCAGCACCGGGTTGTTCTTGGTGCGTCGGCTCAAAACCTGTACGACACGGCGGATTTCGGTGTCGCGGCCGATGACGGGATCGAGCTTGCCCTCGCGGGCGGCTGCCGTCAGGTCCGTGGAGTACTTCTCCAGGGCCTGGTAGCTCGATTCCGGGTCCGGCGAGGTGACGCGGGCGCTGCCGCGCACGTTGACGAACGCATCGCGCAGCGCCTGCGGGTTGGCACCCGCGCCGGCGAGCAGCTTGGCGACCTCGCCGTCGCCCTCCGCGAGGCCGACGACGAGATGCTCGGTGGAGACGTACTCGTCGCCGAGCTCGGTCGCGAGCTGTTGCGCCTTGGTGACGGCAGCGATCGTGTCACGGCTCAGCTGGGGCTGGCCGCTGGCCGACGTGACGGTCGGCATCCGCTCCACCAGCTCATGCGCCTGGTGCCGGATATTCGCCGGGTCGACCCCGACCGCCTTGAGCAGCGGCGCGGCGATTCCGTCGGTCTGATCCAGCAGGGCGACCAAGACGTGCGCCGGGCGCACGTCGGGATTGCCGGCAGTGGCGGCCGACTGCACTGCGGTCTGCAGCGCGGCCTGCGTCTTGGTGGTCGGGTTGAAGCTATCCACTATTCCCTCCTCGAAGTCGTTGGATACAAGTCTTGTCGTAGTGCCTGGTCGGCACCATCGATATGTCCAACGTCGCCAAGGTTGAGTCTATTCCGCTCAACTCCAACTTTTTGAAGATTCCGCCCGAAGACTTCGCTCCGCTAGCCGTAGGTGAACGAGAACGCTTGCAGGCCCTGGCTCAATCCGACGTCGACCTGCCCTTTCTCGCTATTCGGCGATGCGAGGATCTGATGCAGCGTGGGCGGACCGGTGATGGCGATCCGGCGGGTGGAACCGCCTTGCGTCACGCTGATGGTTCCGGTGCCGCCGACCACGAGGTACACATTCTTGGCGTGGTAATTCAATGCGATCGTCGAGTCCGGGCCGACCGCGGTCGCTCCTTGATAATCCACAGTCCAGCGGCCGTCGAGTGCGAATGAATCGGCGGCCAGCGTCGCCGGGACCGAGAACACGGATGTCCCTGCGTCGTACGCGCCGGCGCCGCCGTAGTTGACGACCTTTCCGGCTGCGAGATACGTCTCGGGCGTAGTACTCGTCGTGGGCGTCGTGTCCTTGCCGTCGGTCGAAGCAGGCAAGGCGACCCCCGGACGGGCGACCGTCAACAGCTCCCGGACGAGCCGCTCGGTGCCGGCGTAGTCACCCTCGCCGAACTTGATGTGGCGCACCGTCCCGGTTGCATCGATCAAATACTCGGCCGGCCAATAGCTGTTGCGATACGCGGTCCATGTCGAGTAGTTCGTATCGAGGGCAATCGGGTACGTGATGTGCAGACTCTTGGCGGCCGACGCCACATTTGAAGGCACCCGCTCGAACGCGTATTCCGGCGTATGGACGCCGATGACCTCCAGTCCCGCATCGTGATAGGTCCGGTACCAGTCGACCTCATGCGGAATCGCGCGCTGGCAGTTGATGCAGGAGTACGCCCAGAAGTCGATCAGGACCACCTTGCCGTGCAGCGCGCGCAGATCCAGCGGGCCGTTGTCGGGAGTGTTCAGCCAGCCGGAGATCCCACTCAATTGCGGTGCCGTGCCACAACTCTGGAGGTCGGCGGCCCCATCGGTGCAGTTCGACAGTTCCCGGTTCTGGTCTGTCACTATCCCGCCGAGATCCAGTCGGCCCTGCAGTTTCGCCGGGTCCCCCACCGCGGCCTGCAAAGAATTCGTGTAGTCGGGAATGGCCCGCTGCAGGACAGCGGGAAGGTTGAGAACCAGCCCGACCGCCAACGCGATCATGACCAGGCCGCCGGCGACGCGAAGGCCTCGTTGGCGGCGGCGAAAGGCATTGATCCGACCGGCGACCCGTTGTCCGGCGAAGGTGAAGATGAGCAACGGCAACGCGACTCCGCCGGCGAACGACAGCGTCAACACGATCGTGGGCAATCCGAGGTGCCCCGTGGCGCCGGCGACGACGATCGCGGCCAGCACCGGTCCGGCGCAGGGCACATAGAGCACCCCCAGGGCCAGACCGAGACCGAAACCACTCTTGCCGCCGCCGACGGACCACTGCGGCAACCGCGAGAACGGACGCTCGAGCAACTCCTCGACCCGGGGGAATATCAGGCCCAATCCAATGAGCGTCAGCACCACAAGGCCTGCCCATCGCACGGAGTCCTGCGGCAGATGCAGTAGCGACAACACCGCGGAGCCGACCAGGGTCACCACCGAAAAGCTCAGCACCAGACCGGCTATCACGCGGTAGGGATGCAGTCGGTCGTATATCTTTCGAAGCCTGCTGCTGACAGACCCACTGCGATCGCCGCCACCGCGATCGCCGTCGACCCGCACGTCCGCCCGGTCAGATGGGGCGTTCTGCGTCCCCGCGAAGAAGACCACCGGCAGCACCGGAAGTATGCACGGCGAGATTCCCGTGATCATTCCGCCGACCAAGCCGATCAGCACCAACGTGAGCATGCAAGGTATTCGGACCGGAGACGGTCGCGGCTTGGTGCATCTGCGAAAAGCCGCGCTGTTGCACCCGGTTTCGCACCGACACCCATCCCGCTGCGCGCCGACACCGAATACCTCCCGACAGCGCTGACCGGTGAGGGGTCCGCGGTCGACAACAAGGGAGTTATCTCATGAGAAAGATCCAGTCCAGGTCCGCGGCCGTTATCGCCCTGGCGGCGGCGACCGTGGTGGGCATGTCAGCTTGTTCATCCAATTCCTCGGACTCATCCGCATCGTCCAGCTCGCAGATGAATTCAACAGCCATGAGCTCCTCGGCCATGACCGGGATGTCTGCGAATCCCGCCGCCGATCTGGTCGGACCGGGTTGCGCGGCCTACGCGGCCAAGGTCCCGACGGGGCCGGGTTCGGTGACCGGCATGTCGACATCGCCGGTGGCGGTGGCCGCATCGAACAACCCGATGCTGACCACGCTCACCTCCGCGGTCTCCGGCAAGCTCAACCCGCAGGTCAACCTGGTCGATACGCTCAACGGCGGCCAGTTCACGGTGTTCGCCCCGGTCGACGACGCATTCGCGAAGATCGACAAAGCGACCATCGATGGTCTGAAGACCAACTCGGCCGAGCTGACGAAGATTCTCACCTACCACGTCGTGCCTGGTCAGCTCAGCCCTTCGCAGGTCGACGGCACACACAAGACGGTCGAAGGCGGAACCGTCACGGTCACCGGCAGCGGCGACAACCTCAAGGTGAACGACGCCTCGGTCATCTGCGGCGGAGTCCACACCGCCAACGCCACGGTGTACCTGGTCGACACCGTGTTGATGCCGCCGGCCGGCTAGGACCTGCCATTCACCCGGCTTTTCGTCATCGGTTCCGATGGCCCGGCCGTCAACGCGGCCGGGCCATCGCTATGTCGCAGGTCACACCCATCCAGGGCTCGGCCGGCGGCGAATACCGTGCATGACCGAGACGAACCAGCCGCCGCAGCGACGGATCGCGGTGATCGGCAGCGGAGTCTCCGGCCTGACGGCAGCCTGGGTGCTGGCACGACACGCGGAGGTGACGCTGTTCGAGGCGCAGCCGCGTCTCGGCGGACACGCCCACACGCACCGTGTCACCGCACGATCGAGCGAATCACCCACCCTCGGTGTGGATTCCGGGTTTATCGTGCACAACGACCGCACCTATCCGACGCTGATGCGGCTGTTCGACGAACTCGGCGTCGTCACGCAGGAGTCCGACATGTCGATGTCGGTGCGCTGCGACGGCTGCGGTCTGGAATACGCCGGCGCCAAGGGGCTGCGCGGGCTGTTCGCCGAGCCTCGTTCGGTCGTCCGCCGTCGGTACCTGCGCATGCTTGCCGAGGTTCCGCGGTTCCATCGCCTGGCACGTGCCGAGCTCGCCCGTGATCCCGCCTCCGACACGAGCGCGCTCCGGACGCTCGGAGACTTCTTGACCGATGGCCGATTCACCGCCTATTTCACCAACCACTTCATGGTTCCGCTGGTCGCTGCCGTGTGGTCGTGTCCGCCGAACGATGCGCTGAACTATCCGGTTCGCTATCTGCTCACCTTCCTCGAACACCACGGGATGCTCACCGTGTTCGGCTCCCCGACCTGGCGCACGGTCTCCGGGGGCTCGGCGCAGTACGTGACCGCGATCGCCGCCCATCTGCACGCGGTGCATCCCGGTGTGCCGGTGCGGACGGTGACGCGCACGGCGGACGGTGTCGCCGTGCGCGACGACGCCGATCGAATCCGGTTCTTCGATGCCGCCGTGGTGGCGACGCATCCGGCGGACGCCCTGCGCCTTCTTGCGGAACCCAGCGCTGCCGAGCGCGAAATTCTTGGGGCACTGGACTATTCGACCAACAGCACGATCCTGCACACCGACACGTCGGTGCTGCCGCGGCGGTCCGGGGCGCGCGCGTCCTGGAACTATCGCCTTCCGGGCTGCAGCAGCCGGCCCGACCGGGTGCTGGTGAGCTACGACCTGAACCGACTGCAGAGGTTGAGCGGCCACACCGACCGGCACTTCGTCGTCACCCTCGGCGACGGGGATCGCGTCGACCCGGATGCCGTGATCGAGTCGATGGTCTACGAACATCCGCAGTACTCACCCGATTTCGTGGCGGCTCAGCAGCGTCTCCCCGAGCTCGGCGATGAACGGATCGTGTTCGCGGGCGCCTATCACGGCTGGGGCTTTCACGAAGACGGCGCCTTGTCCGGCGCGGTTGCAGCCGCCCGGCTCGGCGGTTCGTGGCTTGCCCCGGCGTCGGTGCCGTCGTACGCGCGGAGCAAGTCATGACCGCGCCGGCGATCGTGCGGACCCGGATCCGCCACGTCCGCCACCACCCCATTCGGCACGAATTCTGCTATCGCGGCTACAGCTGGCTGGTCGACCTCGATGCGCTGCCGGAGCTGCCGCCGTTGTTGCGGCCGTTCGCGCGGTTCCGTACGGCCGACCATCTCGGCGATCCGACCGCGAGCCTGCGGACCAACATCGACGGCTACCTGGCGTCGGAAGGGATCGATCTCCGCGGCGGCCGGGTCCGGATGCTCACCAACCCCCGGGTTCTCGGTGTCGTGTTCAACCCGCTGACGGTGTACTGGTGCCACGACGGCGCGGGCACGCTCGTCTGCGTGGTCGCCGAGGTCCACAACACCTATGGCGAACGTCACCGGTACCTGGTGCTCCCCGACAGCAAGGGAAACGCGACGGTCGCCAAGGCGTTCTACGTGTCCCCGTTCAACGCGGTCTCCGGAACGTACCGGTTGCACCTGCCGGAACCGAGCGATCGGCTCGGTCTGGTGATAACGCTCGAAAACCCCTCCGGGGTAACCCTTTTCACGGCGAGCATGACCGGCCGATCCACGCCGGCCGACAACTGGACAGTGGCGCGGACCGTGCTGCGCATGCCGATCGCCCCCATGCTTGTCGCGCTGCGAATCCGTTGGCAGGGAATCCGTCTGTGGCTCCGCCGTCTCCCCCTTCAACCACGTTCGCTACCTCAGGAGAACCTCCGATGACGACCGACGACGCTCGATTGGCCCACCACAACGCGAATGCGTCGACGCGGTGGACCGCGGTTGCCACGGTTCCATGCGGCCTTCGTGCCACCATGGGCCGCCCCGTCGCGGCCGCGCTTTTCCGTCGCATGGTCCGTGAGCTGCCGGTCCGCGTCGAGTTTCCGGATGGATCGGTCCTCGGCGCAGGTTCGATGTCCGACGCCGCCGGGCCACGGATGCTCATCCACCGCTCGGACGACTTCTTCGCGCGGGTCGCCGACAGCGGACTCATCGGTTTCGGTGAGGCCTACATGGCGGGTGACTGGTCGGCTCCCGACCTGGCGGGCGTCCTCACTCTGCTGGCGACTCGAATCGCCACGGTGGTCCCGGCGCCACTGCAACATCTGCGCGCGATATGCCTCCCGCGCAAGCCCCGCAGCCAACGCGGAACCCGCGCGGGCGCACGCGCCAACGTGAGTCACCACTATGACCTGTCGAATGAGTTCTTCAGTCTGTTCCTGGACGACACGATGACCTATTCGTCGGCGCTCTTCGACCGCGTCGCGCGCCGGCCGGAGTGGAATGATCTGGGCAACGCCCAGGGCCGAAAGTTCGACGAACTCCTCGATGCCGCCGGGGTGACCGCAGGGTCCAGATTGCTGGAGATCGGAACCGGCTGGGGCGAATTGGCGATCCGGGCGGCTCGGCGCGGCGCACATGTCCACACGATCACGCTGTCCCGCGAACAACAGCTGCTGGCCCGTGAGCGCATCGCGGCGGCGGGGCTTTCGCAGCAGATCACCGTCGAACTCCAGGACTACCGCGACGTGCGCGATCAGTACGACGCGATCGTCTCGGTCGAAATGATCGAGGCGGTCGGGTACCACCATCTGCCGACCTATCTACGAACTCTCGACCGGCTGCTGCGTCCGAACGGCCGCATCGCGCTGCAGGCCATCACGATGCCGCACGATCGGATGCTCGCGAGTCGCGACAGCTACACCTGGGTGCACAAATACATCTTCCCGGGCGGGTTTCTGCCGTCGGTGGAACTCCTGCAGGAGATGACCACCCGACACACGTCTTTGCACATCCACGATGTCCGAAGCTTCGGACCGGACTACGCGCACACCCTGCGGCTGTGGTCGCAGCGCTTCACCGCTCATGCAAGCGGCGCCGAAGCGCTCGGTTTCGATCGGGTATTCCGGCGGATGTGGCGCCTCTACCTCGCATACTCAGAAGCGGGATTCGCGTCCGGCTATCTCGATGTGCACCACTTCGTGCTGGATCGGTGAGGAGGGAAGAAGATTGAATTTTTCTGAGCGCACCGACAAGCCATCCGACACCGACGAGGAGTACGTGGCGTGTGCGGTCCCGGGCCACCACCGCGACCCCGACCCGCTGACATCCCGACTGATCAGTTCGCTGGGCGCGATCGCCGACGGCGATCGTGATGCCTTCGTGCAGTTCTACGACGACACGTGCGGCCGGGTGTTCGGCCTGGCATCGCGGATCCTGCGCAATTCCACGATGGCCGAGGAGGTGGCGCAGGAGGTGTATCTGCAGGTGTGGACATCGGCGGCCGAGAAATACGACCCGGCCCACGGCAGCCCCATGGGCTGGCTGTTGACGCTGGCGCATCGTCGCAGCGTCGACCGTGTCCGGTCGGAGCAATCAGCAGCGGACCGGCACCACGCATATGCCAGCGCGAACCTCGGCCGTGAGCACGACGCCGTCGCCGAACAGGTTGCCCAGAACCTCGACGAACAACAGGTCATCGACTGCCTCGACAGTCTGACGGTCACCCAACGAGAGGTGATCGGACTGGCCTACTACAGCGGGCACACCTACCGAGAGGTGGCCGAGCATCTCGACGTGCCGCTGCCCACGATCAAATCCCGGATCCGGGACGGCCTGATCCGACTGAAGAACTGTCTCGGGGTGAATACCGATGCCTGACAACGACACCGAGAGCCGCAACGCCGACGACCTCCTGGATCTCGCGTACCCATATGCCCTCGACGCCGTCTCGGAGACCGAACGGCGCGAGATCGTCGGCCGCCTCGGTTCCGCGGACTCCGCGACGGTTCACGCGTTTCGACGCATCGTCGCCGATACCCACGAAACGATGTCCCGCGTCGGATACCGGGACACTCTGGCACCGCCGCGCCGTCTTCGGGTGAACGTCCTGGCCGCCGTCGATGACGGCGACTCGAAAGACACCGGCGACGAGCTGGCCGGCCGACGGGCGCAGCGATCTCGGTTCACGCTGCCCCGCGTGCTGCTGGCCGCGGCCGCGGCCGTGCTCATCGTGTTCGGAATCGCGGTCGCCACTGGGCAATTCACCGACCACACACCGAGCGCGCCGTCAGTCGCACAGGTCATGTCCAGCCCGGACCGGCGCACCGTGGTGGCCGACGTGGCCGGCGGAACGATCACCGTTGCGGCATCCGCGCAATCGAACGCCCTCGTGGTGTCGATGACCAATATCCCGCCGCCGCCACCCGGTCACGTCTATCAGATGTGGTTCATGCAGCCGGATCGGGAACCGCGCCTGGCCGGCACGATGGGTGCGACCACCATGCCCCCGCCGGGCGGCGAGGTCATCCCGAAGCTCGACACGGCGACGTCCGTCACCGTCACCGTCGAGCCCGGTGCCGGCTCGTCCCGACCGACCGGGCAGCCGGTCATCACGGTCGGGTTGACCTGACGTGACCGGACACCGTGCCGCCGCAGTGGTTGATGATGTGCTCGACCGGACCATCGCGCCCGGGTACTCGAGTCTGGGTTTCGCATTTCGCAGCCGCCTCTGGCCCGACGACGACCCGCCACCCGACGCGCTCGTGGGCGCCACAACGGTTGTCACCGGCGCCAATTCGGGGATCGGCAAGGCGATCGCCGGATCGTTGGCGCAACTGGGCGCGACGGTCGTGATGGCGGTACGGGACGAGGAGCGCGGCGAATCGGCGCGGCGCGAGCTCCTTGCCGGTCAACCAGACGCCGACCTCGTCGTCGAGCGCTGCGATGTGTCCGGTCGCGCGGAGGTACGGGATTTCGTCGCTCGAATCGCCGCCCGGACACCACGAATCGACGCGATCGTGCACAACGCGGGCGTCATGCCGCCGACGCGTTCTCAGACGCGCGACGGGCATGAGCTCACGCTCGCGACGCATGTTCTGGGGCCCATCCTGATGACCGAACTCGCGCGGCCGCTGCTGGCGGCGGCCACGAGTTCCAGGGTCGTGTTCATGTCGTCCGGCGGCATGTACACCCAGCCGCTTCCGCGGGCGGATCCCGAGTATCGCCTCGGCCGATACCGGGCCGCCACCGCGTACGCCCGCACCAAGCGCATTCAGGTCGCACTGACCCCGGTGCTCGGCGAACGTTGGTCCGAGGACGGATGCGTCGTCGCGACCATGCACCCGGGCTGGGCGGACACTCCCGGCCTGGCCCAGTCGCTTCCCCGTTTCCGGACCATGACCCGGGCGTTCCTGCGGAACGCGGATCAGGCGGCCGACACGGCGGTGTGGCTGACCGCGACATCGCCGCCTCCGCCGTCCGGCCTGTTCTGGCACGACCGACGCTCCCGGCCAACGCATTACCGTCAGGCGACGCGGTTCACCGAAGCCCAGCGCGACGAAGTCTGGCGATACTGCGCGTCCGCGATCGGCGTGACGCCGTAGTCGAGGTCACCCATCCGACCCCACCTGCTGCATCGAACCACCCAAGACAGGTATCGACGGCATGGTCCGGCCCGCCGGGCCTCATCGAGAACGGATGGTTCCCATGAAGAAGTTCGCACACGGCATCTCCCTGGCGGCCGCATTGGCGGTCGTCGCGGCAATCGGAGCGATCACCGCACCGGCGGCCACAGCGCAGCCGCCGGCCCCGGTCGCGGCCCTCCAGCTACCGAGATATCTCGGCACCTGGCATCAATTGGCAGCTGTCCCAGCGTATTTCAATCTGGTGTGCGCGCGCGACACGCAGGCGCACTACGCACTGGACCCGCACGGCAACATCTCGGTGCGCAATCGATGCACGACGTGGTCCAACACCCCCAACACGATCACCGGAACAGCCACCGTCAACGACGCGACGACGCACGCACAGCTGCATGTGAGCTTTCCGGGTGTGCCGACGCAGGAGCAATTGCACGGACCCACCAACTACGTGGTCGTCGGACTCGCCACGGACTATTCGTGGGCGGTCGTCACCGATCCGTACCGCGTATCGGGCTTCGTGCTCTCCCGGACTCCCGCGCTCACGACCGGGCAGTGGCAACGGGTTCGGGCGGCCATCACCGGGGCCGGCCTGAGCACCTGCGTCTTCCTCACGTCCCCCACCACCGGCGGGATCGACGTCATCCGGCCGGTGTGCAGCGGCTAGCCAGCCCGATCAGGATTGCGTCCACTGTGCCGCCAGGGCTGCGCCCTGCGCCCGGCCGGCCTGGTGGGACGGCCCCCACGATTCCGCACGCAGCGGATCGGTACCGAATGCGGCGATCGAATCGGCATCGGGACCGACGACGATCTGCCGGTCGGCGTCGACCCGGGCCAGCTCGTTCTGCAAGTTCTCGCTCGGGGTCAGATGGGCGAGCGGCTGCAGCACCACCACGGCCTCGGACGGGCGGGCCAGGTCGGCGTTCGTGCCGGACCGCATGCCGCCGTCCATGTACACCGACTCGCCGATCGTCACCGGCGGGTAGACGCCGGGCACCGCGCAGCTGGCCGCGATCGCGCGCACCAGCGGCACCCCGCTCGCGGCGTCGAAGACGGACAGGCCGCCCGATTCGCAGTCGACCGCGGTGATCTGCAGCGGACCGTCCGGCGCGCTCGGCCAGTCCGGGGACGGCAGCCGCGATCCGATCCGTTCCAGCTGCGTGGCTTCGCTCATCACCTCGGCCGACCGGGCGAACGCGCCCAGCTGGCGGCGGGCCTCGGTCGGATCGTCCGGATAGCGCGTCATGATCTCGAAGACCTTCTGCATCCAGCCCACGTCATGCCCCGATGCGGCGGCCGCGACCGGTGGCGACTCGGCGTGGTCGGCCATGTCGACACCGGCCGCCAGCCAGGTGCCGACCACCGAGCCGGCCGACGTGCCGATGATCTGGTCGGCGCCCGACAGGTCGACCCCGGACGCCGCGAGTCCCCGGATGACGCCTGACATCCAGCCGATTCCGGCGGAACCCCCGCCGCCCAACACCACTGCCAACCGCTGCTTCGTCATGGCTGACAGTCTGCCCGCAATGACGGACAATGATGCGCGAAACCGGCTTTCGCGTCGGCCGATATTCGCTCGACGAACACCGTTGCGCGGCAGTAGCGTTCGACCCATGAGCATCGTCGTGCACCACGTACCGGCCGACGGCCCGCTGCTGCGCACCGAGGCCGACGCCACCGATCTGCTCGGTTCCACCTACGGCACGGGTGCCGAGATGATCGCGATCCCGGTCGGCCGGCTCGATCCGGACTTCTTCGACCTGAGCACCAAGGTCGCCGGGCTGTTCACGCAGAAGCTGCTCAACTACCGGATGCGGGTGGCCATCGTCGGTGACATCACGCCCTACCTGGCCCGCAGCACCGCCCTGCGCGACTACGTCCTGGAATCCAATCGCGGACGGCAACTGTGGTTCGTCGCCGATGACCGCGAACTGAGTGACCGCTCGGGTGGTGCCGCCTAGGCTGTCCCCATGCCCAAGCCCACCCTGCCGATGCGGGCGATCGCCGCCGGAGCCACCCTCACACGCAACGAACAGGTGCTGATGACGCGCACCGACCTGGCACGCCGCTCGATCAAGCGGGCCAGTGCCGCCGCCGGTGTGCGGCCCGCGGTGCCGGTGCGTGAGGTCGAGTTCGCCGGCCCCGGCGGCACGATCCGCGCCCTGCACTACACGCCCGAGGTGCTGCCCGCGCCCGATCGCATGCCGATCCTCATCTACTTCCACGGCGGCGGCTGGGTGGTCGGCGCACCCGAGTCGGCCGACTCGACCTGCCGCCTGCTGGCCTTGCACGCCGGCGTCCAGGTGCTGTCGATCGACTATCGCATGGCGCCCGAGCACCCGTTCCCGGCCGCGTTCGACGATGCCGTCGCCGCGTTCGACCATGTTGTCGCGCACGCCGATTCGCTGGGGATCGATACCGCCCGGATCGCCCTCGGCGGCGACAGCGCAGGCGGCAACCTCACCGCGGCAGTCGCATTGGCGACCCGGGACCGCGAGGTGAAGCCGGCCTTCGCGCTGATGTTCTACCCGGTCACCGATATCGCCGAGGAGCATCCGTCGCGTCGCGAGTTCGCCAATGGCTACTTCCTGACCAACGGCATGATGCGCTGGTTCGCCGATCACTACGCGCCCGCCGATGTCGACCGCACCGATCCGCGAGTCTCGCCGCTGCATGCCGACGACGTCGCGGGCATGCCGCCGAGCTATGTGGCCACGGCCGGTTTCGACCCGCTGCGCGACGAGGGCCAGGCGTTCGCCGACCGGCTCGCCGCAGCCGGGGTGCCCGTGGTCAAACGCCACTACCCGCGGTTCATCCACGGATTCGCCAGCTTCACCCGAAAAGGGTTGGGCGGCAAGGAGGCCGTGGTGGAAGCGGCGGGTGCACTCCGAGTCGGATTGGCAATCTGATGAGCCGAGTAAGGTGGGACGGCCAGACGCTCGATCGCCGGATGCAGTGGGCGACGCGGTACCCGCTCACCGACCGTCTGGACCTCGCGGATCCGATGAAGGCCGTGCGCCAGGCCCGGCGATCGCTGTCCGCCGCCGCGGTCCTCGGCAGCCGCCCGTCGGTCGCGACCGTCGGACGCATCGATATCCCGGGGCCCGCGGGGCCGATTCCGGCACTGCAGTACGTGCCGCGCCAGCCGCTCGACGATCCGGCGGTCCTGCTGTATTTCCACGGCGGCGGATTCGCGCTCGGCAGCCCGAAGTCGCACGACACGGTCAACCGGCATTTCGCGGCCTACGCGGGCGTGCAGGTGATCTCGGTCGACTACCGGATGGCGCCCGAACATCCATTCCCTGCCGCAATCGACGACGCGATGGCCGCCTACGACCATGTGCGCGAGCATGCCGAGGCCTTCGGCATCGCGCCCGACCGGATCGCGGTCTCCGGCGACAGCGCCGGCGGCAACATCACCGCCGTCCTCGGCGCGCTGGCCGAGCACAAGCCGGCGTACACGGTGATGTTCTATCCGGCGACCGACCGCACCCGCGTGTATCCGTCGTATACCTCGGTCGCCGACGGGCTCATCCTCAGTCACGAGGTCATCGACTGGTTCATGTCGATGTACATGCCCGGCGTCGATGTGACCGACCCGCGGATATCGCCGGCTCTGGCACCGGATCTCGCCGACTTTCCACCGTCCTATATCGCGACGGCCGGCTTCGACATGCTGCGCGACGAGGGCGAGGCATTCGGCCGGGCCCTCGCCGAAGCCGGTGTGCCGGTGGTTATTCGGCGCCATCCCAGTCTGATTCACGGTTTTGCGAGCGCCACTCGGTTCGGCCTGCCCGGACGCGACGCGATGATCGAGGCCGCGGGCGCGTTGCGCGCCGGACTCGCCTTGCATTCGACGACGGCCCGCAGCAACAAGGACCGCTGATGGCACCAGGCCACGAAGAGGGCATCGACCGACCGAGCCCGGCGATCATCGTCGCGGTCACCCCGGAGCACCGGAACGTCCTGGTCGACGAGATCCGTTCCCGCTACGGCCGCGACTACACCGTGGTCGACACCGCCGATGCAGACGACACCATCCACACCATCAAAACGCTTGTCACGCAGCATGTCCCCATCGCCCTGGTGATCGCCGAGGCGGATATCGCCGACTGCACCGGCCGGCAGCTGCTGCACAAGGTGCACCGCATCGTGCCGACCGCCCGACGGCTCGCCGCGATCCCGATGGCGCAGTTCTCCTCGGTACTGCCGGTGATGCAGGAGGCGCTCGCCGAGGGCCAGCTCGACAGCTACGTGTCGATTCCCCAGGGTCTGCGCGACGAGGAGTTTCACGCCGCGATCGTCGACTACCTGTCGGACTGGGGCTGGTCGGTCGCCACGCCGGAGGTCGTCGCCGTCCATCTGGTCGCGCCGACGCGCGCATCGACGGCCGCGATCCGCGACTTCCTGGACCGCATGGGCGTCCCGACCAAGACGTCGACCCCGGACAGCAGGGCGGGCCGGGCACTGATCGAGTCGCTCGAGCTCGAGTCGACGGACGACATCCGCTACCCGATCGTCGCCTGGCGCGGGCGCCGGGTGATGTTCGCGCCGACCGTCGCCGAGGTCGCCGAGCAGTGGTACGGCAGCCCGGACGACATTCCCGACACCGACGTGGCCGACCTGGTGGTGGTGGGCGCCGGTCCCGCCGGTCTGGCGGCGGCGGTCTACGGCGCCTCCGAGGGGCTTTCGACGATCGTGATCGAGTCGGAGGCGATCGGCGGCCAGGCCGGCACCAGTTCGATGATCCGGAATTACCTCGGTTTCCCCCGCGGTGTCTCCGGCATGCGGCTGGCGCAGCGGGCGCGCGTGCAGGCGAGCCGCTTCGGCGCCCGCTTCTACACCGGACGCGGCGCGACGGCGGTCGAGGTGTCCGGACCCGAGTTCGATCATCACCACGTGGTGGCCGGCACCGCCCGGATCTGCGCCCGCACCATCGTGATCTCCACCGGCGTCGCCTATCGCCGGCTGCCGGTCCCGGCGGTCGAGAATCTGGTCGGCTCCGGCGTCTACTACGGCGCCGCCTCCAGCGCGGCCCGCGAGATGCGCGGGCGCCACACGTTCGTCGTCGGCGGCGGCAACTCCGCGGGCCAGGCTGCCGTGCATCTGGCGCGGTTCGCCGACTCGGTCACCATCGTGATCCGGCGCAACAGTCTCGCCGAGACCATGTCGGACTATCTGGTACGGGAGATCGACGCCAACCCGCGGATCGTGGTCCGCCCGGGCACCGAGGTGATCGACGCCGGCGGCGACGGTCGGCTGGAGTGGCTGACGCTGTGCGACACCGCCACTCGGCACGCCGAACAGGTGCCAGCCGACGGGCTGTTCCTGCTGATCGGCGCCGCACCGCACTGCGACTGGATCCCCGCCGAAGTGCTGCGTGACGGGCACGGATTCGTGCTCACCGGGCGCGAGGTGCCCGCCGATCGCTGGGTCGATGGCTGCCCGCCCGCGCCACTGGAGACGACGGTGCCCGGCATCTTCGCGGCCGGCGATGTGCGCTCCGGATCGATGAAGCGCGTGGCCGCGGCGAGCGGCGAGGGTGCCTCGACGGTGCCGCTGGTGCATGCGCGGCTGGCGGAATTGCGTCAGGCAGAGCTGTCATCGGGGCATTGACGCGCTAGCCTTTACCGGGCGAGATAGGAGGTCTGCGGCCGTGGGCAGTCACGATCAGCACCCCCTGCTGCGCGTGATTTCCGCGATGGACGCCGACCCCGACGGCTTCGCCAGCGATGTCTACTTCCGGCTCTGGTCCATCGATCCCGGACTGCGCGATCTGTTCCCGGCGTCGATGACGCATCAGCGCGAGGTGCTGGTGCGCGCGCTGCGTTTCGTCTTCCGGTCGATCGCCGAGCAGCCCGACCACACCGCGTTGCTGGACTTCCTCAGCCAGTTGGGTCGCGATCACCGCAAGTTCGGCGTCATCGACGTGCACTACCGATACTTCTACACCGCATTGATGGGCGCGATCGCGCGGGCGCTGGGCCCGGCGTGGGACGAAGAGATCGAAGCCGTGGTGACCCACGCGCTGATGCTCACCACCGGCGTGATGAGCGGTGCAGCGCAGTCGGCGCCCGGGCCGGCGGTCTGGCATGCGAAAGTCGTTGCCAAATACCCGGTTTCGCGGGGTCAGGCGGTGGTTCAGCTGCTCGCCGACCGACCGCTGACCTACCGCGCCGGACAATCGCTGGAGGTACAGGTGCCGCAGATTCCGCGCGTCTGGCGCCTGCTGTCCCCCTCCACCCCGGCGAACCCGCAGCGGGAGCTGGAATTCCATGTTCGAGCCGTTGACGCCGGCGCGGTCAGCACGTCCATCGTCGGCCAGACCGCGGTCGGCGATGTGTGGACCCTGTCGCAGAGCCACGGCTCTATGTCGGTGCAGACCACCGATGACGTCGATTACGCCGGCAACCCGATCCCGAACAGTCGGCGGGACGTCCTGATGGTGGCCGGCGGCACCGGAATCGCGCCCCTGCGGGCGCTGATCCTGGAGTTGTCCAAACGCGGCGACGGCCCGCGGGTGCACCTGTACTACGGCACTCGCTATCCCGGCGAGCTCTTCGACACCCCCACGCTCGCGCGCATCGCCGCGGTCAATCCGTGGCTGCGGGTCACACTCGTCTCCGAACAGGAGACCGACCCGTGGTGGCTGGAGGGGTTGGCCGATCTGGACCGCTACCGGTTCCGCCGGATTCACGGGCAACTGGTCGACGCGGTGCTCAACACCGGCGATTGGTCCAATCATCAGGTGCTGCTTGCCGGCTCGCCGAAGATGATCGAACGCACCAAGCAGGGCCTGATCCTGGCCGGCGTTCGCGGCAGTTTCATCCAGCACGACCCCTACTGATATCGGATCGACCGACATCGGAACGACGAAAAGCCCGGGCCGGCAGTGAATATCACTGCCGGCCCGGGCTCTGTCGTTACTCGCTTGTCGGTTCTCAGTCGCCCTTGCGCTTACGCGGCTGCCAGACGACCAGGGCGCTGGTGCGCTCGACCGGGACCAGAGCCGATCCGCGGGCGGCGTTGCGCCGCGCCGACAGCTCGTGCTCGAGTTCGGTGATCCGTGATTGCAGCGCATCGACCTGGTTGGTCAGTTCGATGATGCGTTTCACGCCAGCGAGGTTGACGCCCTCGTCCTGCGAGAGGCGCTGCACCTCGCGCAGCAGGTCGACGTCGCGCTGGGAGTACCGGCGCCCGCCGCCCGCGGCGCGCTGCGGGGTGACCAGCCCGAGCCGGTCATAGGTCCGCAGCGTCTGCGCATGCATGCCGGACAGCTCCGCGGCGACCGAGATCATGAACGTCCGCTGCGCAGAACCCGACGCCCGCGGGGCTGAGGCTCCCGCCCGGCCCGTCGGTTCCGAATCCTGCTTCCCGGACATCACCGGCCCCAATCCGCTCGCGGGTCGTATCCCGACGCCTTCTCGGCGGCCGCGTACTTGCGCAGCGCCTCGGTCGACGCCTCGTCCAGCCCCGTCGGCACGGCGACCTTGACGGTCACCAGCAGGTCGCCGGCACCGCCGGCGCGCTTGGGCGCACCGCGGCCGCGAACCCGCAGGGTCCGGCCGTCGGCGGTACCTGCCGGGATCTTGACCCCGACGGTCCCGTCGAGCGTCGGCACGGACACCGTGGTCCCCAGCACCAGCTCCGAGAAGCTCACCGGCAGCGTGACTTTCAGGTCATGGCCGCTCCGGGTGAACAGCTTGTCGGTGTTGACCTTGACCGAGACGTACAGGTCGCCCGAGGGCGCCCCGCGCAGTCCCGCCTCGCCCTGTCCGGCGAGCCGGATCCGGCCGCCGTCCTCAATGCCCGGCGGGATGCGGACGTTGATCGTGCGGGTCCGCACCATCACGCCGTTGCCGTTGCAGTCGGGGCACGGGTCGTCGATCTTGGACCCGGTCCCGAGGCAATCGGGGCAGGGCTCGCTGAACCCGAACGCACCCTGGTTGCGGCTGACCGCTCCAGAACCGTTGCAGGTCGGGCAGACTCGCGGACTCGTCCCCGGCTTGGCGCCGCTGCCGTGACACGTGGTGCACGGCGACGGGCTGGTCAGGGTGATCGGCATCGTCACACCCTGGACGGCATCTCGGAATGAGAGCGTCGTCTCGGTCTCGAGATCGTTGCCGCGGCGCGGGCGGGTCCCGCCCGACCGGGGCTGCCGGTTGAACAGCCCGCCGAAGAGGTCGCCGAGCCCGGCGCCGCCGCTGGCGGCCGCGGCACCATCACCGAACAGGTCGTTGATGTTGAACTCCGCACCACCGGCACCGCCGCCGCTGAAGCCGCCGCCCCCGAACCGTCCGCCGGCCGCCCCAGCGCCGTTACCGGCCCGGAAACCACCGCCGCCGAACATGTTTCGGGTTTCGTCGTACTCCTTGCGCTTGGCCGGATCGGACAGGACGCTATGCGCCTCCGATACCCGCTTGAAGCGCTCCTCGGCCGCGGTGTCACCCGGGTTGGCATCCGGGTGCAGTTCGCGTGCCAGCCGGCGGTACGCCTTCTTGATCTCGTCCGACGAAGCTTCGCGAGTAACGCCCAGCTCCTTGTAGTAGTCGTGTTCGAGCCACTCACGTTGTGGTGCCACTGGGCGTCACCTCCTTCTTCGTACTCAGTTGTTGTTTGATTCTGGCTGTGATTCTGCAGGGGGCACAGACGCTTCGGTTCCGGATCCGGCGGCGTCGATGACGACCACCATCGCGTGCCGCAGCACCCGCTCGCCGACCCGATAGCCCTTGCGGTACACCGTGCCGATCACAGGATTGGCCCCGTCGCCGTCGTGCTGCACCGCCTCGTGCAACGCCGGGTCGAACGGTTCGCCCGGCGCACCGAATTCGCGCAGCCCCACACCCGAGAGGGTGTCGATGAGCTTGTCGGCGATCGCCCGCAACGGCCCCTCCTCGAGGTCGCCGTGCTGACGTGCGCGGTCCAGATCGTCCAGGATCGGCAGCAGCTGCTCGGCGACGGACGCCTTGCCGAACTCCACCGAACCGAGGCGCTCCTTCTCGGCGCGCCGCCGGTAGTTGGCGAAGTCGGCCTGCAGGCGCTGCAGATCCGACGTCAGCTCGGCGAGCTGATCGACCTGATCCGCCGGTACCGAAGCTCCGTCAGCGGCCGGGCCGGCCGGGGTCTGCACCCCGGCCTCCCCTGCTGCGTCCTCGCGAACGTCTCCGCTCTCGGGGTCGATCCGGCGCCGATCCGAAACGGTTACCGGCTCCTGCTCGTCCTCATGCGGTGAAGTCACTTGGCTGCCTCGTCACTTCCCTCGTCCACGACCTCGGCGTCGACGACGTCGTTGTCACCGGCCTGGGCACCGCCCTCGGCCGCACCCGGGTTCTCGGCCGCGGCCGCTGCGTACAGCGCCTGGCCCAGCTCCTGCGACTCGGTGGCAAGCTTCTCGACCGCCGACTTCACCGCGGCCAGGTCGGTGCCCTCGAGCGCCTTCTTGGTGTCCGCGATCGCCGCCTCCACCTTCGCCTTGCCGTCGGCCGGCACCTTGTCCTCGTTGTCCTTGAGGAACTTCTCGGTGGTGTGGACCAACGACTCGGCCTGGTTGCGGGTCTCGGCCTCCTCGCGACGCGCCTTGTCCTCGGCGGCGTGCGCCTCGGCATCCTTGATCATCCGGTCGATCTCGTCCTTGCTCAAGCCCGAGCCGTCCTGGATCCGGATGGTGTTCTCCTTGCCGGTGCCCTTGTCCTTCGCGGTGACGTGCACGATGCCGTTGGCGTCGATGTCGAAGGTCACCTCGATCTGCGGGACACCCTGCGGAGCCGGGGCGATGCCGGCCAGCTCGAAGCTGCCGAGCAGCTTGTTGTGCGCCGCGATCTCGCGCTCACCCTGATAGACCTGGATCATCACCGACGGCTGGTTGTCCTCGGCCGTGGTGTAGGTCTCCGACCGCTTGGTCGGGATGGTGGTGTTGCGCTCGATCAGCTTGTGCATCACGCCGCCCTTGGTCTCGATACCGAGGCTCAGCGGGGTGACATCCAGCAGCAGCACGTCCTTGACGTCACCGCGCAGCACACCGGCCTGCAGTGCGGCACCGACGGCCACGACCTCATCGGGGTTGACGCCCTTGTTGGGCTCCTTGCCGCCGGTGAGCTCCTTGACCAGCTCGGTGACGGCCGGCATACGGGTCGAACCACCCACCAGCACAACATGATCGATGTCGCTGACGGAGATGCCGGCGTCCTTGATCACGGCCTGGAACGGCGCACGGGTGCGCTCGAGCAGGTCCGAGGTGATCTTCTGGAACTCGCTGCGCGACAGGTTCTCTTCCAGGAAGAGCGGGTTCTTGTCGGCGTCCACCGTGATGTACGGCAGGTTGATCGAGGTGCTCTGTCCCGAGGACAGCTCGATCTTCGCCTTCTCGGCCGCTTCCCGCAGCCGCTGCATCGCCATCTTGTCCTTGGTCAGGTCGATGCCGTTGGCCGCCTTGAACTTGTCGACGAGCCAGTCGACGATGCGCTGATCCCAGTCGTCGCCGCCGAGGTGGTTGTCGCCGGAGGTCGCACGGACCTCGACGACGCCGTCGCCGATCTCGAGCAGGGAGACGTCGAAGGTGCCGCCACCGAGGTCGAAGACCAGGATGGTCTGTTCCTTCTCGCCCTTGTCCAAGCCGTAGGCCAGCGCGGCCGCGGTCGGCTCGTTGACGATACGCAGCACGTTGAGGCCGGCGATCTGGCCGGCTTCCTTGGTGGCCTGACGCTGGGCGTCGTTGAAGTACGCGGGGACGGTGATGACCGCATCGGTCACGTCCTCACCGAGGTACGACTCGGCATCGCGCTTGAGCTTCATCAGCGTGCGGGCGCTGATCTCCTGCGGGGTGTAGTTCTTGTCGTCGATCGAGACGCTCCAGTCGCCCTCGCCGATGTGGCGCTTGACGGAGCGGATGGTGCGGTCGACGTTGGTGACCGCCTGGTTCTTCGCGGGCTGACCGACCAGCACCTCGCCATTGCGGGCGAAGGCGACGATCGACGGGGTGGTCCGGGCGCCCTCGGCGTTCGCGATGACCGCCGGTTCGCCACCCTCCAGCACGGCGATGGCCGAGTTGGTGGTGCCCAAGTCGATTCCTACTGCACGAGCCATGTGTTTCTCCTTGTGTCCGACGGCGGTATCGACCAACCGTCTCGTTGATGTCCAGGTTCAAGACCTCAGCCGCACTCGCTCAAGTCTGTATGCCACCCGGTTCGAATGTCAACCAAATTGAGTCTGATGCGCTCAAGTTCTCGATGTGTACAACTATCGACCTGCGAGCCTTGTTCCAGCCAGTGGAACATAGAGGGTCCAGAACGATATGATTTACATCACAGAACTAGGTCAGGAGCCCCAGTCGTTCGAGGGAATTTAAGTGACTTGAATCACTCGAATATGCGATTGAGATGCGGCTCATATGTCAGATACTTCGCGGCGCGTCAACGCGACGAAACCACAGGTCAGGCCGTCAACCGAATGGGTCAGATGACCCACTTGAGACAGAGCGCGCAGGCGCGAAAGATGGCCAAAATTGTTAGAAATTCTTAACTCACAGGTGGCCTAATGTACCTATTGGGTCGTATTTCTGTCCCCAGTTCGGGGTACAGACGGTCTCACGACCGCCGCCCCATGATCTTCGCCATGGCTTTGATCTCACGAATTTCCACAGGCGCCGCAGTCCTCGCTATCACGGGCGGCGCCGCGGCAGCAATCGTCGGACTCGGCGCCGGCACGGCGAACGCGGCCGTCGGCGACAACCTTCCGGACAACTGCCTCCAATACTCGCAGGACGGCGGCACTACCTGGGGCACCAGTTCGGTGATCACCTGGAACAACGTCGTCCCGGTTCCCGGCGACATCAACGACCTGCAGGCCGAGTTCAAGGCCCGCAACAACTGCGACACCGCGGCCAAGCTTCAGGTGTACGCGGGCAACTGGTCGGTGACGCCGGACGGCTCGGCCACCTTCCACGCCACGCTCAACACCAACGCGGGCAATACCGCGACCGTACAGAGCGGCGTGGGCGACCCCGGCATCCTGATCAATCAGACCAAGCGGCTCACCAAGGACCAGGCGGTCGACGTCAAGCTCTACATCGGCATTCCGCAGTCGGAGACCGCTCAGGGCTTCGACATCGCCCCGGACTGGTCGCTGGCACTGGAAGAGGTCGCGCCGACCGATCCGGCCGAGGGCGGCAGCACCGGCGGTGATTGCACCGGAAGCAGCAGCGGCAGCCTCGGCGGTCTGGGCCTCGGCAGCCTCGGCGGCGGCTGCAACACGGGCAGTCTCGACACGAGCAGCCTAGGTGGCACCCAGGCCGGCCTGAAGGTACAGGCGGGCGGCACCTTCGCCGGCGAGCTGCACAGCCCGACCGTTCAGGGCAACGTTCACTAAACGCCAACTCCGGCAACACATTTCAAACTTCGGCTGTGGTGGGCCGGCCTAGGACCCACCACAGCCGAATGACCGCGCGTGCGGTCGCCCCGCGCCGTCCCTAGTGGCCGGGCGGCACTCTCCTGCTCCGCATGCGGGGCTACCACCAAAGTAAGGAAAACCACATGAAGAAGTCCACCAAGGGCGCAGTCGCCTGCGGCGCAGCAGCACTCATCCTGGCCGGCGGCGCCGGATCTATGGCGGCCTGGTCGGCCTCGTCGCCCTCGACCGGCGGCGGCACCGCCCAGTCGGGTCACCTGACCGTCACCGCGACCTCGGCCCCGGCCTGGACCTGGTCGGCCGGCGGCACCGGTGCGTTCGACCCGGCCACCATGACCCTCTCACCCGGCGATGCGGTGCACCTGTCCGGCACGTACACCCTGGGCATCAAGGGCACCAACCTGAAGGCCACCGCGGCGGTCACCAACGCGGGCGCCAGCGGCCTGCCGGCCGGCCTGACCTTCACCCCGGATGCCATCGGCGGCACCCTGACCAACCTGACCGAGGCCAACAACAACCAGCAGGTCACCGCGGGCGGCGTGCTGTCGTTCGACCAGTCGGCCACCGGTTCGCAGGACCAGTCGGTCAATGTCAGCGGTCTCGCTCTGACGCTCACGCAGAACTGATCTCCACCAGTCCGTAAAGGAAACCCGTGAAGTCCACTCACAAGTGGGCGCTCGCAGGGGCGCTGGTTCTGCTGGTCGGGGCATTGTTCTCCGTCCTGCAGACCGGCGCCCTCTGGACCGCCTCCAGCACCCCGGGCGCAGCCACCACCGTCAAGACGGGCCGACTGGCCATCTCCGCCGATTCCGGCGGGACCACGCAGCTCGACCTGTCGTCGCTGGCCGCCGCGGACATGACGTCCGGCACGAGCGTGCAGGTTCCGCTCCAGGTCTTCAACACCGGCACCGTCAAGGTGACCTACCAGCTCAACACGGTCGCAGCGACCGCCGGCACCACCCCGCCGCCGCTGAACCTGCGGGTGGCGGTCGTCTCCAGCACCGGCGCCTGCACGCCGACCGGCACTCCGGGCACCGAGCTGTTCAACGGCTCGATCACCAGCGCCAGCACGACCGCACGTCAGCTCGCCGCGGGTGCTTCCGAGGTGCTGTGCATCGCGGCGACCGCGCCGTCCAACATCGCGGCCAATCAGAACGGCACCTACACGTTCACGTTCGGCGCAGCGCAGGCATGACGATGACCACCACCCAGACCCCCGCCGCGCGCGCGTCGACCGATGCGCGCGCGGCGGCCACCAACGCAGACGACGAGACCAGCGTCTGGTGGTGGGCCCGCACGATCGGATCGGCAGCACTGTTCATGGCTGCATTCGCCGTGCTGATGGCTGTGGTGGTGGCTCCTCGCCTGGGCGGTGCGACGGCGTACACGATCCTCACCGGGTCGATGGAGCCCAAGTACCCGCCGGGGACGCTCGTCGTCTCGAAGCCGGTGGACCCCAAGGAACTTCGTGCCGGTGAGGTCATCACCTTCAACCGACCCGACGCCCCGGAGATCGTCACCCATCGCATCGACGAGATCACCTACACAGCCGACGGCCAGATGCAGATCAAAACCCGGGGCGACAACAACCCGTCGCGCGACCCGTGGACGCTGCATCCCGACAACGTGCGCGGCCGGCTCTGGTACGCGGTGCCGTACCTCGGCCGGGTGAACTCCGCGCTGAACGGCAAGGACAAGTCGTTGGTCATCAAGCTCGGGGCCGGCGCCCTGGTGCTTTATGGCCTGTACGCGTTCGGCACGTCCGCCCGCGACCGGGTCCGGCGTGGGCGCGAGGAGCAGCCTGCCGCACCGGACGCGGCCTCGGCACCGCCCGTGGAACCGCAGCCGGCGACGGCCATCGGCCCCCGCGTGCTGCCTCCGTCGCAACAACCGCCGGTGATCCCGCCCGCGCCGACCGGCTACCCGGCCCCCACGGGCCCGCCGCCACACGCCACGGCCTCGCCGTACCGGGTGCCGCTGGCCGGCACAGCGGTCCAGCAGGCACCGATGCATCGGGAACCCGCGCCCTGGGCCGCGTGGCCCGGCGATGCGGAGACCACCGCGCCGATTCCCGTCATCAACCACCCCGTCGCCCATCACCCCGTCGCCCAACACGCAGGCGCCCACCGCCCGGCGTATTCGAACCAGCAGAGAAGTCACGCCCAATGAAGAAGAGCAGCGCGATGTCGTCACACCCCAAGACCAAACTGCCCAGCCGACAGCAGCTTCGGCTGTCGCGGACCGGCTGGATCCGGCTGCGTGCCCTCGCCTCGCTCGGCATGATCCTCGGCCTCGGTGCCGCCGGCACCCTTGCCCAGTGGTCGACCTCGGTCAACGCCGCCACCGGCGTCTTCTCCACCGGATCCATCGAGATGAAGCTGAACGGCAACCGGCCGACGTACGCGTTCACCGCCCTCAACCAGCTCAACCTGGCGCAGGGCGGCAGCGTCGCCGGCATGCTCCCGGTGCAGAACACCGGCATGGTGAACTTCACCTACGTCGCCAACGCGACGACTGCCGATGCCGGAACGGCCACGTACGGCTCCGCAAGCGCCGCGATTCTCGCACAGAACATGACCCTTACCGCCTATGCCGGCGGTTCGGTGTCCGGCTCGGCCGGGAGCCAGACCTGCACCAGCGGCACTCAGATCAGCAGCCAGGCGCTCTCGACCGGGGCACCGGTGAACATCATCAGCACCGCACGGCCGCTCGCGGCTTCGGCGAGTGAGAACTTGTGCATCCAAATCAAGGTCAGTCCGACCGCACCCATCGGCGCTCGCATGTCAGCGGTCAGCGTGGCCATGCAGTTCACGGCCACCTCGAGCTAGGGCGTGTCTCCTAATGATTGGGTGATCGGTCGCTGATGATCGGTGGATGAGTTCTAGGTGTGAGTCGCTCAGTGATGCGCAGTGGGAGCGGATCGAGCCGTTGTTGCCGTCAAACGTTGGGCGGCAAGGGCGTCCGTTCTGCAACAACCGGCAGGTTGTCGAAGCGATCATCTATCGATACCGGACCGGGATTCCGTGGCGTGACCTGCCGTCGGAGGTGTTCGGGCCATGGCAGACGGTGTGGAAACGGCA
>NZ_AQYG01000038.1 GCF_000380485.1 Jongsikchunia kroppenstedtii DSM 45133 | reverse complement strand
AGCCGGTCGCTGTGCTCGAGGAGTGGTCCGGTGGGCATGATGCCGGCGTTGTTGATCAGCACGTCGATCGGCCCGTGCGCGGCCTCGATCTGGTCGAGGAATGCCCGGAACGAGTCGCGGTCGGTGACGTCGAGTGCGATTCCGGTGATGCCGAGGTCGGCGGCGGCTTTGTCGACTGCGTCGGCGTCGATGTCGCCGATGGCGACGGTGGCGCCGGCGTCGAAGAGGGTGGTGGCGGTGGCGAATCCGATGCCGCGGGCGGCGCCGGTGATGGCGACGACCTTGCCGTCGATTCGAGTGGCCGTGCGCCGGAACGGGTTGTTCATCGCAGGCCTGCCGTCTCGAGATAGCGCACGCCGGTCTGCTCTTCCGAATACGCCCACAGCCGTTCGGCCTCGGCGTGATCGCGCGACAACCGGGTCGACGGCGATGTGGCCGGGCGGCGACCGCGGGACAGGTAACGCGGGCCGTAGAACTCGCCCCCGCGCACGGCCGATCCGGCGGCCGCCAACACGATCGGGTTGGCTCCCTCGGTGACCGAACCGGCGATCAGATTGCCGACGAACTTCACAGAGTCGAACAGCCTGCTCTCGGTGTGGTCGTAGAGGCCGGTCATGACGACTCCGGGGTGTGCGGCGACCGACAGGACCGGGGAACCGGCTGCCGACAGCCGGCGCTGCAGCTCTCGGGCGAAGAGCAAGTTCGCCATCTTGGAGTTCGCGTAGGCGACACGCCGGTCGTAGCGATGGTTGTGGAAGTTCGGGTCCGACAAGCCCTTTCGGGTGGCCATCGTGTGGGCGCCGCTGGACACGGTCACGATGCGCTCGCGAATCCGGTCCAGCAGCAGCCCGGTGAGTGCGAAGTGTCCGAGATGATTTGTGCCGAAGGTGCTTTCGAATCCGTCCGGCGTCCGGGACCACGGCACCATCATGATGCCAGCGTTGTTGATCAACGTATCGATCCGCCCCGTGTACCGGTCCGCGAAGTCGCGCACCGACTGCTGGCTCGACAGGTCCAGTGACTCGACGACCGGGTCGCCCGGGAGGGTGCCTGCCACCGCCTGGGCGGTCGTCGTGTTGCGGCAGGCGAGGACGATGCGGGCGCCGCGGGCGGCCAACTGGCGCGCCACCTCCGCCCCGAGATCGCCGTTGGCGCCGGTGATCAACACCGTTTTGCCGGATTGGTCGGAGAGGGTCTGCTGCCAGTCGCTCATGCGATCTACTTTCATGTTGGAACATGGATACGAATTTGTTTCTATGCTAGAAAGGAGACTCTCGTCAACGTCAACCCCGGGAGTGGCACATGGCCGTCGCCGACCGTTTAGCGAGCGCTCGCTCTGCTCTGGCTCAGGAGCGTCACGCTGCGCGGATTCTCCGTGAGGCCGGGATGATCCCGGGCCTGCGCGACACCGCGCTGCTGCTGCGGCACTGCGGACGATCCGGTCCGGCCGGTCTCGCGGCGACACTGGGCGCGCAGCACGGCGACACTCCGGCCATCATCGACGCGCACGGCACGCTCACGTACCGGCAGTTCGGGCATGCGACCAATGCCCTCACGAACGCGTTGGCCGACCGGGTCGGGGGCGGTCGACCAACGATTGCGGTCATGGTGCGCAACAGTCGCTACACCCCGATGGCCTTTCTGGCGAGCGCGGGCATCGGGGCCAAGGTGGTCCTGATGAATACCGACATGGGCCCGCGCCAGCTCGCGGACGTCTGCGCCCGCGAGCAGGTCGGGCTCATCATCTACGACGACGAGTTCACCGGATCGCTTGCGCAGCTGGACTATTCGGTCGACCGGTTGGTCGCCTGGGTGGACGGGGACGCGCCCGAAGATGCCCAGACCGTGGACGCGGTGATCCGCGCCGGCTCGCCGCGCGCCCCGCGATTCACCCGTCGGATGCCGGACATGGTGATCCTCACCAGCGGTAGTTCCGGCACGCCCAAAGGCCGGTCCAATCACGGCCGCCTCAAGGGAGCGGCCAGCCCGTCGTTGGCGACGCTGGCCGGATTCTTCCAGAAGATCCCGCTGCGCGGCACCGACCGGATCCTCTTGAACGCCCCGGCATTCCACGGCTGGGGTGCCATCGTCATGTTCAGCGGGCTACTGCTGGGATCGACGTTCGTGATGGACCGACGATTCGATGCCGAGCGCAGCGTCGCGCTCGCCGCCGAGCATCGGGTCACCGCGATCATCGGCGTGCCGACGACGCTGCGCCGGCTGATGGATCTGGGCCCGGAGCGGCTCGCCGCAATCGATCATCGGGCGATCCGGATCATCGGATCCGGCGGCGCGCGACTGGACGTACCGCTGGTCGAGCGGATCATGACCGAGTTCGGGCCGGTGCTGCACAATCTGTACGGGGCCACGGAGGCGTCGTTCATCACCATCGCCACGCCGGAAGACCTTGTCGCCCATCCGGAGACGGCGGGATCGGCGCCGATCGGCGTGAGCGTACGCATCCTGCGCGACGGCGCGCCGGTCCCGGTCGGCGAGGTGGGGGATATCTATGTGCGCAGCGCGATGGTCACCGGCACCTACACCAACGGCGAGACCAAGGAGTCGATCGACGGTGCGATGAAGACCGGCGACACCGGTCGGCTCGACGCCGCGGGTCGGCTGTTCATCGAGGGACGGTCCGACGGCATGATCGTGTCCGGCGGCGAGAACGTCTTTCCGGAGGAGGTCGAGCTGGTGCTGGCCAATCATCCGGCCGTCGCCGACGTCAAGGTGGCGCCCGTGGACGACCCGGAGTTCGGGCAGCGTCTGCGCGCCTTCGTGGTGCCGCGCGACGGCGCCACCATCGGCCTGGACGAGATCAAGACCTATGTGTCCAACGAGCTTTCGCGATCACGGATGCCGCGCGAGGTGATCGTGGTGCCGGAGCTGCCGCGGACCGCTACGGGAAAGGTCACCAACGCGACGCTCGCCGAGCTCGCGCGGGCGTACCAGCCGATCGGCTGATCGGCGTCAGTCCAGCAGGTGGTCGTACGACCACGCGATCCATTGCGGCAGGTGCGGATCGGTGGTCGGGTCCCGCGGGTCGATGGCGTAGGTCATCGCGACGCCGCGCATGCTGGTGTGCAACAACTCCCGTAGGTCCGGGTAGCGGCTCCGGGCGGTCAGGGGCGGCCCGAAGAAGTTGTCGGTGGCCGTGCGGATGAGGCTGCCGACCGTCTTCTCGAGCGGCACCAGCGCTTCCCGTAGGCCCGGATGATTCCGGGCCGCGAGCCATAGCTCCATCGAGGCCCAGAAGTACGGCTGAGAGTAGTTGGCCCACATACCCTCGACCGCTGCGTCGATCCGTTCGGCCGACTGCTCCGGCAGATCGCTGCGTACGACCTGCCGTCGCATGCTGTCGGCGGCCAGGTGGTGCACTGCGGCGACCAGGAGGTCGTCCCGGGACGGGAAATGATGCAGCAGCGCGCCGCGGGAGACGCCTGCGGCCTTCTGGATCCGCAATGTCGTTGCGCCCGAATATCCCTCACCGACAAGTGTGTCGAGCGCGGCGTCCAGGATTTTCCGCTGGGTATCGCGGCTGCGTGCCTGTTCCGAGCGTTGTGTCGCCACCATGAGTCGCGTCCTTCGGTCAGTCCGCGGCCTAGGCGAGGGGTTCCATCCAGAAGTCGGGTTCCAGGTCCGCCTCGCTGGCAGCGGTCCGATACTGGCTGAAGTCGCTGACTCCCTGGGTCGCAAGCACTTCGTCGTCGATGTAGCAGTTGCCGGTGGTGGTGGCCGCCGGCTGCGTCAGGATCACGTACGCGGCGTCGGCGACGATGGCCGCGCTGCGGCTCCGATCCACCAGCTCGCTGCCGAGCACGTTGCGAACCGCCGCCGTGTCGATCGTGGTCCGCGGCCACAGCGAGTTGGCTGCGATCCCGTCCGACGCCAGCTCGGCGGCGAGACCCAGTGTGACCAGCGACATGCCGAACTTGGAGATCGTGTAGGCCGTGGTGGTCTGCGCAAACCACTTGGGCTCCAGCGTGATCGGCGGCGACAGCGTCAGAATGTGCGGGTTGGACGACTTCTTGAGCGCACCGATCGAGGCCCGTGACAGCGAAAAAGTGCCCCGGCAGTTGATGTCCTGCATCAGGTCGTAGGCCTTCATCGGCATCGACTCGGTGGGCGTCAGGTTCAGCGCACTGGCATTGTTCACGACCACGTCGATGCCGCCGAAGGTGTCGACGGTGCGCGCCACGGCATCGGCGACCGCGTCGTCGTCCCGCACGTCACCGACGATCGGCAGTGCGGTTCCGCCCGCCCGCTCGATCTCCTCGGCCGCGGTGTAAATGGTCCCGGGCAGGGTGGGGTGCGGTTCGGCGGTCTTCGCCAGCATCGCCACGTTGGCACCGTCGCGCGCCGCGCTCAGCGCGATCGCCAGACCGATGCCGCGGCTGCCGCCGGACATCAGAATCGTTCGTCCTGCCAGGTTCGCCATCGTTGCTCCTTCAGTTACTCGCTATACAGTCTGGAGTGACTGTATAGCGGGCCGGGCGAGGCCACAAGGGGGCGATGAGAAATCACCAGCGGTTGCGCACGTCCTCGGCCCACCCGGTCAGGCCCGTGAGCTCCACCCAGCCGCCGTCGTCGGTCTGGGCTCGGCCACTGAACGTCCCGAAGCACTGATGGGTGTCGTTACCGAGGACCCAGAGCCAGGTGCGCGTCGCGCGGAGATGGAACGGCTCGAAGGTGACATCGACCCGCGGCCCGGTGATCCGCCAGGGCGCAAGCCAATTCGACCGGTCGTACTGCCACTCCACGGGTTCGTCGATCTTGTGCAGCACGCCGTCGACGAACAGCGCGTTCTCGGTCATGCCAGTGCCATCGGTCCAGCGTCCGCCGAGCTGGATCGCGCGCCCGGGCGCACTGCCGGCCGCCCAGTTCCAGGCCATCGAGTACGGCCACTTGCCCCGGCCGTGATCGAGGACGCCGAATGACTCACCCGGATCGATGTCGAAGGTCTCGTCGTGCAGGCGCAGCGTTCCGCGCACCGGCCGACCGAGGTCCTTGACGGTGTACTGGAATCGGCGGGCGCTCCAGGGGACGACCACGCCCATCGATTCGTGCGTCTCGGCCAGCGGGATCTCCACGTCGAGCTGGAACCCCGGAGCCGCGGCGTGGATCGCGCTGCCGGACGACCGTTGATCGATGGCGATCACCGCGCCGTCTGCCGACGCTCGGGCCAGGCCGACGCCACTGGTCGAGGGCATCAACACACCCCGCCCGAGTGGGGTCGCGGCGTTCTTCTCGTACTCCTGGCCGGTCGCGCGGTCGAGCACGTAGATGCCGAGGATGCCCGCGTAGTCGAGGGATGCGGCGGTGAGCCCGATGATGTGGCGCGGGGTGACGATGCCCCAGTATTCCCAGCGCTTGCGTCGGCCCCAGCCGCGAAGGTTGGCACGGTGCAACGGATGTCGGGTCCACCCGACCGCATCCGGGTCGACATGACCGCGCGGCAGGCAGAGATCAGCCGGTTCGACGATCTCCTGTGCCATGACGTTGCCTTCCGCTAGCAGAGATCCAGTTGCCGATCTGCCAAGGCCGAGGGAGGTCGACTATAGCGGAGCTATGTTGACCGACCGAGAACACCGGCAGGCGGCAACTGGGCCTGTTAGAACTCGATCTTCAGGGTGTCCGAGGTGGGCCGCGCCTGGCAGCCGAGGATGTAGCCGTCGGCGATGTCGTCCGGGTCGAGAGCGCCCGAGTTCTCCATTTCGACGGTGCCCTCGGTGAGAGTGCAGGCGCACGAACCGCATTCGCCCTCGCGGCACGAGTACGGCACATCCAGACCTGCCGACAGCATGACGTCGACGAGGGTCTGCTTGCGCGGCCACTGCAGCTCATGGGTGTCGCCGTCGAGCTCGATCTCGACCGACGCGGCGTCGGCGAGTTCCTCGTCGGTGGCCTCCTCGACTGCGACGTCCTCGAACGGGTCGCCCGCCAGTGAGTTGAAGATTTCGGCATGCACCTGGTGATGCGCGAAGCCGGCGCCCTCGAGGCCGGCGTGCACCGCATCCATGAACGGACCGGGTCCGCACATGAATGCCTGGTAGGCCTTGTACGGGCGCAGGGCGGTTGCCAGCGCCTTGGCGTCGGGGAGGCCGGAAACCGTTTCCAGCCAATGGATCACGTTGAGCCGGTCCGGGTGTGCAGCGCGCAGCTCGCGCAGTTCCCGCGCGAAGATGACGTCGGCCTCGCTGCGGTTGGCGTAGAACATGACGATGCGTCCGCTGCCCTTCGCGAGCGCGGCCTTGAGGATCGACATCACCGGGGTGACGCCGCTGCCGGCGGCGAGCAGCAGCAGGTGCGCCCCCAGGTCCGACGGGGTGAAATGGCCTGACGGCGGCAGGATCTCGACCTGATCGCCGACCTTGAGGTTGTCGCATACCCAGTTCGAGCCGTAGCCGTCGACGGTGCGCTTGATCGCGACGCGCGGCTTCTCGTCGCCGAACGGGTTGGAGCACAGCGAGTAGCAGCGGGCGACCGATCCGGTCTGATCGCTGGGGATGCGCAGGGTGATGAACTGGCCGGGCGCATAGTCGAAGTCTGCGTCGAAGGTGACGGACTTGGCGTCGGCGGTCTCGTCGATCACGTCGGCCACAGTCACGATCAGGCTGCGTGAGCCGTGCGGGGCGAGGTCGTCGGCCATCTTCTCTCTAACTTTCGTACGGGGCGGTCACACGAGCGGGACGTCGCCGGTCCATAAACTAGAACATGTTCTAGTTTAGCGTTGCCTTGTCAACGCTACTCGGCGTCGTATCCGGTAGCGAATTTCCCGCCCACTGGGTGGACGCCTGTGATAGGAGCCGGGTTCACCAGGGTGCGCATGCCGGCGGTGAGCAGGTCGGCCAGGTCGGCGTCGTCATCGGCCAGCCACTGTTCGTAGGCCGCCAGCGCCACGCCGAGGACCAGCCAGCCGGCGGTCTGGGGCAGGTGCGCGTCGGGCCGATCGCCGGTGCGCGCGGCGACGAACTCGGCGATCGCATGCCGCCATTCGGCGTACATCAGCATCGAATGAGCCTGCAGCGCGGGCACTCCGAGCAGCAGCTCCATGCGCCGGCGGTGATGCGAGACGTGCCCGGGATCGATGTGGTTGAACTCGATCAGGACCTGCAGGATCGCGTCGGCCGGCGGCTGATCGCCCGGCGCTGCCGCGAGGTGCTCGCGCATCTCGGCGATGCGTTCATCGAATTCGCCCCAGGCGATCGCATTTTTCGACGGGTAGTAGCTGAACAGCGTGCGTCGCGCGATCCCGGCCGCCGCGGCGATGTCGTCGACGCTGGTGCGCTCGAACCCGCGCTCGCTGAACAAATCGATCGCGATGTTGCTGAGCTGCGCTTTGGTGGTGCTGGGGCGGCGGCCGGGGCTGGTCACGAGGCCAACCTACCGCTATCGGGACGGGGAAATCCGGCGAACCGCTAGCATTTATGCACCGAGTGCATTTATAGTGCAGCCGTGACTCGTGTCACGTTTTATCACTGCGACGTGCGCTGTGCGTCGTACAGCTCAGAAGGAGACCGCTATGGCTGACACCCACATCGACGGGACCGATCTGGTCGAAGAGGCTCTGGTCGAGGAAGTCTCGATCGACGGCATGTGCGGGGTGTACTGATTTCTGCAGCACGTTCTGCCACGGACCCGGCCGCGTCGTTCGACGTGTCCGGGCCGTGGCGGCTCAACCCGAAAGTCGCCGTCCGGCCAGAGCCGTTCGGCGCGCTGCTCTATCACTTCGGCACCCGCAAGCTGTCGTTCCTGAAGAACCTGACGGTGCTCGAGATCGTTCGCGGCCTCGAAGCCCAGCCCACCGCCGCGGCCGCCATCGCCGCGGCCGGAGTCGACGAATCGGGTCAGGCGCCCTATCTGCGCGCGCTGGCCAGTCTCGCCGAGTCCGGGATGATCGTTCCCCGCTGATTTAGGAATCGCTTTGACCTCAACGCTTTCTCGACCGGCCCAGCCCGCCCCGGTCGGCCGCCTCGTCGACCAGTTCGAGCGGGGCCTGGACGCCCCGATCTGCCTCACCTGGGAGCTCACCTACGCCTGCAACCTCGCGTGCGTGCACTGTCTCTCGTCGTCCGGCAAGCGGGATCCCCGCGAGCTCAGCACGCAGCAGTGCAAGGCGATCATCGACGAGCTGCAGCGCATGCAGGTGTTCTACGTGAACATCGGCGGCGGCGAGCCGACGGTACGCTCGGACTTCTGGGAACTGGTCGACTACGCCACCAGCCATCAGGTGGGAGTCAAGTTCTCCACCAACGGATTACGCATCACCCCCGACGTCGCGCAGCGGCTCGCCGCGTCCGACTACGTCGACGTGCAGATCTCGCTCGACGGTGCCACCGCGGAGGTCAACGACGCGGTGCGCGGACCGGGCTCGTTCGACATGGCCGTGCGGGCCCTGGAGAACCTGCACGAGGCCGGTTTCCAGGACGCGAAGATCAGCGTCGTCGTCACCCGGGAGAACGTCTCGCAGCTGGACGAATTCAAGGCACTGGCCGATCGGTACGGAGCCACCCTGCGCATCACCCGGCTGCGCCCGTCCGGGCGCGGCGCGGACGTCTGGGACGACCTGCACCCCCTGCCGAGCCAGCAGCGCGAGCTGTACGACTGGCTCGTGGCCAACGGGAACGGCGTGCTCACCGGCGACTCGTTCTTCCACCTCTCCGCCTACGGCGAGGCCCTGCCCGGGCTCAACCTGTGCGGCGCGGGTCGCGTGGTGTGCCTGATCGACCCGGTCGGCGACGTGTACGCCTGCCCGTTCGCCATCCATGAGAACTTTCTCGCCGGAAACATCTTGTCGGACGGCGGGTTTGCCGAGATCTGGAAGAACTCCGACCTGTTCACGCAGCTGCGCGAACCGACCGGCGGCGGCGCCTGCGCCTCGTGCAACCACTACGACGCGTGCCGCGGCGGCTGCATGGCGGCGAAGTTCTTCACCGGTCTGCCGATGGACGGACCCGACCCGGAATGTGTCCAGGGCCATGGCGAGCACCTGCTGGCCGGCGAGCGCGACAAGCCGACGGCCAACAAGGACCACTCGCGCGGCATCCCGCTGACGCTGATGACCCGGGTGCCCGACTCGTGGCAGCCGCCGACGGCGGCGCCGAGCAAGGCCTGCGACGAGAACCCGCTCGCGGGGTTCACTGGCGCCAGGTGAACGACCGGCTGCGTTTGACGGAGTTCCGCATAGGACCGCACTATCGCGAAACTCCGTCAAGCCTTGCCGGATCGCCCACCTGATCACCGGCTAGCCCCAATCCAATAACCAAGCAGGAGAAGTAATCACATGGTCAACCCCTGGTTCGAGACGGTTCTTGAGGCGCAGCGACGCGCCCAGAAGCGGCTGCCGAAGTCGGTCTACGCATCGCTGGTCGCCGGCACCCAGGCCGGCATCACGGTCAACGACAACATGGAGGCCTTCAACGAACTCGGCTTCGCGCCGCACGTCGTCGGGGCCCAGCCGGAACGCAACCTCGCCACCTCGGTGATGGGGCAGGAGATCTCGTTCCCGGTGATGATCTCGCCGACCGGTGTGCAGGCCGTCGACCCGGAGGGCGAGGTCGCCGTGTCGCGGGCCGCCGCCGCGCGCGGCACCGCCATGGGACTGTCCAGCTTCGCCTCGCACGCGGTCGAGGAGGTGACCGCGGTCAACGACAAGATCTTCTTCCAGATCTATTGGCTGGGCTCGCGGGAGGACATTCTGGCCCGAGCCGAGCGTGCGCGGGCGGCGGGGGCCAAGGGCCTCATCGTCACCACCGACTGGGTGTTCAACGTCGGTCGCGACTGGGGCAGCCCGGAGATCCCGGAGAAGGTCGACGTGAAGGCGCTGCTGAAGATGGCGCCCGAGATCGCGGTGCGGCCGCGGTACGCGCTGCGGTGGTTCAACCGCGGCCACGTCAACATCCCGGACCTGACCGCGCCCAACCTGACGGCCAAGGGGGAGACCGGCCCGACCTTCTTCGGCGCCTACGGCGAGTGGATGAACACCCCGCCGCCCACCTGGGAGGACCTGCAGTGGCTGCGTGAGCAGTGGGGCGGGCCGTTCATGGTCAAGGGCATCACCCGGATCGACGACGCCAAGCGTGCGGTCGACATTGGGGCGACGGCGATTTCGGTCTCGAACCACGGTGGCAACAACCTCGACGGCACGCCCGGCACGATCCGCCTGCTCGGGCCGATCGCCGACGCCGTCGGCGGCGACGTCGAGGTGCTGCTGGACGGCGGCATCCGTCGCGGCAGTGACGTGGCCAAGGCGCTGGCCCTGGGCGCCCGCGCCGTGATGATCGGTCGCGCCTATCTGTGGGGCCTCGCGGCCAACGGGCAGGCGGGCGTCGAGAACGTCCTCGATCTGCTGCGGATGGGTCTGGACAGCGTGCTGATGGGCGTGGGACACAAGGATGTTCACGAGCTGTCGCGCGCTGACCTGATCATCCCGGACGGGTTCGAGCGGGCCTACGGCATCGACTGAAGCGGGCTCGGCGACCACGCCGAGTCCGGTCCGGTGACCGGGAAAACAGGCCTTCCGCGATAAGTAGAACGTGTTATCGTTCGGCGGAGCAATTGTTTGACGAGTGAGGGGTACCCGCATGGGTCAGTTCGATGGCAAAGTCGCCTACATCACCGGTATCGCCCGGGGCATGGGCCGCAACCACGCGGTACGGCTGGCGCAGGAGGGCGCGTCGATCATCGGTATCGACATCGCCGGACCGATCGCCGACCACACGACCTACCCGCCGTCGGCTCCCGAAGACCTCGCCGAGACGATCAAGCTGGTCGAGGAGGCCGGTGGCAAAATCCTTGCGCGGCAGGCGGATGTGCGTGATCTGAAGGCCCAGCAGGACATCGTCGACGAGGGCATTGAGCTGTTCGGCGGCTTGGATTTCGTGATCGCCAACGCCGGCGCGCTGACCTGGGGCGCTGTCCACGAGCTCTCCGAAGAGGCCTGGGACGACCTGATCAACATCAACCTGTCCGGCGCCTGGCGCACCCTCAAGGCGACGGTCCCGCACATGATCGAGGCCGGCAAGGGCGGATCCATCGTCTTGGTCAGTTCGGTCGCCGGGCTCAAGGCGATGCCGCTGCAGGCGTCGTACTCGGCGTCCAAGTACGGCGTGGTGGGTCTGGCGCAGACGGCGGCAAAGGAGTTGGGCAAGCACCGGATTCGGGTCAACACGATCCACCCGTACGGCGTGACCACCCGCATGGTGCTCGAGGACACCTCCGCCCAGGCGGTGTTCGACGGCTACCTGCCGCACTTCACCCCGATCCTCGAGGACGCGATGTCCTCGGTGGACGACATCTCCGATTCGGTGCTGTTCCTGCTCAGCGACCACGCATCGAAGATCACCGCGGCCACCTACACCATCGACGCGGGCGCCATCAAGGTGTAGCCGTAGCTGGAAACCTGACGAATACGGCCCGTTGAGGAGAATGTCTCCTCGACGGGCCGTATTCGTCAGGTTTCCAGTGGGATCCGGATCGTCGGCGCGGGCGTCCTAACAGGGTGACTGGTGTCTACCGGACGTGTGAGCTCAAACAGCGGGGACTGTCCGACGCGCACATCAGGCAGCAGGTGACGACCGGTGATCTGTTGCCGATCCGCCGCGGCTGGTATGCGCTCCGGTTGGCAGACCAGAAGACGGTCGAGGCGGTTCGTACCGGCGGCGTCTTGTCCTGTGTCTCCGCACTCGGCAAACACGGGATCTGGGTCCCGCCGGATAGCCGGGTGCATGTGCGCTTCCCTCTGGAAGACAGGCACAATCGACGGTCCTGCCGGGGCTTCGGCCGGATGCCGCCGATCGACACGGCCATCGATCCCGTGCTGGCGGCGTACTGCTGCGCGGCCCGTTGTCTCGATGATGAGGGCTTTGTCGCGGTCTCGGACTCGATTCTCAATACGACTCCGTTGGAGATCGCCGATCTTCGCTGCGCGTTGTCCGCCGCTCCGCAGCGGATCACCCGGCTGCTGGATCGGTGCGACGGCCGGGCACAGTCAGGCACGGAATCGATTGCCCGCGTGCGATTTCGGAAGGCCCGGATCAAGGTCCGAGTGCAGGTTCGGATCACCGGGATCGGAATAGTCGACCTGCTGATCGGCGAGCGGCTCATCGTCGAATGCGACAGTGTCGCGTTCCATACCGGTGCCGAGAACTATCAACGCGACCGCGACCGGGATCGCCGAGCTGCCGTCGACGGGTATATCACCATCCGGCTGACCTACAACGACATCCTGTACCGGTGGGATGCGGTACTCGCCGACATTCTGGACCTGGTCAAGCGGCGCGAGCACCGGCGGAAGCCGAGGAAACCGTGACGAATACGGCCCGTCGAGGAGTGATCTTCCTCGACGGGCCGTATGTCACATGGTTCCAGCGGAGACTCAGTCGTTCCAGACGTCCGCGACGTCGGTGGCCTCGCGGCTCGGCGCATTCGGCACGTCCGGGACGGTGCGCGAAAAACGCGGTGCCACAGCTGCTTGCATCACGCCGTCGATCTCGATGAGGTTCTGCCGGGCCTTCATGTGCGCGTCGTTCGGCGCCTCGCGGAAGTCGAGGATGGGGGTGGTGCAGGCGTCGGTGCCGTCGAAGATCGCGGTCCATTCGTCGCGGGTCTTGGTGGCGAACACCTCGGTGAACCGGGCCTTGATGTCGTCCCAGCGGGGCATGTCCAGCTGATGCGGCAGGTCGGGGTCGTTGTCCAGGCCCAGCCCCTTGAGCAGCTCGGCGTAGAACTGCGGCTCGATCGCGCCCACAGCCATGTACTTGCCGTCGGACGTCTCGTACACGTCGTAGAACGGTGCGCCGGTGTCGAGCAGGTTGGAGGCCCGCTCGTCCTTCCAGAAGCCGGTTCCGCGGAACGCCCACATCATCTGGCCGAGCACGTTGGCACCGTCAACCATTGCGGCGTCGATGATTTGGCCCTTGCCGGACTGCTGGCGCTCGATCAGCGCGGCCAGCACGCCGACCACCAGGAACATCGACCCACCGCCGAAGTCGCCGGCCAGGTTCAGCGGGGGTACCGGGCGCTCGCCCTTGCGGCCGATCGCGTGCAGCAGGCCGGTCGACGAGATGTAGTTCATGTCGTGTCCGGCGCGGTCGGCCATCGGGCCCTCCTGGCCCCAGCCGGTCATCCGGCCGTACACGAGCCGCGGGTTCACCTTCTCGGTCTCCGCGGGCCCGAAACCGAGCCGTTCCATGACTCCGGGGCGGAAACCCTCGATCAGAACATCAGCCTTGGCCAGCAGGCTGAAGATCTTTTCCTTGTCGGCCGGATCCTTCAGGTTGGCCTCGACGATCGTGCGCCCCCGCAACAGTTGGTCGGCCTTCTTGGTCGGCAGATCGCCCGGACGCTGCACCCGCACGACATCGGCACCCAAGTCAGACAACAACATTGCGGCATGGGGTCCGGGGCCGATGCCGGCGAACTCGACGACGCGGACGCCCGCGAGCGGCCCGTTCTTGCTGTTGGACATCGATTACCTCACTGGTTGAGACGAATGGCGAAGATGGTGTCAAAGTGACGCTACCCGCCGCATGTGAAGCGCGTTGTAGCGGGACGGGTCATACTTACCTGTTCGGATCGGGAGAAGCCAGAGACTGTTCGTCGGCACCCGACTAGCATGCTTGGAATGACCTCTTCCGGACTCCTCGGCATCCGCTTGTGGACCGAGCTGGACGAGCGTCACTCGACCGTCGTGGTGCCCCTCGGGGCCATCGAGCAGCACGGTCCGCATCTGCCGTTGGATACCGACATCCGCATCGCGACGGCGGTCGCCGAGGCTGCGGCGCCCCGATTCGGCGGGCTGATCGCGCCCGGGCTCAGCTACGGCGCCAGCGGCGAGCACGAGGGCTTCCCGGGGACCATCTCGCTCGGTCACGACGCGCTGACCGTGCTCCTGCTGGAGTACGGCCGCAGCGCCTGCCGATGGGCACGGCGTCTGCTGTTCGTCAACGGCCACGGCGGCAACGTGCGGACCCTGCGCGCGGCGGTCTCCAAGTTGCGCCAGGAGGGTCGCGATGTCGCATGGATCGCCTGTGCCGCACCGGATTACGATGCGCACGCGGGTCATGCCGAGACGTCGCTGCTGATGCATATCGCCCCGCTCACGGTGCGGACCGAAAATCTGAAACCGGGCAACACCACCCCGGTCGCGCAGTTGATGAAGACGATGGTGCTCGGCGGGGTCGGGGCGGTCAGCGCCAACGGCGTGCTCGGCGACCCGATGACCGCGTCCGCCGCCGCGGGCCGGGAGATGTTCGAGTCGCTGACCGACGACGTGGTCGCCGCCGTGCAGAACTGGCAGCCCGACGTTCAGGGCAGGCTGCAATGACCGAAACGACACTCGACCAGGAACAATTGCTGCCCATCGGATTTCAGGCGCAGATCGACCCGCAGTGCATCGTGTCGGCCGATCACGGCCATATCGTCGGCGGCTCGCCGACCCGGATGCTGAAGCTGTCGCCGGTGGCCCGCGAACTGGTGGGCGCCGACGGCCGGTTGGTGGTGCGGGATCGCCAGTCGGCGCTGCTGGTACGTCGGCTGCTGCGCGCCGGGGTCGCCCAGCCGCGGCCGATGTTCGGCCCTGGCGCCGAATCCGTGACCGTCGTTATTCCGGTGCGGGACAACCAGTCCGGGGTCGACCGGCTGCTGGGTCGGCTGCACGGGATGACGGTTGTCGTGGTGGATGACGGTTCGACGGTGCCGATCGAGGCGCCCGACGCGACCGTGATCCGCCACGAGGCCAGCGCCGGGCCGGCCGCCGCACGCAACGCCGGGGCGGCCATCGCGACGACCGACTTCATCGCATTCCTCGATTCGGACGTCGTGCCCGATCGGGGCTGGCTGTGGCCGCTGCTCAGTCATTTCTCGGATCCCGAGGTCGGCATGGTCGCGCCGCGCATCGTCCCGCTCGAGACCAGCGGCGGCACGGTGACCCGATACGAGGGGCTCTGCTCGTCGCTGGACATGGGCCGGCGCGAAGGTCCGGTGGTGCCGGGTACCCGGATCTCGTACGTGCCCAGCGCTGCGATCATCGTGCGGCGCAGTGCTTTTGACGGATTCGATGAGGACATGCAGGTCGCCGAGGACGTCGACCTGTGCTGGCGCCTGGTGCAGGCCGGGTGGTCGGTGCGGTACGAGCCGATCGCGGCGGTGGCGCACCAGCATCGGGCCCGGCTCGCGTCGGCGCTCAACCGGCGCCGCTACTACGGGACCGGGGCGGCCCTGCTGTCCGGCCGGCATCCGCAGGCGGGCGCACCGCTGGTGCTGACCGTGCCGATGGCGGTCGCAATGGCGGCCCTCGCGACGCGGACGCGGATCGGCGCGGCCATCGCGGTGATCATCATGCTGGCGCGTGGACAGCGCTTGCATCAGCGCGTGGGGGAGATGCCGGACGCGGTGGCGACGGCGACCCGGCTGACCGCGCAGTCGCTCGGCTTCGGTCTGGCACAGACCGCATCGGCACTGTGTCGCCACTATTGGCCCATCTCGATCGTGCTGGCCCTGTTGTCCAAGCGATTCCGGCTGATGCTGCTGATCGCGGCGGTCGCGGACGGACTGGTCGAATGGGTGCGTCGCGAACTGCTCAATCCGGAACCGGTGGAGCGCGTCGGGCTGTGGCGGTTCATGCTCCTCAAGCGCCTCGATGATCTGGCGTACGGCACCGGGCTCTGGCAGGGAGTCGCCGTCGAGCGACAGGTCACCGCGTTGAAGCCGGTGATCGGCGCCCGCGGGGCGGCGGTGGCGACGTCGACGCAGTGAGCGACCACGGCCGGCGACGACCCGGTCGAGCATCGCACGGCCCGTCGTCCGATGTGATCGTCATCGGTGCCGGAACCGCTGGATGCATTGTTGCGCAGGAGCTTTCCAACGCCGGGCGCACGGTCGCATTGTTCGACGAGGGTGCCGGTTCGGCGGTCGGCCCGCTGTCCCGGTTGCCGCTGACGGACGGTCCGCAGGTGCGCTGGTATTCGACCGGCGACGGCGGCCTGCTGCCGCGCGGACGAGGCCCGGGCGGGTCGGCCCTCATCAATGCCGGATACTTCCTGCGCTGGCATCAGGCGGACTTCGGCGGCTGGCCGTGGCCTATCGAAACCGTCGCTCGCGCATATGATTTGGTCGACGGCGGCGGTGCGGCGGGCTGGCTGCGCGCGAGCCGGGTCGCCGACGACGAGCTATCGCCGATCGCCGCCGCATTCGAGCACGCGGCCACGGCTGCCGGCCTTCCCGCGGTCGCCGGCCCGTGGTCGGACGTCGGGGTCAATCGACTGCGTCTGAACCGTCGCGGCGGCGATCGCTGGACCGCGTGGGATGCGATCGAACCGCTGCGCGATGTCGCGGTGCATGGCGGTGCCCGCGTCGATCGGATTGAGCGTGTGGGCCCGGGCTGGGCGGTGGCGACGGACTCCGCAATCTATTCGGCACCCACAGTGGTGCTGGCGGCCGGAACGTTGGGAACCGCGCGAATCTTGTTGCGGTCCAACCTGGTCGACGGACCGGAACTGGAATTCATCGAGCACCGCGAGCAGTTGGTCCGATACCATGTGCGCGGCGCGGCGCCGCCCGCGACCGCGTTGCTGCACACCGTGATCCATCTCGCCGACGGGGTCGAGCTGCGGCCCTACAACGGGGGCTTCGCGTCATACATCCCCGGCGTCGAGCCGGATGCCGCGGCCGTCGGCGTGGCATTGATGCGACCACAGAGCCGCGGCCGGCTGACCCTGGATCCGGACGGCGAGTTGCGGGTGGCGCTGCCGATTCCGACGGCCGACGATCGCCGGCGGATCGATGCCGGGGTGCGGACCGTGCGCGAGCTGCTGGCGGGGACCGAGCTGAAAGGCGTCGCGGAACCGGGCTCGGCGTCCGCGGACGAGCCGCTCGGGACCAGCCAACATGCCTGCGGCACAACTCCGTTGGGCACCGCGACCACCGACGATGGCGAGCTCCGCGACCACGCCGGGGTATTCGTGGCCGACGGATCGGTGCTACCGACGGGCGGGTCGGCGGGTCCGCATGCCACGATCGCCGCCGTGGCGGCGGTCATCGGCAATCGGTTGGCCGGATAGCCCGACCCACTGGCGAATGCGGGCCGCGTCACGTTATGGTCGTACGTATGTTCGATTCGCCTGGTGCTGCCTACGACATCATCGCTGACGACTACGCCGCTCGCTTCTCCGACGAACTCTTCGGTCGGCCGGTCGACCTCGCCCTCCTGGAGGTGTTCATCGCGCTGGTCGGCCGGCGCGGCGGAACGGTCCTCGATGTCGGATGCGGGCCGGGCACGGCGACGACGATGCTCGCCAAGGCGGCCCTCGACGTGATCGGGGTGGACGCATCGGCCGAGATGATCCGGATCGCCGAGGAGCGGCTGCCGGACATCGACTTTCGGGTCGGCGACTTTCGCGAGCTGGACCTGGCGGACGATTCGGTGGCCGGGATCTGCTCCTGGTACTCGCTCGTGCACACCGAGCCAGCCGCGCTGCCCGGTGTCATCGCCGAGTTCGCGCGCATGCTGCTTCCCGGCGGCTGGCTGCTGCTGGCCTTCCAGACCGAAGCGCCCGATCTGACGCTGGCCGAACCCTTCGGCAAGCCGGTCACACTGACGTACCTGCGCCACGACACCGACCGGGTCTCGCGCGCGCTGGGCAAGGCCGGCCTCGCCGTCGATTCGATCACCGTGCGCCAGCGCGACATCGACGCGGGGGAGACGGCGAATCAGGCGTTCGTGCTCGCGCGCAAAGCGCGCTGACCGCCGATCAGTCGCGGGCGGTCGCCGCGCGCCGGTAGCCGATCAACGCGGGAATCGTGAAGATCACCAACATCGCGCCGGCCCAGATGGCCGTCCGGATCAAGTTTTCGGTGATCGGACCACCGGCCGCCAACGAACGCATCACTTCGATCGCGCAACTCATCGGCTGGTACTTCACGACGCCCTGCAGCCAAGTGGGGAACGATTCCACCGGTGCGAAACCGGAATTGAAGAACATCATCAGGCTGCAGAACAGCGAGAGTATGGGCACCAACGGGATTCGCGACGAGTTGACCGCCAGCGCCAGCGTCATGATGGAGAACGCGGCACCGTAGAGCAGTGGCACCCCGAGGATGCCGAGAGCCGCCCACGGGCCCTGGGTGAACCGGAACCCGATGAGGAATCCGGCCGCCACCAGAACGATCGACGTCAGCAGGATGCGCAGCAATTCGGCGACGATCCGCGACGTGAGGTCGGCGCCACGATGGATCGGCATCACATAGAGCCGGGCGAGCAGACCGGTGCGTCGTTCCACGCTCAGTCGCACCGAAGTGGCCATGCCACCGAACATCGCGCCGACCAGGATCACCAGGGGCACAGTGCTGTAGGCACTGTTCTGGCCGGTGGCCTGGCCGATGGTGTCGCCCAGCACGACCTTGAACATGACCATGCTCAGGGCCGGGAAGATGATGCTCTGCCCGAGGGTGCCGGGATCGCGCAGCCATACCTTGATCTGCCGGCCCAGGAGCAGTCCGCTGTGTCGCCACCACGCGGTGATACCGCCCGCGGCTGTGTGCACCGGCTCCGGGAAGTCGGTGACGCTGGCCATGTCGTCATCGCTGAGCGGGACATCGACCAGCGCCGCCCGCGATTCGGTGTCGATGTGTTCGGAGACGGCATGCGCGAGTGCATCGCGGCCCGGATCGACGACCTCGCGCAGAGCCGGGAACATCACGGTTTCGGCGTCGTCGCCGTCGAAAGTCAGTGGAGCGTAGGTCTGCTCGCGGATCTGTTCGTCGGCCCACTGCGTGGACTGCAATGGCCGATCGGACCGTCGCCAGCTCTCCACCACCGTGCGTACCGTGCCGGCCTTGAGGCCGACCGACGGTGGCCTCTCGGCCGCGCGTGATGCGTCCGGCTCGTAGCCCGGCTCGTAATACTCGGAATCGAGGTCACGGCGATGGCGGCCACTGCGGTCGGCGGCTCGCATCCGGACCGTGTTCGAGGTCTCCCAGGCCACTATCGTTCTCGCTTCCGCTTACGCACGGCCAGGCCGACCATCAGCGAAACCAATGCGGTCAGTCCGATGGTCCAGTAGACCGGTGGGCCCATCACGGCCCAGCTGACGTGTCCCTCGTTGAATCCCCGCATGGCGCTGACGAATTGAGAGACCGGCTGATTGCGGGCGAATGGCCGGATCCAGTCCGGGAACCTCTCCTCGGGGACGAATCCGGTCGACACCATGCCGAGGATCAGCTGCGGTAGCGCCATCGTCTGGCTGGTGGCCTGCGGGCTACTACTGAGCAGCGCGAGCGCGTCGGCGCCGACCGATAGCAGCAGGCCCACGACGAGCGTCACGCCGAAGAAGCCGATGGTGCCCCACAGTCCGGCGTCGCCGGGCCGCCAGCCGATCGCAAATCCGGCGATGGTCGCCCACAGCAGCGATACCAGCAGCAGCACCACGTTGGCACCGAGTCGAGCGAGCACCGGCACCCAGCCGGGGACGGGCATCGTGCGCAATCGTGTCGAGATCCCGTGGTACTCGTCCATCGCTGCGCGCATCGCCGCTGAAGTGCCGGCGAAGCCCACTGACTGCAGACAGATGATCGGCATCAGGAACTGGGCGTAGTTCATACCCGGAGCCATGTTCATCACCGTGCGCAGGGGCAGGTAGAAGCAGATCGCCAGGAACACCGGAGAGACGATGGCGACGACGATCTCGCCGCTGCGCATCGCGGCCACGATGGATCGCTGGGTCAGTGCTCGCCACTGTTCCACCGCCGATATCGGGGGGAGTGCGTGAGCGGTGATGTCGGGAGCGGTGGTCGCCATAACCTATGCGCCCGGCGCGGACGTGGTCGATCCGGTCAGATGCAGGAACACCTCGTCGAGCGATGGCCGCCGCAGGCCCACATCGGCGAGCTCGATCCGGGCGTGGGCGAGTCGGGTGACGACCTCGACCAGCGTGGCCGAACCGTGCGGCGCCGGCACGAGGATCGCGGAGTCTTCGCTGCTGAGGCTCGGATGCAGGTCCGACAACAGGTCCATGGCCTGCCGGAACTCATTCGGGTCGAGCGGGATGACTTCGCAATACACTCCGCCCATTCGGGTCTTGAGTTGATCGGCGGTGCCCTCGGCAATGACCCTGCCTCTGTCGATCACGACGATGTTGTCGCTGAGCAGGTCGGCTTCTTCCAGGTACTGCGTCGTCAGTAGGACTGTGACGCCGAGCGTCTTGAGCTGCGAGATCAGCCGCCAGACCTCCTGGCGGCTGCGCGGGTCGAGACCGGTGGTCGGCTCGTCCAAGAAGACGACCTTCGGCTTGACGACCAGGCCGCACGCGATGTCGATGCGCCGGCGCATACCGCCGGAGTAGTTGGCGATGCGGCGGTCGGCAAATTCGCTGAGCTTGAAGGTGCGCAGCAGACCGAGGGCGCGCTCGGTGGCGTCGGTCTTGTTCAGGCCCATCAGCCGACCGAAGAGGATCAGATTCTCTTTGCCCGTGAGCGATTCGTCGAGCGCGGCGAACTGACCGGTCAGCATGATCGAGCGACGTACGGCGGCAGCGTCTTTCGTGACGTCGAAGCCGGCGACCTGAGCGCTGCCGCCGTTGGGGCGCAGCAGCGTGCACAGCATGTTGACCGTGGTCGTCTTACCCGCGCCGTTGGGGCCGAGCACGGCGAGCACTGAACCCGACGGGACGGTGAACGACACCCCGTCGACGGCCGTGAAATCGCCGAACGTCTTCCGCAATGAGTCGACGACGATGGCCGGCGGTGCGCCTGCAGTCATGGGCTCCCTGTTCGGATGGCGGGTCCTCGCGAAAGCGGAGAAACCCGGTGTGGATGGGGACATGTTTACCACGGTTGGACGGCCTGCCAGGTTAGGCTATGGGGCTGATAGGGAGGTTTCCGACCGGGCCGATCGGGGGGCCGTGTCGCACTGATCAAATTTTTCTGACGGTCTGTGTAACGTCCTGACGCGCCGTACCGACAATCGTATGGATGCAGATCGCGTCCTGTTGGCTGACCTGGGGAGTCGTTGATGACGGAAATGCCGGTCGTGGTGCTGGAGCGCGTGGTTCGACGCGACCGTGCGCGGCAGCAATCTGTCGATGGACGGATGGGTTCAGTCATTGAGGTCGATTTCCGCGAGCGCACGGTGTCTCGGCCGGCCACGGAATCGTTGCCGCAACTGCTGCGCTCTGCTGCTGCCGCCGAGGGGTCGGCAATCGCGCTGACGGTCGACGACTCCGTCGTCACCGTCGGAGAGCTCGCCGCGGCAATGGATCTGATGGCCGGCGCCGTGGCGTCGTGCGGATCGGACACCGACTCGGCACTCATGATGGCCGTGATGACCGAGGTTCCGTCGCTGTGTGCCTCCGGGCCGGACGGCATGGCAGCGGCCATGGAGCAGCTGCGCGATCGGCTCGTCGGCTGCGCGCCGTCGTCGCGCGCGAACTGATCGGTTCCGCCTGTCTGATTCGTCGGACCGCGGTGTGCCCTGGATCGCACTACACCGACACGCGGAGTTCTCATAGTTATCCTACGTAAATCAGCCGTTTGATTTGACAACCCGCCCTGACCAGCGGGATCTGGACAAATGATTCACTGTGATAAGTGTCACACGGCGAATTTGTAACGAAGGCCCTCTCCGGCTACCGGAACCGTGCTGAAGCTGCCATGCTGGCGACTGTTAGTAATGCGTCTAGTTCAGGGAGCGAACATGACGGTGATGACTCGCCAGGTCGCGCAATCCCCGATGGTTGCCATCGATGACCTGGTGGATGGTGTCGCGCGGATCGCTGAGCGCACCCCGCGGCGTATCGCGTTCCAGGTGCGTGATCAGCGCACCACGTACGGACAGCTGCGGGCTGCGATCGACGGCATGCGTCTGGTCACCCGCGGGCAGGGCATGAGCAACTCCGCCGCAGTCGTCGCCGCCGTGATGCATTGCGCGCCGTCCTTGGCGGTGTCGGGAGATCCGCGCAAGCAGGCCGAGCAGGTCGACGCCGTGATGCTGCACGTGCTTCGTGACCCGGCGGTGCAGGACGGTGTGCGGCGTCGTACCGTTCCGACCGCAACCGGCGAGCTCGACTACCGCGCGGTCGCGGCCCGGGTGGGAACCCGGCGTTCCGCGTGATCTGAAGACCTACCGAAAACACCCCGGACGAACTCGTCCGGGGTGTTTCGTTTCTGCGGGTCCTCAGGCCGGGGTCACCCAGGTGGTGATGTCCGCGTGCACGACCTCGTTGTCGTCGCGGTCGGTGATGCGAATGTTCACCACGACGTCGGTGCCGGTGGTGATCGAATCCCAGTCGATCGGCTCGGCGAAGGTGGCGACGGCGCGCAGGCTGGTGTTGGCCTTGGCCAGGTACTGGGTGTTCATCGCCTTCGGCAGCCAGCGATGGCTGCTCGGCGTGCTCGCCTCCATGAGCATGCCCATCGCCGTCTCGGCCAGGTTGCAGGCCGCGATCGCGTGGAAGGTGTGGATGTGGTTGTAGACGCCGAACCACTTGGGTGCAGTGACCTCGCAGTAGCCGGGTTCCATCTTGTTGACATACGGCAGGATGCCGGCGAAATAGGGGACCCGGGCGACCATTCCGACCGAGAACAGGGTCTTGCCGAGCTTGTTGTCGGGCAGTCGCTTGCGGAGGGCATAGGTGGGACTGACGCCGGTCGATGTGCTCATGTACGTACTCATTTCGTTCCGTGCGCACATGAGGCGCATGTGCGCTGTGTCGAATGATTCGCTCGCTGGCACGAGCTCATGTCGAGGATCTTACTCTGCGGTAAGTTCTGGTCTGCGGGCGCGGTTCGCTGCTGGATTTGGCGCAGGTGGCCGCATGCTGCATACTGTTCAGGTTGCCTTCTGGCTATCGCGCGTTCACGCGCGCTCACGCCGGGCAGCTGATCGAGGTTCCTGGCACCTCGGGCTAAGCGGAGACGAACTGGCCCGAAACGCGTAGGCGCAGAGATCGCACAAACAACAGCACGACCCCGGTTCCGCCCGTCAGGGAGAGGAATGCCCGTCGCACGATCATGTGCTGCAGGCGCGACACGCCCGACCGCGTGGACCGGAGGACGGGCACGGCTCGCAGCCCGCGGGCCACGCACAACGACAGATGAACAGCGGTGTAGCACGCACGTGAAGTGCGCAGTCGTGTGTTCGTCTGCCTGACGGCACCAGTAGTAGTACGCGATAGGGAAGAGGACACCCGTGGCGGGACAAAAGATCCGCATCAGGCTCAAGGCCTATGACCACGAGGCGATCGACGCTTCGGCGCGCAAGATCGTCGAGACGGTCACCCGTACCGGCGCCAGTGTGGTCGGGCCGGTGCCGTTGCCGACCGAGAAGAACGTCTACTGCGTCATCCGCTCGCCGCACAAGTACAAGGACTCGCGCGAGCACTTCGAGATGCGCACCCACAAGCGCCTGATCGACATCGTCGATCCGACGCCGAAGACGGTGGACGCGCTCATGCGCATCGACCTGCCGGCCAGCGTCGACGTCAACATTCAGTGACGTTCGACCCCCAGGGACGCACGCGCCACTAGCCACAGAGTTCATTAGCGGAGAAGCCAGATGACACAGCATCAAACCAAGGGCCTGCTGGGCACCAAGCTCGGCATGACCCAGGTCTTCGACGATCAGAACCGGGTCATTCCGGTCACCGTCGTCAAGACCGAACCGAACGTAATCACCCAGATCCGTACCGAGGAGACCGACGGCTACACCGCCGTTCAGGTCGCCTACGGTGCCATCGACCCGCGCAAGGTGACCAAGCCGGTCGCCGGTCAGTTCTCGAAGGCCGGCGTGACCCCGCGCCGCCACGTCGCCGAGCTGCGCGTCCCGGATGTCTCGGAGTACGAGGTGGGCCAGGAGCTCACCGCCGAGATCTTCGCCGACGGCGCGGTCGTCGATGTCACGGGCACCAGCAAGGGCAAGGGCTACGCCGGCGTCATGAAGCGCCACGGCTTCGCCGGCCTGGGTGCCAGCCACGGTGCGCACCGCGTGCACCGCGCTCCGGGTTCGATCGGTGGCTGCGCCACCCCGGGCCGCGTGTTCAAGGGCATGCGGATGGCCGGCCGGATGGGTAATGACCGGGTGACCACCCAGAATCTGAAGGTTTTCAAGGTTGACGCCGAGGCCGGACTGCTGCTCATCAAGGGCGCCGTCCCCGGTCGTAAGGGCGGCATCGTGATCGTTCGCGATGCAGTGAAAGGTGGTGGCGCACAGTGAGTGCCATTAGCGCAGACAAGAAGGCCGGGACCGCTGCCGCAGAGCGCGTGACCCGCACCGTCGACGTGAAGGTCGCCGGCGGCAAGACCGACGGCACCGTGGAGCTGCCGGGCGAGATCTTCGACGCCCCGGCCAACATCGCGTTGCTGCACCAGGTCGTCGTGGCCCAGCAGGCCGCGAAGCGACAGGGCACGCATGCCACCAAGACCCGCGGCGAGGTCCGCGGCGGTGGCCGTAAGCCCTACCGCCAGAAGGGAACCGGCCGTGCCCGTCAGGGTTCGACCCGCGCCCCGCAGTTCGCCGGCGGTGGCGTCGTCCACGGCCCGCAACCGCGTGACTACAGCCAGCGGACCCCGAAGAAGATGATCGCCGCCGCCATCCGCGGCGCTCTGTCGGACCGGGCCCGAGGCGGCCGGATCCACGTGATCACCGAACTGGTCGCCGGTCAGACGCCGTCGACCAAGTCGGCGCGCACCTTCCTCGCCGAGCTGTCGGACCGGAAGAAGTTCCTGGTCGTCGTCGGCCGTGAGGACGTCACCACGTGGAAGAGCGTGGCGAACCTGCCGCACGTGCTGCCGATCGCGCCGGATCAGATCAACACCTACGACGTGCTCGATGCCGACGAGGTCGTCTTCAGCGTCGAGGCGCTGAACGCGTTCCTGGCATCGCACACCGTCGCGACTGCAGCAGACAAGGAGGCCTGAGTTTCATGGCTACCCAGGCAGATCCGCGCGACATCATCCTCGCGCCGGTGATCTCGGAGAAGTCCTACGGACTGATCGAGGACAACGTCTACACGTTCATCGTTCACCCGGACTCGAACAAGACGCAGATCAAGATCGCCATCGAGAAGATCTTCGACGTGAAGGTCACCTCGGTGAACACCGCCAACCGGCAGGGCAAGCGCAAGCGCACCCGCACGGGCTATGGCCAGCGCAAGAGCACCAAGCGCGCGATCGTGACGCTCTCCGCCGACAGCAAGCCCATCGAGATCTTCGGAGGCCCGGTCGGCTGACCCCGACTGGATCTTCAGATAAGGACAAAGACTCATGGCTATTCGTAAGTACAAGCCGACCACCCCGGGCCGTCGTGGCTCGAGCGGATCGGACTTCGCCGAGGTCACCCGTGATCATCCGGAGAAGTCGCTGGTTCGCCCGCTGCACGGCCGCGGTGGCCGAAATGCTCACGGCCGCATCACCACCCGCCACAAGGGCGGTGGCCACAAGCGCGCCTACCGCGTGATCGACTTCCGTCGTGCCGACAAGGACGGCGTGAACGCGAAGGTCGCGCACATCGAGTACGACCCGAACCGCACCTCGCGGATCGCACTGCTGCACTTCCTGGACGGCGAGAAGCGCTACATCATCGCGCCGAAGGGCATTTCGCAGGGCGACATCATCGAGTCGGGCCCGACCGCCGACATCAAGCCGGGCAACAACCTGCCGCTGCGCAACATCCCGACCGGTACCACCGTGCACGCGGTGGAGCTGCGTCCGGGCGGCGGCGCCAAGATGGCTCGCTCGGCCGGCGCCGGCATCCAGCTGCTGGGCAAGGAGGGTCAGCACGCGACCCTGCGTATGCCGTCCGGTGAGATCCGTCGCGTCGACGTGCGCTGCCGCGCCACTGTCGGCGAGGTGGGCAACGCCGAGCAGAGCAACATCAACTGGGGCAAGGCCGGCCGTATGCGGTGGAAGGGCAAGCGCCCGACCGTCCGTGGTGTCGTGATGAACCCGGTCGACCACCCGCACGGTGGTGGCGAGGGCAAGACCTCGGGTGGTCGCCACCCGGTCAGCCCGTGGGGTCAGCCGGAGGGCCGTACCCGTAAGAACAAGGCAAGCGACAAGCTGATTGTGCGCCGTCGTCGCACCGGCAAGAACAAGCGATAAGGAGCGACCCACATGCCACGCAGCTTGAAAAAGGGCCCGTTCGTCGACGACCACCTGTTGAAGAAGGTCGACGTGCAGAACGAGAAGGGCACCAAGCAGGTCATCAAGACCTGGTCCCGGCGTTCGACCATCACCCCGGACTTCATCGGCCACACCTTCGCCGTCCACGACGGTCGCAAGCACGTGCCGGTGTTCGTCTCGGACAACATGGTCGGGCACAAGCTCGGCGAGTTCGCGCCGACCCGGACCTTCAAGGGCCACATCAAGGACGATCGGAAGGCTAAGCGGCGATGAGCGCATTCACCACCGAGAACCCCACCGCACAGGCGACTGCCAAGCACGTTCGCTGCACGCCGATGAAGGCACGTCGGGTGCTTGCGCTGATCAAGGGCAAGAACATCGACGAGGCTCTGGACATCCTGCAGTTCGCGCCGCAGGCCGCCAGCGAGCCGGTCGCCAAGGTGCTCGCCAGCGCCGTCGCGAACGCGGAGAACAACCTGAACCTGGACCGCCGCAGTCTGGTCGTGGGCACCGCCTACGCCGACGAGGGCGCCACGCTCAAGCGTTTCCAGCCGCGGGCACAGGGCCGCGCGTTCCGGATCCGCAAGCGGACCAGCCACATCACCGTGATCGTCGAGAGCCTGCCCGAGAAGGCCGCGGGCAATCGACGCAACGCTCGTAAAACTGCTAGCAAGGGAGCCTGATTCATGGGTCAGAAAATCAACCCGCATGGCTTCCGGCTCGGTATCACCACCGACTGGAAGTCCCGGTGGTACGCCGACAAGCAGTACGCGGAGTACGTGAAGGAAGACGTCGCGATCCGCAAACTGCTGTCGACGGGCCTCGAGCGCGCCGGCATCGCCAAGGTCGAGATCGAGCGCACCCGTGACCGGGTTCGCGTCGACATCCACACCGCCCGGCCGGGCATCGTCATCGGCCGCCGCGGCGCGGAGGCCGAGCGCATCCGTGGTGACCTGGAGAAGCTGACCGGTAAGCAGGTCCAGCTGAACATCCTCGAGGTCAAGAACGCCGAGTCCGAGGCTCAGCTGGTGGCGCAGGGCGTCGCCGAGCAGCTGTCGAACCGTGTGGCATTCCGTCGCGCAATGCGCAAGGCCATTCAGTCGGCCATGCGGCAGCCGAACGTCAAGGGCATCCGGGTGCAGTGCTCGGGTCGTCTGGGCGGTGCCGAGATGAGCCGGTCGGAGTTCTACCGCGAGGGTCGGGTGCCGCTGCACACCCTCCGGGCCGACATCGACTATGGATTGTACGAAGCCAAGACCACCTTCGGCCGGATCGGCGTCAAGGTGTGGATCTACAAGGGCGACATCGTCGGTGGCCGTCGTGAGGTGGCCGCCGCGGCTGCGCCGAGCGATGACCGTCGTAACCGTCGTCCGTCCCGTCCGCGTCGCAGCGGTGCCTCGGGCACCACGGCGACCAGCACCGAGGCCGGTCGCGCCGCGACCGCCACGGCTGAGGCCCCGGCTGCTGCCGAGGCTCCGGCCGCCACCACAGAGGAGAGCTAAGACATGCTGATCCCTCGCAAAGTCAAGCACCGCAAGCAGCACCACCCGAGCCTCAAGGGCACCGCATCGGGCGGCACCAAGGTCACCTTCGGTGACTACGGCATCCAGGCGCTGTCGTCGGGCTACATCACCAACCGGCAGATCGAGTCCGCTCGTATCGCCATCAACCGGCACATCAAGCGTGGCGGCAAGGTGTGGATCAACATCTTCCCGGACCGTCCGCTGACCAAGAAGCCGGCCGAAACCCGCATGGGTTCCGGTAAGGGTTCGCCCGAGTGGTGGGTCGCCCCGGTCAAGCCGGGTCGTGTGCTGTTCGAGATGAGCTACCCGAATGAGCAGACCGCTCGCGAGGCCCTGCGCCGCGCGCAGCACAAGCTGCCGATCAAGACCCGTATCGTGACCCGAGAGGAGCAGTTCTGATGGCTATCGGAATCGCCGCGTCGGAGCTGCGTGAGCTCACCGACGAAGAGCTTCTCGAGCGTCTGCGCGAGTCCAAGGAAGAGCTGTTCAACCTGCGCTTCCAGATGGCGACCGGGCAGCTGGACAACAACCGTCGGCTGCGCACCGTGCGCCGCGAGATCGCCCGTGTCTACACCGTCATGCGTGAGCGCGAGCTCGGCCTGGCCGGTGCCCCGGACGGTGACGCATGAGCAACGAGGAGAACAACGTGACCGCAGACGCTGCAGAAGAGCGCGGCCGTCGTAAGGTCCGGGTCGGCTTGGTCGTCTCGGACAAGATGCAGAAGACCATTGTCGTCGAGCTTGAGGACCGCGTGAAGCACCCCAAGTACGGCAAGATCATCCGCACCACCACCAAGGTGAAGGCGCATGACGAGCAGGAGATCGCCGGCGTCGGTGACCGCGTGCAGCTGATGGAGACCCGTCCGCTGTCGGCCACCAAGCGTTGGCGTCTGGTCGAGGTCCTGGAGAAGGCCAAGTAAGACCGGTCATCATCTGACGAAGCGGCTCAGCCCCCGTAAGGAGGCTGAGCCGCTTTTGTTCGTCCGATGGCTGGTTCCCGGTGTCCGGGAGTGCTGGTGACACAACCGCCAACGCGATACGGCCAGGGAACGGCCCCAGATAGAAACAGCGCGGCCGCAGGTCCCGGATCGGGTTCCTGCGGCCGCGCTGTATGCGTTGCTTGACTCAGGCGTCGACGAGCTGGACCAGCTGCCGTGGGTCGCGGAGACCTGAGCCGGCCGGTACGTCGGCGGGGTCGCTGCCACTGGTGAGGACGCGGTTGTCGTTGTCGACGAACACGACCTTTGGTGAGTACTCGCGGAGCTCGGACTCGTTCATGATCCCGTAGGCGATGATGATGACCAGATCGCCCGGGTGCACCAGGTGCGCCGCGGCGCCGTTGATGCCGATGACGCCGGTGCCGCGCTCGCCGGCGATGACGTAGGTCTCGAGGCGTGCGCCGTTGTTGATATCGACGATGCAGACCTGCTCGCCCTCGAGCAGATCGGCGGCATCGAGGAGGTCCGCGTCAATGGTGACAGATCCGACGTAGTGGAGATCGGCCTGCGTAACTACCGCACGGTGGATCTTCGACTTCATCATTGTTCGGAGCATGACTGTGGTGGGACCTTCCTCATATTTCCTGTGAATCTTACATGTTGTGGTCCGCGATCGCGATTTGCCGAAGCGCCGGTGGGCGGGTCTGGCCGGTATGCCGGTCGTTTGACTGACATGGACACGATCGTTTGCAATAACGGTGCTTGCTACGTATCGGCGGGGGCCGGGGCAGTGTTAGCGATGCGCGTGTCCGGGCAGGTCAGCCCGGGCTTCACCAGCCCGGATGGCGGCTGATCCTGTAACGCCCGTGACGGTGGTTGCGACGTAGCTATGTGGTAATCCGTCGCACGGCCGTCGTTCATGTGCAACAGGAGTATCAGGTGAGTCACAATTGAACGTTGTGGGACAGCACAGGCATGCGTCGGCGCCTAGCGCGGTCCGCGAGAGTGCGGGCATGTGCGGGGCGCCTTTGCGCTGGGCGGGGGTCTGAATGGCACACTTACCCGGCGGACGGTGAGGTGCTTAGACGTGCGAACGGAGGTAGAGGCGAGATGGCTACGGCTGGTCAGCGAGGCGACGAAATAGTCGCTGCCGACCGTCGAGATGTCTTGCCCCTGACCGCCGCGCAGCGGGGAATGTGGTTCGCCGAGACGCTCTCACCCGACTACTCGGTCAACATCGCCCAGTACGTCGATATCCGGCATGAACCCGGAGGCCTCGATTACGCGCTGCTCGAGCAGTGCGTCTACGAGGTGGGCAAGGCGAGCGAGTTCGGCTACGTCCGGCTCGCCGAGGTCGACGGTGTGCCCGTGCAGTATGTGGACCTCGAATACGACCAGCACGTCGACGTCATCGATTTCCGGGCCCACGCGGATCCCGAAGCCGCCGCGATGACGTGGATGAAGGCCGAATACCGGCGGCCCGTCGATCTGCTGACCGACCAGTTCATCGTCATTTCGATTCTGAAGATCTCCGATGAGCGAACCTTCTGGTACAACCGCACGCACCACATCATTCTCGACGGGTATGCGGCGCTGTCGATCATGCGACGGACGGTCGACCGCTACAACGCCATCCGCCGCGGCCAGGAGCCCAAGGAGAAGCCGTCCGCCGACATGGCGGAGATCGTCGAATACGAGGAGTCGTACCAGCGCAGTTCCCGCCGCGAGACCGACCGCGAGCACTGGCTGCGGCGGGTCGCGGATCTGCCGGAACGGGTCACGCTGGCGCAGTCGGCATCGACTGCGCCGCTCTCGTTCGACAACAAGGTCGCCGGCGAGGAACTGCGCCCGGCACTGCAGTCGGCCCTGGAAGAGCTGGCAACCGAGCTCAACAGCTCGATCGCCGTTCTCCTCACGTCGGCGTTCGGCGCCTTCCTGTCCCGCATGACCGGGACCGATGACATCGTCATGAGCCTGCCGGTGACCGGCCGGGCCACCGCGAAGATCAAGGCGTCGGGCGGCATGGTCTCCAACGTCCTCCCGATCCGGCTTCGCGGCGTGCAGTCGCGGACGGTGCGGGAACTGGTTCGCGACGCCCAGCTGGAACTGACCGGCGCCCTGCGCCACCAGCGATATCGGTCGGACGACATTCGCCGCGATGCCGGGCTCGACGGCGGATCGGTGTCGTTCGGCCCGACCATCAACATGGTCTTCTTCGACAACGAGGTCGCGATCGACGGCACGACGATGGAGTACCGGATCCTCAGCTCGGGAATCCTCGAGGATCTGCTGATCAATCTCTATCAGTCGAGTCCGGGTGCGCCGCTCGTCGTCGATCTGCACGGCAACCCGAATCTGTACACCGACGAACAGATGGCCGCGCACCATCGGCGATTCGCGCGGTTCCTCGAGCGCTTCATCGGCGACGTCGATGTCCGGGTGGACGATATCGACCTCCTCTTGCCCGGCGAGCAGGACGGCCTGCTCGCCGTGGGACGGGGAGCGGACGTGGAGTTCGCCGTCCCGCGCCGCGGGGTGCTCGGCGAGTTCGAGGCCCGCGTCGACGAGGACCCGAGCCGCACGGCCGTGGTCTTCGACGACACGGCATGGTCGTACGGCGAACTCGATCGGCTGCGAAACTCGTTGGCGCATCAGCTGATTGCGGACGGCGCCGGTCCGGGTGACCGGATCGTGGTCGCGCTCGATCGCGGCTTCCGTCAGGTCTGCGCGATCTACGCCGTGCTCGGCGCCGGCGCCGCATATGTTCCGGTCGATCCGGCGTTCCCCGACGAGCGCAAGAAGTACATCGTCGACACGGCGCGGCCGTCGCTGATCATCGACGACGCCTATCTGGAGCGTGTCGGCTTCGCCGATCGTGCGGGCGTCCCGGATCGGTCGGCGTCGCGGATTACGTTGTCGCCCAGCGGGGATGCGTCGGCCTACGTGATCTTCACGTCGGGTTCCACCGGCATGCCCAAGGGCGTCGAGGTCGGCACCGCCGCGATCGTCAACCGGATGGATTGGATGCAGCGGAATTATCCGCTCGCCGCCGCCGACGGGGTTCTCTACAAGACGCCGTTCACTTTTGACGTGTCGGTGTGGGAGCTGTTGTGGCCCTTGCAGATCGGAGCGCGCATGATCATCGCGCGCCCCGGCGGGCACCGCGACCCCGAGTACCTCGCGGAGCTGATCCGGGCGCAGCGGGTGAGCGTCTTCCATTTCGTTCCGTCGATGCTGCACGCCTATGTGGACGTCACGCTGCTGGACGGAACGAAGGAGCTCTTCCCCGAGTTCGTGCGCCGTATCTTCGTATCGGGCGAGGCGATCGGGCGACAGCTGGCCGACAAGGTGCTGGACCACTCCGCCGCCGAGCTGGTGAATCTCTATGGTCCGACCGAGGCCGCCGTCGACATCACCGAACATGTCGTGGACCGGCGCGCCACGGTCGTGCCGATCGGCCGACCGGTCGCCAATTCGCATGTCTACGTGCTGGATCCGGCCCTGCGCCCGGTGCCGACCGGCGTCGCCGGCGAGCTGTACCTGGCCGGTTGCCAGTTGGCGTTCGGCTACGTGAGCCGCCCCGAACTCACGGCGAACCGGTTCGTGGCCGACCTATATGGTCAGCCCGGCGGCCGAATGTATCGCACCGGCGACCTGGTGCGGTGGAACGAAGATGGCGAGATCGAGTATCTCGGCCGTTCGGACTTCCAGATCAAGATCCGCGGTCAGCGCGTCGAGCTCGGCGAAATCGAAACGGTCATCACGGAGATGCCGGAGGTCGAGGGCGCGGTAGTGATCGCGCAGACCGAGGCGTCGGCCGCCCCGCGCCTCGTCGCGTACCTGACCTCCGGCGGCGGCGAGATCAGCCTCAACTCCGTCATCGAATGGTGCCGGCGCCGGCTGCCCTCGCACATGGTGCCCGCCGCGGTGGTGGTCCTGGAGCACTTCCCGGTCAACAACTCCGGCAAGCTCGACCGCGCTGCGCTGCCTGCCCCGACCCTCGTCTGGTCCGACGACACGCCGTATGTCGCCCCGACCTCCCCGCTCGAGATCGAGGTCGTCGCGCTGATCTCCGAGCTGCTGGGGGCTGAGCGGATCGGCTTGCGCGACAACATCTTCACGTTGGGCGCCGATTCGCTGGTCGCGGCCCGACTGGTGTCGCGGCTCCGCCGGCTGACCGGGCTCGAGGTCACGTTGGCCGACGTCTTCGACAGCCCGACGATCGAGGATCTGATCGACGCGGCCAAGCCGGTGGACGGGTTCGGTCGGCAGCGGCCCGACCTCTCGGCGGTGACCCGGCCCGATCGGATTCCGTTGTCGGCCCCGCAGACCCGACTGTGGTTCATCAATCGTCTCGACCCGACGCTCGGCGCGTACAACATCCCGGGCGCCGTGCGATTGGGTCCGGACGTCGATGTCGACGCGATCCGGGACGCCGTCCACGACGTGGCGGTCCGGCATGAACCGCTGCGCACCACATTCCCGGACGACGACGGCGACACCTATCAGCTGATTCATCCGGTCGATGCGATCGCGTCGGCGGACCTCTTCGTGATCGAGGATGTGCCGGCCGGCGACATCGACCGTCGGATCCGGGCGATCTCGGCGCTCGGCTTCGATCTGGCGACCGAACTGCCCTTGCGGGTGCGGCTGCTCCGCTCGGTGGATGCACAGGGCGCGGTCGATCACGTGCTCGTACTGGTGATGCACCACATCGTGAGCGATGGTGCGTCGCTGGGGCCGTTGATCACGGATGTTCTGACCGCCTACGCCGCCCGTGCGCAGCGGACCGAGCCGCAGTGGTCCCCGCTGCCGGTGCAGTACGCGGACTTCACGCTGTGGCAGCGGGAGGTGCTCGGCGACGAGAGCGACGAGGGCTCGGCGGCCGGTCAGCAATTGACCTTCTGGCGCAACGAACTACAGGGGATGCCCGAACTCATCGCGCTGCCGGCCGATCGGCCGCGCCCCACCAACCGCGACGGCGCCGGCGAGTACCTCGACCTCGTCCTGGGGGCCGACAGCGTGCAGCGGCTGCGGATGCTGGCCGCCGAACACGGCGTGACGATGTTCGCCGTGTTCCATGCGGCGCTGACGGTGGTGCTGGCGCGCGTCAGCGGCGGCACCGATATCGCCGTCGGAACGGCCGTGGCCGGCCGCGACGAGATGGAGCTGGCGGACCTGGTCGGGATGTTCGTCAACACGCTCGTGCTGCGCACGCGGGTGAACCCCGACGACGATCTGTCGACGCTGCTCCACTCGGTGCATCACACCCGCGCGCAGGCGCTCAGCAATGCCGACGTCCCGTTCGAGCAGGTGGTCAGCGCGGTCGGGGCGCGGCGATCACGTTCGCACTCGCCGCTGTTCCAGGTGGAACTGGTGATGCAGCACGATCAGGTCATGCGCCGGCTCGGCGACGAGGCCGGGATCGAGCTGATCGATGCCCGCCCGCCGTTTGCGAAATACGATCTGTCCCTGAGCATTATCGAGTTCGCCGACACCGGCCGGAACGCCAACGAGATCGGCCTGTCGTTCTCCTATGCGACGGACCTGTTCGACCGATCCACGATCGAGCGGTTCTCCGGCCACTTCCAGCAGGTGCTGTCGACGATGTGCGACTCCGTGCCGGGGCTCGAGCCGACCGTCGACGAACTGTTCCGGTTCCCCGAGGCGGAACTGGCCACGGTGCAGGGCTGGTCGGCCGGTCCCGACGTCGAGAGTCATGGCACCGTGCTGCCGGATCTGTTCTTCGACGACTACGCCGCCGACCCCGACCTGACGGCACTGGTCTTCGGTTCGCGCCAGGTGACGTATGGGGAGTTCGGCGCTCGGGTCCATCAGCTTGCGCGACAGCTGATCTCGTTGGGGATCGGTCCGGACAGCGCTGTCGCGGTATGCATTCCGCGCTCAGTGGAGCTTCTCGTCGCCGTGCACGCGGTCATCGTGGCGGGCGGGCAATACGTTCCGGTCGACACCCAGACGCCGCTCGACCGCGGCGAATACATGGCCGAAACGGCCGGCGTGAGTGCAGTTCTCGTCGGTCGGGGAGAGGCGCCCGCGGTCGTCGCGGGGCTCGCCGATCGGCTCCCGGTGGTGCACGTGGACGCGTCGGTCGATGTCGATCCGCGCACCCCGCCGGTGGCGGACGCGGAACGGCTCGCCGTCCTGCGCCCCGAACATGCCGCGTACACGATCTTCACGTCCGGCTCGACCGGGCAGCCGAAGGGCGTGACGGTCTCGCACCGCGCGATCATCAACCGACTTGACTGGATGCAGCGCCACTATCACCTCGCCCCGACCGACGTGGTGCTGCAGAAGACGCCGATCACCTTCGACGTATCGGTGTGGGAGCTGTTCTGGCCCTTCTCCGTTGGCGCCTCCCTCGCAATCGCCGAGCACGGTAGGCATGGCGATCCGCGCTATCTGGCGGATCTGATCGAGCGGGAATCGGTGTCGACGTTGCATTTCGTGCCGTCGATGCTGTCGGCGTTCGTCGATGTTCTCGGACCGGCGCACGTCGCCGCGCTGCGCTCGATCCGGCATCTGTTCACCTCCGGTGAGGCGCTGGCCGCCGCGACCGCGCAGGCGGTGCTGGCGTCGCTGCCCACCGTCGGGCTGCACAATCTCTACGGTCCCACCGAGGCGGCCGTGGACGTGACCGAATACCAAGTGCACCAGTCAGATACCGTGATCCCGATCGGTGCGCCGGTGCAGAACACCACGACCCATGTGCTCGACCAGCACCTGCGTCCGCTGCCGGCCGGTGTGCCCGGCGAGCTGTACCTCGGCGGCATCCAGTTGTCGCGCGGGTACGCGTCCCGGCCGCGCTTGACGGCCGAGCGGTTCGTCGCCGATCCCCTGGGAGCGCCGGGCGACCGCCTCTACCGGACCGGCGACCTGGCCCGCTGGAACAGCGCCGGAGAGATCGAATACCTGGGCCGCAACGATTTCCAGGTGAAGCTGCGAGGCCAGCGCCTCGAACTGGGCGAGATCGAATCGGCGCTGATGGCCGTGCCCGGTGTCGTGCACGCCGCCGCGACCGTCGCCGATCTGGCCGGCGGGCAGAGCCTGGTCGCCTACTACTCGCCGGCGTCCGTGGCGCCGGAAACCGTTCGGGCGCATGTCGTCGAGCACCTGCCGGAGTTCATGGTGCCGTCGATCTGGATGCCGCTGGAGTCGATGCCGGTCAGTTCGGCGGGCAAGGTCGATCGCCGCGCACTGCCCGAACCGGTCCTGACCACCGCGCCGTTCGTCGGTCCGCGCACCGAGGTCGAGGCCGTCATCGCCGGCGTCTACGCCGATGTTCTCGGCGTCGACCGGGTCAGCGTCGTCGAATCCTTCTTCGACCTCGGGGGCAACTCGCTGAGCGCGACCAAGGTCGCCGCGCGGCTGTCGGCCGAACTGAACGTCGAGGTCCCGGTCGTCGCTCTCTTCGATGCGCCGTCGGTCGAGGCGATGGCCGAGCTGGCCGGCCAGATGGACACCCCGCACCGCCGGCCGCCGCTGGTGCCGGCCGAGCGTGGTGCGACCGCGCCGCTGTCCAGCGTCCAGCGCAGCATGTGGCTGCTGAACCGCGCCGACCCGGCCTCGCCCGTCTACAACCTCGCGATGGCGTTGCGGCTCAGCGGTGATCTGGATCGGTCGGTGATCCAGCGGGCCATCGAGGATCTGATCGACCGCCACGAGTCCCTGCGCACCCGGTACCCGATGGTCGACGGCCAGCCGGTGCAGCTGGTGCTGGATACGGCCGAGGCGCTGGCATTGATCGAGCGCCCGATCGTCGACGTCAGCGGCCGCGACCCCGAGGCGGTGATCGCCGAATTCACGCAGCGCGGCTTCGACGTCACGGTCGCGCCGCCGCTGCGGATGGTGCTGCTGGCGGTCGCGCCCGGCGAGCACATCCTGGTGTTCGTGGTGCACCACATCTCCGCCGACGGTTCGTCGATGCTGCCGCTGGCGGCCGACATCATGACGGCCTATTCGGCGCGCGTGCACGACACCGAGCCGGGCTGGCGGCCGCTGGAGGTGCAGTACGCGGACTACGCCGTCTGGCAGCGCGGCTGGCTGGACACGGTCGCCGCCGACGACGTCAGTGAGGAGAAGCGGCAGCTCGGCTATTGGGTGTCGCGGCTCGCGAACGCCCCCGCCAAGCTCGAACTGCCGTCCGATCGGGTGCGGCCGCGGACCCCGAGCTTCGCCGGCGGCGAGGTGACCTTCGAGGTCGATGCCGAACTCGCGCGCAAGCTCGATGCGGTCGCCCGGCACAACAACGCCACTGTCTTCATGGTGATGCAGGCGGCGCTCGTCGTACTGCTGAGCCGGCTGACGGCGCAGCACGACATCGTCGTGGGCACGCCGTTCGCCGGGCGCAGCCAGCCGCAGCTCGAGGGCGTCATCGGCATGTTCGTCAACACGCTGGCGCTGCGCACCCAGCTGCACGACGACGAGAAGTTCGCCGAACTTCTGCAACGCGTGCGCGACGACGACCTGACCGACATGGCGAACGCCGATGTCCCATTCGATACGATCGTGGCATCGGTGCTGCAGTCGCCACCGATCAGTTACAACCCCATCTACCAGGTGATGTTCGCGTACCAGAACTTCACCGTTCCCACCCTTGACCTGGAGAACCTGACGATCACCCCGGTGTCCGAACAGCTGATCACCGCCAAGGTGGACCTGCAGCTCACGGTGTTCCCCGGTGACTCGGGCGGATTCGCCGCAACAGGCGACGGCTCGATGCGGGGTCAGTTGATCTACGCGGCCGACCTGTTCACCCAGAACACCGTCGAGCTGTACGCGAAGCGTTATCTGCGGGTGCTCGAAGAGGTGTCGGACAATCCGCATGTGCTGGTCGGGGATATCTCCATCGCGACCGAGTCCGAGGCCGCCGATCAGCGGTCGGGTGTGCAGTCGCCGAACGGGCACCAGCAGCTGGCGCTGCCCGAACTCGTGCGACTCGCGGCCAGTGCGGTGCCGGACCGCGTGGCGACCAGCCACAACGGCACCGATGTCACGTTTGCCGTCCTGTCGTCGATTAGCGAGGCGATGGTCGGGACGCTGCCGGACGCCGATTCGGCGTTGACGACGGCGTTGATGAGCTTGATACCCGAGGTGGCCGCATCCGGCCCGGACACCCTCGGGGAGGTGCTGGGGCAGCTCCGAGTCAATGCATTGACAGCGGCCGGCGAATCCAAGACACCCACAAGCGAAGGAATGACTCAGACGTGACCGATGTCGACTCGATGACCTCCGACATGTCACGGACCTGGGGCCCTCGCCCTTCCACCCTCGCCCTGCTCGCTTTTGCCGCCGTTGCCGCGCCGGAAGCCACCGCCGTCGACGCCGTCGCGGGCCCGATCACCTTCTCCACGCTGAATGCCCGGGTGTCGGCGATGGCCGGCGTGTTCGAGGCGCAGGGGATGGATACCGAGGCCGCCGTCGGCGCCGGAATCACCCAGGCGCTCATGGCGCAGGGCACCGCGCCCGCCGACATCGCCGACGCGACCCAGCGCGCGATCGGCACCGCTCGCCGGCGGGCGCTCGACATCATCGGCAGCGACGACCTCGGGTCGCTGCCCGGCCTGTTCCGCTCGTCGGTCGCCCGGCATGGGCAGCGGACCGCCGTCACCGATGAGCACGGCCGGAGCCTGACGTATGCCGACGTCGACGAGCAGTCGGAGCGGCTGGCCGGCGCGCTCGCCGCAGCCGGCGCCGGACCCGGCACGCTGATCGGTATCTCGCTGCCGCGCAATGCGGACCTGATCGTCGCCCTGGTGGCGGTCGTCAAGACCGGCGCCGCCTACCTGCCGATCGACCGCAGCCAGCCCGCGGCCCGCGTGCAGGCGATCGTCGACGACGCCGCGCCGCTGGTGCTGCTGGCCGACGAGAAGCTGGTCGGGGAGTGGGGCGGACTCGGGGCTCGGGTGACCACCCCGGCCGAGCTCCTCGAGGCGTACCCAGCCGCCGGCGCGCTGCCCGCGCGAGTCGATGATCGGGTGCCGGCCTACCTGATCTACACCTCGGGCTCGACCGGCACGCCCAAGGGCGTGGTGATCGCGCATCGCGAAGTGGTGGCGCTGATGGTCGCCGCCTGCGAGGAGTTCACGTTCAGCGAGCAGGACGTCTGGACGTTGTTCCACTCGTACGCCTTCGACTTCTCGGTATGGGAGATCTGGGGTCCGCTGCTGACCGGTGGCGGGCTGATCGTGGTCGACCATGACACCACGCGCGACCCCGAGCGGTTCCTCGACCTGCTGGCCGCCGAGCGGGTCACCGTCCTGAGTCAGACGCCGTCGGCCTTCTATCAGCTCGTCACCGCTCGCAGCCGTCGTCCGGTCGAGCTCTCCTTGCGCTACATCGTCTTCGGCGGCGAGGCGTTGAGTTTCGAGCAGGTGCGCCGGTGGTTCGACGAGAACCCGGCCGATCGTGCCGAACTCGTCAACATGTACGGCATCACCGAGACGACCGTGCATGTCAGCTACCGGCCGCTCGACCGCGCCACGGTCTCCGCGGGCGACGTGTCGTTCATCGGCCGCCCGCTGTCGTCGCTCGAGATTCATATCCTCGACAAGCGGCTGCGGCCGGTGCCCGAGGGCGTCATCGGCGAGATGTATGTGACCGGATCCCAAGTGTCTCAGGGATATCGGAATCGTGCCGAGCTGTCGTCGGTGCGGTTCGTGCCGAATCCGTTCGGCCGGTCCGGCACCCGGATGTACCGCACCGGCGACCTGGCGCGCCGGGTCGGCGATGACATCGAATATCTGGGCCGTGGCGACGCCCAGGTCCAATTGCGTGGTTTCCGAATCGAATACGGCGAGATCGAGGCCGCGTTGCTGGGCGTGCCCGGCGTCGTCGAGGCCGCCGCGAACGTCGTCGACATGCATGATCGCGGGGAGATCCTCGCCGGCTACGTGGTCGTGGACGGCGACGCGGAATTCGACGCGCAGGAGATCCGGCGCCGGGTGGGACGGGCCGTCCCCGAATACATGGTCCCCGATGTGGTGGCCACCATCGACCAATTGCCGTTGACCCGCAACGGAAAACTCGACCGCGCCGCGCTGCCGCGGCCGGTGCTCGCCGCCGACGGTGAGATCGTTCCGGCCGAGGGCGAGACCGAAGAGACGCTGAAGGCGATCTTCCTCGAAGTGCTCGGGCTCGACGAGATCAGCGTCACGGCATCGGTTTTCGATGTCGGCGGCAACTCGCTGCTCGCGGCCCGGATCGTCGGTCGCGCCGCGGAGACGCTCGGCGTCGACCTGACGGTGCGCGACCTGTTCGATGCGCCGACCGTGCGGGATCTGGCGATCGCCGCGGGATCCAAGCGCCCGGGTCTGCCGCCCATCGAGCCCGTCGTCGAGCGGCCCGCGCAGCCGCCGCTGTCGTTGCCGCAGCAGCGGTTGTGGTTCATCAACCGCTTCGATCCGGCGTCCCCGGCCTACAACATCCCGATGGTGCTCCGGCTGCAGGGCGAGGTCGATGAGCTCGCCCTGCGCGAGGCGCTGATCGACGTGATGGACCGGCACGAGGTGCTGCGGACGATCTACCCCGCCGTCGAGGGTGTGCCGTTCCAGCGGGTGCTCGAACGCGGTGCCGTCGATCAGGAACTCGACTGGCGCGAGATGACCCAGGACGATCTGCCGGGCGTGCTGCTCGCCGGATTCGACCTCACCGCCGAGCTGCCCGTCCGGGTGCGCCTGGTGACGGTGTCCGACACCGATCGCATCCTGCAGCTGGTGGTGCACCACATCGCTTGTGACGGTGAGTCATTGGCGCCGCTGATGGCGGACCTGATCACCGCGTATTCGTCGCGGGCGAACGGTCTGACGCCGGTCTTCACGCCGCTGCCGGTGCAGATGGTCGACTATGCGCTCTGGCAGCAGCGGGTCTTCGGATCGGTGCATGACGAGTCGTCGCTGATCGGCGCGCAGCTGTCGTACTGGGCGCAGCAACTCGCCGGCGTGCCCGATGTCCTCGAGCTGCCCGCCGATCGTCCCCGGCCGGCCGTCGCGTCGCAGCACGGCGCGCGGGTCGAATTCGAGGTGCCGGCCGATCTGTCGGCCCGGGTCACCGGCATGGCCCGCGATCGCGGGCTGACGCCGTTCATGGTGGCGCACGCGGCCCTGGTGGTGCTGCTCGCGCGATTGTCGGGCACGCAGGACATCTCGGTCGGTACGCCGATCGCCGGCCGCGGCCAGTCGGTGCTCGACCCGATGGTCGGCATGTTCGTCAACTCCCTGGTGCTGCGCACCGAAATCGATCAGCAGGCCGGCTTCACCGATCTGCTGGAACTGGTGCGCCAGACCGACCTGGCGGCATTCGCCAACGCTGACATCTCCTTCGAGGCGGTCGTCGAGCGGGTCAGCCCGGTTCGCTCCGAGGCGTATGCGCCGCTGGCCCAGGTGTGGCTGTCGTTCGATCAGTCGTCGATCGCGGCGCTCGCGTCCGACACGCTGTCGGTCGACGAGGCCGGCGGGCTGCGGGTGACGCCGATCGAGCCGGCCGAGGTCCCGACGAAAGTCGATCTGACGCTGGTTATTTCGGATACCGGACAGGGCTGGCGCGCCTCGGTCGTCTACGCGACCGACCTGTACAACGTCGACACGATGCGGCTGTTCGCCGACCGTTTCGTCCGGGTGCTCGATGCCTTGACGGCCGAGCCGGATGTCGCCGTCGGCGAGGCGCCGGTGCTGACCGATGCTGAGGCGTCGGTGGTGTCCGGCTGGACCGCGGGCGTGCGGCGCGCGCCGGAGACCGCGACGCTGGCCGACGCGCTGCCCGCGGCGTTCGTCGAGAACGCCGACCGGGTGGCCGTCGATGCCGACGGCCGGACCACGACCTATCGGGAACATGGGGCACTCGTCGACGCGTTCGCCCGCCAGCTGATCGGGCTCGGCGTGGGCCCGGATGTCGCCGTGGCAGTGTGCGTGCCGCGGTCGCCGGAGATGCTGGTCGCCCTCCACGGCGCGGTGGTCGCCGGTGGCCAGTACGTGCCGGTCGACCCGGCCGCGCCGGTGACCGTGGTGCGGCATGTCCTGGAGACCTCACGTGCGCGCGTCATCGTGGTGCCCGCCGGCATGCAGCCGGAGTGGCTGGCCGGCCTCGAGAGCGAGTTCCGGGTGATCACGATCGATCCGGCGGCACTGGCCGCCGCGGACGCGGCGCCGATCACCGACCGGGATCGGTTGGCGCCGTTGCATTCCGACAACGCTGCCTACACCCTGTTCACCTCCGGCTCGACGGGCCGCCCGAAGGGCGTGACCGTCAGCCATCGCGCCATCGCGAACATGCTCGGCTGGTTCGGGCCGTCGGGCGCCGACCGCCGCGACGAGCGAGTGCTGGTGAAGACCCCGTTCACGTTCGATGCGTCGGTGTGGGAGCTGTTCTGGCCGTTCGTCGTCGGTGCGCGCGCGGTGGTGGCCGAGGACGAGGGCCATCGGGACCCGGCCTACCTCGGCCGGGTCATCGCCGAGAGCGGCGTGACGATGGTGCAGTTCGTCCCGTCGCTGCTGGCGGTCTTCCTGGACGAGTCGTTCAACGCCGCTTCCGCGCTGACATCGGTGCGGCAGATCCTCACCGGCGGTGAGGCTTTGGTGCCGGCGGTGGTGCAGCGGGCGCTGGCGGCCATGCCCGGCGGTGTGGTGGTCAACCAGTACGGTCCGACCGAGATGACGGTCGACGTCACGATGCAGGAGATCACCGAGCCGGTCGATGTCGTCACGATCGGCCGCCCGGCGCCGAATGTCGCGGCGCAGATCCTCGACTCGCGACTGCACGCCGTGCCGCCGGGGGTTCCGGGTGAGCTGTATCTGAGCGGCGTGCAGATGGCGCGCGGCTACGCGTCGGCCCCGGCGCTGACCGCCGAGCGGTTCATCGCCAACCCCTTTGGTACGCAGGGCGATCGCCTGTATCGCACCGGCGACCTGGTCCGCTGGACCAACGACGGCGAGATCGAGTACGTCGGCCGCACCGACTTCCAGGTGAAGCTGCACGGCCAGCGCATCGAGCTCGGCGAGATCGAGGCCGTCGTGTCGGCGGCCCCCGGGGTGGCCCAGGCGGCGGCCGCGGTCGTCGCGACCCCGGCGGGCGATTCGCTCGTCGGCTACCTGGTCGGCCGCCCGGGCGAACAGGTCGACACCGACGCCGTGCGCGACTTCGTGAACGGTCGTCTCCTGAGCCATCTGCGCCCGGCATCCTGGATCGTCCTCGACGCGATGCCGCGCAGTGTGGCGGGCAAGATCAACCGCCGCGCGCTGCCGGCTCCGTCCACCGACTCGGTCGCGGTCGCCATGGTCGAGGCCGCGACGCCCACCGAGCGAGCCATCGCCGCGGTGGTGTCGGAAGTACTTGGTGTCCAGAAGGTTTCGGTCGTCGAGTCGTTCTTCGACATGGGTGGCAATTCGCTGGCGGCGATGCGGGTGGCGGCCCGCGCCGGTTCCACGCTCGGCGTCGAGGTCGCCGTGCGCGACCTGTTCATGGCGCCGACGGTGCGGGAGCTGGCGCTCCGCGTCGCTGGTCGCGAGGCCGGTCTGCCGCCGATCCGTGCGGAACGTCCACGCCCCGATGCTGTTCCGCTGTCGTATGCGCAGCAGCGGATGTGGTTCATCAACCAGTTCGACACCACGTCGGGCGCCTACAACATCCCGATCGCGTTGCGGCTGAGCGGAAAGCTGGACCTCGCGGCGCTGCACGCCGCGATGGTCGACGTGATCGATCGGCATGAAGTGCTTCGCACCACCTTCCCGTCGATCGACGGGGCGGCCCGCCAGGTCGTCGGTGAGAGTTCCGCCGACGAGCTCGACTGGGCGATCGTCGAGGACGAGTCGGAGCTGATCGCCGCGGCGTCGGCGGGATTCGACGTCGCGGTGCAGCGCCCGGTGCGGGTCCGTATCCATCGGGTCGACGACCTCGAGCATGTCGTGCTCATCGTGCTGCATCACATCGCCGGCGACGGCGGGTCGATGCGTCCGCTGGTGAGCGACATGGTGACGGCGTACGTGGCGCGCTCGCACGGAAATGCGCCGCAGTTCGCGCCGCTGGAGGTGCAGTTCGCCGATGTCGCGCTGTGGCAGCAGCGCGAGCTGGGATCGCCGTCGGATCCGGATTCCGTTGTGTCGCATCAGCTGTCGTTCTGGCGGGATCAACTCGCCGGACTGCCCGATGTGCTGGCCCTGCCGACCGACCGCCCGCGTCCGACGGTGGCGACGATGCGCGGCGCCGAAATCCCGTTCGAGATCCCGGCCGCGACGGCCGAGGCCGTCCGGCAGGTCGCGGCGTCCAGCGGCGTGACCGAGTTCATGGTGGTGCATGCCGCACTCGCCGTGCTGATGTCGCGGCTGGCCGCGACCGACGACGTCGCCATCGGCACGCCGATCGCCGGCCGTGGCGACGCGGTTCTCGACCCGCTCGTCGGCATGTTCGTCAACACCCTGGTGCTGCGGACCGCGGTCGACCCGGCGCAATCCTTCGTCGACCTCCTCGACGAGGTGCGGATCGTCGATCTGGATGCGTTCGCGCACAGCGAGGCGCCGTTCGAGACCGTCGTGGAGGCGGTGCAACCGGTCCGCTCAGAGTCCTTCGCGCCGCTGGTCCAGGTGCTGCTGACCTTCACCCCGGCGACGATCGATCCGTCGGCGGTGGTGGCCGACCTCGACGACCTCGCCGTCGGCATCGTGGAGGTGGAGGAGACCACGTCCAAGGTGGACCTGACGGTCGGCCTGCGCGGCGCCCGCGACGGAGGGTGGGTCGGCACGGCGAACTACGCCACGGATCTGTTCGACGAGAACAGCATTCGCCAGATGATGAATCGGTTCGCCGACATCTTGGTGGCGCTGACGTCGGATGTGACCCGTCCGATCGGCGATGCGCCGCTGCTGAGTGCCGCGGAGGTCGAGCGGTTGACGCCGGTCGGCGACGTCGCGGGCACGCCGCCGGAGCTGCTCGCCGACATCTTCGCCGAGGCGGCGCTTCGTAGGCCCGAGCATGTGGCGGTCGAGGATCCCGAGCGGTCGTTGACCTATCGGGAGCTCGACGAGGCGTCGAACCGGCTGGCCCGGTATCTGCTGCGCCGCGGTGTCGGGGTGGAAACGTTGGTGGCACTGGCGGTTCCGCGATCGGTCGACCTGATGATCGCGATCTGGGCCGTCGCCAAGTGCGGTGCCGGCTATGTGCCGATCGACCCGGACTATCCGGCCGATCGTGTTGCGAACATGATCGAGGATTCGGGCGCGACGATCGGCCTGACGAACGCGGCCGCCGGTGATGTCACCGCGCACTTCGACTGGATCACGCTTGACGCCCCGGAGATCAGCGCGGACATCACGGCCGAACGGGCGGAACCGGTGGCGGCCAACGATCTTCATGGACAGCCGCGCATCGACAATGTCGCTTACGTGATCTACACGTCGGGCTCGACGGGTCGGCCCAAGGGGGTCAGCGTCACCCACCGGGGACTGCGCAACTTCGGCGTCGAGGAAGCGGTCCGTTCGCAGGCCGACGCGCAGTCGCGCGTGCTCGGATTCGCCTCACCCAGCTTCGACGCCTCGGTGCTGGAGTATCTGCTGGCGTTCACCGTGGGCGGCACGCTGGTGTACCGACCGGCAGACGCTGTGGCGGGCCCGCCGCTGCAGGAGTACATCCAGGCGAGCCGGATCACTCATACCTTCCTGACGCCGACCGTCTTGGCGTCGCTCGACCCCACCGAATTGCCCGCGCTGCGAACCGTGTACGCCGGCGGCGAGGCGGTTCCGGAGACGCTGAAGGATCAGTGGTCCCGATCGGTCCGCCTGCAGAACCTGTACGGCCCCACCGAGACGACCATCGGAGTGACGATCAGCCCGCCGATGACCGAGGGGGCGCCGGTCCTCACCGGGCCGCCGATCAACGGAATCGGCCTGCAGGTGCTGGACAACCGCCTGCGTCCGGTGCCGGTGGGCGTCCTCGGCGAGCTCTATGTGACGGGCATGGGCCTCTCGCGCGGCTATCTCGATCGACCGGGTCTCACCGCCGAGCGTTTCGTCACCGATCCGTATGGCGCACCGGGCGACCGGATGTACCGCACCGGCGACGTCGTGCGGTGGATGCGCGCGGATGACGGCGTGCTGTCGATCGGATACGGCGGGCGCAGCGACGATCAGATCAAGCTGCGTGGTCTGCGTATCGAATTGGGCGAGATCGAGTCCGCTCTCAGTCAACATCCGGCGGTCGATACCGCGGTGGTGGTCGGCGTCCGTGCCGACGGTGAGCTCGCCGGAAGCGGTGAGTCGGTCGTGGCGACGCTGTCGGCCTATGTTGTGCTGCGGTCCGACGTCGACATGGCGGCCCTGCGCGAGCATGTCGGAACCCGCTTGCCGCTGTACATGGTGCCGGGCAGCATCACCCCGCTCGACGCTCTGCCGTTGACGCCGGTCGGAAAGCTCGACCGGCGGGCGCTGCCGACCCCGAAGCTCGCTGTCGACGTCGACTACGTCGCCCCCGAGACCCCGGCCGAACAGCAGCTGGCCGCGATCATGACGGGTCTGCTCGGGCTGGAACGGGTGAGCGTCACCGAGTCGTTCTTCGCGCTCGGCGGCGATTCGATCATGTCGATTCAGCTGGCGTCCGCGGCGCGGGCGGCGGGGATCGAGATCTCGCCCCGAGACATCTTCGAGCACAAGTCGATTCGGTCGATGGCGCGCGCGATCAGCGGCCGTGGCGCCGCGGTGCCGGTGCTGGAGGAGCCGCAGGGCGGCGGCGCGGGCGCCATGCCGGTGCCGCCGATCGTGCACTACATGCTCGAACAGGCCGATACGGCAGCCGATTTCGCCGACTTCTCGCAGTCGATGGTCCTCGTTGCCCCGCGCGAGCTGACACTCGATGGCCTGCGGGACGTGCTGTCCGCGGCCGTCGCCGTGCACCCGATGCTCGGCGCCTCGTTGTCGCGCAATGGTGCGGAATGGGAATTGGTCTCCGGCGCAGCGGAGTTCGACGCGGCCGCCGCCGTGACGGAGATGCATACCGACATCGCCGTGTCCGGCGATTCCTTCGCGGACGTGCTGCAGACCGCATTCGTGGAGGCATCGGGCCGGCTGGACCCGGCGGCGGGTCGTCTCGTGCAGGCGGTGCTGGTCACCGATCCGGCCGGACAGCAGCGACTGGTTCTGGTGATTCATCACCTGGGTGTGGACGCGGTCTCCTGGCGCCCGATCATCGAAGATCTGCTGACCGGTTGGGGTCAGCGGCTCGGCGGCCAGGAGTACGCCCTGCGGCCCGAGAACACGTCGCAGCGGGCATTCGCCGGCGCGCTCGCCGAACTGGCCGACGACCGGCGCGGCGAACTCGGCTACTGGCTCGCGCGGTCGCCCGAACGGCCGACCGACTTCGGCGTCGAGATCGATCGCGGCCGCGACCGCGCCGCGACGGCGTCCGTCGTCGTGCAGCGGATTCCGGCCGAGATCACCGAGCCGCTGCTGTCGGCCATCCCGACGGCGTTCCGCGGCAACGTCAACGACGCGCTGGTGGCTGCGCTGGCCCGGGCGGTGCGGTCGTGGCAGCGCGATCGCGGCATCGCCGACGAGCGGCCGGTCACCATGCTTCTCGAAGGCCACGGCCGGTACGAGGAGGCACTGCTTGGGGGCTCGGCACCGCGGAGCGCCGATCTGTCCCGCACGGTCGGCTGGTTCACCACGGTGGCGCCGATGTCGATCGATGTCGACGGCGACGTCATCCGGACCGTGAAGGCCGCCAAGGAAGAACGAGTCGCGCAGCCGGACAACGGCATCGGCTACGGTCTGCTGCGCTACAGCACCGACACCGAGCTGTCCCGGCGGCCGCTGCCGAGTATCGCATTCAACTACCTCGGCAACGTCGCCGGCGGGGGAGACCTCGCCGCGGACGGCCCGGGCGACTTCATGCCGGACCCGGACGCCCCGCGACTGCCCGGAAGCGTCGATGGCGCGATGGTGGTGCCGGCGATCATCACCATCAACGCCGGTACCACGATCACCGATCAGGGGCGTGAGTTCCGCGCCGAGTTCGGCTTCCCGGCATCGGTGCTGGACGCCGATGCCGTTGCCGATCTGGCGCAGCGCTGGCAGGGCGAGCTGTCGGCCGTGGTCGATTCGGTTGTCCGCGAGGGTGATCCGGGTCTGTCACCGTCCGATGTGGTCGGCGCGCAGCTGACGCAGGACGACCTGGACGAGCTGGCCCGGCGGTTCCCGAGGGCGGATGTGTGGCCCCTGTCTCCGCTGCAGCGCGGCCTGCAGTTCCAGGCGGAGCTGGCGGCCGGCGGTCGACAGCACGGCGCGGTCGATGTCTATGTGGCGCAGGCGGTCCTGACGCTCGGCGGCGTCGTCGATGCCGAGCGGCTGCATGCCGCGGTCGAGCAGGTGTTCGTCGAGCATCGGGTGCTGCGGTCTTCCTATGTCCGGGTCGGTGGCGGCGATGTCGTCGCCGTGATCCCGGAGTCGGTGGATGTGCCCTGGCAGATCGTCGACATCGATCCGGGCGACGCCGATGCGGCGGCGCGGATCGAGGAGATCGCCCGGACGCAGCGGGCGCTGCCCTTTGACCTCGAATCCGCACCCCTCATGCGATTCATTTTGGTGCGCAACGGATCCGAGTCGACACTGGTCGTCACCAGTCACCACATTCTGATCGACGGCTGGTCGAGCCCGCTGATCCTGGCCGACCTGTTCGCGATCTACACGACGGGCCGCACATACACCGGCACGATGAACAGCGCCGGCGGCGACTACGCGGACTACCTGCGTTACATCGCTCGGTCCGATCGCGCGGCCGGCATCGAGGCCTGGCGGTCCGTGCTCGATATCATCGACGGGCCGACCCTGGTCGCGCCGGGCCTGGAGGCCACCGCAGGCCAGCTGCCCCGCGACCACTCGACGATGCTCGACTCCGAGCTCAGCGATGCCATCGAGGAACTCACCCGGACCCGCGGCGTCACGGTCTCGACGGTCATGCAGTTCGCCTGGGCCGTCCTGCTGTCGCGAATCACCGGTGATCGCGTCGTCGCCTTCGGAGAGACCGTCTCCGGTCGCCCCGCCGATCTCGACGGGGTCGGATCGATGGTCGGTCTGTTCATCAACACGCTGCCCGCGGTGGTCGACGTCGACCCGACCGCATCGATCGCGCAGGTGCTCGACCGGCTGCAGGCGTCCAAGGTGGCCGTGCTCGATCATCAGCACATCGGCATCCCGGATCTGATGTCACTGGTCGGCGGCGGCCAATTGTTCGACACCCTGGCGGTGCACGAGTCGTACCCGGTCGACTCCGAATCCCTCAAGCAGAGCGGGGGTGTCGGCGGCCTGGAGGTCAAGGACCTGCAGGCGACCGATGCCACGCACTATCCGCTGAATCTCGTCACCGGTGTCACCGGTGGCCGATTCGAGCTGAAGCTGAAGTATCTACCGGCCGCGTTCAGCGATCGACAGGTCGGCATCTTCGCCGATGCACTCGTCAGGATTCTGCGGGCGCTGGCGACCGATCCGGCGACGACGGTGTCGGCGATCAGTCTCGCCGACGAGGCCGAATACGTTCGCACACTGACGCTTCCGCGCGTGGACACCGCCCATTCGGGGCGGACGCTGGTCGAGCTGTTCGACGCGCGCGCGCAGGCCTTCGCCGACAGTCCCGCGGTCACCGATCCGGTGCGCACTCTGAGCTATCGCGAACTGTCGGAGCGGTCGGCGGCCGCGGCCGCGGCGCTGCGCGGTCGGGGTGTCCGGCCGGGCGATCTGGTCGCGGTGGCGCCGGCGCGCACGGCCGACCTGGTCGTCGCGATCCTGGGCGTGCTGCGGGCGGGTGCCGGGTATCTGCCGTTGGACACGACGAACCCGGTCGAGCGCCTGAAGTTCATCGTCTCCGACGCGGCTCCGACCGCGGTGGTCACGGACGAGTCCACCGCCGGGCTGGGGCTGTGGGGCGAGCTCGACGGTTCGGTGGCGGTCGCGACGGTGGCCGACCTGGTTGCCGAAGGTGCGGCGCAGCCGTTCGAAGGCAGTGCGGCGCTCGCGGATTCGCGGGCCTACGTGATCTACACCTCGGGTTCGACCGGTCGCCCGAAGGGTGTGGAAGTCACGCATCGTGACGTCGTCACCCTGATGGACGCGGCCGCGGAGGACTTCGAGTTCCGTTCCGATGACGTGTGGACGATGTTCCACTCCTATGCATTCGATTTCTCGGTGTGGGAGCTGTGGGGCCCGCTGCTGTCCGGCGGTCGGCTGCTGCTGATCGACCGCGATGTGGCGCGGGCGCCGGAGGAATTCCTGGCGTTGCTGTCGCGCGAGGGCGTGACCGTGCTCAGCCAGACGCCGTCCGCGTTCTATCAGCTCGCCGAGGCGCGTCGACGCGCCTCGGCGATGCCGCTGTCGTTGCGCTACATCGTGTTCGGTGGCGAGGCGCTGAGCTTCGACCAGGTGCGGCGCTGGTTCGACGACAACCCGGCGGACACGGCGCAGTTGGTCAACATGTATGGCATCACCGAAACCACGGTGCATGTCAGCTACCGGCCGCTCGACCGGGCGACGGTCGGCGCGAACGATGCGAGCTTCATCGGCCGGCCGCTGTCGTCGTTGGCGATCCACGTCCTCGACGACCGCCTGCGGCCGGTGCCCGAGGGCGTCGTCGGCGAAATGTATGTCGCCGGTGGCCAGTTGGCGCAGTCTTATCTTGATCGCGCCGAACTGAGCGCCACCCGGTTCGTGGCGTCGCCGTATGGGCTGGCCGGGACCCGGATGTACCGCACCGGTGACCTCGCGCGGCGCGTCGGCGATGACATCGAATACTTCGGGCGCGGCGATGCGCAGGTTCAGTTGCGTGGCTATCGCATCGAGTTCGGTGAGATCGAGGCCGCGCTGTTGAGTGTCGACGGCATCACGGCCGGCGCCGCTCGGGTCGTCGAGCTGCCCGGCCGGGGGGAGCAGCTGATCGGTTATGTGATTCCGGAAGCCGGTGCACCCGAGCCCGATTCGGCGGATGTGCGGGCGGCTGTGGGTCGGTTTGTGCCCGGCTATATGGTGCCCGACCTGATCATGACGGTGTCGATGCTGCCACTGACCGCGAACGGCAAGTTGGACCGGGATGCGTTGCCGCTGCCGGATGCGGTTGTCATGGTCGACGAGATCGTCGAGCCAGCGACCGCCGATGAGACGGTTGTGGCGCAGGTATTCGCCGATGTGCTCGGGATCGACGAGATCAGTGTGACGACAAGCTTCTTCGACCTGGGCGGCAACTCGCTGTCCGCGACGCGCCTGGCGGCGCGGGTGGCTGACGCGCTCGGGGTCGAGGTGTCGGTCCGGGACGTGTTCGAGGCGCCGTCGGTGCGTGAGTTGGCGATCAAGGTCGCCGGCAATGCGGCGGCGTTGGCGCCCGTCGTCGCGGTATCGCCGCGGCCGCAGCGGATTCCGTTGTCGTTCGCACAGCAGCGGATGTGGTTCATCAACCAATTCGAGCCGGATCAGCCGACATACAACATTCCCGCCGTGCTGCAGCTGATGGGTGAGCTCGATATTGCGGCGCTACGCGTCGCGGTCCGTGACGTCATTGAGCGTCATGAAGTGTTGCGGACGTCGTTCCCTGCGCTCGACGGCGAGCCGCAACAGCTGGTCGGCGACCTCGCCGAGTACGGCAGGCGTGGCATATTCGATGTCGTCGCCTCGCAGGCAGACCTGGTGACCGCCGCGACAACAGGTTTCAACCTCACCTCAGAGTGGCCACTGCGCGTGCGCGTATGGCGGCGCAGCGCGAATGAGACTGTTCTTGCTGTGGTCGTGCACCACGCCGGTGCCGATGGAGAATCGCTGGCTCCGCTGATTTCGGACCTGGTGGCGGCGTACGCGGCCCGCGTTTCGGGCGACGCACCGGAGTTCTCGCCGATGCCAGTCCAATTCGGCGATTACGCGATCTGGCAGCATCGAGTTCTCGGTTCCGTCAGTGACCCGAATTCTGTTGTTGCACAACAGGTCGAGTATTGGAAGTCGCAGCTGCTCGGACTCCCGGCAGTATTGGAGCTGCCTGCGGATCGTCCGCGGCCGGCCGTCGCCTCGCATCGCGGCGACGACATCACGTTCGAGATCCCCGCGGAGGTCGTCGACCGCATCACCGAGGTTGCACAAGCGCACGGGATGACCCCGTTCATGGTGGTACATGGCGCGCTGGCGGTGTTGCTGGCTCGGCTGTCCGCGACGGACGACATCGCGGTAGCCACCCCGATCTCCGGTCGTGGCCAGGCGGTGCTCGACCCGATCGTCGGCATGTTCGTGAACACCCTGGTGCTGCGGGCGCGGGTGGATGTCGGGCGGTCGTTCGACCAGTTGCTTGAACAGGTTCGCGTAACCGACCTGAATGCGTTCGCGCATGCTGACGTTCCGTTCGAGTCTGTGGTCGAAGCCCTGGATCCGGTGCGGTCCGAAGCATTTTCGCCGTTGGCACAGGTGATGTTGTCGTTCGATCCGGCAGCATCGGCTGGTGATGCGCCGACCACCGTCGCAGGGCTGCGCGTCGAACCGATGGATCCGCCGATGGTCCCGGCACAACTGGATCTTTCGGTCACGGTAGCCACCGCGGCTACCGGCGCCTGGCGTGGCTCGGCGATCTTTGCGACTGATCTCTTCGATGTCGGCACGGTCGAATCGATGATGGATCGACTCGTCTTGTTGCTGTCTGAACTGACGGCGGATCCGACCGTGCCGGTCGGGGACGCGTTGTGGCTGTCTGACGATTCGGCCGATCGAATGCTGGAGATTTCGACCGGGCCAGCGGTTGAAGTGCCACAAGGAACGGTGGCGGATCTGGTGACCGCGCAGGCGATTCGTTCGCCGAAGCGCGTGGCGGTGACGTGTTCCGGTCGTGAACTTTCATACGCAGAGTTTGCGGCCCGGGTCAATATCCTTGCGCGTGAGCTCATCTCGTTTGGTATCGGTCCGGATGACGCGGTAGTGGTGTGCATCGATCGCGGTATCGAGATGATGATTGCAATCCACGCAGTCCTTGCCGCAGGCGGCCAGTACGTGCCGATCGACACGGCGGCGCCCCCCGAGCGGGCGGCATACATGGTGGATACCGCATGTGCGCAGCTGGCTCTTGTGGCGGCCGGTGTGGTGCCGACGGGTATTGCGGGGGTCGACGTCCGGTTGATCGAGGTCGACTCCGAGGCGGAGGTGGATCCGGCTGTCGAGCCGGTCACCGATGCCGATCGTCTGGCCCCGCTTCGGGATTCGCACGCAGCTTATACGTTGTTCACGTCAGGATCGACAGGTCGCCCGAAGGGGGTGACAGTCTCGCATCGAGCCGTGATCAATCGTCTCGACTGGATGCGTGACCGTTACGAATTGACCGGGCGTGACGTTTTCCTGCAGAAGACGCCGTACACGTTCGATGTCTCGGTGTGGGAGCTGCTGCTGCCTGTCATGATCGGCGCCCGAGTAATCGTCGCCGAGCCGCAGCGCCACGGCGACGCCGACCATCTCGCCGACCTGATCGCGACAAGTCGGGTGACGGTGATTCACTTCGTGCCATCGATGCTCTCGGCGTTCATCGACGTAATGGGCGCTGACCGGCTCGCGAGCTTGACGTCGTTGTCGTTGGTTTTTGCGTCTGGTGAGGCACTGACACTGAGCCCGGCACAGGGGGTCCTCGACGTTCTGCCAACGGTGCGGCTGGTCAACCTGTATGGACCGACCGAGGCTGCGGTGGATGTCACTGCCCGTGAGGTGCATCGGGATGACACGTCGATCTCCATCGGCCGACCGGTGGCGAATACCCAGGCGTATGTGCTTGATTCGCGTTTACGGCCAACGCCGGTCGGTGTCCCGGGCGAACTATATCTCGGGGGTGTACAGCTGGCACGTGGATACGCGTCGCGCGGCGATCTCACCGCCGACCGGTTCGTCGCGAACCCTTTTGCCTCGGAGCCGGGCGCGCGGCTGTATCGCACCGGAGACCTGGTGCGCTGGAACGGGGCTGATGAGATCGAGTACCTGGGGCGCACGGACTTCCAGGTAAAGCTCCGCGGCCAGCGGCTGGAGCTCGGCGAGATCGAGGCCGTACTCGGTTCGGTACCCGGTGTGGTTCACGCGGCGGTGGGGGTGCGCGACAGCCATGACGGCGGTCAGCAGCTGGTCGGCTATTTCTCGCCGGCATCGGTCGATACCGGCACCATCAAGGAGGCGATGTCGAAGGCGTTGCCGTCCTACATGATTCCTGACGTTTGGGTCGGGCTGGATGACGTCGTTCTAGGCAGCACCGGCAAGCTGGACCGCAAGGCCCTGCCGGTACCCGACTTCGCTGTCGTCAGCACCGAATTCGTGGCTCCCGAGGGAGACAGCGAGATCGCCCTGGCCGCGGCATTCGCCGATGTGCTGGGCGTGGAAGAGGTCAGCGTCACCGAGTCGTTTTTCGATCTCGGTGGTAACTCGCTGTCGGCGATGCGCCTGGCCGCCCGGGCGGGCGATGCGCTCGGGGTCGAGGTATCGGTGCGCGACGTGTTCGAGGCGTCCTCCGTGCGTGAGCTTGCGGAGAGGTCGGCGAACGGCGTCGAGGCGTTGCCGCCGATCACCGCGGTGGTGCCGCGCCCGGAAACCATCCCGTTGTCTTTCGCACAGCAGCGGATGTGGTTCATCAACCAGTTCGACCCGTCGCTGCCGACTTACAACATCCCTGCGGTGCTGCGCCTCACCGGCGATGTCGACCTCGACGCGCTGCATGCTGCCGTCATCGATGTGGTCGGTCGACACGAGATTCTGCGGACCACCTTCCCGTCGGTGAATGGCGCGCCGCAGCAGCTCGTCGGTTCGGCGGACGGCATCGCCGAACAGCTGGACTGGCGAATCGTGCAGTCGCAGCAGGAGATCCAGGACGCGATCACCACCGGATTCGACGTGAGCACGCAGCCGCCGATCCGCTTCCGGCTCTGGCCGGACGCGCCCGGGACCTGGGTGCTCGCCGTGGTGGCGCATCACATCGGTGCCGACGGCGAGTCGATGGGTCCGCTGGTCGCGGACATGGTGACCGCATACCTGGCTCGCCACGAGGGTCATCGACCGGAATTCGCCCCGCTCGCAGTTCAATTCGCGGACTATGCGATCTGGCAGCACGAGGTGCTGGGCTCGGCCGACGACGCCGAGTCGGTGGTCGCCCGTCAGCTGGCCTACTGGACCAAGCAGTTGTCGTCGCTGCCGGACGTCCTCGACCTGCCGGCCGATCGGCCGCGGCCCGCGATCGCGAGCAACGCCGGCGCGAAGATCGAATTCGACATCGCGCCGGAGATCGCCGAGCGGATCGCGGGGGTGGCGCGCACGACCGGCTCGACCCCGTTCATGGTGGTCCACGCCGCTCTCGCGGCGCTGCTGGCGCGGCTGTCGGCCACCGGCGACATCGCGGTCGCGACGCCGATCGCGGGCCGCGGTCAGGCCGCGATCGATCCGTTGGTCGGCATGTTCGTCAACACCCTGGTGCTGCGTACCGAGGTCGATCCGAGCCGGTCGTTCGCGAGCCTGCTGGAGCAGACCCGCGGCGTCGATCTCGACGCGTACGCGCATGCCGACGTGCCCTTCGAAACGTTGGTCGACGCTCTGAAACCCGTTCGGTCCGAGGCTTTCGCGCCGCTGGCGCAGGTCATGCTGACGCTCGATCATGCCGCCGCGCAGCCCGCGGGAATCGATGCCGCCGGTATACGGATCGAGCCGCTGACCGCGCCGACGGTGAGCGCGCAGGTCGACCTGACCGTCGGCATCACCGCCACCGACAGTGCCGCCGGCTGGACCGGCATCGCGATCTACGCGACCGATCTCTTCGACGAATCCACCGTGCGCACGGTGATCGACCGCTTCCTGGCGCTCGTCGGTGCGTTGACCGCGGCTCCGCAGCGAGTCATCGGCGACGTCGATCTGGTGACATCGGGCGAGAAGGCCGTGATCGCGGGTCGTTCGACGGGACGTCAGATCGATGTCTCGCCGGCGCATCTGCCGGAGCTGCTGACCGCGCAGACAGTGCGCACTCCGGACGCTGTCGCGCTCCGGTTCGGTGGCCGCGAAGTTCGCTACGACGAGTTCTCCGCGCGGGTCAACGCACTGGCGCGCGAGCTGATCGCGCTGGGTGTCGGGCCGGAAACCGCTGTGGCAGTGTGCATGCCGCGCTCGATCGAGATGGTCGTCGCGATCCACGCGGTGATCGCCGCGGGCGGACAGTATGTCCCGGTCGACACCGAAGCGCCGACTGATCGCGCCGAGTACATGCTGGCCACCGCGGCCGTGAAGGTGCTCTTGACGACCGGCGGCGACGCCGGTGTCGACGTCCGGTCGGCCGCGCTGGCCGAGGGGATCGGCGTTCACGAGGTCACGGCCGACGGACCGGTGGATCTGCAGACACCGCCGGTCACCGATGCCGAGCGGCTGGCGCCGATCGGCCTCGACCACGCCCTGTACACGCTGTTCACCTCGGGCTCGACCGGTCGGCCCAAGGGTGTGACGGTGTCCGCACGGTCGGTGCTGAACCGCCTGTGGTGGGGTCTCGGCGAGTACGGCTGGGGCCCGGCCGATCGCATCGTGCAGAAGACGCCGTACACGTTCGACGTGTCGGTGCCGGAGTTGTTCGCGCCGTTGATGGTCGGCGCCTCGATCGTGGTCGCCGCTCCCGGCGGCCATGCCGATCCGGCGTATCTGATCGACCTGCTGGAGCAGTCCGCCGCCACCTCGGTGCACTTCGTGCCGTCGATGCTGTCGGTGTTCGTTGACGTCGTCGACCCGGACCGGCTCGCCGGGCTCACCGAGCTGAAGTGGGTCTTCGCCTCGGGTGAGGCGCTGCCCGCCGCAGTGGTGCACAAGACGCATGAACTACTGCCAGGGGTCGGGATCCACAACCTCTTCGGCCCGACCGAGGCAGCCGTCGAAGTCTCGTATTCGGATGTGACGCGGGTCGGCGACACCGTCACCATCGGCCGCCCGGTGTGGAACACCGGGACGTATGTCCTGGATTCGCGGCTGCAGATGACTCCGCCCGGGGTGCCGGGCGAGCTGTATCTCGGCGGCGTCCAGATCGCCCGCGGGTACGCGGCGGCTCCGGGTCAGACCGCGGACCGGTTCGTCGCCGATCCGTTCGGTGAGCCGGGTGCCCGGCTGTACCGCACCGGCGACCTGGTGCGCTGGAACGATGCGGGCGAGATCGAATACCTCGGTCGCACCGACTTCCAGGTGAAGCTGCGCGGTCAGCGCATCGAACTGGGCGAGATCGAGTCGGTCCTCGCGACCGTTCCGGGTGTGGTGCACACCGCGGCGACGGTCGCGTCGGCGCCGACCGGTGCCCAGCATCTCGTTGCCTACCTGTCGCCGGCGTCGGTCGACCTCGACGCGGTGAAAGCCGCGGCGGCGCAGTCGCTCCCGGTGTACATGCAGCCGACCGTGTGGGTGGTGCTCGACAACATCGCTCTCAACTCCGCGGGCAAGCTCGACCGCCGGGCACTGCCCGCGCCGGATTTCGCCGCGATCGAGCAGGAATACGAGGCGCCCGCGACGCAGGCCGAAGAGCAGCTGGCCGCGATCATCGGTGGCCTCCTCGGCGTCGAGCGGGTCAGCGTCACCGAGTCGTTCTTCGCCTTGGGCGGCGATTCGATCATGTCGATCCAGCTGGCGTCCGCCGCCCGGGCCGCCGGGATCGATCTGTCGCCGCGAGACATCTTCGAGCACAAGACGATCCGCGCCATCGCGACGGCCGCCGGACAGAGTGCCGCGGCGCTGCCGATGCTGCCGGAGCTTCCCGGTGGAGGCAGCGGTCCAGTCGTGATTCCGCCGGTCGTCGCCTGGATGGTAGAGCACTCGGAGCGAGCGGCGGACTTCGCGGACTTCTCACAGACTGCGGTGGTCGTGGCGCCGGAAACCTTGCGGCTCAGCGATCTCGCTCGACTCGTCGATGCCGTAGTTCGGACGCACCCGATGCTGTCGGCACGGTTGACAGACGTGTCGGGCGAGTGGGTGCTGGTCTCAGGTACGCCATTCGATGCATCGGCGGCCGTCGCTCACCTCGGTGCCGACGGAGACATCGGTACACCGGAGTTCGACAACGCGCTACGCCGTGCGCATGCGGAAGCCGCGGGTCGGCTTGATCCGTCTGTCGGCGCACTGGTCCAGGCGGTTCATGTCACAGCTCCGTCCGGTGCGGGTCGAGTGGTCATTGTCATCCATCACCTCGGCGTCGACGCAGTGTCCTGGCGCGCGATCATTGAGGACCTGGTCACCGGATGGGCCCAGGTCGCTGAAGATAGCGAGATCTCCCTGCGACCTGAGGGCACTTCGGCGCGCGCGTGGGCTTCGGCGTTGGCGCAGCAGGCAGATAGTCGATTCGACGAACTGGACTACTGGCTGAGTCGTATGCCGGTGCATCCCACATCATTTGGTGCAGCATTGAGTCGTTCCCGCGACCGCGATTCGGCGTCCTCGTCGGTGCTGCACACGCTGTCTGTTGCTCTCACCGAGAAGGTGCTCGGCGCGGTTCCGGCCGCCCTCCAAGGCAATGTCAACGATGTGCTGCTTGGCGCCCTCGCGCGCGCCGTCCGTGGCTGGCAGGTCGACCGCGGCATAGACGACCGCTCACCGGTGTCCATACTGCTCGAGACCCATGGCCGCACCGAGGAACTCCTGGAGGCCATGCCGGAACCACACCGCGCGGATCTGTCGCGTTCGGTTGGCTGGTTCACATCCATCGCGCCGATGTCGGTCGACCCGTCGGCAGACATCGTCCATGCGATGAAAGCCGCGAAAGAGGAGCGGCTCGGCCTGCCTGATGCCGGCGTTGGATTTGGCCTGCTTCGTTACACGGCCCGCACCGAGCTGGCCGATCGGCCGCTTCCATCGATCATTTTCAACTTCCTGGGCGCGGGTTCGGCCGGCGGTGACACACCTGCTGTCGAACTGCCGTTCATGAGCACCGATTCGCCCGCGTTCCCCCCGTCGGTCAGCGGTGACATGGTTGCGTTGGCTGCGCTGTCGATCAATGCTGGCACTTCGGCGGGCTCACGCGGTCGTCGAATCTGGGCAGATCTGCGTTTTCCGCGGGGCGTGCTTGACCCTGCGGACGTGGAAAACATCGCGCAGCGGTGGGAGACCGAACTCGCCACGGCCGCATCGACTGTCGACCGCGAAGCGGCGTTGGGGCTTTCGCCGTCGGACGTGCCCGGCGCGGACCTCACTCAGCACGATCTCGATGTGCTCGAACGCAATTACCCGGGCTCCGAGGTGTGGTCGCTGGCGCCGCTGCAGCGCGGAATGTACTTCCAGTCGCTGGTCGCTGCCGCCGATGATGACGTCGTCGACGTCTATACCACGCAGATCGTGATCACACTCGGCGGCGACGTCGACGCGGACCGACTCCATGAGGCGGCCCGCGGTGTCATGGCCCGGCATAGCGCCCTCCGTTCAGCTTTCGTATCAGCGCCGAGTGGCGAGATCGTCGCAGTGGTGAGTGATCGCATGGAGCCGCAGTGGACTGTGCTCGACGTCGATGACCCCGCAGGCCTGGCGGACCCAGTGACAGCGGCCGCGGACGCCGAGCGGGTGCGCCCGTTCGACCTGGCTCGGCCTCCATTGATCCGTTTCGTGCTGGTGCGAAGTGGCTCCGTCTCGCGGTTGATCGTGACCAATCACCACATCGTCATCGACGGCTGGTCGGGACCGCTGGTCATGGCCGACATGTTGGCGCTCTACCTCACCGGATCCCCGTATACCGGCGAGGCCGGCGGCGCGGAGTCTGCCGACTTCTCGTCGTTCCTGCGGTTCATTGCGAGTCAAGACGCGGCTGCGGGCCGGAATGCCTGGCGCGAGATCATGTCAGGCGCCGACGGACCAACGCTGGTGGCTCCAGAAATCGAGGCCACCACGGGCCTGCTGCCGCAGTACCGCGAAGCACGGCTCGACGCGGCTCTGGTCGCGGCGATCGAGTCGGTCGCCAGGTCTCATGACTCGACCGTCGCCACGGTGCTGCAGGTCGCGTGGTCGGTGCTGCTGTCGAGATTGACCGGCCAGCGCGTCGTCACTTTCGGCGAAACCGTGTCCGGACGCCCGGCCGCGCTCGACGGCGTCGAGTCGATCGTCGGATTGTTCATCAACACACTGCCGGTCGTGGTCGACGTGGACCCGGCGTCGTCGATGGGGCAGATCCTGACTCGGCTGCAGTCGGACAAGGCCACCGTGCTGGACTACCAGTTCTTGGGCCTTCCGGAGATTCTGGACCTCGCGGATGGACCTGCCGGATTCGATACGTTCACGCTGCACGAGTCGTTCCCGATCGATTCCGAGTCGCTGAAGTCGAATACCGCCGGCGGTGGCGAGCTGTCGATCGATGACATCGAGTTCCGTGACGGCACGCATTACCCGATCTACCTCGCCACCGTCCCGAGCGGAGAGACGATTCTCCTCAAGCTCAAGTACTTGCCATCGGCATTCGATGCCGAGCAGGTGGACGTTTACCTGCGTGCGATGGTCCAGATCTTGGAACGGTTCACTGCGGCACCGGACACGCTTTCCGCAGGCCTCGATATCGCGGCGGCCGAGGATCGGAGCCGGGCTCTGGATTGGGCCACTGGCCCTGCGGTTGAATTGCGCGACCACGTTCTGGCCGACATGGTTCTGGACCGTGCGCGGACGAATCCCGCCGGGATCGCCGCGATTTTCGATGAACGCACCGTGTCCTATGCCGAGTTCGCTGATCGCGTAACCGAATTGGCGCGTCAGCTGATCGAGGTAGGCGTCGGCCCTGACACCCCGGTTGGCGTGTGCATCGACCGTTCGTTCGCTCAGTACTTGGCAGTCCATGCCGTTGTGGCGGCGGGCGGGCAGTACGTGCCGATTGACCCTGAGTTCCCGGCGGATCGCATCAAGTATTTGGTCGACACCGCCGACGTGCAGCTGTTGCTTGTCGACGCGCGAGTCGACGGTCATGCGATCGCGGACGAGATTCCGGCCATCGGAGTCGACGCGGATGCTCGGGTTCCCGACGCTTCGTTGTTTACGGCGTCGGAGCGACTCGCCCCCGTGCGCCCGGACAATGCGGTGTACACCCTCTTCACGTCAGGATCGACCGGGCGTCCTAAGGGCGTCACCGTTTCGCATGCAGGCCTTCGTAACACGCTCGCCTGGTTCACCGAATCGAACGGCGACGGTGAGCATGTGTTCCTCCTGAAGACGCCGTTCACCTTCGATGCATCCGTGTGGGAATTCTTCGGCCCGGTGTACGCCGGTGCACCGGTGGTGATCGCCGAGTCCGGTGGGCATCGCGATCCTCGATACCTGGCCGGCTTGATCGCGCAGCATGCAGTCACGACGGTGAAGTTCGTGCCGTCGATGCTTGCTGCCTTCCTGGACGGCGCGACCGGGTCGGATCCGGCGGATCTGCAGTCACTTCGTCGAATCTTCTCCGGCGGCGAAGCACTGTCACCGGCACTGGCGCGCGGACTGGCTGAAGCGATCCCCGGCGCCCATATCGTCAACCAGTACGGTCCGACCGAAGCGATTGTCGACATCACCGATCGGCGGGTGACCGATTTCGATGCCGCCGTGTCGATCGGTAGCCCGGTGTGGAATTCGCAGGTCTATGTTCTTGACGGACGTCTGGAACCGGTGCCGGCAGGCGTGCCGGGAGAGATGTACCTGGGCGGGGCCCAGCTTGCGCGTGGGTACGCATCGCGGGCGGATCTAACCGCTGAGACCTTCGTCGCATCGCCCTTCGGCGGGCCGGGTAGTCGTCTGTACCGCACCGGTGACCGGGCGCGATGGACCGAATCGGGGCTCCTTGAATACCTGGGACGCACCGACTTTCAGGTCAAACTGCGTGGCCAGCGGATAGAGCTCGGCGAGATCGAGTCGGTACTCGCGGGCGTTCCGGGCGTTTTGCACTATGCGGTGGTGGTGGCCTCGGTTCCGGGCGGAGGAGAACAGCTCGTGGGCTACCTCTCGGGCGCTGCCGGCGCGACGATCGATCTCGATGTGGTCCGCGGAGTTGTCTCGCGTGAACTGCCCGAGTTCATGCGTCCCACCACTTGGGTGGTGCTCGACGCGCTGCCGCAGACAACCTCCGGCAAGGTCGACCGGCGTGCACTTCCTGCGCCGGTGTTCGACCGCGGTGAGTCGGTTGCTCCGGAGACGCCGGGCGAACGGGTTCTCGCCGAAGTGTTCGCCGAGGTGCTCGGGCTCGACGACATCGGTGTCACGGACAGCTTCTTCGATTTCGGCGGAAACTCGCTGTCCGGTATGCGTCTCGTGGCGCGGGCATCCGCCGCACTAGACGTTGACGTGTCCGTGCGTGACCTCTTCCAGGCGCCGACTGTGCGCGGGCTCATCGCCGCGACCGAGGGGCGACAAAAGGCGTTGCCGCCGGTGGTGGCGGTAACCGAGCGGCCGGAGCGGATTCCGCTGTCGTACTCGCAGACCCGCATGTGGTTCATCAACCGGTTGGATCCGACGTCGCCGGTCTACAACCTGCCACTGGTGCTTCGGGTGCGCGGTCAGTTCGACGTCGATGCACTCCACGGCGCGATGATCGACCTCGTTGCTCGTCATGAGGTACTGCATACGACCTTCCCTGACGTCGACGGCCGGCCCTACCAGCGCATCGCGGCGGCGGATGAGATCGCGGCTCGGCTGGACTGGGCGATAGTCGACTCGCAGGCAGCGATCGAGGACGCGCTGACCGCCGGCTTCGATCTGGTGACGCAATGGCCGGTCCGTATCCGGGTTTGGGAGGCCTCACCGGAAGAGTTCGTCATCGCGGTGGTCACCCATCACATCGCCTCCGATGGTGAGTCTCATAGTCCGATGATCAAGGACTTGATGACGGCCTACCTCGCGCGGTCCGCAGGGCAGGCGCCGCGATTCGCGCCGCTCCCGATCCAGTACTCGGACTACGCGATCTGGCAGAACAAGGTGCTCGGATCGCCAGATGACCCGAGCTCGGTAGTGGGTCGCCAGCTGGAATACTGGCGCGATCAGCTTGCAGGCCTGCCCGATGTGCTCGAGCTTCCGGCAGACCGCCCGCGCCCGCCGCGTGCGACGTATGACGGTCGCGTCGCCGGATTCGACATCCCGGCCGAGGTCGCCAGCCGAATCCGCGAAGTGGCATCGGCGCATGGTGTGACGCCGTTCATGGTGGTGCATGCTGCGTTGTCGGTGCTGCTCGCCCGGTTGTCCGCGACTGATGACATCGCGGTAGCCATACCCACTGCCGGTCGCGGTCAGCGTGAACTCGACGAGCTGATCGGCATGTTCATCAACACACTTGTATTGCGTGCAACCGTCGATCCGGCGATGACATTCGTGAGTCTGTTGGATCAGGTGCGCGCAACGGATCTCGAGGCGTTCGCGCACGGGAACGTCCCATTTGAGACGGTTGTTGACGCGATCAACCCGCGCCGTAGCGAAGCATTTGCTCCGCTGGCTCAGACGATCTTGTCGTTCGATCCTGCCGCGTCGGCGCGCGACATCGATATCTCGATTGCGGGCCTCAGCATCGAACCGATCGAGCTGGATACGTTCCCCGCTGAGGTCGACATGTTCATCAAGATCACGCTGAACCCGGACGGGGAGCCGTGGCTCGGTTCGGTGATCTTCGCGACCGATCTGTTCGACGACGGAACGATCGAGACGTTCGCCAAACGATTTGTCGCGGTCCTCGATGGCGTGACTGCTATGCCGTCCACAGCGGTCGGTGATGTGTCGATTCTGACCGACGACGATCTCGCGGCTGAGGCAGCTCTCGAGCACGGCGATGATCGGGTACTCCCGGATATCACCTCGATCCCGGAGGCCGTGGCGGCTCAGATCGCGAGGACACCCGATGCAACCGCGCTGATATTCGGCGAACGGGAGGTCTCGTACGCCGAGTTCGGCGCACGAGTGAACACCCTTGCCCGGGAGCTGATGGACGCCGGTGTTGGGCCGGATGTTGCTGTGGCGCTGTGTATTCCGCGCTCTGTTGAAATGATGGTGGCGATCCACGCGATCATCACCGCCGGCGGTCAGTACGTTCCGATCGACACCGCAGTGCCGGGCGATCGTGCCGAGTACATGTTCACGACCGCCGGTACCCGGCTGTTGCTGGTATCGGATCCATCCGAGGTGCCAGACGTGGTCTCCGCGGCGGCATCGGTTGGGGTTCCGCTGCTCCGGATCGATGCCACGGGAGATGTGGATCTCGGCGCAGTGTCGGTGGCTGATTCCGAACGCGTTGTGTTGCACGGTGATTCGGCTGCGTACACCCTCTTCACCTCGGGCTCGACTGGTATGCCGAAGGGGGTCACGCTCTCGCATGAGGCGATCCTCAACCGGCTCTGGTGGGGCCTCGATGAACTGCCGATCGACCCGTCGGACCGGGTGATTCAAAAGACGCCGTACACCTTCGACTGTTCGGTGCCGGAGTTGTTCGCGCCGCTGATGGCCGGTTCGACAGTGGTCGTATTGAAGCCCGGCGGGCACCTTGAGCCGATGTATGTAGCCGACGAGATCGCCCGCACTCGGGCGACGATGGTGCACTTCGTGCCGTCGATGCTCTCGGTGTTCTTGGAGGTCCTGGGGGCGGATCGAATCCGCGAGCTGAGTTCGGTGCGGACTGTGTCGTGCACCGGCGAGGCGTTGCCGCCGGCGATGGCGGCCCAGGTCCGTGAGATCTGGCCGAACATCCTGTTCTACAACCTGTATGGCCCGACGGAGGCTGCGGTCGAGATCACGTACGAGCAGATCGGTGCGATCTCGACTGAGGATCCGACGGTGCCGATCGGTATTCCGATGTGGAATTCATCGGCGGTCGTACTGGATTCGCGTCTGCGGCGAGTGCCGGTGGGAGTCCCCGGCGAGCTCTATCTGGGTGGCGTGCAGTTGGCCCGTGGCTATGCCGACCGCGGTGGACTCACTGCCGAGCGATTCATCGCTGATCCATACGGCGTGCCCGGTGCGCGGCTGTACCGAACTGGCGACTTGGTGCGGCGACGGCCTGATGGTGGCCTGGAGTACCTGGGCCGCACCGACTTCCAGGTGAAGCTGCGCGGTCAGCGCATCGAACTCGGTGAGATCGAGGCAGTCGTAGCCGGTGCTCCAGGCGTGGTGCACGCGGCCGTTACGGTGGCGAGCGCGCCGGGCGGTGGTGAGCACCTGGTCGGATACATGGCAGCTGCCCCGGGCGAGTCGATCGATCTGGCAGCGGTCAAGACTGCTGCGGCTAAGGCACTTCCGGGCTACATGGTTCCCACGGTCTGGATGGTGCTCGACGACATCAAGCTGAACACTGCGGGAAAGATCGATCGTAAGGCATTGCCGGCGCCCGAATTCGGTTCACTCGATGCCGAATTCGTACCGCCGGAAGGTCCGCTGGAGACTGCGGTGGCTCAAGCGTTCGCCGACGTATTGGGGATCGAGCGGATGAGCGTCATCGATGACTTCTTCGAGGTCGGCGGTAACTCGCTGTCGGCGATGCGTCTTGTGGCGCGTGCAGGTGAAGCGCTCGGTGTGGGCCTGGCTGTGCGCGACCTGTTCGACGCGCCCACTGTGCGGGCCCTGGTTGCGGCATCGATAGGAAAGGATGCCGCGCTGGCTCCGATCGTTGCTGTCGATCCGCGTCCGGAGCGGATCCCGTTGTCCTTTGCGCAGCAGCGCATGTGGTTCGTCAACCAGCTGGACACGTCGTCGCGGGCCTACAACTTGCCCTCGGTGCTTCGGATCAGCGGTGCGTTCGATATAGACGCACTTCACGCCGCGGTGCTTGACCTGCTCGGTCGGCACGAGTCGCTGCGCACCATCTTCCCGGAAGTCGACGGGCAGCCATATCAGAGCATTGTCAGCGCTACCGCGGTTGCGGCGCGTCTGGATTGGCGCGTCGTGGAATCGCAGGCCGAGATCGAGGAAGCAGTTGTAACCGGGTTCGACGTCACGCGGCAGCTACCGATCCGAGTGCGTGTTTGGGAGGCCGCAGAGAACGAGCACGTGCTGGCGGTCGTGACTCATCACATCGCGTCTGACGGCGAGTCGATGACGCCGACGATCCGCGATCTCGTGACGGCGTATCTAGCCCGTGCGGACAACATGGAACCGAAGTTCGCTCCGCTGGCGGTGCAGTACGCGGACTACGCGATCTGGCAGCACGAGGTGCTCGGCTCGCCGGAGGACCCGGAATCGGTTGTCGGACAGCAACTCGGCTACTGGACCGAGCGGCTGGCTGGTCTACCAGATGTCATCGATCTGCCGACCGACCGTCCGCGTCCGCCGCGGGCGAGTCAGCGCGGCGCTCGGGCCGCCTTCGAGATCCCGGCCGAGCTTGCCGGCCGAATCCGGGCTGCGGCACAGGAATCCGGCACGACGCCGTTCATGGTCACCCATGCCGCGTTGGCCGCGCTACTGGCGCGACTGTCGGGCACCGAGGACATCGCGATCGGTACGCCGATCGCCGGGCGCGGGTCGCCGGTGCTCGATCCGCTGATCGGCATGTTCGTCAACACGCTGATCCTGCGTACCCGGGTCGACGCCGGCCGCAGCTTCGATGACCTTCTCGCCGAGGCGAAGTCGGCCGATCTCGCCGCGTTCGCGAATGCGGACGTGCCGTTCGAGGCCGTCGTCGACGCATCGGACGCGGTCCGCTCGACGGCCTTCGCGCCGTTCTCCCAGGTGTGGTTCACCTTCGACCAGACGGCCCTCCCGGAGCTGGCCGGAGCCGATCTCGCGGTCGGCGAGATCGCCGGCCTGCAGGTGGCGCCCATCATGAGCGAGTCCGTGCCGGCCCGCGTCGACCTGCTGGTGAGCGTGTCCCAGGCGGCCGAAGGGGATTGGCAGGGTTCGGTTCTCTACGCCACCGATCTCTTCGACGAGTCAACTGTGCAGACGTTCGCCGATCAGTTGGTGCGTGTCCTCGACGTCGCGCTGACCGATACCGCGCAGCCGGTCGGCCAGATCAAGCTGGGCGAGGGCCTATCGGTGGCGGCGCTCGCGCGCGCCGCCGAGACCACACCGCGTCCGACGGTGGAGCCTGTCTCGGTCGCCGACTCCGATGCCATCGTCAGCGGCGGCGCCGGAACGTCGCCGATGATACTGAGCGACATCTTCGCCGAGGCCGCGACCAAGTGGGGTCCGCGTCAGGCGGTCATCGATGCCGACGGCACCGCGCTCACCTACGCCGAGCTGGATGCCCGGTCGAATCGGTTGGCGCGCTGGCTGATCGGCCAGGGGATCGGTCCGGAGAAGCTGGTCGCGCTGGCGATCGGCCGGTCTGCCGACCTGCTGACGGCGATCTGGGCCGTCGCCAAGACGGGTGGCGGCTACGTGCCGATCGACCCGGACTATCCGTCCGATCGCGTTGCAAACATGGTCGAGGACTCCGGAGCGATCCTCGGGCTCACGGTGGCCGCCTCGGGCGAGCTGCCCGGCGACGCCTTCGACTGGCTGCGGATCGACGGTGATGCCGTGGCGCAGATCGAAGCGTTCAGCGATGCCCCCATCGGCGATGCCGAGCGCCTGGGGGCGGTCTCGGTCGAGAACGTCGCGTATGTGATCTACACGTCGGGCTCGACCGGCCGGCCCAAGGGCGTCGCCGTGACGCATTCGGGTCTGGCCAACTTCGCCGCGGAGGAAGTGCGTCGATCGGGTGCCGACGAGTACTCGCGGGTGCTCGGCTTCGCGTCCCCGAGCTTCGACGCTTCCGTGCTGGAGTACCTGCTCGCGACCGTGTCCGGTGGCGTGCTGGTATACCGGCCGTCCGAGGCCGTCGGCGGCGCCGTGCTGCAGGACTACATGATGCGGCAGGCCGTCACGCATACCTTCCTGACGCCGACCGTGCTCGGAACCATCGAGCCGCAGTCGGTTCCCGCGTTGCGCGTGGTTTACGCGGGTGGCGAGGCCGTGCCGTCGGCACTCAAGGACGACTGGGCGCCGCTGCGCCGAATCCAGAACCTGTACGGCCCGACCGAGACCACGATCGGCGTCACCATCAGTGCGCCGATGGCCGTCGGCGAGGCCGTCACCCTGGGCGGTCCGCTGGCCGGCGTCGGCCTGATGGTCCTCGACTCGGGCCTGCGTCCGGTGTCGCTGGGCGTTCCTGGTGAGCTCTATGTCAGCGGTGGTGCGCTGTCGCGCGGCTACCTGGACCGGCCGGGCTTGAGCGCCGACCGGTTCGTCGCGAATCCGCATGGCGCACCGGGTGATCGGATGTACCGGACCGGTGACATCGTCCGCTGGCGCCAGGATTCGACGGGCGCTCCGGTCCTCGAGTACTCCGGCCGCAGCGACGATCAGGTGAAGCTGCGCGGTCTGCGCATCGAGCTGGGCGAGATCGAGTCGGCCCTGGCGACGCATCCGGCGGTCAGCGCCGCGGTCGTGGTCGGCGTCGGCGGATCGGTGGCCACCGCACTGGCCGGCTACGTCGTGGCCGACCCGGAGGCGGTCGATACGGCTGCCCTGAAGTCGCATGTGGCTCAGACGCTTCCGGCGCATATGGTGCCGGCGTCGATCACCGTGCTGGACGCACTGCCGCTGACCCCGGTGGGCAAGCTCGACAAGGATGCGCTGCCCGAGCCGGTGATCGAGGCCGCCGGATACGTGGCTCCCGAGACGCCTGCCGAGGAAGCGGTCGCCGCGGTGTTCGCCGACATCCTCGGTGTCGATCAGGTGAGCGTGGCCGAGTCATTCTTCGACCTCGGCGGCAACTCGCTGTCGGCGGCGCGCGTCGCCGCGCACGCCAGTGGCGCGCTCGACGTAGAAGTCACCCTCCGCGATGTCTTCGATGCGCCGTCGGTGCGCGAACTCGTCACAGCGTTGTCCGGACGCACCACGCGCGCCATCGCACCACTGACCCCGATGCCGCGGCCTGCGATGATCCCGTTGTCGCCGGCCCAGCGGCGGATGTGGTTCATCAACCAGATGGACACGGCGGCAACGACCTACAACATCCCGCTGCCGCTGCGCCTGCGCGGCCGGGTCGATCCGGCCAACGTCCGGGCGGCGCTGCTCGATGTGATCGGCCGGCACGAAGTGCTGCGCACGATCTATCCGTCCGACGCCACGGGCCCACGGCAGCAGGTGCTCGGGGTCGACGAGGCCGTCGCCGCCTTCGAGTGGCTCGTCGCCGATGACCGCGGCCGGTTGGTCGATCTGGCGGGCCGCGGATTCGACGTCAGCAGCCAGTTGCCGGTGCGGGGCGGACTGCATATCTCCGACGAGGGTGTCGACGTCGTCGTGATCGTGCATCACATCGCGTTCGACGGGGAATCGATGCCGGTGTTCGTCACCGATCTGGTCGCCGCCTATGTCGCGCGCGAGTCGGGGACTGCCGCCGACCCGGCGCCGCTGCCCGTGCAGTACGCCGACTACACCCTGTGGCAGGCGCAGGAACTGGGATCGGCGGCTGACCCCGAGACCGCTCTCGGGCGCCAGCACGCCTACTGGCTCGATCAGCTCGCCGGGCTGCCGGCCGTGACCGATCTGCCGATGGACCGTCCGCGACCGTCGGTGCTCGATCCGGCGGCCGAGGTGGTCACCACCTTCGTGGATGCCGACATCGCTGCGCGGATAACGCCGTTCGCCACCGAACGCGGCGTCACCAACTTCATGGTGTTCCACGCGGCGCTGGCCGTCACGATCGCCCGGTTGGCGGCGGTCGAGGACGTGGTGATCGGTGCACCCATCGCCGGACGCAACGATCCGGCGCTGGACGGCCTGATCGGCATGTTCGTCAACACGCTGGTACTGCGGTCGGCGGTGCCGGCCGGTGCCACGGCAGCGGAACTGCTGGAATCGGTGCGGACCACCGACCTCGAAGCGTTCTCCAATTCCGACGTTCAGTTCGATCAGCTGGTCGAGGTGTTGGCGCCGGAGCGCTCCACCGCGCATTCGCCGCTGTTCCAGATCGCGTTGACGCACGCGACGCGCTCGGAGGATCTGCGCCCCGTCGTCCTCGACGATCTGGGGATCACGATCGAGCCCGGTGTCGATCTCGGCGCGGCGGACGAGAAGGTCGATCTGACCGTCAGCGTCGTCGAAGGCGTGGACGGCATCCGCGTGCAGTTCTCGTACGCCAAGGCACTGTTCGACGAGAGCTCGATCAACCGGTTCGCCGATGCCTGGCAGCGCGTGCTCGCGTCGCTGGTGTCCGATCCCGACACGGCGGTCGGCGACATCGCGATCGCCGACACGGTGCCGGTCGCGCCGCGCGTCGAACGCACGGATCAGGCGGAGGTCGATGCCGGCACGCTGGTGCAGCTGCTGGCCGAGCGCGACCTCGATCCGATGCATCCGGCGCTGGTATGCGACGGGGCGACGCTGCGCTACCAGGAGTTCGAGGCCCGCACCAACGCCGTGGCGCGGTCATTGATCGCCCGCGGCGTCGCCCCGGAAGACGTTGTCGCTGTGGCGATCGAACGGTCCATCGAGTCGGTCGTCGCCGTGTGGGGTGTCATCAAGTCGGGCGCGGCATACGTGCCCGTCGACCCGGCGTACCCGGACGAGCGCATCGCGTATATGGTCGGTGATTCCGGTGTGCGGCTGGGCATCACGGTCGCCGGTGCGGCCGATCGGGTCACGGGGACCGGCTGCACTTGGCTGGATCTGACGGAGCTATCGAGCGGGGACGACCACGACATCGTCGACGGCGAGCGGCGCGGCGCTGTCACGCTCGACAGCCTCGCGTATCTGATCTACACGTCCGGATCCACCGGCCGCCCGAAGGCGGTCGCGGTGACCAACCGCGGCATCGCGAACCTGATGGCGGCGCACGCGCAGGTGACCGGCTCCCGCGAGGACGGGCCGGACACCCGCATCCTGCATGTGGCATCGCCGAGCTTCGATGCGGCGTTCTTCGAGATGATCTGGGCAATCGGTGCCGGCCACACGCTGGTGATCGCGCCGCAGCAGTCCTATGCGGGCCAGGCTTTGGCGACGGTGCTCGATCGGGATCGGGTCACCGACATGGTCATCACGCCATCGGTGCTGGCGTCGGTCGATCCGGCGGCGGCGGCCACCGTGCGCAACCTGGCGACCGCCGGTGAGGCATGCCCGCCGGAACTGGTGAACCAGTGGGCGGCTCAGGGTCGCCGGCTGTTCAACTTCTACGGTCCGTCGGAGACCACCGTGTGGGCGACCCGGAGCCGGATGCTGCCGGATCGTCCGGTGACCATCGGCAAGCCGATCAACGGGGTGCAGGCTTACGTGCTCGACGCCCGACTGCATCAGGTGCCGCGGGGCGTCATGGGCGAGCTGTATCTGGCCGGACCGGCGCTGGCGCGCGGGTACCTGGCGCGGCCGGGCCTGACCGCGACATCCTTCGTCGCCGACCCGTTCGGTACGGCGGGCGAGCGACTCTACGCCACCGGAGACATGGTGCGCTACAACGCATCCGGCGAACTCGAGTTCGCCGGGCGTGCCGACCATCAGGTGAAGATCAACGGCCAGCGGATCGAGCTGGGCGAGATCGAGGCGGTGCTGGCCGCGCAACCGGGTGTCGAGGGCGCGGTCGTGCTCGGTGTCACCGAGGGCGACCGCACGCGCCTGGTCGGCTATCTCGTCGACCCGACGCGCGGCGTCGACGTCGAGGCCGTGGCCTCGGGCGCGGGCGCCGTGCTGGCCGGGCACATGGTGCCGGCCCAGTTCGTCGTCATCGACGAACTGCCGCTCACTCCGGCGGGCAAGCTCGACCGGACCGCGCTGCCGGCGCCTGAGTCGGAGGACGAGGCCGAATTCGCCGCGCCCACGACGTCGGCCGAGCAACAGCTGGCGGGCATCGTCGGGATGCTGCTGGGCCGCGACGAGGTGAGCGTCACCGATTCGTTCTTCGCGCTCGGCGGCGATTCGATCATGTCGATCCAGCTGGTGTCGGCGGCGAAGGCCGTCGGGCTGACGCTGACACCGCGAGACATCTTCGAGCACAAGACCGTTCGCGCGATGGCTCGGGTGGCCACCGACGGTTCGCAGGGGCTGTCGATGCTGCCGGAGTCCGGTGGGGCCGGGCCGATGCCGCTGCCGCCGGTGGTGCGGTGGATGCTGGAACGCTCCGCCGAGGCCGCGGACTTCCGCGACTTCTCGCAGTCGACGGTGCTGACCGCGCCCGAGGGGGCCACCGCGCAGTTCGTCGGCGAGGTGCTCGCGCGGGTGGTCGACAACCATCCGATGCTGAGCGCGGCGCTCGTCCACGACGATGATGCCGGCTGGACCTTGACCGCGGGCACTGCCTTCGATCCGGCGATCGCCGTGACCGGCCGGCAGTCGTCGGTCGCCGTGGGCACCGCCGAATTCGATGCGGAACTGCAGTCCGCGTTCGAGTCTGCGTCGGCGCGCCTCGACCCGGCGACGGGCTCGCTGGTCGCGGCGGAGCTGGTGCTCGGCGCGACGGGCGCAGGCCGCGTCGTCCTGGTGGTGCACCACCTCGGTGTCGACGCGGTGTCGTGGCCGATCCTCATCGAGGACCTGGTGACCGCCTGGGGCCAGGCCGTCGGCGGTTCGCTCGATCCGTTGCGGCCGGAGGTGACGACCGCGCGGGCCTGGGCCGGTGCCGTCGCCGAGCAGGCCGAACGCCGGGCGGACGAGACGGATTACTGGCTGCGGCGGCTGCCGCAGCGCGCCACCGATCTCGGGGTCCCGGTCGCCGCCGACCTCGGTCGAATCGGGACCGAGGCATCGGTCACCGAGGTGGTCGACGCGTCGGTCACCGAGGCGGTGCTGACCGCGGTACCGGAGGCATTCGGCGGCACCGCTGCCGACGTGCTGCTCGGTGCGCTGGCCCGCGCAGTGCGCGGCTGGCAGCAGGCTCGCGGCATCGACGATCACACGCCGGTGTCGTTGCTGACGGAGGGCCATGGCCGCAGTGAGGAGATCGTGGCGTCCGGTCCACAGCCGTATGCCAGCGACCTCTCGCGCACCGTCGGCTGGTTCACCACGATCGCGCCGGTCGCGCTCGACCCGTCGATCGACATCGTGCATGCGGTCAAGGCCGCGAAGGAAGAGCGCCTGGCGCAGCCGGATGCCGGTGTCGGGTTCGGCCTGCTCCGCTACGGCAACCCCGCCCCCGACACCGAGCTGTCGCGGCGGCCGCTGCCGAGTATCGGCTTCAACTTCTTCGGGGCCGGTCGCGCCGGAACCGCTGACCCGACTGCGGCAGAGGCGATCCCGTTCACCCCGGCCGCCGATGCACCCGGTTTCGCGCCGTCGGCGAGTGGCCGGATGCCGGCGCTCAATATGCTCAGCGTGAACGTCGGCACCGGAACGGGTGAGCGGGGACGGCAGCTGTCCGCGGGCTTCTCGTTCCCGTCGACGCTGTTCACGGCCGACGACATCCGTGACCTCGCGGCCCGCTGGACGGCCGAGCTCACCGCGGTCGCCGACCTGGTGGCCGCCGGCACCCGGGTGGGCCTGTCGCCGTCCGACGTTCCGGGCACGGCGATCAGCCAGGCCGAATTGGACGCACTGGCAGTGCGATTCCCGGGCGTGGACGTCTGGCCGCTCACCCCGTTGCAGCGCGGGCTGTATTTCCAGTCCGAGCTGGTGCACGGCCTGGCGGGCGCGGTCGACGTCTATATCACACAGGCGGTCGTCACCCTGCGTGACGCCGACCCGGACAGGCTGCGCGATGCCGCGTCCTCACTCTTGCGCACCCATCGCGCCCTGCGGTCGGTGTTCGTCCGCACCGAAGCCGGTGCGGTGGTCACGGTGGTGCCCGCGGAGGTCGACCTGGATTGGGTCGCCGTCGACATCGGTGACGCGGATGATGTTGGTCTGCAGATAGATTCGATCCGCCGCGAGCAGCGTGCGGCTGGCTTCGACCTGTCCGAAGCGCCGCTGATCAGGTTCGTGCTCGTCAGTCACGGCGATACGTCGAGCCTCGTCGTCACCAATCACCACATCCTGTTCGACGGCTGGTCGGGCCCGCTGGTTCTGGCTGAGATGCTGGCTCTGTACGTCAACGGTGCGCCGATCATGGCAGGCGCGCTCGACTTCGGCGATTACGTGCAGCGCATCGCGCGGACCGATCACGCCGCCGGCCTGGCGGCGTGGCGGACACTGCTGGAACCCCTGGACGGGCCAACCATCGTCGCATCCGGCGCTTCCGCGAGTGCCGATCTCCTGCCACGGGATCACGAGGTAACCCTGGATACGGATCTGACTGCGGCACTGTCTGATTCCGCGAGGTCCGCGGGTGTCACGCTAGCGACCGCGTTGCAGCTGGCGTGGGCGGTGCTGCTGTCGCGGCTGACCGGCAACCGGGTAGTGGCGTTCGGTGAGACCGTCTCGGGCCGGCCGGCGGACCTGGACGGCGTGGAATCGATGATCGGGTTGTTCATTAATACGATCCCGGCCGTAGTTGATGTCGATCCCAACGCGACGATCGCCGACGTCCTGGCACGCATGCAGGATGACAAGGTAACGGTGCTCGACTACCAGCATCTTGGTCTGTCGGAGATAAGCTCCGTTGTGGGACAGCAGGTTCTGTTCGACACCCTGACGGTGCACGAGTCGTACCCGGTGGATACGGATACGCTCTCGACCGTCGCCGATACCGCGTCGGGGGCGCCGCAGATCCTGGGGGTCGATGCAAACGACGCAACGCACTATCCGTTGAACCTCGGGACGGCGCCGACCCAGGACGGTATTGCCATGCGGATCACCTACCTGCCGGCGGCATTCGACGGCCGCCAGGTTGCGGCATTCGCGGACATCGTGGTCGAGGTGCTGCGCGCAATCGCGTACGCGCCGGACACCGTGCTCGCCGATATTCCCGTACTCGACTTGACCAGCCGGGCCGCGGTCGTCGAATGGTCGACCGGCAGTCCGGCCATCGGGCAGTCTGTGACGGATCCGGTGGCCGAGCAAGTCTCGCAACGGCCGGAGTCGGTCGCGCTGGTTGCCGGGGATCGCATCCTGGACTATCGAGAGCTCTCGGCACGGTCGGCGGCGCTGGCGCGGGAGCTGATCGAGGCAGGTGTCGGGCCGGATATTGCTGTGGGCGTGTGTATTCCGCGGTCGGTGGAGATGATTGTGGCGATCCACGCGGTACTGGCGGCGGGCGGCGGGTTCGTGCCGATCGATCCGGCTGCGCCAGCCGACCGGGTGCGATACATGGCGGAAACTGCGCACCTGTCGACGATCCTGGTCGGTCCGGGTGGGCTGCCTGCGGGACTCGCGGGGCTCGATCAGATCCACCTGATGGTTGTTGACGCCAATGGCGATGCCGATCTTTCGACGCCAGCGGTCGCGGATTTGGAGCGCCGCGCGAAGGTCTATGGCGACAACGCGGCGTACACGATGTTCACGTCGGGGTCGACGGGCCGTCCGAAGGGTGTGACGGTGTCGCGGCGGGCACTCGGCGCGCACCTGGCGTTCGACAAGGACTACTACGACTTCGGGTCGGATGATGTTGTGCTGCAGGTGCTGGAGTACACGTTCGATCCGGCGGTGGTGGAGATCCTTCGGCCCGTGGTCTCGGGTGGTCGCCTCGTACTGCTGGAGCCTGGTGAGCATCGGGATCCGGCGGCGGTGTCACGCGCTCTGGTCGAGCACGATGTTACCTCGGTAACGTTGGTGCCGTCGATGATCGCTGCGATGGCGGAGATCATTGATCCGGCGCAGTTCGCGCGAATGGCGTTGCGTTACTTGCATACTGGTGGTGAGGCATTGACGCGGCCAGTTGCTGACGCGATCAGCGCTCTGCTGCCGGGGGTGCCGATCCGCAACCAGTACGGGCCCACCGAGACGACGATTTATGCGACGGTGCAAGAGATCTCGCCGACCGGACGCACCGTGCCGATCGGTACACCGGTTGCCGGTACGCGCGCGTTTGTGCTGGATCGGCACCTGCGCCTTGTCCCGCCGGGTGTGCCGGGTGAGTTGTACCTCGGTGGCATCCAGTTGGCCCGCGGCTATGCTTCGCAGCCGGGTTTGACGGCGGAACGCTTCGTAGCCGATCCGTACGGAACGCTGGGGGATCGCCTTTATCGCACGGGTGATCTGGTGCGGTGGAACGGTGCCGGTGAGCTGGAATATCTGGGTCGCACGGACTTCCAGGTGAAGCTGCGCGGCCAGCGGATCGAGCTCGGGGAGATCGAGGCGGTGCTGGCGGGTGCGCCCGGCGTCGTGCTCGCAGCCGCGACCGTCGCGAGTGGCGCGGGCGAGCAACTGGTGGCGTACCTGACCCCGGATACGGTCGACCTGAATGCTGTAAAGGCGCAGGTCGCGCGGTCGTTGCCGGAGTACATGCGGCCGACCGCCTGGGTGGTGCTTCCGGAACTGCCGCTCAATTCGGCGGGCAAGGTATCCCGATTGGACCTCCCCGCGCCAAGTCTGATTGCCGCGGAACATGTTCCGCCGGAGACGGCGGACGAGGCGGCTATCGCCGCTGTGTTCGCGGCAGTGCTGGGTGTGGAGCAGGTCAGCGTCACCGAGTCGTTCTTCCATCTCGGCGGCCACTCGCTGTCGGCGATGCGGGCGGTGGCGCGAGTGTCGGCGGCGCTAGACCGGACGGTAACGGTGCGCGACCTGTTCAACGCGCCCAGCGTCCGCGAACTCGCCGAAACACTCGGCGACCGCGGAATCAGCCTGGCGCCGATCCGGCCTGTAGTGCCGCGGCCCGAGCCGATTCCGCTGTCGTTCGCCCAGCGGCGCATGTGGTTCCTCAACCGTCTGGAACCGGAGTCGCTGGCATACAACATTCCGGTCGGCCTGCGCCTGACCGGTCCGGTGGATAGCACGGCGCTGGCGGCGGCGGTGGCCGACGTGGTGGCGCGGCACGAGATCCTGCGCACCACCTTCCCGGAGGTCGACGGGCAGCCGGTCCAGTGGATTCACGAGGTCGATTCGGCTCCGGCACAGGTCGATTGGGCGCTGTGTACGGACGAGTCGCAGCTGCTGCTGGCCGCAACGACGCCGTTCGACGTGACTGCCAGGGTGCCGTTCCGGGTGCGGTTGCTTCAGGTGGCCGAGCAGGAATGGATCCTGGTCGCGGTGCTGCACCACATCGTGGGCGACGGCGAATCGTTCCGGCCGCTGCTGGCGGACATGGTCGTCGCGTATGCGGCGCGGGCCGCCGGCGACACTCCGGCGTTCGCGCCGTTACCGATCCAGTTCGCGGACTTCGCGATCTGGCAGCAGCAGGAGCTGGGGACACCGGAGGACGCCGAATCGGTGGTCGGCCGCCAGCTGGCGTACTGGCGCGATCAGCTGGCCGGGTTGCCGGACGTGCTGGATCTGCCGATGGATCGGCCGCGGCCGGCCCTGGCCTCGCATGCGGGCGCGCTGCTGGACTTCGAGGTTCCCGAGGCGATCGCCGATCAGGTGCTCGGGCTTGCCCGCGACCGCGGCGTGACGCCGTTCATGGTGGTTCACGCGGCCCTGTCGGTGTTGCTGGCGCGACTGTCGGCGACCGAGGACGTCGCGGTCCTCACCCCGATCGCCGGGCGCGGCCAGGCCGAGCTCGACGGCCTGATCGGCATGTTCGTCAACACCCTGGTGCTGCGGGCCGAGGTCGCCCCGGCGATGAGTTTCGACGAGCTGCTGGATGAGCTGCGCGTCACCGACCTCGAGGCGTTCGCAAATGCGGATGTCCCGTTCGAGACGGTCGTCGAGGAACTCAACCCGGTTCGCTCGCAGGCGTTCTCGCCGCTGGCGCAGGTGATGCTCACCGCCACACAGCAGGGGCCGAGCCAGGCCGCTGCGGCACCCGACGTGGCCGACGCCGGATCGGGCATCAGCATCAGCCCGATGACACCGCCCGCAGTGGCGTCGCAGGTGGATCTGACGCTCAACGTCGGTATCCGGGCCGGCGGCGCCTGGACCTGCACGGCGATCTATGCCACCGATCTGTTCGACGCGGACACGATCGGCAGCCTGGTCGACCGCTTCGTGACCCTGCTCGGCGCTCTGTCGTCGGCCCCCGCGGAGCCGGTCGGCATCGCGCCGCTGGTGTCGGCGGACGAGCGGGAACAACTGGTCGCATGGTCGTCGGGCCCTGAGCCGACGAGCGGCGCGGGCCGGACGTACGGCGCGAGCACGCTCTCGGCAATGATGTCGCGACGGCACGCCCGGGCCGACGAACACACTGATGAAGGAGACAGGTTGTGACCGACGTCGTTCGGATCGCCGCAACGTCGGGAAGTGCCGCACTCGTCTTCGGGTCGCGGCGGGTGTCCTATGCCGAATTCTCGGCCCGGGTCAATGACCTGGCCCGGCGGCTGATCGCGCTCGGCGTCGGGCCGGATGTGGCCGTGGGCGTGGCGATTCCGCGATCGATCGAGCTGCTCGTCGCGGTGCACGCCGTCGTCGAGGCGGGCGGCCACTATGTGCCGCTCGATGTCGACGCGCCCGCCGAGCGCGCCGAGTACATGCTCGAGACCGCCCGCGCGCAGCTGGTGCTGGTGCCGGCAGGCGTCGTTCCGCCGGTGGTGGCGGCGCTGGCCGGTACGACCCGGCTGCTCACGGTCGACGCCGACGCGCGGATCGATCTCGACACCCCGCCAATCGCCGACGGCGAGCGCGTGGCGCCGATCCATCCCGACGACGCCGCCTATACGCTCTTCACCTCGGGCTCGACCGGCCGGCCCAAGGGGGTGACGGTCTCGCACCGGGCGATCGTGAATCGGCTCGAGTGGATGCGAGAGTGGTACGGGCTCAAGGAGTCCGACGTCTTCCTGCAGAAGACGCCGGTCACGTTCGACGTCTCGGTGTGGGAGCTGTTCCTGCCGGCGACCGTCGGCGCGACCCTCGTCATCGCCGAACCCGACCGGCACGGCGACCCTGGCTACGTCGCGGACGTCGTCGCCGACGAGGGCGTCACCGCCATCCACTTCGTGCCGTCGATGCTGGCGACCTTCGTCGACGTGCTCGGCCCGCGCCTGGCCGAACTCGGCAGCCTACGCGCGATGTTCACCTCGGGCGAGGCCCTCACCGCGTCCACCGCGCAGGCGGTGCTTTCAGCGCTGCCGCGCGTCGGCGTCTACAACCTCTACGGTCCGACCGAGGCCGCCGTCGACGTCACAGCGCATCAGGTCGTGGTCGGGGAGACCACCGTCCCGATCGGCGTACCGGTGCCCAGCACCACTACGTTCGTGCTCGACGCGCGCCTGCAGCTGGTGCCCGCCGGCGTGCCGGGCGAGTTGTATCTCGGCGGCGTGCAGGTGGCGCGCGGCTACGCCGGTCAGTCGGGACTGACGGCGGAACGATTCGTCGCCGACCCGTTCGGCGAGCCCGGCACCCGGCTGTATCGCACCGGTGACCTGGTCCGCTGGAATTCCGCGGGCGAGATCGATTACCTGGGCCGCACCGATTTTCAGGTCAAGCTGCGCGGCCAGCGTCTGGAGCTCGGCGAGGTCGAGTCGGTGCTGGCGTCGGCCCCCGGCGTGGTGCATGCCGCGGCGGACGTCGTGGCGCTACCTGCGGGTGATCAGCTGGTCGGTTACGTCGCGCCCGACACGGTCGATCTCGACGCGGTCCGAGCGGTCGTCGCGCAGGCGCTTCCGGAGTACATGCGGCCCACCCAGTGGGTCGCGCTGCCGGTGATGCCGCTGGGCAGCAGCGGCAAGGTGGCGCGCCGCGCACTGCCGCGTCCGGACCTCGCAGTCGCCGAATTCGTATCGCCCGCAACCGACTCCGAGATCGAGATCGCCGCCATCTACGCCGATGTACTCGGCATGGAGCGTGTCAGCGTGGTCGAGTCCTTTTTCGATCTGGGCGGGAACTCGCTGGCCGCCACCCGCGTCGCCGCGCGGATCGCCGACGGCCTCGACGTCGACGTGTCGGTGCGCGACCTGTTCGACACCCCTTCCGTGCGAGAGCTGGCCGCCGCTGTATCCGGCCGCACGCGCACTATCTCCCGGCTCACCGCCGGCGAGCGTCCCGACCGGCTGCCGTTGTCCACCGCGCAGATGCGCATGTGGTTCATCAACCAATTCGACACGGACTCATCGGCATACAACATCCCGATGGGCCTGCGTGTCGACGGCGCGCTCGATGCCGATGCCCTGCGCGGCGCGCTGCTCGACGTGATGGACCGGCACGAGGTGCTGCGCACGGTTTACCCGTCCGATGACCAGGGGCCGCTGCAGCGCATCCTCGGTATCGAAGAGGTTTCCGCCGCCGTCGATTTCGCGATCGTCGACGACGAGGGCGAGCTCGCGGCCTCGGCGCTGCGCGGTTTCGACGTCGCGACGGAGCTGCCCATCCGGGCCCGGGTGTACCCGCGAGTCGACGGCAACGACGTGGTGGTCACCGCACATCACATCGCCTTCGACGGCGAATCGAATCAGGTGTTCGTCGGCGACCTGCTGAATGCCTACCTGCGCCGCACCGGCGTCGAGGTCGAGCAGCGGGCGGCGCTGCCGGTGCAGTACGCCGATTACGCGCTGTGGCAACGCGAGGTATTGGGCGACATTGCCGATCCGGCCTCGCCGGCCGGGATGCAGATGGCGTACTGGCGGGAACATCTCGCCGGCCTGCCGGCCGTCACCGACCTGCCGATGGATCGTCCGCGGCCGGCCGTGCTCGACACGTCCGCCGGTGTGGTGTCCGTCGAGGTCGACGACGCGGTCGCCGCGTCGTTCGAGGCGTTCGCGCGCGAACACGACGTCACCGCGTTCATGCTGTCGCATGCGGCGTTGGCGATCACCGTCGGCCGGCTGGCGGCCACCTCCGACGTGATCATCGGCGCGCCGATCGCCGGCCGGACCGATGCCGCGCTGGCCGACCTCGTCGGCATGTTCGTCAATACCCTGGTGCTGCGTACGGATGTCGATCCGGCGCAATCGATCTCGGACTTCGTCGCCCGCGTGCGGTCGACCGATGTCGACGCATTCGGCCACGCCGATGTGCAGTTCGACGACCTGATCGAGGAACTCGCGCCGGAGCGCTCGACCGCCTACCAGCCGCTGGTGCAGATCGCCTTCACACACGAATCCGTCGACGCCGCAGCCGATACCGCGCGGGACGCGGCCCGCACGGGTCTCGCCGGCGAGACGCTCGGAACGCTGATCTCGGTCGCCAAGTTCGACCTCACCGTGGGCGTCACCGACCGGTCGGCGAACAGCCCGATGCGCGCCGACTTCCTCTATGCCACCGCACTGTTCGACGAAGACACCGTGCGGCGATTCGCCGATCTGTGGCTGCAGGTCGTCGCCACCATCGCGCAGGACCCACGGCGTGCCGTCGGCGACATCGATGTCATCGACGACGAGGCGCTCGCCGCGATGCGTCCCAGCCGGAACTCGACCGGCGCCGCCGAGCCCGCCGTCGACGGCGGCGTCACCACGCCGCGAACATTGGTCGACATCCTCGCGGCGCGCGAGCTCGACCCGGCCGAACCTGCGCTGATCTGCGACGGACAGGTGCTGTCGCACAGGGAATTCGAAGAAAAGACGGATCGGCTGGCCCGCGTCCTGATCGAACGCGGGGTCCGGGTCGATGATGTCGTCGCGGTGGGCCTGGAACGGTCCATCGACTCCGTCGTGGCCGTCTTCGGCGTCGTCAAATCGGGCGCGGCGTACGTGCCGATCGACCCCGCCTATCCGCAGGAGCGGATCGACTACATGGTGGCCGACTCGGGTGCGCGCTGGGGAATCACGAACGGCGCCACCCGCCCCCGCCTCGGCGAGTCAGGCTGCGAATGGATCGACGTCTCGGCGGCGTCGGCAGGTGAGGTCCCGGGTGCGCCGGTCGCCGCCGGCGAGCGCAACGGCATTGTGCGCCTGGACAATCTGTCCTATCTGATCTACACCTCCGGATCCACCGGCCGGCCGAAGGCGGTCGGCGTGAGCAACCGGGGCATCGCCAACCTGGTCGATGCGCTGCAGGAGATCACCGGTTCGCCGGCCGAGGCGCCCGACACCCGCGTGCTGCACGTGTCGTCGCCGAGTTTCGACGCGTCGGTGCTGGAGATGATGTGGTCGGTCGCGCTCGGCCACACGCTCGTGGTCGCGCCGCAGACCGACTACGCCGGCGAGGCGCTCGGCGCCGTGCTGCAGCGGCATCGGGTCACCGACACGCTCATCACCCCGACCGTCCTCGGCACCGTCCCGGTCGAGCGCGGCCGGTCGATCCGCAACCTGGTGACCGGCGGCGAGGCCTGTCCGCCCGAGCTCATCGCGCGGTGGGCCGACGGCGTACCCGGCCGGCGCATGTTCAACTTCTACGGGCCGTCCGAGGCGACGGTCTGGTCGAGCACCGGTCGATCCGAGGTGGGAAGGCCGGTCACGATCGGGCATCCAGTGCGGGGCTTCGCGGCCTACGTGCTCGACGCGCGGCTGCATCCGGTGCCGCGCGGCGTCGTCGGCGAATTGTATTTGGCCAGCGACGATTCACTGGCCCGCGGATATCTTGGTCGGCCGGCGCTGACCGCGTCGGCGTTCGTGGCCGACCCGTTCAGCGGGGTGCCGGGCCGCCGGATGTACGCGACCGGCGACCTCGTCCGGGTCACCCGCGACGGCGAACTCGAGTTCGGCGGGCGTGCCGACCATCAGGTCAAGATCAACGGGCAGCGGATCGAACTGGGAGAGATCGAGGCCGTGCTGGCCGATCTGTCGGAGCTGTCGTCCGCGGTCGTCCTCGGTGTCGCCGACGACAATGGCCGTTCGCGGCTGGTGGCCTACGTGGTGCCGGAGGCCGGGGCGACCGTCGATGTCGCGGCGGTGATCGCGGCCGCGGGTAATCGTCTTGCCGGACATATGGTTCCGCACCAGATCGTGGTCCTCGACGAACTGCCGGTGACGCCCGGCGGCAAGCTTGATCGGGCGGCCCTGCCCGCGCCGGAGCCGGTGTTCGAGGCCGCCGACCGGATCGCCCCCGCCACGGCCGCCGAGGAATCGTTGGCGACGATCGTCGCCGGGCTGCTGGGCCGCGAAGAGGTCAGCGTCACCGACTCGTTCTTCGCCCTCGGCGGCGACTCGATCATGTCGATCCAGCTGGCGTCGGCAGCCAAGTCGGCCGGCCTGCCGTTGACCCCGCGCGACATCTTCGAGCACAAGACCGTGCGGGCGATGGCCGCTGCCGCGCTGGACGGCTCGACCACGATTCCAGAGCTCGCCGAACCTGAGGGCGGGGGAGTCGGCGACTGCGTGCTGCCCCCGATCGTGTCGTGGATGGTCGACACCAGCGAGCGGCCAGAAGATTTCGCGGACTTCAACCAGTCCATGGTGCTGTCGATTCCGGCCGCGCTCACCGTCGATGACTTGGTCCCGATCCTCGAATCCGTGGTGGCGGCGCACCCGATGCTATCCGCGCGCCTCGCGTTCGACGGCGGTGTCTGGCGCTTGCAGAACGGTGTCCCGTTCGATGCGCCGGCGGCGATCGAACGCACGCTCATCATGGCAGCGCCGGGCTCGGAGACGTTTTCCGACGAACTTCAGTCGGCGCATCGGCGCGCGCTCGGTCGGCTCGATCCGGCGTCCGGCCGGGTCTTGCAGGCAGCGATCGTGGCGGGTCCGGACGCGGCCCGGCTGGTGCTCGCGATCCACCACCTCGCCGTCGATGCCGTGTCGTGGCCGATCCTCATCGAGGACCTGGTGACCGCCGGGGTCGCGGTGGCGCAGGGGCAGACGCCTGCGATCCGGGCCGAGCTCACCTCGATGCGGGCCTGGCAGGGTGCGGTCGTCGCGGGCGTCACCGAACGCGAAGCCGAGCTCGCGCACTGGCTTCCGCGGTTGCCGCAATACCCGACTTCGCTCGGGGCCGACTTCGATCCGCAGCGGGACCGGCTCGATGCGGTCGGTTCGGTCGTCGGCCGGGTTGCCCCCGAGACCACCGAGGCCGTGTTGAGCGGTGTCCCGGAGGCCTTCGGCGGCAACGTGAATGACGTTCTGGTGGGTGCACTCGCGCGGGCGGTGCGGTCGTGGCAGGCCGATCGCGGTATCGCAGACGACCGTCCGGTGTCGGTGATCGTCGAAGGTCATGGCCGTCATGAGAACGTGCTGGAGACGGGGCCCAATCCGCGCCGTGCGGACCTGTCGCGGACGGTCGGCTGGTTCACCAGCCTGATCCCGATGCTGATCGATCCCACCGCGGATCCCGTGCACGCGGTGAAGGCCGCCAAGGAAGAACGGGTGTCGATTCCCGATCACGGAATCGGCTTCTCCCTGCTGCGGTATGCGCCGGGATCGACGCTCGCCGACCGGCCGTTGCCGTCGATCGCGTTCAACTATCTCGGCAATCGTGCGGGTGCGGCATCGGCCGAGCAGGCCACCGACGACGCCGCCGTCGTCATCCCCGACTTCCTTCCCGCGCCGGACGCGCCGTTTCTGCCGTCCTCGGTGTCGGGCGCGATGCCGGCGATGGCGGCGCTGACGATCAACGCCAGCGTCACCGCCGGCCCCGACGGTCGCTCGATCGCCGCCGACTTCCGCTATGCCGAGGCGATCATGTCGGCCGCGGATGCGGCCGATCTCGCCGATCGCTGGGCCGCCGAGCTGACGGCGATCGCCGAGATCGTCACGGCGGGAGCCGATGTCGGCCTGTCGCCGTCGGATGTCCCTGGAACCGGAGTCACCCAGGCCGACCTGGACGACCTCGCGGTGCGCTACCCGGGTGCCGCGATCTGGCCGCTCTCGCCATTGCAGCGCGGGCTGTACTTCCAGTCGACCCTGGCCGACGACCAGGCCGTCGACGTCTACGTCACGCAGACCGTGCTGCGGCTGGGCGGCGCGGTCGACCTCGACCGTTTGCGTACCGCCGCCGACGAGCTGCTTCGCCGGCATCGCGTGCTGGCGAGCGGATTCGTGCGACCGCCGAGCGGTGCCGTCGTCGCAGTCATTCCGCCGGGCGCCCGCGCCGGCTGGGAGATCGTCGACCTAGGCGATGGCCTGGACCCGGCCGAGGCGGCGCAGCGCGTGCAGGAACTCGCGCAGGAGCAGCAGGCCCAGCCGTTCGACATGGCCGCGCCGCCGTTGCTGCGGGTGGTCGTGGTCCGCCATGGCGACGAGACCGACGTTGTCATTACAAATCATCACATCCTGTTCGACGGCTGGTCGGGGCCGCTGGTACTGGCCGATCTACTGGCCCTGTATGCCACGGGTGACACCTTCACCGGCAACGCCGACGGTCGCGACTTCGAAGACTTCCTCCGGCACATCAGTGCGGTCGACGACCGCGCCGGCCTCGAGGCGTGGTCGCAGTGGCTGTCGCAGGTCGAGGGGCCGACGCTGGTCGCACCCGGCGTGGAGGCCACCGCCGACACCCGGCCGCGCGAGCAGATCGTGCTGCTCGACGAACAGCTGAGCGCCGACCTGGAGGCCGCGGTCCGCCGCCACGGCGTCACCCTCGCCACCGCACTGCAGCTGGCCTGGGCGGTGCTGCTGTCGCGGCTGACCGGCAATCGGGTGGTCACCTTCGGCGAGACGGTGTCCGGCCGGCCCGCGGACCTGCCCGGCGTCGAGTCGATGGTGGGCCTGTTCATCAACACTCTGCCGACGGTGGTCGACGTCGATCCTGACGCCAGCCTCGGCGACGTCGTCGCGACACTGCAGTCCGAGAAGATCGCGCTGCTGGACTACCAGCACCTCGGGTTGCCGGAGATCGCCGCCGCCAGTGGGCGGCCGATCGCCTTCGACACGCTGACGGTGCACGAGTCGTATCCCGTCGACACCAGGTCGCTGGAATCAGCCGACACCACTGCGGTCGGCGGGCTCGACGTCCGCGGCGCGGACGTCAGCGACTCGACCCACTACCCGCTGAACCTGGCGTCGTCGGTCGCCGATGGACGGGTCTCGCTGCGACTGGCGTACCTGCCAGCGGCATTCGATGACGGTGAGATCGGCGCGTTCGCGACCGCGGTCACCGCGGTTCTTCGTGGCCTTGTCGAGGCTCCGGAGACGTTGGTCGGTGACCTGTCGTTGCTGGACGAGCAGACCGCGGCGACCGTGGACGCGTGGTCGCACGGCACGGCGGCGGCGGTACCGTCCGACGCCGTCACCGACCTCGCCGAGCGCCGAGCGGGCGTCAGCCCGGATTCGGTGGCGGTGGTCGCCGGTGACCGCATCGTCGACCATCGTGAGCTGGCGGCCCGCGCCGCGACGGTGGCCCGGGAACTGATCGCGGTCGGCGTCGGACCGGATGTCGCTGTGGGAGTGTGTATTCCGCGGTCGGTCGAGATGATCGTTGCGATTCACGCGGTGCTGGCGGCGGGCGGCGCCTTCGTGCCGATCGATACCGCCGCGCCGGCCGACCGGGTGCGCTACATGGCCGATACCGCGGACCTGTCGATCGTGCTCGTCGGATCGGGTGGGATCCCGGACGGCATCGCCGAACTCGATCAGGCAGTGCTGGTGGTCGATGCCGGGACCGATATCGACTTGGCGACGCCGGCCGTCGCCGACGATGAGCGCCGCGGCGCGGTCGCCGGCGAGCACGCCGCCTACACGATATTCACGTCGGGTTCGACCGGCCGCCCGAAGGGCGTGACCGTGTCCCGGCAGGCGCTGACTGCGCACCTGACCTTCGACCGGGACTACTACGGGTTCACCGCGCAGGACGCGGTACTTCAGGTGCTGGAGTACACATTCGATCCGGCGGTGCTGGAGATCCTGCGCCCGGTGTTCTGCGGCGGCCGCCTGGTCTTGCTGCCGCCGGGTGAGCATCGCGACCCGGTGGCTGTGTCGCGGGCGCTGATCGATCACGGGATCACGTCGGTGACGCTGGTGCCGTCGATGCTCGCGGCGATGGCCGAGATCATCGAGCCGGCCGAATTCGGCCGGATGTCGTTGCGGTACCTGCATACCGGTGGCGAGGCGCTGACGCCGACCGTGGCCCACGCGATCGGCACACTGCTGCCGAATGTGCCGATCCACAATCAGTACGGGCCGACCGAGGCCACCATCTACGCGACGGTGCAACGTATTTCGCAGCCTGCCCGCACCGTCCCAATCGGGAAGCCGGTGTGGAACACGAGTGCGCTCGTGCTGGATTCCCGGCTACATGAAGTGCCGCCGGGCATGCCGGGCGAACTGTATCTCGGCGGAATCCAGCTGGCGCGCGGCTACTCGGCCCAGCCTGCGTTGACGGCCGAACGCTTCATCGCCGATCCGTACGGGGCGCCGGGTGACCGCATCTATCGCACCGGCGACCTGGTCCGGTGGAATGGCGCCGGTGAGCTGGAGTACCTGGGCCGGACAGACTTCCAGGTGAAGCTGCGCGGTCAGCGGATCGAGCTGGGCGAGATCGAAACCGTCCTCGCGGCCGCGCCGGGTGTGATCCTGGCGGCCGCGATCGTCGCGCCGAGCGCGGCGGGGGAGCAGCTGGTGGCGTACGTGTCGCCGGACACCGTCGACCTCGATACCGTCAAGGCGTCGGTGGCGCGCTCGCTGCCCGAGTACATGCGGCCGACCGCGTGGGTCGCGCTGGCCGAGATGCCGCTGAATACGGCCGGTAAGGTGTCGCGGCGCCACCTGCCGCCACCGAGTCTGGCTGCCGCGGAATATGTTCCGCCAGTCTCGGCCCTCGAGGAGACAATCGCCGCCGTGTTCGCGTCGGTGCTGGGCATCGACCAGGTGAGCTCGGTCGAGTCGTTCTTCCATCTGGGCGGCAATTCGTTGTCGGCGATGCGTGTCGTCGCGCGGCTGTCGGATGTATTGGGGCGCACGGTTTCCGTCCGCGATCTGTTCAACGCGCCCAGCGTGCGTGAGCTGGCCGAAGCGGTGCCGGGCTTCGGTGCGTCGACTGTGCCGATCACGGCGGTGACACCGCGGCCGGAGCGGATCCCGTTGTCGTTCGCGCAGCAGCGGATGTGGTTCATCAACCGCCTCGATCCGACGCAGCCGACCTACAACATCCCGGCCATGCTGAAGCTGTCCGGGGCGCTGGATGTCGACGCGCTGCGGATCGCGGTCGCCGACGTGCTGACGCGGCACGAGGTGCTGCGGACGTCGTTCCCGGCCGTGAACGGGGTGCCGTCCCAGGTGATCGGCGCTGTCGACGAGATCGATGGCCGTGGCGTGTTCGAGGTGGTGGACGCGGAGGCCGCCTTGTTAGATGCGGCGGCACGGGGTTTCGACGTGACTGCCGAGTGGCCGCTGCGGGTACGATTGCTGCGTCGCGGCGATGACGAGTTCGATCTGGTGGTCGTGACCCACCACATCGGCGCCGACGGCGAATCGCTGCTGCCCCTGGTGACGGACCTCGTGACTGCCTACGCGGCCCGGGCCGCCGGGACGGCGCCGGGGTACACCCCACTGGCGGTGCAGTTCGCGGATTACGCACTGTGGCAACACGATGTGCTCGGTTCGGTGGCCGACCCGGCCTCGGTCGTCGGCCGTCAGGTCGACTACTGGCGGGGCCAGTTGGCGGGGCTGCCGGACGTGCTCGAACTGCCGACCGATCGCCCGCGTCCGGCGGTCGCGTCGCGTCGCGGCGACAACGTGTCGTTCGAGATTCCGGCGTCGGTCGGCGCCCGGATCGTCGAGGTCGCGCAGGCGCATGGGGCGACCCCGTTCATGGTCGTGCATGCCGCGCTGGCGGTGCTGCTGGCGCGGCTGTCCGCGACCTCGGACATCGTGGTCGCGACGCCGATCGCCGGTCGGGGCCAGGCGGTGCTCGATCCACTGGTCGGCATGTTCGTGAACACCCTGGTGCTGCGGGCACAGGTCGACAGCGGACGATCCTTCGCCGACCTGCTGGCCGACGTGCGGGCGACCGATCTCGACGCGCTGGCACACGCCGACGTGCCGTTCGAGTCGGTGGTCGAGGCGCTGGATCCGGTTCGATCTGCCGCGTTCTCGCCGTTGGCACAGGTGCTGCTGTCCTTCGATCCCGCGGCGTCGGCCGCCGGCGCCGATATCGCGGTCGCCGGGCTGCAGGTCACGCCGATGGATCCGCCGCTGGTCTCGGCCCAGTTGGACCTGTCGATCAGCGTGTCGAGCGCCGAGGTCGGCCAGGCCTGGACCGGCCTGGCGACGTACGCCACCGATCTGTTCGATGCCGCGACCGTGCAGGAGATGTCCGAACGTCTCGTGACGTTGCTGGACGAATTGACGACCGATGTGGATGCCCCGGTCGGCGACCTGCCGCTGATGTCGCCGAACGCCGAGCTCAAGGTGCTCGCGGCGGCGGTCGGCGAGCATCGGGATGTTCCGGCCGGGACCGTGGCGGATTTCGTCGCGGCGCAGATCGCCCGGTCACCGCGTCGCCCGGCGCTCGTATTCGACGGCCGCGCCGTGTCGTATGCGGAGTTCGGTGATCGGGTCAACACGCTTGCGCGCGAGCTGATTTCGCTGGGCGTCGGTCCGGACGTGCCGGTGGCCGTCGGAATCGGCAGCGGCGTGGAGATGGTCGTCGCGATACACGCGATCGTCGCCGCCGGCGGCCAGTACGTGCCGATCGACATCAACGGCCCAGCCGAGCGGGCGGAGTACATGCTCGCCACGGCGGGCGCCGAACTGATGCTGGTGGCGCCGACATCGTCGGCGGATACCTTTGCGGCCCTTGATGTACGTGCCGTCCCCGTCGACTGCTCGACGGCTGTCGAGGCGGCCGTGCCGCCGATCACGGATGCCGATCGCATCACGCCGCTGCGGCCCGACCACGCGTTGTACACCCTGTTCACCTCGGGATCGACCGGTCGGCCGAAGGGTGTCACGGTGTCGCATGCGGCCGCGACGAACCTGTTGCGGTGGATCACGGATCTGTTCACCCGCGGCGGGGTCCACACGGTGCTGGCCAAGACGCCGATCACCTTCGACGCCTCGGTGTGGGAGCTGTTCTGGCCGTTGGTCGTCGGCGCGCGCACTGTCATCTCTCGGCCCGATGGCTATCGCGATCCCGAGTATCTGGCGGATCTGATCGAGCGGGAAGGGGTGACGGTCGTCCAGTTCGTGCCCTCGCTCCTCGCGGTCTTCCTCGAGCTGGTCGAGCGCGGTGCGCACCGCATCGACAACCTGCGCCTGGTACTGAGTGGCGGCGAGGCGTTGACGCCGGCGGTCGCCGGCCGGCTCGCGTCGGTGCTGCCCGATGTCGCCTTGATCAACCAGTACGGTCCGACGGAGTCGGCGGTCGACGTGACCGCCCACGAGGTTGTCGAGTCGGCCGGGGTCGCGATTCCGATCGGCGGCCCCGTCGCGAATACCCGTACCTACGTTCTCGATTCGCGGCTGCGGCCGACCCCGCGCGGAGTGCCGGGCGAGTTGTATCTCGGCGGAGCACAGCTGGCGCGCGGGTACGCGGGACGTGGCGACCTGACCGCCGACCGATTCGTGGCCGACCCGTACTCCGGCCTGCCGGGCGCCCGGTTGTATCGCACCGGCGACCTGGTGCGCTGGAACGGCGCGGGCGAGCTGGAGTACCTGGGCCGCACCGACTTCCAGGTCAAGCTGCGCGGTCAGCGCATGGAGCTGGGGGAGATCGAGACGGTCCTCGCCGCGGTGCCGGAGGTCCATCAGGCGGCGGCGGCCGTAGCGAAGTCGGCCGACGGTGGTGAACACCTGGTCGCTTATGTGACGCCCGCCGATATCGACCTGGATGCGGTGAAAGCGTCCGTGGCGCAGGCCCTGCCATCGTACATGGTACCGACCGTGTGGATGCCGCTGGCCGAGTTGGCGCTGAACTCGTCCGGAAAGCTGGATCGGCGGGCGCTGCCGAAACCTGAATTCGGCACGGCGACAAAGGAGATCGTCGATCCCGAGACGGAGGTCGAGCGCGCGATCGCGCAGGCGTTCGCCGAGGTGCTCGGGCTGGGCCGAGTGAGCATCATCGAGTCGTTCTTCGACCTGGGCGGCAACTCGCTGTCGGCGACGAGGGTGGTCGCCCGGGTGCGCGACCAGCATGCGCTGGACCTCGAACTGGGCTGGCTGTTCGATGACGCCACCGTTCGTGGGCTCGCCCGCAAGGTTGCCGAGGGCAACAGTGTCGTCGACAACGTGCTCATCGCGCTGCGCGCCGACGGATCGCGACCGCCGATCTTCTGCGTCCACCCGGCCGGCGGTGTGGCCTGGTTCTACGGCGGCCTCGCGCCGTATCTGGCGGATCGGCCGATCTACGGACTGCAGGACCCGCACGTGGTCAACGGCGAGCCCAGCAGCACCGATGCGCATGAACTTGCGGCCCGCTACGTCGCGGAGATCCGCAAGGTGTCGCCGCACGGGCCCTACCGGATCCTCGGCTGGTCGGTCGGCGGCGTGATCGCGCAGGCGATGGCCACCCTGCTGCAGGCCGAGGGTGAAGAGATCGCCTTCCTCGGCGTCATGGACGCCCGACCGGAGAACGAGGCGCGCGATGACGCGGCCATCACCGAACTGCTGGAATCGGACACCGCCGCCGATGACACTGGTGCGGAGTCGGACGGCTCGGTCGTCGTGGACGTCCTGGGCGGCTGGCGGGACCTGTTCGACCTCGGTGACGATGTCCACGCGTCGACGTCGCAGGAGGTCACCGAGATCATCCGGAGCCAGATCGCTGGTATGGGGCTGCTCGCCGATGACCAGGTGGAGCGCGTGATGACGAGCTTCGACACCTCGACCCGAGTGGTGCTGGGCTTCGCGCCGGATGAATTCCGCGGCGACCTGCTTGTCTTCACTGCTACCGAGGACAAGGAGGATCCGGCCACGGTCGCCGACGGCTGGGTGGGCTACGTGACCGGTGCGATCCGTAATATCGAAGTACCGACTCATCACCTCGGCATGGCCGATGCTGAGTCGCTGGCGATCATCGGTCCGGCGCTCGAAGACGCGCTGACCGATGCCGACGGCGCGGATGCGGGTTCGGCCGGCTCGGACGACATGAGAGGATAGGACTATGACGAATCCGTTTGATGACGAGGATGGCCGTTTCTTCGTGCTGGTCAATCACGAGAATCAGCATTCGCTGTGGCCGACCTTCGCCGACGTCCCCGATGGCTGGACCAAGGTGTTCGGCGAGGACAGCCGTGAGGCCTGCCTGAAGTACGTCGAGGAGAACTGGACTGATCTGCGTCCGAAGAGCCTCATCGACGCCATGGAGGCCGACAAGGCCGCCCGGGGCGAATAAGAAACTTCGCAAGCCGCGGGGCAGCGCCTGACCGAATCGGTCAGGCGCTGCTCTGTGCTGCTGCCAGGGCGGTCAGCCATCGGTGACCGACGAGCGGAGATGGCGAGGCCTCAGCGGGTGTGCAGTATCGACGAGATGATGTAGGACGCGAAGAAGAAGCGGCCATCAAGCATGTGAATGTTGTCCGGTAACCAGAAGCCCACGATGTTCTTGTTGACCAGGTCCCACCGGTCGACGGTGAGGTTGGGATATTTCTTAGCGCTGGCCAGCACCGCCTGTCGGAATACCGCCATATTCGCGTCGGAAAAACGTGGGTTGAACTGCGTGGGGATCCAGCCCGGCTTGAGCATGGTCTGCGGCATCACCCAGCGGACTTTCGCTTTCCCCGCGATCGACATCATGGTGTCGATGCGGGCGATGATTTCCTTGTAGTTGCCATTGGTCTGCGCGGCATCATTGGTACCGATCGCCAGCACATAGCAATCGACGCCGGCCGCCTTGTACTGGCGTGCGACGTCGGCCGCGGAACCCGCCGCCTTACCGGATCCGGTGCCGGCATAGGTGATGGTGCGGTTGATCGAGGCATTCAATCGGTAACTGAAATCGTAGAGATTGAGCCCTTGCGTGAGGTTCATCCACGCGCCCATTGTCTGGTCGCTCAGGGAGTCGCCGATATAGCCGATCTGCTGGCATCCGTTGCGTGCGACGCCATGATGCACATACGTTCCGTTGGTATTCGGATTCGGATCGACAGGTGTCGTCGGGAGAGCGAGTGTGCCGGTATCGGGAGCGGCGTTCGCGACGCCGGCGGCGGCGCCCAGGGTCGCCGCCGCCAAAGCTGCGATCGCTATGCGTGCGAGCCGCGTCTTCAGCACAACAGCGCTCCTCGAATTCTCTGAACAAGCAAAATCGCGCACATAGTTAGGTACGCGAATTGACTCAGCAAGGCTACCGGTTTACCGGTGACGGTTCGAAGCCGTAAAGGTGCCGAAACGATTGCGAAAGCGCTGCGGCTGTGTCACCGCAGGTAATTCACGTGACTCAAGTCGCATCATTGCAAGGCTGTGCGAAAACGAACAACGGCCCGATCCGGGCGATTTCTCGGATCGGGCCGTTCGTTGAGTGCGGCTCAGTGGCCGCCGGCCGCCTGCTGCAGTATGGAAAGCACGTCGGCCGACAGCTTCCAGTTGCCGTCCTTTTTCACATACTTGACGGTCATGTCAGCGGTCCCGTGCGGGCCCTTCACGTTGATCGTGGCTTGCGCCGCGTCGGTGCCGGTGCCGGAGACCTTCGTGGCGGTGAAGAGGTCGGCTGTATAGCCAGCGGCATTGAATCCGGTGGCGACACCCTGTGCGGCCTCTCCGAGGCCGGCCGGGCCATCGATCGCGGCCGACTTGTCGGACGCCGAGGTCTTCGGGTCGAGCACGGTACGGATGAGCTTGGTCGCCTGGTCGGTGGTGAGGTCGGTCGCGACCTCACTGGAGGCCGAGGCAGGCGCGCTCGATGTCGTCGACGTCGAGCTCGCGTTGTCGTCCTTCTTGCTGTCGCTGCACGCGGCGACCCCGACCAGGGCGACCGATGCGAGGGCCAGCGCTGCGATCGCGCTCCGGAACTTCATGTGATCTCCTCACTGTGACAAGTGAGGTAACACTAACCTATGACCCTGGACGGGCTCCGCGCATGCCCGTGAGACTGCTCGCGCCGAGCACCGATTTGTGTCGGACCTGCGGATTCCCCTACCATAGAGCGGTTGCTCGTGGCGCGTGCCGATGGCGCGGTCACGAACAGCATGGCCGCGCGCGTCGGGACGGAAATCCGCCGCGCACTCAACCCGGGTCCGATCGCAGCGCGATCAGGTCCACAACCAGGTCTGTAGGAGTTGAAGTGATCCAGCAGGAATCACGCCTGCGGGTCGCCGATAACACCGGTGCCAAGGAAATCTTGTGCATCCGCGTGCTCGGTGGCTCGAAGCGTCGGTACGCCGGCATCGGCGACGTCATCGTCGCAACCGTCAAGGACGCCATCCCCGGTGGCAACGTCAAGCGCGGTGAGGTCGTCAAGGCCGTCATCGTTCGCACCACCAAGGAGCGCCGCCGTCCGGACGGTAGCTACATCAAATTCGACGAGAACGCTGCGGTGCTGATCAAGGGCACCGACAACAGCGATCCGCGCGGAACCCGCATCTTCGGCCCGGTCGGCCGCGAGCTGCGCGAGAAGAAGTTCATGAAGATCGTGTCGCTGGCTCCGGAGGTGCTCTGACATGAAGGTGCACAAGGGCGACACCGTGATCGTCATCGCGGGCAAGGACAAGGGCGCCAAGGGCAAGGTCATCCAGGCCTACCCGAAGGATGAGCGCGTGCTCGTCGAGGGCGTCAATCGCGTCAAGATCCACAAGCAGCCGTCGCAGAGCGACCGCGGCGCTTCGGCGGGCGGCATCGTCACGCAGGAAGCCCCCATCCACGTCTCGAACGTGATGGTCGTGGACGCCGACGGCAACCCCACTCGCGTCGGTTACCGCACCGATGAGGAGTCGGGCAAGAAGGTGCGGATCTCCCGCAAGAACGGGAAGGACATCTGAGATGACTACCTCTGAGAAGATCCAGCCGCGCCTCAAGCTGCGCTACCGCGAAGAGATCAAAGACGCTCTGAACAAAGAGTTCGAGTACGACAACGTCATGCAGATCCCGGGCGTCGTCAAGGTCGTCGTCAACATGGGTGTCGGCGACGCTGCTCGCGACTCCAAGCTGATCAACGGCGCCATCAACGACCTGACCCTGATCACCGGCCAGAAGCCGGAGGTCCGCCGGGCCCGCAAGTCGATCGCGCAGTTCAAGCTGCGTGAGGGCATGCCGATCGGCGCTCGCGTCACGCTGCGCGGCGATCGCATGTGGGAGTTCCTGGACCGCCTGGTCTCGATCGCGCTGCCGCGCATCAGGGACTTCCGCGGTCTCTCGGACCGTCAGTTCGACGGCAACGGCAACTACACCTTCGGTCTCTCGGAGCAGTCGATGTTCCACGAGATCGACGTCGACAAGATCGACCGGCCCCGCGGTATGGACATCACCGTGGTGACCTCTGCTACCAACGACGACGAGGGCCGGGCGCTGCTGCGCCAGTTGGGCTTCCCGTTCAAGACCAACTGAGAAGGACTGACTGATGGCTAAGAAAGCTCTGGTCAACAAGGCCAACAAGAAGCCGAAGTTCGCGGTGCGCGCCTACACCCGGTGCAACAAATGCGGTCGCCCGCACTCGGTGTACCGCAAGTTTGGCCTGTGCCGCGTGTGCCTGCGCGAGATGGCACACGCCGGCGAGCTGCCGGGCGTGCACAAGTCGAGCTGGTGATCTAGCTCGGCGTAGACGCCGACCTGACGTCTGGCCCCGCCTCCTGTGGAGACGGGGCCAGACGTGTATAGGCGTCCCATGGCGTGACATTGGCGGATTGTCTGATTTGCGCCTGTGGTACTCTGCGAGAGCATTTTTTGGGGCATTCAGGGGGTTTGCGTGCTCACGATCAGCGTGGTCGTTCCGGTGTATAACGAGCAATCGAGAATCGGCGGCTGTCTTGATTCGTTGCTGAATCAGACCGTGCCCTTCAACGAGATCATCATCGTCGACAACGGTTCCACGGACCGATCGAGAGAGATCGTCGCGGCGGCCGCGCAGACAAATCCGGTCATCAGGTTGATCGATGAGCCGGAGCCGGGATGCTATGCCGCGCGGGCCACCGGCTATGACGTCGCGGTCAGTGACATCATCGCCCGGACGGATGCCGACGTACATGTTTCGGAGACGTGGGCCGAGAGTATCGTGACGTTCTTCGATGGGACCTCAGACATCGATGGAACGGCTTTCAGCGCGGTCACCGGGCCGATGACGGTCTATGATGGCCCGCCGTTCGCGATTGTCGAGAAGATTGCGACGCGGCAGCCGAAAGGACACGAGAACGGCCGGGAGATCGGATCGGTGACGGGTCCGAATCATGCGATGCGACGTTTGGCATGGAAAGAGATTCGGGAGAACCTGACCGCTCGTCAGGACGTCTGGGAAGACGCCGACATGGGCATGGCCCTGACCGAAGCGGGACTCCGCTGCTTCTACAATCCGCGAATGGTTGTCGCCGGATCGATCCGCGCACAGCGGAAATCCCCGATCAAGCAATGGCACTATATTACCGGCGGAATTCGCACTGCTCAGGCGAGGGGTAATCGCGCGGCGGTGAAAGTGATGAAGGCCGATCTGCCGGTTCGTTTCGTTCTCTTCACCGGAATGTGGCTGCTTTTTCGGCCATGGGACAACGAGTCCCAGACTTGGAAGATATCGAGGTTGTTCCGGGCACTGGACGACGAGCACGGCGACGTGACCAAGGATCGTTCGAGCACTCAGGACTCCTGATCGTCGTCGACGTTCTCGAGTTCCCAGGTCGGAGTATGAATGCCACCGGTACGTGCTAGAGATGCGGTCTTCCGGTACATCTCGGAAGTCCAGACGCGAAGCCCGGTCATCGCCGCATACGTTCTTGCCGACGATCGCTCCCGCTCATCGACGGAATTGGCAGACTGGCTGACGCGGCGGGCCGCAGGCATCGGTGTGCTCCGGCAGCGGGTCGTCAGCCCCTACGGTCATCTCGGCGACGACTACTGGTCTTTTGCCCGCGATTTCAACGCGACTGAGCACGTGCACGTGCACGAGATGACGCATTGGAACCAGGCGTGCGAGTTGCTGACTCGTGTCCAGGCCGAGAATTTCGATTGGTCGCGCCCGGCCTGGTCGATTCATATCGCTCGCGGCGTCACCGGTGTCGGACCGTGGGATCACCCATGCGTCGTCGTGATCCTGAGCATCCACCATTCGGTGACGGATGGGGCGGGTGCGGCCGATATCATGCGCACCCTCTTCTCGCCGGAGATCCCGACCGTGGTGTCCGGCTGGACGATCAGCCGCGCCGGGGCGACGATGCGCGGCCTGGTGACGTCACCTCTGTGGGGTCCGAGGCTTGTTCGGGATGTGTTTGCCGCGGTTCGTGCGCAGCGCCGGCTCCGTGACGACATGATCGCCGGACGGTTGAGCACGCCTCCGGCGCCATCGCCGGTGACCGCGTTGAACGGAATGGTCACGACCGCTCGACGAGCAGCCGACGTGGTTTTCGTGCCGTTCCCGCAGCTCCGTGCGACCGCCACGGCCATCGGCGAGGTGAAAGTCAACGATGTCGTGCTGGCGACGATCGGTCGCGCGTTGGCGCACTACCTCGGCGACGCGGATCGCGATCTCGTCGGTTGCATTCGGATCTCGACTCGTAGTGTCGAAATCACCGATGCGCGGAACAGTCTGATGCTTGGTGTCGTGGATCTGCACACCACCACGTCGGACTTCGTCGATCAGGCGCGAGCCATTCATGCTGATACTCAGGAGGAGCGTGAGCGAGCGTTGTCGCCTCATGCGCTGGCCGCGCATGCCGCGGTGCCGCCGCGGCTTCCGGGGTTCGCGTTTCGGCTGATCGCAGCAGCTAGGCGCCGTCGGGAGCCCGTGACCATGGCAGAAGTGCTGACGCATACCGGAATCAGCAGTGTGACTGAAGGTCCCGTCGATGGGCGGCAGCTATGTGGCATCCCGGTGCTGGCGAGTTTCGGACTAGCGGTTGTCGGTGGCCAATCCGCGCTGGAGCACATGGTCTATTCGATCGGCGACACTGTCGCGGTCAGCATCAACACGGACCCCGAACAACTCACCGATCTTCCCCGCTATGTAGCGGAACTGCGCGCCGCATTCGCCGATATTTTCGGTTCATGGCCGACCGGCGAGCCCGCGGAACGCGCGGGATAGCAGCCGCGGCGCACCACGGAATTAAGCGGACCGTAGACCGGTTATCCTGTGCATGACTGAAGGAGGCCCGGCAATGACGGATGTGGAATTCGGTGTCGACACGTTCGGGGACATCACGGTTCCCGGTGGTGCGGCGAGTTCGGACGAACGGCTCTCGGCCGCTCAGGTGATCCGCAATGTGGTGGATGAGGCTGTCCTGGCCGAGCAGGTCGGGATCGAGTTCTTCGGCGTCGGCGAACATCACCGCAGCGACTTCGCGATCTCGGCGCCGGAGATCGTGCTCGGCGCGATCGCCGCGCGCACCGAGAGGATCCGGCTCGGGACCGCCGTGACGGTGCTCAGCTCTGATGATCCGGTGCGCGTGTACGAACGCTTTGCGACGGTTGACGCGATCTCTGGGGGCCGTGCCGAGGTCGTGCTCGGCCGCGGCTCGTTCACCGAGTCGTTCCCGCTGTTCGGCTACGAGCTGTCGGATTACGAGGTGCTGTTCGATGAGAAACTCGAGCTGATGGCCGAGCTGATCACCGAGAAGCCGGTGACCTGGTCCGGCACCACCCGGGCGAGCCTGACTGACCAGAACGTCTACCCGAAGACCGAGAACGGTATGAAGGCGTGGGTCGGCGTCGGTGGCAGCCCGGAATCGGTGGTGCGCGCGGTGCATCGCCGGATCCCGATGATGCTGGCCATCATCGGCGGTGATCCCGCTCGATTCGCCCCGTATGCCGACCTGTATCGGCGAGCCCAGCGTGAATTGGGCAGTGGCGCCATGCCATTGGCGGTGCACAGCCCCGGCTTCGTCGCGGCCACCGACTCCGATGCGGCCGATCTGCTCTGGGAGCACTACCGTGCGTTCCGGGATCGCCTGGGTGCCGAACGCGGTTGGGGCCCGACGAGTCGCATCGAGTTCGACCGGGAGATCACCACGGGCTCGCTGTATGTCGGTTCGCCCGACACCGTCGCCACCAAGATCGCACGCACGGTGCAGACGTTGAACGCCGACCAATTCGACATGAAGTACTCGAACGGCACGCTGCCGCACGAGGACATGATGACTTCGCTGGAACTGTATGGCACCGAGGTGATTCCGCGCGTGCGCAAGCTCCTGAGCGACTAGGCCCGTGGCCGTCCGGGTGTTGCCCGGGCGGCCGCGTTCAAGAGATCCAATGCGTGGGCCGGCGGGGTATCGCCGGCCCACACCATGCGTAGGTCGCGGTCCAAAGTGAGCCCGGTGGTGCGGAGCTGGACCAGCTCGCCGGTGCGCAGGTCGGACGCCGCGGCGAGCGCGCTGACCACGCCGATCCCGCCCCCGGCCCGTGCGGTCGCGAGAATGATTGTCGTCGAACCCAATTCAGCGGCGTGCGGAAGTTCCGGGGCGCTCGCGCCGCCCAGCGCCACCGTCAGCGCCGCGATGAACGTATCGCGCGTGCCTGATCCGGGTTCCCGTAGTAGCAGCGGTAGTCCGGTGATGTCGTTGGGCTGCAACGAGGTCGGTGTATGCGCCGCCGATTCCGGGCTGGCGACCAGGACCAGCCGATCGCCGCTGATGCGTTGTGCGGTGAGCTCATCAGGCGCCGACGGGGACTCGATCAGTCCGAAATGGGCTGTGCCCGCGCGCACCTGCCGGATGACGTCCAGGCTGTTCGCCACCGTCACCGAGATCTCCAGCTCGGGATGTTCCCGCCGCAGCACGGTCAGCCAGGCCGGCAGCAGGTATTCGGCGATCGTCAGGCTCGAGGCCAACTGCAGCCGTGCGGTGTGCCCGGACCGCAGCGCCGATACCCCGTCGGTGAGCACCCGGGTCGCTTCGATGACGCCGCGGGCCCAGGCGACGACCGCCTCGCCGGCCGGTGTCAGGGTGCTGCCGCGGCGGGTGCGAACCAGGAGCGAGACGCCCAGGCGGCGTTCCAGATGGGACAGCCGGGCGCTGGCGCTGGGCTGGCTGATCCCGTGCGTTTCGGCCGCTCGGCCGACACTGCCGAGTTCGGCGACCGACAGCAGCAGGTCGAGGGAGGCGAGGTCTGGTGTCCAGGGTGGCAACATGTCGGCTCAGTTTTGCACAGCGCGGGCGCTGTCATGCCAGTTGCAGTAGCAGGCTCGTCGCGCCGACCGTCGCCCACAGGATCAGGCCCAGCACGAATGGCCTGAATCCGGCGCGGCGCAGGGCGGCCGTGTCGGTGGACATCCCGATCGCGGTCAGTGCCACGGTGATCAGCGTCAACGCGGTGAACTGGATCGAGCTGTGCGCCGAGGCCGGGATGGCGCCGGCGGAGTTGATGGCGGCGAGCACCAGGAAGCCGATCAGGAACCACGGAACCAGCCGAACCGCCTGTCGCAGAGCGCCTCCCGAGCGAATCGGCCCGGCGTCGGGCTCGGTCGTGCGGCGGCGGGTGAGCGCGCCGAGCACCAGGCAGATCGGGATGATCATCAGCGTCCGGGTCAGCTTGACGACGACCGCCTCGTGGCTGGCCGCGTCGCCGTAGGTGCTCGCCGTGGCCACCACCGAGGATGTGTCGTTGACGGCCGTGCCGGCGAACAGACCGAAGTCGTGCTGGCTCATGTGCAGGGCATGGCCGAGCGGCGGAAACACCAGCACAGCAACGACGTTGAACACGAAGATGGTGGTGATCGCGTAGGCGATGTCGGGATTCTTGGCGCGGATCGTCGGGCTGACCGCCGCGATCGCCGACGCGCCGCAGATCGCGGTGCCGCAGCCGATCAAGGTGCGCAGATCGCCGGAGATGCCGAGCCATCGGCCGGCGAGCTGGGCGACGATGAGGCAGGCGGCGAGGGTGCCGAGCATGACCGGCAGCGAGTCGACCCCGGCGGTCAGCACCTGGCTGATCGACAGCTGGGCGCCGAGCACCACGACGGACACCTGCAGTACCACGGTCGCGGCCAGGGTGACCCCGAGTCGCAGTTCGCCCCGCCGGCGCACCCAGGGGCTGAGCACCGCACCGAGGATCACGCCGATGACCGGTCCGCCGAGCAGCGGCTCGATCCGGCCGCCGACGGTGGCAACCGCGGCGACGACACCGACCACCAGCAGCCCGGGCAGATAGCGCGTCGCGTCGGGCAGCTGGAGCTGCCGGTCCGCTACGCGGGGAAGGCGAATCGTGGTCATGATTCGACCTTCGCCGCACCGGGCGACGACCGGTAGCCCGCAACCGCCTAGGAGGCCATAGGCCAGGGCTATGACCCGGTGGCCGCGCCGGCTCTAGTCGGCGACCCAGACCGTGACCCGGTCTGCCGGAGCCAGATACTCCTTGTCGCTCGGCTGCACATTGAAGGTCGAGTGGAAGGTGGCGAGATTGCGCACCACCTGATTGCAGCGGAACTCGTTGGGCGAGTGCGGATCCGTCGCCAGCAATGACACCATGCGCTCGGGCGTGTCCTTGCCGCGCCAGATCCGGGCCCAGGACTGAAACAGCTGGGTGAGGCGGGCGGGGTCGGCCGTGGGTTGCTGTTGGCTCGGGCCCTGCTGCTTGGTGGCGATCTTGTACGCGGCGATGGAGATCGACAGTCCGCCGAGGTCGGCCAGGTTCTCGCCGACCGTGAGCGCGCCGTCGACATGCTGGTTCGGTGCCAGGCCCGCGGGCACCAGCACGTTGTACTGCGCGATCAGGGCCTTGGTCTTCTGGTCGAACGCGGCGCGGTCGGCGGGCGTCCACCAGTCGCGCAGATTGCCGTCGCCGTCGTACTGGCTGCCCTGATCGTCGAAGCCGTGGCCGATCTCGTGGCCGATCACCCCGCCGATACCGCCGTAGTTGACCTCCGGCTCGGCGTCCGGCGAGAAGAACGGTGCTTGCAGAACCGCTGCGGGGAAGACGATTTCGTTGTAGCTCGGGTCGTAGTATGCGTTGACCGTCTGCGGGGTCATCTGCCACTCGCCGCGATCGACCGGCTTGCCGAGCTTGTTCAGCTGGCGGGTGTTCTCGGCACTCGTCGCCGACCGAAGATTCGCGATCAATGTCGACTTGTTGATGGTCACCGCGTCGTAGTTGCGCCACGAATCCGGGTAGCCGATCTTCACCGTGATCTTGTTGAGCTTGGCGATCGCCGCCTGCCGCGTCGGCTCGGTCATCCACGACAGCGTCGCGAAGCTGGCGCGGTAGGCGGCCAGCAGGTTGTCGACCAGTTCGAGCGCCTGCTTCTTGGCGTTCGCCGGGAAGTATTTGTCGACATAGCGGCGACCGAGGGCCTCGCCGAGAGTGCTGTCGACGAGCTTGACCCCGTTTTTCCAGCGGTCCGGCTGCTGCTTCAGGCCCGAGAGCGTGCCCTTGTAGAAGGCGAACTGGGCGTCGGAGTACGCCTTCGGCAGGTAGGCCGAGAAGTCTCGAATGATGCTGAGTCGCACGTACTCTCGCAGATCATTGATCGCTGCGGTCGACCAGACCTGGGCCACCGCCGTGAAGTACGACGGCTCGGCGAGGACGACCTTCTCGAACTGCTGCTCGGTCGCGCCGACCGCGGAACGCCAGATGGCCCAGTCGATTCCGGGTGCCGATGCCGTGAACTCGGTCCAGGTCCGCGGGTTGTAGGTGGCCTGCGCATCGCGGGTGCGCACGTTGTCCCACTGTCCCTTCGCGATCGCGGTCTCCAGTGCCAGCATGCGCTGCGCGGTGCCGGCCGGGTCGGGCATGGCCGCCAGCGTGGCGAACTTCTGCAGCATCGCCACATACGCGGCGCGGGTGTCCGCGTAATCCGGTTCGCGGTAGTAGGACTCGTCGGGGAGGCCGAGACCCGACTGATTGAGGTTCGGCAGGTACTGTGTCGCGTCCTTGGGATCCGGGGCGACCTGGATGGTCAGCAGATCCGTCGAACCCTGGGTCGATGCCTGCGCCATCACCTGGGTCAGCTGCTCGCGCGTCTGCGCCCGGTCGACCGCGACCAGCAGATCGTCGATCGGAGACAGGCCGAGGCGATCGATCGTGGCGGTGTCGAGATAGCTGTCATATAGGTCGCGGATCTTGCGATCATCGCCGGTGGCGTTCGAACCGATGCCTTCGAGGATCGACTTCAGGTTCTTCTGTGCCTCGTCGCTCAAATCCGAGAACGTGTCGATACCGCTCTTGTCCGGCGGGATCGGCGTGTCGCGCAGCCAGGTCCCGTTGATGGCGCGGAACAGGTCGTCCTGCGGCCGGATCGCCGGATCCGCCCCGGACAGGTCGGGGCCGACCTTCTTGCTGGAGGAGGAGCCGCCGCAGGCGGCGAGGACCGCGGCCGATGCCGCGAGCCCGAGGGTGGCCGTGAGAAAGGCACGCCGGTCTATTGCTGTCGTCACAGAGTCCTCGAATCGATCGCGGATGCGGTTGGTGTCCCAACCTAGTCGGCTCGGGGCGCTTGGGTGTGGCAGCAGAGCCGTTTCGTCCAGTGGGAATCGCGGGTTCGACGCCGGCCTCCTCCCGTAGCGTGCGATCGATGACAGCGAAAACGGTAGTGGCGGTGTGGGGCGAGAACCTGTCGGAGGCACTCGGGGCGGATTTCGCCGTCGAATGCCGGGCGGCGGGTGCGACTCGCGTGCAGATCAATATCAGCGACGCGGCGGTCGACGGCGCGATGCGGCTCAGCGTGTTCGAGCCGCCGATCGACGCGGTGCTCGGAATCTGGGCCGACGATCCGCAACCGGTGCTGAATCTGTTGACCACCAAGGGGCTTCGGATCGCTGCCTGGGCGGTCACGGTACGCGCGCCGCTCGATCCGGAGCTGCCGGGCGACGGCACGCGGATCGATGCGCTGGCGAATATCGCGTTCCTGCGCCGCCCGGAGGAACTGCCGTATGACGAGTGGCGGCATCTGGCTCGAGGATCACACGCAGGTGGCGATCGATACGCAGGCGACGTTCGGCTACTACCAGAACATCGTCGACCGCCCGCTGACGCCGGATACTCCGCAAGTCGATGCCATCGTCGAGGAGCTGTTCCCCATGGGTGCGGTGTCCGATCCGCACGAGTTCTACGGCAGTGGGGGAGATGACGCCGAGCTCACCGACCGCGTCACCAAGATGATGGCCAGCGTCAGCCGGTTCGGCGCCCACCAGAACCTCGACGTGGTGCCCACCTCGCGCTTCGATTATTACCGGTAGCTCGCCGGAACCATGACGCATACGGGTCGTGACGACGATATGTGTCACGACGCGTCGCATACGTCATGGTTCCAGCGGCCTCGATAGGGTGCTCACCATGAGCGATGGCCTGGTGACGACGGATGAGGTGTACACGGCGATCGCCGACGAGCGTCGGCGGCTGGCCGACCTGCTGTCGGAATTGACTGCGGAGCAATGGGATACGCCGTCGCTGTGCGGTGACTGGTCGGTCCGGGACGTCGCCGCACATCTCGTGGTGCCGCTGATCATGGGCGTGCGCGAGTTCATGCCGATACTGCTCCGGGCACGGGGCAACTTCGATCGGTCCAATGTGATTGCCGCGCAACGGGTGGTCGAGCAGCACGGGCCGCAGCTGCCGGAACTGCTTGCGCAGCATGCCGATAGCCGGTTCAAGCCGCCCGGGGGTGGGCCGCGGGCCCCGCTGACCGACATTCTCGTGCACGGCCAGGACATCCGGCGACCGCTCGGAATCGCTCGTGATGTGGTGGATGCAGATCGCTGGCGGACCGTCCTGCACTTCGTCACCGCGACCCGGGCCGGCCGCATCTTCGGCTACCGCGACATGGGCGTGAGCTGGCAGGCCACCGATATCGACTGGGCGGGCGGCGCCGGTCCCACGGTGTCGGGACCGGCCGAGGCGATCCTGATGCTGATGACCGGGCGGCCGACCGCGCTGAATGACGTGACCGGCGACGGCGTCGATGTCGTGCGCCGGCGCTTCGCCTCCTGACCCGGGCGTCCCTGCGGCGCACCGGGACCGAACGCAATGGCCCGCGATGACGCCGCACGCTGCGATACTTACGTGGTGAGTGGGGGTCGAACGAGCGCCGTCGGGCGCATGTGGGACTTCGCCGGCAGCCTGCCGGGTGTCGGCGAGGTGATCTCGCTGCCGCGGCGGGCGGGCGAGGCCACGGCGGAGAGCATCCGGGCCATTGTCGATGTGGCGCTCGACGAAGTGATCGCGGCACTGTCACGCACCGACCTGACGCCGGTGATCACCCAGAGCCTGGATCTGAACCGATTGCTCGAGACGATCGATCTCGACGCCGTGCTGGCGCGGCTCGACCTGAACGCCCTGCTCGCGCATGTCGACCTCAACATGCTGCTCGAGCGGCTCGATCTCAATCAGGTCATCGCGAAGCTGGATCTCAATCCGGTACTGGCCGAACTCGATCTGAACCCGCCGATCGCCGGCATCGATTTCGACGCGGTCCTGAACAAGGTCGACGTGAACTCCATCGTGCGGGATGCGACGACGTCGGTGTCCGGCGAGGTGCTGAACGATGTGCGGGCTGGCAGCGTGCAGGCCGACGACCGCGTCGAGCAGCTGGTGAACCGCATCCTGCGGCGCAAGGTCGACGATGACTGACGACCCGACCGCACAGCCGCGTGTCGCGGGTCTGGTCAGTCGGGGCCTGGCGGCGGGCATCGATCTGCTCGTGGCAGTCACCATCATGGCGGTCGGCGCCGGGGCGACGATCTTCCTGCTGTTCCTGATCGACGTGCGCAATCTGGATATGAGTACGTCGGCCTGGTGGTTCACGACGACGGCCTTCCTCGCGATATGCGTCGTCTATCTGACCGGGTGCTGGTCGTTGTCGGGGAAGACGCTCGGGTGCGTGGTGATGCATCTACGGGTGACCGGCCGTCGGGGCCAGCGATTGAATCTCGTGCGTGCCGTGCTGCGTGCCGTGGCGTGCACGCTCTTTCCGATCGGCCTGGCATGGGTCGCGGTGTCGCCCGGGCGGCGGTCGCTACAGGACATCGTCGTCGGCAGCCGGGTGGTCTACGCCGACCACTGAACCGGGTTTCAGCGAAACTCCCTGGTGAGGACCCCTGCCGGAATACGCTTAGCCGAGCGGTGTGCAGTTCGAGGAGTTCGGGGGAATCTCATGCATATCTGGCCCACCAGCAACGGTTTCATCCCACTTCGTCCGACCCGGGCTCGCGGCCCGGTGGTGGCGATCGCCGCGCTGAGCGCGGTGGCACTGGTCGCGGGCTGCTCGTCGAGTTCGGGCGGGTACTCGATAGACATGCCGAAGAGCGATCAGCCGCCGAATGTGGTGGCGGGCAGTCCGCTTCCGTCCGACAGCGTGAACAAGGCGGTCGACAAGCTCGACGACCTGGTCGACCAGGAGATGAAGAAGACCGGCGTCCCCGGGGTCGCCGTCGCCGTCGTGCACGGCGGAAAGGTCATCTACGCCAAGGGATTCGGTGTTCGTGACGTCGAGCATCCGGATCAGAAGGTCGACCCGAACACGGTGTTCCAGGTGGCGTCGGTGTCGAAGTCGTTGTCCGCCACGGTCGTTGCCAGCGAGGTCACCAAGGGCGACGTCTCCTGGGACACGCCGATCGCGGATCTCATGCCCGGTTACGCGCTCGCCGACCCGTGGGTGAGCAGTCATGTCACGGTCGGTGACGGGATGTCGCATCGCACCGGCCTGCCCGGTGCGGCGGGCGACAAGCTCGAGGACCTGGGCTTCGATCAGAAGTACATCTTCGATCACCTGCGCATGCACAAACTGAACCCGTTCCGGGTCTCCTATGCCTATGCGAACTACGGCTTCACCTCGGGCGCGCAGGCGGTCGCGGTGCACGCCGGCAAGTCCTTCGCCGACCTCGCCGCCGACAACATCTACAAGCCGCTCGGGATGGCGTCGACGAGTTTTCGATACTCGGATTTCCTCAGCCGGACCGATCGGGCGACTCTGCACCAGGAGATCGACGGCAAGTGGGTGCACGGTCTCGTCCGCGATCCCGACCAGCAGGACCCGGCCGGCGGCGCCAGCTCGTCGATCAACGACATGGCGAAGTGGCTGCAGCTGGTGCTCGCGGGCGGCAAATACAACGGGCAGCAGATCTACTCGCCGGAGGCATTCCAGCCGGCGGTCACGCCGCAGGCGGTGTCCGCCAAGCCGGACCAGCTCGATGCGCGCGCCGGCTTCTACGGATACGGCTTCAACGTCTCGCCCGGCCTGACCGGTCGGACCGGCTTCAATCACTCGGGCGCCTTCGCATCCGGCGGCGCGACCAACGTATCGATCATCCCGTCGGCCGATGTGGGCATCGTGACGCTGACCAACGGCTGGCCGATCGGCATTCCCGAGACGATCAACGACAGCTTCACCGACTTGGTGCAGTACGGATCGATCAAGATCGACTACGCCGACCTGCTGCCCAAGGCGCTCGGACCGTTCACCGCTCCAGTTGGCGAGCTCGTCGGCAAGACGGCGCCGGCGGATGCGGCCCCGGCCAAGCCGCTCGCGCAGTACGCGGGCAGCTACGCCAACGGCTACTACGGTCCGGCGACGATCACCGAGAAGGACGGGGGACTGGTGCTCGGCCTGGGCGTCGGCAAGACGTTCCCGCTCAAGCACTGGGACGGCGACACGTTCACCTTCACCCTGGACACCGAGAATGCGCCGCCGGGTTCGGTGTCGCAGGCGACGTTCGACGGAAACAAGCTCACGCTCGCGTACTACGACGACGAGGGACTCGGCGTCTTCACCCGCTGAGCCGGGCGCGGGGCCGGCGATCCGGCCGCGGTCTGTCCGTCAATTTGGTCTAGACCTGCTGATTCTCTACACTAGAGCGGTTGCCTGCTGTGAGCACGAGAGTGCTTGCGGCGGGCCGACAACTGAATATGCAGCTGATGCCGGTGAAAAGCCAATGGCACCAGCGCTTATGCAGAAACCATCCACTTCGCTGTAGGCCCACCACGTGCATCCCGCGCGTGCTGTATGGGAACCGCCCCGAGAAAGGTTGACGGTCAACTATGACCATGACTGATCCGATCGCAGACTTTCTGACGCGTCTGCGCAACGCCAATTCGGCGTACCACGAAGAGGTGACCCTGCCTCACTCGAAGATCAAGGGCAACATCGCCGAGATCCTCAAGCGTGAGGGCTACATCACCGATTTCCGCACCGAGGATGCCCCGGTCGGCAAGAACCTCGTGGTCACCCTTAAGTACGGCCCGAGCCGCGAGCGCAGCATCGCCGGCCTGCGTCGCGTTTCCAAGCCGGGCCTGCGGGTCTACGCAAAGTCCACCAACCTGCCGAAGGTGCTCGGCGGCCTGGGCGTGGCCATCATCTCCACGTCCTCGGGTCTGCTCACCGATCGCCAGGCCAAGAACAAGGGCGTGGGCGGCGAAGTCCTCGCGTACGTCTGGTAAGGGGACCGAGAAATGTCGCGTGTAGGTAAGAATCCTGTCGTCGTGCCGTCCGGTGTGGACGTCACCATCGACGGCCAGAACGTCAAGGCAAAGGGCCCGAAGGGCGAGCTGAGCCTGGCCATCTCCGAGCCGATCCAGGTCGTCCTGGAAGACGGCGCGGTCGTGGTCACCCGGCCGAACGACGAGCGCCGCAACCGTGCGCTGCACGGCACCAGCCGCAGCCTGGTCCAGAACATCGTGACCGGTGTCCACGAGGGCTACACCACGAAGATGGAGATCTTCGGTGTCGGCTACCGCGTGCAGGCCAAGGGCAGCGACCTCGAGTTCGCGCTCGGCTACAGCCACCCGGTGCCGATCAAGGCTCCTGAGGGCATCACGTTCGCAGTCGAGTCGCCCACCAAGTTCTCGGTGTCGGGCATCGACAAGCAGAAGGTCGGCGAGATCTCCGCGAAGATCCGTCGCCTGCGCCGCCCGGACCCGTACAAGGGCAAGGGCATCCGCTATGAGGGCGAGCAGATCCGCCGCAAGGTCGGAAAGACGGGTAAGTGACATGAGTGATTCCGAAAACAAGACTGACCGCACCCCGGTCGGCAAGGACGTTTCCACCCGTCGTCGGCGGTCGGTGACCCGTCGCCACGCACGGCTGCGCAAGCACATCGCCGGCACCGCCGAGCGGCCCCGGCTGGTCGTGAACCGCAGCTCGCGGCACATCCACGCACAGCTGGTCGACGACCTGGTCGGCAAGACCGTCGCTGCCGCGTCGTCCATCGAGGCCGACGTGCGTGCCGCGGACGGCGACAAGTCGGCCAAGTCGCGCAAGGTCGGCGAGCTGATCGCCGCCCGCGCCAAGGCTGCCGGCGTCGAGGCCGTCGTGTTCGACCGCGGTGGTCGCGACTACCACGGCCGCATCGCCGCGCTGGCCGATGCTGCGCGCGAGGGAGGGCTCAAGTTCTGATGCTTTCCATCGTGAAGACCACCATTTCTTACGGAAGGACCATCTGATGCCGGGACGTCAGCGGCGTGACGGCGGCAATGGCCCCGCCGGAGATTCGAACAACACCAACAGCAACGCGGGCGAGCGCGGCGGCGACCGTCGCGGAGGCCGCGGCGATCGTCGTGACGGCGGTCGCGGCGGACGTGGCGAGCAGGACAAGAACCAGCTCGAGCGCGTCGTCGCCATCAACCGCGTGTCCAAGGTCGTCAAGGGCGGCCGCCGGTTCTCGTTCACCGCGCTCGTGGTGGTCGGTGACGGCAACGGACTGGTCGGTGTCGGCTACGGCAAGGCCAAGGAAGTTCCGGCCGCGATCCAGAAGGGTGTCGAAGAGGCTCGCAAGAACTTCTTCCGCGTCCCGATGATCGCCGGCACGATCACCCACCCGGTACAGGGCGAGAAGGCGGCCGGCGTGGTCATGCTGCGCCCGGCCTCGGCCGGTACCGGTGTGATCGCCGGCGGCGCGGTGCGCCCGGTCCTGGAATGCGCCGGCGTGCACGACGTGATCGGTAAGAGCCTGGGCAGCGACAACGCGATCAACGTCGTTCACGCGACCGTTGCCGCGCTGAAGATGCTGCAGCGACCCGAAGAGGTCGCCGCGCGTCGCGGACTGCCCGTCGATGAGGTCGCCCCGGCAGGCATGCTGCGGGCACGTGCAGCAGGAGCGCAGTGATATGGCTGAACTGAAGATCACCCAGGTGCGTGGCACCGTGGGTATCCGCCACAAGCAGAAGGAAAGCCTGCGGACCCTGGGTCTGAAGGGCATTCGCAAGTCCGTGGTGCGCGAGGACAACTCGCAGAACCGCGGCCTGATCAACGTGGTGCGTCACCTCGTTGAGGTTGAAGAGGTCAAGTAATGACGATCAAACTGCATCACCTGCGTCCCGCCGAGGGCGCCAAGAAGGACAAGACCCGCGTCGGTCGCGGTGAGGGTTCCAAGGGCAAGACCGCCGGTCGCGGTACCAAGGGCACCAAGGCGCGCAAGAACGTGCCTGCGCGCTTCGAGGGCGGCCAGATGCCGATCCACATGCGGCTGCCGAAGCTCAAGGGCTTCACCAACCGCAACCGGGTCGAGTACCAGGTCGTCAACGTCGGCGATCTCGCGCTGCTGTTCCCGCAGGGCGGCACCGTGGGCGTCGAGGACCTCGTCGCCAAGGGTGCGGTCCGCAAGAACGAATTGGTCAAGATCCTGGGCGACGGCGAGCTGTCGGTCGCGTTGACGATCACCGCCAACAAGTTCACGGCTTCTGCCAAGGAGAAGATCGCGGCTGCCGGCGGCACCGCAAACGAGCTCTGACATATCGGATCCCCGGCGGGTGTGCGCGATGCCGCCCGCCGGGGTTCGGTTCTTCACGCTGTTAGAGTTCAAGAGTTGTCTGCGCCCAAGATTTTGGCGGACAGGCGTTATCAGTGACCATCAGTCGGCAACGGTGACACGTCGCGGCTGGCCAGATGCGTGCCGCGAGTCGGCTGCGCCCAGGAGGATTAGTGAATTCCGCTCTAGTCTCGGTCTTCCGGACCCCGGACCTGCGACGGAAGATTCTGTTCGTCCTCGGTCTGATCATCCTGTACCGGA
>NZ_AQYG01000037.1 GCF_000380485.1 Jongsikchunia kroppenstedtii DSM 45133 | reverse complement strand
ATCTTCCCGGCCGCGTCAGCATCGGCCAGTACCTCGGCAAGAACGATGTCCCAGGTGCCGTCCTCGGCGTAACGGCGGTGCCGTTTCCACACCGTCTGCCATGGCCCGAACACCTCCGACGGCAGGTCACGCCACGGAATCCCGGTCCGGTATCGATAGATGATCGCTTCGACAACCTGCCGGTTGTTGCAGAACGGACGCCCTTGCCGCCCAACGTTTGACGGCAACAACGGCTCGATCCGCTCCCACTGCGCATCACTGAGCGACTCACACCTAGAACTCATCCACCGATCATCAGCGACCGATCACCCAATCATTAGGAGACACGCCCTAGTCGACGGCGGTCGCCGCCCGCTCGGCGATGATGTCGGCCAGCAGCTCCGGACGGCGATCCGGCAGCCAGTGATTGGCTCCCTCAATGACTTCCAGCTTGTACGGCGCATCCACATACCGCTCGGTCAGCAGCGCGCCCTTACGGTCCAGCGCGACATCGCCGTCGCTCCACACGTGGGTGGTGGGCCGGGTGATCTTGGCGCCGAGCTGGTCCCGCGGCTCGAACGGCAACGCGCGATACCAGTTGAGCGCCGTCGTCAGGGCCGGCGTGTCCATCACCTCGGCCTTCGAGATCGCCAGGGCCTCGCGCGGCATGCCGGCTCGGGTCATCATGAAGCGCGCGAACGCTTCTCCCGCTTTCGGCAGCTGGAAGATCCCCATATAGAACGATCGGAGCGCCTGCCCGCTGGTCACCATCGACTTGAAGAACGCCGCCGGGTGCGGCACCGACACCGTGGTGAGGGTGCGCACCAGGTCGGGACGTGCGGCCGCGATCGACCACGCCACCATCGCGCCCCAGTCGTGGCCGACCACATGCGCCGGACCACCGGTCAGCTCGATCAGTGCCGCGATATCGGCGGTCAACTTGTCGGTGGTGTACTGCCGACGACCAGTCGGCCGCGCGCCGGCCGAGTAGCCCCGCTGGGTGGGCGCGAGCGTCCGGAACCCCTTGCCGTGCAGTAGCTCCGACACCGCCGACCAGGATGCCGCAGTCTGCGGGAAGCCGTGCAGCAGGACGACCACGTCTCCGTCGATGGGTCCGCTGTCGACGACGTCGAAGGTCAGCCCGTCATGGGTGTACTGCGAGATTCGATCGGCCATGCTGAGAATCTACGCCGAACCCACCGCGACTGTCGTACGGTGCGACGATGGGGCGTTACAGCGAATCATTCCGGCAGAGCGTCGACGATCCGGAGGGCTTCTGGCTCACCGCGGCACAACTGGTCTCCTGGGTCGATCCGCCGACCCGGGCGTTGGATGATTCGAACGCACCGATCTACCGCTGGTTCCCCGACGGCACGCTCAACACCGCATACAACGCGCTCGACCGCCACGTCGCCGCCGGCCACGGCGACCGGGCCGCGCTCATCTGGGATTCGGCGATGGTCGGCGAGACCCGCACCTACAGCTATGCCGAGCTCCTCGACGAGGTGTCCCGATTCGCCGGAGTGCTGGCCGGGCATGGCGTCGGCGCCGGCGACCGCGTGGTGATCTACCTGCCGATGATCCCGGAAGCCGCGATCGCGATGCTCGCCTGCGCCCGAGTCGGGGCGGTGCATTCGGTGGTGTTCGGCGGATTCGCGGCACCCGAGCTGGCGGCCCGGATCGCCGACGCCGACCCGGTCGCGATCATCACGACCTCGGGCGGCCTCGAGCCCGGCCGCACCGTCGAATACCTGCCGATCGTGGCGGCCGCCCTCGAGATGGTGGATACCGCGCCGTCGACCGTGATCGTCAAGGACCGTCCGCAGATAGCCGGCAGCGCGACCGACCACGCCGGCTGGCTCGACTGGGACGACGAGATGTCACGGGCGCAACCGGCCGATCCGGTCACGATCGCCGCGACCGATCCCCTCTATATCCTCTACACGTCCGGCACCACCGGGAAGCCGAAGGGCGTGGTGCGCGACAACGGCGGTCATGCGGTCGCCCTGGCGTGGTCGATGGGCAACGTCTACGACATCGGACCCGGCGATGTCTGGTGGACCGCGTCCGACGTCGGCTGGGTCGTCGGGCATTCGTACATCGTCTACGGACCGCTGCTGGTCGGCGCCACCACGGTGATGTACGAGGGCAAACCGGTCGGCACCCCGGATGCCGGCGCGTTCTGGCGGGTGATCGCCGACCACAGGGTCGCCGCGCTGTTCACCGCACCGACCGCGATCCGCGCGATCCGCAAGGCCGATCCGGAAGCGAAAGAGCTTTCCCGATACGACATCTCGTCGCTGCGCGCGCTGTTCGCCGCCGGCGAGCGCCTCGACCCCGATACCTTCGACTGGGCGGCCGGCGTGTTGGGCATCCCGATCGTCGACCACTGGTGGCAGACCGAGACCGGCTGGGCGATCGCCGCGAACCTGCGCGGACTGGAACCGATGCCGCTGAAGGCCGGATCGCCGACCGTGCCGGTGCCGGGCTACGACGTCGGGGTGCTCGATGCCGCCGGCACACCACTGGGCGCCGGGCAGGAAGGCAACATCGTCATCAAGCTGCCCATGCCTCCCGGCACGCTCGCCGGACTCTGGCGTGACGAGGCGCGCTACCGCAGCTCGTATCTGTCGACCTTCGACGGCTACTACCTCACCGGGGATTCCGGATACCTCGACGACGACGGCTACGTCTATGTCCTCGGGCGGTCCGACGACGTCATCAACGTGGCCGGCCATCGGCTGTCGACCGGCACCATCGAGGCCGTCGTCGGCAGGCATCCGGATGTCGCCGAATGCGCGGTGATCGGCATTCACGACGATCTCAAGGGCCAACGGGCCAGCGGCTATGTGGTGCTCAAGGCCGGCGCCGATACCGACCCCGACCGGCTGCGGGACGAACTGGTCGCGCTGGTGCGCGAACAGATCGGCGCCGTCGCGGCGTTCCGCGATGTCACCGTCGTCGCCGCGCTGCCCAAGACCCGGTCGGGCAAGATCCTGCGCAAGACGATGCGGCAGATCGTCGACCGGGAGGAGTACCTCGTGCCGTCGACCATCGAAGACCGGGACGTGCTCGAGGCACTGGTGCGGCAGCTCGGGTAGCGCCGCTACCCGCCGACGGCGATCTCCGGAACCCTGGTCGCGCGGACGAAGACCTCGTCGCCCTCTTTCAGCTGCAGCGCCTCGGCGTCGCCGCGGGTGATCTGGGCGTGGAACTCGTCGCCGCTGGCCGCGTTCTTCAGCTCGACGCGCACCTCGAATCCCAGGTGCACCACGCGGGTCACGTGAGCCTTGACGATGCCCGCCTGAGCGGCCGCCGCGTCCACGCCGACACCCGAGGCGGCGAGCGCCATCTCCGGCGTGCGGCCCACCCGGATGTCATGCGGGCGTACGAGTACGCCGTTGACTCGCGCCGTCGATCCGAGGAACGACATGACGAATTCGTTGGCCGGCCGGTCGTACAGGTCGTCCGGCTCACCGACCTGCTCCAGCTTGCCGTTGGCCAGCACCGCGATCCGGTCGGCGACGTCCAGCGCCTCCGCCTGATCGTGGGTCACCAGCACCGTGGTCACGTGAACCTCGTTGTGCAGCCGGCGCAACCACGCCCGCAGATCCTCACGCACCTTGGCGTCCAGGGCGCCGAACGGCTCGTCCAGCAGCAGCACCTTGGGGTCGACCGCGAGCGCCCGCGCCAACGCCATCCGCTGGCGCTGACCGCCGGAAAGCTGTGCGGGGAAACGAGTCTGGAACCCGGCCAACCCGACGACCTCCAGCAGCTCGTCGACCTTCGCCTTGACCTCGGCCTTGGGCCGCTTGCGGATCTTGAGGCCGAAGGCCACGTTCTCGCGCACATTCATGTGTTTGAACGCGGCATAGTGCTGGAACACGAATCCGATATCCCGCTGCTGCGGCGACAGATTCGTCACGTCCTGCCCGTTGATCCGCACCGAACCGGAATCGAGACGATCCAGGCCGGCGATCGATCGCAGCAGCGTCGACTTCCCGGACCCCGACGGCCCGAGCAGTGCGGTGAGCGACCCGTCCGGAATGTCCAGGGTCACGTTGTCCAGGGCCGCGAAATCGCCGTAGCGCTTGTTCGCTCCCACCACCGAGATGGTCATGACACGCTCTCTTCCTCGTCCGGTACGGGCTGTAAGTCTTCTTGGAGAATCAGGCTCTTCTTGGGCTTCTTGTCGGCCCGGCGCTCGATGAGCGTCATCGCCGCCAGGACCACCAGCGCGATCAGCATCAGCAGGGTGGCCGCCGCGTAGGCGCCGAACTCGTTGTAGTCATCGGTATATCGCGAGGAGACCAGCAGCGTCAGGGTCTGCGAAACGCCCGGGAAGTTCGACGACACCATGGTCACCGCGCCGTATTCGCCGAGCGCACGCGCGACCGTCAGCACCACGCCGTAGGTCAGGCCCCAGCGGATGGCCGGCAGGGTGATCCGCGAAAACGTCTGCCAGCCACCGGCACCCAGCGTCGCCGCCGCCTGCTCCTGCTCGGTGCCGATCTCGCGGAGCACGGGTTCGACCTCGCGGACGACGAACGGCAGCGTCACGAAGATGGTCGCCAGCACCATGCCCGGCAGGCCGAATATCACTCGGAATCCGAGGCTTTCGACGCCGCCGAACCAGCCGCCGTAGCCCCACAACAGGATCAGGGCCACACCGACGACCACGGGCGACACCGCGAACGGCAGATCGACCACCGCTTCCACGATCCGCTTGCCACGCCACCTGCCCCGCACCAGGGCGAGCGCGACCGCGACGCCGAAGACCACATTGAGCGGGACCACGATCACCACGATCAGCAGGCTCAGCTGCAGCGCGGAGATCGCGGCCGGGGTGGTGATCCAGTCCCAGAACTGGCCGAAGCCGTGCTCGAACGAACGCCAGAAGATCAGCGCCACCGGAACCACCAGCAGCACGAATAAGTACAGCAGCGCGATCGCGCGCAACGAATAGCGCGTCAACGGGTTGAGCTTCATTCGCCCGCCTCCCGCGACGTCGACCGACGCGCGATGACGCGCAAGACGAACAGCACCACGAACGCGATGATGAGGAGCACTAGCGAGATAGCCGCCGCACCCTGATTGGAATCCTGCTCGATCTGCTGCTGGATGAGCTGCGAGGCCACCTGAGTATGCCCAGGGATGTTGCCGCCGATCAGCACTACCGAACCGAATTCGCCGATGGCCCTGGTGAATGCGAGGCCGGCGCCGGACAGCACGGCCGGCGCCAGCGACGGGAACACCACCTTCCACCAGATCACCGAATTCCGGGCGCCGAGCGAGGCCGCCGCCTCCTCCACCGACCGGTCGACCTCGATGAGCACCGGCTGCACCTGACGCACCACGAACGGCAGCGTCACGAAGGCCAGCGCGATCACCAGCGCTGGCTGGGTCGCATTGAGCTGGATGTCGATCGGGCTGTTCGGACCGTACAGCGACAGCAGCACCAGGCTGGCCACGATGGTCGGCAGCGCGAACGGAAGGTCGATGAGCGCGTTGACGAATCGCTTGCCGGGGAAGTCGTCACGGACCAGAACCCAGGCGATCACGGTGCCCATCACCACATTGATGAGCGCGACCGCGATCGACACCAGCACGGTGATCCGCAGCGCGTCCAGCGAGGACGGGGACGTGACGACCGACCAGAAGGCGCTCCAGCCGCCGTCGAAGGACTTGACGGCGATGGCGGCCAGCGGCAGCAGCACGATCAGGCTCAGCCACAGACCCGCGATGCCGAGGCCGAGCGGGCCGCTCACCCGCCGCCGGAAGACACTGCCGCGGGTGCGCAGTGCAGCCGTCGTCATGAGGTGCCTCCGTTGAAGATCTTGCTGATCGACCCCTTGGTACCGAACAGCTTCTTGCTCACCACATCCCAACCGCCGAGGTCCTTGACCGTCCACAGCCTGGCGATGTCGCCGTGTCCGGCGAACAGGTTCGCCGTCTGTGCGGCTACGGCCGGGTCGACCGGCCGGAATCCCTGCTGCGCCCAGATGGTCTGCGCGGCCGGGGAATACAGCCAGTTGACGAAGGTCGTGGCGGCCTGCCGGTCGTCACTGGTGTTGACCACCGCGACCGGGTTCTCGATCTTGAACGTCTGCGTCGGCACGATGTAGTCGATCTGCTGGCTGGCCGGCGAGTGCACGGTCTTGCGCGCCAGCATGATCGCCTCGTTCTCGTAGCTGATCAGTACATCGCCCTGGCCCTGCTCGAACGTCGTCGTGGCCTGGCGGCCCGAACTCGGCGACACCTTGATGTGGTCGGCGACCAGCTTCTGCACGAAATCCAGGCCGGCCTGCGGATTCTTGCCGCCGTTGCTCTCGGCGGCATACGGCGCCAGCATGTTCCACTGCGCCGAGCCCGAGCTGGCCGGGTTCGGCGTGATCACCTCGACACCCGGCTTGAGCAGGTCGCTCCAGGTATGGATGTTCTTCGGATTGCCCTTGCGGACCACCAGCACGACGACCGACCCGAACGGCACACCGGTCCCGTTAGGGCTCTGCTGCTTCCAGTCCTTGTCGACCACGTTCGCCTTGACCAGTCGCGTGATGTCCGGCTCCACAGACATGTTCACCACATCCGCCGGCACATGCCGGGCCACCTTGCGGGACTGGTCGCCCGACGCGCCGTACGACTGCGAGAAGCCGATGTCGTGACCCTCCGGGGTGGCACGGAACGCCGGGATGATCGCGTCGAAACCCGGCTTCGGCGTCGCATACGCGACCAGGTTGATGTGCTTGCTGCCGCTGGAGATGTTCTTGCCGCCCGGCACGTCCGTGGAGCCGCCGCCGCACGCGGCGACGAGCGCCGCGACCACGGCTAGCAGGATCGCAGCAAGCGACGCCCTGCCCATCGTCCGGGGCGGACCTGAGTTGATCACTGAACTTCTTCCTCGAGTCGCTGGAGAGCTGACAATAACGACAACACTGCCCGGGGTACCGGCCGATCGGGTCGGCATTCACCACCAGGTGGAAGTCAGCGACACATGACGTCACGAACACACCGGTATTCGACCGCGAACAGCGCAAGGCCGTGCAGGGGTCGCAGGTGGCGTGACATGCGCAGAAGATTATCAGTCGGCCCCGCACGGACCCGAACTCGCGCGGGCAGTCAGGGCCCTCACCTGCCCGTTCGACGACGGGCGATTTGACTTCGGCCCTCAGCGAGTGAAGAACCAGGCGATCACGATGATCACCAGCAGGGCGAGCAGCGCCCAGGTCACCTTCGAACGCGGCATCGCGTCAGTCCTCGCCATCAGTGCCGGTGCTGCGTACGCGGTCCCACATCCAGAAGAACCCGTTCACCAGCATGTTCAACAAATATGCGCAGGCAATGGCCAGCGGGATCAGCACCGCAACCGAGACCAGCACCTGCGGAACGAACGACAGTCCCGTCAGCCACTCCTCGACGCTGTCCCACCAGTCGAGAAAGCCGTCCACAGTCGTCCAGCCTAGCGGCTCGGCTTTGATCGACCGTCATCCCTTTTATTCACCGTGCGTTTATTCACCGTGCGCGCGAACCACCGCCACCGCATGATTGAGCAATGCCAACTCCCGCAGATTCCGATGTGTCGGCATTCGCCCCGGCGACCACGACCTCCAATGTGTTTCCCCCGATCGAGGACTACGCGTTTCTGTCCGACTGCGAAACCAACTGCCTGATCGCCCGCAACGGGGCGGTCGAATGGATGTGTGTCCCCCGGCCCGACTCGCCGAGCGTGTTCGGCGCGATCCTCGACCGCGGCGCCGGCCATTTCAAGCTGTCCCCTTACGGCGTCAACGTCCCGGTCGACCGGCGCTACCTGCCGGGCAGCCTCATGGTGGAGACGACCTGGCAGACCGACACCGGCTGGATCATCGTCCGCGACGCGCTGGTGATGGGCCCGTGGCATGACAACAACTCGCGTTCACGGGTGCACCGGCGCACCCCCACCGACTGGGACGCCGAGCACATGCTGCTGCGCACGGTGCGCTGCGTCAGTGGCACGGTCGACCTGACGATGAGTTGTGAACCGGCCTTCGACTACCACCGGTCGAGCACGGTCTGGGAATACTCCGGGCCGGCCTACGGCGAGGCGGTCGCGACGGCCACGCGCACCGACACCGTCTGCCCGACGCTGAAGCTGACGACGAATCTGAAGCTCGGACTGGAGGGGCGCGAGGCTCGGGCGCGGACCCGAATGGTCGAGGGCGACAACGTGTTCGTGGCCCTGACGTGGTCGGCGCAACCTGCCCCGCAGTCGTGGGACGAGGCGTCGACGAAGATGTGGTCGACCGCCGAGTCATGGCGGCAGTGGATCAATGTCGGCGAGTTCCCGGATCACCCGTGGCGCAGCTATCTGCAGCGCAGCGCCCTCACCCTCAAGGGCCTCACCTACTCCCCGACCGGCGCGCTGCTCGCCGCCGCCACCACCTCACTGCCGGAAACCCCGCAGGGCGAACGCAATTGGGACTACCGCTACGCATGGGTGCGCGACTCGACCTTCGCCCTCTGGGGTCTGTACACCCTGGGCCTGGACCGCGAGGCGGACGACTTCTTCTCCTTCATCGCCGACGTCTCCGGAGTCAACAACGGGCAGCAGCACAATCTGCAGGTGATGTACGGCGTCGGCGGCGAGCGAACGCTGGACGAATATGAGCTGGAACATCTTTCGGGCTACGACGACGCCCGGCCGGTGCGCATCGGCAACGGCGCCTACGACCAGAGCCAGCACGACATCTGGGGCACCATCCTCGATTCGTTCTATCTCAACACCAAATCGACCGAGGCCGTGTCGCAGACGCTGTGGCCGGTGATCCAGAAGCAAGTCGAGGAGGCGCTCAAGCACTGGCGCGAACCCGACCGGGGTATCTGGGAAGTACGCGGCGAGCCAAAGCATTTCACCTCCTCGAAGGTGATGTGCTGGGTCGCCCTCGATCGCGGCGCCAAGCTGGCCGAGATGCACGGCGCGAAGTCGTATGCGCAGACCTGGCGCGAGAAGGCCGAGGAGATCCGTGACGACATCCTGGCGAACGGCGTCAACAAGGACGGCATCTTCACCCAGCGCTACGGCAGCGACGCCCTCGACGCCTCACTGCTACTGATCGTGCTGCTGCGATTCATGCCGCCGGACGACGAGCGCGTCCGAAAGACGGTGCTGGCCATCGCCGATGACCTGAGCGAGAACGGGCTGATCCTGCGCTACAAGGTCGAGGAGACTGACGACGGCCTCTCCGGCAAGGAGGGCACGTTCGCGATCTGTTCGTTCTGGATGGTCTCGGCGCTCGTCGAGATCGGCGAGCTGGCGCGGGCAAAGGCGTTGTGCCAGCGAATGCTTGCGTTCGCGTCACCGCTGAAACTGTACGCCGAGGAGATCGACGCCGACACCGGCCGGCACCTCGGCAACTTCCCGCAGGCGTTCACGCATCTGGCGCTGATCAATGCCGTCACCCACGTGATCCGTGCCGAGCAGGCGGCCACCCACGGACGCTGAATCGGATCTCGGCACGGTTAGCAGCTACTCGAGCGCGCGGACCGTCGCATTCTGATACCGCGCCCGCTGATCGACCGATAACGCCGGGCCGAATTCGACGACGATGTTCTCCACCTGGAACCTCCCCGGTTGAGCCTGGTCGTAGAGTTCGGCCTCGCCACTGGTGGCGAACTGCAGCAGCGTGAGCTGTGGCGTCGACATCGCGGCGGCGCATTTTGCTGCGCCGCATACTGTCTCGGTCGCATCCTGCGGCTGTGCCGCGGGCAGTCCGAGATCGCGATACTCGGCGAAGATCCCACTGATCTCCGAGGGGTCGACGGCCGCTTGTCCGTTGTTGGCGCGGTCGTCCTGGCGGCTGCACGCCGTACCGAGGAGCGCCATCGCGACAAGGCACCCGACCGCGAGCACCGCCCGCGGGCTACGCAACTGCATCCGGCGCCAGGGAGAGTGCGACCAGCGGCACTTCACTCACCGGTCGACCGCTCGCATTTTCGATCGTGCCCCGCAACGTCTTCCACGCCTTCGGGTGCTGCGCCTGATAGCGCTCAAGACACCAGTGAGCCGCATCCTGATCCAGGAAGGTCACGTCCGCCGGCGCCGACCGCAGGCGTCCGATGCTGACCCGTGCCGCGCCGTTGGCCTGGAGGTTTCGGAACCATTGTGCGCGGTCGCCGAACCCGCTCGCGACCACGAGCACCCCGTCGGCGGGATTGTCGACCACCTCCAGACACACGTACCGCGACTGACCGCTACGTCGGCCGAGATGCTCCAGCATCAGCATCCGGTGTCCGAGGACCCATCCGAGGCCATGGCGATAGAGAAACAGCGGCGCGCGCACCACGGCCCGCACACGCAGGAGACGCGCCGCGGCGGCCCCGGGATCGAGCGGCCCGCCTTGGATCCGGTTCATGTCTCCTCCTCGTCGCCGGTTGCCGGTCGATCTGAACTCTGTTCGCCGGCGTCGGTCGAGAGTCCGTGCAGTGCGGCCAGTTTCGCGTTGTATGCCGCCAATGCGGCATCGTCGGCATCGATCCCCGCGCCGTCGGGCCGGTCGGCGTCGGGTGTCGTCCCGATGGTCTCGCGCTGACGGATCCCGTCGAGCCAGCCGCCCATGCTGCCGTCGCGGGTGGCGATCCACTCCCGGGCGACCACGAGCATCAGCAGCATCATCAGGCCGTCACCGCCGACCCACATGATCGCGCCCGCCGCGTTCTGGTCCGTCAGAGCGCTGGGGCCCCAGCCCATGCGCGAATCGGCGAACCCCGGCGCCAGCACCGTGCCCGTCATCATCAGAGCGACGCCGACCACGGTGTCCGGCAGCATGCAGATCGCCAGAAGCCCGAACCGCATGGGGTGCGGCAGCCGCCGGCCGGTCATCTCATCGCCGACGAGCGGCAGGAAAAGCAGATAACCGGAAACGAAGTACAAAATCAGCTCCAGATCGTGAATCCACATGTGAGTCACCATCAATTGCGGGAAACCGGTCAGATGAGTCCCGACGATCGTGATCGCATACAGCGGCACGGTGAATGCCGGATGGGTCACGAACCGAAACGGTCGGCTGCTTACGACAGCATCGACGGGACGTGGAAAACAGCTGTGCGCCAACTTGATCGGCTGAGCCGCGACCACGAGCACCGGGACCACCATGACCATCAGGAGGTGCACCAGCATGTGCGCCCAGAACAGGTTCGCGCCGTACACCGCCAGCGGACTGTTGATGGCCAGCACCAACGACAACACGGCACCGGCCGCCGCCAGCAACCGGAAGGCCGACCATCGACCACCATCTGGGGTGCACCGCCAGGCCATCCACAGGTAGGCCAGGAACACCAGTCCGATCACGAGAGACGCGATCGGCGTCGCGGCCCAGTCGCCCAGCAATTGCGGCCATCTCGGCGGTTGCATATGTCCCATGGTCATGTCGCACCCACTCTCGCGGAGCCCGTGATGATGTCCTCATGCGTCACCCAGCCGACCAGTCGGCTGTGATCGTCCGACAGCACCGGCAATCCCGTGCCGGCTCGTCCGACGAGCTCATCCAGCGCGTATTCGACAGTATCCGCGGCAATCACTGTCGGCGGTAGTTCTGCCAGTTGCCGGGCCGTCGCGACCGCCCGCTCCGGATCGGCCAATGCCTCCGCAACCGACTGCGCCGTCACGATTCCCCGGTATATGTCCCGATCGTCGACAACGGCGACAGCCGTCTGGCTCTTGCCGGCCATCAGCTTGGCGATTTCGGGCAATCCGACGTTTTCGCCGATACACGCCGGCGGGTCCTTGGCCACCTTCCCCACCGCCAGCTCACCCACGATGGTTTGCGGAGGCTTGTCGATGTTGATGCCGCGGCGCAACAGCTTTCGGGTGTAGATCGTGTCCTTGGACAAGAGGTGGCTGAACCCCGAGGCGATCGCCACGGCGGCCATCAGCGGAACGACTATCGAGTATTCACCGGTGAGCTCGAACAAAATGACCACGGCCGTGATCGGGGCTCGAGTCGCGCCGCCGAGCGCCGCTCCCATGCCGATCAGTCCGTAGGCACCCGCGGACTCGGTGAGGCCGGGCAGCAGGTGGTGCACTATTTGTCCGCATGCCGTGCCTGCCATCGCCCCGATGAACAGGGTCGGCGCGAACACGCCGCCCGATCCGCCGATGCCGATCGTAAGGCTCGTCGCCACCATCTTGCCGACGAGCAGCAAGAGCAGCATCCACAACACATAGTGGCCCTGAACTGCGTTCTGCAGCACCGGATATCCGACGCCGTACATTTCCGGCAGTGCCAGCAGCAATCCACCGAGCAGCACCCCGCCGACCGCCGGTCGCAGCCACTCCGGCCCGCGCCACAGCCAGTCGCAGGCGTCCTCGATCAAGTAAAGGACCTTCGAGAAGCAGACCCCCACCACTCCGACGATTCCGCCGACGACGGCAAAGAACAAGTACTCCAACGCATTTCGTGGCGAGAACGACGGAAGCGCAAGGAACGCATGATTGCCGAGCAGCGCGCGACCGACGATGCTCGCGGTCACGCTCGACAACACCACCGCCCCGAAGGACTCCGCTGCGAAGTCGCGCAGGATGAGCTCCATCGCAAAGAACGGTCCCGCGAGCGGAGCATTGAACGTGGCGGAGATCCCGGCTGCGGCACCGCAGGCGACCAGCAGCCGCATCCTCGGCGTGCCGACGTGAAGCAGCTGCCCCACCCCGGAACCGAGCGCGGACCCGATCTGCACGATGGGGCCCTCCCGGCCGACGGAGCCACCACCCCCGATGCAGATCGCCGAGGCCAAGGACTTGACGACAGGCACCCGTGGCGAGATCCGACCGCCCCGTTCCGCCACGGCCAGCATCACCTCGGGCACACCGTGGCCCCTTGCCTCCGGCGCCAGCCAGGACACCAGCGGGCCGTACAGGAGGCCGGCGATGACCGGGACTCCGATCACGAACCAGATGCCGAGTTCCAGCAGGTGCGCGTGCGGGACGCGTCCTTGGTCGGAGTAGTCGCCGTAGCCGGTGAACAGCTGGGTGGCGGCCTCGATCAACCATCGGAAGAAGACCGCGCCGAGCCCGACGCCTGCACCCACGACCAGCGCGATCGGCACCAGGGCCGAGGACGATTCCCGTAACCACCGGGCCGGCGAGAACTCGCGCGGCATCCGGAGGGCGCCGGCTCGGCGTGCGTTCTCCAGCATCACTGTTGCAGTATGCAACAGTTAGTAGATGCAATCCAATCGTGGGTGCAGCTGCGCGTGGATTATCGTGACTCCGTGAGTGCGCACCCTGCTCGACGTGAAACCGGAATCGACGCCGATGACGTCGCCGACGCCGTGCTGACGGCGTCTCGGCTGCTCGTGTCGTTGTCGGCGCGCTCGATCGCCGAGGTCGATGACACCATCACCATCGCCCAGTTCCGCGTGCTCGTTCTCCTGCGAACCCGGGGCGCGATGAACCAGGCGACTCTTGCGGGGCATCTCGAGGTGCAACCGTCGACCGCCACCCGCATGGTCGACCGGCTGGTGAGCGCCGAGCTGGTCCAACGCGTCCCGCGGACTCGGCGTGAGGTGACGATCGACCTCACCGAGCGCGGGACGCGCACGGTCGATCAGGTGACGCGCCGCCGTCGCCGACAGATCAGCACCGTCATCAGTCGAATGAGCCCCGCAGCCCAGGCCGGGCTGTTGGATGCACTCAACGCGTTTGCCGCCGCCGGCGACGAGCCTCGCGTCGGCCGCGAGCTCGATACCTGGCTTTGACGATCCACGCCCAAATCAGGCGGCCCAGTCCGGGTATGTCACCCAGCTGGGAGGTTCGGGGTCGGGCAGGCGGTCGAACTCGCGCGCCCAGCGCCGGCCTTCGGCCCACCAGTCCCGATGCTCCCGCCGTAACTGTTCATCGACCATCTGGTCGTGCAATCGTCGCCGGAACCAATCGACATACTGCCGCGGTTTATGAACGGTGTTGCCACGCAACGGCTCACCCGAGCCGCGCTGGGTCCAACCGATCCGCGCCGACCGGCCGTCGGGAAGCTGGCCGGTGGTAGTGACCGAATCGATGAGCCGGGTGATCCAGCCGCCCGGCCCGTCATGAACGTGGGCGTGGTCGCCGCCGCACGCCAAGGTCATCACGGTGATATCGGTGCGGCCACCGTTGACCCATTCCTCGATGTGGTGCACCTCGGTACGGGAAGGTGGTTGGTCGCAGCCCGGCCGGGTGCAGCCGCGATCGGCGGCGATCAACGCGATCCGCTGATCGGCCGACGCCAGCCGACGCTGCCGGCCCAGGTGCAGCGGCCGATCCCGATCATCCAGCACGGCAAGGAACGGCCGCCCGGCCCCCGCCAGCGTGAGCGCGTCCTTGACCGGCAACGTGCCACCCGAGGCGGTCGTCGCGATCCCAGTCTCCGACTCCAGCTCATCAAGTGTCATCGTGGCGATGATCTGCGCCGGCAGCCCGCGATGCGAGCCGAGCTCGCCGGAGGACACGACCCACTGCAGCATCGCCTTGAAAGCATCATGATTACGCTGCGCCGTAGATCTGTTGTCCCGCCCCGCAGCCTCTTCCAGCATCGTCGCGTCGACATGCTCACAGCTGCCCGACGGAGAATCGGGATCATCAGGGTTGTTCATGCCCGGCTTGGCCCACACCTCGGCCACGACATCCCACAGCGCCCGGGTCGCCGGGGTGAGCGTCGCGGACAGTCCGGACATGTGATCGACCCCCTGCGGGTTCATCGAAAAACGCCGCCGCCGTTGCCGATCGACATCGTCGAAGTCACCGTCCAGGTTCAGATACGCGAGCAGTCTTATCCCGACTCTCCGCAACTGATCCGGCGCCAGCGTCCGCGTGTACTCAGCTAACGCGGCCTCGACGTGAGCGACCTCCTCGGAATCGATCGCGACGGCTGCGGGGATCTGTTTCATGACCTCGGCGATCACCCGGTAATGCTCGACCGACGCCACCCCTTCGGCGATCGCGGCGGCGGTCGCGGGCCGATACGGCCTCACCGATTCCCCCGCCAGGTCTGTCAGCACCGCGAGATCCTCGGCGGCGCGCACCAGCGCATACCCGGCCGACCGGTTCAACCGCAGCCGCTCCGCCAGCCATACTCCGGTCTTCTTATTCTCCCGCACAGCGATCGACCGCACCCGCACCTCGGCGGTCAGCTGCACCCGCACCGCGGTATCCCGCCGATACCCGCGCTCCACCACGTCGACAGCCTCTACGACCTGATCATCCGACAACGGCGTCCAATCGGCCGCCACCAGCGCCCGCGAACACGCCTCACGAACCGCCAACAGATCGGCCGGACCCAGCTCCTGGATCCGGTCGACCACCTCGCCGATCGATTCGCTCATACGTTCGACAATACAGACAAAGCGGACACCTCGCCATCAATCGAGACTCGCCCCAGCCACCGGTCAATCTTGCCAATTTATTCATCGATCGTTACATTAACTGACCATGGCGCGACCCAGGGACGAGGCTAAGCGAGTTGAACTGCTCGATGGAGTGATCGACTACATCGCAGTAGAAGGCCTGTCGCAGTTGTCGTTACGACCACTAGCGGAGCGGCTCGGCACTTCGGCTCGCATGCTGTTGCACTACTTCGGCACCAAGGAACAGCTGCTGATCGAAGCATTGACCGCGCTTCGGCCGGACGCTCGCCGCGACTTCACCACCAGCAACGCCGACCTCGCGGGTACCCCTGAGTCGCGAGCCAGTCTCGGTGCGCTCCTCCAGGTATTGGCCGCGGCGACAGTCCCCGGAAGCAGCTTTGCCGACTACGCGCTGGACGCAGTCCGCGTGCCCATTGCGGATGTTGCGAGCGTGCTGCAGGAGCGATACGAGCTGGCCACCGACCCGGCCGTGACGGCAACCCTGCTCGTGTCAGGCCTGCGTGGTCTGGTTCTCGACCTGCTCATCACCGGCGATGAGCAGAGAGTGAACGCTGCCGCGGACCAACTGGTCGCGGCCGTGATCCCCTGCGCCGATACCCAAGACGCGCAGGCTGTTCACACCAAGGAGCACAAGGGGTGAACTCGTGCAAGGAGTTTGATGACGTAGTCATCTCGACGATATCGGCGACTACATCGATCGCCGATTCATTGGACGGTACTTGGGAGCGGTTATTGAGTGGCGAGTCGGGGATTCGAGCACTTGATGATCCGGCGCTCGAGGAGTTCGATCTGCCGGTGCGCATCGGTGGACAGTTGGTGACCCCACCGGCAACACTTCTCAGCCGCGTGGAGACCCGCCGTATGTCATACGTCGAGCAGCTTGCCGTCACGCTTTCCCGCCGGCTGTGGCGTGACGCGGGAGAGCCTCACGTCGACAACTATCGGCTTGGGGTGGTGATCGGCACCGGCCTCGGCGGCGCCGACGCGCTGGTGGACGCTGTCGACACGATGCGTGCGAAGGGCTATCGAAGGATCTCCCCGCTCGCGGTACAAATGACGATGCCGAACGGGCCGGCAGCCTGCGTTGGGGTCGAACTCGGGGCGAAAGCCGGTGTATCCGCGCCCGTTTCCGCGTGCGCGTCAGGCGCAGAGGCAATCGCACAGGCTTGGCGGATGATCGTCATGGACGAAGCCGACATCGTCGTTGCCGGCGGAGTCGAGGGACGGATCCACGCCGTCCCGATCGCAGCCTTCGCAATGATGCGCGCCCTGAGCACCCGCAACACTGATCCCGCCGCCGCATCGCGCCCGTTCGACAACGACCGCGATGGTTTCGTATTCGGCGAAGCAGGTGCACTCATGATCGTCGAACGCGAGTCTCACGCACGCGCACGCGGAGCGCCGCCGCTGGCACGACTAATCGGCGCCGCAACAACTTCCGACGGCCACAGCCTCGTGCCACCGCACCCTGAGGGCGAAGGCGCCGCACGAGCAATCACCGGCGCGCTGCGTCGGGCGCAGCTGGCGCCGAAGGATGTCGACCATGTGAACGCACATGCTACGTCGACCGGTATCGGAGACTTGGCCGAGGCCAAGGCCATTCGCTCTGCGATCGGAGTACACGCATCGATCTACGCACCGAAGTCGGCGCTCGGGCATTCCATCGGCGCGGCGGGCGCACTTGAGGCCGCGTTGACCGTCCAGACCCTCGCCAACCAGACCATCCCTCCGACGTTGAACTACGAGCTGCCCGACCCCCACATCGACTATCTCGACGTGGTCGATACACCGCGCAACTGCCGTATCGATCACGCAGTCAGCAACTCGTTTGGATTCGGCGGACACAACGTCGCGCTCGCATTCTCGCGCTAGCGAATGCGGCAATAAGAATTGCGCCACAGGGTATGCCGCTAGGCGGGCAGCAACCCCCGCCGCCGCAGCAACGGCTCGATGCGCGGTTCGCGGCCGAGCATGTCTCGATGCGCCGCAATGGGATCGACGCTGTCGCCCTTGGACAGCACGGCATCGGCGAAGCGCGCACCGCGCTCGCGGCGCAGCCCGCCGCCGTCGAGAAACCACTGTTCGGTGTCGGCGTCGAGCACCTCCGACCAGATGTACGAGTAGTACCCGGCCGAATAGCCGCCGCCGAAGATGTGGTTGAAGTAGGTGCTGCGGTACCGCGGCGGGATCAGCTCCAGGCCGAGTCCGGCATCCCGGAGTGCCTGCGCCTCAAAGGCTTCCACGTCGGTGATGGCGTCGGCCCGCTCGGCCGTGAGCCGGTGCCACGCCAGGTCCAGCACGGACGCCGCCAGATACTCGAGCGTCGAGTGTGCCGACACCTCCTGGCCCGCGGCGCGGGCGGCCGCGGCGAGCTCGGCCGGGATCGGCTCGCCGGTCTTGTGATGCACCGCGTAGTTCGCCAGTACCTCCGGATGCAGCGCCCACATTTCGTTGACCTGGGAAGGGAATTCGACGAAGTCACGCGGCACGGACGTGCCGGACTGCGACGGATAGCGCACCGTCGACAGCAGCCCGTGCAGCGCGTGGCCGAACTCGTGGAACAACGTCGTCAGCTCGTCGACGCTGAGCAGGCACGGTGCGTCGCCCACCGGCTTCGTGACGTTCAGAACGTTGACGATCACCGGCGTATCGCCGAGCAAAGTCGACTGGTCGACGAAGTTGTTCATCCACGCCCCACCGCGTTTCGACGGCCGCGCGAAGTAGTCGCCGAGGTAGAGACCGATGGCAGTGCCGTGCTCGTCGAACACCTCCCACACGCGCACGTCCGGGTGGTAGGTCGGCAGATCATGCCGCTCGGTGAACCGCAGGCGATACAGCCGGGCCGCGGCGTAGAACACACCCTTGGTCAGCACCGTGTCCAGCTCGCAGTAGTCGGCGAAATCGTCCAGATTCGTCTCCGAGCCGGACTTCTGTTCCTGCGCAAGCCAATACGTGACGTCGGCGGCATCCATCGGATCGCCCGACAGGGCGGTGAGCCGAGTGAGCTCGCGCCCGCCGGCGAGGCTGGCCGCCGCCGTCAATCGGCCGAGCAGCTCCGCGACCGTATCGACATCCGGCGCCGTCTCGTCCTCGATGACGTAGTGCGCGTGATCGCGGTAACCGAGCAGTTCGGCCCGGCGGGCCCGCAGGCGCGCGATCTCCAAGACATGCGCGCGGGTGTCGAACTCGTTGCCGCGCGCCCCGCGACCGGCCGCGGCATCGAGCAGCCGCTGCCGAACATCCTTGCGCTGCAGCGCCGCCAGCGCCGACTGGCTGGTCGGCAGATCCAGCGGCAGCAGGTATCGGCCGGAATGTCCCGCGGCCTCCGCGGCCGCCGCCGCGGCCGCGATCGCCGAATCCCCCAGGCCTTCAAGCTCTTCCGCATCGTCGACGAGCAGTGCCGCGGCATTGCTGTCATCCAGCACCAACTGGGAGAATTCGGTGGTCAGCACCGCCAACCGAGCGGAGATCTCGCGCATCTGTGCCTGACCGTCAGCGTCGAGCTGGGCACCGCGCCGCACGCTGGCGCGATATCGCTTCTCCAGCAGCCGCAGCGCGGGCTCGTCCAGGCCCAGCTCATGCCGCGCTGCGTAGACCGCCGCGACGCGGGCGAACAGCTGCGGATGCAGGGCTATCGAGTTCTCATGCTCGGTGAGCAGCGACGCGACCTCGGTGGCGACCTGCTTGCGCACCGGATTCGCGTCGGACCCGATCAGGTTGAAGAAGACCCCGGAGACGCGCGCCAGTTCGCGTCCCGAACGCTCCAGCGCCTCAATGGTGTTGACGAACGTGGGCGGGACGGGATCGCCGGCGATCCGCTCGACCTCGGCCCGGTGCGCGGCGATCGCGCGATCGAATGCCGGCCGAAAATCGGCGTCTTCGAATGCCGAGAAATCTGGCAAGCCGTGCGGATGTGGGCTGGGCGTCAGCAGCGCATCGATCGACATGAACCCGATCATAGGGCGATGGCAGCGGTATGCGACGCTTCGCGCCCGGCACCAGGAAGTCGAGGACTATGCCACGACTACACAACGGCTTACGAATGATGGGAAACACACGGGTGAGTCGCCCTCCAGCGGCGAGGGTGGCCAGCCGACCCCTGACCGCGGGGAAGGAGCCGATCGATGATCATGATCGAGACTGCGATCATGAGCGAGCAGTCGAGGTAGTGACAGTACATCGCACCGAAATAGCTGGGCCCGCCCCACGCGTTCGCGGTGAAATCGGGGTTCAGCCCGCCGACGATCTGTTCGCCCATCCGCCACAGCAGGTACCAGCACAGCAACGACAGCACCGTGATCGCGGCCATGCGCATCCGCCCCAGCCGGAGCCGGCGACGATGGCGACACAGTTGTCCGACCCGCCGCGCACACTCCGCTGCGAGCGGCGCGGGCGGCCGCAACCACGTCCACCTCGTCGCTGCCCCGATCCACACCAGCGCCACGACGGTCAGTCCGAGGTGGATCCCCCACGCGCTGGTACCTGCCACGTGCCTGACTGTGTCCGATCCACGATTCGCGTAATCGATTGCTCCCGTGATGATTCCGAGTAGAACCGCCGCCGCGCAGACGGCGACGAGCGTCCGCGAAAGATGCACTTGTCTCGTATTCATGCGGCGAACGATGCCGTAGCTGCGGCGTCGCTCGCATCCGTCTGCGGCCCGGTATTCTCCGACCGCGGAATCGATTCTTCCTATGCCGGGGTCCTCCGCACGAACGACCCGGCCATCGATCGTGCGACTGCTGCGCAGCGGGATGCCCCGGCATTATGGTGACCGAATGCGTGCCCGTACAACGCCGGCCGACGCCGCAATTGCAGTGGCCTGCTTTGCCGTGTTCACCGGGCCGCAGATCGCTCATCCGGCCGCCGGCACCTCGGCGTGGGCCGCGGCCGCGCTGGGCGCCGCAGCAATTCTTCCCACTGTGTGGAGCCGCCGGTTTCCGGTACCGGCGTTGCTGGCGGTCGCCACCGTGCTGCTGATCGCGTCGCTGGCGGACGTGCGTTTCACCGGCTTCGTGAGCAATGCGGGACCCGCCTTCGGGATCGCCGTCGCCTGGGTCGCCTATCGACTGCCGTGGCGGCAGTCGCTCGCATACAGCCTGCTGGCGTCGACTGTCACGCTGATCGGCGGCTGGATCGCCTTCGCGATGCACAGCCAGCATGACCAGGATGCGGTGCAGTTGGCCGTCGCGGTGCCCGCCTGGCTCATCGGAACCCTCGCCGGCCGCGAACGCAGCCATCGACGCCAGCACCTCGCCGAGCAACACGAGACCGAAAAGCAGGCCGAGGCGCGGATTCGCGCCGAGGAACGACTGCGGGTATCTCGTGACATCCATGATGTGGTGTCACACACGCTCAGCATGATCGCGCTGCGCAGCGGTGTCGCCCGCGTCGTGCTTGACACCGACCCGACCGAGGCACGCAACGCACTGTCCGCCATCGAGGAATCCAGCCGAGCCGCCCTGGACGAGGTGCGCGGCGTCTTGCGAACGGCCCGCACGGACCTGCCGCCGATTAGCCCGCAACTGGCCGATCTGGATGACCTCGTGGTCACGGACTGGCCCGGTGATCTGCGAATTCAGCTGGCGGACAATACCGATCACGCCGACCTCGATCGCCGACTGCAGACGACGGCCTACCGTATCGTGCAGGAGGCGCTGACGAATGTGGTCCGGCATGCCGACGCCGGGCTCGCGGTCGTCACGATCGTCAGAGTGGATGGCTCGATGGTGGTGCGCGTGGTCGACGATGGCATCGGGGCGGCATCGGAAGTCCACGAGGGTCTCGGTCTCACCGGGATGCGTGAGCGAGTTGCCGCCCACGGCGGAACCCTGTCCGTGGGCAATGTCGCCGGCGGCTATCAGGTCGAGGCGGTGATCCCACTGTGAACGACGTTGCACCGCAGGATATATCGGTGTTGATCGCCGATGATGAAGCGCTCGTGCGTGCGGGGCTGCGAGCGCTCATCCATGCCTCGCCGGGACTGCGCGTGGTCGGCGAGGCCGCCACGGGCGATGAGGCGCTGCGGCAGGCGGAGAGAAGCGATCCCGACGTCGTGCTGATGGATGTGCGAATGCCGGTGATGGACGGTACCGAGGCAACCGCACATCTGGTGTCTCGCGGGCTCCGCTCCCGAATTCTCGTGGTCACCACGTTCGACGACGACGAGATCGTATTCGCCGCATTGCGCGCCGGCGCAAGCGGTTTCGTCCTCAAGGACACCCCGCCGGAGCGGCTGATCGACGCCATCCGGGCCGTTGCGGACGGCGACTCTCTACTCAGCCCGTCGGTGACCCGACGGCTGATCAACGAATTCGCTGCCGCGCGCCCCGCCGCCTTGCCTGCTTCCGAACGTCTCAACACCTTGACCGATCGCGAACGAGACGTGCTGTACGCCATTGCGACCGGCAAGACCAATGCCGAGATCGCCGAGACGTTGTTCATCAGCGTCACCACCGTGAAAACACACATTTCGCGGCTGTTGACGAAATTCGATGCCCGCGATCGCACGCAGCTGGCAATCGCGGCCTACGAGACCGGCCTCGTCGTACCCGGTGCAGACTGACTGCCCGAGTGCAGGCTATTTGCCCTTGGGCTTGTCGGACGCGGCATCCGAGGACAGTGCGGCGACGAATGCCTCCTGCGGGACGTCGACCCGGCCGATCGTCTTCATCCGCTTCTTGCCTTCCTTCTGCTTCTCGAGCAGCTTGCGCTTACGGCTGATGTCACCGCCGTAGCACTTGGCGAGCACATCCTTGCGGATTGCCCGAATATTCTCGCGGGCAATGATTTTCGAGCCGATCGCGGCCTGCACCGGAACCTCGAACTGCTGGCGCGGGATGAGCTCCTTGAGCTTGGTGCACATCTTGTTGCCGTAGGCGAACGCGGCGTCCTTGTGCACGATCGCGCTGAACGCGTCGACGGCCTCGCCCTGCAGCAGGATGTCGACCTTGACCAGCGCGGCCCCCTGCTCGCCGGCCTCCTCGTAGTCGAGGCTGGCGTAGCCGCGGGTCCGCGACTTCAGCGAATCGAAGAAGTCGAAGATGATCTCGGCCATCGGCAGCGTGTAGCGCAGCTCGACGCGGGTCTCCGACAGATAGTCCATGCCGCCGAGTTCGCCACGGCGCGACTGGCACAGCTCCATGATGGTGCCAACGAATTCGCTGGGCGCGATGATCGTGGTCTTGGTGATCGGCTCGTAGATCTCGCGCAGCTTGCCGTCCGGCCAGTCCGACGGATTGGTGACGATCTGCTCCTTGCCGTCCTCGCCGACCACGCGGTAGACCACGTTGGGCGCCGTCGAGATCAGGTCGAGCCCGAACTCGCGCTGCAGACGTTCGCGGGTGATCTCCATGTGCAGCAGACCCAAGAAGCCGCAACGGAATCCGAACCCGAGCGCCACGGAGGTCTCCGGCTCGTAGGTGAGCGCGGCATCGTTCAGCTGCAGCTTGTCGAGCGCATCACGCAGGTCCGGGTAGTCGGAACCATCCACCGGGTACAGGCCGGAGTAGACCATCGGCCGCGGTTCCTGGTAGCCCGTGAGCGCCTCGGTCGCACCGTGCCGCGCGGTGGTGACAGTATCGCCGACCTTTGATTGGCGGACGTCCTTCACGCCGGTGATGAGGTAGCCGACCTCACCGACGCCGAGCCCCTTGGTGGCCTTCGGCTCCGGCGAGACGATGCCGATCTCCAGCAGCTCGTGGGTCGCCCCGGTGGACATCATCGCGATCTTCTCGCGCGGGATGAGTTTCCCGTCGACCACGCGGATATAGGTGACGACGCCGCGGTAGGTGTCGTAGACCGAGTCGAAGATCATGGCCCGTGCGGGCGCATCCGGATCGCCGACCGGCGCCGGGACCTTCGCGACCACGCGGTCGAGCAGCGCGTCGACGCCCTCGCCGGTCTTGCCGGAGACCCGCAGCACGTCATCCGGTTCGCAGCCGATGATGTGCGCGATCTCGGCGGCGTACTTATCGGGATCGGCGGCCGGCAGGTCGATCTTGTTGAGGACCGGGATGATCTCGAGATCCTTGTCCATCGCCAGGTAGAGGTTGGCCAGCGTCTGCGCCTCGATGCCCTGGGCGGCGTCGACCAGCAGCACCGCGCCCTCACAGGCCTCGAGCGCGCGTGAGACCTCGTAGGTGAAGTCGACGTGACCGGGGGTGTCGATGAGATGCATCACGTAGTCGGTCTTGCCCTCGGGACCGTCCACGGTCCAGGGCAGCCGCACGTTCTGCGCCTTGATCGTGATGCCGCGCTCGCGCTCGATATCCATGCGGTCGAGGTACTGCGCGCGCATCGCCCGCTCCTCGACCACGCCGGTCAGCTGCAGCATCCGGTCGGCCAGGGTCGATTTGCCGTGGTCGATGTGGGCGATGATGCAGAAGTTACGGATCCGGGCGGGATCGGTGAACGTCGTATCGGCGAAGCTGATTTGTCTCACTCCTTGTGGCGAAATAGCAGCCACCAGTTTCTCATGAGAGCGTTGATGCATGGCAGCCGCTTCCAAGCCAGGCGTGACCAGTTGGCAGCAGACGCTCGACGGGGTCGATATCGTCGGTGCGCTGCACCGCCCCGACCGTGATCCGATCGCCGCCGTCGTGATCGCGCACGGTGCCGGCAGCAACTTCCAATCGAAGCTGTTGCGGGCGCTCGCGGTGGACCTATGCGAGCGCGGCCTGCTGGTCGGCCGCATCGACCTGCCCTATCGCCAGCGACGCGAGAAGGGGCCGCCGTCGCCCAGCAAATCCGCCGATGACCGGGCCGGGATCGTCGCGGCAGCGGCGGCCATGCGCGCGCTCGCCGGGGACGTCCCGGTGCTCGTGGGCGGCCAGTCGTACGGCGGACGGCAGGCCTCGATGGTCGTCGCCGAAGACCCCGCGGTCGCCGACGGACTGCTGCTGACGGCCTATCCCCTGCATCCGCCCGGCAAGCCCGATCGCCTGCGCACCGAGCACTTCCCGGACGTCACCCGGCCGACGGTGATCATCCATGGCAGCTCCGACCCGTTCGCGACCAGCGCGGAGCTGGAGTCGGCGGTGGCGGCGATCCCGGCGGCGGTCCACATCGTGGAGATCACCGGGGTCGGTCACGAGCTCAACCCGGACAAGAAGCCGGTCGCCCGGCTGACCGGCGACGCGGTGGAGCAGTACCTGCTCTGACGCCGCGCCGCCGAATCGTCAGGCGGTGATCTTCATCAGCGACACTCCGCCGTCGTCAACCGTGTAGGTGAACGTCGACGGGCCGTTGAAACCGTCGCCGCCAACGGTCGCGATGACAATCGTCTGGTCGCCTTCGGTGGTGCTGGACGTCACCGACAGCGTGACGTTCTTGCCGATGTACTCCGCATTGCTCCAGCCGGTGATCTCGGCCGACCCACGAAAGACCCGGCCCCAATCGTCTACTGCCCCATCGGACGTGAACGTCGCGAGGAAGCCGGCCAAGTCCCCGGCATTCGTCGAGTCGATCGAAGCCTGAACGGGTGCTGGCAGTTCGGTCATTATCTCTGTCTCCTGTTGATCTCTGGCCAATGGTCCACGCTTATCGCGTGGTGTAGCCGCCGTTGGCGAAGATGGTCTGACCGGTGATCCAATGTCCTTGCGTCGCAAGGAAGATGACGATGGGGGCGATGTCTTCGATCTCGGTGAGCCGATTGCCCATGGCCTGCGACTTATGGAAATCCACCCGTTCCGGGGTCTCCTGCGGGTAGAAGAACGGCGTGTCCATCGGGCCGGGCGCGATGTTGTTGACAGCGATACCCCGATCGGCGAACTCCTTCGCCGCCGCCCGCGTGAAATGTTCCAGCGGCGCCTTACCGCCCGCATAGGTCGAATAGCCGTCGGTGAACGCGGCGAGCAACGAGGTGGCGATCGTCATCACGGACCCGTTGTCGCGCAGTCGTTTTCCCGCCTCCTGAATGAAGAAGTAGGCGGCCTTCGAGTTGATGTCGAACATCGAATCGTATTCCGCTTCGGTGGTTTCGAGGATCGGCTTGCGCAGCACCTTGCCGACGGTGTTGACGGCGATGTCTACGCCGCCGAATGCCTCGACGGCCGCATCGAACAACGCTGTCACGTTGCCCGGGACGGTCAGATCGCCCTGCACGATGATCGCGCGGGCGCCAGCCGCCTCGACCTCGGCGGCGGTCTTCTCCGCGTCCGGGCGCGACGAATCGCTGTTGTAATGCACGGCAACGTTGGCGCCGAGCTCGCCGAACTGCCGCGAGATCAGCCCGCCGAGGTTCTTCGCGCCGGCGGCGACGACGGCGCTCTTGTTCTCCAGCAATACAGACGCGCTAGTGGTCATGTGATGTCTCCTTCGTGGCTTCCTGTGTGCGATCGACCTCGTGGTCTTCTCGGATTCGACGCTAGGAGCGGTAGAGATCAACTTCCATCGAATGTTTTCGATGAATAATCAACTAGTGTTTGTATATGCCTGTTCAGCCAGCCTCTGCGGTCCCGGATACCCGCCGGCTCGAGCAGTTCGTTGCAGTGGCCGAAACCGAGACCCTCGCGGCCGCGGCGGAGCGCCTCTTCATCACCCAGCAGGCGTTGTCCACCGCAATCCGCCGCCTCGAACGCGAGATGGGCGTGACCCTTTTCCACCGCCAACATCGCCGCCTGACCCTGACTCCCGCCGGCGAGGATCTCCTGGAAGGCGCACGGCCGCTACTGGCCGGCGCGCGGCGGCTCACCGAGTCCGTACGACGCAGCGCTGACGGATCAGCGCCCGCCTTCGTCGTCGGACACTCCCCCGCACTGTCCAACGCCGAGGTGTTCTCGCTGATCGAGCCCGTGCTCGACGACTGGCCCGACACATCGGTCACCGTGCGCCAGGTGTTTCCCGACGATATTCACCACGAACTCATATCCGGGTCCGCCGACCTGATACTCCGTCGGGGCGTCACGACCCCGGACGGGCTGACGTCGGCGATCGTGGCCTATCAGCCGATGCGGCTCGCCGTCGCCGCCGACCATCCCCTGGCCGCCCGGGACCGGATCCGGATCGCGGACGATCTCGCCACGCACCCGGTCATCGTCTGGGCGCCGGAGCGACGATCGTTCTACACGGATTTCCTGGTATCCCATTGTCGGCGTGCGGGAATCGAGCCGGAGCTGCGGATCAACCGGGTGCAGGGAACGCCGCCCGCCACGGCGGCTCTCGTCGATCGTCAGGCCTGCGTGTTCGTCACCGATCCGGCCGGGCCGACGCTCGGTGGTCGCGCCGTCGTGAAGGACTTCGAGACACCGCCGTTGTCGCCGGTGCAGGCGCTATGGCTGCCGCACACGGTGTCCCGGTTTCGCACGGCGTTGCTGGCCGCCCTCGACTCCTGACGCGGCGGGCCGCCGACCATGCCTTGCCGCGCCGCCCTTCGGCCACGACCTACCCTGACCGTATGGGTACTTGGGGAACCGTGTTCTCGCTCGCCAAACAGCACGGGCCGAAGCTGTATCGCGAACTGCAGAAGTCCGGCGCTCTCGACAAGGGCAAGGCTGCGCTGCAGCAACGTCTGGGCTCCGGGTCGGCGGCCGGCGCCGGGCGGCCCATAACCGGCACCTTTCACGACACCGGCAGCCGGGCGCGGTCGATCGAGCACTCGCCGCAGCTGGACGGCCAGGCCGACCCGGGCGAGATCGTGTGGACATGGGTCGAGTTCGAGGAGCACAACGGCGAGGGCAAGGACCGTCCGGTGCTGGTCGTCGGCCGGGACGGCAAGCACCTGCTGGGCCTGATGCTCTCGAGCCAGCAGCACCGCCGCGACGACTCGGACTGGGAGTCCATCGGGTCCGGCAGCTGGGACAACGAACGCCGGGAGAGTTTCATCCGCCTCGACCGCGTCCTGGACGTGCCCGAGGCCGGGATCCGCCGCGAGGGCGCGATCCTCAGCCGCGACCGATTCGATCGCATCGCGAACCGCCTGCGGGCCGAATACGACTGGAGCTAAAGCGGTTCACGCGCCGCCGGACACGCTCGCGCTGCGCTGAACATGCGCAGCCACCATTCCCGCGAGCTCGTCGGGACGCTCCCGGGGTATCCAATGGGAGACGCCGTCGAGCACCTCGAATCGATACGGACCGCTGACGTACCGGACGCAGGCCTCGGCGGCCGTTCGTCCGATGAAGTGATCGCCGGTGCTCCACACGTACAGAGTTGGTATCCCGACGTCTTCGTAGCCCGAGGTGCGCCGCAGCATCGCGCGATACCAGTTGAGAACCGCGGTGGGAGCACCACGTTCGCGCCAGAGCGCGTACATCTCATCGATGGGGCCGGCCGGGGTCCGCGACGCCAGCCGGTCGGCAAGCCGCGTGGCGACGCGGCCGTGTCCACGGAGTCGTCGGGGCAGCTGGCCCAGCGAAAGCAGTAGCAGCATAAGCTTTTCCGGCAGCCACGGGATCTGGAACAGCACCATGTACCAGGACCGAAATATCTGTCCGCGCGGTATCGCGGCGAGGAACGCATGCGGATGCGGCACCGACAGCGCGGTCAGCGTGCAGACGCGGTCGGCGCGCGAGCCGGCCAGCTCCCACGCCACGGTGGCTCCCCAGTCATGGCCCAGGACATGGAATCTCGTGACACCCGCCTGGTCGGCGAGCGCCAGGATGTCCGCGGCGAGGCGGTCGACGGTGTAGTTCTCGACGCCCCGCGGCCGCGCGCCCGGCGAGTACCCACGCTGATCGGGAGCCAACACCCGAAATCCGGCCGAGCTCAAGGGCGCCGCCAGTGCACGCATCCCAACCCGATCCGGAAACCCATGCAGCGCAATGACAACGGGGCTGTCGACCGGCCCCTCGTCCATGACATCGAAAGTCAGCCCGTCGTTGGTGAACGTCCGCAGGCGAGTCGGTCTCGGCTGATCTGTCATCTGAATCCTGTTCCTTCGACGGACCGCTACTGCGGCTGAAAATCGGCCGGCACGCCGGCCAGGCCCTCACGCACAAGCCTTTCCAGATACCCGCGACCGAAACGCTCGAGCCGGGGCGCCACCACAGGGATGCGCTGGAACCAGCCATATGCCGTCAGGCCGCGCGCCACGACCCGCGCCAGCCACGAGCCGAGCCGATGACGATCGATTCCCATGGCGTCGGCGCGCATGTCGCCCAGCATGTGCCGAGCGAGCACCTCGTGCACCGCCCGCGGCACGCGTTCGGCATGCGGGAGATGCTTGAGCCCGGACAGCAAGGCGTCGGCCAGTTTTCGCGAGTTGTCGTCGGGATCGAAGCTGTATTCGAGCACCCGAGCATCGAGCGCCGCCTGCTCCTCCGCGGTGTCACCGAGCAGGTCGCGCGGCACGCCCAGCACGGCGGTGACATAACGCCAGATCAGGTAATAGCCGTCGGCCTCCGCGGGACTGATCACCGCGCCCGACGACCGCAGTCGATCAAGCACCATCGACCCGAAGAACAGTGGCCCCGCCGAGGTCTGCAGCGCATTGATCGGGACGCCCCGCAGCGGCCACTCGCGCGCGCTGCCCAGGTTCATCCGGATCATCGTGTGCATCAGCCGCACCCGCACACAGGTTTCCCACGCGCTGCCGCCCGGTCGCAGCGCGTCGATGTCGAGCACCCCGAAGAAGAGCGTGCCCGACTCGAATATGCGACGCACCACGTCCTGTTCGAGGCGGTTGGTGCCGGCCAGGATGTAGGCGGCGTCGGCACTGCAGAAGGTTGTCATCAGTCCGCCGTGCAGCAACGCGACACCGAGCATCGGGAAGTGCCGGCAGGCCATCGCGGCGCCGGGTCGCATGCGATCGAAATCCGCCCACTCCGGCGGTGTCTCAATATCTTTCAGGAAGTCTCGACACTGCGCGTCACCGTCCGTCGCCAGTTCGCAGATGGCTGGAAGCAGATCGTCAGACCGGACTCCCCGCGCCCGCAATCGGAGGACCACCGCCTCCGCCAGCGGGCGGCCGGCCTCCAGCCAGGGCTCCAACGGCATGCTGCGCAGCCGGTCGACTCGAGACATCATGCGAACTCCCGTCGATGCAGAGGTCTATGTAATAGTCCAACATGGACTATTACATAGACCTTATTCGTCGGCAAGACGTTCTAGAATCAACCGATGCATCCCCGGCTGACGCCCACCTCCTATGTCGTGCTCGGGCTCGTCCGCTGGGCGCCCGGTTCCACCGCCTACGAACTGGAGCGCACGATCGGCGCCACGGTCTCGCATATGTGGACGATTCAGCGCTCACAGATCTACCGGGAGCCACCACGGCTGGCCGACGCCGGACTGCTGACCGCCGAGAGCGACGAATCCGCCCGGCAGAAGACCCGCTTCTACATCACCGACGCAGGTACGGAAGCCCTGGACTCTTGGCTGACGCAAGCATCGGGCGAGATGCCGCAACTGCGCGACATGGCAATTCTCAAGGTCTTCTTCGGCGCCGACCCGGAGGCCATCGCCCGGGTTCAGCTACTGGCACATCAGGCCCGCCTCAAGGAGTACGAGTTCTTGCGCGAAGCGGGCGGTCTGGCTCATCCGGGGCCGCGTCGCGCACTCGAAGCGGCCATCGCACACGAACGCACATCCATCCGCTATTGGAGTGAGCTGGTCAAGCCCGCGGAGTAGCCCCGCGGGGTAGCGCAGTCGAACGAAACCGAACATCTGGGCCACGGCGGCTGATACCGTCAGCGGAACTAGAACACGTTCCAGTTCCGCACCCCTAGGAGACCGCCATGACGACTTTCGATTTCGAGCAGAAGAACACCGAACTGGCGAGCAAGATCGCCCCCGTCGTCGAGGCATACGTCAATCTCCTCGACAGCGGCACCGCCGAGGAGATCGCGGATCTGTACGCGCCATCCGCGACGGTCGAGGATCCGATCGGCTCCGACGTCCGCAACACCCGCGAGCAGCTCGTCGAGTTCTACAGCATCATCACCAACATGGCTGAGCGCTCCGCGAAGCTGAACTGGAAGAAGATCGCCGGCGACACTGCCGTGTTCGAGTTCACGCTGGTGACCGGTGTCAATGCCGATATGCGGTTCGAGATCACCCCTGTCGACATCATGGTCTTCGACGCCGACGGCAAGATCTCGTCGATGCGCGCTGTCTGGGCGCCCACCGACCTCAAACAGCTCTAGTCACAACCGGTTTCAACGACCTGGCACCGGGCAGGCCTCCGACGCCTCGGCGACGACGGTCGGCTCTCCCGGTACCGCCGGTCGTCGGCCGGCCTCCCAGTCGGCGCCGGTGACAACCCCGTCACTAGCCAGCGCGGAGCGTTCTTCATCGGTGAAAACTCTTCCCCGCGTGAGGAATCGCATCCCCTCAGGCGATTCCAGGCTGAATCCGCCGCCACGGCCGGGCACCACGTCGAGCACGAGTTGCGTGTGGCTCCATACGTCGAACTGCGAACCGGAGATCCACAGCGGCACGGCATCGTCGCCGTCCGGGAGCGAGGTCGGCACCTCGCCCGGCGCCAGTCGCAGATCCAGCAGCCCGAGCAGTACATCGCGGTCACCGACGATGAATTCGCCTGCGGGGTAACACATCGGGGACGACCCGTCGCAGCAGCCGCCGGACTGATGCATCATCAGCCCGCCGTGCATACCGCGGAGGCGACGGAGCAGATCCATCGCCCCCGCGGTGGCCAGTGCCCGGGCAGGAACCATCAGAAGAATCCTTGAGCCTTCGGTGCATACGACACCAGCAGATTCTTGGTCTGCTGATAGTGGTCGAGCATCATCTTGTGGTTCTCCCGGCCGATCCCGGACTGCTTGTAGCCGCCGAACGCCGCGTGCGCCGGGTACTGGTGATAGGTGTTCGTCCACACGCGGCCGGCCTTGATGGCCCGGCCGGCCCGGTAGGCGACGCCGCCATCGCGCGACCAGACGCCGGCTCCCAGGCCGTACAGCGTGTCATTGGCGATCGAGATCGCGTCATCGAAGTCGTTGAACGACGTCACCGACACCACGGGGCCGAAGATCTCCTCCTGGAAGATGCGCATCTTGTTGTCGCCCGTGAAGATGGTCGGCTGGATGTAATAGCCACCGGAGAGATCGCCGCCCAGATCAGCCTTCTCGCCACCGGTAAGCACCTGCGCGCCTTCGCCTTTACCGATCTCGATATACGACAGGATCTTCTCGTACTGATCGTTGGACGCCTGCGCACCGATCATCGTTTCGGTATCCAGCGGGTCGCCCTGCCGAATCGCCTTGGTGCGGATGGCCGCCAGCGCGAGGAACTCGTCGTAGATGTCGTGCTGGATCAGCGACCGCGACGGGCAGGTGCAGACCTCGCCCTGGTTCAGCGCGAACATCGCGAAGCCCTCGAGCGCCTTGTCCTGATAATCGTCGTTGGCCGCCAACACATCCGAGAAGAAGATGTTCGGGCTCTTGCCACCGAGTTCCAGCGTGACCGGGATCAGATTCTGCGACGCGTACTGCATGATCAGGCGCCCGGTGGTGGTCTCACCGGTGAACGCGATCTTGGCGATCCGGTTGCTCGACGCGAGCGGCTTGCCGGCTTCGGTGCCGAAACCGTTGACGATGTTGACGACGCCCGGCGGCAGCAGGTCGCCGATGATGCTGAACAGGAACAGGACCGAGGCCGGCGTCTGCTCCGCAGGCTTGATGACCACCGCGTTGCCGGCGGCGAGCGCCGGAGCCAGCTTCCAGGTGGCCATCAGGATCGGGAAGTTCCACGGAATGATCTGTCCGACAACCCCTAGCGGCTCGTGGAAGTGGTACGCGACGGTCTGCGAGTCGATCTCGGACAGCGAACCCTCCTGTGCGCGAATGGCTCCCGCGAAGTAGCGGAAGTGATCGATCGCGAGCGGGATGTCGGCGTTGAGGGTCTCCCGGATCGGCTTGCCGTTGTCCCACGACTCGGCGAGCGCGATCGCCTCCAGGTTCTCCTCGATGCGGTCAGCGATCTTGTTGAGGACCACGGCGCGTTCGGCGGCGGACGTCTCGCCCCAGGCCGGTGCCGCGGCATGCGCCGCATCGAGGGCCAGGTCGATGTCCTCGGCCGTGGATCGGGCAACCTCGCAGAAGGTCTCGCCGGTCACCGGGGTCGGATTCTCGAAGTACTGCCCTTTCACCGGTGGCACCCATTCGCCGCCGATCCAGTTGTCGTATCGCGATTGGTAGGCCATCGCGGCGCCGGCGGTCCCAGGTCGGGCGTAAACGGTCATGTCGCATCCTCCTTGCCTCGACCCGGCCTGTGATCCGGGTCACTGATCCCAAACTAGGAGCGCAACCGTTGCAACAACGTTGCGTGTGTCAGCAGCGACGAGATCTGGGCGATCACCCCCGGCCGAAGCGTCGGTCCAAGAGTTCGATTCGGGCGCTGGCCTGCGCATATCGCGCGCTGGCCGGATCCAGCAACGCCCGGTACGCCGCCCAGCAGTCGCGGTCGTCACGCCCGTCCGCGGCCAGGGTCCATTCCCGCATGAGGCCGGGTTCGGCCGCCCGCAGCAACGCGGCACGCATCGCGGTCCGCAGTTCCTCGCGCAGCTCGACGATGCCGGGCGCATTCGACTCCGGCAGGAGCGGCCCGCGGTACCGGCCCAAGGCTCCCGAGGTATCGCCGCCATCCAACGCCGATCGCACCGCCGCAACATCGGTCCGCAGCGGTATCGCCAGCCGGTACGGCCGCGAGGTGACCGCGTCCGGGCCCAGCACGCGCCGCAGCCGCGACACCTCCGCTCGTACGGTGACCGCGTCCAGGTCGGCCTCGTCGAGCAGCACCGCGAGCCGATCGGCCGACATGCCCTCCGGGTTCTCGGAGAGCAGCAAGAGCACCTCGGCATGCCGTCGAGACAGCTGGATGCGGCGTCCCTCGTGGACCAGCTCCGCCGGGCCGCCCAACACCGAGAGCGTGCTGCCGGTCCGGACCTGGGAGCCGAGCGCCGCGCCCGCCGCCTTGAGACTCAGATGCGCCTCCGCCGCGGCGACGGTGGCCCGCACCAGCGACAGCACCTCCGGCGCGGCGACCCGTGGGCCGCCGGTGATGTCGATCGCGCCGAGCATCGCACCGGAGAGCGGGTCGTGCACGGGCGCGGCCGAACAACTCCAGTCCTGCACCACCCGGCTGAAATGCTCCGACGCGAAGATCTGTACGCAGTCGTCGACCACCAGCGCGGTGCCGGGGGCGTTGGTCCCCACGCGCCGTTCGCTCCAGTCCGCGCCTTCCGCGAAATTCATCAGTGCCGCACGGTCTTTCGCGGCATGATCGCCCTCAACCCATAGCAGTCGGCCGTCGGCATCGCTGATCGCCACCAGCAGCCCGGTCTCCGCGATGTCGTCGAGCAACAGGCGTCGGACGATGGGCCGCACGATGGACATCGGATGCGAATTCCGATACGAACGCAGGTCGGCGTCCGCCCAGGAGTCCGTCGTCTCGGAGTCCGGATCCACACCGTTGCGCAGGCTGCGCTGCCAGGAGTCGAGCACCACCGGCCGCACATCGGCGGCGGACTCGCCCTGCAGCAGGAACGCGTCGTGCGCCGACTCCACGTCCCGCGCGACCCGCGAAGCATCCATGCCCGGGCGCAATGCCACCCAGGGGTTCGTGGCTCCGCTCAACGACACGACGCTCCTTCCGGCCGAGCCCCCGCCCCGCCGAATTCCACTGTAACGCCGATCACAGTCGACTCGCCGTGCGCCGAACGTCAGGCCAGTCGGGTGATCTCCACGACGACGTCCAGATCGGTCGCGCCGCCACCGGTGTAGATGCCCTTGAGCGGCGATACGTCCGAATAGTCGCGGCCCAGGCCGACCGACACGTGTCGTTCCCCGATCGGAATGTCATTCGTCGGGTCGTATCCGCTCCAGGCACCGGTCCATGCCTCTATCCAGGCGTGGCTCTCGCCCTCGACCGTCTCACCGATCGGCGCGTCCGGATTCGAGTGGAAGTATCCGGACACGTAACGGGCCGGAATTCCCAAGCTGCGCAACAGGACCAGCGTCAGGTGCGCGTAGTCCTGGCAGACGCCCTTGCGTTCCTTCCAGGCGTCGACCGCCGAAGTGTGCACCCCGGTCGTGCCCTGCACGTATTCGATCTCCTCGTGCACCCACTTGCACACCTCTCGCACCGCGCCGCGCGGCGTGAAGCCCTTCGCCAGCTTGCGCGCCGTCGCCGCCAGGGTGCGGTTGCGCGGCACGTACTTGGTGAATGTCAGGTATTCGTCGAAACGATCGGCCACGTACTCGCCGGGGAGGTCCTCCCACTCGACGCGCTCGGCATCGTCCGGATACTCCTCCGGCTCGGTCTCCACCACCGAGGCACCCGATACTTCCAATTCCTCATGGGGCGCATGCAGATCGAAGGCGGTGACGGCCGTCCCCCAGTAGTCGATGTAGCGATACGAGCGGGTCGCCGGCACGGTCTCGACGCGGTTCACGATGACGTTCTGCCGGTGGTCACTGCGCGGGGTCAGCCGCGCCTCGTTGTAAGACGAGGTGACGGGCGCGTTGTAGGCGAATCCGGTGGAGTGCACCACCCGTAGCCGCATCGTCATAGCTCACCCTCCTCGATGGCATGCTCGCGCGGATCGGCATCGCTCGCGCTGACACCGGCCCACGAAACATATGGTGCGACATGGAAATACTGCTGCGTGACGGCTTCGGTGACGTCCCGACACGTCGCTTGCAGATCCATCAGCCGCTGCTGCAGTTCGTCGAGAAGCATTCCCGGAGGCATGAACTCGAGGCCACTGCGGGCCCGGCCCAGCAGCCGTTGCGCCTCAGCCCGGGCACCGACCCGACTGGTGTTGCGGCTGTCCAATTCCTGCAGGCACAGTTCGGCCAGGGTGATCGCGTGGAAAACCGACCGCGGAAACAGCCTGTCCAGCAACATGAATTCGACCACGCGATTGGCGTCCAGGGCACCGCGATAGGTCCGCAGGTACGTGTCATGCGCCCCTGCCGACCGCAGCACAGTGACCCAGGCGGGCGAGCTCGACCTGTCCCCCGCCCGCGACAGCAGCATGCGCACCGTCATGTCCACGCGCTCGATCGACCGGCCCAGCAACAGGAATCGGTAGCCGTCGTCGCGGCTGAGAGTGGCGTCGGTGAGCCCGGCGAACATCGCCGCACGGTTCTTCACATACGAGAGATACTCGTGGGGACCCAGCCGCCGCGCCGCCCGCTCGGCATCGGCGAGGCCGTTATAGGTGGTGTTCAAACACTCCCACATCTCGCTGGACGTGACTTCTCGTGCCCCGCGGGCATTTCCGCGCGCCTGGGCGATCGAGTCGGCGATCGAGCCCGAGCCCTCCGCGCCGTATGCCACCCGCTCGGTGAGCGACCGAACACCCAGCTCCTCGTCGGCCGGCGGCTCGGCCATGCCGAGCACCTGCAGCACCAGCCGACAGGTGCGGTCGGGATCGACGGTCGCGTCCTCGAGCAGCTGATGCACCGCGACATCCAGGATGCGGGCGGTATCGTCGGCCCGCTCCACGTAGCGGCCGATCCAGAACAGCGATTCGGCGTTGCGCGCCAGCATCATCGGCGATCACCGCCGTCCGCCCGCTGTTGCTGTTGCTGTTGCTGTTGGCTGGAGACGACTTCCGGCCCCTGATCAGTGCTGTTGCTGGTCGGCAGGTCGCTGGTGCGCACCAACTCATCGCCGGACAGCTCCCGCTCGTCATCGGAGCTGCGCGGCGCCAGCACCCAGGTGTCCTTGGAGCCGCCGCCCTGGCTGGAGTTGACCACCAGTGAACCCTCGGGCAGCGCCACGCGCGTGAGCCCGCCCGGCAACACCCAGACGTTCTCGCCGTCGTTGACCGCGAACGGCCGGAGATCGACATGGCGCGGCGCCAGGCCGTCGCCGACCTTCGTCGGCACCGTTGACAGCTGCACCACCGGTTGCGCGATCCAATCCCGCGGGTGGGCCTTCACCTTGCGTGCCAACGTGTCCCGCTCGGCCTGCGTCGCATCGGGCCCGAACACGATGCCGTAGCCGCCCGACCCCTCGACGGGCTTCACCACCAGCTCGTCGAGCCGGTCCAGCACCTCGTCACGCTCCTCGGGCAGCCAGCACCGCAGCGTTTCGACGTTGCCCAGCACCGGCTTCTCGCCCAGGTAGTACTCGATGATCTGCGGCACATAGGTGTACGTGAGCTTGTCGTCTCCGACCCCGTTGCCGACGGCGCTGGAGATCACGACGTTGCCCGCCCGCGCCGCGTTCAGCAGACCCGGCACACCGAGCACCGAATCCGGCCGGAACTGCAGGGGATCCAGGAACTCATCGTCGATCCGGCGGTAGATGACGTGCACGCGCTGCTCGCCCTCGGTGGTGCGCATGTAGACGTCGTTGTCACGGCAGAACAAGTCTCGCCCCTCGACCAGCTCGACTCCCATCTGCCGGGCCAGCAGCGAATGCTCGAAGTAGGCGGAGTTCGCGACGCCGGGCGTGAGCACCACGATGGTCGGGTCGGCCTCGTTGAACGCCGAGGCCGCGCGCAGCGCCCGCAGCAGATGCGTCGCATAGTCACCGACCGCGCGAACTCGATGGGATGAGAACAGATCCGGGAACACCCGCGCCATCGTTCGGCGGTTCTCCATCACGTAAGACACCCCGGACGGCGACCGCAGATTGTCCTCGAGGACCCGGAAGTCGCCGTGCTCGTCGCGAATCAGGTCGATGCCGGCGACGTGGATGCGCACGCCGTTCGGCGGGACGATTCCGGCCGCCTGCCGATGGAAGTGCTGGCACGACGTCACCAGTCGCTTCGGCACCACGCCGTCGCGCAGGATCTCCTGCTCGCTGTAGACGTCGGCGAGGAACATCTCCAGCGCCTGCACGCGCTGCGTGATACCGCGCTCGAGCTTGGACCACTCGGCCGCCGAGATCACCCGCGGGACGACATCGAGCGGAAACGGCCGTTCCTGCCCGGACAGCGAGAACGTCACGCCCTGGTCGATGAAGGCACGGCCCAGCGCGTCGACCCGGGCCTGCAACTCCTCGTTGGCCGATGGGGCAAGCGCCTTGTGGATACCGCGGTACGGTGCGCGGACCTCGCCGCGAGCATCGAACATCTCGTCAAATGCATTGCTGTACTTCGCATTGCCGTAGTCGTCGAAGATGCCCCGGGCCGCACTCGCTGCGGTCGCCGCCTTTCGCGCTTTCGTCGGCCGGGCGCGGGTCCTGGCCGATCCGGCGGATCGGCCCGAGGCGGTCGGGGTGGCGTTCATGACTATGAATCGTGCTACAGATCGCCGCATCCGGCAGCACCGCGGTTCGATTCGTTACCGCGCAAAGCTGTTACCGGCGCAGTCGCTGCGTGACACTGAGCACGCGACGTGCGGGGCCGCGCGCAATCGCCTTGGCGCGCTGCGCGGCCGTGAGCCTCTCCTCCGGCAGCGCCATGACTTTCAGCATCGCGGCCATCGCATCCAGCGCTTCGGACAGCACCGCCGACTCACCGATCGGGTCGGCCGGCGCCGCGTCGGTAGCCGCGGCGACCCTCAGGTCGTCGGGGGAACCGGTGACCCGGTAGCCGGCGGCGGCGATATCGCCGAGCATCTGCTCCGACCGTTCGGCCGCCCAGATCCGATCGGCCGGCAAGAGCTGTTGTCCGGCAGCCCGTTCCGTCTCGAACAGAATCGACCCGATCAGGAACCGCTTGACGGCCGCTTCGTAGCGGCTCCACTCGATGTCCTCGGGCTGCAACCGGGAGTTGAGCTGCCGCAGCAACTCCACCTGCACCGGCGTCAGAGCGGCGTTGGACGAGTCCACCACCCGATCGAGTTCTGCGTCGTCGACGCCGAGGACCGAGATGAACCGGGCCCACAGGCTGTCGTGGCTCCCCGGGGGCGGAACCGCGACGACGTGCACCCGTTCCGGCGGCAGATCCGCCGCCCAGGTCCGCAGGATCCGCGGATAGTCCTGGAATTCCCAGAACGGCGGGGCCGACGGGTCGTCCTCGCGGATCGCGGTCACGAAGTCGTCGAACGTGGCGCGGTACTGGTTCTTCACGTTCTCCTGCCACACCGACGGGATCTGCCGGGCGAGGTCACGCACCGTGACGACGATGTGGACCGGCGCGAAGTCCAGATCACGCAAGAGCTGCGCGGCCTGTTCCGGCGTGGCCGTCGCGAACAACTCATGGGACACGATGCTCGGTCCGGACCAGCTCCGCATTTGCCGGACCATCGCCGGCCACGCATCGGCATGTGCCGGGTCGACCCAGTCGAGATAGCGGCCCGGCTGCAGGTGGGCGGCAGCGTGAAAATGATCATCGATCTCGTGGCCCGGATACAGCAGACCGCTGCGCCGCATCGCGACGTCACGGTTACGCCAGAGCCGATCCTGCAGATACGTCGTCCCGGTCTTGGGTAAACCCACATGCAGATAGATGCGCTGCTGACGATTCGCGGTGGTCACGTCAGGTCACCCTAGTGACTGAGCCTGGCAAGCTTCGACGGTGCGGCAATCCGGACGCAGACGAGTCGCTACTGCGGTCATCGGCCGGTCAGACCGACGATTTTGGCAGGAAGCGGGCCCGCTGGTAACCTGGACAGCTGGAACGCACCGCTCCCAGCGCGTGCGATAGATAGTTGCGCAAGCAACCGCAAACCAGAACACCAGACAAACGAGGTAACAGCGCGTGGCAAACATCAAGTCGCAGATGAAGCGGATCCGCACCAACGAGGTGCGTCGTCAGCGGAACCAGTCCGTGAAGTCGGCGCTGCGTACCGCCATCCGCAACTACCGCGAGGCTGTCGCCGCTGGTGAGAAGGACAAGGCCGGCGAGCTCCTCGCCAGCACCAGCCGCAAGCTGGACAAGGCCGCCAGCAAGGGTGTCATCCACGCCAACCAGGCCGCCAATAAGAAGTCGGCGATGGCGCAGGCGTACAACCAGCTCTGATCTTTCGGTGAGCCCGGCCCCGGGCTCCCACCGCAAAACCCCGGTGACACCACGCGGTCACCGGGGTTTTGCTGTAGCTGTATGCCGCTGGGCCGGCAGCTACTGGCTGCTGGTCGCGACCGGCCTGATCACGTAGGCCACGCGGTGGTCGACATCGCCGGGTGGCCCGTCGATCGCAAGCCCGTAGCGATCGGCGAGCTCGGCGAACAGCTCGCCCGACGAGTCGTCGTCGATCCGCTCCACGACGCCGCGCACCTCCAGGTAGCGGTACGGCTGGTCGGGGTCGTTGATGGACACCGCGACCTCGGGGTGGGCGGTCACGTTCTTGTACTTCTGCCGGGTCGTCGTGTTCGTGAACCGCAGGTATTCGCCGTCCCATGCGAACCACATCGGGTTCACCTGCGGCGTCCCATCGGGTCGAATGGTGGCGAGGTGCGCGTAGAGCGGCCTCTCGAGCAGGTCACGATGAGTTTCGGGAATCACGGTCATGGCATGGCCTTTCTTTGTTCGGACGCGGTTCGGGTCGATCGACGTCGAGCTATTCGCGGCCGGACGAGATCCAGGTCGGGTCGCCGACGATATTGCGGGTTCCCCGGGCCAGGTCGGCCACCGTGTCGAGCGCGGCGACGGCCTCGTCATCAAGCAGCAGATCGACGGCCGCGGCATTCTCCGACAGTCGCGAGACCGAGCGCGTCCCGGGGATCGGCACCACCGGCAGGCCGGCCCGACGTCCCGCCGCGTAGAGCCACGCGAGCGCGACCTGCGCATTCGTCGCCCCCAGGCGTTGCGCGACCCCAGCCACCACAGCGAGCGCCGACTGATTCGCGTCCCAGTTGTCGCCGATCCGCTCAGTCGCGCCCCGGATGTCGCCGGCGATCTGCTCGCGGGTCAACGTCCCGGTGAGAAAACCGCGGCCCAGCGGCGAGTACGGAACGAATCCGACTCCCAGCTCCGCACACGCCGGCACGACCTGCGCCTCGACATCGCGCGACCACAGACTCCATTCGCTCTGCACCGCGGCGATCGGGTGAATCGATTGTGCCGCAATGAGTTCAGCGGCGGTCACCTCCGAGAGCCCGAGATGGCGGACCTTACCCGCCGCGACCATCTCGGCCATCGCGCCGACCGTTTCCTCGATCGGTACGTCGGGATCGCGGCGATGCATGTACCAGAGGTCGATGACGTCGATCCCCAGTCGCTCGAGAGACGCGTCGCACGCCTGCCGGACGTACTCGGCGTCACCCCGCGAACGCTTGGCAGTCGGATCCACGTCGACGCCGATGCGCGCGGTGATCCCGAACTTGGTCGCGACGGTGACCTCGTCGCGCCGGTCGGCCAGCAGTCGACCGACCAGGCGTTCGTTTGTCCCTGCCGGCCCGTCGGCGCCGGGCAGCGGTTCGCCGTAGACGTCGGCGGTGTCGATGAAGGTGATACCCGCGTCGACGGCGGCGTTCAGTACGGAAAGCGCTGCGGCATCGTCGGTTCCGCCGTAGACATGGGTGACGGCCATGCCGCCGAAGCCGAGGGCCGAGGTCTGCAGGCCGTCTCCGAGGAGGGTGGTGTGCATTCGGGCGTGCTCCTTTTCAGTCTTGAGTTGTTTGTCTTGAGTTGTCAGTCGGTCTCGCCCAGGAGGCGTTGCTGGGCAAGTTCGTCGGGATCGGTGATCGGCTGCTCGCCGCAGTCGAGGCCGGCGTCGATCAGTCGGCGGTAGTGCGCGATCTTGTCGTCGACCGCCCCGAGATCATCGATCAGCTCCCGGATGCGCGCCTCCATCTCCTCGCGATGATCTTCGAGCAGCCGCATGCGCCGCCCATGCGAACGCGCGCCCTGCCCGACCATCGTGACGAAGTCACGCATGTGCGCCACCGACATTCCGGTGCGGCGGAGTCGGACGAGTAGGTCGATCATGCGGACCGTCGCCTCGTCGTACCGCCGGACGCCGGCGGCGTTCCGGGGCACGGCGGGAATGAGACCTTCGGATTCGTACCAGCGGAGGGTGTCGCGGGTGAGTCCCGTCCGGGCGGACACATCGGCGATGCTCAGATCATCAGGCATGTGCCAACGGTATGACCTGGAGTGCACTCCAGGTCAACAGAACTCGGCCCATCGAACCGAAATGAGCCTCGACACGCGCCGGCGGTGCCGCCTGCGTCAGCCGTTGTGCCGCCTGTCAGCCTTTGTTGGTGGACGGCCCGGCATCGTCATAGGGCGCGCCATCGCGTTCACGGACGGCCTGCCGAAAACCGACCGCGGCGGCCCGTTGCTGGAACGCGTACCCCTCGCGCGTGTGCCGCGAGATGCCATCGAACACGGTGCTGATCATCCGGCTGTTCTCGACGCCCTGGCTGAGCAGGGCCGAGTTCAGTGCCAGCTTCACCATCATCAATTGGTTGAGCGGCATAGTCGCGATGCGTTCGACGAGATTCTCGGTACGCGCGTCGAGGTCGTCCGGCTCCGGCGCCTCGATCGCGAGGCCCCACTCGTACGCCTCCTTGCCGTTGAGACAGTCGCCGGTGAGGAGGAGACGCTTGGCGCGTTGGTCACCGAGTCGGTGAGCCCACATACCGGCGCTCGGAACGCCCCACACGCGAGTCGGCGGATAGCCGATCTTGGCATCGCTGGCGATCACGATCTGATCGCAGTGCAGCGCGATGTCCGTGCCGCCGGCCACGCAGAAGCCGTGGATCTTCGCCACCGTCGGCTTGTTGGCATGCAGCAAGGCGGCGAAGCCGCGGGTGAACCGACTCATCATCGCGTAGTCGACCATCGGGTCCCAGGTGCCCGACGGATCGTGGTTGGCCATCTGCACCAGCGGGTCGAGGACGGTCCCCGTCGCATCCCGGCGTCCGGCCATGTCGCCGTCCATCAGCCTCTCGGCGCTGGCCGCGAGGTCGTACCCGCCGCAGAAGCCCTTGCCGCGGCCGCTCAGCAGGATGACGTGAACGCGCGGATCGAGGTCGGCGCGTTCCACCGCGGCCGTGAGGTCCAGCGGGGTGTCCGGCGTTATCGAGTTGCCCTGATCCGGCCGATTGAAGGTGATCCGCGCGATCCGACCGGTCCGTTCGTAGGTGAGCGTGGCGTATTCGACCGGTTCGTCGTTCGTGTCGTCTCCCGGCCCTTCGCGCCACGCAGCGGGTCGGCCCGCGGTCATGCGGGCAGGGCGCGGTCGAGGATCGCGGTGATGTCGGCCGAGGCGGGCAGGGTGCCGAAGACCTGTCCCCAGTCGCCGCCGAGCCGCGAGACGCAGAACGCGTCGGCCACCGCGGCAGGGGCATGACGCACCAGCAGCGATCCCTGAAGTGCGAGAGCCATCGACCCCACCAGCCGGCGGGCCAGCAACTGCGCCTGCGCCGGATCACCGGCCGCGGCCATCAGATCGGACTTGATGCGGCCGACCGCCGCATCGAGATGCTCGTTCGCGCCCGCCGCGAGCTCCAGCTCGTCGAGGAAGGCCTGCGCGGTGGCGGGTTCGCGGCCGAGTGCCCGCAGCACGTCGATCGCGTTGACGTTGCCGGACCCCTCCCACACCGAGTTGAGCGGCGCCTGCCGGTAATGCCGTGGCATCCCGGATTCTTCGACATAGCCGTTGCCGCCCAGACATTCGAGTGCCTCCGCGGTGAACGCGGGCGTCCGCTTGGTCACCCAGAACTTGCCGACCGCGTTGGCCATCCGGCGGAACGACGTCTCACTCTCATCGCCGCGCATCGAGCGATCCGCGGCACCCGCCAGCCGCATGCCGAGCGTCGTCGCCGCTTCGGATTCCAGGGCCAGGTCGGCCAGGACGTTGCGCATCAGCGGCTGGTCGATCAGGTTCGCACCGAATGCCGACCGGTGGCGAGCGTGGTGGCCCGCCTCGACGAGGGTCTTGCGCATCACGCCGGCGGAGCCGATCACACAATCGAGGCGCGTGAAGTTGACCATGTCGATGATCGTCTTGACGCCGTTGCCCTCGCCGCCGACGAGCCAGCCGACGGTGTTGTCGAACTCGGGCTCGCTCGAGGCGTTGGATCGATCGCCGAGCTTGTCCTTGAGTCGGACGATCCGGAAGGTGTTGCGGGTGCCGTCCGGCAGGATTCGCGGGACCAGGAAGCACGACAGGCCGCCGGGCGCCTGGGCCAGCACCAGGAACACGTCGCACATCGGCGCCGACGTGAACCACTTATGCCCGGTCAGCAGGTAGTGGTCGCCATGCGGCACGGCAACAGTCGTGTTGGTGCGGACATCCGAGCCGCCCTGCTTTTCGGTCATCCCCATGCCGGCGAGGAGGCCGCGCTTCTCGGTCGGGATGCGCAGCCCCGGGTCGTAGACGCGGGAGGTGAGCAGCGGCTCGTAGACCGCGGCGAGGCTCGGCTCGTGCCGCAGCGCGGGAATGACCGCGTAGGTCATCGTGATCGGGCAGCCGTGTCCCGCCTCGGTGTGCTGCCAGACGAGCCCGCCGGCGGCCCGCGCGACGTGCCCGCCGGACTTGCCCTCCGTCCACACTGCGCCGGCGCCCCCCTCGGCGACCGACGTCCGCATCAGGTTGTGCCATGCGGGGTGGAACTCGACCTCGTCGATCCGGTTGCCATAGCGGTCGACTGTCTTGAGGACCGGCGTGTAGGTGTTGGCATCCTGCGCCCATCGCTGCGCCTCTTCGCTTCCCGCCAGGCGGCCGAGACGACGGACGTCATCTTCGGCCCAGCCGCCGCCCTCGCGATGCAGCGCCTCGATCAGCGCGGCGTCCTGCGACGAGTCGTACGGGGCGAGTGGCGGCACCTGGTTGGTGACGTCGTGAGTTGCGGTACGTGGAGTGGAGACCTCGGTCATACCGTCGATCATTACACAATGACGACGGTCGTGTCGATAGTGTAATATTTGGATGTGCCGCCAGCCGAGTCGTTGAACCTCCAACCGCTGTCGGCGAGGTCGATCGTGCTGAGCCTGCTGCTCGGCGCCCACCCGCCGCAGCGTCATGTGCGCCACCTTCTCGGTTCCGCGGAGCTCTTCGGCGTATCGGAGTCCGCGCTGCGGGTGGCGCTCACGAGGATGACGTCCGCCGGCGAGCTCGAACGGGTCGACGGCGTCTATCGATTGAACGCACGCCTGCTGGAACGTCAACGGCGCCAGGATGAATCGATCAATGCGCGCACGGTGCCGTGGTCCGACGAGTGGGAGCAGGCGATCGTCGTCGTCAGCGGCCGCGCCGCCGCCGAGCGGGCCCAGATGCGGTCCGACCTCACCGCGCTGCGTCTCTCGGAGCTGCGCGAGGGCGTCTGGATGCGGCCCGCGAATCTGGACCGCGAATGGCCGATCGAGCTCGAACCCTCGCTCGCGCGCTTCACCGCCCGGCCGGACTCTCCCGCCCACGAACTGGTGGCCACGCTCTGGGATCTCCGCGCCTGGACCGCCACTGGCGAGGCACTACTGCAGCACTTCTCGGCGACCACCGATCCGTTGACGCGACTGACCGCCGCCGCCGCGATAGTGCATCACCTCACGACGGATCCCGTGCTGCCGGACGAATTGCTGCCCGCCGACTGGCCCGGCGCCCGACTGCGTGACACCTACGCGGCATACCAGGCCGAACTGATCGCACTCACCGACGCGTTCGTCGGTTAGGCGAACGGAATCGTGACTGCCCCGGAGTAGTTGGCGGTCGTCGCGAGATCAGCGGCGCGACCGCGAGGGCCGCAGGTCGGCGACCATTCCGACCGCGTGCTGCAGGCTGTAGTCGGCGTCGGCCGCCTGGCCCTTGACGTCCCCATTCAGCGTCGCCACCACGGCCATCGCCTTGGCAACCGACTCGGAGTCCCATGCTCGTGCCTGACGCAGCGCTTCCTGCGCACGCCGCGGCGGCATGCCGAGCTCGGAGGCGGCATCGTACTGATTCATCCGGCCGAGGCCGCGCGCCCGGGCGATCCGGTGCACCGCCTCCGCGAGCGCATCGGCGATCAGCACATGCGGGACGCCGCCGTGCTCGGCCCAGCGCAGCGCCTCGAGCGCGCCGGCCCGATCGCCGAGCACCGCCTTGTCGGCGATCTCGAAACCCTTGACCTCCGCACGGCCGGAGTAGTAGCGAGTAACCGCGGCCAGGTCGACCTTGCCGCCGGTGTCGGCGCACAGCTGGCTGACGGCCGACGCGAGTTCACGGAGATCGCTGCCGACCGAATCCATCAGCTGCTCGATGACGTCGGCGCTCGCCTTGACCTTGTTGCGGGCGAACTCGGCCTTGACGAAGTCCGCGCGCTCGTTCGGCCACTTGACCGCCGGGCACTGATGCACCTGCGCACCCGACTTCGTGATCGCTCCGACCATCGCCTTGGTACGACCTCCCCCGGAGTGCACGACGATCAGCGTGATGCCCTCGGGCGGGTCCTGCGCCACGTCGGTGACGAGCTGCGCGGGCTCCTTGCCGGCGGCATCGGCGGCCTCGATGACCACGATCCGGTCTTCGGCGAACAGCGACGGGCTCAGTACCTCGGCGAGTTCGTTGGCGGTGGCGTCGCCGGCACGCAGGATCGCGACCGGGACATCGTCTGATCCGCTGGCGGCCCGAGCCTCGGCGACGATCTGCGACCGGGTGCGTTCGATGAGGAAGTCCTCTTCACCGACGATCAGATGAACCCTGGACTGTGTCGCCATGGCGCCCATCGTGCCAGACTCCGCGGCGCCCGACTCCCCCATACCGACGGCCATGCGCCGGGTGCTGCCGGGCTCGCCTCAACGCCCAGACGGATGCCGCCACGGCAAGGATCGCGGCGGTGACCAACAGCGCGCCCGCCGCGCCGTCGGGCACCCGCACCGTCGCGCCCGGCACCCGCGCGAGCCGCTGCGCGACCTGCACCAGCCACCAGACCGCCGGACCGGTGAATCGCACCAGCAGGTCTGCGATCAAGGGCACGATCGGCGACATCACCGCGGCTGCCGTGCCGAGGATCGTGATCGGTGGAATCGTCAGTGCCACAGCGATGTTGGCGACCATACCGACGGCACTCACCGTTCCCGAATAGAGCGCGACGAGCGGAGCGGTGACCACCTGCGCGACCGCTGCCACCGCCAGCAGTTCGGCCAGCGGCCGGGCAACCCCCCACTCGGACAGTCGATCTCGAACCAGCGACCCGAACACGATCAGTCCCGCGGTCGCCGCGACCGACAGCGCGAACCCGGGATCGACCGCCAACGCCGGCGACACCGTCAGCAGCACCAGGATCGCGGTCGCCAGCGCCGGTATCGCCGCCGATCGTCGGCTGGACGCGATCGCGATCAGGCCGACCGCGCCCATCACCGCCGCCCGCACCACGCTCGGCGAGGGCCGCACCAGGATCACGAAACCGACGATCACGCAGGCGGTGACGGCCGCCGCGACCCGTGGCCGAGCGCCGCAGGATCGTACGAGCCAGAGCACCGAGCCAGCGATGAGCGTGAAATTGCTGCCCGATACCGCGGTCAAGTGACTCAGCGATGTCGCCCGAAAGTCGTTCACCAGCTGCGGATCCTGGGCCGATACGTCACCGAGTACCAGACCGGGCAGCAGCCCCGATTGCGGCGACGGCAACGCCATGGCAGCGACCTTGCGGAATTCCGATCGCACATGCGTCGCGAGCCGCTGATACCAGGGCGGCGCGCGCACCTGCCGCGGCTCCCCGCGCGCGGTGAGCGTCGCAACGGTCAGTCCGCGAGTCGGCGGCCGCACCGTGACCTCGGCGCGCAGCCGCTGGCCAGGCATCACGTCGGCCCAACCGCGGGCAGGCGCGAACACCACCGCATCGACGCCGCCGATCAGCCCGCCGACACGGACGGGCAGCCACACCCGCGAGCCCCCACCCCCAACCGAGCGCGGATCGTCACGCACCGTGACGACGACCGGGCGTTCACCGGCGGCCCCGTAGAGCACGTGCCGCTGAACATGGAACTGCCGCAGGGTGATTGTCGCCGCAAACCCGCCGATCACCACCGCGGCGGCGGTCGCCGGCACCACCCAGCCCGCCGGTCCGCGTCGCCGCCACCACCAACCGCCGGCGACTCCGCCGACCAGCAGAAGGCCGGCCACCGTCGCCGACAACTCGACCGGAGCAACGATGCCGACCGCGGTGACCAGCCAGGCGCCGGCCGCCGCCGGCACCAGTCGCGCGTCATGATCGGAACCGCCGTTCACACCACGACCAGTTCTCGCAGCTTGGCCAGGCGTGCCGGGCCGATACCGTCCACCTCGCCCAGCTGATCGACGCTGGTGAATCTTCCGTGCTGCGTGCGCCAGGCGATGATCGCCTTGGCCGTCACCGGACCCACGCCGGGCAACGCGTCCAGGGCCGATTCGTCGGCGGTGTTCAGATTGACCTTGCCCGCGCCGCCTGCACCCCCAGTACTCGGTTTCGGCTGTGCACCCGCAGATCCCGTCGGGCTTCCGCCATTCGAACCGACCACGGCGCTCTTGATTCGTGGTCCGGTCACCGGATCGGCGAACCCGATCAGGATCTGATCGCCGTCGTGCAGCAGCTGCGCCTGATTGATGCTCGTCACGTCGGCGCCTGGACGTGGTCCTCCCGCGGTGTTGAGCGCATCGGCGACACGCGATTGCGGCGGCAGCCGAACCAGGCCCGGGCGGTGCACCAGACCCACGACGCTCACCACCAATTCCGTTGGCGGCGCCGATGACTCGGGCGCGCTCGATAATGCCCGGCCGGCGGTCGACGGGAACGCCACCCGCGGGGTATCCGCCTCACCCGCACCGGAGAACACCGAGAACGCGGTGAACCCAACCGCCACGACCGCGACAGCGATCAGCGCCAACGCCGCCGGCGGCGCGGTTCGCCACCTGCCGAATCGCGGTCGGTCGGGCGCCTCATCGTCGACGTCGGTGTTGACTCCGCCAGCGCCACCGGTATCCAGCCATGCCGGCGTGGTGCCGACGTCCCACACCGGAGTAGTCGCCGAATCACGCTCGTGCGCAATATCATCGGCCGATCGCGATGGCGCTGGACCGATCCGCGACAGATCGGCCGATACGTGTCCTCTCCCCATGCCGCCACGCTAGTGCGCACACCAGGACGAGCCGCCGCGCCGAGCGCCCATTGTGAATGGCCGGAATGACTGTGGATAAATCACGTTCCCCCAGAGGAATTCGCGTGTCAGACCGCGGTGTGACAGCTCTCCACGGCCCGGAATCGCTTGGGTACCGTATCTTTGCCGATCCGGGTCCCGTTTGTCGGTGTCGGATGCGACGATGTCGTCATGATCGATCACCTCGGAATCAACTGCACCGACTTCGCCAAGGCCAAGGACTTCTACGACTCCGTGCTCGGCGTGCTGGGCTTCACCCGGCAAATGGACTTCGGGGTGGCCATCGGTTACGGCCGCGATGGCAAGCCCGATTTCTGGATCGCGGATGCCAGCGCGGGTGAGGCAACCGGGCCGAATCGCGAGGTCCATATCGCGTTCCAGGCCGCCGATACTGCCGCGGTGCACGCGTTCCACGATGCCGCGCTGGCGTCGGGGGCCGAGTCGCTGCACGCACCGCGGCTGTGGCCCGAGTACCACCCCGGCTATTGCGGGGCGTTCGTTCGTGATCCGGACGGGAACAACCTCGAAGCCGTGTTCCATGGGGCTGCCCCCGAATAAGAGGTCCAGGTCTGCGACACCCGCCGCCGGACGAACGAATCGCTCATCCAAGAGAGCTCGCGGGTCAGAGAACTGAGGTATCGATCCCGACGAGCGAGGTGCACAGGCAGATCGCGACCGCACCACTGCCGACATGCGATCCCAGGACCGGCCCCATGTCGGCGCGGATCATCGAGTCGATCTTCGGCATGCACTCCGAAAGCTCCTCCGCCACTTGCTCCGCCAGCTCAGGAGCAAAGTTGTCGAGCACGCCGACCGAGACCGGATTCGATCCCGCGGCCTCGACGGCGATGTCGATCATCTTCGCCACCGCGCGGGTCATGGTGCGCTGCTTCTCGGTCAACGACAGGCTGCCGTCGACGATCTGCAGTACCGGCTTGATCGACAGGGCCGATCCCAGCAACCGGGTGGTGGCGCTGATCCGGCCGCTGTGACGCAGATTGTCGAGCTGGTGCACGCAGACGACGCATTCGGTCGTCGATGTCGCACGGATCGCGGCCTCATAGACCCGATCGCGATCGGCGCCGTCGTCTGCCGCCTGTGCCGCCGCCAGCGCGGCGAAGCCGATCCCCAGCCCTACCGACCGCGAGTCGACGATTCGGATCGTCGGACCGAGCTTTTCGGCCACCAGGCGTCCTGCGCTCCAGGTTCCCGACAGCCGGCGGGACAGGTGCACGGCCACGACGCCGTCACCATCGCTGTCGGCGATCGCCTGGCTGTAGACCTCTTCGAGATCCGCCGGGATCGCCCCCGACGTGGTGGTGTCGGGATGATCGATGACGTCCTGACTGATCGCATCGATGCCCTCGCGCAGATCGCCGTCCGCGGTGAGCACGTGCATCGGCACCTCACGGATCCGATACCGCTCGCGCAGCGCGGCAGGAATCCGCGCGGCGGAGTCGGTCACGACGATGACGGTCACGGGTACACGCTAGTCGGTGGCCGGCGGCGCGTCGGCCGCGGCTTCCGGGACAGTTGTGCCCAATTCCTCGATCTTCTCCGCGACGAGTTCGGCGACCGCTTTGTGCATCTCGAAGCCCCAGTGAATGCCGTCCGGATTGTGGCCCGGCTGGTGGAAATTGACGACGCTCGGCGGCGTGAAGTCGACGGTCGGCAACCCGGCCTTCGCAGCCCAGTCGACGATCGCCGCGCGGGTTCGGGGGTGACCCGGGTGGGCATGCCCGTAGTAGGGGCTGTCGTGTGTCGGCGGCAGGCAGACGATCAGCCGCAGGTCCGGCCGCAGCTGCGCGAGCGCTCCGCGGATGCGCTCGAAGTATTCGATCATCAGGCGCGGCGGCACGGCCATCGGCCACCCCAGCGGCGACAGCCGCGGCTGCAGCCACCCATAGCCATCACGAACCCCGGCCCGCAGCCAGCCGGGCCGCAGATAGCGAATGCCCTCGCGCAGCGCGGTCGGCAGCGGGGACGGCAGCGAGTCCATGCCGCCGAACGCCAGCACGACCACGCTCGCCTTGGGAATCGCCGCCCACACCCGCGGATCCTGCGTTATCGCCCACCAGACGTCGCGGCTCGTCCACCCGATTCGGGCGATCAGCTCGACCGGCGCACCGAGCCGGGCGCCAACCAGATTCGGCCAGATTCGTGGGTCGTCGGCGGGCAGGCCGCCTTTCGGGCCGTAATACGACAGCGAATCGGCCAGCACGACGATCGTGTTCTGGCTTGTCTCGTCGGCGGAGGGGTCGTTCTTAATGTCCGAAGCAGCGGAGCTGCCGTTCTTAATGTCACCGTTCATTTGCTGTCAAACCCTAGCGATAGGGTCGATGTGTGAGTTCATCTCCCGATGGTTCCGACAAACCCGAGGCTGGCCGGGCCGCCCGCAACGTGGGCAAGATGCTCGCGCAGACGGACCGACAGGACGCGGTGGTGAAGGCTGCTCAGGCGTTGCGCCGGCACGCGCCGGGCGGAGATCCGACCTCGCTCGCCCGCAATGACCTGCGCGGCAGTGATCGGATCGCGGGACTGATCGAGCAGGTGCGCGCCGAGCATCCGAGCGCGGTTCGCGAACTGGGCCTGGCCGCCGTTCAGGTCTGGCAGTCGATCGCACCGCGTCGACGCAGCGCCGACGTGGATACCGGGCCGGTCACGATCCTGTTCACCGATCTGGTGAGTTTCTCCACCTGGGCGCTGCGCGTCGGCGACGACAAGGTGCTCGAACTGCTGCGCGCCGTCGACAAGGCGAGCGAAGAGATCATCGCCGGCCGCGGCGGCCGAGTGGTGAAGTCGCTTGGCGACGGCCTGATGGCGGTCTTCAGCGATCCGGCCGAGGCGATCTGGGCGGCGCATGAGACGTCGGCCGCGGTCAGCGCGATCACGGTGGACGGTTACCGCCCGCAGCTGCGGTGCGGGCTGCATACCGGCACCCCGCGGCAGGTCGGCGAGGACTATCTGGGCGTCGACGTGAATATCGCCGCACGGATCTCCGCGGCTGCGGGCGCCGGCGAGGTCCTGGCCTCTGCGGCCACGCTTGAGGGCGCCGACGAATCGCGATTCACCAAGCGGAACAAGCGATTCCGCGCCAAGGGCGCGCCGAAGGATCTGGTCGTCTATTCGGTGCTGCCGCGCTACGACGCCTAGCTGCTCAGAACGTGGGCATAGCGCGCCGCGGAGGACACTATGTCATCCGCATCCCGCTATGCCCACGGCTTGAGTAATGATCGGCTATTGCACGGCGGCGTCGGCAGGCTCGGCCGACGCATTCCACACGTCCAATCGCCACGTCGGCTGCTCGCCGTGGCCGGACAACTGCACCCAGCTGGTATTCGCCAACCCGCCGAACACCGGCCAGTTCGCGACCGGCAGCGCCAGCAGTCCGGCGGTCATCGCGGCGATCACGCCGCCATGCGCGACCAGCACCACCGGCGACTCCGCATCGTCACCACGACCCCAATCAGCAAGTCCGGCAACGAGTTCGTCCACCACCGCCATAGAGCGCTCGGCCACCTGGACGCGGCTCTCGCCGCCGGGCGGACCCCAGGTCGCATCGTCGCGCCACGCCGCCCGGGCGCCCGGGTTCACGTCGTCGACCTCGTGGTGGGTCATCCCCTGCCACTCCCCGAGATGCGTTTCGCGCAGCCGAACGTCGTAGCCGACCGTCAGACCAGTTTCATCGGCCAACGCCTGCGCCGTGTCGGCGGCCCGCTGCAAGTCCGACGACACGATCAGTCGTGGCCGGCGCGGGGCCAACGCCATTGCCGCGCGCTTCGCCTGCGCCACACCGACTTCCGACAGGTCGGTATCTAGCTGACCCTGCATCCGACTGGCCGCGTTGTAGGCGGTCTGACCGTGCCGCAGCAGCACCAGCCGCCGCACGACCGGAGTCATGCGCTCGACGCTGCTGTCGTGGGTGTCGGGCCCGTTCGTCACGCGAACGTGTCCCCTCGGTCCGCCTCGGCGGCTTCGTGACGCTCGACGCGCCCGGTGACCCCCTGGATCTCGATCGCCGGGCAGTCCTGCCACAGCCGGTCGAGCGCGTAGTAGCTGCGCTCCTCGACATGCTGGATGTGGATCACCACGTCGACGTAGTCGAGCAGCGCCCATCGTCCCTCCCGAGTGCCCTCGCGGCGCACCGGCTTGTGCCCGGCCTCGCGCAGCTTCTCCTCGACCTCGTCGACGATCGCGCCGACCTGCCGGTCGTTGTCCGCGGAGGCGATCACGAAGCAGTCGGTGATCACCAGCTGCTCGGAGACATCCAGGATCACCACATTCGTGGCGAGCTTCTCGTGGGCGACGCGGGCCGCGATGGTGGCGACGGCGATCGATTCGGCGGCGGCGGTCACACCTGGTCCCTTCGGTAGAGCTTGCGTTTGTTGATGTACTGCACGACGCCATCAGGCATCAGGTACCAGATGGGACGACGGGAACTGGCCCGCGCACGACAGTCGGTGGACGAGATCGCCAGGGCGGGGATCTCCATCAGATGCAGGGTATCGGGTGGGAGCTTTTCGAGGTGTTGTGCAAGATGCGCGGCACCCAGCTCATACCCCGGCCGATTGACGCCGATGAACCGCGCGTGCTGGAACAGTTCCTCCCAGTGCTGCCACGACAGGATCGACCCGAGGGCGTCGGCCCCGGTGATGAAGTACAGCTCGGCGTCGGGATGCAGTGTGTGCAGGTCGCGGAGGGTATCGATGGTGTAGGTGGCCCCGACGCGGTCGATGTCGACGCGGCTGACCGAGAACCGCGGGTTGCCGGCCGTGGCGATCACCGTCATCAGATAACGATCCTCGGCAGCCGTGACCTGCCGGTCACCCTCCTGCTTCTGCCAGGGGACGCCGGTAGGGACGAAGATCACCTCGTCGAGGGCGAACTCGTGGGCCACCTCGCTGGCCGCGACCAGGTGCCCGTTGTGGATCGGGTCGAAGGTGCCGCCCATGACGCCGATGCGCCGCAGCGGTGCGGGTCGATCAGGACCCCGGCTGGCCGGAGGACGCTCGTCAGACACAGGCATGAAGTGTGACTTTACTGGTCAGATGGGCAACAGGTTTGCGATGACGTCCGCCAGCTGTGTCGCGTTGCGGCATTCGTACATGTCGATGACGTCCGCGTACTCCCCGGCGGCCGAGTCTCCGGTGTCCCACAGGTTCCGTTCCTCGGGGTTGAGCCAGTAGGCGTGACGGGCCTTGTCGACCAGCGTCGCCAGCACGTCCGCCCGCGGATCGCGGAAGTTGGTGCGGGCGTCGCCGAGGATCAGTAGGGCGCCCCGGTGAGTCAGCGAATCGGCGTAGTTGTCGACGAATCCGCGCAGCACGTGGCCATAGTCGGAATGCCCGTCGCGGGTGAGGACCGCCGACTCCCGCAACATCGTGGACATCGTCTCGGCGAAGTTCGCGTAGTCGTCGGACCGGTCGAAGTAGTCGGTGACCTCGTCGACGGTGTCGACGAAGGCGAACACCCGCACCTTCGAAAACTGTTGCCGCAGGGCATAAACCAGCTGCAGGGTGAACTGGCTGAACCCGGCGACCGAACCGGACACATCGCAGCACACCACCAGTTCGGGACGTCCCGGCCGCGGGCGTCGATGGACCAGATCGATCGGCACCCCGCCGGTCGACATCGACTTGCGCAGGGTGCGCCGCACATCGACCGCTCCCCGATTGTTGCGTCGGCGCCGGATCTCCAGCTTCGCCGCCAGCAGCCGGGCCAACGGCTGCACGGTGCGTCGCAGCTCGGCTTGTTCCGCCGCCATCGCCGACAAGAAGTTCATCTGCTCCGGCAGTAGCGGCACCGCATACTCGCCGACCCGCTCCCGGCCGGCCTCGGCGACCATCCGGCGCCGGGTCTCCGCCTCGATGTCGGAGGAGAACTGCTGCACGCGATCGGACGCCGACCTGCGGTAACGAGCCTGGGTGCCGAGGCGCGGCGCATCACCGTCGGCCGGCTCCCCTGCCGCCTGCGCCATCGCCGCCGCGATCGATGCGATCAGCGTCTGCGGACTGACCGACGACATCGCCTGATACGTGGAGAAGGCCGGTCCGCGCGTCGACTGATACGACCCGAGCTGCTCGACGATCTGCGCCACCATGTCGGCCATCCGACCATCGCTCTGCGCGGCATCGTCGGCGAGCAGCTGCGCCAGCCGATCCCGCAACTGCGGAATGTCGATCTCGCCGGCCTCATCCCGCGGCAACTCCCGCTCGTCGACTACCGACCGGGCGCCGCCCCCGAGCGGCCACCACAGATCGAACACCACGTCGAACACCTTGCGATGGGCGATGTCGTCCAGCAGCGTGCAGGCCAGGCCCTCACGGAAACTGGTGCGGTCCAGGAGATTCAGTACCGATACCGCTTCGGCGGCATCGATCAGCTTGGACGGTCCGACCACGATTCCCCGATCGCGCAACTCGTCCACGAAGGACGCCAGGTGCGCGACGAGTGGTTCAGCGGCGGGAGCGTTCACCCGAGCTTGAGTTCCTTGAGTGCGGTCTTCAGGTCGGGACGATGTTTGAGTACGACGCCCAGCGTGCGGCGAACGGTGTTGTCGTCCAATCGTTTTCCGGGTTCGGCCCCGACGCCCAGGGCGAGCAGCGTGTTGCCCCAGTCGATCGTCTCGGCCACCGACGGCTTCTTGCGGATGTCGAGCCCGCGCAGCACCCCGACGATGCGTACCAGCTCCTGCGCGATCGAATCGCTCAGCTGCGGAACGCGGCTGGCCAGGATCTCACGCTCGCGGGCAGCATCCGGGAAGTCGATGTAGAGGTACAGGCAGCGACGCTTGAGCGCCTCGGACAGCTCGCGGGTGGCGTTCGACGTGAGCAGCACGATCGGACGGGTCTGCGCCGCAACGGTCCCCATCTCCGGGATGGTGACGGCGAAGTCGCTCAGGACCTCCAGCAGCAGGCCCTCGACATCGACGTCGGCCTTGTCGACCTCGTCGATCAGCAGCACCGTCTTGTTCTCGCTGGCAATGGCTTTCAGCAGCGGCCGCGGCAGCAGGAATTCCTCGGCGAAGATGTCGGTCTTGGTCTCTTCCCAGCCGCGGTCGCCGCTCGACTGGATGTGCAGGATCTGCTTGGCGTGATTCCACTCGTACAGGGCCCGCGCCTCATCGATGCCCTCGTAGCACTGCAGCCGCACCAGCTCGCTGCCCGACGTCTGCGAAATGGCCCGCGCCAGTTCGGTCTTACCCACGCCGGCCGGTCCCTCGACCAGCAGCGGCTTGCCGAGCCGGTCGGCGAGGAAGACGGCCGTGGCGGTGGCTTCATCGGCGAGGTAGCCGGTCTGCGCCAGCTGCGCGCGGACCTCGTCCACATCGGTGAAGCTCGGCACCGTCGCCGGGCCGACGCCCAGATTCTGCTCAGTCATACGAGGATTCGACTTTCTGCTGGGGCGGGCGGATTGCGACGCGGGCGGACCTACTTGGGACGAATGTGCCTATTTGGGACGAACTTGGCCGTCGCCCCACACCGTCCACTTAGACGACGTGAGCTCGGGCAAGCCCATCGGACCGCGCGCATGCAGCTTCTGGGTGGAGATGCCGATCTCGGCGCCGAAGCCGAACTGCTCCCCGTCGGTGAACGCGGTCGACGCGTTGACCATCACCGCGGCCGAGTCGACCTCGGCGGTGAACTTCGTTGCGGCCTTGAGGTTCTCGGTGACGATGGCATCAGTGTGGCCGGTCGAGTACTGCGCGATGTGATCGATGGCCGCGGTGATGTCGGGCACGACCTTCATCGCGATGTCCAGGCTCAGGTATTCGTCGTACCAGTCCGAATCGGTGGCCGGCACCATGCCTTCCTCGTCACCGTGAATGACGACGCTGTGCGCCTGCAGGGCCGCGGTGAGCCGCGGCATCGCCACGTCGGCGATCGCCGCGTCGATCAACACTGTCTCCGCGGTATTGCAGACGCTGGGGCGACGAGTCTTCGAGTTGAGGACGATCGCCTCGGCCTTGTCCAGATCGGCATCGCGATCAATGAAGACGTGGCAGTTGCCGGTGCCGGTCTCGATGGTCGGGACCGTCGCCTGCTCGACGACCGCCGCGATCAGCCCGGCGCCGCCGCGCGGGATCACCACGTCGACCAGGCCGCGGGCGCGGATCAGCGCGGTGACGCTCGACCGGTCATGCGCGGGCAGCAGCTGCACCGCGTCGGCGGTGATGCCATGGGCGGTCAGCGTCCCGCGCAGGATGCGCACCAACTCCGCGTTCGAGTCCGCGGCCGACGACGAACCGCGCAGCAATGCCACGTTGCCGGACTTGAGGGCGATACCGAAGGCATCGACGGTGACATTCGGCCGGGCCTCGTAGACCATCCCGACGACGCCGAGCGGGACGCGCACCTGGCGCAACTCGAGCCCGTTGGGCAGGGTCTTTCCGGCGAGCACGTTGCCGATGGGGTCGGGCAGCGCGGCGACCTGTCGCAGGCCATCGGCGATGCCGACGACGCGCTCGGCCGTCAGCCGCAACCGGTCGAGCAGATTCTCCTCGGTGCCGGCGGCCTTGGCGCGCTCGATGTCGGAATCGTTGGCCTTCAGAATCGTCTTCGTCTCGGCGACCAGCGCCTCCGCGGCGGCCGTCAATACGGCGTTCTTCTGCAGGGTGGTCAGCTGAGCCACCTCGCGCGCCGCAGCCTTGGCCGCGGTGGCCTGGGCCCTGACGGTTTGCTCCACGGGTGTCTGCTCTACCTCGCTCTGCGCGGCCTCGGATGCGCTCATTCATCCAGGGTATCCACCCGCGTCCAGCGCGTTCTGTCTGGCCTGCGCCGACCTCCTGCCGGCCGGAGACAGGCTCGATATGTCGGCCTGCCGTGCCACGATGGTCGCCATGTCCCCAGCGACCAGCCCGCGCGCCATCTGGCGCCCGGGTGTCGGGTTATCGCTGTGGTTCAGCGACCCCGATGGTGCGCCGGTCTCCGAACCGGTCCCGGACGATCTCCCGGGGCCGATCGCCGCCTTGATCTCCGGTCGCACCCTGCGTCGCCGCATCGAGCTCACGGTCGACCGCCGCCGGATTCTCGCGGCGTCGCTGACGCTCGGTCCGTCGGCAGCCACCGAGCTGCTCGATTCGCTGACGATCGACGAGCCCGGCGCCGAACTCGCCTTCTATCGCCATATCCGGCAGGGGGTCGAGGCATTCGTTGCGGCGGGTTCGGTGGTGCCGGGAATCGTCCGGACCGCCGGCGAGGCCACGCTGCGGTGGCGCCCGCTGGAGACACCGACGTGGCGGCAATGGCGCCGCGACCTCGCCACCGCGACACCGCAGCTGCTGCGGGACAACGGCGGAACGGCCGCGGTCGACGATTTCTGCGAGGAGCTGGTCGATCAGCAGGCGAGGCAGCTGGTCGGCAAGGTCTCGGCGTTGCGCTCCCCGATCGTCAACGCGCTGATGCTCGGTGCCGACACCCAACCGATCGCGCCAGACCGGCTGGCCGGCGCATCTCGGGCCTGGGCCGAGTGGGCGTACTCGGTGACCGATGGCGAATCCTCTGTCGTGCTAAGGCTCTTCGAACCCGACGACGATTCCGACGCGCTCGACGATGCCGATATCGACTACTGGCGGCTGCAGGTGTGTCAGCGCAGCATCGATAAGCCGGACGAGGCCGTCGACCTGCGCGGCATGGATCCGGCGGACGTCGATCAGATCACCACGGAGCTGGCCGGCGCCATGCGGGCCTTCCCCACCCTGAAATCCGCTCGACATGACCGATATTCACTCGATTTCCTCCTGCCGACCGCCGCCGTCGAGGAGCTCCTCGACACCGGCGCCGACCAGCTGCGCGCCGCCGGATTCGACGTCCTGCTGCCGCGCGGACTGGCGACCGTCCGGCCACGCCTGCACCTGCGCGGCCAACCCGTCGGCATGAGCCGCGGCCGCGACGCGATCGTCGGGTTCGATGAGATCCGCGATTTCCAGTGGCAGTTGGCCATCGGCTCGGACGTGTTCGACGCCGCCGAGCTGGATCATCTGGCGAACCAGGCCGGCGATCTGGTGCGGGTGCGCGGCGTCTGGGTGCGCGCACAAGGAGCGGCGCTGACCCGGGCCGCCAAATTCATTGCCGCACAACAGGCCCTCGCGGCATCCGGCCAGCCCGCCGATATGGGCGAACTGTTCAACCTGGTGGCGGGCGCCGACGACGCGCTGCCGGTGCCGGTCGACTCGGTGCACGGCCTCGGCTGGCTGGACGAGATCGCGAGGGGCGGCACGCTGGCGCCGCCGCCGACCGAGCAGCCCGCGACCCTCGACGCCGAGCTGCGGCCCTACCAACGCCGCGGGCTCGACTGGCTGCAGCATCTGGAAGGTCTGCGGATCGGTGCAGTGCTCGCCGACGACATGGGTCTGGGCAAGACCATCCAGGTGATAGCGGCGATCTGCGCCGGACTGGCCCGCGATCCGGACGCCGGGCCGACCCTGATCATCTGCCCGATGTCGGTCGTCAGCAACTGGGAACGCGAGATCGGTCGATTCGCGCCTGACCTCAAAGTCCTTGTCTATCACGGTAATGACCGTGTTCGCGGAACCAAGTTCACCGCGGCCGCCGCCGCGTGCGACGTCACCGTCACCACCTTCGCGCTGGCCGCTCGCGATACGGCGACCCTAGCTGACGTTCCCTGGCATCGGCTGGTCGTCGACGAGGCGCAGCACGTGAAGAATGTCGCCACCGCGCAGGCGAAGGCGCTGCGCAAGATCGGCGCGCGCCATCGCATCGCCCTCACCGGCACCCCCGTCGAGAACCGCCTCGAAGACCTGCGGGCGGTGCTCGATCTGGTGAATCCAGGAATGCTGGGCTCGCCGTCCGTCTTCAAGGCGCGCTTCGCCGAATCGATTGAGCGCGAGCGGGATCCCGAGGCCGTACGCCGACTGACGGCGGTGACGTCGCCGTTCATTCTGCGACGCGTCAAGACCGATCCGACGATCGTCGCCGACCTCCCCGACAAGACCGAGCTGGTGCTGCGCACCAACCTGACGGTCGAGCAGGCGGCGCTCTATCGGGCCGTGGTCGACGATCTGATGCTGGCGCTCACCGGATCCACCACCGACAAACGGAACAACGCGCTGCGCCGGCGCACCGTTCTGGCCGCCCTGACGCGGCTGAAGCAGGTCTGCAACCACCCGGCCAACTACCTCGCCGACGGGTCCGCGGTGCTGCGTGGGGGCGCGCATCGATCCGGCAAGGTCGAACTGCTGGAGGACCTGCTCGCCGGCGTCGCCGCGGACGGCGCGCGCGCGCTGCTCTTCACCCAGTTCACCGCGTTCGGTGAGATCCTGCGCCCCTGGCTGTCCCGCGAGCTCGACGGCGACGTCCCCTTTCTGCACGGCGGCCTCACGCGCGCCGAGCGGATGGGCATCGTCGAACGTTTTCAGGATGGCGGCGGCCCGCCGGCCCTGCTGGTGTCCCTCAAGGCCGGCGGCACCGGATTGAATCTGACGTCGGCGAATCATGTTGTGCACCTGGATCGCTGGTGGAATCCGGCGGTCGAGAACCAGGCGACCGACCGCGCCCATCGCATCGGGCAGACCAAGCGCGTGGAGGTGCGCAAGTTCGTCTGCGTCGGCACGCTCGAGGAACGGATCGACCAGATGATCACCGCCAAGAGCGAGCTGTCCGACCTGACGGTGTCGGTCGGCGAGAACTGGCTGTCGGAGATCGGCGACGACGAGCTCTTCGATCTGATGCGACTACGCGACGAGGCGGTCAGCGAATGAGCGCCCGCAAGAAGAAACAGCCGATCCGCGGCTACGCGCTGACCCCTTGGTCGAAGGCGCTGCTCGCGGTGATCGATCAGCCCAGCGACGTGCGCCGGGTCAACAAGGCGCGCAGCTACTTCCGCGATCGGCAGGTGATGGATCTGCGCGTGCGGCCCGGCGTGGTGACGGCGATGGTGCAGGGCAGCCAGCTCGATCCGTTCGAGGTCGAACTGACCACCCGCACCGTCGATTCCGACACCGTTCTGGAACTGTTGGCCCGCGCCGACGCCACCCCGGATCTGATGGCCGTCGCCCGCGGCGAGCAGCCGAAGATACTGGGTGAGTTGATCATTCCGACCGAATCCGCGGACATACGGTCGGCCTGCAGCTGCCCGGACGAGACGGTGCGCTGCATCCATGTCCTGGCGACGAGCTACGAACTGACGACCGTCATCGACGACAACCCCGCCGCGCTGCTGACGATGATGGGCGCCGACCTCGGCCGACTGCTCGCCACACTGCGCGGGACCGATGAGAACCCGTCAACGACGCCGTCACGCCGTCGATTGCAGCCCCCCACCGCCGCCCTACCGCCGCTTCCGCAGCCGCCACCGATCGACCCCTTCACCGAGCTCGACGCCACGAAACTGGCTGCGGCACTGCGGGCCAGCGGAACCAATCAGCTTGACATCGCCGAGTCGATCGACGAACTCGCCGAGCTCTACCTGGCGCTGCGACGATCCGGCGGCTGACCCTCGCTAGTGGGCCATAGACCATCCGACGGCTGCCATCCGCTGATCCCAGAACTCGCGATACTGCCCGCCCCGGGCAAGAAGTTCGTCGTGAGTACCGATGTCGTCGATCCGACCATCGTGCGTCAAGACGACAATCTGGTCGGCCCCGACGACCGTGGACAGCTTGTGCGCGATCACCAGCACCGTGCTGCGCTCAGCCAGTTCCCGGATCGACGCCGTCACGTGCACATCGTTTTCCGGGTCCAGAGCGCTCGTGGCCTCGTCGAACAACACGATCGGAGCGTTCTTTATCAGGGCACGAGCGATCGATATTCGCTGTCGTTCCCCACCCGAGAGCGCGGTTCCGGCCTCCCCGACCCGGCTCTGCCAACCGTTCGGCAGGCGATGCACGATGCTGTCGACGCCGGCCACCTCGGCTGCCGCGCGAACCTCGTCATCGCTCGCACCGGGATTGCCGATCTTGATGTTTTCCCACAGCGTGTCGTCGAACAGGTAGACGTCCTGGAACACGAGTGACAGTTGGCTCATCAAGCTTTCGGCTTCTTGATCGCGCACGTCGACCCCGCCGACCCGGACGACCCCTTGATCGACGTCGTAGAACCGGGCGATGAGTCGCGTCACCGTGGTCTTGCCGGACCCGGACGGTCCGACCAGTGCCGTCAACGTGCCCGGGCTGGCGCGAAAACTGATGTCCTGCAGTACTGGCCGATCCGCTGCAGCGTTCGCATAGCCGAAGGCCACCCCGGCCAACTCCAGCTCGCCGACAGTGTCGACCTGCTGCGGCAGCGCGGGTACCGGCATCGCCTCGGTCTTTAGTATCTCCGCGATTCGGTCGATCTCGGTACCGGCAGTCCGCAGCGCGGATCCGAGTTGGGCCAGTTCGGCGATCGGATCGGTGAACCTGGCGACCAGACCGATGACCGCGATGAGCAGGGCCGGCTCGATCCGGTCGGTCACCGCCATCCACGCGCAGAACGCCAGCATGCCCGTGAACACCGCCTGCACCGCGAGGCCGTTGCCCATGATCCCGACGACCGATCGGGTCAGCGCTGTCTTTCCCACCCGATGCTGCTCGTCCAGGGCCGTGCGCAGCGGGACATACTCGGTGCCGGTCTTGCCGAACGCGCGCAGCACCGGCTGAGCGCGGGCGAACTCCACGACGCGATTGTTGACGTCCACGGCGACACCGTGATTAAGGTTCTCCGCGGATGCGGTCATGCGGCTCGCACCCGCCCCCACGGCCCACAGCACCAGCAGACCGAGCACCGCCACGAGACCGATCTGCCAGTTGATGAACAGGAGCCCGATCACCACGGTCACCGAACTCACCGCGTTGGTGACGACCGGCGTGAAGAGATGCGCGCCGGCGCTGCCCACGAACAACGTTCCCTTGACGGCGATCTGCGACGCCTGCCCAACGCGCTCACGGCTGAACCACCCGAGCGGCAGGGTGACGAGGTGATCGCCGAGGCGGTGATGCAGGGCGCGCATGGTGTACAAGGCCATCTGCATTCCCTTCATCGCCTGCACGTAGAAGGTGCCCGAGGCAACGATGACCAGCGGGAGCAGCACCCACAGCCATCGCGCCGCCGTGTCCAGGTTGCCGTCGAGGAAGGCTTGGGCGATCGGCACCAGCACCAGCATCGCCAGCCCCTGCGCGATCCCGAAAATGCTTGCCCACGCGAGGAACTGAATCATTCGGCCGCGCTCGTCGGCCAGGATCGTGAAGTATCCGCGGATCATTCGGGGCTCTCTCCGTCGATAGATGTGCGATGGGCGAGCTCGGCGTCCAGGTGCGCGCTGCCAGCCAGGTAGCTTCGCCACATCGACGCGTACACGCTGTCGGCGGCGACCAGATCGTCGTGCTTGCCCTGTTCGGCGATGCGGCCGTCGACGAGCACCGCGATGTTGTCCGCGTGCACGATGGTGCCGAGTCGATGCGCGATCACCAGGACCGTCCGCCCGGCGACCAGTCGTCCGATCGCCTCCTGGATCTGCGCCTCCGACTCCGGGTCGGCGAACGCGGTGGCCTCGTCGAGCACGAGAATCGGGGCGTCGGCGAGCAACGCGCGTGCGATGCTCACGCGCTGCGCCTCGCCACCGGAGAGCTGCGCATGCTCGCCGACAACGCTGTCATATCCCCTGGGCAGAGCCATGATTCGACCGTCGATGTTGGCTGCGGCGGCCGCCGCCCGAATGTCCCGTTCGCCGGCGTCCGGGCGCGCAAGGGCTATGTTGTCGCGGATGCTGATCCCGAGCAGCGACACGTCCTGAAGGACGAATCCGACCCGCTGGTAGAGCGCCGCCGGATCGATGTTCCGCACATCGACCCCACCGATGCGCACCGCCCCGGAGTCGACGTCATTGAAGCGCATCACCAACGTCGCGAGCGTGGACTTGCCGCTGCCGGACGGGCCGACGAGCGCGGTGAGGCTGCCGGGGGGCAGCGTCAGCGTCACACCGTCGACCGCCGTGACCGCGTCGCCAGTCTCAGACCGATAGCTGAATTCGACATCATCGAACTCGACCGAATTATTCTGGGGTACGGCTGCTTTGACCGGCTCCGCCAGCTCTTCCTGCGCCAGCAGCTGCAACAACCGGCCCGCGGCCGCACCGGCATCCTGCCGACTGTGCATCGACATACTCACGGTGATGATGGCCGTGGGCAGCGTCATCGCGATCAGGGCCGATCCCAGCACCTCGATCGGCTCCACCCAACCGCTGTCGATGAACCAATAGCCTCCGGCAAGATTCACCAGCAGGATCAGCGGCGCCGACAGCACCATCGCCGCAACGGCCTCGAGCCGCAGCAACGGACCGACGTACCCGGCGAAGTCATCGTTGAAAGAGTCTGCGGCATCGGCGAATCGACGATGCGCCTTGCCCGTCTGACCGAACGTCTTGACGACCGAGATCCCCGCGACGAACTCGACGATCGTGGAGCTGATCCGTTCGATGCCGGCGTTCATCTTCGCCATCTGGTCGGTCATGTCGCGGATCATCCAGGCGTAGGCCAGAACGTACAGCGGCAATGTCGCGATGGCGAGCAGCCCGAGGCGCCAATCGAGCGTGAAGCAGTAGATCAACGCGAATACCGGAGTAGTGGCGGCAGCCGTGGTCTCCACATTGGCATGGGCCACCAGATAATGGAGCGTGGCCACATCGTTCTGCGTCGCCTTGCGCACCTGACCCGACGATGTCCGCGTGAACCAGCCCAGCGGCAGCCGCCCCAGCTTGTCGACGATCCGGCGGCGAAGAACGGCCTGCAACTCGATGTCCGCGAAGTGCGTGATGGACAGTGCGGCAGCGGATCCCACCGCTCGCACGAACAGCCCGGCCAGGACGAACAAAACGATGGCCCAGACCCGACCTGTATCCAGCGGTCCCGACTTCAGGAGAGTACGGCCGAGCTCGACGACCCCGATGAACGGCACGACCGTGGCAGCGGACGCCAGCAGCTGGACGAGTTGCGCAACGCGAATTCGGTCGCGGACCGGCGAGAGCATCTCGGCCAGCGCGGCTCGCTGGACTTTCGCTTCGGCGCGCGGGTCGGTCGGCGGGTCGGTGCTCTCGGGCAGTTCCACGACAGCGCTGGGCGATTCGACAAGAACCATGGCCGGAACCCTAGGCTTCCATCACAAGTTAGGCAAGGCTTAGTTTACTTTTGACAAAGCCAACACATATTCATAAAGTTTGGCAAACCTAACTTGAGGACGATCGGTGAGCGACAAGGGTTCGATTTCCATTCCGGCCGTGTTGGCTTCGGCCGCACCGGCTTCAGCCATCGGGTCGCACAGGTGAAACACTCGGTGGCGGCATGATCGCCCGGCGCCTGACAATTCTGGTGGTCGTTATCATCGCGGCGACCCTCGGGCTCGCCGGTTGCAGCAGCAAGGCAGCCGACGACAAACGCGACCCGGTTCAAGTCAATCTGCCGGACGGCACGTCGGTCACCATCAACGGCACGCCCAAGCGCATCGTCACGTTGGGTGACCAGTGGACCGACATCGCTCTGCAATTCGGCATCACTCCCGTCGCGTACTACGACGGCTTGAAGCAACAGACCAAAGAGGACCATCCCTGGTACGGCGGCAAGATGAAGGACGTCCCGCTGATCCAGGTCGGCGGCGACGCAGTCGGCCAAGTCGCCAAGGCCAGGCCGGACCTGATTCTGGCGCCCGGATTCGGCCAGGAGCAGACCCAGGCCCTGGCCAACATCGCGCCGATGATCGGGAAGATCAGCGGGCAGCAGGTCGACCCGTGGGAAGACATGGTGCGGCTGTTCGGCACGATCATCCATCAGCCGGGCCGCGCCAATGAGATCATCCAGGACACCAACGCGAAGATCGCGGCGCTACGGCAGAGTCATCCGAATATCGTCGGCAAGACGTATGCGTTCGCCTTGATCTTCGGCGCCGATCAGATTCAAGTGCTCGCCGACCCTAATGATGGCGCGGCAAAGCTGTTCAGCCAGCTCGGATTTCAGATCGATCCGCGGCTGGTGGCCGAGGGCAAGAAGGCGGGGCAGGCACGATTCGCCCTCAGCGCCGAGCAGGTCCCCATGCTGAACGCCGATCTTCTCGTCATCAGCGCCACGACGCCCGCGCTGCAGGAACGGCTGGGCCATCTCCCCGGATATACGAACCTCACGGCCGTCCGGAACAACGCATACACGTTCCTGTCCCTGCAGGACATCACCGCGTTGAACCAGCCGTCGCCAGGCGGCATCGACTACGTGCTGGATCGGCTCGACCCGACGCTGGGCGCGGTTCGTTAAACCCTCAGCATCTCCGCAACGCTCGATCCAGGACCACCGCCGACGGCCGATCCAGGTACAGCCCGTACGTCTTGGTTACGACGACGAACTGCACGGCATATTGACACCCGATCCCCCGATTCGGCGGCATCCATCGGGCCGGCTCCTGGTCGCCCTTGTCCTGGTTCGAATCACCGTCGACAGCAAGTAGATTCGCCGGATCATTGGCGAATCGCTCGCGCTCGGCGCGATCCCACAGCGCCGCACCCATGTCCCAGGCGTAGGCCAGCGGCACGATGTGGTCGATCTGCACCTGGGCTCCGGTCTGCGCGCCACGACGGAACGACACGAAGTCACCCGTGTAGGGGCTGCGCAGATCGCCGGTGGCGACGGCCCTCGGACAGCTCCGCACGGCGGCATAGGTCTTGTCGGTGAGATCGCGATCCAGGATGTCGTTGCGGGTATCGCAGCCGTTGCGCCCACCGATGGCATCGACTTCGTCGGTCCAGGCTGCACCGAACATGGTGCGCTCGTAGTCTTTTCGCTTCACCCGATCCGGAACCTGCGGGATCAGCCGCAGCTCGGCGATCCACGCGAGCCCATCCGGCGACGTGGGCGGTGGGCGATGTGTGCGCCAGCTGGAGGCGGCAACCAGGACCGCGACCAGCGTCGCGGCACCGAGGGTCGCCCATTGCCGACCGGACAGCTCGATACGCCTCACGAATCATGAGACGTACCAGCAGCGTCGGACCGTTCCGTCGTCCTCAGGACTTGTCGAGATAGCCGGCCCGATCAGAGCCCAGCACCTGATCGACCAGCTCCGGCGACACCGACTTCGTCGCCAACAGCGCATCGGCCAGCTCCCGCGCGTCGGCGATGATGTCGTCGTCCTCCAGCAGCGACAGGAAGTGCAACGACGACGTCTCGCCCGACTGCGCAGCGCCGAGCACGTCGCCCTCGCGCCGCTGCGCCAGGTCGACCCGGGCCAATTCGAAACCGTCATTCGACTTCTCGACGGCCTTGAGCCGCTCCATCGACTGCGACACCTCCGGCGCGCCCGTCATCAGCAGACACAGGCCCGGCAGCCCGCCACGGCCGACCCGGCCGCGCAGCTGATGCAGCTGACTGACGCCGAAGCGTTCGGCATCGACGATCACCATCGTGGTCGCGTTCGGCACATCGACGCCGACCTCGATGACCGTCGTCGACACCAGGATGTCGATATCACCGGCGGTGAACGCGTCCATGATCGCGTTCTTCTCGTCTCCGGGCATCCGGCCGTGCAGCATGGCGATCCGCCGCTTGCCGAGCGGCCCGGCCGACAGCTGCGCGAACAGGTCGACCACCGCGACCGTCTTGTCCTCCTTGCCGTCCCCGGACTTCTTCTTGGACTTCGGTTTTGCGTCCGGATCGTCGCCGATGCGCGAGCACACCACGTACGCCTGGCGCCCGGCCTCGACCTCCTCGTCGACCCGCTGCCAGACGCGTTCCACCCACGACGGGAGCCGGGTCGGCACGACGGTGGTGGTGATCGGTTGGCGCCCGCGCGGCAGCTCCCGCAGCGTCGACGTCTCCAGATCGCCGTAGACCGTCATCGCGACGGTGCGCGGAATCGGCGTCGCCGTCATCACCAGCAGATGCGGAACGACATCGTCGCGGCCCCGGCCACGGAGCACGTCGCGCTGCTCGACGCCGAATCGGTGCTGCTCGTCCACCACTACATAGCCGAGGTTGAAGAAGTCGACATGCTCCTCGAGCAGCGCATGCGTGCCGATGACAATGCCGGCATCACCCGATACCACCTCCAGCAGCGCGGTGCGCTTGCCCGCGGTCTTCATCGAGCCGGTCAGCAGTGCCACCCGAGTGGCGCCGGGTTCGCCCTCCAGCTCCCCTGCCTTGGCCAGCCCACCCAGCTGCGTGGTGATGGTCCGGTAATGCTGTGCCGCAAGAACTTCCGTCGGCGCGAGCAGCACGCACTGGTAACCGTTGTCGACCGCGCGCAGCATCGTCAGCAGCGACACCAGGGTCTTGCCCGAGCCCACCTCGCCCTGCAGCAACCGGCTCATCGGCCGCGGCAACGCCAGCTGTTCGTAGATCTCGTTGACGACGATCTGCTGACCGCCGGTCAGGGTGAACGGAAGACGCTCGTAGAGCTTGTCTTCCAGCCCGCCCGACACGTGCACGATCGAGGGTGAACGTTGATCCCGGTCGGCGAGGCGACGTTCGGCCAGCGCGACCTGCAGGGCGAACGCCTCATCGAACTTCAGGCGTTCCTTCGCCGCGGCCACCTCGTCCTCGGTCTCCGGGAAATGCACCGTGCGCAGCGCCGTGTCCTCGTCGACGAACCCCCGCTCGGCACGGGCGGATTCCGGTAGCGGATCCGCCACCGGCTCAAGAATTTTGAGCACCGTCCGGATGTGACTCCAGATGTCCCAGGTCTGCAGTTTGCGGGTGGCGGGATAGACCGGCACGAGCGCGCGGTCGAAGTCGGCAAGATCGAGACCGCCGGCCGAATCCCCGACGTAGCGGCCCTCGGGCGCGTCCGCCCCTTCACCATCCTGCCGATCGCGTAGGGCAGTCACGACGCTGGTCAATTCGGCCGAACCGACACCGGTCTCGATGCTCAGCCCGTCGTCCGGCAGCACCATCCACTCCGGATGGGTCAGCTGGAGCTGATCGCGGAAGTAGGACACCTCGCCGGAGAGCATCACGCGCACACCGGCTTTGAGTCGATTCCGGATGAACTTCGGATTGAAGAACGTCACGGTGAACTTGTTGTGACCATCGTTCGCGACGATCTTCAGCATCTGCCCGCGACGCTGGCGCATGTTGACCACGTCGGCGCGTTCGATGCGTGCCACCACGGTCACTCGTTCGCCCGTATCGGGCAGCTTCTCCGGCGACAGCGATCCCTGGCGCACATAGCGGCTCGGGAAATAGTGCACCAGGTGACCGACCGTGAATACCTTGATCTCCTCGGCCAGCGATTCCGCAACCTTGGCGCCCAGCACCGATTCGAGCGGATCGGACAGCACCGCCACTATTCGACGCCGATCTGCATCAGCTCATCCGGCTGACCGGACCGGTACGAGACCAGCTCTACACCCGGATGATGCACGCGCACATGCTCTTCGAGCTTCTCCAGCGCCTCCTCGGTGAGGTCGCAACCCGCCAGCACGGTGATCAGCTCACCGCCGGTGGCCATCAGCAGATCGACGAGCGCGGCCGCGGCACCGTCCCGATCGGGATCGATCACCAGCACGTCGTCGCCGATCTTGCCGAGCAGATCCCCGGGCTCGCACATGCCGGCGAACGTCAGCATCCGCTCGGACGCGACGGTCACCGACCCATACTTGGCGGCGGCGGCCGCCTCCGCCATCGCGTAGGCGTCGTCGTCGGCGGGGCGGGAAATGTCGTGAACGGCCATGGCGGCCAACGCCTGCGCCATCGACGCGGTCGGCAGCATCACCACGGACCGGTGCCGCGATCGTGCCGATGCCGCCACATTCAGCAGCTCCTGCGCAGGCAGCGCCCCGTTGGCCATCACGACGACATGGGCGCTGTCGAGTTCGATGATCGCCGCGGCGAGCACGTCGGCGCTCAGGCCGCCGTCGCAACGCACCACCGTCGCTCCCTCCGCCGCGAACAGCTCGGCGGCGTCGTCACCCTTGACCACGGCGACCACGGCGCGTTTGCGGGTCGGCAGCCGACCCTCGGTTCCGCCGGACGCCCGGAAGGCATCGAGCAGAAAGCAACTGATGCGGACATCGGAGACCCGGCCGCGCTCCAGCCCCGCCTCGACCGCCACGCCGGGCGCATCGGTGTGCACGTGCACCGAGAACCGTTCGCTGCCGGCGTCGGAGCTGTCGCCAACGATGACGACCGCCTCGCCGATCGCGTCGAGGGCGGCGCGGAGCTCGGCGATCTGCTCCGCGGCGGTCTGATCGAGGACGTACATGACCTCGAATCCCGTCTCGTCCGATCCGCCGTCACCGCAGGGTTCGCCGATCGCGTGACCGATCGGGTCGCCGCCGCCGGCCAGCGCGCCGGTGTACCGCCGGCGCCGCGCCGACACCCCGGTGACGACCTTGACCAACGAATCCATCAGCACCAGCAGGCCGCGGCCGCCGGCGTCGACGACGCCGCTGCGGGCCAGCACGTCCAGCTGTTCGGTCGTGGCGTCGAGCGCCTCGGCGCAGCTGTCCGCGACCGCCCGGGCCAGGTCGGCGGGCGAATCGGCGGCATGCTCGGCCGCCGTGGCGGCGCCGGCACGCAGCACCGTGAGAACCGTCCCCTCCATCGGATCACTCACGGCCCGCTTGGCACCCAGCGACGCCATCCGCAGCCCCGTGACGCAGAGTGCATTGAAGGTGAGCGCGGACTGCGCATCGCTGCCGAGCTCGGCCGCGTCGGCCAGACCCACCATGACCTGCGACAGGATCACGCCCGAATTCCCGCGAGCGCCGCCCACGGCACCCTCGGCGATCGTCCGCGACACGGCCAGCAGGTCCGCGTCATCATCGAGCGCCTGCAACGCCTCCAGCGCGGCGGTCATGGTGTGCAGCATGTTGCTGCCGGTATCCGAGTCAGGGATCGGGAATACGTTGAGGTCGTTGATCTCGCCGCGAACCTCATCGAGGCCGGCCACGCAGGTCGCGATCCAGTCGCGCAGCAGCTGCGGGTCGACCGGCACTGAGCTGCCGGAATCACGCGTCGCCTGCGGGTGCTGCGGCGGCACGGACTGCGGCGAAGGAACAGTATTCTGGGTCACCCATGCACCCCTTCTCCCGACTGGCTCACCGCTACTAAGGGTACGGACAACCCCGACGATCGCCCGACGGGCGGCTCGTTTTGGCCTGACAGGGTCTGGGCGGCTATTGTGGAACGGTTGCCCCGGGCGGGTCGCGGCGTTCGTAGAACGTCCCCCAGCCACCGGGAAGACCATTGACCACCAGTTTTCGATTAGAGGAGTTCCGCCATGGCTGCCGTCTGTGACGTCTGCGGAAAGGGCCCCGGCTTCGGCAAGTCGGTCTCGCACTCGCACCGGCGTACCAACCGTCGGTGGAACCCGAACATCCAGTCGGTGCGCGCCGTCGTCGCGCCGGGCAACAAGCGCCGGATGAACGTGTGCACGTCCTGCCTGAAGGCCGGCAAGGTCGCCCGCGGCTAAGAGCCACGCGATCAGATGAGCGCGGTTGAAATCCGCGACGGCATTCTGCACGTCGCTGTCTCCAGTTCGGCCAACGGAACGTCGCTCGACCGCGACGCGAAGATCGCCGGCGCTGAAGCCCTCAATTCGTCGGCGGCAACAGACGGCTCCATTCGGGCCATCCTGCTGTACGGCGCGGGTGCCAACTTCTGTGCGGGCGGCAACGTTCGCGCCTTCGCGGCGGCCGACGATCGCCCCGAGTACCTCCTGGGACTCGCAGGCGACTTCCACAGGTTCATCGAGGTGCTCTCGCGCGTCGACATCCCGGTGATCGCCGCGGTCCATGGGTGGGCGGCCGGTGCCGGCATGAGCATCGTCACCCATGCGGACATCGCGATCGGCGGCACCTCGACCCAGTTCCGGCCGGCCTACCTGGGCATTGGCCTCTCCCCCGACGGTGGCATGACCTGGTCGTTGCCGCGAGTGGTCGGCGCTGCCCGCGCCCGCGACATCATTCTGAGCAACCGCGTGCTCGACGCCGCCGAGGCCGAGCGCATCGGGCTGCTCTCGCGCATCGTGGCCGACGACGAGGTGTACGACACCGCGCTCGCCGCCGCCCAGGAGATCGCCAACGGACCGTCGGCCGCGGCACAGGCCACCCGGCGTCTGCTCAATGCGTCCGGTTCCTCGACGCTGGCCGACCAGCTCGACGCCGAGGCGCAGTCGATCTCGCAGCTGTCGGGCACCCCGACGGGCATCGAAGGCGTCGACGCCTTCGTCGGCAAGCGCAAGGCCAACTGGCCCAGCTGACCTGCCGCAGGCGCAAACCCCACACTCAACGACAAACCCGCGCTCTTTCGAGTGCGGGTTTGTCGCGTCTAGTTGGGTCTACGTCGGTCAACCCAGGCTCCAATTAATGGGCTCTGCGCCGAGTTCTTCTAGGGCCTCGTTGGCCCGCGAGAACGGTCGCGACCCGAAGAACCCGCGTGATGCCGACAACGGCGACGGATGCACCGACACGATCGTCGGAACGTCCGGCATCCACGCCCGCAGTCCCGCAGCATCTTTGCCCCAGAGGATCGCGACCAGCGGTTGATCTCGCGCCACCAGTGCCTTGATCGCGCATTCGGTGATCGCTTCCCAGCCCTTGCCACGATGCGAGGCCGGCGCCCCGGGCGCCACGGTCAACACCCGATTCAGCAGCAGCACACCGTTATTCGCCCACGCCGACAGATCACCGTGGTCGGGGCGCGGCAAGCCGAGATCCTCGGTGTACTCGGAGTAGATGTTCTGGAGTGAGCGCGGAACTGGCCGCACATCCGGGGCGACCGAGAAGCTCAGCCCGACAGCATGTCCCGGCGTGGGATATGGATCCTGCCCGACGATGAGCACCCGCACCTGATCGAACGGCTGGGTGAAAGCGCGCAGCACGTTCTCGCCGGACGGGAAGTATCCACGGCCGGCGGCGATCTCGGCCCGCAGGAAGTCTCCCATCGCGGCGATGTTCGATTCGACCGGAGCGAGGGCCCGCGCCCAGCCCGGATCCACCAGTTCGGCAAGCGGTTTGGCCACGTCTCAGTCCAACCGACGGAGGTTGTCGCGGTAGTACGCCGCGTTGTTGGAATACAGCTCGATATTCAGATCGGTATGCCCCTCGGGCACCTCGTAGCCCTCACGGATCTTCGCCGGTACCCCGAGCGCCATCCGCCGGGGCGGCACGTCGAACTTGAAGGGCACCACGGCACCGGCGCCCACCACGGCACCGTCGCCGACGGTGGATCCGTTGAGCACCACCGACGCCGACGCGATCAGCACGTTGTCACCGATGGTGGCGCCCTCGATATGCGCGTTGTGGCCGACGACGCAGTTGCGGCCCAGCACCGTGTTGTCCTGGAATGTGCAGTGAATGATGGTGCCATCCTGGATATTGGTGCGTTCGCCGATGATGATGCGTCCGTAGTCGGCCCGCAGCACGGCGGTCGGCCACACCGACACCCCGGCGCCGAGCTCCACGTCGCCGATCACCACCGCATCCGGATGCACCCAGGCACCCTCACCCAGCTTCGGTTCGCGCTCACCCAGCGCATAGATAGCCATGCAGCGAACCTACCGCCAGCCGGGAATCCGGTCGGGCCGGGATGGCCGGAAGGTCGGGACGGGTCAGAAGGAATGCCAGCCGTCGGGCGGATCCGGCACGCCGACGACGTCGACCCGCGGATCGCCGGCGGCGACGTCACCGATCACCGTCCAGCCCGACGGGACCGGCCCGGGGAATGCCGCCAGCAGTACATGGTCGTCCGTCGCGCCCAGCACCCAGCCCAGCGGGTCCCGGCCGAGCACCTCGGCCGCCCGAAATATGCTCGGATGCACCGGAATCCGTTCCGGGTCGATCCGCAGCCGCACCCCGGACGCGGTGGCCAGCGCGAGGGCGTCGCCAGCCAGGCCGTCGGAGACATCGGTCATCGCCGCCGCGCCCGCCTCCCCGGCGCGCACACCGGCCGCGAGGTCGGTCGGCGGCACACGGTAGCGGTCGGTGAGATCGTCGAAGCCGTCCACACCGGCGCTCAGCACGGCGAGACCCGCTGCCGCGGCCCCGATCGGTCCGGATACCGCGAGCCGCTGCCCGTCGCGCGCCCCCGACAACAGCACCGCATCCCCGTCCAGCTGCCCAACCGCCGTCACGGTGACCACGATCTGCGCGGCGGCCACCAGGTCGCCGCCGGCCACCGCGGCTCCGATGTCCGCGCATTGCTGTGCCAGCCCCTCCACGATGCCGAGCACCGTGCGCGCCGGCGTCGACGGGGGCGCGGCGATCGCGGCGACGCAGGCGGTGGTGCGCCCGCCCATGGCCGCGACATCGGCCGCATTCGCGATGACCGCTCGCCGACCGACCTGCACCGGCGAACACCAGTCGAGCCGGAAATGGGCACCGTCCACCAGCGCGTCGGTCGTCACGACCATTGACGCCGCGCCGCGGATCACCGCCGCGTCGTCGCCGATACCGACGATGGTCTCGGTCGCTTGCGGCGCCGCGTCGACGATCCGCGCGATCTGGCGCAGCAACTCGCGCTCGCCGACGTCGGCGACCGATGGACCGACGCCGCTGCGATCACTACCCGGGTCCGGCATGCCCGCAACCCTATCGGTCACAATGATGTGTGCCCGACAGCCGAGATCCCGACGATCAAGCAGCTCCCGACCCTGCTTCCGACGACGCCGCGTCCCGCCACCGGCTGAGCCCGGCGGTCACCGCCACCCTGGTGGCGATCCCGGTCATGGTGCTGGTGATCGTGCTGGGTGTGGTCCTGTTCAAGAGCGACGACGCCAAGTACCGCACCGATCTGGAGAAGCTGTCGGCGTCGCAGCTCGCCGACCCGCACTGCACCCAGCTGATGGCCGAGCTGCCCGCGCATTTCGACGGATTCGACGACAAACGGATGAAGAACGGCTACGCCGAATGGCCCGCAGGTAACGAGATGCCCGGACCGATCCAGGTCCGCTGCGGCGTCGACCGGCCGGCCGAGTTCAACGACACGTCCAAGCTCGACCAGGTCAACGGCGTGCAATGGTTCACCGCCTCGACCAAGACCGGCGCCGACGGACAGCTCTTCTACTGTGTGGACCACCGCCCGTACGTGGCACTGTGGGTCCCGAACAACGCCGGCAACGCCGCGATCACCCAGCTGTCGGCACTCGTCACCAAGCATCTCGCCCCTGGACCGCTCGACCTCGGTCCGGAGCCGTCGATCGCCCCCGCCCCGCCGACGTCCTGATCGAACGGGGCCGGCCCGCTACTCGGGTTTGGTGCTGCGACCCAACAGCATCGCCATCGCGTCTCGGACCGATAGCCCTTCGTGGCAGACCTGCTGTACGGCGTCCGTCAGCGGCACCTCCACCCCATGCTGGGCGGCCAGTTGCCGCACCGGTCCGCAGGACTTGACGCCCTCGGCCACCTGCCCGTTGGTCGCCGCCTGCGCCTCGTCCACGGACTTGCCCTCGCCGAGGGCGGTGCCGAATGTGCGGTTCCGCGACAGCGGCGACGAGCAGGTCGCCACCAGGTCGCCGACCCCGGCGAGGCCGGCGAGCGTGTCCGCGCGGCCGCCCAGGGCGATGCCGAGGCGGATGGTCTCGGCCAGTCCCCGGGTGATGATCGTGGCGGTCGTGTTGGTGCCAAAGCCGGCTCCCGACGCCATGCCGCAGGCGAGGGCGATGACGTTCTTGAGCGCGCCGCCGACCTCGCAGCCGATGACATCGGTATTGGTGTACGGCCGGAAGTAGCCGGTGGAGCATGCGGCCTGAATCTGCTTGGCGCGCTCCTCATCCGCACACGCCACCACCGTGGCGGCCGGCTGCCCCATGGCCACCTCTTTCGCCAGATTCGGCCCCGAGAGCACCGCGACCCGGTCGACGCGGGCCTTGGTCACGTCGGCGATCACCTGGCTCATCCGGGAAAGCGTTGACGTCTCAATGCCTTTGGCGAGCGACATCAGCGTGGAGTCCGCCGGGATGTGCGGCAGCCAGTCGCCGAGGTTGGCCCGCAAGGTCTGGGACGGCACGGCGCACACGATGAGGTCGGCGCCCTCGAGTGCGTCCGGCACCGAGCTGACGGCCCGGAGCGCCGAGGGCAACTCGATGCCGGGGAGGTAGTCGGGGTTGACGTGCTGCGAGTTGATGGCGTCCGCCAACTCGGGTCGACGCGCCCATAACCGGGTATCCGTGCCGGCGTCGGTGAAGACCTTCGCCATCGCGGTCCCCCACGAACCGGAGCCCATGACCACTGCACGCATCGCTGTCATGGGGGAAAGACTAGTCCGGCCGAGCGAGGCGAGGGGTGGATAGCCACCGGCAGCCCGGTGGGACCGCTGCTGCATGATGAACCCATGCGTTGGACAGCCGTGCTCGCCGTCAAGCAGCTGACCGACGCCAAGTCACGCCTGGCCGATCACTTCGACGAGGACGTCCGGCGGCAGCTCGTGCTGGCGATGCTCGCCGACACCCTGTCGGCGGTGCTTCCCGAGGTCGCCGATACCGCGATTCTCGTCAGCCCCGACGCCGATGTGCTCGCCGCCGCGAATGCGCTTGGTGCGCAAGCCGTTCCCGAGCCCGCCGGGGGTACCGGATCGATCAACGGAGCCTTCGCCCTCGGGCTGGCCGCCGCGTGGCGCGCCGACCCCTCCGTCGGCGTACTGATCGTGCAGGCCGATCTGCCCGCCGTGCGTCCGGCCGAGCTCTCCGCCGCAGCCGCAGCCGCCGAACGCGTTCTGACGGACGGCGCCGCGGCGGCGTTCGTCCCCGACCGCGACGGCTCCGGGACCACCACGTTGTTCGCCGCGCCGCCGGGATCGGCGGCGACCGCCGACTCGGCTGCGGCACAGCAGGTTCCGCTGCATTTCGGTCCCGGTTCCGCCGCGGCGCATGCCGCGGTCGGCGCCATCGAGCTGACCGGCAACTGGCCCGGGCTGCGTGCCGACGTCGACACCCCCGAAGATCTGCTGGTGGTCACCGATCTCGGCGTCGGCGCCGCGACGGCACCATTGCTGACGCATCGCGTCCGCTGATGGGCGATGATGTGTGAGTGAGCGCATCAGAATCATCCGGATCGACTCGATCGTCGGCAGCCGTCGACACCGACAGCCTGCCCACGGCACCGCCCGCCGAGACCGAGCTACCGGATGAGACGGCCGACCTGCCCGCCGATCGGTACCTGAACCGCGAACTGAGCTGGCTCGATTTCAACAGCCGGGTGCTGGCACTCGCCGAGGACACGTCGCTGCGATTGCTGGAGCGCGCGAAGTTCCTCGCGATCTTCGCGTCGAATCTGGACGAGTTCTTCATGGTCCGGGTGGCCGGGCTCAAGCGCCGCGACGAGACGGGCCTATCGGTGCGGTCGGCGGACGGTCTGTCGCCGCGCGAACAGCTCTCACGCATCGCTCGTCGCACGCAGACGTTGGCGGTGCGACATTCGCGCGTCTGGCTCGACTCGGTGCGCCCCGCGCTCGCGGCGGCCGATGTGCATGTGGTGTCGTGGTCGGACCTCTCGACGCCCGAGCGGCAGCGCCTGTCGGAGTACTTCCATGAAGAGGTGTTCCCGGTGCTCACGCCGCTGGCCGTCGACCCGGCGCACCCGTTCCCGTACATCAGCGGCCTCAGCCTGAATCTCGCGGTGACGGTGCGCGACTCCGGGCCGGTCGACGGGATCGAGGCGCGCGGCGTCAAGGGCGGCATCATGGACGACGCGATCTCCGATGGCGGCGAGCGGTTCGCGCGAGTCAAGGTGCCCGACAACGTCAATCGCTTCATCGAGGTCGGCAAACTGATGCCGACCACGCCCGCTTCCGATTCCGACGACTCGTCCGTGCAGGCATCGCCGTCACCGCAGCGGATCACCTTCCTGCCGATGGAAGATCTGATCGCGGCCCACCTGGACTATTTGTTCCCTGGCATGGAAATCGTTGAACACCATGTTTTTCGGATCACCCGCAATGCCGACTTCGAGGTCGAGGATCGCGACGAGGATCTGCTGCAGGCCCTCGAACGCGAACTGGCCCGCCGACGTTTCGGCTCGCCGGTGCGGCTCGAGGTCGCCGATGACATGAGCGAGCACATGCTCGAACTGCTGCTGCGCGAACTCGACGTCGACCCGGCCGATGTGATCGAGGTGCCCGGCCTGCTCGATCTGTCCTGCCTGTTCCAGGTGTACGCGGTCGACCGACCGGCGCTCAAGGACCCGCCGTTCGTCCCGGCCACCCACCCGGCCTTCGGCGAACGCGAGACCCCGAAGAGCGTCTTCAAAACGTTGCGCGAAGGCGATGTCCTCGTTCATCATCCGTACGATTCGTTCTCCACCAGCGTGCAGCGGTTCATCGAGCAGGCCGCCGCCGACCCGCAGGTGCTGGCGATCAAGCAGACCCTGTATCGGACCTCCGGCGACTCCCCGATCGTCAACGCGCTGATCGATGCCGCCGAGGCCGGCAAGCAGGTGGTGGCGCTGGTCGAGATCAAGGCACGATTCGACGAACAGGCCAACATCCGCTGGGCCCGCGCACTGGAGCAAGCAGGCGTCCACGTGGTCTACGGCCTCGTCGGACTCAAGACGCACTGCAAGACCTGCCTCGTGGTGCGGCGTGAGGGCTCGACGATCCGCCGCTACTGCCATATCGGCACCGGCAACTACAATCCCAAAACCGCACGGCTGTATGAAGATGTGGGCCTGCTGACGGCCAATCCCGATATCGGCGCCGACCTGACCGATCTGTTCAACACGTTGACCGGCTATTCGCGCAAGCACGAATACCGCAACCTGCTGGTCGCACCGCATGGTGTGCGATCGGGAATCATCGAACGTATTCACCGCGAGATCGCCGCCAAACGGGACGGCGATTCCGGTGCACTCGTTCAGATCAAGGCCAACGCGCTGGTCGACGAACAGGTCATCGACGCGCTGTATCGGGCGTCACAGGCCGGCGTGCCGGTCGACATCGTGGTGCGCGGTATCTGCGCCCTGCGGCCCGGTGTTCCCGGAATCAGCGAAAACATCAGCGTCCGATCGATTCTGGGCCAATTCCTGGAACACTCGCGGATCATGCATTTCGGCGCCGCCGGCGAATACTGGATCGGCAGCGCCGACATGATGCACCGCAATCTGGATCGACGGGTCGAGGTGATGGCGCAGGTTCGCGACGAACGGTTGACGCGCGAGCTCGGCGACGTATTCGCGTCCGCGCTCGATCCGCGAACCCGCTGCTGGGTGCTCAATTCCGACGGCAGCTGGTCGGCTTCGCCGGCGGCCGGCGAAGATGTCCGAGATCATCAGCGCCAATTGATGGCCCGGCACAACCGCCGGTCACATCAATGAGTTCGGTGCTCGAGCACCCTGCCGAGGACGGCATCGTGCAGGCGGCGGGCGGGGTGCTGTGGCGACCCGTGAACGAACGCGGCGATATCGAGATCGGGGTCGTGCATCGGCCCCGCTATCACGATTGGACCCTCCCCAAGGGCAAACTCGAGCGCGGCGAAACCGTTGTGGCAGCGGCTGTTCGGGAAATCGAGGAAGAGACCGGTTACAGCGTCCGACTGGGCCGGTTCATCAGAAGAGTCAGTTACGACGTCGGCGGTGGGCGCCGTCGCAAGCATGTCCACTATTGGGCTGCGCAGGCGATCTCGGGACAATTCGTCGCCAATTCCGAAGTGGATGAATTGCGCTGGCTGTCACCCGATGCAGCTGCAAAGAAACTGACCTACCAACTCGATCGCAAAGTATTGCGCGCATTCCGGCAGTACCCCGCCGATACCCATACGACGTTGTTGATCCGGCACGCAAAGGCCGGTCGCAAGGCCCGCTACCGGGGCGACGATCGGCTGCGTCCGCTGGAGAAGTTCGGCCGAGTGCAGGCCGCCGCCCTGGTCCCGCTGCTGCTGGCCTTCGGTGCCGAGCGCGTGCATGCGGCCGACCGCACACGATGCGAGCAGACCGTGGCGCCGCTGGCCGACGAATTGGGCGTGCAGGTGACCGCGGAGCCGTTACTGACCGAGGAGGCCTACAGCGCCGATCCCGACGCCGCGCTGGACCGGATGCGGTCCATCGCCGGGCGGCGGCGTATCCACGCGGTATGCAGCCAGGGCAAGGTGATTCCCCCGCTGCTGAAGCGCTGGGCCGAACTCGATGGCGTGCCGATGCCGGCCACCCGTAATCGCAAGGGCAGCATCTGGGTTCTGTCGTCGTACCAGGGGCGGCTGATCGCGTTGGACCACATTCCCAGCCCACTGCCGACAGTGGCCGAATAAAAGCGATCCCCGACGGTGGGAAGTCCGTCGGGGATCGCTTCTCAGTGTGAAGCGCGGCGTGTCAGCGACGCTTTGCGGCCTTCTTGGCCGGAGCCTTCTTGGCTGCGGTCTTCTTGGCCGGAGCCTTCTTGGCCGGAGCCTTCTTAGCAGCGGTCTTCTTGGCCGGGGCCTTCTTGGCTGCGGTCTT
>NZ_AQYG01000036.1 GCF_000380485.1 Jongsikchunia kroppenstedtii DSM 45133 | reverse complement strand
AGCCGGTCGCTGTGCTCGAGGAGTGGTCCGGTGGGCATGATGCCGGCGTTGTTGATCAGCACGTCGATCGGCCCGTGCGCGGCCTCGATCTGGTCGAGGAATGCCCGGAACGAGTCGCGGTCGGTGACGTCGAGTGCGATGCCGGTGATGCCGAGGTCGGCGGCGGCTTTGCCGACTGCGTCGGCGTCGATGTCGCCGATGGCGACGGTGGCGCCGGCGTCGAAGAGGGTGGTGGCGGTGGCGAATCCGATGCCGCGGGCGGCGCCGGTGATGGCGACGACCTTGCCGTCGATTCGAGTGGCCGTGCCGCGTCCGAACAGGTTCATGATCACTCCGCTGAAAAGTTGGTACAGGTGTAACCAAAAGTACCAAGTGATGCGGATGACACAATAGGTCTGAACGTGAACTGGTCGGTGCCGCGATGGAAGCGGCCGGACGGGATGCCGCGGAGCGGCAGGACGAGGAGATGGCGTGGCTCAGGAACTCAAGCTCGGATACAAGGCCTCGGCGGAGCAGTTCAATCCGCGTGAGCTTGTCGAAATCGCTGTTGCGGCAGAGGAACACGGCATGGACTCGGTGGCGGTGAGCGATCACTTCCAGCCGTGGCGGCACAACGGCGGCCACGCTCCGTTCTCGCTGGCCTGGATGGCCGCGGTGGGCGAGCGGACCAATCGCGTGCAGATCGGTACCTCGGTGCTGACGCCCACCTTCCGCTACAACCCGGCCGTCATCGCGCAGGCCTTCGCGAGCATGGCCTGCATGTATCCGGACCGGATCATGCTCGGCGTCGGCACCGGCGAGGCGCTCAACGAGTATGCGACCGGCTTCCAGGGGGAGTGGCCCGAGTTCAAGGAGCGCTTCGCCCGCCTGCGCGAGTCGATCGCGCTGATGCGCGAGCTGTGGAGCGGCGAGAAGGTCGACTTCGACGGCGAGTACTACAAGACGCAGGGCGCGTACATGTACGACGTCCCGGAGAAGCCGGTGCCGGTCTATGTCGCGGCCGGCGGCCCGGTCGTGGCGCGCTATGCCGGGCGCGCGGGCGACGGTTTCATCTGCACCTCGGGCAAAGGGCCCGAGCTCTACACCGAGAAGCTGATCCCGTCGGTCAAGGAAGGCGCCGAGAAGGTCGGGCGCGAGTTCGCGGACATCGACCGGATGATCGAGATCAAGATCTCCTATGACCCGGACCCGCAGCTGGCGTTGGAGAACACCCGATTCTGGGCTCCGCTGTCGCTGACGCCGGAGCAGAAGCACAGCGTCAACAGCTCGACGGAGATGGAGCGGCTCGCCGACGAGCTGCCGATCGAGCAGGTCGCCAAGCGCTGGATCGTGGCATCCGATCCGGACGAGGCGGTCGAAAAGGTGAAGTTCTACACCGACGCCGGCCTCAATCACCTGGTGTTCCATGCGCCCGGTCACGATCAGGCGCGGTTCCTGGAGAACTTCCAGCGAGACCTCGAGCCACGGCTGCGCAAGCTCAGCGTCTGACGAGTCCTGCCGTAGGCCCGCGCGGCACTATCGGTATCGGGTACCTTCAGTTCGGCCACCGCCAGAGGCCAATCAGTTATTGATCGCTAATTGGATGTCAATATCGGCAAACCATGCGTTCTGTGACCCAGCCTCTGAGAGACTGACGGCTGCGATTTACATCACGCCGGACGGAATGTATGGTTCCGTCTCAATGCCGACCGAGCGCTCGAACGCCCCTAGGAGCCCCGTGTGACTGTTGCCGTCTATCGCCCGAGAGGGCTCGGCTGGCTCTTGATACCGGGCCCAGACGATCCAGACGGTGACCGATCTGGCCTGGGGCCGGGGCGCGATCGTGGTCGGCGGCGGCACCGCGCTGGTCATGGTGGTGCTCGGCGCCGCGGCCGGTGCGACCGTCGCGGTCGCGGTCTACGGCGTGCTGAACATGCTGGGCATGGGGTCGCTCACCGGCGTCGTGGGCTCGTTCGCCATCACCCGTGAATTCGCGCCGCTGCTGGCGGCGTTCGGGTTCGCGATCCAGGCCGGCTGCCGGATGACGGCCGAGATCGGCTCGATGCGGATCAGCGAGGAGGTCGACGCGCTGGAGGTGGTCGGCGTCCGATCGATCGCATTCGTCGTGTCGACGCGGATCATCGCCGGGCTGATCACCATCATCCCGACGTTCCTCATCGCGATCATCGCGAGTTATCTCAGCGCATCGCTGGTGGTGCTCACGCGCGGCGAATCGGCCGGCGCGTACGAGCACTACTTCGATCAGTTCGTGAACTTCACCGACCTGTTCTACGCGATGCTCAAGGTGATCGTGTTCATCGTCGTCATCATCCTGATCCATTGCTACCAAGGCTTTTTCGCCTCCGGCGGCCCGGAGGGCGTCGGTGTCGCATCCGGCCACGCGATCCGCGCCAGCCTGGTGTCGATCGTCATCCTGGACATGCTGCTCACGATCGCGTTCTGGGGCTTCACCACGACTCTGGTGTTCCGGGGGTGATGGGCGATGGCTGATTTCCGTGCGGCGGGTATGGCCGAGGACCCCAAGGTCTTTCTGCGTCGGGCGGTGATCTTCATCGTGGCGCTGGCGGTGGTGCTGGCGCTGGTGCTCGGCATCAATGCGGCCATGGGCAGCGACACCCTGAAGATCTCGATGCGCACCCAATCGGTGGCCGGCGGAATCGGGCCGGGCAGTCCGGTGATGCTCAACGGCGCGCCGATCGGCAAGGTCGACAAGGTGTCGCTGGTCAACGGCAGTGACAAACGCGTCGTGCTGGCCATCGACAAGTCGAAGGTGCCGGACAAGTCGCTGCTGTCGTCGACGCTCACCGCGTCGTACGCGCCCTGGAATCTGTTCGGCATCAGCTCGGTGATCCTGCAGACCAACCCGGGCGGCGTGAAGCTGACCAACAACTCGACCTTCTATCCGGATACGCCGAGCGACGCGACTCTGACGACACTGCTGCGCCAGCTGAGCGATACCCAGAACGAGGCGTTCGCGCCGCACATGGGCCAGGTGCTGCAGCAGGCGAACATCGTCACCACCGGACTCATGCCGATCCTCGGGGTGCTGGGCGAGGTGCTGCAGAGCGTCACTGACACGCAACGGATTCCGACCGAGCAGACCCTCCCGGTGCTGGCCGCCACGCTGTCTCAGGCGAACGGGATGCTCGGCTCCCTGATGGAGTCGCTGCGCCAGTTCGTGAACTGGCCCGAACCGCTGCGGCCGGGATACACCGAAGAGCAGAACGCGGCGATGAACGCGCTGAGCACCGACTTCGTGCAGCAGCTCATCCAGCTCGCCGGCGCCCCGGGTCTCGCGCAGCTGACCCCCACCACGCCGATCTTCACCGACTTGTTCAACCGGATCCGCAGCACGTTCCCGGACGCGACCCGTAACGGAGAGGAACTGCAGACCTTGCTGCAGCGTATCCGCGCCGCCATGCCGAATACCCCGAACGGGCCGGTGCTCAACGTCGATGTGATCGTGCGCGGCGCGATGGGCGGTGCCCGCTGATGCGCGGATTCACCAGATCGCTTATCTACCTGATCATTTTCGCCGTCGTCGCGGTGATCTGCGGCGTCTTCGTCGTCAACGCGATCAATCGGCCGATCGCGGCGAGCACGTCGAGCTACACGGCGAAGTTCACCAATGTCTCCGGTCTGCGGGTCGGCAACGACGTCCGCATGTTCGGTGTTCCGGTCGGCAAGGTGACGGCGATCGATCTGGAGCAGAAGCGCGCCAACGGTGACGGTTCGATGACCACCGACGCCAAGGTGAAGTTCACCCTCGACAAGAAGCAGTCGATCTACGGCGACACCAAGCTGGCCATCCGGTACCTCAACCTCACCGGCATTCGCTATATCGATGTGCAGCAAGGGACTTCGTCGGGGCCGACCGAGCGGCCGAAGGACATGATCACCACCGCGCAGACGATTCCGTCCTTCGACGTGACGCAGATCTTCAAGGGATTCGCGCCCGTGCTGCAGGCAATGGATCCGAATGACATCAACCACTTCGCCAACAGCATGCTGGCGCTGGTCCAGGGCGACGGGTCCGGCTTCGGCGACATCATCTCGTCGTTGTCGAAGGTCGTGAAGTTCGCCGACGACCGCCAGCAGATCATCAACACGCTGGTCGCGAATCTGAAGACGCTGTCGGACAGCCTCGGCGGCAAGAGCTCCTACCTGGATCCGATCATCGGTTACGTCGGCCAGGCGTCCCAGATCATGTTCGGCATCACCGAGCAGTTCCGCGAACTCTCCAACACCGGCGGCCCGGTGTTCGCCGCGCTCGACAACCTGCTGGCCGCCGTTGGAATCCAGCCCGGCACGACCGCCGACTTCCACGTGTTCGCCAAGCAGCTGCTGCCGGCCGCCGAGTCGGTGATCGGTCTGCTGGGGCTGACGCCGGGAATCCTGAACACGCTGAACCAGGTCTTCCCCGCGTCCGGAACACCGGCGACGCTGAACTGCTCGAAGGGCCCGGCGCAGCTGCCGTCCGATGTCGCCCTCTTCCTCCGCGGAACGCAGGTGACCTTGTGCAACCGTTGATGGAGAAACTCACCCGGCCGATCCGCCACCTCGTCGACCCGCCGTCGAAGTCGGTGGCCCAGGAGACCCGCGGCGAAATCTATTGGGGCGTAGCGATGGTCATCGTCGGCGTGGTCGCGGCGCTCGTCGTGGGGGGCCTCTACGTGTTCTCGCCGGGCACCTACAAGATCAAGGCCGACTTCAACGAGGCCGGACTGATCCAGAACGGGGCATCGGTGCGCGTCGCCGGAATTCAGGTCGGCACCGTCAAGAAGATCAGTCTCAAGAGCGACCATGTCGAGGTCGACATGGCGGTCAACAACGGCACCTGGATCGGCGACCAGTCGTCCGCCGAGGTCAAGATGCTCACCATCGTCGGCGGCAACTACATCGACATCACCCCGATGGGTACGAAAAAGCTTGGCAAGAACCACATTCCGGCAACCCGGACGTCCGTGCCGTACTCGTTGATGGAGACCTTCCAGTCGATTACGCCGAAGCTCTCGCAGGTCGATGCCACCCCGTTGCGGGATACGTTGTCGCAGTTGCAGACCGGGTTCAGCGAGAACCCCGGGGCGATCAAGCAGGACCTGACGGTCATGCAGTCGATGCTGCTCAACCTGAACCGGAACCAGGACAACTTCGGCGCGATGCTCAAGATGGCCGCCGAGTACACATCGAGTCTCAACAACAACGGCGCGGTGATCACCAACCTGATCAGCAACCTGAGCTACTTCATCACCTCGGTGAGTTCGTTCTCCGATCGCTGGCAGTACATGTTCGACCATCTCACCGACTTCCTGGCGCGCCTCGGCAGCGTGCTCGGCGACTACCAGACGGACGTGGATCCGCTGGTCCGGCAGGTCGACGACATCGGACGCCAGTTCGGCCCGCTGATGGCGCGGTACACGCCGATGATCGACCAGGCGCGTGACCTGATCACCCGGCTGGAGAACTCGGTGCAGCCGGACGGATCGGTGGTCATCAACGGGCAGACCGTGCTGACCTCCAACTTCTGCATCCCGCAGCTGGGGGTGAAGTGCTGATGGCATCCGTTGCGCGCAAGGCGCTGAAGTCGAAGTGGCTGATCACCGGAACCGTGGTCGTGCTGATCGCCGTTCTCGGCGTGGGCTTCTGGGGCTACAAGAAGGCGACATCGAGCACCAAGAGCTACTGCGCCCAGATGTCGGATGCCGTCGGCATGTTCAACGGGAACGCCGTCACCCGCCGGGGCGTGAAGGTCGGCACCGTCACCTCCGTCACGCCCAAGGGCACGATGGCGATCATCAAGTTCACGGTCGACTCGAAGCAGAAGCTGCCGGCCGACGTCGGTGCCGTCACCGTGTCGCCGTCGATCCTGGCCGTGCGGCAGCTCGCGCTGATGGGCGACTATCACGGCGGACCCACGCTGTCCGCAGGCGACTGCATCAAGCTGGCGAACACGAAGACGCCGGTGTCGATCGCGCAGTCGCTGGAGAGCGTCTCCAAGCTCAGCGATCAGCTCACCACCGGGGGAGGGACGCAGCAACTGGGGCAGGTGCTCGCCAGCATGGGCACCGTCAACAAGGAGCTCGCCGGTACCGGCCCGATCCTCAACGCCATCATCAAACAGCTTGCGGTGCAGCCGAATACCCCGATCAACGGCTTGATGGGCGACATCGGCACGCTGATCGACAATCTGGCCGGCCTGACCACCGGTATGGCCTCCAACTGGGGTACCGGCAAGCAGCTGGTCGAGTCGGTCGTCAACGGCAATGGCTGGATCCAGCCGTCGCTGGCCGACCTCCTGAGCATCGTGCAGTCGGTCCAACCGGTCATCTCCGTGCTCGGGTCGCTCATCGAACGCTACGGCCACTTCATCTACCCGGCGGTGGACGCGGTGGTCCCGATGGCCCGGGTGATCGGGGCCGGGTTCCGCAGCTTCGGCGACGTGCTGGGAATCGTGCCGCCGCTGGTGCGCGCCTTCACCGTCAACTTCGACCAGAACACCTTCGGGCTGAGCGTCAAATACACGCCGCCGTCGACGCATATCCCGGCGAAGAACCCGGTGCAGACCTGCGCGAACATCAATCGCTACTTCCCGGGGCAGTGCACGGTCGTCGACCCGCAGACGATGGATGTGCAGATCATCCGTCTGGCACTGGAGATGACCGGGGGCAAGCCATGATGCGCACCAGAAGCATCCGGGCGGTCGCCGCGGCGCTGGCGATCGTGCTGGTATCGGCGGTGTCGGGCTGCGCGTCGCTCTCGCCGACGAAACTGCCGAGCGCGCAATCGTTCCGGAGCGGCTGGACGATGAAGGTCGAGTTCGCGACCGTGGTGAACCTGCCCGACCAGTCGAAGGTGACCATCAACGGCATCGACGGTGGCGTCGTGAAATCGAGCAAGATCGTCGGGAAGAACGCCGAGGTGACCCTGCTCATCAACGACGACATGACGGTCTCCGCGGATGCCACCGCCGAGATCCGGCAGGACACGCTGCTGGGCGACACCTACGTGAGCCTGACCAACCCGAGCACGGGCACCGCGAACGCGTTGCGGCACGGCGGCGCGCTGCCGGTGGCGAATACGAAGCAGCCGGTGCAGATCGAATCGCTGCTGTCGAGCCTGGCCAACTTCGTCAACGCCGGCAGCGGCGGCGTCGGCGACCTCGGCGAGACGTTCCGGCGGGTCAACGCGCAGTTCCCGCAGAACCCGAATGACGTCCGGCGCATCGAGGGCACGATGATGGACACCCTCAACGCCTGGGCCGACAACACCGACCAGCTCAACCAGCTGCTGACGTCGGCGAACGGCGCGGTGCAGACGCTGGCCGACAGTACCGATGTCACCAACAAGATCCTCAGCCCGGACGGGCCGCAGATCATGAAGACCTTCCTCGGGTTCTTCCCGCTGTTCCAGCTTCTCGGCAAGTTGTCGATCCTGACCAACGCCGACATCGGGCTGGTGCCGCTGCTGAATTCACTGACCGGCGTGATCAATGGCGTCGTGAAGCCGATCCTCATCCCGGGCTGGCCGAACGGCAAGGTGGCGTTGGCAGCGCAGATGCAGAGCCTGCTGACCGACAAGCTGATCCCGTTCTTCCAGAACACGCCGAAGCTCAACGTCCGGCAGCTCGCGATCGACAACAACGTGCCGACCGCGACGCAGGCTGATCTGATGGTTCGGACGTTCCGCATGATGGGGCTGGTCCAATGAGGAAATCCATTGCCCGCGAGCTGATCACGAATATCGTGATCTTCTTCGTCGTCATCGCGCTCTGCGTCGCCTACCTGATGTTCTCGGTGTATCACGTCAGCCCGGGCAAGAAGTACACGTCGGTGTCCATGCAGCTCGACAACACCTACCTCATCGTTCCGGGCACCGGCGTCAGCATGAATGGCGTCAAGATCGGCCAGGTCACGTCGGTCACGCCGAATCAGCAGGGCGCGCTGGTCAAGATGAAATACGCGGCGTCATACGATATTTCGACGACGAGCAAGGTCGAGATCGGCCAGCAGTCGGCGATCGGCGAGCCGTATGTCGACTTCGAGCCCCAGGTCAACGGCGGCCCGGTGCTCACCAACGGATCGACCGTCAACGCCTCGCAAGTCTCACAGCCGCAGTCGATTCCGCACATCTTCGACCAGCTGCAGATCCTGACCACGGCGTTCAGCGCCGGTCCGATGTCGGGGCTGATCAACACGATGTACGAGGCGCTGGACGGCACCCAGAACGCGATGCCGGCGCTGCAGAACGGCGCCCAGCTCTTGATGGGTGTGCTGACGTCGCGGCAGGCCACGTTGCGCAATATGTTCGCCAACACGCAGCAGTACTCCGCGGACATGCAGTGGATGGCGAACGATCTGGGCAGCTTCGGTGACATCCTCGGCGACGCGGTGGTGACGTTCCGCAACGCGTTCAAGGGCGTGTCCACCCTGGTCTATCAGGATCACCTGTACCACAACGTGATCGACGTGATCAATCCGTTCTTCACCAAGCTCAACGCGAAGTTGACCACGCTCTGGCCCAACCTGGTCGATACGCTGACTCCGTTCGTTCCGATTGCGGCGTCGATCAACCAGACGCTGCCGCAGATCGATGTGAGCGCTCTGTTGAGCACGGCGCTGAGCATGTTCGGTTCGGACGGGGCGGCGCGGCTGACCGTCACGCTGCCGCCCCCGAAGCAGTTCCCGCCCAATATCACCACCACGACCCGTGCCCCCGCGCGTTAGGACGAGATGACCAACGAACCCGACACCAATGAACCCGACACGCCGGCCACGGATGGTCCGGCGGCGGATGATCAGGTGACGCAGCAGGTTCCGGCCGCCGAGACGTCGGCAAAGCCCGCTGCCGAGACGTCGGCTGAGCCCGCTGCCGAGACGTCGGCGAAGCCTGTTGATGCGAAGCCGGCGAAGGCCGCGAAGTCGGAGAAGCGGTCAGTCACCATTCCGCTCGACAAGCTTCGCTGGGGTGCGGCCGCCGTGATCGTCATCGCGGCGCTCGTGGCCGGTCTCGTGGTGTTCGCGGTGCGCGACATGCAGGCTCGAGATGACCTGTCGTCGCTGCGTACGGACCTGGCCAACCGGGCGAAGGCCGAGGACATCGCCGGCAAGTATGCGGTGAGCGCGGCGACGCTCGACTATCACGATCTGACGGGCTGGATCGCCGCGCTGAAGAAGGGCGTGTCGCCCGAACTGGTGAAGAAGTACGACGTGGTCGGGCAGAGCATGCAGCAGGTCCTCGACGTGCTCCAGGTGCAGACCACCGCGAGCCTCGTGGTCTCCAAGACGGTCAACGTCGCCGACAACATCTACAACGTCCAGGTGGTCGTGGAGACCGCGACCAAGAATGCCCAGATGCCGCAGGGCAGTTCGAGCAATGTCGCCTACTCGATCACGCTCGACAAGAAGCAGAACTGGCTGATCACCCAGGTCGGCGATCCGTCGAACCTCGTCAATTCGACGCTGCCCGGGCTGGGTCAGCCCGGCGCTCCGCAGAACGGCGCGCAATCGGGTGCTCCCGCCCCGACGGCGCCTGCCCCGACCCCGGCACCGGGAGGCTGATCATGGCGCTGCTAGCTGCTCCGGCCAAGGGATCGCTGCGTGCCGATCTCCAGGACAACCTGCGCGACAACGCGATAGGTCCGGTGCGTACCGCCGGTCGTCTGTTCCGGCTGATGGTGCTGGCGGTCGTCACCATTGTCATCGACGCATTCCGGTTGCAGCTCAAGCTGAAGGAGGCGGTGATCCAGGGCTGGTACCTGGTGAGCGTCACCGCCCTGCCGGCGTTCCTGATGGCGATCCCGTTCGGTGTCATCGTGACGCTGCAGATCGGCAACCTGATCAATCAGATCGGCGCCCAGTCGCTGCTGGGTGCGGCGAGCGGCGTCGCGGTGATCCAGCAGGCGGCGCCGCTGGCATCGGGCATGCTGCTGGGCGGCGCCGGCGCGTCCGCGATCGCCGCCGACCTCGGTGCCCGCACGATCCGCGAAGAGATCGACGCCATGCGCGTGATGGGCATCAACCCGCTCAATCGCCTTGTGGTGCCGCGGGTCATCGCCGCCACCGTCGTCGCGCCGCTGCTGGCGATGTTCATCATCCTGGTCGGCGTCGTGGCGTCGTACTACCTGTCGGTGTCGACCCAGGGCGTGGCGCCGGGCAGCTATTGGCTGTCGTTCGGTGCGTTCTCGAATGTCCGGGACCTGGCGCTGGCGCTCTTCAAGGCCGCGATCTTCGGCATGATGATCGCCGTCATAGGCTGCCAGCGCGGCCTCGAGGCCAAGGGCGGCCCGCGCGGCGTCGCCGACGGTGTCAACGCCACGGTGGTCGTCTCCAGCGTCGCGATCATCATCGTCAACCTGGTCCTCACGCAGATCTACACGATCTTCTTCCCGGTGCAGCTGGGCTGACCGAGGATCAGCCGACGAGATCACCGGGGTGCCACTCGGTGATCTGAATGCCGTAGGTCGCCACCGAGTGGTCGGTGAAGACGACCGCGTTGCACGAGAAGATGTTGTGGTTGCTGTCGCCGAACGGCAGCACGCCCGGGATATCGGCGTAGCCACTGAACTCCCACACCGTCAGGATGTCAGCCCGGGTCCGGTGTCGCCCCCGGACGGCCCGGTCGCCGTCGTCCTCAGCCAGTCCGGTCGTGCGGCCGCCGACATGACTGAATCGAGTGCCCGCTACTGCCACAGCGATCTGCTGCGCGTCCAGCTCGCCGGCCAGATGCACAGGGATCATCGACCGGGTGTCGGCCAGGCACGCATCGGTGGCCGCCTTCTTGCGGAAATGCCGGTCGTTCATCAGCTTCGCGGTCGGGATGCCGCCCGCGATAATCACGATGAGGCTGGACCCGAAGACCAACGCGCGCAGGGCTGCTCGCATGGTCCTCCTCGACCGTAGGGCCCGCCGAAAACATGACGCATATGGACTGTCGTGGCAATACTGTCCTTTGCTCCCCGTATGCGCCATGCCTCCAGTAGGAATTCATTCGGTCGAATGGCCTGGTCGGCGCCAGACGGCCGCCGGGATGTCTCACTGAGCAGGAAGGTGAGGGTTGTCCAGGTCACACCTGTGTTTGTCTCGATAAGTAATCGGAGCAACCTATGGGGGTGGCGGATGGCGACTGCGAGTCGTGAACCGATCGTGCAGGTCGGATACGTGGTCGACGATCTCGATGCCGGGATCAAGCACTGGATCGACACCGCCGGGATGGGCCCGTGGACCGTCTTCCGCGGCGTCACCCTCAACGGCACCTACCTGGGGCAGCCCACGACGGTGACCATGCATGTCGCGATGGGTTACTCGGGCGAGACGCAGATCGAGCTCATGGAGATCACCTCGGACACGCCGTCGCCCTACGCCGACGCCGATGGCAAGCCGCTGCTCGGGCCGCATCACGTCGCCTGGCTGACCGACGATCTGGACGTCTCGCTCGCCGAGGCGAAGGCCGCCGGACAAGAGGTGCTCTTTCAGGCCGAAGGCCCCGGAACGCGGGTCGCCTACGTGCACAGCCCGACCCATCCGGGGCCGATCTTCGAGTACATCCAGACCGATGGCATGCGCGAAATGATCAAGTACGGCATCGAACAGACGCGGAACTGGGACGGTACCGACCCCGTTCGCGAACTGGGATAGGGGAAAGCTGATGTTGGCGTTGAGGATGCACGGGCCGAGTGATGCGCGGCTGGATGACATTCCGGAACCGCAGGCCGGGCCGGGCACCGTCAAGGTGCGCATCGCCTGTGCGGGAATCTGCGGCTCGGACCTGTCGCTGTACGAGCACCCGGCGGTGCCCATCGACTTCGTGCACCCGCTGATCGGCGAGGCGGGACCGCATGTGCTCGGCCATGAGATGTCGGGTCATGTCGCCGAGGTCGGAGAGGGTGTCGAGGGGATCGCGGTCGGCGACCTGGTCGCCGTGTTCCCGATGGTCGACGACGACGTCTGCCCCGCATGCGGCCGCGGCGAGACCAACCTGTGCGATCAGGGCGGCTTTCTCGGCGTGATGGGCGGCGGCGGCGCATTCTCCGAATACATCGTGGCGCCGGCCCGCAACATCTTCGTTCTGCCGGAAGGGTTCACGGCCGACACGGGCGCGCTGGTCGAGCCGCTGGCCGTCGCCTATCACGCGGTGGAGCAGAGCCGGATTCCCGCCGGCGGTACCGCATTCGTCGTCGGTGCCGGCCCGATCGGGCTGGGGCTGCTGCTATGCCTGAAGGCAATGGGCGCGGGTCGCGTCGTCGTGTCGGAGCCGAGTGCGGGTCGCCGTGAGCTGGCCGCATCGTTCGGCGCCGATGTGATCGACCCCGGCGAGAAGGATCCCGTCGCCTACCTGCTCGAGCGCAATGGCGGCCGCGGCGCCGACGCGTCCTTCGACTCGGCCGGCATGGGCGATTCCACGTTCGGCCCGGCGTATCAGGCGCTGCGCAAGGGCGGTACCACCGTCGTCGTCGCGATGTACCACGGACCGGTCAGCAGCAACCCGGCCGAACTGATGCTCACCGAAAAGGTGTGCACCGGCAGCTACGCCTACACCCGCAAGGATTTCGCGGCGGTCATCGACGCCATCGCCGATGGACGACTGGCGCCGATGTCGTTGGTCACCAATCACATTCAGCTCGCCGATGTCTTGGACGGTGGCATCAAGACACTCCTCGGCGAAGGTCGCAACACCGAAGTCAAGATTCTCGTCACCCCGTGAAAGGAGTCGCAGCATGACCGTTACTGATACCGATACCGAGGAAGTCCGGATCATCGAGTCCGGCAAGAACCCCGAGCGGTTCGCCCGGGGCTGGCACTGTCTCGGACTGTTGAAGACATTCCAGGACGGCAAGCCGCATCAGATCGAGGCGTTCGGCACGTCGCTGGTGGTGTTCCAGTCCGAGACGGACGGCTCGATCAATGTGCTCGACGCCTATTGCCGGCATATGGGCGGCAACCTCGCCCACGGCAGTGTGAAGGGCGACTCGATCGCCTGCCCGTTCCATGATTGGCGCTGGAACGGCAAGGGCCGTTGCAGCGGTATCCCGTATGCACGTCGGGTGCCGCCGGTGGCCAAGACGCGGGCGTGGACGACGCTGGAGCGCAATGGCCAGCTGTTCGTCTGGCATGACCCGCAGGGCAATCCGCCGAACGTCGATATCCCGGAGATCGAGGGCTACGGCACCGACGAGTGGACCGACTGGACCTGGAATGTCCAGCTGGTCACCGGATCGCACTGCCGCGAGATCGTGGACAACAACGTCGACATGGCGCACTTCTTCTATGTGCACTACGCCTTCCCGCGGTTCTTCAAGAACGTCTTCGAGGGCCATGTCGCCACGCAGTTCATGAATTCGACGCCGCGCCAGGATATCGTCACAGGCACCAGCTACGACGATCCGAACTCCACGTTGAGCTCGGAGGCGTCGTACTTCGGGCCGTCCTACATGATCGACAAGCTCGTCAACGTGGCCAACGGCGTGACCGTCGAGACGATCCTGATCAACTCGCACTACCCGGTGTCGCCGGATTCCTTTGTGCTGCAATACGGTGCGATCGTCAAGAAGCTCCCGGACCTGTCCGACGAAGAGAACGCCCAGATGGCGGACAAGTTCGTCGACGGTGTGACGCTCGGCTTCGAGCAGGACGTCGAGATCTGGAAGAACAAGGCGCGCATCGACAATCCGTTGCTCACCGAGGAGGACGGCCCGGTCTACCAGCAGCGCCGGTGGTACGAGCAGTTCTACGTCGACATCGAGGATGTCACCGACGACATGACCAAGCGCTTCGAGTTCGAGGTCGATACCACCCGGGCCGTGCAGAGCTGGGAGGCCGAGGTCGCCGAGAACCTCAAGCTGAAGCAGGCGCAGCAGGTCTGACGACCCGGTCGTCTCGGATCAACCGACGACCGCCGACGCGGTGGCTCAGCGCTGCAGCGGGCTGTAGAAGACCAGTCCGTTGCCCTTGTTGTCGTAGACCACCGCGCGGCGCTCGTGCGCGTCGTCGTACGGTCCCTTGACGATGCCGCCGCCGCTGGCCTCGATCGCCTTCGCCGCGCCGTCCACGTCGTCGGTCTTGATGCCGACCACGACCTGCCCGTGGATCGGGTGGTCGATCGCGGTCGCGAGCGCCAGGGTCACCGACCCGCCGTCGAGGGCCGCGAAATGCGCGCCGTCACGGAATTTCAGTGCCATTCCCAGGGTTTCGCTGTAGAACCGGATCGACTCGTCCAGATCGTCGGTCGACAGGACGATCATCCGAACGTCGTAGTCGCTCATCGGGTACCTCCTTCGGCGGGAACGTTCTCAGCCTACGTCGCCGGTCATGCGCGCCGGCCGGAAAGGCGGATCCGCGCGGGTCCGCCCTGAAAACCTGACCAGAGCGGGCACTGATGCCCGTATAGGGCTTGAAACCGCTGCTGAGTCAGGTTTTCAGGGCGAGGGCGGCTACGGTTACGGAATGGATCGTGAGCGGTTGGTCGATGTCGCGCTGGGCACCATCTCCCGGTTCGGGGCCCGGGCGCTGAGCCTCACCTCGGTGGCCCGTCACGCCGGTGTCGGCCGGGCCACGGTGTATCGGGTCTTCGGCGGGAAGGATGCGCTGGTCGCGGCCGTCGTCGAGCGCGAGATCTCGCTGCTCGACGCCGAGCTCAATCGGCGGCTGGCCTCGGCGACCACCCCGGCCGACCAGGTCCGGGTGCTGGTGCACACCGCACTCGACTACATCCGCAATCATCAAGCGCTGCAGTATGTCCTGCAGCACGAGCCCGAAGAGATCCTGTCGACGGTGATCGCCACCGGTCCGAACCGGGATCGGCGGGAGACGCTGATCCACGCGATCCTCGCCGACGGCATGGTGAAGCTGACCGACAACCCGAAGCTGGCCGCCGCCCTGGTGCCCAACGCCGAGGCCGCATCGGAGTTCATCATCCGGGTCGTGCATTCGCACATGCTGATTCCGCGCAGCCATCTCAGCGACGACGAACTCGCCGATCTGGTGGTACGCGCTGTCCTGCCCGGCGACGCCCCCGCGCGCTAGGCTCAGCCAGGTGAGCGAGCCAATCGTGGGTGCCCGGAGCGAACGCCAGCGAGTGAAACATCAAACGCGGCGTGTCAGTGCCTCATGCGCGCACGGAGCGAAGCGAGTACCTGCGTGAGCACCAGCAGTATCTACCTGGCCTCCCCGGAGGGCGATACCGGCAAGTCGACGATCGCCCTCGGAACCCTGCATCTGCTCACCGCCACCGGCGGCCGGGTCGGCGTGTTCCGGCCGATCGCCCGCTCGAGTGACGGGTCGCGGGACTACATCCTGGAACTGCTCATCGAGCACGACTCCGTCGACCTCGCGTACGAGGACTGCATCGGCGTCACCTATGACCACGTGCATCAGGACCCCAATGCGGCGCTCGCCGAGATCGTCGCACGTTTTCACCAGGTCGCCGACGTCTGCGATTCGGTGCTGGTGGTCGGCTCCGACTACACCGACGTCGCGAACGCCTCCGAGCTCGGGTTCAACGCCCGGATCGCGGCCAGCCTGGGTACACCGATCCTGTTGGCGCTCAAGGCCGCCGGCCGGACGCCGGCCGAGGTGCGATCGCTCGCCGACGTCTGTCTTGCCGAGATCAAGGAGAACCACGCCCATGCGGCGGCGCTGATCGCCAACCGGTGCGACCCCGATCAGCTCGACGCGATTCGAACGGCGTTGGAGCCCACCGGGTTGCCGGCGTGGACGCTGCCGGAGGAGCCGGTGCTCATCGCGCCGACGATGGCGGAGTTGATGGCCGAGCTGAACGGTTCGCTGTACTCCGGCGACCCGGAACTGCTGGGCCGCGAGGCGATGAGCGTGATGGTCGGCGGTATGACCGCCGAACACATCCTGGAGCGATTGACCGAGGGTGTCGTGGTGATCGCGCCGGCGGACCGGTCGGACGTGCTGCTGGCACTGGTCTCCGCCAATGCGGCCGAGGGCTTTCCGAAGCTGTCGGGAATCATCCTCAACGGCGGCCTCAAGCCGCATCCGATGATCGAGCAGCTCGTCCAGGGGCTGCAGCCGACGCTGCCGATCGTCTGCTGCGAGCAGGGGACGTATGAGACGGCAAGGGCCGCAGCGCATGTGCGCGGCCGGGTCGGGGTCAGCTCGGTGCGCAAGATCGACGCGGCACTGGCCGTCATGGAGGAGCATGTCGACTCGCGGACCATGCTGGATCGGCTGCAACTGGCGATCCCGAAGGTCGTCACCCCGCAGATGTTCGAATACCAGCTGATCGAACGGGCACGGGCGGATCGCCGGCATATCGTGCTGCCCGAGGGCGACGACGACCGCATCCTGCGTGCGGCCGGTCAGCTGCTGCGCCGTCAGGTCGCCGACCTGACGCTGTTGGGCGAGGAGAAGTCGGTGCGCGGCCGCGCCCAGGAGCTGGGCATCGATCTGTCGGCGGCCCGGGTGATCGATCCGACGAATTCCGAGTACTCCGAGGAGTTCGCGAACTCCTATCACGAGCTGCGAAAGCACAAGGGAATCAACCTGGATCGGGCGTACACGATCATTCGGGACGTCTCGTACTTCGGCACGATGATGGTGCATCTCGGTTACGCCGACGGCATGGTGTCGGGCGCGAGGCACACCACGGCGCACACGATCCGGCCGGCGTTCGAGATCATCAAGACCCTGCCCGGCGTCTCAACGGTGTCGAGCGTGTTCTTCATGTGCCTGGCCGACCAGGTGCTCACCTATGGCGACTGCGCCGTGGTGCCCGATCCGAGTACCGAGCAGCTGGCAGACATCGCGATCAGTTCCGCGGCCACCGCCGCGCAGTTCGGCATCGATCCGCGGGTGGCGCTGCTGTCCTACTCGACGGGTGAGTCCGGGTCCGGCGCGGATGTGGACCGGGTGCGCGCCGCGACCGAGCTGGTGCGCCAGCGGGCACCGGAACTGTTGGTGGAAGGGCCGATTCAGTACGACGCGGCGGTCGAGCCATCGGTGGCGGCCACCAAGATGCCGGACTCGCTGGTGGCGGGACGGGCGACGGTCCTGGTGTTTCCCGACCTCAACACCGGCAACAACACCTACAAGGCAGTGCAGCGCAGCGCAGGTGCGGTGGCCGTCGGCCCGGTGCTGCAGGGTCTCAACAAGCCGATCAACGATCTGTCGCGCGGCGCGCTGGTCGGCGACATCGTCAATACCGTTGCGATCACGGCCATTCAGGCCCAGGGGTAGTAGTGAGCTCAGATCTACGCGATGCCGTCTTCGTCCTCAACGCGGGTTCGTCATCGCTGAAATACCAACTCGTGCATCCCGATACCGGCGTCGTGGTGGCGGCGGGCCTGGTGGAGCGGGTGCAGAATCATCGGGATGCGCTCGCGGGGGTCTTCGAACAGCTGGCGGCCGACGGCATCGACCTGCGCGCCGACACGGGCGCGCTGTGCGCGGTCGGCCATCGCGTGGTCCACGGCGGGCAGACCTTCTACCAGCCGACGCTGATCACCGACGAGGTGGTTGCCGAGATCGAGCGCCTGTCCGCCCTTGCGCCGCTGCATAATCCGCCGGCGTTGCTCGGTATCGGCGCGGCGCGGGAGCTGCTGCCGGGGGTGCCCAATGTCGCGGTCTTCGACACCGCGTTCTTCCACGGCATGCCGGATGCGGCGACGACCTATGCGATCGACCGGGATACCGCGCAGCAGTACGGGATTCGTCGGTACGGCTTCCATGGGACCTCGCACGAGTACGTGTCGTCGCTGGTGCCCGGGCTGCTGAGAAAGCCGGCCGCGGATGTGGACCAGATCGTGCTGCATCTGGGTAACGGCGCATCGGCGTCGGCGATACGCGGCGGCCGGGCCGTCGACACCTCGATGGGGCTGACGCCGCTGGAGGGCCTGGTGATGGGCACCCGCGGCGGCGATATCGATCCGGGCATACTGCTGCATCTGGACCGCGTCGCCGGATACACCTCGGCCGACACCGATGAGCTGTTGAACCGGCGATCGGGACTCAAAGGCCTATGCGGGGACAACGACTTTCGGGCGGTGACCGCCCGTATTGAGGACGGCGACGAGGCTGCGCGCCTCGCGTATGACGTCTACATCCATCGCCTGCGCAAGTATGTCGGCGCATATCTGGCCGTGCTCGGGGGAGCGGACGCGATCTCGTTCACGGCGGGTGTCGGCGAGAATGCGGCGGCCGTGCGCGAGGATGCGCTCGCCGGGATGCAGCGCCTGGGCATCGAGATAGATCCGGAGCGTAACGCGGTGAGAAGCGGTGAGGCGCGGATTATTTCGACCGACGAGAGCGCCGTGACGGTGTTCGTCGTGCCCACGAACGAGGAACTGGCGATCGCCCGGCAGTCGGCCGCGCTGCTCTGAACGTTCGATAACGCTGAACGCTGGCGCGTCGGCGCCGTCACTCGGCCGGTGGGATGCCCAGGATGCCCGGCGCGAGCAGTAGTCGCATGGTGTCGATGACCGCGTCGATCGTGATCGTGTCGTCGGTGACCGCCAGCACCAACACCGCGTTGACGGCGCCGATGTAGGCGGCCCAGGCCAACGGGCTGGCGGCGGTGACCGACAGACCATGGGTCTGCCCGGACTCCACCGCGGCCGCGAGCAGATCCGCCCACCGCGCGCGCTGTGCGTGCCGATGTATCTCGAACTCCGGACTCACGCCGACCACCTCGACGAACGAGACCCGCACCAACCGCGAATCATGTTGGTACACATCGACGAAAGCCCGTACCGCGCTGTCGATCCAGACGTTCAGGTCGCCATTGCCGACGCTGGCCGCGAACGCCTCGGCCACGGCGGTCTGTGCCTGGTCCTGGAGCTGGTCGTACAGCTCGCGGAGCAGATGCTCGCGATCGGAGAATTCGGCGTAGAACTGGCGCGATGACAGCCCGGCGGTCTTGCAGACGGCCGCCACCGATGTCGATGCATAGCCGTCGGTGCCGAACAGCTCCAGGGCCGCGTCCAGGAACCGCGCGCGTCGGTCGCGACGTCGTTCGTCGACGTCGCGACCGGCGTAGCGGCGGGCCTGGCTCATATCGGCCAGGCTAGTCCAGTCGATCAGAGATGCCCCTGCCCGATCGCTTGTCCGAACAACCCGCTCAGGGCGGTGCCGACGGTCGAGGAGAACACCGGCCACCACTTCTCGTTCACCGTCATGCTCAGCTGGTCGCTCGTCGTGCATCCCCGGCCGGCCGGAACGCCGTCGAGACGGTCTTTGAGCCACAGGAATGCTCGTGGGGCGCCGGCGATTTCGGCGATGACATGCTCGGACAGATGGTCGCGGGTGTAGGTGACCTGGGCGTGCGGATCGCGACAGTAGCCGCTGACGAGTCGATCGACCTGGGAGACCGGGACGATCTCGTCGAGCGCGGAGTTCCAGATGTACATCGGCATCGCCGGGGTGGACTTGCCGAGGCGAGTCGCGTCCAGCACGGCCCGCACCGGTCCGGCGTTGAGCGGGTTTCCCGGCCAGTTGACGAGCCCGATGTTGTTGAGGAAGGGGAAGGTCGACGACTGGTACTGCACGCAGAGCCCGGATTTGCCGGCCATCAGTGCCTGTCCGAGCGGATTGACCTGACGGGTGAGGAACTTCTGGAAGTCCGGATACTCGCGCGCGAGGCCGACGATCGCTCCGAGGATCAGGCCGCTGGTGACGTTGTTGTTGGCGGCCTGGAGGACGACGCCGAGGTCGGCCGGGACCCCGCCTTCGGCGGCGCCGACGATGTTCAGCTCAGGTGCGTAGGCCCGTTTGAGTTCGGCCGCATGCCCGGTGGCGATCGCGCCGCCGGAGTAGCCGTACATGCCGACCCGCGACGCCGAGGTGACGCCGAGCGGGCTGAAGTTCTTGGCGGCCCGGATGCCGTCGAGAACGATCCGCCCGGCCAGCGGTCCCGCGGCGTACGCGGAGTTCGGCCCTTCGTGGTCGGGGATCGAGAGGGCCCAGCCCTGGCTCAGAAAGCCCTCGGCGACAAGCATTTCCAGGGGGAAGACCACCTGGCCGACCAGCTGCGAGGCCGAGAACTGCTGAATGGCGTACGACGGCGCGCAGTACTCGCCCGTGGAATCCTCGGCGATCTGCATCGATACCAGCTTGCGCGGCGCGGTCGCCGTGCCTCGCGGCTTGAGCAGCGTGGTGACCGCGGCGATCGGCTCGCCGCGGGAGTTCGTCGAGCGGTACGAGACCTGCCAGGCGTCGACGTTGATGGGCACCAGACCGAGCGTCGACGCGGCGATCCGGCGGGCGGCGATGATGTCTCCGGGTTGTTTGTCCGCGTACGTCTGCGCCGCCGGGTGGTAGAAGCCGGGGTCGAGTTCCGGCGGCAGCGGGATCGTCGGTGGGGGAGCGATGCGCGTCGGTGAACTGTTCGCGGGCGGGCCGGCGGGTGGCGCAGCTGCGGCAGTGGCGGCGGTCAGGAACGCGGCGAGCGCGACGACGACGACGGCGGCCGCCGAGCGCAGAGTGGGGGCTGAACGCATGGATTCCTCTCAATGTGAAACGTCACTGTTTCACTTAACGAGGCAAGCTACCAGCACGACGATCCGAAGGGAACACGTTTCGCGGGATCCGGTGTCAGGGTTTCTAGATCAGGGTGTGCGGCCGGACCATGTTCGCCAGGTCGACCAGATTGAAGCGGATCCGCCGATCCACGGTGGAGCGCGCCAGCCGCCGCAGCGAGCGTTCGGTGCCGGCCCGCAGGCCGAGTTCGGTGAACGGGTAGCCCAGCAGCACCGTCTTGGTGATCTCCCGTCCCGAGGCGTCCTGCGACGGCGTCGCATTCGCTTCCTGCTCGGGATGCTCCAGCACATAGCCGAGACCCACGCCGAGCACCATGATCGCCAGACGAGCGCGCCGCGGCTCCGACTCGGGCATGTCCTCGACCCGCAGCGCGGCCTCGATCAGCTGATCGCGTTCGACGCTCTCGGCGGCGCGGCCGGTGACCAGCGACAGCACCGCGGTACATCGGGCCGCGTTGTAGTGCCGGCTGCTCGGCGGCACTTCGTCCAGGGCACGGACGGCGCCGTCGATGTCCTGTTCGCTGAATCGCATGCGCGCCAGGCCGAATGCGGCGGTGATGATCGCGCGGTCGGTCTCCCACAGCCGCTCGTAGTGGTGTGCGGCCATCGCGTTCCAGCTGGCGATCACGTTCGTGCGTTCCGGGGACGGGGCCTGACTGCCGAGGATGCGGCGCGCCACCAGTTCGGCCGTCGCGGCCACCGCAAGCTTCGGCGCGACCTCGCCGGGCATCGCCTCGAGCACCGCGGAGAAGTGCCGGTTGGCGGTCGATGGCTCGTTGTCGAGTACGGCGCAGATCCCGGCGAACCACTCTGTGCGCCAACTGCGTCCGTGCGCTTCCTCGGCGGCGTGGATCAGCGCCAGCGCGGTGTCGACCTCGCGGAGATCGATGTAGGCGCGGGCCTCGGCGAGATCGATCTCGAGGGAGGGATGGTCGCCCGATACCGGACCGTCGAATGTCGGCCAGCCGGCGGCGCGCGCCGATTGGATCGAGTCGATGGTCTGCTGCGGCTCGGACAGCACCGTGGTGGACAGCAGCTCGGCGGCCGGATCGTTCGGGTCGATCAGCGGAACCGGTAGCGCGGCCACCACGTCGTCGGGGTCGAGGTCGCTGGCCGTGGTCTGGTCGAAGAAGTCGTCCACCGGGCCGAGCTGCAGCTCGGTGCCGAAAGTTGTTCGCTGCGGCGTGAATACGGTCGACATCGCCGGCCGCGGCACGCCGGTGTCGTGTGCCACGGTCTCGCGCAGCACGTTGAGCAGCTGGTCGGCCATCTCGTCGGCGCTGGCGAAGCGATGTGCGGGATCGGCGTTGGTCGCGGTCTGCAGCAGCCGATAGAACGACGGGTTGGCCGCGAGGATGTCGTTCTCCACCGGGTCCGGCAGCCCGTCGACGTAGCGGCCGTTCTGCATCGGCATGTCGAGGGTGAGGACCGCGAGGGTCCGGCCGAGGCTGTAGATGTCGGTGGCGACCTGTGGTCCGGTCTTCACGATCTCGGGGGCCTGGAAGCCCGGGGTGCCGTAGAGATGCCCGTAGCCGTTGATGGGGGACACCGCGCCCAGGTCGATCAGCTTGACCTCTTCGGCGCCGACCATGATGTTCTCGGGCTTGATGTCGTTGTACACCAGGCCGATCGAGTGCAGATAGCTCACCGCCGGCAGCACCTCGAGCACGTAGGCGATGGCCTGCTCGATGGACAGCAACGAATCCGGCCCGTTGATCTCGCTCTGTTCGGCGATGACGTCCTTGAGCGTGCTACCGCCGATGTACTCCATCACGATGTAGCCGTAGGTGCGGCCGGTATCGGTGTGATGCTCGACGAAGTTGTAGATCTCCACGATGCCCGGATGCGACACCGAGGCCAGGAACTGCCGCTCGGCGAGCGCCACCGCCTGCGCCTGGGCGTCCCGCGAATTGAGCAGGCCCTTGAGCACGACCGCGCGGTCGGAGACGTTGCGGTCGGTCGCCAGGTAGATCCACCCCAGCCCGCCGTGCGCGATCGCGCCCTGGATCTCGTACTGGTCGGCGACCATGGTTCCGCGGGCCAGACCCGGGACGAACGAGTACGGCGAACCGCAGTTCCAGCAGTCGCCGAAGAGCGGGCCTTTGCCCTTGCCGCTGCTGCGGCCCACCGGTTTTCCGCAGTTCCAGCAGTTGCGTTTGGACTCGGAGACGACCGGATCGGTCATCACCGCGTCGGCTGGGGCGATCGCCTTGACATGCGGGAGCGCGACCAGGCCGCCGCCGATCCGCGGCCGGGGTCCGGGCGCGCGGGTATGCGGCGGCAACGGCGGCGTGGGCATGGGCCCGCGTTCGGTACCGACCGTGGGTGCGGTGAATTCGTTTGCCACTGTGCCGATTCCGACAGTGCCGCCGCCACCACGGGTCGTCGCCGCGGTCATCATCATCGAACCGCGTTGGGTACCTTGGGTTTCATCGACCGGAGTCGCCTGCCCGGTCGATGCCGCCGCGCTGGTCGTCGGCTCATCCTCGGCCGGCGTCGAGCCGTCGTCGCCAGTGCCGTCGCCGCCGGTGTCGGTGGCGTCGGCGGCGGTCGGGCTGTCATCGAGATCGGCCTCGTCGGCCGCTCGTTCTGCTCGCATGTCGTCGCCTGCCGTCATTGCCGATACGTCGCCGGTGGTGGATATGGGGCCTGGCCAAGCGGATTCGACAGCCAGCGGTTGTAGATGGAGAACCAGGTGCCGTCCGCTCGGATGCGGGCCAGGGTGCCGTTGACGAACCGCACCAGGTCGGGTTCGTCCCTGTTGATGCCGATTCCGTACGGCTCGGTGCTCAGCGATTCGCCGACGATGTGCACGTACGGATCCTGGGATGCCAGCCCGGCCAGGATCGCGTCGTCGGTCGAGGTGGCATCCACCTGGCCCTGTTGCATCAGGACCAGGCAGTCGGCCCAGGTGGTGACCGAGACCAGCTTGGCGGCGGGAACCTGCCGCTGCAGCCGGCCGATCGAGGTGGTGCCGCGGGCGACGCAGACCCGCTTGCCGGAGAGGTCCTCGATCGATTCGATGGGGGAGCCCCGCAGCGCCAGGATACGTTGGGAGGCTTCGTAATACACCGTCGAGAAGGCGACGTCGGCGAGCCGGTCGCAGGTGATGCTCAGGGTATTGACCACCAGATCGACCTGCCGATTCTCCAATGCGGTGAAGCGCTCGTCGGCCGTCAGGATCCGGAAGGCCACCCGATTGGGATCGCCGAAGATGTCGCGGGCCACCTCGCGGGCGATGTCGACGTCGAATCCCTCGACGTTGCCGGTGATGGGGTCCCGGAAGCTGAACAGGTTGCTGCCGATGTCGAGCCCCACCGTCAACACACCCTGCCGGGCGATCGCGTCCATCGAACTGCCCGGAGGCATCTGGCTGCGTGGCGGCATGGGATCCGGGGGCAGGCTGGCGGTGGCGTTGCAGGAATCCACCGCGGGCGCAGGCTCTTTCGCCGGGGTCCAGTCGACACCGGGTGGCAGCGGATCGGTCGCGGTGGCCGTGGGCGGCGGGCTGTCGGGCGCATGAATGTCGCTGCATGCCGCGGTGGCCACCGTCGCGCAGACGACGGCGGCCGCAATGGCATACCGGCGCAAGCGATCTCGTCGTCTGAGTGTGGTGGTCATCGGTACTCCCGGATGCGGGGATAGAACCCGACCGCGGTGGCGAGCGCGGCGAGGATGCCCAGCACCAGCACGCCGGTGCCGGCGAAGCCCAACACCACGCGCGCGGTGTTCACGTCGTCGCGGAATGCCGATCGGGTTTCGGCGATGCCCTGCGTGAGGGCCTCGTCCACATCGGAATAGGCCGCCGCGCTGCCGTCCGGGCGATCTCCCACCGCCCAGGAGATCGCGCCGACGAAGTCGCCCACGTTGGACCGCTCGACCATCTGGCCGTGCGCGTTCTGCCAGCGGGTGAGCGCGCTGATCGCATTGTCGACGGCGTCCTGTCCCTCGGTCTGAGACCGATTGTCGTGGTACGCCTTTAGCAGTTCGTTGATCTGCGAGGTGGCCTGGGTATAGCTCGAGTCGAGCGAACCCTCGTCGCCGAGACGGGCCAGCGCCAGCGTCTCGTCCGAGCGGGCCTGCTGCGTCAGGTTGCGGATCGTCGTCAGGTCGTGCAGCGGCCGCGCGCCGGAGTTCTCGGCTTCGGATGTCGACGACACTGACAGCACGCCCCCGATCAGCACCCACAGCAGGCTCACCACGATCGCCACGATCGCGACCAGCAGGCCGATGTTGATGAGCCGGCGACTGCGGCGGGCGACGTAGCGGTGCGTCGCGAGCAATGCGAGCAGCAGCAGCGTCACCGAGATATAGACGCCCCACAGCGGCCGGGTGAAGTTGTTCTTGGTATCGCTGATGGCGGCCGACCGTTGTTCGTAGACGCGTTCGGCCGCGGGCAGGATCACCGACTGCATCAGATTGGATGCCTCGCCGAGGTAAGCCGAGCCGACCGGATTCGCCAACCGGTTGTTGGTGCGGGCCGTCTCGACCAGGCCGGTGTAGACCGGCAGCTGCGCGGCCAGCACGTTGAGGTCGCTCTGCGTCTGGGGATTCTCGATGGTGCCGCTGGCCGAATGGACCAGCGCCTGCGCGGCGGTGGCGATGGCCGTCGAGTAGCGATCGCGCAGATCCTGCGGTGCCAGGCCGCCGGAGATGAACGAGGAATTCGCGGCGGCATCGGCGATCGACAGCGAGCTGTAGAGCACTTGCGAGGATTCGGCGATCGGCTCGGCGCTGTTGATGGTGTCCTGCAGCAGCTTCGTGCGATGGTCCAGGGAGTAAGAGCTGTACCAGCCGAACGTGATGCACGAGATCACCAGCAGCAGGCAGATGATGATGAGCTTGCCCGGCGTGGTGGTGGCGAACTGTCGCATCGACACCAGCGGCGACTGGCTGCGTTCGCGCGCGAGCAGAAGCAACTCGCGCTGATTGAGGACGGCCGCCCGGCCGGCGGCGACGGTGAGTCGCGGATCGGCGGTGGCAGCACGGATTCGGGCGGCTCGGCCCGGTGGGCCGGTTGGGCGCCGGACGCGCATCGAGCGGCGTCCAGCAGACTTCTGTTGCGAAGCCTTTGCCCCGGTCACGCCATTCCCTTCGGGTCACCACCCTGCAGGCTGGCAGGAGTGGTTCTGTCTTCGACCATATAACGGTTGGCCCGCGGGCACGCTGAACGCCACGACCGTCCGCACAATGTATCGGCACCGCTGCCGCGGATGTTTCCGGTACGACGCTTGAGGTGTCGATCGATCGTGATCGGGGATAGCGTGTGGGCATGCACGGCGATGGTGACGGTTGGGTATTCGACGCTGCGGGCAACCGCTATTGGGGTCGGCACGGAGCCGCGGGACTGCTGTTGACCGCCGAGACCACGGACGGCCGCGTCGTGCTGCTGCAGCATCGTGCGTTCTGGTCGCACCAGGGTGGCACGTGGGCCCTGCCGGGCGGCGCCCGTGACTCGCATGAGTCCGCCGCGGATACCGCCGTCCGAGAGGCCAGTGAGGAAGCCGGCATCCGCGACGAGCATCTGACCGTCTGCGATGAGATCGTCACCCATAGCACCGAGGTCGGCTGGACCTACACCACGGTGATCGCCCGAGCTCAGGAGCCGGTGGCGACTCAGGCGAACGGCGAGTCCGTCGAATTGCGTTGGGTGCCGGAGAATCTGGTGGACGACCTGCGACTGCACCCGGCGTTTGCCGCGGCCTGGCCCGGTCTGCGCGAACGCCTCGCCGAACTCGGCTGAGCCGAGGCGCGAAATCCGCGCCGATTGTGTACATCCGCGCCGGTTGTAGTCGGCGCGGATCCACGAAAGCGGCGCGGATTCCCCGTTTTGGATTCCCTGTGTCGGGCGATCAGCCCAGCATGTTCGCGGCGGCGATCAGCGCCTGCATGGCCGACTCGGTGGCGTCGTCGCCGCGGCCCATCGCCCAGGTCCGGCGATCGTCGCGATCGGCATGGATGAAGGTGAAATACCCGTCGGACGTCGATTGCTGGTGCAGCGCAACGATTTCGACCGGCGCACCGATCTCGTACAGCATCCCGGTGAGCGCGGCCAGCGGACCCGTCGCGGTGATCGACATCGGTGTGATGCGATCACCGGTGGCGATGGTGGCGGTCAGCTCGACCTGATCGTCGGCTCGATCGGCGATCCGCCAGCCGCCGAGCCGGATGGTCGCCGACTCGGTGTAGGCGCGCTCGAACTCGGTCCAGGACATGCCGGCCGACGCGGCGCGGAGAGCGGCGGGCACCGGCTTGCCGAAGCGCGCGGTGAACGCGTGCGCATCAGTGGAAGACGAAGCAGGTGTGCGGTGTGCCAGGGAGTTCATGGTCGGTCCTACCAAGAGATCGGAGGTGACCGACGAGAATGCGTACGCGCAACCGAACCCCGCAGCGGGGGGTCGGTCGAATCAGACCCCGCTGCGGCGGCTGGCTACGAGAAGTGCGTTACGCATAGTGCCGTCGACAGTAGCGGCTACTGGACACCCGATGCAACTAGGACATCGCGGAGACGACGGGCCGCGGCGGCCGGGTCGGCGGCGGCCGTGATGGCCCGCACGACGACGATCCGACTCGCGCCTGCGGCGATGACCTGCGGCAATCGCTCCTCGTCGATGCCGCCGATGGCGAACCACGGGCGGGCCGGTGCGGCCGCGGCGACCTGCCGGACGAGGTCGAGTCCGGGCGCGGGACGGCCGGGCTTGGTCGGGGTCGGCCAGCACGGTCCGGTGCAGAAGTAGTCGACGCCGGGCGCCTCGGCGGCCGCGAATGCTTCGTCGTCGGCATGGGTGGAGCGGCCGATGATCATGTCGTCCCCGACGATCGCCCGGGCGGCCGGCACGGGCAGATCGTCCTGGCCGAGATGGAGCACGTCCGCGCCGACGGTGGCGGCGATGTCGGCGCGATCGTTGACGGCGAGCAGCGCGCCATGCTTCGCGGTCAGCTCCGCGAGCCGGCCGAGCAGGTCGACCTCGTGGGCGGCCTCCAGCGCGCCGAATTCGCGTTCGCCGGCCGACCCCTTGTCGCGGAGCTGAATGATGTCGACCCCGCCGGCGAGCGCCGCGTCGGCGAATTCCACCAGGTCACCGCGTTCGCGGCGGGCATCGGTGCAGAGGTACAGCCGGGCTGCCCGGAGGCGGTCGACGCGTGCGGTCATTCGGCAAACGCTACTGGGCGTCGCGGTCGGTGCTCAGCCGGAGCCAGCGCTCCATCGTTCCCAGAAACCCGGCCGTCGCTATATCGCGGTCGATCGCTCCGAGCGAGAAGCCGATGGCCAATCCGATCCCGGAGCCGAACAGGGCGGCCACCATTGCATCGAGCTCGCGGGGCTCGAGTGCGGCGGATCCGGAGGTGTGGGATTCGCTGACGATCAGGGCGGCGACCGCGCCGCGGAAGTAGTCGATGGTCTGCTTGTTCGACGCGATGCTGGTCTCGCGGGTCGCCAGGACGAAGTCCGATGTCAGCCGGATCCATTCGGGCCGATCGAGCACCTTGTCCCAATGCCGCTGGATGGCAGTCTGTTTGGCGTCATCGTCGGCAGCGGCTGACACATCTCGTGCCAATGCGGTCATCACTTCGCCGAAATGTTTGAGCACGAGCTGGCGGCACAGGTCTTCCTTGCCTGCGAAGTTGCCGTAGATCGAGCCGTGGGTGCGCCCGGCCTCGGCGGCTATCTGCGCGACGGTCGTGGCGTTGTATCCGCGATCGAGAAAGACCGTTTCAGCCGCGGCGAAGATCAGCTCGCGGGTCTCAGCCTGCAGCTCGTCGCGGGTCTTCGCCTTCACGATCACCACCGTATCGGCACGCACCTTGTCAGCGTGATCTGGTTCATATAACGTTCCAATTCAGATTACAACGCAATATGAGGAGCTGAGGATGGCCAGTCTGCGGGACGATCCGAGATATGCGGGAACGGTCGAGGAGCGCCGCAAGCGCGACCGGCGATACGACTTTCTGCTGAAGCTGCATGGCAAGAACGGACAGAGGGCGCTCGCGATCGCGGAGGCGCCGCGCCGGGACGACGGCTACTTCGGGCTGGATTCGATCAGCTTCAAGGTCTACGAGAACGTGCTGATCGCAGGCCTCGGCGCGCTATCCGGCCTGTTCATTTCCACGATCGATCCCGACGGCGCGTACGGGGTCGGGCAGCACACGACCTACTACTACGACACGGTGGGCCGGATCCGGCGGAGCCTGTTGTTCTTCGCCGGAGCGGTCGCCGGCGATACGGAGTCGGCGCACAAGGTGGGGCGTGACCTGTTCCGCAAGCACGCGCACGTGAATGGCGAGGTGCCGTCGACGGGCGAGTCGTATCGCGCGAATCATGTCGAGACGATGAAGTTCACGTATGTCGTCGGCTGGCCGCATCTGTGGCGCGCCTACAAGAAGTTCGGCGACCCGAGTGCGACCTACGAGGACGAGTGCCAGTTCTACAAGGAGCAGGTCCGCGTCTGTGAACTGATGGGAATGCCGGCCGGCGAGCTGCCGGATACCCCCGAGGCCGTGGAGGCGTGGGTACAGAACGCGGAGAAGAACATCATGGCCGTCACCCGGCCGGCCCAGGAGCTCTATGACTTCCTGCTCCACAATCCGCTGACGCCGCTGTATCCGAACGCCGTGATGGGCCCGGGAATCAAGCTGGCGATCTGGGCCTCGATCCCGCTGCTCACGCCGTACGTCCGGGAGATCTGCGATCTCGAGACCATGCGGATCCGCCCCGCCGTCGGGACCATCGCCATCAAGGGTGCGGTTCGAGCGCTGCGAAATCCGTTGGTGGACCGGCTGATTCTGCCGTGGTTCGGGTATGAGATGTGGGGCTACATGCACAACGCGATCCGGCACGCGCCGGACACCGGGCCGGTGCCGTTCGACCATGGTGTGGGAATGCGGCTGCAGGAGGGCAAGGGCGGAACGTTGGGAGACAACGCCTGTCCGATGCATGCGTTGCTGGCCGCCCAGTCTGCTGATGCCCAGTCTGCCGACGCGACGGCCGCGGAGGGGGCGACGGTATGAGCCGTATCGACATCATGGCGAACGAGCGGCTGCTCGATGACCGCCATCATCTGCACGAGTTCCGCGAGCTGTGGGCCGATGGCCCGGTGGCGTTCGTCTTTCTCCGGCAGTTCGGCAGCGCCTTCGCTCTGGAACAGGCGCGCTCCCTGAACGCCTACTACGACGAAATCGCTGGTGCCGGAGCGAGAGTCGTCTTCATCGGACTGGGTACGCCGATCGAGGCGTTCACGTTCCGCAAGCGTGCCGAGACCCGGTTTATGGTGCTGGCAACGCACGACCAGACGCTCTATCGCACGATGGGGCTGTGGCGGTATCGCGTTGGCACGCTCGGACCGGCGAATCTCGGAACCTGGGCGAAGCTCATCCGCGCCGGCGTGTATCCGTATCAGCGGACGGGTGACCCGTACCAGCTCGGCGGGGTCTTTGTCGCCACCGCCGGCGGCGCCGAGGTCGTGTGGGATTACCGGGCGCACAAGGCGTCTGACATCGCTTCGGCAGGCGAGATCGCGCGGGCACTGGTCTGTGCCGCGGAGACCGAACGGGCGGCGTGACCGCCCGCCGGATGAGTGCTACCGGTCGGACTGCATTCCGGCGCGAACGGTCAGAGCGAAATCGGTCATGTGCGCGATCAGCATGTCGATGTCGCGATCGGTCGGCGCGTAGTCGGTGCGGTCGAGGGCGTCGCTGACCAGGTCGAAAAGCCCGCCGATCGTCGCGATAGCCATCGGCGCGCCGCGCGCGTCCGACGGCGGGTCGTCGAATCGAAGCCATGCGGCGCGCACGATCCCCGCCGCCTCGCGTCGGTTCGCCCGTCGTTGTCGTTCGATGGTCGGGGAAATGCCCCCGGACTGACCGAAGGTCACGACCGCGATTCGCGGATCGTCGAGTATCGCGCCGGCGAATGCGCTGAGGAGCTGGTGTGTTGCTGTCGCTTCGTCGTCGGCGATCTCGTCGAGCATCGCGGTGACCCGCTGCACAATGGTGTGCGTATTGCGTTGCAGCAGTTCGAGGTAGCAGGCCTCTTTGGTCGAGAAGTGTTCGTAGAACGCCTTGTTGCCGACGTACGCGGCCTGGCATAGACCTTCGATCGAAGTTCCTGCGTAGCCGTCGCGGGCAAAGCAGTCCAGGGCGGCGTCCAGCAGCAGATCGCGGCGCTGCTCCGCGCGTTGTTCCGCGTCCAGCCCGCGTATGCGGCGCCCCTTGGGGGCAGGTGCCACACGTTTTGCCGTCACGGGCAGAAGTCTACGTCCGGTTTAGAAAAAGAGCTCTTGTTCAAAACAAGAGCTTGTGCTGTACTCCCGGTACCACTTAAAACGCGGAAGGCTGGGAATGACGACGAAGCGGGCTCTGGCTGGGCTGGTGCTGGCGGTGTGCAGCGTGCTCATCGCGATCAATCCGACTGCGGCGTGGGCCGATCCTGGGTTTCCGCCGGGATTCCCGCCGAATCAGAATCAGCTGCCGCAATTGCCGCGCGAACCCGACATCTATCGGATGTTGCCGATTCCGACTCCCGATCAGGACCAGTGGTACCGGGCGCCGGCGAACGTGGCCGCATACAAACCGGGCCAGATCATCCGCAGCCGTGAGGTGCAGACGCGGATCGTCGGGATCCCGTTCCCGGTGTACACCAAGCAGTTGCTGTATCGGTCGGAGAACGTGCACGGACAACCGATCGCGACCGCGACATCGGTTGTGGTGCCCGGCATTCCCTGGTCCGGCAGCCCGCGGCCGGTGGTCTCGTTCCAGGAGGCGATCGATTCCACCAACTCGGCCTGCAACCCGTCGCATACCCTGCAGGTGGGCACGTTCAAAGAGGCATCGCTCGCGATCTATTGGCTGGCACAGGGTTTCGCGGTCAACGTTCCCGACTTCGACGGTGAGTTCAACACGTTCAACACCTGGGACGAGGGCAAGATGGTCCTCGACAGCCTGCGAGCGATCAAGAACGACAGGTCCCTGGGCATGCATGATTCCGGGTTCGCGCTCTACGGCTACTCCGGCGGTGGATCCGGTTCGATCCGGGCGGCCGGACTGCGCAAGAGCTACGCGCCGGACATTCGCTTGTTGGGCACCGCATTCGGTGGCACGCCGGCCGACCTGGTCGCCGAGGCGAAGTACGCGACGACGCAGCAGCCGGGCGTGACAGGGATCAGCAACTTCACCATGTGGTTGGGCTTCGCCGGCCTGTCCCGGGAGTACCCGGACGCATTCGATCCGAAGAAGCTGCTGACGCCGGCGGGGCAGCAGATCGTCGCGGACCTGCAGAGTCGGTGTGTGTACACCGCCGCGATGACCGGCATGTGGCGGCCGATCGATGAGTACTACAAGCCGGGCATGAGCCTGGAGAAGACCCCATCGGTGATGAAGGTCTTGCGAGAGATCAGTCTGTACAACCACATTCCCGACTCGCCGCTGCTGTGGTTCCACGGGATCTGGGACGAACTGATCCCGCCGTCGGTGGTCGTCCCGACCGCGCACAAGTACCGGGATGCGGGCGCGGATCTACGCTTCATCACCGCGCCGCTGCCCGAGCATGTGACGAACGCGGCGGTCGACTGGCTGCCTGCCCAGGCATGGATCAGCGCCGTGCTGCGCGGTCTGCCGCCCGGTCCGAGATTCATGCTCGACTACCCCGCGCCGCTGCCGGCCGGCTTCCCGGGGACCTGATCGTGTCGCTGAGTCAGATCGCGGCCGCGGCCGTCACCACTGTGCGCCAAGTCGGGGTTCTCCACGACGCCGGTCTGATCGATCTGCGGCGCCCGGATCTGCTCTGGTACGCCGCTCGCAGCACCCGCCGGTTCGGCCCGATCGCCGGGTCGGTCCGACTGTCGGCCAAGCGTTTTCCGGACCGTCTCGCAGTCGTGGACGACGAGCGATTGCTGACGTATCGGGAACTGCACCGCTCGACCGATGCGTTGGCGCGGTCCTGGATGGACCTCGGTCTCACCGCTGATTCCACGATCGGGGTGCTGTGTCGCGACCACGTGGGATTGGTCGAGGCGATGGTGGCCGTGGCCAAAATGGGCGCCCGGTTGGTGCTGATGAACACCGGGTTCGCCGGCGCCCAGCTGGCGGACGTCGCGGCACGCGAGGGCCTCGACGCGATTGTGGCCGATGACGAGTTCCGCTCTGCGGCAAGAAGGCTCCCGGGCTCAGTCCGGCGACTGAGCATCGATACCTCGACGTTGCAGTGGACCGGTTCGGTGATCCCGCCCCGCCAGGGTGGCTTCGTGATCCTGACCGGCGGAACCACCGGCACGCCCAAGGGAGTGCCCCGGCGAGTGCAGTCGCCCCTCGCCGCCGCGCAGTTCTTCGACCGAGTTCCGCTCCGTCCCGGAGGGACGACCCTGCTCTGTGCGCCGCTGTTCCACGGGACCGCGCTCTCCCAGTTCATTCTGTCTCTCACGCTCGGCTGCACCAATATCCTCCACGGTCGCTTCGATGCGCCACGGGCGCTGGCGCAGATCGAGGAGCACGGCGTCACGGCGATGGTCGTCGTGCCGACCATGCTGCGGCGCATCATCGGCCTCGGCTCCGAGGAGATTGCGCGGTATCGCACCAGCAGTCTGCGCATCGTCTTCTCGGCGGGCGCGGCGTTGCCGCCCGCACTCGGGACCGCCGTCATCGAGCAATTCGGGCCGGTTCTGTACAACTTCTACGGGTGCACCGAGACCGGCACCGCGACCATCGCGACGCCGGAGGATTGGATCGCCGCGCCCGGGACAGTGGGCCGTCCGCCGATCGGCATCACCGTGCGCCTCTACGCCGACAACCGCCACCTCGTCTCCCGGCCGGGCCGGAAGGGCACGGTGTATGTCGGGAATTCCATTGCATTCCAGGGCTACTCGGGCGGCGGTGGCAAGAAGATGATCGACGGGTTGATGAGTACCGGCGATATCGGCCACTGGGACGACGGCGGCCGGCTGTTCATCGACGGCCGCGACGACGACATGATCGTGTCCGGCGGTGAGAACGTGTTTCCCGGCGAAATCGAGGACCTGCTCTATACACACGACGCCATTGCCGAGGCGGCGGTTATCGGAGTTCCGGATGACGACTTCGGGCAGCGACTGGCCGCGTTCGTGGTGCCGGAGGCCGCCGACATCTCGGTCGATGACGTGAAACAGTATGTCCGCGAACATCTTGCACGATACAAAGTTCCGCGCGACGTCCATTTCGTCGACGAGCTGCCTCGCACCACCACCGGAAGATCTCGCGGCCAGGACTGGCCGAACTGGCCGCGTCCGGAGCCGACAATGTCTGACCATCGCCGCCTGCCGGGAACCCTGGCTCGTGCCGTCATCGGTGTGGCCGCGGTGCCGACTCGTCCCGCTGTACCGGCCGTAGTGCTTCGAGCACGATCCATCTAGGAGAGCTGATATGAGTCACCTGAAACGCTGGGCCGCTGGGGTGGTCGTGACCCTGTGCGCGATCCTGATCGTGGCCAATCCGGCTCTGGCAGAAGCCCAGCCAGGGTTTCCGCCGACATTCCCGTCCGATCAGAATCAGCTCCCGCAGTTGCCGAGCGAGCCCGACATCTACCATGCGCTGCCGGTGCCCTCACCCGACCGCGATCCGTGGTATGCCGATCCGCCGAATCTGGCGAAACTGAAGCCCGGCACGATCATTCGCACTCGGGTCGTGCAGACTCGACTGCTGGGCATCCCGGTGCCGGTGTTCAGCAAGCAGCTGTTGTATCGGTCGAACAACGTCCACATGCAGCCGATCGCGACTGCGACGACGGTCATCGTCCCGGGGATTCCGTGGATCGGGAGCCCGCGCCCGGTGATCTCCTATCAAGAGGCGATCGACTCCACCGACTCGTCCTGCAACCCGTCGCATACGTTGCAGGCGGGAACCTTCAAAGAGATTGCGGAGCTTCAGTACTGGCTCGAGCAGGGCTTCGCGATCAACGTCCCGGACTTCGACGGCAAGTTCAATACGTGGATCACGAAGGACGAGGGCTACATGGTTCTCGACAGCCTGCGCGCGATGAAGAACGACCGATCACTCGGCCTCACCGACTCCGGAATCGGGCTGTACGGGTTCTCCGGCGGGGGAGCGGGAACACTGCATACCGCCGAAGAACGCAAGACGTATGCGCCGGATGTCCAGATCCGGGCGGCGGCGTTCGGTGGGGTGCCGGCGAACCTGCCGGCACTGGTGGACTACGCGGCAAGGCCCGAGCCGGGTGTAACGGGAATCAGTAGCTTCGTCCTCTGGCCGGCGATCACGGCAATGGGCCGGGAATACCCCCAGGAGTTGGACCCGAGGCGATTGCTGAACAGCGCCGGCCAACAGATCGTGGCGGACATGCAGCACCGTTGTGTCTACAGCGAGGCGCTGACCGGTATGTACCGCCCGATCAGCGCCTACTACGCCCAGGGCTCGCTGGGGGTCAACGATCCTCAGGTGCGAAAGGTGATGGCGGAGAATTCTTTCGGTCAGAAGATCCCTGACATCCCGCTGCTGTGGGCAAACGGGCTCTGGGATGAACTGATCCCGACCTCGACGATCCTTCCGGTGGTGCATAAGTATCAGCGAGCGGGCGCCGATCTGCGCTACTACACGATTCCGATGGTCGAGCACGTAGCGAACGCGATCGCGTCGTGGCCGCCGGCGGTGGCGTGGCTCAGTGCCGTCCTGCGCGGCCTTGATCCCGGGCCCACGTTCACTGTCGACTATCCGGCACCGTTGCCGGCCGGCTTCCCAGGGACGTGATTCCGCCCACGCTTCCGGCGACGTGACCGCTCGAAGCGGTCCGAAAAAACGTCCCGACCAGCGGTACATGCGCCTTGCGGTTTTGTGCATACCATTGGCAATCTCAAAGTCTTCGTAGGGGCTACCCAGAAGTGGGTCAACTGAATTAGCATTGCCTAAGTTTTCGGGGGTTGATCCATCTCAGCGAGGTCACGGTTACACGTGTCTTTGAATGACAACCTTTGTTACTGCTGTGACTGGTGTTGCGACACAAGCTTAGGATTTTTGAATGTTCACCCTTAATAAGCGGCGCAGGTCGACGCCACGGGGCGCGTATGCGGCGATGCTGTCAGGGCTGGGGATGCTGACCGCTCTGTTCGGCATGCTGCCTTCGGCGCTCGTCGCGGTGACGGGAATGCACATCTTCTGGTGGGCCGGCGTGATGCTGGTGATCGTGGCTGCCGGAATCGAGTCGATCTCGGGTGAGTGGGCCGACACGTACACCAAGGAAGAGATCAAGGCGCTGTCCAAGCGCAACATCTATCGCGTCTTCACCTGTGGATTCGTGCCGCTGCAGATCATCACCTTCGCGGTCGCCGGATTCATGTGGGGCCAGTCGGCGCTGAGCCTGGCCGACAAGCTCGGCCTGATGGTCACGATCGGCATCATGGGCGGATTCGCCATCAATGTCGCGCACGAGTTGCGGCATCGGCCCGGCAAGTTCGAGAGCTTCATGGCCAAGCTCGCGCTGTCGGTCGTGCTGTATTCGCACTTCTACTCCGAGCACAACTGGGGTCATCACGTGAAGGTCGCGACGCCGGCCGACCCGGTCAGCGCCCGTTACGGCGAGAGCTACTACCGCTTCTTCTGGCGCGCGGCGATCGGCGAATTCAAGTTCGCCGCCGAAGCCGAGCGCGAGCGTCTGGGCCGCAAGGGCAAGCGGACCTGGGGCCTGCGCAACGACATCGTGCAGGGCTGGCTGCTGAGTCTGGTGATCTACGGCGCCCTGATCGCGGTGTTCGGCTGGCAGTTGCTGCCGTACATGCTGGGCCAGGCGTTCATCGCCGTCGCCTTCCTCGAGTGCATCAACTACATCGAGCACTACGGCCAGCTGCGCGATCGCCGGCCGGACGGCCGCTATGAACGCTGCACCCAGAAGCACGCCTGGAATGCCGGCAAGATCGTCACCGGCCTGGGCATCTTCAACCTGCAGCGGCACAGCGATCATCACGTCCATCCGGGCCGCCGCTACCAGGCGCTCGAGCTCACCGACGAGGCGTCGATCCTCCCGGGCGGCTATGCGCAGATGGTGCTGCTGGCGCTCATGCCGCCGCTGTGGTTCCGGGTGATGAACCCGTGCGTCCTGGCCCTGTACGACAACGACATCCGCCGGGTGAATCTGACCGACAAGCTGCGCGCCAAGCATGGTTACGTCGTCGAGCCCGAGCTGGATTCGGATGACTCTGACGTCGCAGTCGCCGCCTGATCAGTAGCTTTTTCATTGAGACCGGGTCCCGATTACGGGACCCGGTCTCAATTTGGTGAAACAGTTACTTAGTGTGTCTCACCTGGGGTTAGCCTACGAATATCGATGTGATTTCGGTAACACTCAAGGGGGCCCCACCATGACAACTGCAGCCGTTTCTCGTGCGCCTCGGCGTACCGAGTTGACCGCGTTTCCGAATACCGGTCGCCGATATCTTTGTCTGGGGATCGTGGTTGTGGCCACGATCGTTCTGTATTACCAGTTCTATCTGGCTGGTGCGGTCGCCGCGGGTACGCATGGCACGAACGGCATTCTCGTCGACTACAACATGTCGTTCGTCTATTACGTCAATATCGCGGTCGTCGGGTACATCCTGGGTGCGGTGGCCTCGTTCGTGACCGGGGTCGCCGACAAAGTCGGCCGGGTCAACATCATCACGATCGGGTTGGTCCTGGTCGGGGTGATGTGTTTGTTGATCCCGGTGTGGGACACCAAGATCGGGTTCGCGGTCCTGTTCGCCGCGATCGGTTTGGTGGAGGGCATCATCCTGGTCGCGACGCCGGCGTTGATCCGTGACTTCAGCCCGCAGCTGGGCCGGGCATCGGCGATGGGGTTTTGGACGTTGGGTCCCGTGCTCGGGTCGTTGGTGGTGAGCATCCAGATCAGTAGCACCGGCAATTCCACGCCGTGGCATAACCACTACGTCGCCGCCGGCATCGTGGGCCTGGTGATCGCCGCACTGTCTGCGGTGTTCCTGCGTGAACTCGCCCCCGAGTTGCGCGACCAGTTGCAGGTCAGCGAACGTGACCGGGCGTTGATCGAGGCGCGTGCGGCCGGTATCGATGTCGAGGCGACGCTCAAGCATCCGTTCCGGCAGATGCTCAAGGCCGATATCGTGCTGTCGGCGTTCGCGATCAGCGTGTTCTTGATCATCTACTACATCGCGGTGGGCTTTTTCCCGGTCTACTTCCAGACGATCTTCGGGTTCAGCCAGTCCAAGGCGAACGCGTTGGGTAACTGGGTATGGGCGTTCGATGCCGCGGCGCTGCTGCTGATCGGGTTCTTGTCGGACAAGCTGCGGGTGCGCAAACCGTTCATGGTGGTCGGCGCGATCGGCGCGATCGTGATGACGATCCTGTTCCTCACGCGCGCCACCCATCCCGAGACCAGCTACAACCACTTCGTGGTGCTGCTGGTGCTGCTGGCCATCTTCCTGGGCATCGCGTACGCGCCGTGGATGGCGAGCTTCACCGAGACCGTGGAGAAGCGGAACCCGGCACTGACCGCGACGGGCCTGGCGATCTGGGGACTGGTGATCCGGATCGTCATCGCGGTATCGGTGTTCATCGCCCCGCACATCGTGAGCACCGTCTCGACACTGGTCGAGAAAGGCCCGGCGGCCCAGGAACTCGCGCAGCAGTACGCCGCACCGTTAGCGGCGGCCGCGAAGATGGACCCGGCGACCACCGCAGCGCTGACGACGAACCCGAATGATCCGGCCACCCAGGTGAAGGCGATCAGCGAGGTCAGCGGCGTCGCACCGGCGGCGGTGACCGTCGTGATGACCGTCGGCACCGCGCACGCACCCGCCCTCGCAGTCGCACAGGCGGTCGACCCGGCCACACTCGCCGCGGCGGGCACCGGTGATCCGGCCGCCGGCATGCGCGCGGTGCAGCAGGCCGTCGCCAAGCTGGGGATCTCTCCCGAGGATGCCACGGCACGCCTGCGTGATCTGGCCACGATCCCGCCCGCGGACATGGCCGCGATCCAGCAGAACGGCAAGGCGGTGACAGCTGCCGCCGATGACCTCAAGGCCCTGGGCCAGATCCCGGCATCGGATATGAAGATCCTCAAGGATGCCCAGCAGGCCAAGAAGGATTCACCCAAGCAGTGGCAAAGCTACTACTGGGTGGCCGTCGGCGGACAGATCGTGTTCATCCCACTGATCTGGCTGCTCACCGGCTACTGGAGCCCGCGTCGGGCCAAGCGTGCCGAGGAAGAACACGAAGCCATGGTCGAGGCCGAGCTCGCCAAGCTGCGGCAGTAGACTGAACAGACACACGCGGGAGCCCGGAGGCCGGGCTGAGAGTGGACGCCTCAAGCGAGGATGCACCGGCGCTGCACGAGAGTCGAGGCAGAACGTCCTGACCGCCAATACCTGATCCGGGTCATGCCGGCGAAGGAAGGAGTGCTGCGAGTGCACGTCGCCGTTGTCGGTGGGGGAGTCATCGGACTCAGCTGTGCTCTCGCCCTGTCCGAATCCGGTAGGCGGGTCACGGTTTTCGATGACGCGACGGGTGACCCGATGCCGCCGGCATCGTCGGTGGCCGGGGGCATGCTGGCCGCGGTGGGCGAGGCACGCACGGGCGAAGACGCCCTGTGGAGTCTGCTGCGCCGGGGTGCCGACGCCTGGGATCGTCAGCTGCGGCGGCTCGGCTCGGAGGTGGTGACCGCCGACGACACGGTGCTGGTCGGCACCGACACGGCCGATATCGAGCACCTCGGGACGGTCGCCGACTGGGTCGCCGAGCGGAGCGGGACGCTCGAGGTCGTCGGCGCTGCCGCCGCTCGTCGCCTGGTCCCCGGCGCCGGGCCGCGGATCCGTGGTGGAGTCGTCGTCAAAGGCGAACGAGCGGTAGATAATTCGCTGGTCATCGACGCCCTGCGGCGGTGTCTCGAAGAAGCCGCGGTGCCGATCGTGCGGCGACGGGTCGACGATCTCGGGGCCGTCGATGCCGATCGGGTCGTCCTGGCGGCGGGCTGCGGGTCCGAGGCGCTCTGGCCAGGGCTGGGGATCCACCCGGTGAAGGGCGAGGTGCTGCGCCTGTCGCGCGGCCGGTACGCGTTGCCGCCGCCGACCTGCGTGGTGCGGGCGCTCGTGAACGGCCGGCCGGTGTACCTGGTGCCGCGTGCGGACGGGGTCGTCGTCGGGGCCACCTCGTACGACGGGGACGCCGGCGATCCGCAGCCGCAGGTCGGCGGCGTCGTCGATCTGCTGACCGACGCGATGACGGTGCTGCCCGGTCTGCGCGAATATCGACTGGCCGGCATCCAGGCCGGTTTCCGTCCCGGCACCGCGGACGGGCTGCCGTTGATCGGCGCGCTCGACGATCGAGTGGTGGCCGCAACCGGGCATGGCCGCAACGGATTCGCGCTCGCCGCGCTCACCGGCGAGCTGATACGAGAACTGTTTGACGGCGCCGAGGCCGCGCCGGAGCTGGACCCGCGGCGTCGATATCAAGGAGGGACAGCATGACCATCGAAGTGACCGTCAACGGCGAGGATCGCGCCGTGCCGCAGGGCTACACGACCTCGGCGTTGCTGGCCGACCTTGGGCTCGGCGAAGACGGGATCGCCGTCGCCGTCGACAACATGGTTCACCCACGGTCGCAATGGGATTCGCCGCTGCCGGCCGGCGCCGAGATCGAGGTGCTGACGGCGGTGCAGGGTGGCTGACGGGCACGACGACGCCCTGCAGATCGGGGACGTCGACCTGACGTCCCGGCTGATCGCGGGTACCGGCGGCTTCAGCAACCTCGCGGTTCTCGAGCGCGCGCTCGTCGCGTCCGGGACCGAGCTCACCACGGTCGCGATGCGCCGGGTCGACGCGACCGCGGGGACCGGCGTGCTGGATGTGCTGCGGCGGTTGGAGATCGCGGTGCTGCCCAACACCGCCGGCTGCCATGGCGCGGCGGAGGCTGTGCTGACCGCGCAGCTGGCGCGGGAGGCCTTGGGCACCAGTCTGATCAAGCTCGAGGTGATCGGCGACGACCGCACCTTGCTGCCGGATCCGGTCGAATTGCTCGATGCGGCAATACAACTGGTGGACGACGGGTTCACGGTGCTGCCGTACACCTCGGACGACCCGATCCTCGCGCGTCGGCTGGAGGACGCCGGATGCGCCGCGGTGATGCCGTTGGGTGCGCCGATCGGCACCGGTCTGGGCATCTGCAACCCGCACAACATCGAGATGATCGTGTCGGCCGCGGGCGTGCCGGTGATCCTGGATGCCGGCATCGGCACCGCCAGCGATGCGGCATTGGCCATGGAGCTGGGCTGCGCCGGGGTGCTGCTGGCATCGGCGATGACCCGGGCCGACGATCCCGAGCTGATGGCGTCGGCGATGGCGTCGGCGGTGACCGCGGGTCGTCAGGCCTACCTGGCCGGACGCATCCCGAGGCGGTTCTGGGGCCAGGCGTCGTCGCCGCCGATCGCCTGATTCCGGCACTCGCCGATTCCTGCGTTCGACGGACGTCATCCGACCGCGGTGTCCGATTCCTGGCACACTGGCCGACGTGATCACTGTGCAGGGCCTCACCAAGGTGTACGGGCCGACGCGTGCCGTCGACAATCTGACGTTCACCGTCCGGCCGGGAATTGTGACCGGCTTCCTCGGACCGAACGGCGCGGGTAAGTCGACCACGATGAGAATGATTCTGGGACTGGATAATCCGACGTCCGGCGTGGCGACCGTGAACGGCGTGCCGTACGTGCAGCTGCAGGATCCACTGCGGCAGGTCGGCGGGTTGCTGGATGCCAAGTGGGTGCACCCCAATCGCAGCGCGCGTTCGCATCTGCGCTGGATGGCGGCGTCCAACGGCATTCCTGCCCGGCGGGTCGACGAGGTGCTGGCGATGGTCGGCCTGTCCTCCGTGGCCGGCAAGCGCGCCGGACAGTTCTCGCTCGGCATGTCGCAGCGGCTGGGCATCGCCGGCGCGCTGCTCGGCGATCCGGGGGTACTGCTGTTCGACGAGCCGGTGAACGGGCTCGATCCCGAGGGCATCGTCTGGGCCCGTAACTTCATCCGGGCGCTGGCGGCGCAGGGGCGAACGGTGCTCGTGTCCTCGCATCTGCTCTCCGAAATGGCTTTGACCGCGGATCATCTGGTGGTGATCGGGCAGGGACGGTTGATCGCCGACGCGACGGTCGACCAGATCACGTCGAGCGCCCGCAGGTCGGTGCGGGCGCGCAGTCCGCAGCTGCAGGCGCTCTCCGATGCGGTGCAGCGCGCCGGGTTCCAGACGCGGATCGAACCGGGACCCGAGCCGGTCCTGGTTGTCGACGATGCCGAGTCGGCACCGATCGGCGAGATCGCCGCCAAGAACTCGATCACCCTGCACGAATTGTCCAGCAAACAGGCGTCCTTGGAGGAAGCGTTCATGGCCATGACCGCCGGTTCGGTGGAATATCAGGGCGGCGCCGCCGCGGTGCCGGCCGGAATGCCGGGAGGTATGCGGTGATGCTGCGGGCCGTGCATTCGGAATGGATCAAGCTGACGTCGACCCGGTCGCCGTACTGGTGCCTCGGCATCGTCGCGGTGTTCTCGATCGGGCTCGCGGTGCTGATCGGCGTGGTGGCCGGACGGCCGGGGACCTCGGACGACGGCCTGGACGCCTTCACGATCGCCCTCGGGCTCACGGGTTTCGGCTCGATCGTGCTGATGGTGATGGCGGTTCTCGCCGTCACCAGTGAGTACCGCTTCGGGACCATCCGGACGACATTCCAGGCGGTGCCGCGCCGCGGGCGTGTGCTGACCGCCAAGACACTGGTCTACGGCGGGGTGGCGTTCGTGGTGTCCGCGGTGCTGGTGACGCTGTCGTTGGTGATCGGCTATGCGCTCGCCGGTCACAACCGGCCGGCCGTCGCGCTCGGCGGCAGCGATGCGATCCGATTGTATTGGGGCGTACCGGTATACAGCTTCATCACGATGGTCATCGGCATCGCCGTCGGGGCGCTGGTGCGGCAGACCGCCGGTGCGATCGTGATCGTCCTGGTCTGGTCGTTGGTCTTCGAGTCGATCGTGCAGATCATCCCGAAGGTCGGCGACAAGATCTATCCGTTCCTGCCGTTCGCCAACGGATCGCATTTCGTCGGCACCGCGGGCAACGACCGGTTCCATTGGAATCCCTATGTGTCGCTGGCCTATTTCGCGGGCGTCGCGGTGGTGCTGCTGGTCGTCGCGGTCGTCGTCACCGACCGGCGGGATGCCTGACAGGGCGTCCGCCGGCCGTCGAGGCTAGCGGCGCAGCCGCAGGGCCTCGCCCCAGGACACCCGGGCGCCGACGCGCAGCACCGAATGCGCGTAGATCCGCGCGGCCACCCAGGCGGCGATCGCGCACGCCGCCGCCATGACGAGCGCGCTGCCGATCACTTGCAGGATCGACACGTTCCCGGCCGCGATCTGCATCGGCATCAGCGTCGACGAGAACGGCGGGATCCAGCTCATCGTTTTGTAGAACGAGCTGTCGAGGTTGCTGGTGCCGAAGAAGGCGAGGTAGCCGGTGGCCATCAGCAGCACCAGAATCGGTGTGGTGGTGGAGTTGATCTCCTCCTGCCGCGACACCATCGAGCCGCCCGCGGCATAGAGCGTCGAGAAGAACGTGTAGCCGAGCAGGAACCACACCAGGGTGGCCGCGAGCATGCCGCCGGCCGTCCAGGGCAGCGTGAGCAGGCCGGTCGCCGACGCGGTGATCAGCCCGGCCGCCGCCATCACCGTCACCTGCGCCAGCCCCAACAGCCCGACGCCGAGGATCTTGCCCCACAACAGATGCAGCGGCTTGACCGCGGCGAGCAGGATCTCGACGACGCGGGTCGCCTTCTCCTCCACGACGCCGACGCCGACCGCCGCGGCGAACTGGGTGACACCGATGAACAGCAGCACCGATCCGGCGAGCGCGAGAACAAAGCGCTGCCAGTACTCATCGTCCTTGGGCTTGGTCTCGGTGACCGTCAGCGACACCTGGTCGGCACGCGGCGCGACCTGCTGCAGCGTCAGCCGGTGCGACCGAAGATTGTCGGCCAATGCCTTCTGCGACACCGCCGAGGTGAGGACCTGGCGCAGCGAGTCGGAGAGGTCGTTCTTGACGATCACCTGCCGGTCGGCGGTCAGGGCGGCGTCTAGCTTCCCGTGCGTGACCAGGTCGCGGGCGGTTGCCACGTCCGGCACCTGCTCGGTCCGCACGTGGTCGCCGGCCGCGGCGGCCGTCGAGGTGATGGCGGCGCTGTAGCTGCTGGCCGTGCCGACGAGGCCGATCTTGTCGGTCGACGTGCTCGAGCGGCCGACGAAGATCGATACCACGATCAGGCCGGCGACCAGCACGATGAGCATGATCGCATTGCTGATCAGGAAGGCGCGGGTGCGCGATCGCGTGGTGATCTCGCGCCAGGCGATGAGCCAGACGGAATTCATTGGGAGACCACCTCTTTGAACAGTTCGGCGAGTGACGGCCGGCTCGGCGTGAACTCGGTGACCGGGCCGAAGCCGATCGCCCGGCTCAGGATCTTCTGACTATCGGCATCGTCGCTGAGCTCCAGCACCCGGGTGTCGCCGTCCACGCTGAGCTCGTGGACACCGGGCAGCGTCGAGAGCCAACCGGGTGGCACATGCGGGGCCGTGATCGTGATTCGTCGCCGGCCCAGCGCCTGCAGCTCCGCGACGGTGCCGACGGCGCGCATCCGGCCGCCGGCGATGATGCCGACGCGGTCGCTGAGTCGTTCGACGAGTTCGAGCTGATGGCTGGAGAAGATCACCGGAGTCCCCGTCCGGGCCTTGTCGCGCAGCACGGTGCTCATCACGTCGACGGCAAGCGGGTCGAGACCGGAGAAGGGCTCGTCGAGGACCAGGATCGCGGGATCGGGCACGAGCGCGGCGGCCAGCTGAACGCGTTGCTGATTGCCGAGCGACAGGTCCGATACCGGGTCGTTCAGCCGCTCCGAGATCTGCAGCCGGGAGCACCACCGCGTCACCGACGCCTCGGCCTCGGCACTCGAGAGTCCGTGCAGCCGGGCGAGATAACGCAGCTGCTCGCCGACCTTCATCTTCGGGTACAGCCCGCGTTCCTCCGGCATGTAACCGATGCGCCGGCGCATGGTCAGATCGATCGGCACATAGTCGACGGTGACGCGTCCGGAATCGGGTGCCAGCACCCCCAGGATGATGCGCATGGTGGTGGTCTTGCCGGCGCCGTTGGCGCCCACGAAACCGAAGATCTCCCCGTCGCCGACGGAGAACGAGACATCATCCAGCGCCGTGAGCTGGCCGTAACGCTTTGTCAGATTGTCGATCTGCAGCAAGTGAACTCCGTCGATATTGCGACCCCCGAGAGTTCGATTGTGCGGGATCGTTCGCAAGAGTCAAATTAAGAATCAGTCGCGGTCGATAGCCGCCAGAAGGCGCTGACCGGTCCGTGACCGGCACCCAGCGGATACGCCGCGGCCACGCAGCGTGTGACCCAATCCTTCGCGAACGCGACAGCCTCGGGAACCGAATAGCCATGCGCCAAGGCCGAAACCATGGCGGCCGCGAGGGTGTCACCGGCGCCATGGTCGTGGCCGGTCGGAATGCGTTCGGTCCGATACTCGAGGAAATCGGTGCCGTCGTGGAGCAGGTCCGGACTCTGTGCGCTCGATCGCAGGTGCCCGCCCTTGACCAGCGCCCACCGCGCGCCCATTGCGTGCAGGGCCTTGGCCGCGTCGCGCTGGGTGGCCTCGTCGACCACGTCGATGCCGGTGAGCAGGCGCACCTCGTCGAGATTCGGCGTGACGACGGTGGCCAGCGGAATCAATCGTTGCCGCAACGCGTCCATGGCGTCTTCGGTCATCAGCGGGTCGCCGTGCATCGACGCGGCGACCGGGTCGACGACCAGCGGAATGCGATCGCCGATGCCGAGTTCGGTGCACGCGTCCGCGACCGAGGTGATGATCGCGGCCGACGCCAGCATGCCGGTCTTCGCCGCGCCGACCCCGATGTCGCCGACGACGCTGTGCATCTGCGCGGCGACCGTCTCGGCCGGGACCTCGTGAAAACCGCTGACCCCCACCGAGTTCTGCACGGTCACCGCCGTCACCGCCACGCAGCCGTGCACCCCGGCCAGCGCAAAGGTGCGCAGGTCGGCCTGAATGCCGGCACCGCCGCCAGAGTCGGACCCCGCGATCGTCAGCACCCGCGCCGGGGCGATTCCCGGTGCGGGTGCCGGCAGCGGCCTCACGAGTGGGCCGATACTTCGGTCAGTGACAGGTAGACGTTCTTTCCGGCGGCGACGAATTCGGCCGACTTCTCGGCCATCTCGGCCTCGATCTTGCGGTCGATATCCGCCTGGGTGACCAGGTCGTTCTCCTCGGCGTACTGGCGGACGTCGGCGGAGATCCGCATCGAGCAGAACTTCGGTCCGCACATCGAGCAGAAGTGTGCGGTCTTCGCCGGCTCGGCGGGCATCGTCTCGTCGTGGTACTCCCGGGCGGTGTCCGGATCGAGCGCCAGATTGAACTGGTCGACCCAGCGGAACTCGAAGCGCGCCTTGGACAATGCGTTGTCGCGATCCTGGGCGTGCGGATGTCCCTTGGCGAGGTCGGCCGAGTGGGCGGCGATCTTGTAGGTGATCACGCCGACCTTCACGTCGTCGCGGTTGGGCAGGCCGAGATGCTCTTTCGGGGTGACGTAGCAGAGCATTGCGGTACCGGCCTGCGCGATCATCGCGGCGCCGATCGCCGAGGTGATGTGGTCGTAGGCGGGCGCGATATCGGTGGCCAGCGGGCCGAGCGTGTAGAACGGCGCCTCCTCGCACAGCTCTTCCTCGAGCCGCACGTTCTCGACGATCTTGTGCATCGGCACGTGGCCGGGGCCCTCGATCATCACCTGCACGCCATAGGATTTCGCGATCTTCGTCAGCTCGCCGAGGGTGGTCAGCTCGGCGAACTGCGCCTCGTCGTTGGCGTCGGCGATCGAGCCCGGACGCAGGCCGTCGCCGAGGGAGAAGGTGATGTCGTACTTGCGGAAGATCTCGCAGAGTTCGCGGAAGTTGGTGTACAGGAACGATTCCTGGTGATGAGCCAGGCACCATGCGGCCATGATCGAGCCGCCGCGCGAGACGATGCCGGTGACCCGCTTGGCGGTGAGCGGCACATAGCGCAGCAGCACGCCGGCGTGCACGGTCATGTAGTCGACGCCCTGTTCGGCCTGCTCGATCACGGTGTCGCGGTAGATCTCCCACGTCAGCCTGGTCGGGTCGCCGTTGACCTTCTCGAGCGCCTGATACATCGGCACCGTGCCGACGGGCACCGGCGAGTTGCGCATGATCCATTCGCGTGTCTCGTGAATGTCCTTGCCGGTGGACAGATCCATGATGGTGTCGGCGCCCCAGCGGGTGGCCCAGACCATCTTTTCGACCTCTTCGGCGATCGACGAGGTCACCGCTGAGTTGCCGATGTTGGCGTTGACCTTCACGGCGAACGCCTTGCCGATGATCATCGGCTCGGATTCGGGATGGTTGTGGTTGGCCGGGATGACCGCGCGACCGGCGGCGACCTCGTCGCGCACCAGCTCCGGCGATACACCCTCGCGGATCGCGATGTACTTCATCTCGTCGGTGATGATTCCCGCTCGCGCCCAAGCCAATTGAGTGCTGGCGCCGTCGATCGGGTCGGGTTTGTGCCATTCGGCCCGGGTCTTCGCGAGACCTGCGTCGAGATCGATCGTGGCCTCGGAGTCGGTGTACACACCGGACGTGTCGTAGAGGTCGAGGTGTTCGCCGTTGGTGAGCTCGACGCGGCGGAACGGAACGCCGTCGACGTAGACCTTGTGGCTGCCCTGGATGGGTCCGGTGGTGACACCCTCGACCCGGGTTGCTGCGGACGCACGTGTGCTCATGATTTTCCTCCCTACGCCGGAATTACCCGGTCAGGTTCATACGGTCGCCGGCCGCCAGCCGCCATCTCAGCCCTCGGATCGTGAGAGCCCCCGTTGGATGTGAAATTTTTGCCCGCCGATCGGGCGCCTCCAAGAGTAGTCCCGCGAGTGACGACTCGGGGGAGTCCGGGTGACGACTTGGCGAATCCAGTCGAGGAGATGTTTAGCCTTGGGTACTGTGAGGGAGGTCACATTGAGATACCTCGGGAGTTCGTAGTGCAGGTTCGGCGGAAGAAGGCGGCGCCGCCGCGTTCTGCGGACTCGTTGTTGCAGCAGTTGTCGGAGGTCGTGCACAACGGTGAGCGCGACCGATTCGAGCTGTATGTGGCGGGTGACCTCGTCGGTGTCCTGGGCTATCAGCTCGGTGAGGCCGGCGGTGAACCGGTGATGACCGTGCTGCATACCGTGCTGTACGACGAGTACACCGGGCACGGGTTGGCCGGTCGCCTGGTCCAGGGTGCGCTCGACTTCGCCGCAGGCTCGGGTCGCAAGGTCGACCCCGTCTGCACGTTCACGCAGCAGTTTCTACGAGCGAACCCGAGGTATGCGGCCCTCGCGGTGTGAGATGGCTCGCTAGGCGGGATGCCGGATTGATTAGTTAACAGCAGGCAACTAAGGTTTTGGTTGCTAGTTGCTAACTAATTCCTAAGGCGGTTCACGCGCATGATGTCCTCCCGGGTGCAGATCGGGGTCGAGCATCCCAAGTACAAGTGGTTGGCGTTGTCCAACACCACGCTCGGCATGCTGCTGGTGACGATCAACTCGTCGATCGTGTTGATCTCCCTGCCCGCGATCTTCAAAGGGATCGACCTCAACCCGCTGTCGCCGGGCAATGTCAGCTACCTGCTGTGGATGCTGATGGGCTTCATGCTGGTCAGCGCGGTGCTGGTGGTGCCGTTCGGCCGGCTCGGCGACATGATCGGCCGCGTCCGCACCTACAACCTCGGATTCGTGGTGTTCACCGTCGCCGCGGTGCTGCTGTCGTTCGACCCGTTCCAGGGCGGCCCGGGCGCGATCTACATGATCGCGTTGCGCGTGGTGCAGGGCGTCGGCGGCGCGATGCTGATGGCCAACTCGACCGCGATCCTGACCGACGCCTTCCCCGTCAAGCAGCGCGGTATGGCGTTGGGCGTCAACATGGTTGCGGCGATCGCCGGATCGTTCCTGGGTCTGGTCCTGGGCGGCGTGCTCTCCGAGTGGGACTGGCGCGCGGTCTTCTGGGTCAGCGTTCCGTTCGGCATCGTCGGCGCCATCTGGTCGATCACCTCGCTCAAGGAGACCGGCGAGAAGGTCCCCGGCAAGATCGACTGGATCGGCACCCTGACATTCGCGGTCGGCCTCATCGTGCTGCTCACCGCCGTCACCTACGGCATCCAGCCCTACGGCGGATCGAACACCGGCTGGACCAACCCCTGGGTGCTGTCCGGCCTGATCGGCGGCTTCGTCCTGCTGATCGCCTTCTGCATCGTCGAGACCAAGGTGAAGGACCCGATCTTCCACCTCGAACTGTTCAAGAACCGCGCCTTCGGCCTGGGCAACCTGGCCAGCTGGATGGCCTCGATCGGCCGCGGCGGCATGCAGTTCATGCTGATCATCTGGCTGCAGGGAATCTGGCTGCCGCTGCACGGCTACAGCTACGAGTCCACGCCGCTGTGGGCGGGCATCTTCCTGGTGCCGCTGACCATCGGCTTCCTGGTCGCCGGCCCCATCGCCGGCTGGCTCTCGGATCACTACGGCGCCCGGTGGTTCGCCACCGGCGGTGCGCTGCTGGTCGGTGCGACCTTCATCGCGCTGGTGCTGATCCCGGTGAACTTCCCGTACTGGCTGTTCGCGCTGCTGATCCTGCTCAGCGGCGTCGGCTCGGGCCTGTTCTCGTCGCCCAACACGGCGATGATCATGTCGAGCGTGCCGGCGCAGCAGCGCGGCGCGGCGTCCGGCATGCGGGCGACCTTCTTCAACTCGGGTTCGGCCATCTCCATCGGCCTGTTCTTCTCGCTCATGGTGGTCGGCCTGGCCAACACGCTGCCGTCGGCGATGCATCACGGGCTCGTCTCGCATGGTGTCTCGGCCGGCGTCGCCGACAACGTCTCGAACCTGCCGCCGGTCGGCATGCTGTTCGCCGCGTTCCTTGGCTACAACCCGATGCAGCAGCTGATCCCGGCGTCGGAGCTGAACAAGCCGGGCGTCGACGCGCACACGCTGACCGGTCAGGAATTCTTCCCGCACCTGATGTCCGGCCCGTTCCATAGCGGACTCGTGGTCGTGTTCGTCACCGCCGGCGTCATGATGCTGGTCGCCGCGCTGGCGTCCTACTTCTCGCCGAAGTCGTACACCCCGGATGAGACCACCGCCGACGCCGCCGACGCCGCGGACGTCGAGATCGTCGAGGAGACGGTCGATGTCAGCCCGGACGTCCAGGGTGAGGTCGCCGCGGCGGCGGGCCCGACCGGGGCACGGCTGTGACGACGTCGTCGACGGAACTCACGCAGGCCGCGAATGTGTACCACAACCTGGTGCGCATTCAACGAACGCTGCGCCAGCTGACCAGCTCCGGTTCGCTGGCACAGAGCTCGATGTCGGCGCTGTGGATGCTCGTACAACGGGCTCCGCTGCGGCTGTCCGAGCTGGCTGAGCAGGAAAACGTTGCGGTGCCGACGATGTCCCGCGTCGTCGCAGCGCTGGAACGTGAGGGATACGTCGTCCGGACGGCCGATCCCGAGGACGGACGCGCGTATCTGCTCAGCCCGACCCAGACCGGTATCGACATGATCAACGGCAACACCTCGCGGCGGATCAAGACGCTGGAGCAGGCGCTCGAGGCGATCGAAGACGACGCCGAGCGGGCGAAAGTCGTTGCCGGACTAAAGTTCCTCGCCGACGCGCTGGCGGTAGACGGCGCCAGATGAACGACCGGCGGCGTTATGGCGAAGTCCCGCATACAAGCCCGGCATGGCGAGACTTCGCCAACCTTGCCGGATCGTCCATCTGATCGCCGTCTACGGCGCTACGGACCGATATCGATCACGACGGGGGCATGGTCGCTGGCGCCCTTGCCTTTTCGCTCCTCGCGATCGATATGCGCGCCGCTCACCCGCTCGGCGAGCGCGGGGGAGCAGAGCGTGAAATCGATCCGCATGCCCTCTTTGCGCGGGAAGCGCAGCTGGGTGTAGTCCCAGTAGGTGTAGACGCCCGGTCCCGGGGCGTGCGGGCGGACCACGTCGGCATAGCCGGCATCGAGGAAATCGGTGAAGGCGGCGCGCTCGGGCGCCGAGATATGCGACTTGTCGGCGTAGTAATCGACGCTCCAGACGTCGTCGTCGGTCGGCGCGATGTTCCAGTCGCCGGCCAACACGATCTGGGCGGACGGATCATCGGCGAGCCATTGTCGCGCATGGCCGTTGAGCGTCCCCAGCCAGTCGAGCTTGTAGCTCATGTGCGGATCGTCGAGCCCGCGGCCGTTCGGCACGTACAGACTCCAGACCCGGACCCCGCCGCAGATCGCCGAGATCGCGCGGGCCTCGACGGCGTCGTTCCACCGCGGTTGATCGGGGAAGCCGGTCTGCAGATCCTCGATCCCCACGCGAGAGACGATCGCGACTCCGTTCCACTGGTTGTAGCCGATCCGCTCGACGTCGTAACCTGCTGCGGCGAACCCCATTTCGGGGAATTGGTCGACGGAGCACTTGGTCTCCTGGATGGCGAGCACATCGACATCGGCGCGCTCGAGCCAGTCGACCACGCGTTCGGCGCGGGCTCGGATGGAGTTGACGTTCCAGGTCGCGATTCGCACGCAGCCACCGTAGTGGACGTCCGCGTCCAACCGGTGGCTGCCCCGATCCGGTCCTCAGCGCACTCGGGCTGAGGCGCTCGTGCACACATGGATCGAGACCCAGGTGGCGGTGGACGGCTCGGGTCGACAGGCCCGGTCGATCCACAGCATGCGCGGATCGGTGGTGTTCTTGAGGCCGACCACGAAGTGGAACTCTCCTTGGGCCACGGCTCTTCTCAGTTGATCCATCGTCGGCGAGGCCCCGCGCCCGTCGTAACCGCCGATCGGATAGACCTCGGCATCGGTATTGATCGCGAACACCGACCCGAGCGCGGCCGACTGGCTGGCCATCAAATAGGGCGCCCCACGCTGTGCCCTGCGCAATGCCGGAATCGACTTCGCTGCGTCGGTCACCGAGGTTCGGAAGGTCCACGTCAATTCACGGCGCAGCTGCTGCGATTCCAGCGGGATGTCGGTCGCGCCCTCGTCGCGGACGGGGAGTGTTGCCGCGGCGACGGTCGACGGCATCATCGCGACCGCGAGCATGGCGACCACCACCGGGGTCGCGCGGCGCCACCGCAGCACGATCAGCCCGAGCGCGACGATCGCCGCCAGGCTGAGCACGGTCAGGGCGACAGGGGTCCAGGTCGGACCCGAGTACGCCAGCCAGGTTCCGTATCCGGCCGTCACGATCACAGCGACGGCGGCGATCGCGAACGGTCGACCCATCGGCATCTGCCATAGCTGGACTGCGCCGAGCGCGACGATGCCGGCGACGGGCGGCGCCAGCGCCACAACGTAGTACGGATTGATCTCGGTCAGGAAGCTGAAGGCGAAGAAGTAGATCAGTAGCCAGGACAACAGCATGAGGTAGCCGGCGCGCAACGGATCGTGCGGCGGTCTGCCGCGTCGGGCGGCGACACCGGCGACCGCGACGAGTACGCAGAGGGGCAGCAGCCAGGCGCCTTCCCGGCCCATGCCGTCGTGCAGCAACCGGCCGAGTCCTGGCGCGCCGGCCGGAACGTTGAGCGGAAGGCCCTGTTGCTGGAGGAGGTGATTCGGTGTGTCGTGACCCGTTCGGCTGAATCCGTTGTAGGAGAAGGTCTGTGACAGCACGGAGTTGTCACTCGTACCGTCCACGTGCGGTCGGTGCGCAGCCGGGAACAGCCCTACGACCACCGGCCAGATCAGTGAGACCACCGCCGTCACGGCGCCCGCGGCCGCCAGATCGGCGATCTTGACACGCCAGCCGCGTTCGGAGCGGAGCATGTAACCGAGCGCCAGCGCGGGCAGGACCAGCCAGGCCGCCAGCATCTTGACCTCGAACGCCAGTCCCACGAGGACTGCCGCCGTCAGCAGGCGCATGCGCATCCCCTCCGCCGCGGCGGTGACTTCGCCGAGCGCGAGGATCAGCAGCAGGATCATCAGCATGTCGGGAATGTTGCCGCGGCCCAATGCGATCAGCACCGGCATCAGCGCGAGAGTCACGGCGGCGACTGCGCCTGCCGCCGGACCTGCCATCCGGCGGATCGGAAAATAGATGGCGATGACCGCGGCGACCGCTGCCAGCGCATTCGGCAGCACGATCGCCCAGGTGTGGGTACCGAAGATCGCGCAGCAGATGGCCGACGGCCACACTCCACCCGGCAGCTTGTCGATGGAGACCGTCGCATTCCAGTCGGCCGCGGCGAAGAAGAAGTTGTGCCAATTGCGAGCCATCGAGTGTGCCGCAGCGGCGTAGTAGGGCTCGACCGGGGCGCGGTTGATATGCCAGAAAACAGCTATCCCGGACACGACTGCCGCAACGCCGACTACTGCCGGCGCCGACCCGAGTCGTCTCACGGAGAGATCCTTTCACGTCGTGAGACCGGCGCGCCAGCCATTCAGGCGCTGCCGACGGCTACAGCCGGCGGTAGCCGAAGCGGTGATGCAGGCCGTAGCCGAGGCCGCGGTACCAGTCGCGCTGCGTCGTCTTCTTGCCGTCGAGCTGGATGTAGGCGTGCTCGGCGCCCTGCTCACGGGCCCAGGCGGTCAGCGCGGACACGATGGCGCGGCCGGCTCCGGTGCCGCGGGCATGTTCATCGGTCCACAGCGAGGTGATGCCGAACCACGGTCGGCCGTGGGCGTCCTCCGTGATCGTGCCGCGGCCGATCGAATCCCCGAGGGCGGCGAAACATGCTGTGCCGATGACCGATTCGACCTCGTCCTGCGCCGCAGCGAGAGACGATTCGCCGGGCCGCGCCCGCAGTTGCGCGGTGAGCCAGCGCTCGTCGGGTTGCGCGGAGATGGTCACCTCGGTGTGATCGTGGCCCGATGTCAGCTCGTCGATCGACGCGGTGAGCATTTCCGAGACCGCGGCACCGGTGACCGGCAGCAGGCGCTCGACCTCGATCAACCACGGCGGCAGATCACGCTCGGCGTACCAGGAGCGGATGGCCGCGACGGAGGAATCATCAAGGCGCGCCTCGGATCCCACCGGCACAGCCGAGCTGCCGCGGACGGTGAATCCGGAGCTGGCCCGCAGCATCCAACCGTCGGCGATCTCGTGTTCGCGCCCGGGCCAGCCGCGCGCGGCGGCCAGTTCGACCGAGCGGATATCCGAGTTGCGCACCGTTCGCGTGGACAGCGTGCGCACCGACACGATGAACTCGGTGGGCACGACGACCTCGTCGTCGCCGCGCTGCACGGTGAGTGCGGCATCGGTGGATGCGATCAGTCGACCGGTGATGTCGGACAGCGTCGCCGCCGGATCCCTTGTGCGGTCGCTGATGTGGGCGGTGTGCTCGTTGAGCGCGAAGCGCACCACGACCCGATCGCCGCGCGTCGGCGGCAGCTGTGACGCCATGTCTCAGTGATCGATCTCCAAGTGCCCGAACGGATCCGCCACGCTGCCGGGCAACCAGCTCAGGCCAGGCACGCCCCATCCGTTCTTCTTGATCGCCTTCTTGGCGGCGCGCGCATTGCGGCCGACCAGCACGTCGACATACAAGAAGCCATCCAGATGGCCGGTCTCGTGCTGCAGCATCCGGGCGAAGAAACCGTTGCCGGAGATGTCGACCGGAGTGCCATTGCGATCGACGCCGGTCACCCGGGCCCAGGTGGCGCGGCCGGTGGCGAACTGCTCGCCGGGCACCGACAGGCAGCCCTCATCGTTGTCGTCGGGGTCGGGCATCGTCTCCGGAATCTCGGAGGTCTCGAGTACCGGGTTGATCACCTCGCCGCGACGCTTTTCGCCCAGCGCGTCGTCCGGGCAGTCGTAGACGAAGAAGCGGCGGCCGACCCCGACCTGATTCGCGGCGAGCCCGACACCGTGTGCGGCGTCCATCGTTTCGTACATGTCGTCCAGCAGCGCGACGACATCGGCGGGCGGCTTGCCGTCGGCGTCGAGCGCGACCGGTTCGGTGGGCTGATGCAGGACCGGTTCGCCGACGATGCAAATCGGGAGAATTGCCATGCGGCACAGATTACTCGGCACGTCTCGCCGAAGATTCTTCGTCTGCGTGGTTAGATGCTTAAGAACCACACTGTTGTAATTCGGGTGCAACATAGTTGGTCGGGAGACAGTATTCACGGACCGAAGTCATAGGGAGCGAGATGGACGGCGCAGCTGCGCGTAGCCAGAAGCAAACCGGGCAGACGGCCGACGGGGCCGGAAGCGGGGAGCTTGGACTTCATGAGAAGGGTGCCGACGGTCTGACCCGCCGCGAGCACGATGTGCTGTCGTTCGAGCGCCAGTGGTGGAAGTACGCGGGCGCCAAAGAAGAAGCCATCAAAGAGCTCTTCGACATGTCCGCGACCCGCTATTACCAGGTGCTGAACGCGTTGGTGGATCGTCCCGAAGCGCTGGCCGCCGACCCGATGCTGGTCAAGCGCCTGCGGCGACTGCGCGCCAGCCGGCAGAAGGCACGCGCGGCCCGCCGGCTCGGGTTCGAGGTCACCTAGATCGACGTGCATGCGATCCGGCCGCAGACCCGTGGGGCCGTAAGGTGGGCACGGTGAGCGACCAACCATCCGGACGCGGTCGGCCGACCAGGCGCCGCGCCTCCGTCAAATCCGAGGCCGCCCAGCGCGAACCGAACCGGTTGCCGCTGCGGGCGGGAGCGATGCTGCTGCTCGCGGTGGCAGTCGTCTGTATCGGGCTGGGCTGGCATTCCGCGGCCAGCAAGGACTCCAACCCGGTGACCACGGCCTCGACCGACACGCTGACCACCGCTCCGTCGACCACGGCCCCGGCCACCACCACGACCTCGGCGGCTGCTGCGAACCGTCCGGCGGTGTGCGTGTTCAACGCGGGGACGGTCAAGGGCCTGGCCCGCAAGGTCGCCGATGAGCTGGAGGCCGGCGGCTGGAAGATCCAGGAAGTCAGCAATCTGCAGACCAGTTCGATCACGGACAACACGGTGTTCTACAACCGGAAGCAGACGCAGTACATCGACGATCTGGTGAGTACGGTGACGGCGTCCAAGCAGGAAATGGACGAGCGCACCGCGACGCTGTCCAGCTGTCCGGATACCGCGATCGCGCTAGTCGTAGTGCAGTAGTCGAGTCGATCGGGGGCACCGATATGATTCGTCCGAACCGAACTCCCTAGTAGTGGACCAGGCAGGAGAGCAGCCCATGAAGGTGGCAACAAACCGGAACGGTCGTCGAGTTGTGGCTCTGGCCGCATCGCTGGGCGCCGCCGCGCTGATCGTTGCGGGCTGCTCCAATGGCGAGGAATCCACCAGCAACCCGGGCACGCAGCCGTCCGTGGTGACCGGCAACCCGGCTCCGCCCGGCGCGCACAGCGCGGGCAGCGAAGAGGAGTCCGACACGCCTTCGGCGACCTCGGTGTCGGCCGAGCTGAAGACCACCGACGGCACCAAGGCCGGAACGGCCGTCTTCGCCGCCGACGGCTCCGACGTGAAGATCACCGTCACGGTCGACGACAAGTCACTGACCCCCGGCTTCCATGCCGAGCACATCCACCAGGTGGGCAAGTGCGAGGGCGACTTCACTTCTGCCGGAGGCCATTTCCAGGTCGAGGGCCACACCGGAATGCCCGAGAGCGGCATCCTGGTGCCGATCTTCGTGGACGCGAACGGCAAGGGCCAGACCGTCACCACGACGGACGCCTTCACCGTTGATCAGATCAACGGCAAGTCGATCATGATCCACGCCGGCGACGGCATGCCCGGCAGTTCGGAGGCGCGCGTCGCCTGCGGCGTCATCGGCGACTGATACCGCCAACGGCTGCCGGCAAGAGCGAGCCGACCGTGTTCGGGGGCGAGCCGCCCAACAGGTACCCCATCGACTTCGTCGCGTCCGCCGGCCCCTCACTCGGTGTCGAGTGGGAACTGGCGTTGGTGGACAAGCAGACTCGTGACCTGTCGAACTCGGCTGCCGAATTCTTCGCGCACGTCGATCCCGCGGACCGGCATCGCGTGCACAAAGAGCTGCTGCGCAACACCATCGAGCTGGTCACTGGCATCTGCCAGACGACCGGGGAGGCGATGGCCGATCTCGCCGACGCCCTGACACTGGTGCGCGGCATCGGTGATGAGATCGGGGTCGACCTGTTCGGTGCGGGGACGCATCCGTTCGCGCAGTGGTCCGCCCAGCGGCTGACCGAAGGCCATCGGTACGAAGAACTGATGGAACGCACCCAGTGGTGGGGCCGGCAGATGCTGATCTGGGGCGTGCACGTGCACGTCGGAATCACCCACCGGGACAAGGTGTTCCCGATCCTGACGGCGCTGCTCACGTACTACCCGCATCTGCTGGCGTTGTCGGCGTCGTCGCCGATGTGGTCCGGGCAGGACACCGGGTATGCGAGCAACCGGGCGATGATGTTCCAGCAGCTGCCGACGGCCGGGCTGCCCTTCCAGTTCGAGCGATGGTCGGAGTTCGAGGCGTTCGCCGGTGATCAGTTCAAGACCGGAATCATCGACCAGCTCAACGAGATCCGCTGGGATGTGCGTCCCGCGCCGCAGCACGGCACCATCGAGGTACGTATCTGCGACGGGGTGTCGAACCTGACCGAGTTGTCGGCGCTGGTGGCGCTGACGCACTGCCTGGTCGTCGATCTGGATCGGCGGCTCGAGGCCGGCGAGCAGTTGCCGCATCTCGCACCCTGGCTGGTGCAGGAGAACAAGTGGCGAGCGGCGCGATACGGCCTGGACGCCATCATCATTCAGGACTCGGCCGCCAACGAGAGGCTGGTCACCGACGATCTCGCGGACATCCTGGAGCGGCTGGCGCCGATCGCCGTCGAGCTCGGCTGCGTCGACGAGCTGGCCCGGGTGGCCGACATCCCGCGCCGCGGCGCGTCATATCAGCGGCAGCGCAAGGTGTTTGCGAGCACGGGGTCGGCGAAGGATGTCGTCGCCGCGCTGGTCGCCGAACTGGGCTCGACGGCCGGATTGGGCTGAACGGCCCGGGCTGGGTGAAGCGGCTCGGGCTCAGCGATAGCCGGCGGGCTGCTCGAGCCCGAATTCGACCTCGCCCTCGGGGCTGACGTCGTAGATCTCGACTCCGGATTGCACGTTCGCGCCGTCGGTGCCGGTCGAGACCGCCACCTTGTTGCAGGCGTTGCGCATCAGATCGAGGGTCAGCTCGACCACCTCGGCGGGCGAGAAGTGCTGCCGCAGTTCGGCAGCCGTCGCCTCGGAGATGTGCGCCGGCTCCCAGACGAGCGCATCGGCGTAGGCCAGCGCCGCCTTGTGGCGGGCCGACAGATCGCTGTTGCGGTAGTCGTCGACCTTGTCGAACTCGTCCTCGGATGCCCCGGCCTGCAGCGCGGTGCGGTTGCGCAGCGACTTGCACAACCGGCAATTGTGCTGGCGCGCTTGCCGGATGCGGACCAGCTCGGTGGTCACCGGGTCGAGCTCATGCAGCTGCGCGGTGGCCACCATGAACTTGTTGATCAGCGGCCAGGTCTTGGACTCGTCGTCGCGCCGATCGGCCGGCGCGGGCCACGCGGCTGACTGCCCGAACACTGTGTCCAGGCCGGCCCGGACACGCGGGATCCAGTCCGCGAAGTAGAGCACCGGCACCAGTGCGCCGACCCGATCGCCGAGTGCGTCGGCCAGGTCGCCGCGCTGGGTGTCGTCGATGGCCGACACGTCCACGCTGAACTGTTCGGCGAAGTCCGCGACGACGCGGGTGGTCGGGTCATCAGCGGTCGGCCGCCCGGCCCCGGGCAGCGCCGGCAGCGACAGCGTGTCCGCACTGACGGTTCGGACGAGGGCGGTCAGGTCGTGCTCGCCGAAGTCGGGACGGAGCCCGGCCAGCCGGTCCAGCGCCGCGGCCGGTTCGGGTGCGTATCGGAGCAGCGCCTGTGCCCCGTTGTCGGTGGACCAAGCGGGATCCGTGGTGCTCATGACTACCTCCGAGTGACATCGATCGCCTGTCCGGAGTGTGGCACGTGCCGATGGGTCAGGGAAGGAGTTGTTTCGCTGAGCTGAACACGTTGTCGCGCAGGTGCCATCGTGCCGGCGGGGGCCCACCGTCGTCGATGGCCGGGACCGACGGCCGGTGTCACCCGCTCAGGATGATCTTGTGGCGAGAGGTTCAGGTCCCCGGGTATCGCGTCGTAGTGTGCGAATCAGCTGGTCCGACAAGCTAAAGGGGATGTCGTGGCAGACCAAGGGAAGCCGGCGACCTCGTTCACCGCGCAGGTGAACAAGGAAGCGCTCACTCGATACGCGATGACCGACCGAGAAGACTTTCACGACATCGACCGTGGCTTCCTCGCCGGCTTCCCGCCCGTGGTGAAGAACGACGCCGGCGACGTCGTCATCGACGGCCCGGCCATGGACTGGATCACCGATGAGACACCCTGCCCGGACGAGGTCAATCCGAGTCTGTGGCGCCAGTCCCAATTGATCAAGCGGGCAGGGCTTTTCAAAGTCGTCGACGGCCTGTACCAGATCCGACTGAGCGCGAACATCACGATCGTGGATGCGCCGGACGGGCTGGTCTTCATCGACTGCGGCCTGAGCACCGTGCACGCGAAGGAAGGGCTCGCGCTCTTTCGGAAGGAGACCGGCAACGACAAGCCGGTTGCGGCGGTGATCTACACGCACACCCACTTCGATCACTACGGCGGGGTCAAAGGTCTCGTCGATGAGGCGGACGTGAAATCAGGGAAGATTCCGATCGTCGCCCCGGGCACGATCGAGTCCTTCGATACGCATGCCATCGGCGAGAACGTGATCACCGGGAACGCGATGTCGCGACGAATGGGCTACACGTTCGGACTGATGCTGCCGCGCTGCGAATGCGGTCTGATCAGCGGTGGCATCGGTGCCAACAACGACGGGATGAATCCCAGTTTCAGCTACATCTCGCCGACGGATCCGATCACCAAGACCGGTGAAAAGCGCACCCTCGGTGGTTGGGAGTTCGAGTTCCTCTACGCCCCGGACACCGAAGCGCCGGAGGAGATGCATATCTGGATTCCGGCGATCAGCGCGCTGACCTGCGCCGAGAACGCGAATCACACGATGCACAACATCCAGACCATCCGGGGTGCGCGCACCCGGGGACGCTCGCAATTTCGCTCGCTACCTGGACGAGACGCTCGTGCGCTGGGGCGATCAGGCGGAGGTTCATTTCGGACCGCACACCTGGCCGGTCTGGGGCAACGAGACGGTGAAGGCGTTCCTGGCGAATCAGCGTGACATGTACAAATTCATTCACGATCAGGCGTTGCGGCTGGCGAATCAGGGCCTCACTCCGCTGGAGGCCGCGGAGATCGTCGAGATGCCGAATGCCTTCGGACAGAAGTGGTACAACCGCTACTACCACGGCGGACTGCACCACAACATCCGCGCGGTCTTCCACAAGGAGCTCGGCTTCTGGGATGGTGACCCCGCCACGATCCTGCCGCTGCTCCCGGCCGACCACGCCAAGCGGCACACCGACCTGATCGGCCGCGACAAGATCCTCGCCACCGGGCGCCAGGCCATCGATGACGGTGATTATCGATGGGCGATCCAGGTCCTGCACCATCTCGTGTTCGCCGATCCGGACGACTCCGAAGCCAAGGAGCTGCAGGCCGATGCCTATGAGCAGCTCGGCTATCAGCAGGAGAACACCCAGTACCGGGCGATCTTCCTGACCGCGGCACTGGAACTGCGAGAGGGGATCGCCACCGAAGGTTCCGTCACGACGGCGAGCGAGGACACGATCCTCGCGATGCCGATCGGGCTGATGTTCGACTTCGCCGGCGTCCGCCTCAACGGGCAGAAGGCGACCGGCACCGACCTGCGGATCAACTTCTCGTTCACCGATGTGGGCGAGGACTGGACGATGTGGGTCCGCCATGGCGTGCTCAATGCGCGACCCGCACATGAAGACGGTGCGGGCCTGACGATCTCCGGGCCCAAGATCGCCCTCGCCGGGGTGCTGCTTCAGCCGGCACAGGCGGAGGGAATCGTCGCCAAGTACGGTCTGCCGACCACCGGGGATCTCGGCCTGCTGCAGGAGTTCGCAAGTGTCCTCGATGAATTCGACACGAGCTTCGACATCGTGACGTCCTGAGCCTGCGACGGCGCGACGACTCAGTCGGTGTCGGGCTTCTCGAGGTCGTCGTCGCCGATCAGGGAATCGAGGTGGCGCTGCTCCTGATACGCGACCCGGCCCAGCCGATGGCCGACCACCGGGGCGGTGATGAAGGCGAAGAGCGCGGTGAGCACGAGCATGCCGACGTCGATGTTGTCGTTGAGTTCGATGATGGCGCCGACCATCACCAGCACCAGGCCAAGGGTCTGCGGTTTGGTGGTCGCGTGCATGCGCGTCAGGGTGTCGGGGAAGCGCAGCAGGCCGATTGCGGCCGTGAACGCGAGCCCGGAGCCGGTCAGGATGAAGGCGGCGACGAAGATGTCCTTGACCATCAGAACTCCTCGGGCCGCGTCGGATCGGCGTCGTGGCCGGGAGTGGTGATCGGGCCGTTGTCGTCGTCGCGGACGCGGAAGCGCGCCACGGCGAGGGACCCGACGAAGCCGACCAGCGCCAGCGCCACGATCACGGGAACGACGGTGGTGTCATGGCTGTACGCGGCCCAGACACCCAGGCCGCACATCGAGGTCGCCACCATCGCGTCGACCGAGATCAGTCGGTCAAGGGTGTTGGGGCCCATCAGCAGTCGCGCGAGACAGATCAGGGCGGCGGCGCACAGCAGGGCCGAGGCGATGATCCACACGGTGTTCATGGGACCCTCCACGCGGTGTTCTGGAGGGCCTCGCGGGTGGCGGTTCCTGGTACCGCATTCCGGGTACGTTCCATCGGAGCTAGTTCACCGTCCCCTCGCGTCGCAGCTCGTACTCTTCGTCGATGCCGTGGTACGGGCTGGCATGCCATTCACTCTCCCGCTCGAAGGCGCGGTTGAACAGGCGCTCGATCGTGGCCATCTGCTTGTAGAAGCTGCTCACCGAGCGTTCCGAGCTGACATCGACCAGGTGCACGTAGACCACCCGGCGCTCGTGATCGAAGTCGACGACGATCGTGCCCGGCACCAGGTTGAGATAGTCGATCGCGAAGGTGAGCGACAGATCGCTCTTGAGCGCCAGGCGGGCCCGCAGCACGGCCGTCATCGGCGGTCGGGCCGGCCGAATCGCCAACCACGCCACCTGAATGCTCGACCGGAACAGGTCGATCACCAGCCGGGCGGTCAGGTTCAGCAGCGGCAGCAGGTGCACCCGGCCCTCGACCGGGACCCGCGGCAGCGGCAGCAGGGTGACGACCAGGATCCCGATGACGATCCCGGCGCAGATGTTGCCCCAGGTGATGTTGCCCCAGAGCAGCACCCACACAAAGGTCAGCCAGGTGATGTTCCACAGCCGCATCGCGACCTCGCGGCCGTCCCTGCCCAGCCACTTGCGCAGCCAGCGCGGCAGTTTCAGATGGAACCGCAGCCATACGATCAATCGGGTGAAGTACCACGCCCAGGTGATGAAGCCGTAGCGCCAGATCGCATGCAGGACACTGCCGACGGTGCGTCGGCGGGTGGGGCGATCGTCGGGGTTCTCGGGGGTTCCCGGGCCGTTGTCGGTCGTCACCGGTCACCTCCCAACACGGCGTGCAGGTAGACCGAGCTGTCGGTGAGATCGGCGGCGGCCGAGTCGGTGTAGCGGAAGATCGGTCCGGCCCAGATGGTCAGGGCCAGCCCGGCCGCGACCATCAGCGCGGTCGGCAGCACCATCGCCACCGGCATCCGGCCGACGTCGGCGCGCTCGTCGAACTGCACGTCGTCGTCGGTCACATCGAGCAGCACCGCCGGACCCGAATCGGCGAGCTCGCCCTCGGGAGCATCGGCACGCGGGCGCCAGAACGCCTTGGTCCATACGCGCGCCATCACATAGAGGGTGAGCAGGCTGGTGATCACGGACCCGGCGACCAGGATCCACGACAGCACCGACCCGTCGATGACGCCGGCCTGGATGAGTGCGACCTTGCCGAGGAAGCCCGAGAATGGCGGGATGCCACCGAGATTCAGCGCCGGGATCAGGAAGAGGCCGGCCAGCAGGGGACTTGCGGCGGCCAGTCCGCCGAGACGGCGCAGCGAGGCCGACCCGGCCTGCCGCTCGATGAGTCCGACCACCAGGAACAGGGTGGTCTGCACCAGAATGTGGTGCGCCACATAGAAGATCGCAGCGGACAGGCCGATCTTCGACGACAGCGAGATCCCGAAGATCATGTAGCCGATGTGGCTCACCAGAGTGAACGACAGCAGACGTTTGATGTCCGATTGGGCGATCGCGCCCAGGATGCCGACGAGCATCGTCAACAGCCCGGCCACCATCAGGATGTTGTCCATCTGGCCGCCCGGGAACAGCAGCGTGTGCGCCCGGATGATCGCGTACACACCGACTTTCGTCAGCAAACCGGCGAAGACGGCGGTGACCGGCGCGGGGGCGGTCGGGTAGGAGTCGGGCAGCCAGGTCGACAGTGGGAAGACGGCGGCCTTGATGCCGAAGGCGACGAGCAGCACGGCGTACAGGGCGCCGCGGGTGCCCGACGGCACGTCCTGCAGCCGGATCGCCATCTCTGCCAGATTCAGGGTGCCGGTCGCGGCGTACGCAAAGGCGATGCCCGCCAGGAAGATCAGCGACGACACCATCGACACCATCACGTACGAGACGCCGGCGCGCACGCGGTCGCGACTGGCACCGATGGTCAGCAGCACGAAGCTGGCGGCCAGCAGCACCTCGAACGACACGTACAGGTTGAACAGGTCGCCGGCGATGAAGGCGTTGCAGACTCCGACGCACAGGATCAGGTAGGTGGGCAGGAAGATCGACACCGGCTGACCCTCGGTGCCGTCGCGGATGCCCTGGCCGACGGCGTAGAAGACGACGCACAACAGCACGGCCGTCGACACCACCAGCATCAGCGCCGACAGCTGGTCGGCGACCAGCGTGATGCCGAGCGGTCCGTCGTTGCCGCCCTTGGCGTCCCAGCCGCCGACATGCAGCGCGTAGGTGCCATAGCGATTGGTCAGATAGAGCAGCAGACACGACGCCACGAACGCCGTCGCCATCGCGGTCAGCGTCACGATGCGCTGGAACCGGGGATGCCGGCCCATGGCGAGCGCCATGGCGGCCGCCGCCATCGGGACCAGCACCGGCAGGACCATCACCGGTCCGAACCATCCGCGATCGATCATCGGTCCGCCCCGTCCGTCGAGGCGTCGGCGCGCGAGGGCAGGTCGGGATCGTCCGGGTCGATCTCGGCCGCGTCCGGCTCGTCGCCGATGATGTCCATCTCGTGCAGCTCGTGCAGGTGCTGGATCTCCGCCGGCGACAACGGCTTTCCGGAGGCGTCGAACGCGTCGCCCTGCGCGGTGTCCGACAGCGTGACCGGGTCGTCGCTGCGGTCGCGGTCGGGGGCGTTCGACAGCGACTGCTCGGTGATCTTCACGTCCTCGGGATCGTCGGCGACCTCGTCCTCGCGGTTGAGGACGAAGGATCGGTAGGCCAGCGCCAGAATGAACGCGGCGACACCCATCGAGATGACGATCGCCGTCAGCACCATGCCCTGGGCCAGCGGGTCGGCGTCGTGTTTTCGACCGGCGGACGTGCGGTAGAAGATCGGCGGATTGCCGGTGCCGCCGCTGATCACCAGGATCATCAGGTTGATGGCGTTGCCCACCAGCAGCATGCCCAGCAGCATCCGGATCAGGCTGCGTTCGAGCAGCAGATAGACGCCGCAGGCGGCGGTGATGCCCACGACGACGAGCAGTCCGAGATTGACGGTCATCGGGAGCCTCCCGACGCCGAGGTCCGGGACGGGGTCACGGCCGACGGCACGGCATCGAGTCGCGCGCCCAGGCTGCGCAGGACATCGAGCACCAGGCCGACGACGATGAGGTAGACGCCGAGGTCGAAGAACAGGGCGGTCACCATTTTCACGTCACCGAAGATCGGCAGATGGAATTTGAGGACCGCCGACGACAGCGCGGGCGCGCCGAGGAACAGCGAGGTGATGGCGGTCCCCGTCGTCAATGCCAGGCCGGCGCCGAGGATGCGGCCGGCATCGATCGGCAGCGCCTCGCCGAGTTCGTAGCGACCGCCGGCCAGGTAGCGCAGGACCAGCGCCAGGCCCATCGTCAGACCGCCGGCGAATCCGCCGCCCGGAGCGTTGTGGCCCGCGTAGAAGAAGTAGACCGAGAGCACCACCATCGTCGGGAAGACCAGCCGTGTGGTGACCTCCAGGACCATCGAGCGATGCCGCGGATCGCGGTATGAGCTGCCCGCCAACCAGGTCGGGCGGTCGGGCAGATCGTCGATGTCGTCGAACGGCAGCGACGTGCCGGGCCTGGTCCGATCGCCCGCGGCCTGCGCATCCGACACCCGCGGCGCGGCGCCGAACCGGCGATTGCGGAACACCATGGAGGCGACGCCGGTCGCGGCGACCAGCAGCACCGACACCTCGCCCATCGTGTCCCAGGCGCGGATGTCCACCAGCAGAACGTTGACCGCATTCGAGCCGTTGCCGAAATGCAGTGCGGCCGAGGGGAGTTCGACATGCAGCGGCTCGGAGCTGCGGGCCGCCGCGGCGAACAGGCCGATACCGACGAGCAGCATGCCGAACGCTACGCCGATCAGAGCGCGGGCCGGCCGGAAGCCGGTGCGATGCCGCGTCTCGGCCTCGGCCGGCAGCTTGCGCAGCACCAGGACGAAGATGACCAGCATCAGGGTTTCGACCAGCACCTGGGTCAGCGCGAGATCCGGTGCGCCGTACAGGCCGAAGATCACGGCCGAGCCATAGCCGGTGATGCCGACGACCAGGGTGGCGGCCAACCGGTTGCGCAGCACCGTGGCCGCCGCCGCACCGCAGACGATCACGAACCCGATGACCAACTGAACGGCGTTGTCGAATCCGGTGATATGCAAGCGATTCCGGTTGCCGATCCACAGCAGCACGGTCGGCAGGATCACGACCGTGGCCATGATCGTCGCCTGCGTCTGCGGGAGCGAACCACGTTGGGTGGTCTGGGTCATCCGCAGCGAGACGATGTCGGCGGTGCGCAGGGCCGCGTCGTAGGCGCGTTCGGCGCTCAGTCGGGTGAACGCCTCGGGGAGCCGCGGCCCCCAGGTGCGCATGGCCAGGAAGACGCCGATGCCCGCGACGACAACGCCGACCGTGGCGCCCAGCGCCCAGGTGAAGCCGTGCCACAGAGCCAGATGCTCCAGCGGATGCGACCCGCTCGGCAGCGAGCGCGCGTACGGCTCGAGCAGGTCGCTGATGGGTCCGGCGCTGAAGGCCGCGACGATGCCGCCGACCGCGAGCACGGCGGGCGCGAACTGGAAGGCCGCACTCGGCCGGTCCATCGCGGCGACGGCGGAGCTGGGCGTCTGCCGCAGCTTGCGGCCGAACGCGCCCCACAGGAATCGGATCGTGTACGCAAAGGTCAGGACCGAGCCGACGACGATCGCGACCGTGACGGTGATCGACTGCCACTCGGTGAGCCGATCGGTGAGGGGCAGCGCGGTGAATGCCGCCTCCTTGCCGACGAATCCGATCGTCGGAATGACGCCGGCCATCGAGAGGGCGGCCAGCGCGGCGATCGTGGCCAGCACCGGCGCGGCGGCGCCGAGGCGGGCGAGCCGCCGGATGTCGCGGGTACCGGTCGCGTGGTCGATGATGCCGACGACCATGAACAGGGCGGCCTTGAACATCGCGTGCGCCACGAGCATGTCCATGCCGGCCAAGGCCACGGCCTGATCGCCCACGCCGACCAGCACCATGAGGAAGCCGAGCTGCGAGACGGTGCCGTAGGCCAGGATCAGCTTCAGGTCGCTCTGCCGCAGCGATCGCCACCCGCCGAGCAGCATCGTCACGCAGCCGAGGCCGATCACGGCGACCTGCCAGGCGATCAGCCCCGCGAACGCCGGAGCCAACAGCGCCACCAGGAAGATGCCGGCCTTCACCATCGCCGCGGCGTGCAGGTAGGCGCTGACCGGCGTGGGTGCGGCCATCGCGCCTGGCAGCCAGAAATGCATCGGGACGATCGCCGACTTGCTCAGCGCGCCGACCAGGATCAGCACCACCGCCACGGTGATCGCGGTGCCGTGCGGCGGGTTGGCCAGCACGTCCGAGAAGCGGTAGCTGCCCGTGCGCTCGCCGAGCAGGATCAGGCCGACCAGCATTGCCAGGCCGCCCGCCGTCGTCACGAGCAGGGCCTGGGTGGCGGCGCGGCGGCTGGTCGCGCGGAACGAGTAGAAGCCGACGAGCAGGAACGACAGCACGGTCGTGGCTTCCCAGAAGGTGAACGCCACCAGCATGTTGTCGGAGATGACCAGCCCGAACATCGCAGTCGCGAAGGCCACCAGCTCGCCGCCGAAGCCGGCGATGCGGCGGCGCATGTGGTCGAAGTATTCGGCGCAGTAGCAGAGCACCAGCGCCCCGACCCCGAGGATCAGGACGGACATGATCGCCGACAGCGTGGTGAACCGCAGCTCGATGTCCATGTGCAGTTCGGGCAGCCAGGTCACGGTCTCGGTGCGGACGTTGTGTCCCGAGGAGTCCGGCCAATGCGTCGCCACCCAGATCAGGGCGCCGAGCGGGGCCAGCGCCAGCACATAGAAGCCGCGGCGACCGAGATAAAGCAGGATGACCGGAGCCACCAGCGCGCTGATCGTCAGCGCAAGCAGGGTGGCTATCAAGGGCACCTCGTCTTCGAGCGGCGGGGTCTTCGAGCGGCGGGATTGTCTGACCAGTCGTTTATGGCCGGGCGCGACAATCCTATCCGGCCGCGCGTCCAGCGTCCGAATAGAGCAGGGCGTATTAGGCTGCAGGCGATGAATACCCGGGTTGCGGCATACCTGCGTCGGTCGGCGATCCTGTTGATCGCGCTCTGCGCGACGGTCGGGCTGGTCGCCGGATGCTCGAGCGATAAAGGCCGGTCGGGGCTGCCCAAGGGATTCCCGGAGAAGCAAGTCCCGTTGATCGACGGCAGCGTGCAGAACCTCGGTGGCGGCGACGGCAATTGGAACGTCATCATCGTGGCCAAGGCCACCGCCCCCAACGCGCCCGGACCGAAGCCGATCGACCAGGCGGTGACGATGTTGCTGGACGCCGGGTTCGAGAAGATCACCGACAAGCCGATGGCCGGGGGCGGCGAGGTGCTGTTCGCGACCAAGGACAAGGCCAAGTACACCGTCACGGTGGCGCCGGCGGTCGGCTCAGGCCCGTACAGCGTCAACTACCTGGTCACCAAGCAGTAATCGACACCTGCATCAGCAACTGACAGGTGATTCACAGCGTTGTCGACGTGCATTCTGTGAAATGACGGGAACCGTGGAAATACCGCAACAACGGTATTAACCGAGCATTCCCGAGGAAAGGCACGACCGTGGCATCCGACGCCAACACACCGGGGGACGACTCCTCCGCCGACACCCCGCAGCCGGCCCCCGCCGACCAGCCCACCGAGGCCGTCGCCGCGACGCCCGGCACCACACCGATCGAGTCGGCCCCGACTGTGCCGACTGCCCAGACTGACCCGAGCGCGCCGACTGGCCCGACCGCTCCGGTCGCCGCCGCTCCGGCCGGGCCCGGGTCCAGCGGCCCGAGCACCAAGACGAAATTGATCGCGGGCGCGGCCGGCGGGGCGATCGTCGTCGCCGGGGTGTTCTTCGGTCTCGGCTACTGGACCGGCGACGCCACCAACAGCGATCATCACGACAACCATCGGCGGATGTCGCATGAGTGGCGCCAGCACGATGGGTACGGCCCCGGTGGGCCGCGGATGTGGCAGCACCGCATGCGCGGCAACGAGGACATGCCGATGCCGCCGGGCATGCAGGCGCCCGGCAACGGACAACAGCAGAATCCGGGCAACGGGCAGCAGCAGCCGAATGGCAACGGAGCCAACGCGACTCCGACACCGACGCCGTCGGCGTAGTCGACGCAGAGAACAACAATCGGGCCTGACTCCGCGGAGTCAGGCCCGATTGTCGTCAGAGATTACGAGGCCTCGCCGTCGCTTTCGTGGGCGGCGTCGGCCAGTGCGATGCCGCGGCCCGGCCGCCGGAGTCCGAGTCGGGCGACCGAACGCTGCGGCCGCCTGGCGCGTCGCACCTCGCGGGTGGCCCGGCGTTCGGCGCGTCGCTCGCGCGGATGGCTGTCCCAGGTCTCCGGGCGTTGGCGCACCCAGCGCTGCGTGCGCCAGGCGAACGGGATATGCACCAGGTAGACCGCGATGGCGCCCATCATCAACACGTAGGGGAACGTCAGCAGCAGGGCCGCGGCACCGGCGAAGGCGATGAGCAGCAGCACCATCGCGTTCGGCGGGATCCGGTACGACTTCAGCGATGCGGTGGGGATGCGGCTCACGGCCAGGAAGGCGCTGAACAGCATCCAGCAGCCGACGGCACCCAGCGACGTCCACCAGCCGCGGCCGAACTCCTGCTCCAGCCCGATCGGCAGCAATGCAATCAGCGCGGCGGCCGGCGCGGGCACGCCGACGAAGTAGTCCTTGGTGTAGCCGGGCGCGTTGTCGTCGTCGATCAGGGTGTTGAACCGGGCCAGGCGCAGAACGATGGCGATGCAATAGATCAGCGCGAAGATCCAGCCCCGGTCGCCGTAGTGCAGGCTCACGGTGTACAGCGTCAGCGCCGGGGCGACGCCGAAGTTGATCGCGTCGGCGAGCGAATCCAGCTCGGCGCCGATCTTGGTCGTCGCGCCGAGTAGTCGGGCCACCCGGCCGTCCACTCCGTCCAGCAGCGCCGACGCCGCGATCATCGCGACGGCCAGATCGACCTTGCCGTCCATGCCGAACTTCACCGCCGACAGGCCGGCGCAGATCGCAAGGATCGTCAGCGACGAGGGGACCAGCAGCTTTGTATCCGCGACCCGGGCGCGGACCTGTGCGCGCGCCGCCTGACCCCGCGCCTGACTGCCGCTGCGCCCGGTGACCCGGGGGCGACGCAGGCGCGGTCGCGCTCGCGTTCGGATCCTGGTCGGTGTCTTCACGGCAGCGTGGCCACCACGGTCTCCGCGCCGATGGCGCGCTGGCCGACCGCGACGCACTGCTGCGATCCCGCAGGCAGATACACGTCGACGCGCGATCCGAAGCGGATGAGGCCGTAGGTGTCGCCGAGCGTCAGCTGATCGCCGACCTTGGCGTCGCAGACGATGCGACGGGCCACCAGGCCGGCGATCTGAACCACGCCGACCGCATGGCCGTCGGCCGTCCGGATGCGCATCGAGGTGCGCTCGTTGTCGGTGCTGGCCTCGGGCAGATCGGCGGAGAGGAACTTGCCCGGCGAGTGCTGGACGACCTCGACGGTGCCCGCGACCGGTACGCGCTGCACGTGAACGTCGAACACCGACAGGAAGGTGGAGATGCGCGGCAGCGGCTCGCTGCCCAGCCCGAGCTCGGCGGGCGGCACGGCGGTGTCGACGAGCGTGACCTCGCCATCGGCCGGGGCCACCACGGCACCGGGTTGGGTCGGCGGAACCCGCGACGGGTGCCGGAAGAATGCGGCCGAGGCGAGCGCGAGGGCGCCCGCGGGGGTGCGCAGCCACCGGCGGCGTCGCGCCAGCACTGCGACCGCGGCGGGTACCGCGACGAACGGCACGCCGGCGGGATGAAGCGGCGGAACGGTGTGTTTCACCAGGTCGACGAGGTGGGCGACGGGTCCGTCGGGAGAGTCGGGGCGGCGGGCCACGGAGTGCCTTTCCATTCAGCGGATAAGAGACAGCACATTCTCTCAGCTGCGTGGCCGGTTACAAACCCCAGTGGGGACAAATACTCCGTTCGGCGGTTAGTCGATGAGGAGCGCGGAAACCAAGGTGCCGGAGTCGACCGACTCGACGTCGGCGGGGATGTCGAGCAGGGCATTCGCGGACGCCAGGAAGCGCAGATGATGCGACGACGGCGGGCCGATCGGCCGGACCACCCAGGAGGCGCCGTCCATGGTCAGGATGCCGCGGCGGAACTGGCGCTTGCCTGCGGTCGACCGCACCGACTCGGTGATGCGGGCGGCGACCCGGGTGCGCTCGGCGGGCAGTCCCATCGCCCGGCGCAGCGGCGGCCGCACGAAGACCTCGAACGAGACCTGCGCGCTGACCGGGTTGCCGGGCACGGTGACGATGGGTACCACTCGGCCGCCGTGTGAGCGGAATCGTCCGGCCCCCTGCGGCATCCCCGGCTGCATCGCCACCTTCACGAACTCGACGTCCTGGTCGGCGAGGGCCTCCTTGACCACCTCGTAGGCGCCGGCGCTGACCCCGCCGGAGGTCAGGATGAGGTCCACCCGGTCGGCGGCGTTGTCGACGAATTCGCTGATGCGGTCCAGGAACTCGGAGGTGTCGTCGGGCACGAAATGGATGCGATGGGCGGTGGCGCCGGCGGCGGTGAGCGCCGCGGCCAGCATCGGCCCGTTGGATTCGTAGATCTGGCCGTACTGCAGCGCGCGACCGGGCTCGACGAGTTCGGAGCCGGTGGAGACGACGAGCACATTGAGCCGCCGGGTGACGGTCACCGTCGGAAGGCCCAGTGCGGCAATCAGTCCCAGTTGCGCCGGACCGATCAGCTGGCCGGTGGGCAGGGCGGTGTCGCCGACCGTGATGTCGGAGCCGGCCCGGCGGATGTTGGCGTCGGGGGCGGGGATCTGGTGGATCGTCACCCGGTCGGTGCCGCCGTCGGTCTGCTCGACGGGCACGACCGCGTCCGCTCCCGCGGGCAGCGGGGCACCCGTCATGATGCGATGGGCGGTGCCGGGCTCCAGGGTCAGCCGATCGGTACGTCCGGCCGGAATGTCTTCGGTCACCGGAAGACTCGTGGGGACGTCCGCGATGTCGGCGACCCGGATCGCGTAGCCGTCCATCGCCGAATTGTCGAAGCCCGGCAGCCGGGCCGGCGCCGATACGCGGCTGGCGAGCACCCGGCCCAGGGCCCGCTCGACGGTGACCATGTCGCTCGACGGTCGGGGAAACAGGTCCGCGACGATCATCTGGTGCGCCTCGACGCTACGCATCGCTCACAGTTCCTTTCATCAAACAGGCCTTTCCTCGAGCAGGCCGTTCGTCAGGAAGCGGGCCTCGGCCAGGGCGATCCGGTGGATCTCGGCGGGATCGACGCTCTCGTCCACCGCATGGATTCTGCACAGCGGTTCCTCGACTCCGAGTAGTGCGATCTCGGCAGCCGGGAAGGTTTCCTGCAGCACGGTGCACAGCGGAATCGAGCCGCCCTGCCCGGAATGCACCACGGGGGCGTCGTAGGCGGCCTCCAGGGCCGCCGTCAGCGCGCGGTATCCGGGACCGGAGGTGTTGGCGGAGAAGGGTTTTCCGATGGCGCCGGGTTCGATGATGACCTGCGCGTGCCACGGGATGTGCGCGCGCAGATGCGCGGCGAGCAGGCGCTGGGCCTCGTCGGCGTCCTGACCGGGCGGGACGCGCAGGTTCAGCATCGCCGACGCGCGCGGCACGATCGCGTTGGCGGCCTGGGCGGTCGGCGGGGCGTCGATGCCGATCACCGTGGCGGCGGGCTGCGCCCAGACCCGGTCGGCCGGCACGCCGAGTACATCGACGCCGTCGCGGGTGGTGGAATCGGCGCGGAACTGGTCGACGGAATAGGTCGCGCCCGACCAGCTCTGGTCGGCGGTGAGTCCGTCGATGGTGGTCTCGCCGTCGGGTCCGCGCAGCGAGGCCAGCCCGGCGATCAGGGCGGCCAGGGCATCGGCCGCGGCGCCGCCGAACTGTCCCGAATGCACCTCGGCGTCAAGGGTTTCCACCGAGACCTTGAGGTTGGCGACCCCGCGCAGGCTGGTGGTGAGCGTCGGGACGCCGGCCGCGACATTCCCGGTGTCGCCGATCAGGATGATGTCGGCGGCGAACAGGTCGGGCCGGGTCTGCACCAGGTGGTCCAGGCCTTCGCCGCCGGCCTCCTCCGAACCCTCGATGACGATCCGCAGCCCGAACGGAACCGCGTCCAGGTCGACCGCCCGCAGCGCCGCCAGATGCGCCACGAGATTGCCCTTGCAGTCGGCACTGCCCCGGCCATACCAGCGCGTCGGCTGACCGGGGCGACCGTCGCGTTCGGTGAGGATGAACGGATCCGACCCCCACTGCTCGATCGGGCCGGCCGGCTGCACGTCGTGGTGCGAGTAGAGCAGTACCGTGGGCGCGCCGTCTGGACCCGGCCGGTGGCCCGTGACGGCGAAGCTGCCGTCGACGGTTTCGTGGATCTCGGTGGGGATGCCTTCGGCGGCAAAGGCTTTCGCTACCCATTCGGCACTCGCGCGGCAGGCATCGCGGCGATCCGGGTCGAGATGGATCGACGGATACGACACCAGTTCGGCGAGGTCGGCCCGGACCCGGGCCATGTCGATGCGTGCTGCCGGATCGCCGCTCATGATCCCAGCCTGCCAGGGGCGGGTCAGCCGCGCTCGGCGGCGGCCTTGATGCCCTGCAGCGTCTGTCGGATGCCGGCGCGCAGGTCGTCCTCGAAGCTGTCGTTGCCGCCGAGCATCTTGTCGACCAGGAAGGCGGAGATCGGCGTGGTCTTGCCGTCCTTGGCGACGCGGCGTTCGGTCAGCTTCGTGCCGGTTGCGGTCGGCTCGAGGTGATAGCTCCAGACCGTGCCGTTGTCGAGCACCTTGAAGGCGATCTCCTTGTTGGCCTCGAGCTGGATCACCTTGGAGCGCGTGGGCCACACCTTCCAGCCGGCGCGGTTCACGTTGACCGTCGTCGCGCCCAGCCGGATGGGGCCGCGCACGAAGACCTTGCGGGCCTGCGGGCTCCAGTCGCCCATGCGCTGCAGGTCGGACACCAGTGCCCAGACCGTCTCCGGGGTGGCGTCGATATCGATGGAATCTTCGATCAGCGGGGTTGCCATGAGGGCTCCTTAGCAGTGGTGGTTGAGCGCTGCAGTGATCGTTGCACGCGTGGTCGCCGGATCGATCACCGCATCGATCTCGAAGACGCTGGCGATGTTGAGGGCCTTACCCTGCTCGTAGGCCGCGGCGACCAGGTTCTGGTAGGCCTGCTCGCGTTCGGCGGGGTCGGCGATCGCGTCCAGTTCCTTGCGGAAGCCCAGCCGCACCGCGCCCTCGAGCCCCATGCCGCCGAACTCGCCGGTCGGCCAGGACAGCGTGGCGATCGGCGCGTGCATGTCGCCGCCGGCCATCGCCATCGCGCCGAGCCCGTAGGCCTTGCGGAGCACCACCAGCACCATCGGCACCGAGAGGGTGGCACCGGCTCGGAACATCGCGCCGAAGCGGCGCACGGTGGCGGTCTTCTCGGCATCCGGCCCGACCATGAAGCCGGGGGTGTCGCAGAGGCTGACCACCGGCAGGCGGTGCGCGTCGCACAGTGCGAGGAAGTCGGTCGCCTTGTCGGCCGCGTCGGCGTCGATGGCCCCGCCGAGATGCTGCGAGTTGTTGGCCAGCAGCCCGACCGCCGTGCCCTCGATGCGCGCCAGGGCGGTGATCACGCCGGCACCGAAGCCGCCCCGCAACTCAAGAACCGATCCCGGGTCGGCGAGCGTCTCGATGATCGGCCGCACGTCGTAGACGCGCAGCCGATTCTCCGGCACCAGATGCCGCAGCAGTCGTTGGTCGGCCGGGGGCTGCGCGGCAGCGACCGCCGGGTTGAAGAACGAAAGGTAGTGCCGCGCATCGTCGATCGCGGCGGCATCGTCGGCCGCCAGCCGCCCCAGGACGCCGTTGGCCCACTGCACGTCCATCGGCCCGACGTCCTGCGGGGCCACGGTCCCGAGGCCGCCGCCCTCGATCATCGCCGGGCCGCCCATGCCCAGGCTCGATCCCTCGGTCCCGATGATCACGTCACAGCTGCCCGCGAGCGCAGCGTTGCCGGCGAAGCAGTAGCCCGCGACGACCGCGACCGTCGGCACGGTGCCGGACAGCTTCGCCATCATCCGGAAGGACGTCACGGTGAGCAGTGCGACGGCCGAGGTGTCGGTGTCGCCGGGTCGTCCGCCGCCGCCCTCGGCGAACAGAACGAGGGGGAGTCGTTGCCGGGCAGCCAGTTCCAGCAGGCGATCGGTCTTCTGATGGTTGTGCAGGCCCTGGGTGCCGGCGAGCACCGTGTAGTCATAGGCCAGGACCGCCACCGGCAGGCCGTCGACCGTTCCGGTCCCGGTGAGCAACCCGTCGGCCGGTGTCTTGGCGATCAGATCGTCCACCTGGCGCCGCAGTCGCTGGGCCGCGATGGTGAGCCCGCCGTATTCGACGAAGCTGCCGTCGTCGAGCAGCCGATCGAGCGATTCGCGGATGGTCAGGCGGCCCTGCGCATGGCGCTTGGCGACCGCGTCGGGACGACCGGCGTCCAGGGTGCCGGCGATGCGGGCGAGGGCCTCGGCCAGCTCCGGCCGGATGCGGTCCAGGTCAGGTCCGGCGTCGGCGGCCGTGGCCGGTCCGGTGTCGGCGCGCGGGTCGATGTATACCAGCGGTTGCGAAACATCGACGGTGTCACCGATATTCACGGCGATCGCGGTGACGTGACCGGCGGACTCGGCCCGGACGATGTGCTCCATCTTCATCGACTCGACGACCGCGACCCCCGTGGTGGTGCTGACCGTGTCACCCACCTGTACCGGGATCGCGACGACGGTGCCGCGCAGCGGGCTGGTCGTGGCCGCTTCCGACGGATTCACGTGTGTCGGCTAGGGCGTGTCTCCTAATGATTGGGTGATCGGTCGCTGATGATCGGTGGATGAGTTCTAGGTGTGAGTCGCTCAGTGATGCGCAGTGGGAGCGGATCGAGCCGTTGTTGCCGTCAAACGTTGGGCGGCAAGGGCGTCCGTTCTGCAACAACCGGCAGGTTGTCGAAGCGATCATCTATCGATACCGGACCGGGATTCCGTGGCGTGACCTGCCGTCGGAGGTGTTCGGGCCATGGCAGACGGTGTGGAAACGGCACCGCCGTTACGCCGAGGACGGCACCTGGGACATCGTTCTTGCCGAGGTACTGGCCGATGCT
>NZ_AQYG01000035.1 GCF_000380485.1 Jongsikchunia kroppenstedtii DSM 45133 | reverse complement strand
GGGACTGCTGCACGTTCAGGTGACATCTGATCTGGCTTGCCTCTGGGCGGGCCTGGAAGGATGTTGTTGTGCCCAAGCCGTATCCGAGAGAGTTTCGTGATGATGTCGTGCGCGTGGCCCGTGCCCGCGAGTCCGGTGTCACGTTGGCCCAGATCGCGCGGGACTTCGGTGTTCATGAAATGACGTTGACCAAATGGCTGCGTCAGGCCGCTGTCGATGATGGCGAGCGGCCCGGAACGAGTACGTCGGAGTCGGCCGAGTTGCGGGAGGCGAATCGGCGGATCCGGTTGCTGGAGCAGGAGAACGAGGTCTTGCGGCGGGCGACCGCCTATCTGTCGCAGGCCAATCTGCCGGGAAAAGGCTCTACCCGCTCGTGAAAGAGCTCGCCGCCGACGGTATCCCCGTCGCGGTGACGTGCCGGGTCCTGCAGCTCGCCCGTCAGCCCTACTATCGGTGGCTGGCCGTTCCGGTGACCGCCGCGGAGCTGGTCGAGGCCTATCGGGCTAACGCGTTGTGTGATGCCCACCGTGATGATCCCGAGTTCGGCTACCGGTTCCTTACTGATGAGGCGGCTGCCGCCGGCCAGGCGATGGCCTCGCGCACGGCATGGCGGATCTGCCGGTCCAACCGGTGGTGGTCGAGTTTCGGTAAACCTGGCCGCGGGAAGAATCGCCGGCCGGGCCCGCCGGTGCATGATGATCTGGTGTGCCGGGATTTCACCGCTGATAAACCGAATCAGTTGTGGCTCACCGATATCACCGAGCACCGCACCGGTGAGGGCAAGTTGTACCTGTGTGCGGTCAAGGATGTGTGCTCGGGCCGGATCGTCGGGTACTCGATGGACTCACGGATGAAGTCCCGGTTGGCGGTGGCGGCGATCAATAACGCCGTGGCCCGCCGGGACGATGTGGCCGGCTGCATCGTGCATAGCGATCGTGGCAGCCAATTCCGTTCCCGCCGTTACGTTCACACGCTGAACGTCCATCGGCTGGTCGGGTCGATGGGGCGCGTCGGCGCGGCCGGTGACAACGCGGCGATGGAATCGTTCTTCGCGCTGCTGCAGAAGAACGTCTTGGACCGGCGGCCGTGGGCCACCCGGGAAGAGTTGCAGATCGCGATCGTGACCTGGATTGAACGTACCTACCACCGGCGCCGTCGCCAAGACCGACTCGGACGATTGACCCCGATCGAATTCGAGACCATGATGACCACAGCAGTCACTCAGGCTGCGTGACCAAACTGTCACCTGAACGTGCAGCAGTCCCCATTCGAACAGTTGAGACCTATGGCCGGGCTAGCAGCAGGTGTTCAGTGTCGAGCGCAGAGCTTCCAGCGATTCCGGCTTGGCCCGGTAGTAGACGTTCATGCCGCGCCGGACCGGGTCGACCATGCCGGCCTTTCTGAGTTGGCCGAGGTGGTGGCTGGTGGTCGATTCGGCGAGATTGACCGCTGTCGCGAGGTCGCAGGTGCAGACCTCGCCCTCGTCGGCGTTGAGCAGGATCGACATCAGCTTGATCCGGACCGGATCGGCTAATGCTTTGAGCCGCAAGGCGATCTCCAATGCCGCCTCATTGGTGAGCGGCGCCGCCGAGACCGGGGCGCAGCAGACCGGGGCGGTGAGGTCGATGACCGGCAGCGTCTTGGGCATGAGCCCATTCTACCTTGGCTATTGACATATGTCGAAAAGGTGGTTAGACCTGAATCTGTCAGTTATTCGATATATGTCGCACAGCTTGGAGGTTGTGATGTCGCGGGTGCAGTTGGCGTTGAACGTGGACGATCTGGATTCGGCGGTCGAGTTCTACTCGAAGCTGTTCGGGGTCCAGCCGGCCAAACGTAAGCCGGGGTATGCGAACTTCGCGGTGGCAGATCCGGCGTTGAAGCTGGTGCTGTTGGAGAACCCCGGCCAGGGTGGGTCGATCAATCACCTTGGGGTGGAGGTGGATTCATCGGACAAGGTGCACGCGGAGATCGCCCGCCTCTCGGGTGAGGGCCTGTTCACCGAGGAGGAGATGAACACCACCTGTTGCTTCGCGACGCAGGACAAGGTGTGGGTGACCGGTCCGAACGCCGAGAAGTGGGAGGTGTACACCGTCCTGGCCGACGCGGACACGTTCGGCACCAGCCCGCAGCTGTTGGCCGGCGCCGAGGCCGGCGACGCGGTGTGCTGTGGCGGATCGGCTGCTGCCCGGGATGGCGGGCCCGCTACAGCCACCTGCTGCTGACGACCACGACCTGGGCGTGCTGGTGCGCGCGGCCGCGCCACCAGCACCGCCATCACTGCGCCGGACGGGCGGTGAATCGGCCGGCGAGCTCGTCGATCCGGACCGTGATGTCCTCGCGAATGAGCCGCATCCGGTCGACGCCCTCGATACCGCGCACTGATGGTTCGTCGGTCTCCCAGATCTCGACGGTGACGCCGGCGGGCGCGGTGATCTCGCCGGCCGCGGCCGCGCCGACTGAGACCACCAAGTCCGCATCCTGCATCAGCTCGGCGGTGAGCTGGCGCGACTGATGACCGCTGATGTCCGCGCCGACCTCGGCCAGCACCTGCGCGGACAGCTCGTTCACTGTGCCGCCGATCGCCGCGGCTGTTCCGGCCGAGGACGCCTCAATGACCCCGTCAGATCGCAGTTGGGCGAGCCCTTCTGCCATCACCGATTTGCCGCGGTTACTCACGCAGACGAACAGCACCCGTGTGGTCATTGCGATAGTTCCGTTGCTGCGGTGTCGGGTCGGGCCGAGAACCGGCCGCGCAGGGCCAGGGACACGTAGACCAGGCCGACGAGCACCGGGACTTCGATGAGCGGCCCGACTACCCCGGCCAGGGCTTGTCCGGAGGTGACGCCGTAAGTGGCGATCGCGACGGCGATCGCCAGTTCGAAGTTGTTGCCGGCGGCGGTGAACGCCAGCGTGGTGGTGCGTTCGTAGCCCATGCCCGACAGTGCGCCGACCAGGTAGCCGCCGCACCACATGACCGCGAAATACGCCAGCAGCGGCAGCGCGATCCGCACCACATCCCACGGATGGGAGGTGATCTGCTTGCCCTGCAACGCGAACAGCATCACGATCGTGAACAACAAGCCGTATAGCGCCCACGGCCCGATCCGCGGCAGCAGCTTGTTCTCATACCAGCTGCGGCCCTTGAGCTTTTCGCCATAACGGCGGGTCAGGAACCCGGCCAGCAGCGGGATGCCGAGGAAGATCAGCACCGATTTCGCGATGTCCCACGGCGAGGTCGTGATTGTGGTCTGCGCCAGCCCGAACCAGCCCGGCAGCACCGATAGGTAGAACCAGCCCAGGACGGCGAACATGACGACCTGGAACACCGAGTTGATCGCCACCAGCACGGCCGCGGCTTCGCGGTCACCGCACGCGAGATCGTTCCAGATGATCACCATGGCAATACATCTGGCGAGTCCGACGATGATCAGCCCGGTGCGGTACTCGGGCAGGTCCGGCAGCATCAGCCAGGCCAGGGTGAACATCACCAGCGGCCCCAGCAGCCAGTTCAGCAGCAGCGAGGAGATCAGCAGTTTCCGGTCGCCGGTGACGGTGTCGAGGCGGTCATAGCGCACCTTCGCCAGCACCGGGTACATCATGATCAGCAGCCCGATCGCGATCGGCAACGAGATCCCATCCACGCTGACGGCCGAGATCGTTGTGTTCAGCCCGGGAATGAGCCGCCCGAGAATCAGACCGGCGGCCATCGCCACACCGATCCAGACCGGCAGGAACCTGTCCAGGGTGGAGAGTTTGCCGACGACCGATGCGTGTTCGGTGGTCGGGGTGGCGGTGTAGGTCATGACGGTTCCTCGCACGCCGACCCGGCGATCGCGGTGGCCGGGTCGATCACCAGCACCGAGGACAACTGTTGCAGCACAGCCGGAACCACCCGGTAGTACACCCAGGTGCCGCGCCGCTGCGATTCGAGCAGTCCCGCTTCGCGGAGCACCTTCAGGTGATGGGAGATCGTCGGCTGCGACAGATCGAACGTCGGCGAAATATCACACACGCAGGCCTCGCTCCGGGCATGGCTGGCCACCAGACTCAGGAGCCGCAGCCGCACCGGATCACCGAGAGCCTTGAACATCGGCGCCAACGACTGCGCCCACTGCGGCGACAACGGCTCGGTCACCAGCGGGCAACAACAGGCCCCATCCACCATCTGTATCGACACACATCAATATTGACAGATATCGATACAGGCTGGCGAGTGAACATCAGGCGAACGAGATGTTGGGGGTCGGTGGAGTCGCGTGTCGACGCGAGTTCGCCGCGGGGTGGGCGCGTCGAGCGCGAGTAGGGGACTTCAGGCTAGGAATCTGCCGGGTGTGGGCGTGCGGTGTCGAGTACCAGTTGCGCCATCTCACGGTCCGATGAACAGGGAGCTGTCCGAGCCAGGTGAGAGAGCGCCGTGCGTCCGAGTTCTTGTCGGGTGGGCTCACCGCTGAGCAGGCTGTCGGCGGCCCAGGTGAAGCGATCCCACCACTCGCGTTCTTGCCGCACTGTCACGCGGGGGAGCAGCAGCGCAGAACGCATGGTGGCGATCAGTCGGGTCTTCAATGGCAAGTCCGGACTCCTTCGCTGACCCGCTTAGCCGGGTACGGCTCGGTACGGATATCAGTGTGCCGCCGCGCGGGTCTACGGCGGGACGTCTATCAAAGTCTAAGCAGATCTAGTGATTCGCTATACCTGGCTATATCTTGATATACCCCGGCGACGGAATGCCGTGCCAGGGCCGAAATCGATGCACGTCTGGCCTGTCAGTCGCGGAGTGCGATGTATTCGGCGTAGCCCGCACCGGCCATCCGTGCGTGTGCTTCGAGCGTGGTGGCGTCGTAGCCGAGGATCTGGGCGAGGATCGCCACGGGCGTGGTCTTGGTCAGCTCTGTCAGGGTGCCCAGCCGCGCAGCGAGCGCCGCGAACAGCGGCTTGAGTCGAAGTCTCAAATGGGCCGGATCCAGATGAGCTCCTGGGGTGTAGCCGCGAAAAACCCACGGGGAGCGCGGATGCGCCGCGGTTTGTCCGTTGACGTTGCCTGCGGCCAGCGTGCGTGCCGGTATGTCCAATGGCGGGGGTAGCTTGATCGGATATTCGCCGAGGTGCAGCACGACCGCTGGATCGGTGACGACGATGTCGTCCCAGGTGAGGTTGGCGATCTTCTCGACCGGCTGCCCGAAGACAATGATCAGGATGGCGGCGAGTCGGTCGCGGTCGGTCAGGTCGTCGGCGTAGACCGCCTTGTCGACGGCCGCGGTCTGGGACTCGGCGTCCAGGCGGGCCGCGGTGCCGCGGCGGTGTGGAACTAGCGTCAGATAGGACGGAATAATCCGGGTGGCGATCGCCCAGCGGATGAATCGGTAGACATGTCCGCGGGTGCTTGTGCCGCCGGCTTGCCAGGCGTCGAGCTCGTGTTGACTGATTTGGGTGACGGTGAGACCGCGTTCGAGGGTAAGCCAGTTGCAGAATTCGATTGCGACTGTGAACGATTGCTTGGCCCGTAGGAACGCGGAGTTGCTGATCGGGGACGAGCTGCGCAGATGTCGCAGCAGTCCCCATCGGCGGAACTGGTCAATGATCATCTGCTGTTCGGTATCGATCACTTTGGCCTGTTTGTTGATCGCCCATACCTCGAACCGTGCCAGTAGTTCGTCCCGCACCGGCAGCACGCCATGCTCGGCTAGCAGCGCCCGTACATAGTTCGTCGTCCGGCTCGGTGGCAGGGTGTCGACTGCTTCGTGGGTGATCTCTTTCTGTGCAGCAAGCGCTTTCAGAAACGTTTTGACGTGCGCCTGCCGGATCCAGGTCAAGCCGCTGTTCGGTCGTTCCATGGCACCGAGAGCGTCGACGATCACCGTCAGCTTCGGATCAATCTCTCCAGTGTCTGGGCTTCGCAGCAGCTCGGTCGCGGTGTATTTCAGGATGCACCGTAGGCAGCATCCGCCGCGGTATAGCTCAGTCTCGGCGCCGCACTCGACGCAGTCCACGTTCAGGGTGATGCCGCTGCAGCGCCGGCACACGGGTGCGCCATCGATGAGTCCTGGAAGCACCCCCTCGTGTCCGCAGGGGCATCGCCCAGTGGTGCGTTTCGCCGCCTGGTAGCAGTAGCCGCACACGACGCCTTCCGGCCACCACGCTGCGGGCGAATAGCATTTGCCGCACCGGTCGCACGGCTGGAAGCTGTCGGGATCCTCGGGTTTACGTGGTCTGGCCATCGGAATCCTCCACTACACGGATACGGTGTGCGATCGGCCCGCTCGGACTGGGTCCCAGGCCCAGGCCCAGGGCGCGGCCGGACGGCGCCTGCGCGGTCTTTGCTGCTCGCATCTCCACGAACGGTTCGAACAACTCGCCAGGGGAGCAGTCGAAGATGTCACACAGTGCCGCAAGCGTCCGCGACGAGATACGTTGCGGCTCCGTGGTCACCAGCCGGTAGATCTGCGCATCGGACAGATTGACCCCGCGTGATTGCAGCAGCGGTCGCAGATCAGTTGACTTCCACAGATTGTGCGCCGCCATTACCTTGCGTAGGTGCCAGTGGAACCCGATTCGGCGTTGTTCACCCGTCATTTTGGTTGCCTCCCTTCGCGATCCGGCGGTTGATCATTTGCTGAATCTTGCGGTTCTTGAAGTCGTCACCGACCGACGAATACAATGCGGTCGTCGACGAATTCAGGTGGCCGAGCTGCTGCTGCACGAACTGCTCCTTGTAGTCGGCCTCAAGCAAGTGCGTGGTGTACGAGTGGCGCAACGCATGCAGGCACAATTCGCTGGGCAGCCCAGCCCGTTCACGGTGAAAGGCGAATGACCGACCCAGCGCGCCGATGGTGATCCTGTCGCCGCGTTCGCTGGGCCACATCGCCCGCGATCGGTCGGCGGTCGTGAATACCTCGCGGCCGTCAGCACACCAATACTCGAGGAGATCGACCGCCCAGTCGAAGTCCGGAACAGTGAGCACTGTCCGTCGGCGCGGTCCCGAACCACGTGTTCCTTTGGCCCATCGGACGGTCAGCGCGCCGTAGCGGCGGTAGTGCGGCACATAGGGATTCGGACCGAAGTCGATCGTGTCGAGCATTGTCAGCTCGCGCCGGCGCAGCCCGTACGCGTAGGCCACCTTGAATGCCATCGAGTCACGCATCACCGTGCGCCACTGTTTTCGATTCCTGGCGTGCAGGTCGTCGACGTAGTCGTCGATGCAGTCGAACAACTGTTGCAACTCCGCCTTGGTGAAGGCCCGTCGCCGTGTCGGCATCGCATCTTCGGCACTGTGTCGAGGAGTGTTCCACTCGAATCGGATCTGGGTGGGGTGGGTGCCGAAATATTTGTCGCACACCTCAGTCCAGGTGTAGCGCGGGTCGGAGATGTACTCGCAGAACATCGCGATCGCATTGCTGTACGTACGCAGCGTTCGGACCGTGACCGCCGAGTTCACCAGCCGGCGTTCGGCCATGTAGTCATCGAGATCCTGCGGCCGCCAATTCCACGGATACTCGTTCGTGTAGGCAAAGAATCGGTCGATCAGCTGACAGCGCGGCGTGATCGTTGCCGGCACCAGCCCGCGAGCAAGTTGTTGCGATCGCCATCCCGCCAGCATCGCCTCATACACGCGGTCCTCGGCGCGGAGCAGACCAACATCGCTGGTGGAGAACACCTTTGGCGCAAAGCCTGGCAATTCTTCGGACATACCGCGATCACCCCATAACGTCACTGTGACGATTCGCGCAGCGGCCGCCGGGCATGACAGAACCAGCCATGTCCGTTTGTGTGAGGAGGGAGTTAGTTCAGACGACCGGACTGTCCCAACACTGGGCACACCCGATCGAAGTCTCGATCAGCCGTCGCAGGAATCGATCATCTAACGAATGAAACGTAGCCCGACCAGCACGCCAGCAACAAGGCGCGCCGGAAATTGTTGTCCTGGAATTCACCAAACCCGTTGCAGTGGAACGATTGTCGAAATTCTCACAGGGATGCGAGTACTTGCATCTGCTGCAACTCGCTAGGTTTTTCCGCCGATAAGAAATATTATGTCAACTTAAAGTCTTGCCTACCTGATCGTTGTTGCTGTCGGCTTTCGTCGCACGAGCGGAGTCCACTAACCGGGCGCACCTCGATTTCTGCAGGCCACATCTGCTAGACGACGCGGCGCGCACCGATCACCGCGAGAAGTTCCAGCTTCTCGACCGTCGCCGACCCGGGCGTGGCAGTGAACACCAGCAACGCCTGACGGCTCTCGGTGTCGATCAGTGTCTGGCAGTCAAGCTCCAGCTCCCCGACCTCCGGGTGCGAGAATCGTTTGCACCGTGGATGTTTCATTCGAACATCATGTCGATCCCATACATCGGCGAACTCAGGGCTGGTGGCGAGCAACGCTTCCACAACCTCAGTCGCCCGCTGACGGGTTGCCGGAGTTGAATACGCACTACGCAATTCGGCCGTGAACACCGCCCCGTGCTCAGCCTGATCCTCGAGCGGATACACGTCGCGAGTCGCTGGGCTGGTGTACCAGCGATAAACATTGACACGATCCAGGCCCGTGTAACCGGAATGATCGCCGAGCAGAGCACGGGCGAGCGGCGTCTGCATCAGCGTCTCCCCCAGGTCGGTCAGCACCATCGCAGGGGTGTCAGACAGTCGGTCGAGGATCCGCTGCATCCCCGGCGCCACGTGCTGCCATGCACTGCCCGGCTCAGGTGACGGGTGGCCGGCCAATCGGAACAGGTGCGCACGTTCGTCGACGGTGAGCCGGAGTCCGCGCGCGATCGCGCCCAGCATCTGCTTAGATGGTTGCGGCCCGCGCTGCTGTTCGAGCCGGCTCCAGTAGTCGGTTGACATGTCGCAGAGTTGGGCGATCTCTTCACGTCTCAGGCCACGTGTTCGTCGACGAGTTCCCTGCTGTAGGCCAACATCTTCCGGCTGCAGCGCCTCCCGTCGACTGCGCAGGAAGTCAGCCAGCTGACTGCGATCCATGAATGCCATTGTGCCTCGACTAAACCGCAGTATCCGCGGATCGTTGATCCCTGGATAGGCGCGCCCTGGAGAGACATCCGTTATCGGTGCACGGTAATTGCATGACCGACAACAAGATAATTGCATGACCGACAACAAGATCACTCTCATCACCGGCGGCGGACGTGGCCTGGGCCGTGCCGCCGCGCTCGCTCTGGCCGATTCCGGGCAGGACGTCGTCATCACCTATCGCGCATCAGCCGAGTCCGCGGCCGACACCGTCGCCGCGATTGCGCAGAAGGGCCGCAAAGCCGTTGCACTGCAGCTCGATACCACCGAATTCTCGACGTTCCACGCCTTCGTCGAACAGCTTCACGCCGCACTCGCCGAAACCTGGGGACGCGAGAGCTTCGATCACCTCTTCAACAACGCCGGGGTCGGCGTCCTGACCCCGGTCGGCGCCACCACCGCCGAACAAGTCGACGAGCTGCTCGACACCAACGTGAAAGGCGTTGTGCTGCTGACCGAAGCCGTGCTGCCGCTGATCGCGGACGGCGGGCGCATCCTCAACGTCTCGAGCGGATTGACGCGCTTCACGGGCGGCGCCCCGTACGCGGTCTACGCGGCGACAAAGGGTGCGATGGAGGTCTACACCCGCTACCTCGCGGCCGGTCTCGGCGAGCGTGGGATCAGGGCAAACACCCTCGCTCCCGGCGCAACCGCGACCGACTTCGGTGGCGGTTACCTCATGAGCGACGAGTTCCAGCGCGAAGTTGCGAAGGTGACCGCGCTCGGCCGTGGAGGACAGCCCGACGACATCGCGGCCGCGGTCGTTCTACTGCTATCGCCGGACGGACGCTGGATCAACGCTCAGCGAGTCGAGGCATCGGGCGGCGCCTACCTCTGAGCCCACCAGCCCAAGCATCGGTTTTCGTCGGCAATCCAAAATGATCCGCCGCCTTTCTCCTGGAATATGCAGTGATCGAATATGCAGGGTTACCAGCAAACCACTGCATATTGCATCAGATGAATCACCGCTCGGACTATGTGTCGGATGACAAGCTACTTGAGACTCAATGACACGTATATGGGATGCATTCGGTCACCGAACAGCGTTGACGATCCGAGCCAATCGTGCAACACCTCACCTACGAGAACGGCCTCGGGATGTACCGCCGCCCCCGGATCAGCGCACGGACGGGGCGGATCAGGTCAGTTTGTAGACCGTCGTGCCGCCGACCGTGGTGGCCTTGTAGTGCGAGGACACCCAGGTGGCGATTTCGGAGTTGCCGCCGGGCCCGCCCTGGCCGCCACCGATGTAGTAGGCGATCTTGCCCGCTTTCACATAGGCGATGAACTGATTCAACGTGGGCGCCGGATCGTTGCTCCATCCGCCGATGGCCATGACCGCCTTGCCGGTAGCGATCTCGATGCTGGCCGCCGACTGATCGCCGTTGGTGGCCGCGGCCCAGGTGGTCGATGTCGACTTCAGCAGCGACGTGAGTGCCGAACTGGTCGACATCTCGCCGGGGCCGCCCTGACCGCCCGGTTGCCCACCGGCGGGACCGTTGCCGGCCGAGGTCTGGCCGCCGACTCCCTGGCCGTTGGGCTGACCAGTGGGCGGCGCATGCCCGGCGCCACGACCAGTGTGCCCCGAGGTGCGCTGCTGGCCTGCGCCCTGCTTGAAATGGCCGGGCCCGCCGCCCATTCCGCCACCGCTGGACAACGAGGTGTTCACAGCGGTCGGGATCGATCCACCGTGGGCCGTGACAGCCGTCGCGATCGAGAAGGCTGCCGTGCCGCCGAACCCTGCCAGCGCTCCGACGATGGCCGCCGACGCGACTGCCTTCCGCCACCGCAGTGTGCCGCCGATGACGATCACGACCACCGCCAAGGCAGCGGCCACACCGATCAGCCACCGGCACCAGCTCGGGCCGAAGTCGTTGCGGCTCATCAGGACAACGGACCACCCGGCCGCCAGGCCGATCATGGCGGCCAGCATGATTCGACCGTCGTACCGTTGCCGGGAGCGCCAGGCGAACACGCTGCCGAGCGCGATCATGACGGCGATCGCGGGCGCCAGCGCCACCGTGTAGTACGGGTGCACGGTTCCACTCATGTAGCTGAAGATTAGGCCTGTCACGATCAACCAACCGCCCCAGGCGATCACCGCACCCGACTCGATTCTTGAGACCCCCGTGAATCGTGCGGCGGCGGGCTCGCGGCGAGAGATGAGCGTGCGCACCATCATGTAGACGGCGAACACCACGGCCAGCAGTGCCACTGGCAGCAGCCAGGAGATTTCGTTGCCCATCTCGGAGCTGAACAACCGGTCTAGGCCGGTCGACCCGCCGAATGAGCTGCCGGGAGTTCCGCCTCCGCCGCCCGGTCCGCCACCGGTGGAACCGCTGATGCGGGAGACGCCGTTGTAACCGAAGACCAGGTCCATGAAAGTGTTATTGGTCGATCCGCCGATGTAGGGGCGTTCGGATGCGGGCACCAGCATGGTCGCCACGACGAACCAGCCCGCAGACACCACCAGCGTCACACCGGCTATCAGGAGATGGCCGATCCTTTTGCGCCAGCCGGTATTTGCCAGCAGCAGGTAGGCCAGCGCGTACCCGGGCACCACCAGCAAGCCCTGCAGCATCTTCGTCAGGAAGGCGAATCCGAGAGCGACGCCGACCAGGGCCAGCCAGCGTCCGGAGCCGGTCTTCAATGCCCGCGTCAAGGCGTATGCCGCGGCGACCATCAACAGGACGAGTAGGGCGTCCGGGTTGTTGAAGCGGAACATCAACGCGGCCGCGGGGGTGAAGGCGAGGATGCCGCCGGCGATCAGCCCGGCGACCGTACCGTGCCGCGCGTCGGTGAAGGTGCGGCGCATGGTGCAGTAAACGAGAGCGACCGTGGCCACACCCATCAACGCCTGCGGGACCAGGACGGCCCAGCTGTTCATGCCGAAGATCCGTACCGATAGCCCAGTCACCCAGAGCGCAGCCGGCGGCTTGTCGACGGTGATGAAGTTGGACGAGTCCAGGGCTCCGAAGAACCATGCCTTCCAGCTTTGCGAACCGGCCTGTGCCGCAGCGGCGTAGAACGTGTTGGCATAGCCGTTGGTGGACAGGTTCCAAAGGTAGAGCAGCGCAGTGGTAAGCAGTAGCGCGCCCAGGGCGTACGGGCTCCAGGGAACAGGGCCGCGCCCGCGCGGTAGCGATCGCCGGCGGCGTGCGGGTGCGCTGTCGATGGTCGGCACCGCGCGTTGATTTGCCAGAATGGTCATGGTTCTTCTCTCCCTTGGATTTACGTACCCCAGGATGAAGCCCGATTTGTCGGCCGCTCTGATCGACGGCTGTGAGGATGCTGCTAGCTGACAGGTGCACCCGATCGGGCCTACCGCATCCTCACAGGCTCGGCTGGTTGACTCTTGTCATCGGCAGACACACGACGACGAGAGGAAGTCCGATGACCTACCAGGTAACGATCGCGGAAGGCTCACGAGTGGTCTGGAACAAGACCTTCGCCGACGGCAAGGACCGCTCGTACGGCGATAACGCCCGGCGGCAGCTCGTCGGCAAGCTCAGCCAGCTCGGCGTCGCTCGCGCCGACGAGATCCGCCTGTGGAATCACCCGGCAAGCGATTCGCGGGTGGTCGGACGTGACGGACGCATCCCTACGGGCAACGGGGTGACCGGCGCCGCCGGCCCCTACACCGCGACGATCATCCGTTACGGGCCCGCCGCCGCATAGGAGGCGTCAGGCTCGAACTCCCCCCATCGCGTCGGTGAGCTGCTCTCCCACCGACCGGAAATCGGCCTCAGTACCAAGATGAGACGGTATTGGCCACGACCTGCGAAACTCGAAGTCGACTCCCAGATTGGCTGTTGCTCAGGCATAACGACGGACCACCGCGCAGCGTGTTCAGTGACCCGGACCCACAGGTGCCCGCTGTAGAAGCTGCGTCAAGCCCTTGCGGCTCAAAATCGACACGGGTACCCGAGACTTGCGACAGTCGGGATCGCGTGCCGGGGTTGGGACACACCCGAAGAATCTCAATCACATTGTCGTTCCGCTGTCGAGCCGGCCGAACAACGCGCCCGACGGCGCCGTCGAGACTGGTCCTACCTGGCGTCTTGTTGCTCGATCAGGTCGAGGTCGCGGACGCAGAAACCGTGGTGCTGGAAGGTTTCGTTGAGCACCGTTGCAAGGCACTGCCGCACCGTGCGGCCTCGGGCGTACGGCGGCCAGACGTCGTCATCCGGCACCGGCGCTCGCGCCGCGAGCTGGACAGCGGTGAGCTCATTGAGCCACGCCTCAAGCTCGGCAGTCTGTGCATCACGCGCACTGACGATCTCGTCGAGGCCTGGATCGAGCGAGAGATCAAGCCCGTGCGCGCCGCGGTAGGGCTCGATGGCCGGCCCGATGCCCATCGGCGTGAACAGCTCTGTCGAACCCAAGCAACAGCGGCGGAACCACGAATCGTGGACGAAGACGAGGTGACGCAACGTCTGCACCGCCGACCACTCGTCGTTCACGCTGCGGCGCTCGATGCCGGGTATCCGGCAGATGCGTTCGATCGTGGTGGCCCAGCTGGCGTGGACTTGGCGTGCCGCCTCGCACAGATCGACAGGGTCCTGGGAGCGAATCAGCACACGCACCGGATGACGCCGGTCGAGCTCGGCCTCGACATATTCGGTGACATCGACACCGTTCACCACGAGGTTGGTGATCAGCCCGTCGATCACGGCATCCTGCATCACGACACCGACCAGGCGGGCCCCGGACAAATCGCACTCGCGGAACTGCGCACCGCGCAGATCCTCGTCGACATGCCAGGTCATCCCCCGCATTCTATGGCGCGTGTCGCTATGTCGGTAGATTCCGCCCGGCCGTCACGGTGAGATTTGAGACTCGGCGACAGGTACCTGACACTCGCGAAGGGCCAAGACTACGCAGCGTCGACAGCCTCGACCTCGATCGCTGCGTGCACCTTGTCGATACCGCCGCGGAGGATCGCCTGCGGGACGAAGTAGATCGCGTGATGCCAGTACCTCTTGACGATCTTGTCGAACACCCGGCGAGTGTCCGATTCGGGGAGCATCCGTGCCCGCGCCTCCACCGGCTCACCCTTGACCTTGCCAAAGATCCCGCATTTCTGAATCGTGATGCGTGGTGTGTTGTTGATGCGCTTGGTCTTCCATGATCCCCGGTCGGTGATGATCAAGAGCTTGTCGCCGTCCGGTACGCCCCACACGGGTGTCGGCTTGGGGCGGCCATCCTTGGTGAAGGTCGTCAAAAGGAGATACTTCTGCCGGTAAACGTCGTCGAATGCAGGACTCATGACACATTCCTACCGCATGCAGTCGCCCGCCGATCGCACTCACTGTGGCACGTCGGCTTCCAGGGTTGCCCGCAGACGTCGGAGCACGTCGACAGCCGTCGATAACTCCCCCTCCGTCACCACGGAAGAGGTCTGAGTGGCCCAGGCAAGACGTCGCGGGCGTATGCGGTCGAGCGTGCGACGGCCTTCTTCCGTGAGGTGAACCAATGGAGCTCTGGCGTCGGCGGGATCGGGCTCGCGTCGGACGAGCCCGGCAGCCTCCAGATGGGCGACCGACTCGTTGGCGGACTGTCGACGCATACCTCGTCGTCTAGCAATCGCTGCGACGCTGAGGGATTCATGCGCGACGGCGCCGAGTGTGAGCCACCGCGAAGCCGTGAGCCCTTCGTCGGCGACGATGGTGTCGCCGGCGCGTGCGAAGGCGTCGGAGAGCCGGAAGACCTCATCGACCAGCTCGGTCAGACGTCTCGCCGACGTCATCCGCGCTCGCTCAGGCACACGAGATGGCCGTCAACGTCCCGGATCACGGCCATGCGCTCGCCCCACTCCCGCTTCTCGGGAGCATCCACGACGCTCCCGCCCACGGCTACACAGCGAGCGACCTTGTCATCGAGTGCACTGATCGCGAATCCCACGGCGACGGCGGTGTCAGAGGGCACAGCCGGGCGCTCGTGCAGCATCAACTCCACATCGTCCCCAGTCTTCAGCCAGGCGAACCCAGGAGACCGATGCCTGATCTCCAGTCCGAGGACACCGACGTAGAGGCCCAGGGCCGCGTCGATATTGGTCACGGAGACGATGATGCGCTGCACAGTCGCGATTTCGGTCATGACTCCAGGATCACCAATTGACAGGGGCCTGTCAATTGGTGTGACCCGTGTCAGCCGGGTAGAGCCTGTCCGGATACCACCTACGTTCTCACCGAGTTGGGCAACGGAGCCCGTCGCGCGCTCCAGCCACTCGTCCGATGGTCCGCAGAGTGGGCCGCGACTCTGTCCACTGCCGACACCGACAACGCCCGCTAACGCCGTGGTTCTTCCCTTGCGGCCGTGGAACATTGTGGACTGGACGAACTATTCTGCGGCGATGGCCTCTCTCTATCACGTCAGTTCTGCGCTCAATCGCGCATCGATCAAGGAACATGGCTTGGATTGGCGCCGAATGGGTTCCGCACGCGGCATCGCCGGCAGTGCCGCACCCGAGCACGAGGGTTGTTTTCTAGCGCGCAGCGAACAGGAGTCCCGCTGGTTCGTACGCATGAACGGCACGGGTGGCCCTGTCGACGTGTGGCAGGTCGACGGCATCGACGTTTCGGAGTTGCTTACTTCGGCGCACGGGTACGGGTTCTTCCCGGACACCATCGACCCGGGTCAGCTCACCCTCATCGAAACGGACATCCCCCAGGAACGACTCGACTCGTCTCAAGTGAGCCGCACCCCTGCATTTCACTCAGAATTAGTCGTACGCCACATCCCATGACGATCTCCGATGGGGCGAATTTCTACGCTTCCCTGGCGCTACGCTCTGCCCTATGTTGTTTGCCCAGTCCAGAATTCGGTGAGCTGAGCCGCGAGTTTCTTCCCCTGGTCGTATCCAGACCGGGCAGCCGGCGGCCGCGTCGACGGATCCATCTGGTTGGCGCCATACGCGAATATCTCAGCCGCGTCGCCGTCCGGGAAGACGGTTTCGACCAGACTCCCCTCCGCGCGCAACCGATCCACCTGTGCCGCAAGATGTGTGCCCCATTTCGCCGGCATCCGCGATCGGCCGCCGAACGGCGATAGCACCAGTACCCTGGCGTATCCGGTTGCCAAATCGGCGTTTTCACCGGCTCGGTAGCCACCATCGATATAGCGACGGTCGCCGATGGTGTGTGGCGCGGCGCCGGGCCCGGACGTACTGGCCGTCACTGCGTCAGCCAGTTCGACACCACTGTGGCGATCGAACACCACCGGTTCACCCGTGTGCGCGTCGACGGCCACGATGAACACTGGCTGCTGCGGCCACTCCTGACTGGGCAGCCGAGATGCGACCAGCGCTCGTCTCCGCGCCTGAGTCGAGCTGTCCGACACAGCATCCATTTCGAGAGCTGCGGCACCCATACGCCGCCGCATGTCTGCGGGATCGCTCGAGGCGGCGATGATGGCGCTCGTCTTCTCGAGATGGCTCGCCACGGTGGCAGCCGGTGCCCCTCCCCTGGCCGGTCCACTTGCGCTGTGGAGCGGGGGCACCGCTACGGTCGCCCTGAAGAGTTCGGTCGGCGTTGTGTCACTGGATATCTGGACGGCCGTGGTCGATCCGGACGACGTACCGATGATGAGATTGGCGTCGGTGACGTCCAGCCCGGCATCGAACAACCCCGCGACCACTCCGATCACCCAGGCATTGCCCGCCGACCCCGCACCGCCCAGAACCAACGCTCGCTCGTTTGTCATCAGGCGCACCGTACGCGCGCAATTCGCCATGTGGCAACGGGTTTTCGCGGCGCTGAAATGAGACCATCGTCCGATGAGCGATCCGCAGCTATCCCATGGTCTCCGAGCGGTGGTCTTCGACGTCGGCGAGACCCTGGTCGACGAATCTCGCATGTGGGCCGGTCGGGCCGCCGCCGCGGGTGTCACTCCTTTCGCATTGATGGGCGTCCTCGGTGCGCTCATCGAGCGCGGCGAGGATCATCGCCGTGCGTGGGAGATCCTTGGAGTCAGCCAGCCGCCGGCGCCGACATGCATCGGTCCCGACGATCTGTATCCAGACGCACTCGAATGCCTGCATGCAGCGAAGGCAGCCGGTTTCATCGTCGGGATAGCCGGCAATCAGCCAGCCGATACCGCCGAACAGCTTCTGGCACTGGGCTTCAAGGCCGACGTCATCGCGTCATCAGCCGAATGGGGCGTCTCGAAACCGTCCGAAACGTACTTCGCGAAGCTGATCGACGCCCTCGGCGTCCAGCCGCACGAGATCATGTACGTCGGCGATCGTGTCGACAACGACATCGTCCCGGCGCATTCGGTCGGGCTGCGCACAGCATTCATTCGACGCGGTCCGTGGGGCCTCATCCATGCGGGGCAACCTGAGGTGTGTATCGCTGACCTACAGTTCGATTCGCTCTCCGAGCTCACGGCGGCGCTCAGGCATCGCTGATCGACGGGGCCGATCGGCTCCGCGTGATGCGATGCGAGCCAATTGCGCGACGATCTGTCCCGCGATCCCGGTCCGTCGGCGCGATTCATCCCAGATCGCGCGCCATCAGATCATCGATGGTCTCGCGGCGAACGATCTGACGAGACCGCCCGTCCGCGACGGCGATGATCGGTGCGCGCCGCGTCATTCGCGCGTTGGACGCCGTCGAATGGTGATACGCGCCAGTGCACGCAACCGCGAGCACATCGCCCGGATGCAAGTCGGCCGGCAGACGCACATCCCTTGCCAGGGCCTCGGCGCCAGGTGTCCGGCCCATCACGGTGACAGCCTCCACTCGTCCGGCGGGGTGTCGATTGACCAGTGCCACAGTGCGGTTGGCGGCGACGCCATCGCTCGGAGTGTCGCTGAGGTCGGCGTCGACCACGACCCGGGTGCCGTATTCAGTGCGTCGCACTGCGACCACTCGATAGACGGTGACGCCCGCTTGTGCGGCAATCGATCGGCCGGGTTCCACGATGATGTGCGGTCTCGGTGTACCGACCATCGGCTCACTGCGATAGAGCGCGGAGTCAACGGCCTCGCCGAATTGCCGGAGATCGAGCGCCGGATCGCCGAATCGGTGGGCGACCTCCTGTCCCCCACCGATGTCCAACTGATGCAACTCGGCTCCGCAGGCGGCGTTGATCTGGCTGATCGCTATGACTCCCGCGGTGACCAGATCGCCATACCGCTCGGGATCGCTGCACTGGCCGTCGATTTCCGTGTGCAACCCGACCAACTCCAGGTGCGGATCGGCGACGATCCTGCGGGCCGCCTCCAGTGAACGGTCGGAACCGATGGCGAATCCGGCGGCGTTGTCGTCTGCACCGACACGCAGCAGTACGCGCTGGCGGGCGGAGAGCTGTGCCGAGAGCAGCGTGATCTCGGTATGTGAATCCACGACGATGTGTCCCACCCGGGCCGCGACCGCGTATCGCAGGTCGTCGCACGACTTTCCGTTGCCGTGCAGGATCATTCGTCCAGGATCGACGCCGGCGGCAAGGGCCAACGCGATCTCGCCGCTGGACGACACGCTCAGAGATAGCCCCTCCGCGATCACCCAGTCGGCAACAGCTTTGGTCAGGAGTGCTTTCGCCGCATAGGCGATCTCGGCGCCGGAGAATACGGATCGGTAGGCCCGCGCCCGCGTGCGGAAGTCGTTCTCGTCTAGCACATGGACCGGGGTGCCGTACTGATCGGCGACCTCGCACAGCGGCACACCGGCCACTGACAGCCGGCCGCCGACGGCGAAATGGGTGTTGACAGGCCAGACGTCGGCGCAACCGTCGGCCGGCCGACTGGGGAGCGCGGCGAGTCGCAGCGACGGAAGTATGTCCAAGAGGGTCACCCACACGACATTCCGCCGCAATCGACCGCACGCCTATGGGCTTGACGAGTTCTTGACGGCACCGGCGTGAAGTTTTACATCAACCATCGAGCCGGCATCGATCGCGACATCGACCGAGCGACGTCGACGTTGGTCGCCCGTCGCGCGTCATTCGGCTCCACAGCCGTCCGCACCATTGGATGACAAACGCCGGAACCGGTCAGCCGACCGTAGTCGGCCGCGCCGGCAGCTCGATCCGGCGACGCTCGGAACGCAGCCAGACGAAATTCACGATCGGAATGATCAGCTCGACCGGAATCATCAGGACGTAGAACCAACTTGGCGTACCCGCCTCTGCCCAGGCGAGCAGGCGGGCCAGGCCGCCGACAAAGAACAGCAGGCCCAGCAGATCGATCAGCGCGGCCCGTCCGGCGATGTCTCGTGCCGCCCAGACGAAGGCCAGTCCGTACGCCACGAACAACAGATTGAAGAACCGTAGATCGGACTCCATCGTCGCGTTCACCGACCCGCCGCCGATATACGTGACTTGACCGAAGAACAAGTGCGCCAGGCCGATTCCGGCGACCACCAACCCGAACAGTGTCAACCAGCCTTGAAAGATCCGCATCGAATCACCTCTGTTTTACAACTGTTGAATAACTCTCACGGTATGCCTCCGACAGAGCCGGCGCAAGAGCTAGATTGGATGAATGCCACCCCGGACACGGATGACTCCAGAGACGCGGCGAGCACAGCTGCTCGATGTCGGGGAAGCTGTGTTCGGCGAGGGACGTTTCGAAGAACTGTCGATGGAGGACATCGCCGCCGCCGCCGGGGTGACGCGCGCATCGCTCTACCACTACTTCCCCACCAAGGCCGACTATTTTGCCGCGATATGGCAACGAGCACACGAATCACTCGGCGCCACAACGCAGCTCGATGACTGCGAGACCGTTCGGGACTGGATCGTCGAAATGCTGACGGGCTATCTCGACTTCTACTCGCGACATGTACAGCTCGTCCTCATCGCCAACCGCAGCTCGATCGCGTCGGCGCCCGCGGTGCGGGAGCCGATCGCGGACAACTTCCGGACGCTCTGCCGCGTCGCGCTCGACACCGCCGGGGCCCGGGGACGTCGGCGCCGACTCGCCGAAGCCGCATTCGCCGGTTGGATCGCGTTCGTCCGCGAAACCACGCTGGCCACCCTGGTCGACGGTGCGATGACGCCGAAGGACAACCTTGCGATGTGCGTCGCGACGCTGGACGCGACGGTCGGCGCGCATGCCGACCTCGATCGACGGATCCGCGGGCGCGCGTGAGAATCGATCCCGCCCGCTCCCGCTGGTCGGGATCTACGGTGCCCGGATCCGAGCCGCCGGAGTTAGCGTCGGGGCCGCTACACGTCGCGATCCATCACTGAGAGGGCTTGAAATGACAGATCTGACAGGCAAGGTCGTCCTGGTCACCGGCGGGGCCCGCGGCCTCGGCGAGGCGTTCTCGCGTGGCATCGTGGCCTCCGGCGGCAAGGTCGTCATCGGCGACATCCTCGACGACGAAGGCGCCGCGGTCGCCGAAAGTCTCGGCGACAGTGCGGCGTTCGTGCACCTCGATGTCACCGAAACCGCGAACTGGGAGTCGGCCATCGCGGAGACCGAAGCGAAGTTCGGGCGCCTCGACGGTCTGGTCAACAACGCCGGCGTGACGGCATCCGGCATGCCGGTCGCCGATGAGCCGCTCGAGACCTTCGAACGCATCGTGCAGATCAACCTCATCGCCGTGCACAAGGGCATGCACTTCGCGATTCCGGCCATGCGCCGCGCGGGCGGTGGGTCGATCGTGAACATCTCCTCGGCGGCAGGTCTCATCGGTCTCGCGCTCACGAGCGGCTACGGCGCCGCGAAATGGGGCGTCCGAGGCCTGTCCAAGGTCGCGGCCGTCGAACTCGGCCGCGACAAGATCCGTGTCAACTCGGTTCATCCCGGCATGGTGCTGACCCCGATGACCGCACCGACCGGCATCGTGGCGGCCGAGGGCGCCTTCCCGAACAATCCCTTCCAGCGCGTGGGCAAGCCCGAAGAGCTGGCCGGTGCCGTGCTCTACCTGCTGTCCGACGAAGCGTCCTACACGACGGGCGCCGAGATCGCGGTCGACGGCGGCTGGACCGCGGGCCCGTCCGTCGAATACGTGATGGGTCAGTAGCCTGACCTGACGTCATCCCGCGACATTCGTCGCGGGATTCGGCCGGTGTCGCATCCGCGGCGCCGGTCGAAAACGGTTGTACGCCAGTTGTTCGGCCCGGATATCCCGCGCGTTCATGTCAGGCTGCTGGCATACCAGCGTGCCTGAAAAATACGACAATCATCGCAAGCGCGGCAACCGGCCACTACGCGCGGCTGGCATCCTCGGTAGTGCACTGATCCTCGGCGCCGCCGGCATCCTCGGCGGGTGCAGCTCGGCCGACGACGCCGGAGTCGGCGGCGACACGGCGTCGAGCGTCGATATCCAGCGGCACGTGGCCGGCGACATCACCGGCCACGGCGGTGCCCGCCGGCTGTCGGAGGATCAGACCCGGATGCTCGCCGACTCGATCCAGCCGTCGGGCGCCAAGAATGTCATCCTCGTGATCGGCGACGGCACGGCGAACCAGGAATACACGCTGGCTCGCGACTACCAGTACGGCGCGGGCGGCCAGCTGCCCGGGATCGACCAGCTGCCGATCAGCGGCGACTACACGACGTACTCGCTCGACCAGAAGACCGGCAAGCCCAGCTACGTAACGGACTCGGCGGCGTCCGGGTCGGCATGGTCGACCGGGACCAAGACCTACAACGGTGCGATCAGCGTCGACCTGCATGGCAAACCCCAGCGCAGCATCCTGGAGATCGCGAAGGCCAACGGGCTGCGCACGGGCGACGTGACGACCACCGAGCTGCAGGACGCCACCCCTGCCGTGCAGGTCGCGCACGTGTCACAGCGCAAGTGCTACGGACCGAAAGCGACGACGGAGAAGTGTCCGGAGAATGCGCTCGAGAACGGTGGCGCCGGTTCGATCACCGAGCAGCTCCTCAACGCCCGACCCGATGTCACCCTCGGCGGCGGCTGGGCCACGTTCCAGGAGACCGCCGCGGCCGGCCCCTACCAGGGCAAGACTCTCGAGGTGCAGGCCAAAGAACGTGGCTACCAGATCGTCCGCGCTGCCGACGAGCTGAGCAACGTCACGAGTGCCGGTCAGGACCGGCCGCTGCTCGGGGTGTTCGCCGACGGCAACCTGCCACGGCAGTGGGCCAAGGCGACCGCGGTGCCGGACGGCAATCGGCAGCCGGCCGTGACCTGCTCCCCCAATCCCGACTTCACCTCCACCACACCGAGACTCGGTGCGATGACGGCGAAGGCGATCGACCTGTTGAAGAACGACGACGGCTTCTTCCTGCAGGTCGAGTCAGGCTCGGTCGACAAGGCCAACCACGACGCCGACCCCTGCGGTCAGATCGGCGAGACGATCGAGACGATTCAGTTGGCGGACGCGACCAAGATCGCGCTCGACTTCGCGAAGGCGGACAAGCAGACGCTCGTCATCGTCACCGGCGATCACGCGCATTCCAGCCAGATCGCCGAAACCGATGCCGAGCTGCCGATGCCGGGACTCACGCGCAACCTGACCACGAAGGACGGCGTACCGATCACCGTCAGCTACGGGACGTCGCTCGTCCCCGGCGAGGAGCAGCACACCGGTGGTCAGGTGCGGATCGCCGCGTACGGCCCGGGTGCGGCCAACGTCGCCGGACTGAGCGACCAGACCGACCCGTTCTTCTACATCACCGACCAGCTCGGCGTGGATCGGTCAAAGAAATAACGAACTCCTGGCAGCATCGTGTCGAGAAGTGCGCATCGGCTCCGCTCACCTGATGACGGACCACGAACCGCGCGGTCCGCAATCGCGTGACATCACGTATCAGGAGGTCATCATGGCTAGGTATCTGTTGCTCAAGCACTATCGCGGCGGCCCGGCGCCGCACCACCCGTTCCCGCCGATGGACCAGTGGGATCCCGCTGACGTCGAGGCGCATATCGCGTTCCAGCGGCATGTGGCCGAGATGCTGGAGGAAAGCGGCGAATTCGTCGACGCCCAGGCGCTCACCCCCACCCGCACGTGGGTGCGGTACGGCGGACCCGACGCCGCCCCGGTCACCACCGACGGCCCGGCGCCGGAGACCAGCGACCTGATCGCCGGCTGGTACATGATCGACGTCGAGTCGCGCGAGCGGGCGCTCGAAGTGGCGGCCTATGTCTCGTCGGAGCCTGGCCCCGCCGGCGAGCCGTTGTACGAATGGATCGACGTCCACGAAGTGATGACCGAGATGCCCGCGGATATCGCGCAGGACTGAGCAATGGTCGATGCGACCGCGTGGGACGAGGGTGACCTGCACACCCTCGTCCCGCGAGTGCTCGCCAACCTGGTCCGGCGCGGCGAGGATTTCAACGACGCGGAGGACGCTCTGCAGGAGGCACTCGTCGAGGCGATCCGGGTATGGCCGGACAATCCGCCGCAGAATCGAGCGGCGTGGCTGACGTCCGTCGCCACTCGCCGGCTCATCGATGCCCGCCGCAGCCACGCCGCGCGGAACCGCCGCGAAGACGCTGACTTCGTTGAACCGCAACCTGATCCGACCGCGGTGGAGGTCGGAGACGACACCTTGCTGCTGTTGTTCTGCTGCTGCAGCCCGGATCTCGCGCCGGCGTCCCAGGTCGCCTTGACTCTCCGCGCAGTGGGCGGCCTCACGACGAAGGAGATCGCCGACGCCTTCTTCGTCCCGGAAGCAACCATGGCCCAACGGATCAGCCGGGCCAAGCGCACGTTGCGGGGCCGGACGCTGAACCAGCCCGGCGACCTCGCCGTCGTGCTGCGGGTGCTGTATCTCATCTATACGACCGGCCACTCCGGCCGCGTCGACCTCACGGTCGAGGCGATCCGGCTGGCCCGTCAGCTGACCCTGGCCACCGACGAGCCCGAAGCCCGCGGGCTGCTCGCGCTGATGCTGCTCAACCACGCCCGTCTTCCCGCCCGGCTCGACGCGCAGGGCGCGATCGTGACCCTCGATCGGCAGGATCCCGGTCGGTGGAATACCCGCGAGATCACCGACGGCGTACGGATCCTGCAGTCCGCGTTGGCCGTTCAGACCGACGAGCGTCCGCCGGGTCGCTACCAGATCGAGGCGGCCATCGCGGCATTGCACGACGACGCGCCGACCGCGGCCGACACCGACTGGCCGCAGATCCTCTCCTGGTACGACGCTCTCGTCGGGCTCAGCCCGGACCCGGTGATCGCCGACCCCGCGGCGGTGCTCGCGCGGTCGGTCGCCGTCGGGCATGTGCTGGGCCCGCGAGCCGCGTTGCGCGAGACCGACCGGCTGCAGATCAGCCTCGGCGAGCGGCATCGCTGGCACGCCACCCGTGGCTACCTCTTCGAACTCGCCGGCGACTCCTCTGCGGCCGCCGCGGCTTATGGCGAGGCGGCACACCGTGCCGTCAACGTCGCCGAACGCGACCATCTGGTCCGCTGCGCCGCGCGGGCGCGCCAGACCGCCATTGATCAGGGTGCGACGGCGCATTAGCGTCGCGCTGAATTAATCACCGCCGTGGTGGCGCAATCGACCCGGCCCGACGACGAGCAGCAGGTCAGATGGTGCGGTTCCGGCCCGGCGGTGGCGCATTGGCATCGCTGTCCGCGGACGTCACTCCGCGATCGCCGAGACGGACCGGATCCGCCGATATCGTCCCATCCATGCAGATCAGGACTACGACGACGGCTCGCCCGCGGGCCGACAAGGCGCGCATGGTCGCCGATGTCGTGCGCCGCCAGATCAACGATGGCGATCTGGCGGGAACACTCGATGAAGCCGGGCTCATCGAGGACTTCACGGTATCGCGCAACACCGTCCGGGACGCGTTGTCGATCCTCCGCGACGAAGGACTGATCGAGCGGTCACCGCGGGTCGGCACCCACGTCGTGTCGCGGAAGCTGGACCACGGGCTCGATTCACTACTGGGGCTCCAGGAGACCTTTGTCCCGCACGGCGACGTGCGCAACGTCGTGCGGATCGCGACGGTCGTCGCGCCCCCGCGGGCCGTAGCTCGAAAGCTGCGGCTCGCGCCCGGCGAGGACGCGGTCTACGTCGAACGTCTCCGGTACCTGGACGACGAGCCACTGAGCCTCGACATCACCTACCTGGTACCGGATCTCGGCGCCCCGCTCATCGGTGAAGACCTCCAGCACCACGACATCTTCGCCCTGCTGGAAGAGATCTCCGGCGCCCGACTGGGCCGGGCGGCGGTCACGGTGGAGGCGGCCGCCGCCGACCCCCATTCCGCGGCACAACTGGAGATCGCCTCGGGCGCGCCGATCCTGCTGCTGGAACGTCTCACCCATCTGGAGTCCGGCGACCGCCCGGTCGATCTGGAGTACATCCGCATGCGCAGCGACCGAGTCAGCCTGCGCAGTACCGCCCATCGCAGCCGAAGGAACGAAACCCGATGAGTCAGGTCAATTCTCGCGTCGACGTGCCCGTCACGATCGACGAATCGCTGTGCATCGAGGGGTGCACACTCTGTGTCGACGTCTGTCCGCTCGACTCGCTGGCGATCAATCCCGATTCCGGCAAGGCCTACATGCATGTCGATGAGTGCTGGTACTGCGGGCCGTGCGCCGCCCGCTGCCCGACCGGCGCGGTCACCGTCAACATGCCGTATCTGCTTCGCTGACAGCCCATTCCACCCAGCGCCCGTCCAGGAGCCCGCCATGAGCCTGCAGATCCCGAATATCGATGACCGCGACCGCCGCGAATGTGATGTTCTCGTCATCGGTGGCGGCACCGCCGGAACCATGGCGGCGCTCACCGCAGCCGAGAACGGGGCATCCGTCCTGCTGTTGGAAAAGGCCCATGTGCGCCACTCCGGCGCTCTGGCGATGGGCATGGACGGCGTCAACAACGCCGTCGTCCCCGGCAAGGCCACCCCGGAGGACTACGTCGCCGAGATCACTCGCGCCAATGACGGCATCGTGAATCAGCGGACCGTGTATCAAACAGCTACACGGGGATTCGCGATGATCGGCCGGCTGGAGAAGTACGGCGTCAAGTTCGAGAAAGACGAGTACGGCGAGTACGCGGTCCGCCGCGTCCACCGGTCAGGGTCGTATGTCCTACCGATGCCGGAGGGCAAGGACGTCAAGAAGGCGCTGTACCGCGTGCTGCGCAAACGCGATATGCGCGAGAAGATCACCATCGAGAACCGGCTGATGGCGGTCCGCGTCCTCACCGACGGTGACATCGGTAGCGGGGGCCGGGCCGTCGGGGCGGCCGCATTGAACACTCGCACCGGCGAGTTCGTCGAAATCGCCGCCAAGGCGGTGATTCTCGCGACCGGACCCTGCGGCCGGCTCGGCCTGCCGGCATCGGGGTACCTCTACGGTACGTACGAGAATCCGACGAACGCCGGAGACGGCTACTCTATGGCGTACCACGCCGGCGCCGAGCTCAGCGGCATCGAGTGCTTCCAGATCAACCCGCTCATCAAGGACTACAACGGCCCGGCGTGCGCATATGTGGCCAATCCGTTCGGCGGGTATCAGGTGAACGCCGAGGGTGAGCGGTTCGTCGACTCGGACTATTGGTCGGGCGACATGATGGCCGAGGTCAAGTCGGAGATCGAATCCGCCCGCGGCCCCATCTATCTCAAGGTCAGCCATCTGCCCGACGAAACCCTCGACACGCTCGAATCGATTCTGCACACCACGGAGCGACCGACCCGCGGCACGTTCCACGCCGGCCGTGGACACAGCTACCACACACACGACATCGAGATGCATATCTCGGAGATCGGTTTGTGCAGTGGACATTCGGCGTCGGGAGTGTGGGTCGACGAGAACGGCCAGACGACCGTGCCGGGCCTGTACGCCGCCGGCGACCTGGCCTGCGTCCCGCACAACTACATGATCGGCGCGTTCGTCTACGGCGAGCTGACCGGACAGCATGCCAGCGATCTCGCTCGCGGACAAGAGATTCCGCAGCAGCTGCCGCTCGACCAGCTCGCCGACGCGCATGCGCTGATCTACCAGCCGTTGCGCAATCCGGACGGCCCGCCGCAGCCCCAGGTCGAATACAAGCTGCGGCGCTTCGTGAACGACTATGTGGCACCGCCGAAGACCAGCACCAAGCTGGGGATCGCCGTCGAGACGTTCCAGCGGATGCGCGCCGAAATCGCCGAGATGGGCGGGTGGACACCGCATGAGCTGATGCGGTGCGCCGAGGTGACGTTCATCCGGGACTGCGCCGAATTGGCGGCGCGCAGCTCGCTGACCCGGACCGAAAGCCGCTGGGGTCTGTACCACGAGCGCGCAGACCTGCCGGAGCGCCGCGACGACGAATGGGGATATCACCTCAACGTCCGTAAGACCGCCGACGGCGACATGGAGTTCGTCGGTCGTCCGGTCGAGCCGTACTTCGTGCCGGTCGACGGGCTGGACCATCTACCGCCGGCCGACCGCCGCGTCATCACCGTCGATGAGCCCGACGCCACCACCGGTCCGGCCGCGCATCGCGGGGCCGAGAGTCCGGTCCGCGAACGCGTCGCCGCCGAGCCGCACACGACGTCGATCGCCTCGCCGCGGATCATCGAGCTGCTGCAGCTCACCGTGAATGACGCCGACGATCTGACCTCGTACCTGGAAGATCCCGACGACACGGTCCGGGCGACGGCCATCTCGGTGCTCACCGAGAACACCCCCGACGGATTCGATCTCGCGCTGGCCGCCCGCCTGTTCGACCCGGCCGCGACGGTGCGCCGCGCGGCGGCCGCGGGGCTTCAGGAGCTCGTCGAGGTGCTGCGGGGCTCCACCGACTTCGTGCGGCTGCTCACCGACGCCGCGGGGGCTCCGGATCCGATCGTCCGCGCCACGGTGGTCGACCTGCTACGGGCCCTCAAAGTCGGTGATACCGCCGTCTTTTCGACCGCCGCGGCCGACAGTGATCACCGGGTGCGGATCGCCGCGATCCGCGGACTGGTGTCGCTTGACGCCGCCGAGCTGATCGCCGAACGCGCGTCGGACGACAACCGTGAGGTCCGAGTGGCGGTCGCGGCCGGATTGGCCACGGTCGGCGACGGCGGAATCGATGCGGTGCGCGCGCTGGCGACGGATCGGGATCCGCTGGTGCGGGCGGCCGCACTGTCAGCGATGGCCGGCCTCGCGGACGCCGAGGCGGATCATCCCCTGCTGATGAAGGCGCTCGGCGACTCCGCCTGGCAGGTCCGGGTGGGCGCGGCGCGCGGCCTGGCATCGGCGCCGGCGCCGGCGCCGGCCGACGTCGTGGTCGATGCATTGGTGACGACGCTGCGCGATCCGCACGGCGACGTCCGCAAGGCGGCGGCCGCGACGCTCCGGCTGTGGAGCGACCTCCCCGCCGCCCGGGAGGCGCTGCTGGGCGCCGCGGAGGACGCCGACGCAGATGTGCGGGCGCTCGCCCGCAGCGTCAGCGCCTGAGACGGATCAGCCGGCCGTTCGGCTGATCCGGCCGGCGAGGTCATAGTCGAGCCGGGTCAGTCCGCCCGCATCGTGGGTGGTCAGGACCAGGTGCACGCGGTTGTACCGAATATCGATGTCCGGGTGGTGATTCATCGAATCCGCATGCTCGGCAACGCGATTGACGAAGGCGATGGCCTCCGCGAACGTGGGGAAGACGAACTCGGCCGTCAGCCGATCGTCCTGCTTCGACCAACCGGCTGGTGGGATTTCATCTCCCGTCGCCACCCCTCCAGCCTACCGTTGCCGGCATGAGTACGTCACCCGATGCGACGTCGTTGATCGCCGCGCTGGCCGATGAGGTCCCGCCGGATCGCTTCGTCACCGATCCGGACATCATCGACCGCTATCAGCACGACGAGGCGGAGTGGGCTCCGTATGCCGGCGCCGTGGCCGTGCTGCGGCCCCGCACCGCACGCGAGGTGCAGGCGCTCGTGCGGCATTGCCGACGCCACGGCATTCCGATCGTTCCGCGGGGCGCCGGCACCGGGCTCTCGGGCGGCGCCAATGCGGTCGCCGGCTGCGTGATCGTCTCGCTCGAGCGGATGACCGCGGTCAAACAAATCGACCGGCTCGAACGCACCGCGGTCGTCGAGCCGGGTGTCGTCAATGACGACCTGCGCGCCCAGTGCGCGACCGAGGGCCTGTGGTATCCGCCGGACCCCGCCAGTTCGCCGTGGTCGACGATCGGCGGCAACGTCGCGACCAACGCCGGCGGAATCTGCTGCGTCAAGTACGGCGTCACCCGCGACTACGTGCTCGGCGTCGAGGTGGTGACCGGGACGGGCGAGCTCGTTCGGTTGGGGCGGCAGACGGCGAAAGGCGTTGCGGGATACGACCTCGCCGGGCTGATGGTCGGGTCGGAGGGCACGCTCGGCATCATCACCGAGATCACCGTCAAGCTGCGGCCGCTGCAGGAACCGCACCGCACCATCGCTGGATATTTCGACTCGCTCGTCGACGCCGGCCGGGCCATCCGCGCCGTCGCGGAGGTCGGGCTGACGCCGTCGGCTCTCGAGCTGGTCGACAAGCGCTGCCTGCAGGCCGTCGACGAGTGGAAACACATGGGCATCTCCGCCGAGGCCAACGTGGTCCTGCTCGGCCGAATCGACACGCCGGGGACGGTCGGCGACGACGAGGCCGACCGCATGCTGCAGTGCTTCACCGACGGCGGCGCCACGTGGGCGGCCGCGTCGACCGATCAGGCCGAGGCCGATGCGCTGTTCGCCGCGCGGCGGCTGGCGTATCCGGCGATGGAGCGACTGGGCCCGGTGCTGACCGAGGATGTCTGCGTCCCGAAACGGCATGTGCCCGAGATGCTGTCGCGCATCGAAAGCATCGGACAGCGGCACGACGTGATGATCGCCAACCTTGCGCATGCGGGCGACGGCAACCTGCATCCGCTGCTGATCGCGCCGGCCGATGATGACGCCGCGCGCATCCGCGCACAGGCCGCCTTCGACGACATCATCACGGCCGCTTTGGAACTCGGCGGCACGGTCACCGGCGAGCACGGCGTCGGCCTGCTCAAGATGCCGGGGCTGCGCCAGGAGCTCTCCCCCGCCGTCATCGACATGCACCGTTCGGTGAAGGCGGCGCTAGACCCCGACGGGATCCTCAACCCGGGCAAGGTCTTCTGACGGAGCCCGGCGCGGCGTCATCATCGGTGCGGTCACGGCGGCGAACAGGCCGACGACCGCCAGCGCCCACCAGGCGTGCTGAAACGCCGCATGGGCCGTGTGGTAACTCGCCGGGCTGCCCAGCAAGGCGACCAGCAGGCTGATCCCGAGCACGGTTCCCAGCTGCCGACTCATGTTGACGACCGCGCTTCCGGTGGCGGCCTGCGTCTGGGGCAGGTCCGAGGTCGCCGACGACAGGATCGCCGGCAGGGCCAGGCCGACTCCGATACCGCCGATGACCAGTCCGGGCAGCATCGCACCGACGTAGTTCGGGATCGGCCCGACCGATACCGACAGCACGACTCCGGCGAGGCCGAACAGCAGGCAGCCGGCCGAGACCACCACACCGACCGGGACCACCCGCGTCAGCCGGTGTGCCACCGCCGCGAACAGCGGCACCATCGCCGGCCCCACGGCCACGGCGAATCCGGTGCGCAGCGCCGAGTAGTCCCACACCTGCTGCATCCACAGAATGTTGGCGAGCAGCGAACCCGCGAACGGGACCGCGAACAGCAGCGCCGTCACGTTGGACCACGAGAACGATCGCACCCGCAGCAGCGCGGGATCGATCAACGGATGCCGGTGGCGGGCCGACGATCCGAGGAAACCGATCAGTCCGGCGACCGCGACGAACCACGCCGCGGTGACCCGGCCGTCACTCCACCCCCACTGCGGCCCCTGCACGACCCCGAACGTGACCGCACCGACCGCGCCGGCGAGCAGCGTGGCGCCGAGCAGGTCGGGCAGCGTGTGCACCGACGCGTCGCGCGACTTCGGGATCACCAGGGCGCCCGCGGCGAGCGCAATCACGCCCACCGGGATGTTGACGAGAAACACCCAGCGCCAAGATAATTCAACGAGCATGCCACCGACGGCCGGTCCGAGCGCGGCGGCCAGCGCACCGGTCGCGGCCCAGATCCGCACCGACCGGGCCCGATGTTCGGGTTCCGACGTGGCCACCACCAGGCCCAGGCTGGCCGGCGTCAGGATCGCGGCGCCAACGGCCTGCAAAGCACGGAAGGCGACGAGCCACCAGATTCCCCCGGTGGCGGCGCACGCGGCGCTGGCGGCGGTGAAGAGCGCGAGACCGAGGAGGAAGCCGCCCTTGCGCCCGTACCGGTCGCTGATCCGTCCCGCCGGCACCAGCATGGCCGCGTAGATGATCGCGTAGGCGTTGAGCACCCACGACAGGTTCGACAACGACGTGCCGTGGAAATCGCGCCCAATGTCGTCGAAGGCGACGTTGACGATGAACACGTCGAGACTGGCCATGAAGGCCGCGAGCGACAAGATCGCCAGCACGGTCCCCGCACCCTGACTTCGCTTTTGCATACCCATGCGAGGAACCTAGCTTGCTGACTTCGCTTTTGGCAAGCTAGAGTTGAGGCATGGATGGCACGGTGACACTCGCCGGTGGACTGGAGGATCGGTCGCGCTGGGTGGCCGACGCCTGTCCGATCGGCAAGGCTCTTGACGTCATCGGGACCAGATCCGCTCTACTGCTGATGCGTGAGGCCTACTACGGGACAACGCGTTTCGAAGATTTCCGGAGCCGGGTCGGGCTGAGCGAGGCGGTCACCGCCGCGCGCCTTCGCGAACTCACCGAATACGGGTTGCTGGAACGGCATCCCTACCGGGAGCCGGGTCAGCGCACCCGATACGAGTACCGACTCACCCAGAAGGGCGACGACCTGGCACCGGTCGCGGTCGGCCTGTTCAACTGGGGCACCAAGTACGAGTCGCCCGGCGGGGTACCGCCGATCAATCTGACGCACTGCGACTGCGGCAGCCCCATCCGCGCGGAGGTTCGCTGCGAAAAGGGCCACCTGCTGTCGATGGGCGACGTCGAGGCCACACCCCCGCATCGTCCGAACAGGCGTCGCTAGCGCGCGGCGCGCACCAACAGCCAGCCCGCCAACGCGAATCCGCACGCGCCAATAAACATCCGCATCACGGGCGCCGGGAGGGCCCGTGCGAGAGTCGGCCCGATCAGTCCTCCGACCAGCGATCCGATGCTGAGGGGCCACACCGCCTGCCAAATGACCGTGCCGAGCACGGCAAACAGCACGGCCGGGGCCACATCGGAGACCACCAGGATCACATTCTTCAGCGAATTCGCCCGGTACGGCACCGGCTCCGAGGTCGAGAGCATGAGCGCAATGAAGAGGATTCCGGCGCCGGCACCGAAGTAGCCGTTGTATAGGCCGACGCCTGCCCCGGCAACGCCCGCCGCTGGATGCGGTTGCGCGTCATAGTTGCGACGCCGCGTCAACCACGGCTGCACCAGCACCGTGACCGCGCCGGCCATCACCAGGAACGGAACCGCCCAATCGAAAATGCCCGCCGGAGTGAGGACCAACATCGCCGCCCCGGCCAATGACAGGGTAGCCGTGAGTGGCAGCCATCGTCGGACGATCGCCGCCCGCCCGGACAAGTCGGGGCCGGCCCGCAGTGCCGATCCGACGCCGCTGCCGAGCAACGCAACCGAGTTGGTGACGTTGGCGGCCAGCGGCGAGATGCCCGTTGCCAACAGCGCCGGGTACGCAACGAGCGAGGTGATCCCGCCCGCCGTCCCGATGATGCCGGCGACGACCCCGCAACCCGCAAGGAAGCTCCACTCGGTCAGCCCGTGCATGTGCCGCGACGGCGCCTCAGGGCACGACGACCGCGCGACCGCGCAGGGTTCCGTCGTGCAGTCGCCGATACGCCTCGGGTGCGTCATCGAGGGAGAACACCTCGGTCTCGACGGTCACCAGGCCCCGCCTGGCCAGCTCCAGCACCTCGAACAGCTCCGATCGCGAACCCCAGTACGGGCCGCGGATCGAGGAGTCGTACGGCGTGGCCGTCATCCCGACGTTGGCCGTACCGGCGCCGACACCGACGAGCACCTGGTGTCCCTCGCCGCGAAGAATCGCCTGGCCCAGGTCGATGGTCGGCTGGATCGCGACGAAGTCGAACACCGCATCGACGCCGCGCGGGGCAACGCTGCGGACATTGTCGGCCGCGCCCGCGTCGGACAGGAACACCTCATGGGCGCCAACATGTTTGGCGAGCTCCAACTTGTCCGGGGCGAGGTCCAGCGCGATCACCCGGGCCGCGGTGATCGCCCGCAGAATCTGAATCGCCACGTGCCCCAGTCCCCCGGCGCCGATCACGACCGCGGTCGACCCGGGTGCCAGCCGGTCGAGACTGCCCTTGATCGCGTGATACGGGGTAAGCCCGGCGTCGGTCAACGCGACGTTCTGCACCGGGTCGAGATCCCCCAGCGGCACCAGATGCCGTGAGTCGTCGACGATCAGATACTCGGCCATCGCACCAGGCGCACCGAGCCCCGGCGGACGGATGCCGAGTTCGGCGGCGTTCTCGCAGTAGTTCTCCTTGCCGAGCGAACAGTTGTAGCAATAGCCGCAGCCCCAGGGCCCGTACACCGCAACCGAATCGCCGACCCGCACACCGACCACGCCGTCGCCGACCTTGTCCACGATGCCCGCACCCTCGTGGCCGAGGGTCAGCGGCAGCCCGAATGCGTCGACGGCCTCCGCGGGCAGACCCATGAGCCACGAGTCCGAATGGCAGGCACCGGCCGCGGTCACCTTCAGGCGCACCTGACCGGGCCCGGGTTCGGGAGTCGGGACCTCCGTCACTTCCGGTTCAGCCCCAACGATGCGGTATTGCAAAGCCTTCATTTTGTGCATCCCTTCCGTTGTCGACTCGGATCCAGCCTAAGCTTCGCCCATGTCTCTCGACGTCGATCTGGATACGCTGCATCGCACCTGGTGGGTGCGCACGTTCCGATTGGCCGCTGCGGCACTGGGTCTGGCGGCGCTGATCACCTTGCCGGTGAATGCGGTCGACAAGAACGGGTCGTTCGATTTCGGCAACTATTTCAGCTATTTCACGGTCCTCAGCAATGTCCTCGCGGTGGCCGTGCTGCTGGTGGGAGCGCTGGCGGTGCCGTCCGCCTCCTGGTTCACCTGGCTGCGCGGTCTCGCGACCACCTGCATGGTGGTCACCGCCGTGGTCTACGCGATGCTGCTGCGAAACATCGACGTGCAGCTCAATACGCAATGGATCAATGACGTCATGCATCGCTACCTGCCACTGATCATGGTGATCGACTGGATCGTCTTGAGCGCCAGGAACCTTCCGGCCCGCAGCTGGATCAGCTGGTTGACGGCGCCGCTCGTCTACGGCGTCTACTCGTTGATCCGTGGGCCGATCGTCGACTGGTATCCCTACCCCTTCATCGACCCGCGATCTCAGGGATACGGCTCGATGGTGGTCTCGCTGATCATCGTCTTCGCCGGCATGATCGCGATGTCGGCGGGGGTTGCCTGGCTGGGTACCCGAACGCTGGGCAGGCCGAAGCCGACCGACCCCGTCGAGACTCCGACGGCCTAGTACTTCCACACCGACTCGGCGCCCAGGTGGCCGATGCGGTACACCCAGATGATCGATCCGATGGCCGTCACGATGACCGCCGCGCCGAGCACGAGCGTGGTCGCCCGGGCGGGCAGCGGCGGCACACTGTCGCGATAGCGCACGACCACGCCGAGGTCCGTGGTGAGCGCCCAGAACAGCACGATCGCGACGAAAAGCGGTGCCACCCAATAGATCATCTGGTCACCGAGATGCTCGTGCTTCTCCAGCGCCGGATTGATGTGCCGCTTGGTCTTGATCAACGCCTCACCCGCCGACGTCGTGATCGGGGTCATGACGACCGCCACCAGCGCCACGACCGACGGCATCAGCCCCATCCAGGTGCGGGCCCGCGGCCAGAGCACGGCGACGATGCCGAGCAGGGCGGCCAGCGGTATCGCGACAACCGTGAGGTGGACCAGGAGCGGGTGCGCGGGCAGGCCGTCGAGCGTGAGCATGCGTCGAGTATCGACCCATCGAGCTCCACCCGCCCCGCAATTTGCCTGTAAGAATCCTGTTGAAATCCCGCCACAGAGCCGCCCGACTTGTGCCAGGCTGGCTTCAGGTGGCCGTGCGACCGCCACTCGATTTGCCGATTGGTTGGCGAAGCCCCGTGAAGAACCTGAGCGGCAATTAATTTCGGCATATTCTTGACTGAATCCAGAAAAGCGGGGATAGTGGTGGAGGTGCAGGAAACCGTCGACTACACCGAGCAGTTGCGGCGGGCGGCGCTGCGCGTGACCCGCCCTCGGCTGGCGGTCATGCAGGCCGTCGATGCACATCCGCATGCCGATACCGACACGATCGTGAGCGCCGTGCGCTCCGGTGGACTCCCCGACGTCTCGCGCCAGGCGGTGTACGACGTGCTCGGGGCCCTGACCGAAGCCGGGCTGGTGCGGCGCATTCAGCCGTCGGGGTCGTTGGCGCGCTACGAATCTCGCGTCGGCGACAACCACCACCACGTCGTGTGCCGGGTCTGCGGTGCGGTCGAAGATGTCGACTGCGCCATTGGCGAAACCCCCTGTCTCGCCGCGTCGGACGCGCACGGCTATGAGGTCGATGAGGCCGAGGTCATCTACTGGGGCCTGTGCCCCGCATGCCAGTCCCATCAAGCTTCGGAGCCGCAACCGTGACTCCAAAGATTGCCCCATCAGCCCGAATCGAACACTCCTGGAAGGAATCTCGTGTCTGAAGACAATGTGGTGGCAGGTGGCTGCCCGGTAGCGCACGACATCAAGTCCCCCACCGAAGGCGGCGGAAACCGCGATTGGTGGCCCAACCAGATCAACCTGAAACTGCTGGCCCAGAATCCCGATGTCGGCAATCCGCAGCCGGCGGATTTCGACTACGCGGCGGCGTTCAATTCGCTCGACCTGGCCGCAGTCAAGGCGGACATCAGTGCAGTCCTCACCGATTCGCAGGATTGGTGGCCGGCAGACTTCGGCAATTACGGCCCGCTCTTCATCCGCATGGCATGGCATTCGGCCGGCACCTACCGTGTCCAAGATGGCCGCGGCGGCGCCGGGCACGGCATGCAGCGTTTTGCGCCGCTGAACAGCTGGCCCGACAACGGAAATCTCGACAAGGCCCGCCGGCTGCTCTGGCCCGTGAAACGGAAGTACGGTCAGAGCCTGTCGTGGGCCGACCTGCTGGTCCTCACCGGCAATGTCGCACTCGAGGACATGGGTTTCAAAACTTTCGGTTTCGCCGGCGGCCGCACCGACAAGTGGGAGCCGGAAGAGGACGTCTTCTGGGGTAAGGAAGCGACCTGGCTGGGCGACGAACGCTACACCGGTGAACGCAAGCTGGATAATCCGCTCGCCGCGGTGCAGATGGGCCTCATCTACGTCAATCCCGAAGGTCCCAACGGCACTCCGGACCCGCTCGCCGCGGCCGTCGACATTCGCGAGACCTTTGCGCGAATGGCGATGAACGACGAGGAGACCGTCGCCCTGATCGCGGGTGGCCACACCTTCGGCAAGACGCACGGTGCGGGTCCCGCAGAGAGCGTCGGCGCCGAACCCGAAGGCGGCACGATCGAGCAGCAGGGGCTCGGCTGGAAGAGCAGTTTCGCTTCCGGTGTCGGCCGGGACGCGATCACGTCAGGACTCGAGGTGACGTGGACCAACACGCCGACCACCTGGGATAACAGCTTCTTTGAGATCCTTTTCGGCCATGAATGGGAGCTGACCCAGAGCCCCGCCGGCGCCAATCAGTGGACTCCGAAGAATTGGAACGGCAAGGATGCCGTTCCCGAGGCGGACGGCAACGGCACCCGTCCTCCGGGCATGCTGACGACCGATCTCTCGCTTAGATTCGATCCGGCCTACGAAAAGATCTCGCGCCGGTTCCTCGAAGATCCAGCAGCGTTGGCGGATGCTTTCGCCAGGGCCTGGTATAAGCTCACGCACCGCGATATGGGGCCGCGCAGTCGCTACCTTGGCCCCGAGGTTCCAGCCGAGGTTCTCGACTGGCAGGATCCGATCCCCGCCGAGACCGCGAGCACCATCGGCGACGCGGATATCGCCGACCTGAAGAAGCGCATCGCTGACGCCGGACTCTCGGTGGCGCAACTTGTTTCAGTCGCCTGGGCCGCCGCCTCGTCCTATCGCGGCAGTGACATGCGTGGCGGTGCGAACGGCGGCCGGATCCGGCTCGAACCGCAGAACGGGTGGGACGTCAACGAGCCCGACGAACTCGCCCCCGTCATCAAGGCACTCGAGGCGGTACAGGAGTCGTTCAACAATGCGGGTGACCCGAAGGTGTCGTTCGCGGACGTGGTGGTCCTCGCCGGCAGTGTCGGCGTCGAGCAAGCGGCCAAGGCCGCAGGCACCGACGTGACCGTCCCGTTCACTCCGGGCCGCGGCGATGCCACCCAAGAGCTGACCGACGTCGAATCGTTCGAATATCTCGAACCAGTCGCCGACGGCTTTCGCAACTACGTAGGCAAGGCCGCACCACTGCCTGCCGAGTATCTACTCGTCGACAAGGCCAACTTGCTCACCCTCAGCGCTCCGGAGATGACCGTGCTCGTCGGCGGTCTGCGCGTGGTCGGCGCCAACTACAAGAAGGCCACCGAGGGCGTCTTCACCCAGACGCCAGGCGCGTTGACGAATGACTTCTTCGCCAACCTGCTCGACATGGGCACCCAGTGGGCGCCCTCGCCGAGCGACGAGAACGTCTACATCGGCACCGACCGCAGCACGGGCGAGCAGAAGTGGACGGCCAGCCGCGTCGATCTGGTCTTCGGTTCCAACTCGCAGCTGCGGGCGCTGGCCGAGGTCTACGCCGAAGACGATGCGAAGGGCAAGTTCGTCAACGACTTCGTCAAGGCCTGGGTCAAGGTCATGGACGCCGACCGCTTCGACGTGAAGTAGACGCTGCCGACGCCGAGATGGGCCCCGCGATCATGTCGATCGTGGGGCCCATTCGCGTTGCCGGAAGTCCGAATTGGACACAGTAAGGTCGGAGGCGATGACTGACAGCGATGAGGGCGCGGCGTCCGCCCAGGCGTTCTCCCCCACCGAGATCCGCGCGGTGTATCGGGCGATCGAGGAACGCCGCGACATGCGGACCTTCTCCGGCGGCGCGGTTCCTCCGGAGGCACTGTCCCGGCTGCTGCACGCGGCGCATTCCGCGCCGAGCGTCGGCCTGATGCAGCCGTGGCGATTCATCCGGATCACCGATCCGTCGCTGCGGGCCCGCATCTACGACGTGGTCGACGCCGAACGCGAACGCACGGCCGTCGCGCTCGGCGACCGGTACTCGGAGTTCTTGCGGCTCAAGGTCGAGGGCGTCCGCGAATGCGCCGAGCTCTTCGTCGTCGCGTTACGCGAAGGACGGGAACGGCACGTGTTCGGCCGCCGAACGCTGCCGCAGATGGATCTGGCGTCGGTGTCCTGCGCCATCCAGAACATGTGGCTGGCGGCTCGCGCCGAGGGCTACGGCATGGGGTGGGTGTCGATCTTCGAACCGGCCGAGCTGTGCGAGGTGGTGCCGATGCCCGGTGACGCGGAGCCCGTCGCGATCCTCTGCCTGGGGCCGGTCCCCGAATTTCCGGAGCGGCCAGTGCTCGAGATCGAACACTGGACCACCGCCCGGCCTCTGCCCGAGTTCGTGTCCGAAAACGGCTGGGACTGAGTCGTTTCAGCCCCGTTCGGCGATGGCGGCGAGGCGGTCGATGGACGCGGCCAGATTGTCGGCCGTCGTCGCGGTCGCCCGATTGACCCGCATCGTGTCGGTGCGATCGAGCTCGGTCCAGTCGTAAGTGTGCGTCACCCGGGTATTGCCGTCGCCGACCGGCTCCAGCTCCCACCGCCACAGATGCCCCGGCGGCGTGCCGCCCACTTCCGAAGGCAGCCAGGCGATCCGGCGCGCCTCCGCGAATTCGACGATCCGGTTCTCGCGGACCTTGCCATTCGTGTTCGTCATCAGGAACGCGTCCCCGACGGCATGCACGCGCTGACCCGGCTGAGCCTGCGCCAGATTGTCGTTGCCGTCCCACTGTGGTTGCTGCGCCGGGTCGGCGATCAACTCGAAGATGACGGCGGCGTCCGCGGCGATGTCGCGGCTGGCGGAGATGATGTGCTCCTGTGTCATACCCCCATCGAAACACGGCCATCACTCTTCTCGCCATCGGAGGCGGCACTTCGCGCTAGCCTCACGACGTGGACATCGTCGATCTACCGTTGCTGTCACCCGCGGACGCCGACCGGCTGCGGACGGCACCGCACACATATCCGGATCCGGGGCTGACCCGCGCCGATGACGCGGCCATTCCGGGGTTCCTGCCCCTGCGACGATCACGCGCGATCGGGCACGGGCGTGCGCGCTTCGACGACGCATCGGAGCTTCTGTTGACCTGGCAGGTGCTCTACCGCTCGGGGATCCGACCGACGGTGAGCGCCTCGCGCGTTGCCGCGGGAGAGGTTGTGCAGCAGCGCGTTCCGCCATTCACTCCCCTGGTTGCGCCGTGCCGCATCGTCTATGTGATCGATGAGCCCGATCGTCGAGGATTCGCCTACGGCACCCTCGCCGGCCACCCCGAGCGCGGCGAGGAGCGATTCGTGGTCACGCATGACCGCGAGACCGATGTGGTTCGGTTCGAGGTGTTCTCGGTGTCGCGGCCGACCACCCTGTGGCTAGCGGCGTTCCCTGTGCTGCGTCCGATGCAGCACTTCTTCGTGGGCCGGTTCCTCCGCGCGGCCACTGTTTGATGCCCGGGCCCGCATTCGAATACGGGCCCTGGCATCAAACGCGGGCGCGACCCTAACCGAGCGTGACGACGTCCAGCTCGCCATCGGCGTACTGGGCGCGGATACGCTTCTTGTCGAATTTGCCGACGCTGGTCTTGGGCACCTCGTCGACGAATGTCCAGCGTTCGGGCAGTTGCCATTTGGCGACCTTGCCCTCCAGGAATGACCGCAGTTCCTCGGCAGTGACCGAGCTGCCGGGAGTCCGCACGACGGCGACCAGCGGCCGCTCGTCCCACTTGTCGTCGGGCACGCCGACGACCGCCGCCTCGGCGACATCCGGATTCGACATGACGTCGTTCTCGAGATCGACCGATGAGATCCACTCGCCGCCCGACTTGATGACGTCCTTGGAACGGTCGACGAGGGTCAGGTAGCCGTCGCGGCTGACATGCCCCACATCGCCGGTCCGCAGCCAGCCGTCGTGGAACTTGTCCGGGTCGATGCCGGTGCCATCCGGCGAATAGTACGAACCGGTGATCCACGCGCCGCGGACCTCGATCTCGCCGACGGATTCCCCGTCGTGCGGCAGCACCTGGCCGTCGTCGCCGATGACCCGCATCCGCACATTGGCCGGATGCCGACCCTGCGTGTAGCGGTACTTCCAGCGTTCCGCGCCCTCGGACTTGACCGGCGGCAGGGCGACGCTCGCCAACGGCGAGGTCTCCGTCATGCCCCACGCGTGCAGGATCGGCACGTTGTAGCGCTCCTCGAACGCATGCATCAGCGACGGCGGTACCGCCGATCCACCGACGACCACGCTGCGCAGGTGCGAGATGTCCTGCGGGTGCGCATCCAGATACTGCAACAGTCCCAACCAAATCGTCGGCACGGCCGCCGAAAACGTAGGACGTTGCGAGGCAAGGATTTCGGCGATCGGCTCCGGCTGCAGGAAGCGGTCGGGCATCACCAGCGACGCCCCGCACATCAGCGAGGCATGCGGCAGTCCCCACGACATCGCGTGGAACATCGGGACGATCGCGAGGGTGTTGTCGGCCTCCGAGAGATTCATCCCGTTGCCGGTGCACACCTGCATCGAGTGGAGCCACATCGACCGATGCGAATAGACGACTCCCTTCGGGTCACCGGTGGTGCCCGACGTGTAGCAGGCGGCCGCCGCCCAGCGCTCGTCGATGTCCGGCCAGGGGTAGCTGGTCGGCTGGGCGTCGAGCAGGTCTCGGTATGCATGGACGGTGACGCCCGGGGCGTCGAACTGCGCCTCGCCGTTGCAGACGACGATGTGCTTGACCGTTCGCAGCTGTGGCAGCACTGCGGCCAGCAGCGGCGCCACCGTGGCATCAACGAGGATGACCTTGTCCTCGAGATGGTTGGTCACGAAGATCAGCTGTTCGGGAAACAGCCGGATGTTGAGCGTGTGCAGCACCGCGCCCATCGCCGGGACTCCGGTGTACGCGGCCATGTGCTCGTTGTTGTTCCACATGAAGCTGCCGACCCGGTCGCCCTGCTCCACGCCCAACGAGACCAGGGCATTCGCCAGCCGGGCGGCCTCGAGGCCCAGCTCGCCGAACGAGTATCCACGCACCCCGTCGCCCGTCCAGGTGACCACCTGGGAGTCGGAATAGACCGTGGTGCCGTAGGTCAGCAGTGTGGCCAGGGACAGCTGTTCGTCTTGCATCGTGCTCAACATGTTCGCCATGCCCGAACTTTAGCGGCGATACCGCGTCTCACGTGGGAATTCAGCGAGTTCCCACCCATGGTTGCGATGGTGCCATTTTGGTGCCATGCTGACACCATGAATCTTGATGGTTATCTCACTCCGCTTCGCGAACAGTTCCTTTCGGCCGCCGCCTCCCAGGGCGACGAGGCCCGAGCGGTCGCCGAGCGGCTCGTCGTCCCGTTCGAATCCGCGCTGCGGCTGACCCTCCTGGAGGCGCTGTCCGGCGCCGCCGAAGAGATCACCAGCGACCTCGCGCCGGGAACGGTCGACGTCCGGTTGCGCGGCGGCGAGCCCGAGTTCGTCGTCACTCCGCCGCCGGCGCCGGCCGCCGCCGAGGAGGCCGCCCCGTCGGCGCCGGCGAGCGAGCCCGACGACTCGCCGCTGACCCGGATCAACCTCCGGCTCGGCGAGACGCTCAAGGGCCGCATCGAGGAGGCTGCGGCCGCCGAGAAGATCTCGGTGAATGCCTGGCTGGTTCGCGCCGCCGAGACCGCGGTCAGCCGGCCCCAGTGGGGGCTGATCCTCCCGGGCACCGGCCCGACTCCCCCGCCCGGATCCGGTCAGCGGTTCACCGGCTGGGTCCGCTGACCCGATCCACCCATCCCGTCAACCACCCGATGCCCAACCCGAAGGACGTTCCGATGCCCACATTCAGCACCCCCGAACCCATCACCGCCACAGTCGATCTCGGCGTCGGCTATCTCCGCGTCACCGCCGAGGACCGGTCGGACACGCAGGTTCTCATCGAGCCCACCAACCCGGGCAGCCGCCACGACATCCGCGCCGCCGACGAGACCACCGTCGACTTCGCCCGTGGCCGCCTCACCGTTCGCGCCCCGCGCGGCAAGCTGCTCGGCCTGCTGTCCGGTTCGGTGACCGTGAACGTCACGCTGCCGACGGGCTCGCGGGTGGTCGCGAGCGCCGGCGTGGCGGACATCGACTCGACAGGCCGACTGTCCGATTGCCGATACAAGACCGGCACCGGACGGGTGCAGCTCCAGTCGGTCGACGGGGTCGTCGTGAAATCCGGGAGCGGCGGCATCCGGATCGACGAGATCCGCACCGAGGGCAGCCTCACGACGGGTTCGGGCGACGTTCACATCGGCACCGTCGCCGGCCGCGTGCACGTCCGGAATGCCAGCGGCAACAACAGCTTCGGCGACGTTCGCGGGTCCGTCACCGTCAAGGGCGCGTCGGGCGACATCACCGCCGACTCGCTCGACGGCGAGCTCAACGCAAAGACTGCCTCCGGCTCGCTCCGCATCGAGGACGCCGTGGGCGGTACCGCGTCGCTGACCACCGCCTCCGGCAGCATCGACGTCGGCATCCACGAAGGCACGGCCGCGTGGCTCGACGCCCATGCCGCCTCCGGCGAGGTGCGCAACGGCCTCGACACGGCCTCGGGACCGGAGGAAGCCACCGGCACCGTGCGCATCACGGCGCGCAACTACGCGGGCGACATCTTCATTCGCCGCACCCATCTCGTGTCCTGAGCGGAGCACCGCGATGCAGCAGCTGTTTCAGTGGCGGGTCGCCGCCATCGCCCAGGCGTCGGACTCCCCGTCGTATTCGATCCGCCCGCGCAACCCGGCCGCGTCCGCTGCATCCATCGACAGATCCGCCTGTCGCCGCGAGGTTTCCACGATGACCGTCCCCTCTGCGGTCAGCCAGTCGACGGCCTGAGCCAGTACCCGACGCTGAATGCTCAGGCCGTCGGCCCCGCCGTCCAGAGTGACCATCCGCTCGTACTCGCGTGCCTCCCGCGGCATCAGCGCGATGTCGGCGGTCGGCACGTACGGCGCATTGGCGACGATCACCGGCAACCGGCCCCGCAGCGATCGGGGCAACGGCGCCAACAGATCTCCCGTGTACACCTGGGCCGACGCGGGCAGATTGCGACGGGCGCAGGCGGCCGCATCCGGATCCAGGTCGGCGGCGACCACAGTCGCATCCGGGCGCCGGCGGGCTATCGCCGCGGCGATGGCCCCGGTGCCGCAACAGATGTCGGCGACGGTGCCGCCCGCCGGTGTGGCCGCCACCGCCAGCCGGACCAGCAGTTCCGAACGCTGCCGCGGTACGAAGAGCCCCGGGGCCACCGCGACGCGGATCCCGGCGAACTCCGCCCAGCCGACCAGGATCTCGAGCGGTTCGCCCGCGATTCGCCGGGCGATCAACGTCTCCAGCTCGTCACCGGATGCGCTGTCGAGCAGTATCTTCGCCTCGTCCTCAGCGAACACGCAGCCGGCCGCCCGCAGCCGCGCGGCGATCCGCGCCTGTACCGCCGGACCCTCGACCACGGTTGCCCCGGAGCCGTCCGGCTACAGCGTCCGGGTGAGTCGGTTGGCGAGCAGCTTCGCGAAATGCGGTGGATCGGCCAGCTCGCCGCCCTCGGCAAGCACCGCCATCCCGTAGATCAGCTCGGCGGTCTCCCCCAGCGCCGGATCATCGGCATTGGCGGCGTGGGCCGTACGCAGGCCGGTGACCAGCGGATGTTCCGGATTCAGCTCCAGGATCCGCTTGCTGGTCGGGAGCACCTGCCCCGACGCTCGATACATCTTCTCCAGCTGCGGCGAGATGCTGAAGCTGTCGCCGACGACGCAGGCCGGCGACTCGGTCAGCCGGGTCGATAGGCGAACGTCGGAAACCTGTTCGTCCAGCTCGCCTTTGAGCCACGCCAGCAGATCCGCGAAGTCCTTCTCGCGCTCGGCGCGCTGGTCCTCGACCGCCTTCTTCTCGTCGTCGGACTTGCCGAGTTCGTCGAGATCGACCTCGCCCTTGGCGATCGACTGCAGCGGCTTCCCATCGAACTCCGGAACCGACGTCGCCCAGACCTCGTCGACCGGATCGGTGAGCAGCAGCACTTCGAAGCCCTTGTCGCGGAACGCCTCCAGATGCGGGGAGTTCTCGATCGCCTTCCGGGATTCGCCGGTGGCGTAGAAGATCTGGGTCTGCCCGTCTTTCATCCGCTCGACGTACTCGCGCAGTGTCGTCAGCTTCTCGTCGTCATGGGTGCTCGCGAACGACGAGATCTCCAGCAGCGCATCGCGATTGTCGCCATCGGAGATCAGGCCCTCCTTGAGCACGCGGCCGAACTCGCCCCAGAGCGTCGCGTATTTGTCGGGCGCGCTGGTCGTCAGATCCTTGATGGTGGAGATGACCTTCTTGGTCAGCCGCCGCCGGATCGCACGGATCTGCCGATCCTGCTGCAGGATCTCGCGAGACACGTTGAGCGACAGGTCCTGTGCATCCACGACGCCCTTGACGAACCTGAGGTATTCCGGCATCAGCTCTTCGCAGTCGTCCATGATGAACACCCGCTTGACGTACAGCGAGATGCCGGCCTTGCGTTCGCGCATGAACAGGTCGAAGGGCGCGGCCGATGGAATGAACAGCAGCGCCTGATACTCGAACGTGCCCTCGGCACGCATCGGGATGATCTCCAGCGGATCGTCCCACGCATGCGCGATATGCCGGTAGAACTCCTTGTATTCGTCGTCCGAGACCTCATCGCGCGGGCGGGCCCAGAGCGCCTTTCCGGAGTTGATGGTCTCGGCCTCGACGGTCACCTGCTCGGGTTCGTCGTCGGTGGCCGGGGTGCGCTTCTCGACCTCCATTCGGATCGGCCAGGCGATGAAGTCGGAGTACTTCTTGATCAGCTCGCGGATCTTGCGCTCGTCGGTGTAGTCGTAGAGCGCGTCTTCGTCGTCGGCCGGCTTGAGGTGCAGAGTGACCGACGTTCCCGCGGGCGCGTCGTCGAGCGTCTCGATGGTGTACGTCGCGCCTGCGGTCGACTGCCACCGGGTTCCGGTGGTCTCCCCCGCCTTCCGCGTCGTGAGAGTGACGGTGTCGGCGACCATGAACGTGGAGTAGAAGCCGATGCCGAACTGTCCGATGAGTTCCTCGGATGCGGCGGCGTCCTTGGCATCCCGCAGTTTCTGCCGCAGCTCGGCGGTTCCCGACTTGGCGAGCGTGCCGATCAGGTCGACGACCTCGTCACGAGACATGCCGATGCCGTTGTCCCGCACGACCAGCGTGCGCGCATCCTTGTCGATGTCGATCTCGATATGCAGGTCGCTCGTATCGGCGTCGAGATCCTTGTCCTGGAAAGCGGCCAGCCGGAGCTTGTCGAGCGCATCGGACGCGTTCGACACGAGCTCCCGCAGGAAGCTGTCCTTATTCGAATACACCGAGTGGATCATCAGATCCAACAGCTGTCGGGTTTCTGCCTGGAACTGCAGCTCTTCGACGTTATCGGCCATCGGTTTCGCTAACTCCTCAGATCGGACACAAGGGGTGATTGCCGATCAGAGTTTACGTGGGCATCCCTTACACTCGCTCCGACCGTCGTCAGACGGACCCCATCGACGGGTGCCCCATCCGTCGTCATTGACCCCGGAGGTCGACCCGTGCAATTCGGACATCCAGACACTGCTGCCACGGCCTGGGTTCTCGTGAGCTCCGCGATGGTCCTGCTCATGACGCCGGCGCTGGCCTTCTTCTACGGCGGCATGGTGCGGGCCAAGGGCGTGCTCAACATGATGATGATGTGCATGTCCGCGACCGCCGTGGTCTGGGTGCTGTGGCTGGTCTTCGGTTACTCCGCGGCCTTCGGCGACGATGTCGGCGGCGGACTGCTCGGCGATCCGACGCAGTTCTTCGGACTGCGGCACATGTTCGGCGTCAACGCCGCCGGCGAGACCCCGGTGATCGGCGGGATTCCCGCGTTGGTGTTCGTCACCTTCCAGGCCGGTTTCGCGATGGTCACCGTGGCACTGATCGCCGGCGCGGTCGCCGACCGCATGCGGTTCATCCCGTGGGTCATCTTCGCGGGACTATGGGCCACGCTGGTGTACTTCCCGGTGGCGCACTGGGTCTTCGCACCCGGCGGGTGGATCCTGCACCATCTCAAGGCCATCGACTTCGCGGGCGGCACCGCGGTCGAGATCAACTCCGGCGCGGCCGGTCTGGCGATGGCGCTGGTGCTCGGCAAACGCTACGGCTGGCCACGCGAAGCAATGCGTCCGCACAACCTGCCGTCGGTCATGCTCGGCGCCGGCCTGCTCTGGTTCGGCTGGTTCGGCTTCAACGCCGGCTCCGCGTTGAAGGCCGACGGCACCGCCGCCCTGGTTCTCGCCAATACCCTTGGTGCGGGCGCGGTTTCGATGGCGAGCTGGCTCGTCGTGGAACGTATTCGGCACGGCAAGCCCACCTCGTTCGGCGCCGCCTCCGGCGTCGTCGCGGGTCTGGTGGCGATCACCCCGTCCTGCGCCGCGGTCTCGCCCTTCGGCGCTCTGCTGATCGGGCTGGTGGCCGGCGCGGTCAGCTCGTGGGCGGTCGAGGTGAAGTTTAAGTTCGGCTACGACGATTCCCTCGATGTCGTGGGCGTGCACCTCGTCGGCGGTGTGGTCGGCACCCTGATGATCGGAATGGTCGCCACGAAGTCCGCGACCGGCATGTCGACCGGCCGCGCGGTGGACGGTCTCTTCTACGGCGGCGGATTCGAGCAGCTCGGCCGGCAGGCCGTCGCGGTGCTCGCCGTTCTCCTCTATTCGTTCATCGTCACGACGATCATCGGCCTGGTGCTCAAGACGGCCATGCAGCTGCGCGCCCACAGCCACCACGAGTCCGGCGGCCTGGACGACGCCGAGCACGCCGAAACCGCCTACGAGTTCACCGGCACCCGCGGCGGCGGCCTCATCGGCAGCTGATCGAGTACCGATCGCCTAGTGGGCGAACGGTTTCGGCGGATTCGCGCGACGTCGTTCGATTCCGCCCGGCTCGTCGATGACGCTCAGCACCGTGTGCAGGTCGTCGATCAGGGTCCGCGCCATCGCCGACGAGAATCCCTCGCGCACGACGATGCGCAGCACCGCGACGTCGGTGGCGTCCGCGGGCATCGTGTAGCCCGGCACCTGCCAGCCGTGGAACCGTAGGCCCCGGCTGATGTCGAACACCGAGTACTCCGGGTTCCCGGACAACTGGAATGCGATCACCGGGATCGCGGATCCATCCGAGATGACCTCGAACTCAGGGAATTTCGCGATCTCACTGGACAGCCACCGCGCGGTGTCGGTCAGCGTGGACATCACCTTCGTGTACCCGGCGCGGCCCAGGCGCAGGAAGTTGTAATACTGGCCCACCACCTGATTGCCGGGCCGGGAGAAGTTCAGCGTGAACGTCGGCATGTCGCCGCCGAGATAGTTGACGCGAAACACCAGATCTTCCGGCAGATACTCTTTCGTGCGCCAGACGACGAATCCGATTCCGGGATAGGTCAATCCGTACTTGTGACCGCTCACGTTGATCGAATGCACACGCGGCAGCCGGAAATCCCAGAGCAGGTCCGGCTTGGTGAACGGAACCACGAATCCGCCGCTGGCGGCGTCGACATGCAGCGGCACATCCGGCCCGCCGCCGGCCGCCAGCGTGTCCAGCGCCTCCGCGATCTCCCGCACCGGCTCGAGCTCGCCGGTGAAGGTGGTCCCGAGGATCGCCACCGCCCCGATGGTGTTCTCGTCGGCCGCGTCGATCACCTGCTGCGGCGTGATCACATAGCGCCCCGGCTCCACGTTGAGATAGCGCGGCTCGACCTCGAAGTACCGACAGAACTTCTCCCACACGACCTGAACGTTGGAGCCCAGCACGAGGTTCGGCTTGCCTTCACCGACGGCGAGCCCCTTGCGCTCGCGCCAGCGCCATTTCAGGGCCAGCCCGGCGAGCATCACCGCCTCACTCGAGCCGATGGTCGAGACGCCGGTCGCGCTGGCCGGATCGGTCGGACTCAGGTCGGGCGCGTGGAACAGATCGGCGACCATACTGACGCACCGGGACTCGATCGCCGACGTCGCCGGGTACTCGTCCTTGTCGATCATGTTCTTGTCGAACGTCTCGGCCATGAGCTGCTCGGCCTGCGGCTCCATCCACGTGGTGACGAAGGTCGCGAGATTCAGCCGCGAACTCCCGTCGAACATCAGCTCGTCGTGGATGAACCGGTAGGCGGCATCCGGCTCCATCTCCGAATCGGGCAGCCGCAGAGCCGGGATCGGATCGATGTCCATCCGACCGGTGTAGGCGGGTGCCAGGGTCGAGGTGTCATCGGCGGCCCCGGAGAGATCGGTGATGGATGTTCGCGCTGGTCGCTCGGCAGTCATGCCCACAGTCCTACCCCGGTCGCCGTCTTGCCGCAGGACCACGGAAAAATGGACGAATGTCCTACATACGCCGACTGGCGGACCGGGTCGGTCATTCGCGGCATCTGAAGAAGCTGCGGCCGATCGTCGTTCCCTTCGACAGATTCCTCGACAAGCGCACCGGCGGACGCTGGGCGCTGGCCGACATCGGCGGAGTTCCCATGGCGCGGCTGCATGTGCGCGGCTGGAAGACCGGTGAACCCCGGACCATCACCCTGCTCTATGTACCGCGCGGCGACGACGTCATTCTCGTCGGTTCCAACTGGGGCGGTGACAAGCATCCGATGTGGACCAAGAACCTCATCGCCAATCCCGACTGTGAGGTGACCATCAAAGGGGTCACCACGAAGATGCGATCACACCTGGCTACGGGCGCCGAACGCGACCAGCTGTGGGCGGAGGCCATTGACCAATGGCCGGCGTATCAGCAGTACCAGGACAACGTGGGTCGTGAACTCCGTCTTTTCTTGCTCACTGCCGCATAGGTTTTGGCGATCGCCGCCGCCGGCGCGGCATCCACCTGCTCCGCGACGACGACGCGGCGATTCAATGCACCACATCGGGGCGACCGCCACGTACCATGAGAGGTCGTCAACTCGGACGACATCTGGGCAGGGGTGAACGTGGTCATCGAAACTCGGCGACTGCTGCTTCGTCCGGTCACGCCCACCGATGCCCCGCTCCTCGCCCGCCTCGACGCCGATCCGGCCGTCATGCACTACATCACGGGCGGCATCGCCACCCCGTTCGCCGACATCGCCGACTGGGTCATCCCGCGGGCCCTCACCGAATCGGCCACGGAGACGGGCGGCGGGCTGTGGTTGGCCAGCGAGCGCGAGACCGGCTACTTCACCGGTTGGTTCAGCCTGCGGGCGCCGCGCCACTCGTCATCGAGGGAACTGGAACTGTCGTACCGCCTGCATCGCGGCGCGTGGGGTCGCGGGTACGCCACCGAGGGTGCGCAACACCTCATCGACCACGCGTTCAGCAACTTCCGGGTGTCGCGGATCTTCGCCGGCACGATGGCCGTGCACACCGGCTCGCGTCGGGTGATGGAGAAATGCGGCATGCGGCTGATCTCGGTGCACCAGTGCCCTGATGAGACGATCCCCGGTTCCGAACGCGGCGACGTCGAATACGATCTGCTCGCATCCGACTGGGCCACAATGAATTTCCCACAGGCCTTCGCTTCGCGGAACGTCCCCTCGAACTCGCCCGACGCCCGCCTCGCCGGCTAGGCCGGCAGCAGCTGCTGGCCGACGGTCTCCTCCGGGCCGTCGACGACCGGTTCCCCCGTGTCGGCCAGTTCGATGACCTCGGGCAAAGCGAGGTCGAACTGCTCGACATCGGATTGCTCGACACCCGACTGGTCGGCGTCCGTCTGCGGCGGCAGCACCAGCAGCTCCGGCTCCACCGGGCCGTGCGGCTCCGCGACGGCCACCGAATCCGGAAGCGACCGGTCGGCGGCCCACCGCACCACGATCACGCCGCCCAGAAGCACTGCGCCGCCGATGATCTGATAGGCCGACAGCAGCTGTCCCAGCAGCCCCCAGGACACAAGACCCGAGGAGACGACCTCCAGCAGCGCGACGAACGAGGCGACGGTGACGCCGAGCGTCCGCACCGCGGCGATACCGGTGACGTACGAGACCACGGTCGACAACAGGGCGATCGCGATCACCGCGCTCCACCAGGGCAGCGCCACCGCGTGCACGGTGACGTCGCGGGTGTTCGCCTCGATCGGCAGCAGGCCGGTCGTCGCGATGACGCCGACGATCACCGAACCCACGAGCAGACCCCCGGTCGCCAGCGCCAACGGATCGACCGCAGGCCGCTCCGAGTCCGGATTGTCGTCGGCGAGAAGGAAATACCCGGCGAGGCCGACCGCGGCGGCGCAGGCCCAGGCGATGCCGACCGGATCGATGGCGCCGACCCCGTTGCCGCCGATGACGATCAGCAGCCCGGCGACCGCCACGGCGGCGCCGACGAGTGTCAGCGACCCGGGCCGGCGCCCGCGGACCAGCCACTCGTACCCGATCACCAGCAGCGGTGCCGCGTATTCGATGAGCAGCGCCACCGCGACGTCGAGATAGCGAACGGCGTTGAAGAAGCACAGCTGCGCCATCATCACGCCGAAGACGCCGTAGGCGATCACGGTCAGCGGCGCGTGCCGCAGCGTGGCGAGCCGACGCCGCCCGACGATCGCCATCGGGATCACGAGGGTGAGCGCGGCGAGCGCGAGCCGCACCAGCGCCACCCCCACCGACGACCAGCCGGCATCGATCAACAGCCGGGCCAGCGGCCCCGACGTACCGAACGTTGCCGCCGACAGCACCGCCACACCCATACCGAACCGCACGAACCCACCCCAGAGAAAAGGGGCCGCGACTCGCCTGGCGCTCCGACCAGACATGTCACGACCCAAAAGCACTTATACTCGTGACAGTAAAGGGCATCCGGCGTCAGGAGTCAAATTGCTTTTTGCCTATGACACAACCACCGCCCTGGCGGCGGCCGCGGCGCTGGTGAACTCGGCGCGCACCGATGAGGACACGATCTCCACCGTCGCCGAATTGGGCGACTTCCTCGACACCCACGAGTTCACCGGACGGCGCGATCGCACCCGGGCGGAGCTGGGTGCCGTGCAGGATCTGCGCGACCGAATCGCGCTCTTCTGGGAGATGGACCGCGACGAGGCGGCCGAGGCGGTGAACGCGATGCTGCGCGAGACCCATGCGCTGCCGTATCTGTCGCGACACGATGGCCTCGACTGGCATGTGCACGTGACCGATGTGAACGACCCGCTCGCCGATCGTCTTGCCGCCGAGGCCGCGATGGCCATGGCCGATCTCATCCGCGCCGACCAGTTCGACCGCCTCGGACATTGCGCCGGCGACGACTGCACGTTGGTCATAGTTGACCTGTCGCGCAACCGATCACGAAAGTTCTGCGTCGAGCGCAACTGCGGCAATCGCGCGAACGTCGCGGCCTACCGGCAGCGGCAGGCGGACGAGACCGACGACTCCGAGGACTGACGGCGGCATTTGGGTACCTTCACCGCATTTGATCGGACACGATTGACTACGGTTAACCCGAACAGCCCCACAGCCCCCACCATGGAGCAGGAGACGCGATGAGCTCGACGGAAGTCGCAACCACCGCAGCCAAACAGGACGATCGCCACCGCGTCGTCGTCATCGGATCCGGATTCGGCGGACTGTTCGGCACCCAGCGCCTCAAGCGCGCCGATGTCGACGTCACCCTGATCGCCCGCACGAGCCACCATCTCTTCCAGCCGATGCTGTACCAGGTCGCCACCGGCATCGTGTCCGAGGGCGAGATCGCCCCGCCCACCCGGCAGGTTCTGCGCCGCCAGCGCAACGCCCAGGTGCTGCTCGGCGACGTCGAGCAGATCGATCTGGAGAACCAGGTCATCCGGTCGCGGTTGTTCAAGCAGATCACCGAGACGCCGTACGACAGCCTCATCATCGCGGCCGGTGCGGATCAGTCGTACTTCGGCAACGACCAGTTCGCCGAGTTCGCGCCCGGCATGAAGACGGTCGACGACGCTCTCGAGCTGCGCGGGCGGATCCTGACCGCGTTCGAGCAGGCGGAGCTGTCGACGGATCCGGCCGAACGCGCCCGCTACCTGACGTTCGTGGTGATCGGCGCCGGCCCGACCGGGGTCGAGCTGGCGGGACAGATCGCCGAGATGAGCGACAAGACCCTCAAGGGCACCTTCCGCAACATCGACCCCACGCAGGCGCGGGTGATCTTGCTGGACGCCGCGCCGGCCGTGCTGCCCCCGATGGGCGAGAAGCTGGGCCGCAAGGCGGCCCAGCGCCTCGAACGCATGGGAGTCGAAATCCAGCTCGGCGCAATGGTTGTCGACGTCGACGGCGACGGCCTGGTCGTCAAGGAGAAGGACGGCAGTACCCGCCGCATCGACGCGGTCTGCAAAGTGTGGTCGGCCGGCGTCTCCGCGAGTCCCCTCGGGGAGCAGCTGTCGGCGCAATGCGGCGTCGAACTCGACCGCGCCGGCCGGGTCAAGGTCAATCCCGACCTGTCACTGCCGGGCCACCCGAACGTGTTCGTCGTCGGCGACATGATGGCGGTCGACGACGTGCCCGGGATGGCGCAGGGCGCGATCCAGGGCGGCCGATACGCGGCCGACGCGATCAAGGCCGGACTGAACGGCCAGCAGCCCGAGCAGCGCAAGCCCTTCAAGTACTTCGACAAGGGCTCGATGGCCACGGTGTCGAAATTCAGTGCAGTGGCGTCGATTCCGATCCCCGGCACCAAGAAGCGGATCGAGTTCGCCGGCGTGTTCGCCTGGCTCGGCTGGCTGGTGCTGCACCTGATCTACATCGTCGGGTTCCGGAGCCGGCTGGCGACCGTGATCAGCTGGTTCTTCGCGTTCACCACGCCGGGTCGGCAGCAGCTGACGGTCACCGAGCAGCAGCTCACGGCCCGCAACGAGATCGAGCATCTCCGCGAGCTCGAGGCCGAGAAGCTCAAGTTCCTCCGCGGAACGACGGCCGAGAAGCTTCGACTGTTGAACGAAGCGGAAGCCGAGTAGGCCGCCGCGGGCGACGCCGCCCCGCGCTACTGCGGCAGCGTGTCCGGCTCGACGTTCTGCAGCCGGACCCGGCCCTGAGCGACAAGTTTGCCGTCCGGACCGGTGATGTCGACCTGCCAGAGCTGCTGGCGACGACCGCGATGCACCGGGGTCGAGCGTGCCGTGAGCTTTCCGGCGCGCACCGCGCGCAGAAAATCAGTGTTGTTGTTCACACCGACGACACCCGCGGCGCTTCCCTGGGCGCCCAACCAGACCGCTCCGGACACGCTCGCGACGGATTCGATGACGCTGCAATAGACGCCGCCGTGGGTGATGCCGTACGGCTGATGATGCTTGTCGGCGATCTCCCACTCGGCGACGACGCCGTCCGGCGTGACCGATTCGTAGCGCAGCCCGATCACCGCGTCGAATCCGGTGATCATCGAATCCAGCTGCGCGCGAGTCGGATCGGCGGGCAGACCGGTGAGGTTGTCGGACACGGAAGGGCCTCCTGAAAGTACTCGGCGGGTCTCGCATCGTGATGATACGAGACCCGCCGCAGCAGAATCGGGGGTCTCTGCAGCCCACAGGACTCGCGCTCCATCTGCATGACTGAAGATAGGCTAGCCTTACCTTCATGTCAACCATGTCGCAGCACGCCGCCACCCGACGACCCCGCGGTTCGGGCGAAACGGGACGTAAACTGAGAAGAATGAACGGGTTGGGTGAACTGGAACGGGCGGTCATGGACCACCTGTGGTCCAGCAACGAACCGCAGACGGTGCGTCAGGTGCACGAGGCGTTGTCCGAGTCCCGCGATCTCGCGTACACCACGGTGATGACCGTTCTGCAGCGTCTGGCGAAGAAGAACCTGGTCACGCAGATCCGGCACGATCGCGCACATCAGTATTCGCCGACGCATCCGCGGGAAGACCTGGTCGCCCGGTTGATGATGGACGCGCTGAGCGAAGCGGATCAGTCCGGCTCGCGCGAGGCGGCGTTGGTGTCGTTCGTTGGGCGCGTCGGTGCCAGCGAGGCCGATGCCCTCCGCAAGGCGCTCGCCGAGCTCGAAGCTGCGCATCCGGGTCCCGAACCGACCTGATCTGTAGGAAACTGTCTCCATCATGACCGCACTGGCCTTCGGCATCCTGGCTCTGCTCCTCGTCGGGCCCGCCCCGGCGTTGCTGGCACGGGCGCAGTGGCCGTTGCGGGCCCCGCGGGCGGCGATGGCGCTCTGGCAGGCGATTGCCCTCGCGGCGGTGCTGTCGGCGTTCAGCTGCGGACTCGCGATCGCGGCGAACCTCCTGGTCCCCGATGCGAACGGACATCCGACGACCAATCCACTCGACGAATTCCAGTCGCTCGGGCCGGTGCTGTGGACCATCTACGTGGCGGTCTTCCTGCTGACGCTCGTGATCGGCGCCCGGCTCATCTTCACCACGATCCGCGTCGGCGTCCGCACCCGCGCCCGCCGCTCGGCGCATCGTCAACTGATCGACCTGCTCGACCGCCTCGATCGCACCGATCGATCGAATCCGCTGTACGCCCGCGATGTTCGGATGCTGGATGTCGACGAACCACTCGCCTACTGCCTGCCGGGCCTACGGCAGCGCGTCGTGCTCAGCGAGGGAACCGTGTCGCGGCTCACCCGCGACGAGCTGGACGCCGTGATCACCCACGAGCGCGCCCATCTGCGTGCCCGACACGACCTTGTGCTCGAGGCCTTCATCGCCGTCCACGCGGCCTTCCCGCGTTTCGTCCGCAGCAGGTCCGCGTTGGCCGCGGTGCAACTGCTCGTCGAGATCCTCGCCGATGATCGCGCGGTGCGAGCCGTCGGCCATCGGCCGCTCGGCCGGGCCCTGGTCGCCTGCGCCGACTCGGTGGCCCCGCGCGGCGCGCTGGCCGTCGGCGGACCGACCACGCTCGTTCGGGTCAGCCGGCTCTCCGATACGCGCTCAGCGACCGCCGTCGCATCCCTCGCCTACCTGACGGCGGCCGCGATTCTGATCGTCCCGACACTCGCGGTCGCGATCCCCTGGCTGTGGGAGATCAGCCATCTCGTCACCGCGCCGCGCTAGCGACTTTTTGTGCCGTCTGTGCCAAACCCGTTCCCCCACGGATGATTCGTGGCAGCATCGCGCCTGGCAACACATTCGCAGAAGGGAATCGCAATGGCCGTATCGGTGAATCTGTCCAAGGCGCTCGACAAGGACTACGAGGACAAGGACCTCAAGGACGTCCTCGACGCGCCGCCGTCGGCGCTGGCGGGCCTCACCCCGAAGCATGACGAAGCCCTCAAGGAGGCCCTGAACATCAAGACGGTTCGGGAACTCGGCACCAACAAGTACTTCGCGGTCGCCGGGGTGCTGGCCGCATTGGAGGGCAAGACCGGCTAGCCGGACCCCGCTGAGTTCGCCGCGTGCGCGCAGTCCTGTTGGCTGCGCGCACGCCGCATTTCGGCACCCAATAGGCTGACTGCATGACCGACGCTGCTTCGACCACCGCCCAGTCCGACTCAGCCGCCCGCGCCCAGATCGGTGTGACCGGCCTGGCCGTGATGGGCTCCAACATCGCGCGCAACCTGGCCCGCCACGGCCACACCGTCGCACTGCACAACCGCAGCATCGCCAAGACCGACGCGCTGCTCGAAAAGCACGGCGACGACGGCGATTTCGTCCGTACGGAGACCATCGAAGAATTCGTCGGCGCGCTGCAGCGTCCGCGCCGGGTGCTGATCATGGTCAAGGCCGGCGACGCGACCGACGCCGTCATCGAAGAGCTCGCCGCGGCCATGGAGCCCGGCGACATCATCATCGACGGCGGCAACGCGCTGTACACCGACACGATTCGCCGCGAACGCTCGCTGGCCGATCGCGGACTGCACTTCGTCGGCGCCGGCATCTCCGGCGGCGAGGAGGGCGCGCTGAACGGCCCGTCGATCATGCCGGGCGGCCCCGCGGAGTCGTACAAGTCGCTCGGCCCGTTGCTCGAATCGATCGCCGCGCAGGTCGATGGTGTGCCGTGCTGCACCCATATCGGACCGGACGGCTCCGGCCATTTCGTGAAGATGGTGCACAACGGCATCGAGTACGCCGACATGCAGCTCATCGGCGAGGCATACGACCTGATGCGCGGGGCTCTGGGCATGCCCGTCGCCGAGATCGCCGAGGTCTTCGCCGAATGGAACACCGGCGACCTGGAGAGCTACCTCGTCGAGATCACCGCCGAGGTACTGCGACAGGTCGATGCCGAGACCGGCAAGCCACTGGTCGACGTGATCGTCGACGAGGCCGGCCAGAAGGGCACCGGCCGCTGGACCGTGAAGTCCGCACTCGACCTGGGCATCCCCACCACCGGTATTGCCGAGGCCGTGTTCGCCCGCGCGCTGTCGAGCTCGCGCGCCACACGTGACGCCGCCGTCGGACTGGCATCGGGCGCGCTCGGCGCCGCTCCCACGGACAAGGCCGCGTTCATCAACGACATCAAGGCGGCGCTGTACGCGTCGAAGGTCGTCGCGTACGCGCAGGGCTTCGACCAAATCGCCGCCGGTAGTGCCGAATACGGCTGGGATGTCCACCCCGGCGACCTCGCCACGATCTGGCGTGGCGGCTGCATCATCCGCGCCCAGTTCCTGAACCGCATCCGCGAGGCCTACCAGGAGAACCCGGCCCTGCCGTCGCTGCTGGTGGCCCCGTACTTCAAGGCCGCCGTCGAGGACGGCATCGACAGCTGGCGCCGCGTCGTCAGCACCGCGGCCGCGATGGGTATCCCCGCGCCGGCGTTCGGCTCGTCGCTCGCCTACTACGACGGCATCCGCGCGGAGCGGCTGCCCGCGGCGCTGACCCAGGGACTGCGCGACTTCTTCGGCGCCCACACCTACCGGCGCGTCGACAAGCCGGGCGCGTTCCACACGCTGTGGGGCGAGGACCGCTCCGAAGTCGAGTCGTAAAAAGCCCCCGAACAGGTAGAATCGCGCCCCCAAAGGTAGAATCGCGATAGTGCGCTTCATCGATGGCTGTCGGCCCGCCAATGATCTGACCTACGACGACGTCTTTCTCGTGCCCTCGCGCTCGGACGTCAGTTCCCGGTTCGATGTCGACCTGTCGACCACGGACGGTTCCGGCGCCACGATCCCGATCGTCGTCGCCAACATGACCGCGGTGGCAGGCCGCCGGATGGCGGAGACGGTCGCACGCCGCGGCGGCATCACGGTGCTCCCCCAGGATCTGCCGCTGCCGGCGGCCGCCGAGACGATCGCCTTCGTCAAGAGCCGCCACCTGGTGGCCGACACCCCGGTGATCCTGACGCCGGATCAGTCGGTCTCGGAAGCGACCGCGTTGCTGCCCAAGCGTTCTCACCGAGCGGGTGTCGTCGTCGACGACGGCCGCCCGGTCGGCGTGGTCACCGAGGACGCCTGCCGCGACGTCGACCGGTTCGCCCGGCTCGCCGCCGTGCTCGATCCGCATCTGGTCACCGCGCCGGTCGGGACCGATCCTCGCGCGGTGTTCGACCTGCTCGAGGACAGCCACACCGACCTCGCGGTGCTCACCGACGACGACGGTTCGCTCGCCGGGGTGCTCACCCGGACCGGGGCGCTGCGCGCCGGCATCTATAGGCCGGCCACCGACGCGGCCGGTCGCCTGCGCATCGCGGCTGCGGTGGGTATCAACGGCGACCCGCCCGCCAAGGCCGCCGCACTGGTCGAGGCCGGGGCCGATCTGCTCGTGGTCGACACCGCGCACGGCCATCAGGAGAAGACGATCGGCGCGTTGTCCGCGATCGCCCGGCTGAACCTGGGCGTGCCGCTGGTCGCCGGCAACGTGGTCACCGCCGACGGCGCCCGCGACCTGATCGAGGCCGGGGCGAACATCGTCAAGGTCGGTGTCGGCCCCGGCGCGATGTGCACCACGCGGATGATGACCGGCGTCGGCCGACCACAGCTGTCGGCCGTCGCCGAATGCTCCGCGGTGGCAGCCGAATTCGGCGCCTCGGTGTGGGCCGACGGAGGTGTCCGCCATCCGCGCGATGTCGCCCTCGCGATCGCGGCCGGCGCCGCCAACGTGATGATCGGTTCCTGGTTCGCCGGCACGCACGAGTCCCCCGGCGACCTGAAATTCGACCGCGACGGCCGGGCCTACAAAGAAAGCTTCGGCATGGCGTCCAAGCGAGCCGTCGCCGCGCGCACTGCGGCCGACTCGGCCTTCGACCGGGCGCGCAAGGCGTTGTTCGAGGAGGGCATCTCGAGTTCGCGGATCGCGCTCGATCCGGTCCGCCCCGGCGTCGAAGACCTGATCGACCACATCTGCTCCGGCGTTCGCTCGACCGCGACCTACGTCGGCGCCCGAACGCTGCCGGAACTGGCGGAGCGGGCCCGCTTCGGAATCCAGTCAGCTGCGGGCTTCGCCGAGGGTCGGCCGCTGCCGGCGGGCTGGTAGCCGATGAACGCTGTCCTCACGACGGTGAGTCTGCTGGGCTTCCTCGCACTCACCGCCGGCACAGCCCTCTTCGTCGCCGCCGAATTCTCGCTGACCGCCCTGGAGCGGTCCACGGTCGACAATGCCGTCACCACCTACGGCGATCGACGGTCGCGGCAGGTCCAGCATGCGCACCGGTCGCTGTCATTCCAGCTGTCCGGCGCCCAGCTCGGCATCACCATCACCACACTGATCACCGGTTACATCGCGCAACCCGTCCTCGCCCGACTGATCACGCCACTGCTCCGCGATCTCGGGGCGTCCAAGTCGACGGCCGACCTGATCGCGCTGATCATCGCGCTCGTCCTCGCGACATCGCTGTCGATGGTGCTCGGCGAGCTGATCCCGAAGAATGTGGCCATCTCCCGGCCGATGGCGACCGCACGCGCGACCGCCGGACCGGTGGCGCTGTTCTCGACGGTGTTCCGGTTCGTCATCAACGGCCTCAACGACAGCGCCAACGCGCTGGTCCGCAAGATGGGCATCGAGCCGGCCGATGAGTTGCGGTCCGCGCGGTCGGCCCACGAACTCGGTGCGCTCGTTCGCAATTCGGCCGCACAGGGCGCCCTGGACGCGGAAATCGCGACCCTGGTGCGACGTTCGCTGCAGTTCGGCGAGCTCACCGCCGAGGACCTGATGACCCCCCGCGTCACCATCGACTCGCTCGAGCGGACGGACACGGTGATCGACCTGATTCGCGCGTCCGCGCGAACCGGTCATTCTCGCTTCCCGGTGGTCGACGGCGATCTCGACAACATCCTCGGCATCGTGCACGTGAAGCAGGCGTTCACGGTCCCGGCCAAGGTCCGGGCCACCACGACCGTGGCATCGATCGCCCGCCCGATCACCGTCGTCCCCGACAGTCTCGACGGCGACGCCGTGATGGCCCGGGTGAAGAGCAACGGCCTGCAGGTGGCGGTGGTCATCGACGAGTACGGCGGCACCGCCGGCATCGTCACCACCGAAGATGCGATCGAGGAGATCGTCGGCCGCGTCACCGACGAACACGACACCGGCGAAACCGCCGACATCACCACCGACGGCGACGGTTTCATCTGCTCCGGACTGCTGCGCATGGACGAGCTGGACGCCGAGATCGGATATCGCGGGCCCGACGGCGAGTATGAAACGCTGGGCGGCCTGCTGATGGCGACGCTCGGCCGCATCCCGGCCGTCGGCGACCGCGTGGAACTGCCGCAGCGCCAAGACAATTCCGAGGACGACGACCCGACCGCGCCGAGTTCGCCGCAGGGACCCGAATGGAGCGCGACGGTGCTGCAGATGGACGGCCGACGCGTCGACACGGTCCGAGTGATGCCGATCGTGGCGGGTGCCGACGATGAATGATCTGGTGGGCGTTCTCATCGCGGTGCTGCTGCTGGCGGGCAACGCGTTCTTCGTGGCGGCGGAATTCTCCCTGATCTCGGCGCGCCGGGACCGACTGGAAACCATCGTCGACGAGAGCAGCGGCGGCCGACAGCGGCGCGCGCGCACCGTCATCCGGGCGGGCGAACAGTTGTCGCTGATGCTGGCCGGCGCCCAGCTCGGCATCACCATCTGTTCGATCCTGCTCGGCCGGGTCGCCGAGCCGGCGCTCGCGCATCTGATCGAGAGCCCGCTGCACTGGGCTCACGTCCCGGGCGGCCTCACGCACCCGATCGCGTTCGTGGTGGCCCTTGCGCTCGTGGTCGTGCTGCACATCATGCTCGGCGAGATGGTGCCGAAGAACATCGCGTTAGCCGGCCCGGAACGTGCCGCGATGCTGCTCGTGCCGGCGCATCTGATGTTCATCCGGCTCGCCCGCCCGCTCATCGGTTTCTACAACTGGTCGGCGAATATCTCGTTGCGCGCGCTGCGCATCGACCCGAAGGACGAGCTCGAAGCGACGGTCACCGAGGGCGAGCTCGCGGTGATGCTCGCCGAATCACGCGACGAGGGACTGCTCGATGCGCAGGAGCATGAACGGCTGACCCGGGCGCTCACCACCTCGGCCCGCCCGGTGCGCGAGGTCGCGATCGGCCTCGACGACATCCACAGCGTCCCCGTCCACACGGATTCCGCGACGGGCCGACGCGGACCGACGCTCGGGTCGATCGAGGATGCGGTGGCCCGCACCGGATACTCGCGATACCCCGTTCGGGGGATCTCCGGGCGGGCGCCCGGGGGGAGTCCGTTCCTGGGCTACCTGCACGTCAAGGATGTGCTGGACGAGATCCTCGACGACTCCGTGCATGCCGACAGCATCGTCGGCGCGGACCGCATCCATCCGCTGCCCCGCATCGATGCGGACCTGCCGCTGGACGATGCGATCACCGCGCTACGCCGCGAGAGCTCGCATCTCGGGGCGGTCATCGACAGCGCCGGCACCACGATCGGCATCGTCGCGTTGGAAGATCTGGTCGAGGAGCTGATCGGCACCCTTCCCGACGGCACGCACCGCGTGTAGACGGCCGCCGAAACAAACGAGCCCGGGATCGGTGAGGATCCCGGGCTCGCTTCGGCTCGTTCAGCGCTTAGCCGACGTGCTGCGTCTTGATGAACGGCGCATTGACGGTCTTGCTGTAGTTGTCATACGCGATGCCGAGCGCCGGCAGGCCTACACCGACGGTGCCGGCAATGCCGCCGACACCGGCACCGAGCACGACACCTGCCAGGCACCCGCCGGGGCCGAGAAGGCAACCGGCGCCAGCGCCGATGGCCGTCCCGAGGAGGCTGCCGATGGCGATCGGCACGCCGACCTGGCTGCTGATGCGGCTCAGCGCCGCATCGTCGCGCTGCTGCTTGGTGGTGTAGCCGTTCGGGTCGGCGTTCAGCCATCCCGGCGGGGCCGGCTGCGGCTTCGCGGCGTCGGTACGCGGAATCAGCGTGACCTTGCGGCCGGCGGCCTGGGCATCGATCGGGTACTGCTTGCCGGCGATGACGAAGTTCAGCGGAATCGAGCTGACGACCTTCTTGTTCGCGTCGCGGATCTGCAGCTGGCCGTTATCGGTCACCAGGTCACCGGCGTCGGTGGTCATGACGATCTTCTGGCCGTCCAAGTGGGCCTGGTAGTGAATCGGAGCGGGCGCCGCGTTGGCCGCGGTCACCTGCCCTAGTGCCACCGCAGCCGCGCTGGCTGCGATCACTGCGGCACTGGTCGTGCGCTTCATGGATACCCTTTCTCATGCCCGCCGAGGCAGTCAGGCACGTGTCTAACAAGCGTGTCGAACCGGGTGTTGGGCTGACGATCACTTTCTCGCAACCTGAGCGAGACCCACCCGTGATACGCGTCACGGCACCTTAGCAAATGTGATTCAGACGGTCAATTGACACTGTGCAGAATGGTTGCTGGATAGTGAAGCTCGGTCAGAGCGCCATTACCCGACATGGTCCTCGTTCGTTAGAAATTCTAGCTATAAAAAGTCTGGGCGCCTATTCCCTCCGAAATCCGCGTGTACTGCTCGCCCATTCCCGGACGGGCAAACGGAACGATCGGCCCTCAGAATGGTGCATTGACCGTGTTGTTGTAGTTCGCCAAGGCGATCCCGAGCGCCGGAACGCCGATTCCCACGCTGCCGACAATCCCTCCGACGCTTGCCCCAAGCACCAGGCCCGCCAGGCAGCCGCCTGGCCCGAGCAGGCACCCGACACCGGCACCGATCGCGGTACCGACCAGGCTGCCGATCGCCAGCGGGACGCCGACCTGCGTACCCAGCCGCCCGAGCGCCGCGTCGTCACGCTGCTGCTTGGTGGCGTAGCCGCTCGCATTCGCCGCCTGAATGTACCCCGGCGCGACCCGCGCCTGCGCTGCATCCGTCCGTGGCGTCAGTGTCACGGTTCGCCCCGCGGCCTGCGCATCGATCGGGAACAGCCTCCCATTCATGCTGTACTGCAACGGGATCGAGCTGACGACAGTCTTGGCGGAATTGCGGATCTGCAACTGGCCGCCGTTCACGACGAGGTCGCCGGCGTCCGTCGACATGATCACCGTGTGGCCGACCGTCTTCGCCTGATAGTGGATCGGCTCCGGTGCCGCTGTCGCGACAGTCGCCTGACTCACCGCGACGGCGACCGCGCTGGCCGTAATGGTCGCGGCGCTGATGATGCGCTTCATGGGACACCTTTCTGCACCTGCCCGGGCGATTGCCCGGCAGGGGGCTGTGCATGCCGGTCGAAAACTAAGATCGCAACTGAATATCGAAAATGTTACGTCGGTCACAGTGGTGTTGAATACAGAATTAACAACTTGATAGGCCAAAATCCCGAGGCAATGGCGGCTATAGCGTCATATCGCCCAGGCCGGGCAACACTGTCGCGACTATCATCGACCGCGTCATGTTCAGCTCCGCCACCATCGTCAGCGCGCAGGAATGTCGCGATGCAATGGCCGCGCATCGGGAACGAGTCGACGGGCTGCTCGCCCGGCACCCGCGGCGGCTCGCCGACGGATCCGATCATCCGGTGTGGAGCTTCCTGTCGACGTACTACAGCTATCGGCCGGCGCAGTTGCGGCGCTGGCATCCCGGCTTCGGCGTTGTCATCCCGACCTCGGCCGCCGACCGGCACCGGGCACAGTCCGGATATGTCGATGTCGAGGCCGGCACGACCGTGTCGACCGAGCATCTGCTCCACCGCCTCGACACCGTGCGCTTCGTCGAGCGGCTGTTGACCACAACCGCGCGCCGGCCCGCCCGCCTCAACTGCTTCGGCATGCACGAATGGGCCATGGTCTACCGCGCCGACGCCGAGCAGATCCGGCATGGCGGTGTCGGACTGCGGCTGGGCGGCGCCGGTACCGACGCCGTCGTGGAGTCGATGGAGCTTCGCTGCACCCACTTCGACGCGTTCCGCTTCTTCACCCCGGCGGCGAAGCCGCTCAATTTCTCGAGGTCCGCGGATCTGAACAAGTCGCTGCCCCTGAGCCGCGCCGACCAGGTCGACGACGAACAGCCGGGCTGCGTCCACGCCGGCATGGACCTCTACAAGTGGGCGTACAAGCTCGCGCCACTGATCGATTCGGATGTCCTGATCGATGCCCTCGAGCTGGCGTTCGCGCTGCGCGAGCTCGATATGCGCGCCAGCCCCTATGATCTCCACCACCTCGGCTTCGCACCGATCGCCGTGGAGACCCCCACGGGGCGTGCGGAATACGTACGCCGGCAATCGGAGTTATCCCAGCGTGCGGCAGCCGTCCGGACCGCGCTGGCCGATCGTTGCGCCCGGCTGATCGCAGCCGCTGAGCAAGCGCCCGGCGGTGTAAGAGCAATTGTTACCGGCGAGTAAGCTTCGGCGTGTAGCGGCGCCTGGGCGTCCGTTCAATTTCGTCCGGGACACTTCCGTCAACTTCAGGAGAGGAACGCCATGACCGACCGCGTTGATATCCACGGGCTGCAGGTCGCCCGCGAGCTGTACGACTTCGTGAACAACGAGGCCCTCCCCGGCACCGGGGTGGACGCGGACGCGTTCTGGAGCGGCGCCGCCGGCGTGATCAACGATCTGGCGCCGCGCAACCGCGAGCTGCTGGGCATCCGCGACGACCTGCAGGCAAAGATCGATCAGTGGCACCTGGACAATCCGGCCACGGACGGCAAGATCGACTTCGCCGCGTATCGGCAGTTCCTCACCGATATCGGCTACCTGGTCCCGGTCCCGGACGACTTCCAGATCACCACCGGCGGCGTCGACACGGAGATCGCCGACACCGCCGGCCCGCAGCTGGTGGTGCCGATCCTCAACGCGCGATTCGCCCTCAACGCCGCCAACGCGCGCTGGGGCTCGCTGTATGACGCGCTCTACGGCACCGACGCCATCCCGGAAACCGACGGCGCCGAAAAGGGCAAGTCCTACAACAAGGTTCGCGGCGACAAGGTGATCGCCTTCGCGAAGGACTTCCTCGACACCGCCGTGCCGCTGGAACACGGCTCGCATGCCGACGCGACCCGGTACATCGTCAAGGGCGACAAGGTCGTCGTCGTGCTCGGCGACGACACCGACACCACCACCTTCGCCGACCCGTCCGCCTTCGCCGGATACACCGGAGATGCGTTGGCGCCCACCGGGATCCTGCTGCGCCATCACGGCCTGCATCTCGAGATCCAGATCGACCCCGACTCCCCTATCGGCGCCACCGACAAGGCCGGCGTCAAGGATGTGCTCGTCGAGTCGGCCATCACCACGATCATGGACTTCGAGGACTCGGTCGCCGCGGTCGACGCCGAGGACAAGGTGCTGGGCTACCGCAACTGGCTGGGCCTCAACCGCGGCGATCTCGCCGAAGAGGTGACCAAGGGCGACAAGACCTTCACCCGCACCCTCAACCCGAACCGCACCTACACCGCACCGGACGGCTCCACCCTGGAGCTGCATGGTCGGTCGCTGCTGTTCGTTCGCAACGTCGGTCACCTGATGACCAACCCGGCCATCCTGACGGCCGACGGCGCCGAGGTGCCCGAGGGCATCCTGGACAGCCTCATCACGTCGCTGATCGGCATGCACGGCCTGCAGAGCGAGGGCCTGCAGAACTCGCGGACCGGTTCGATCTACATCGTGAAGCCGAAGATGCACGGTCCCGACGAGGTCGCCTTCACCGCCGAGATCTTCGGCCGTGTCGAGCAGGTGCTCGGCCTGCCGACGAACACGATCAAGGTCGGCATCATGGACGAGGAGCGCCGGACCACGGCCAACCTCAAGGCCGCGATCAATGCCGCCTCCGAGCGCGTGGTGTTCATCAACACCGGCTTCCTCGACCGCACCGGCGACGAGATCCACACCTCGATGAAGGCCGGGCCGGTCGTGCGCAAGGGCGAGATGAAGTCGCAGACCTGGATCAAGGCGTATGAGGACTGGAACGTCGACACCGGCCTCCACGCCGGACTGCAGCACAAGGCGCAGATCGGTAAGGGCATGTGGGCGATGCCGGACCTGATGCACGACATGCTCGAGCAGAAGATCGGTCACCCCAAGGCCGGCGCCACCACCGCGTGGGTGCCGTCGCCGACCGCCGCCACCCTGCACGCCCTGCACTACCACCAGGTCGACGTGTTCGAGGTGCAGGACGAGATCGCCAAGCGCGATCCGGCCAAGATCGAGGACATCCTGACCATCCCGCTGGCGCCGAAGACCGATTGGTCGGACGCGGAGAAGCAGGAGGAGCTCGACAACAACTGTCAGTCGATCCTCGGCTACGTGGTGCGCTGGATCGACCAGGGTGTCGGCTGCTCCAAGGTGCCCGACATCCACGACGTCGCGCTGATGGAAGACCGTGCCACCCTGCGTATCTCGAGCCAGCTGCTGGCCAACTGGCTCGCGCACGGCATCGTCAGCGAGGCCGACATCGTCGCCTCGCTGCAGCGGATGGCCCCGGTCGTCGACCGGCAGAACGCCGGTGATGCCGGCTACCGCCCGATGGCTCCGGACTTCGATTCCAACATCGCCTTCCAGGCGGCGAAGGAACTGATCCTGGAAGGCGCCACCCAGCCGAGCGGCTACACCGAGCCGATCCTGCACCGCCGCCGCCAGGAGTACAAGGCCGCCAACGCCTGACGGTGACCAACCCCGCATCCAGGCCCCGTGAGCAGGAGATTTCGGTCCCCGCGCACGGGGCCTGTTGCGCCCGCTAGATTGGTTTCCCATGGACGCCGATGTCATCGTCGTAGGAGCAGGACTGGCCGGACTGGTCGCCACCTACGAGCTCACCAAGGCCGGTAAGAAGGTTCTCGTCGTCGAACAGGAGAACCGGAACAATCTTGGGGCGCAGGCCTTCTGGTCACTCGGCGGGTTGTTCCTGGTGAACAGCCCCGAGCAGCGGCGACTGGGCATCAAGGATTCGTTCGATCTGGCCTGGCAGGACTGGCAGGGATCGGCGCAGTTCGACCGGGAGCGCGAGGACCACTGGCCGCGGCAGTGGGCGCGCGCGTACGTGGAGTTCGCCGCCGGCGAGAAGCGCTCGTACCTGCACGATCTGGGTCTGCGGCTCACGCCGTTCGTCGGCTGGGCCGAGCGCGGCGACGGCACCGCTCTCGGACACGGCAACTCGGTGCCGCGCTTCCACATGACCTGGGGCACCGGACCGGAGGTGGTGCGCGTCTTCCTGGAGCCGGTCCTCGAGGCCGAGAAGCGCGGCCTGGTCCGGTTCGCATTTCGCCATCAGGTCGACGAGCTGATCACCACCGACGGTGTGGCGCACGGTGTCCGCGGCACCATTCTGTCCGCCACCGACCTGCCGCGCGGCCAGAAGTCGCCACGAACTCGATACGGCGAGTTCGCTTTTCACTCCCAGGCAGTACTGGTCACCAGCGGCGGCATCGGCGGCAATCTCGATCTCGTGCGCAAGAACTGGCCCGAATACCTGGGCCGCGTGCCGGAGCGGATGATCTGCGGCGTGCCCGCACACGTGGACGGCCGGATGCTGGGTATTACCGAGTCGGCGGGCGCATCGATCGTCAACCGCGACCGCATGTGGCACTACACCGAGGGCATCATCAACTGGGATCCGATCTGGCCCGACCACGCGATCCGGATCATCCCCGGCCCGTCGTCGATGTGGCTGGACGCCCACGGCAATCGGCTGCCGCCGCCGTGCTTCCCCGGCTTCGACACCGTCGCCACGCTGCGGCACATCCTGACAACGGACCGCGACTACACCTGGCTGATCCTGACGCAGTCGATCATCGAGAAGGAGTTCGCGCTGTCCGGGTCCGAGCAGAACCCGGACGTCACCGGCAAGGACTACAAGCTCGTCCTGCAGCGGGTCCGCAAGGGCGCCCCGGGTCCGGTCGAGGCCTTCAAGCAGCACGGCGAGGACTTCGTCGTCGCCGACTCGCTCAACGAGCTGGTCGCCGGCATGCATCGGGTGTCCGGCGAGCAGCTGTTCACCCTGGGCGACATCGAACATCAGGTGAGCGCGCGCGACCGCGAGATCGACAACGCCTACTCCAAGGACGCGCAGATCACCGCAATCCACGGTGCCCGCAACTACCGCGCCGACAAGCTGATGCGAATCGCGGCGCCGCATAAGCTGACCGACCCCGCGCACGGTCCGATGATCGCCGTGCGGCTGAACATCCTGACCCGCAAGACGCTCGGCGGTATCGAGGCCAATCTGGATTCCCAGGTGATCAAGTCCGACGGCTCCGCATTCGACGGCCTGTACGCCGCCGGCGAGGTCGCCGGCTTCGGCGGCGGCGGCGTGCACGGGTACAACGCGCTCGAGGGCACCTTCCTCGGCGGCTGTATCTTCTCCGGTCGGGCCGCCGGACGCGCGCTCGCACGGGATCTGGCCTGATGGGCCGCCATCGCGGTCGCGACCTTCGGCGCGGCATCAGTCCCGCGCTGCTCTGGTCCGCGCTGGTTGTCGTCCTGGTCGTCACCGCCGGTGTGCTCTGGGCGGCCCTCGGCGACCGCGCCGACAAGCAGGCCGATCAGGCCGCCAAGACCTGCACTGAGGGGCCCGCACAGGTGGCCGTCGCGGCCGATCCGGCCCTGGTCGACGGTCTCAAAGCGCTTGCGCAGCAATACAACGACACCCACCCCGTGGTCCGCGACAAGTGCATCACGGTGGAGGTGGCCCCCAAGGATCCGGCGGCCGTGCTGGACGCTCTGAAGAACGGCTGGGATCCGGCTGCCATGGGACCGATGCCGGCGCTCTGGATTCCCGAATCGTCGGTCTGGACCAGCCAGCTCACCGCGGCCAACCCGGCGATGGTGAGCGGTCAGGCGCGGTCGCTGGTGACCTCCCCCGTCGGGCTGGCGGTCGCCGGCGACGCGAAGGACAAGTTGGACGGCAAGTTCAGCTGGTCGGACATTCCGGCCCTGCAGCAGGAAGACAACAGTCTGCGGTCCCACGGGCTCGATGACTGGGGATCGCTGCGGCTGGCCATGCCGACGGGCCCACAGTCCGACGCGACCTTCCTCGCCGCCCAGGCGATCGCGTCGGCGGTGAGCAAAGCCGATCCGCTCACGGCCCAGGCCGCCGCCTCCGAAGCGGTCAAGCGGGCGCTCGCCGACTCGCTCGACGGCGCACCTCGGACTACCGATGGCGGACCGCTGTCGGGGCTCGCGGCGCTCAACACGCCGACGCCCGCGAAGGCACCCCTGCATGCGGTCCCGGTGACGGAGCAGCAGTTCTACGCGACGCTGAAGGCGCAGCCGACGCTCAACATCTCGCTCATCTACCCCACCGGCAAGGCTCCGGTCGCCGACTTCCCGGCGGCTGCCCTGGCCGGCAACGGATTGACGGGCGCGCAGACCGGCGGCGCCGACGAGTTCCTGACCTTCATCAGCAGCGACGGCCGCCTCAAGGCGCTGGAAGCCGGCGGCTTCCGGGTGTACGGCAATGCGCCGACCGGACTCGGGTCAGTCAGCTTCGTCAGCCCGGACGTCCTGCAGAAGCCTGACCAGGACGCGCAGAACGCCGTCACCACCGCGGTGACGGCGGCCCGTTAGGCGTCGGCGAAGGCCTCCGGCGACGGGCAGCTGCAAATGAGGTTGCGGTCGCCGTAGGCACCGTCGATCCGCCGGACCGCCGGCCATACCTTCGGGCGGGCCCCACCGGATGGCAGGCCGTTCGGGTAGACCGCGATCTCCCGCGAGTAGGGGTGATCCCACTCGCCCACCAGGCATTCGGCCGTGTGCGGGGCGCCGCGCAACGGATTGTCGTCGACGGTCCACTCCCCGCTCGCGACCCGGTCGATTTCGCCGCGGATCGCGATCATGGCGTCGCAGAATGCGTCGATCTCGCGGAGATTCTCGCTCTCGGTGGGCTCCACCATGAGCGTGCCGGCGACCGGGAAGCTCATCGTCGGTGCATGGAATCCATAGTCCGCCAGTCGTTTCGCGACATCGTCGACGGTGACGCCGGTCTCCTTGGTGATCTGCCGCAGGTCGAGAATGCACTCGTGCGCCACGAAACCCTGTGCGCCGGTGTACAGCACCGGGAAGTACTCGTCGAGCCGGCGGGCGATGTAGTTCGCCGACGCGATCGCGGTGAGCGTCGCGCGGCGCAGCCCCTCGGCACCCATCATCGCGATGTAGGCGTAGGTGATCGGCAGGATCGAGGCCGAGCCGTAGGGCGCGGCCGACACGGTGAGCGTGCTGGACAGTTCGTCGACCAGCGGATGCCCCGGGACGAACGGCGCCAGATGCTCGCGAACGCCGATCGGGCCGACGCCCGGCCCGCCGCCGCCGTGCGGGATGCAGAAGGTCTTGTGCAGGTTCAGATGGCTGACATCGCCGCCGAACCGACCCGGGCGGGCAAGTCCGACAAGCGCATTCAGATTGGCGCCGTCGATGTACACCTGGCCGCCGGCGTCGTGCACCGCGGCGCAGATGTCGCCGATCTCGTCCTCGAACACGCCGTGCGTGGACGGGTAGGTGATCATGATGCCGGCGAGCCGGTCGGCGTGGTCGGCGATCTTGGCGCGCAGATCGTCGGTGTCCACGTCGCCCGACTCGCGGCTCGCGACGACGACCACCCGCAGCCCGGCCATCACGGCCGACGCGGCGTTGGTGCCATGCGCGCTCGCGGGGATCAGGCAGATGTCGCGCTGTTCGTCGCCGCGGCTGCGGTGGTATTCGCGGATGGCCAGCAGGCCGGCGTACTCCCCCTGCGATCCGGCGTTGGGCTGCAACGAGACCCGGTCGTAGCCGGTGACGGCGACCAGCATGTCTTCGAGCGTGGAGATGAGCTTGCGGATGCCGACGGTCTGCTCCGCGGGCGCGAACGGATGCAGGTTCGCGAACCCGGGCCAGGTGATCGGCTCCATCTCGGCGGCAGCATTGAGCTTCATCGTGCACGATCCGAGCGGAATCATGCTGCGGTCCAACGCAATATCCTTGTCGGACAGCTCGCGCAGATACCGCAGCATCGCGGTCTCGGTGCGGTAGTTGTGGAACGCGGGGTGCGTCAGGAACGACGACGTGCGGCCGGACAGCTCCGGGCCGGCCGGTGCGACTTCGGCGACGCCGAAGGCCGCCAGGACTGCCGCGACATCGTCGTCGGTGGTCGTCTCGTCGCACGCGATCGACACGTGATCGGCGTCCACCCGCCACAGATTGATGCCGCGCTCATTCGCCGCGGCGACCACCGCGTCCGCCCGACCGGGCACCTGCGCCAGCACGGTATCGAAGAAGTCGTTGTGCACCAGGGCATCCCCGAGCGCCGAGGCGATGGCCCGGGCGTGTCCATGAACTCGACGCGCGATGGCGGTCAGCCCCTCGGGGCCGTGGTAGCTGGCGTACATCGCGGCGATGATCGCGAGCAGGACCTGTGCGGTACAGATATTCGACGTCGCCTTCTCGCGACGGATGTGCTGTTCGCGGGTCTGCAGCGACAGCCGGTAGGCCAGGTTGCCGTCATCGTCCTTGGAGACGCCGACCAGCCGCCCGGGCAGCTGCCGAGCGAGCTTGGTGTGCACCGATAGGTACCCGGCGTGCGGCCCGCCGAAGCCCATCGGAACGCCGAATCGCTGGGTGGTACCGAAGCAGGCGTCGGCGCCGAGTTCGCCGGGCGGGGTGATCAGCGTGGCCGCCAGCAGGTCCAGGCCGACGCCGACGAGGATGCCCCGCTCGTGCGCGGCCTCGATGATCGGACCGCAGTCGACGACGCGGCCGGAGGCGCCGGGCACCTGCAGGATCAGGCCGAAGTAGTCGCCCTCGGGCAGGGGTGCGGTGGCATCGATCGTTACGACCTCGATGTCCAACGGCTCGGCACGGGTCGCGATGACCGCGGCGGTCTGCGGGAACAGGTCGGCGTCCACCAGCAGCTTCGGCGACTTGCTCTTGCTCGCACGGCGCAGCAGCGTCATGGTCTCGGCGGCGGCGGTGGCCTCATCGAGCATCGACGCGCCGGCGATCTCCATGCCCGTGAGGTCGGCGACCATCGTCTGGAAGTTGAGCAGGGCCTCGAGCCGGCCCTGGCTGATCTCCGGCTGGTACGGCGTATACGCCGTGTACCACGCGGGATTCTCAAGAATGTTGCGGCGCAACACCGCCGGGGTGTGCGTGCCGTAGTAGCCGAGACCGATCATCGACGTCGCGACGGTGTTCGCCTCCGCGAGCTCGGCGAGTTGCGCCAGCGCCTCGGGTTCGGTGAGCGCGGCGGGCAATGCCTCCAGGCCGTTGCCGTCGGCCGGATCGGCGATCACCGCGGGCACCACCTTGGCGGCGAGGTCCTCGAGGGAGTCGACACCGATCACGGTCAGCAGCTGCCGCAGGTCGGTGTCGTCGGGCCCGACATGACGGTCTGCAAAGAGGTCAGGGTTGTGTGCCATGGTGGGACCTTCGTGTGGCCCGGACGTCATGCCCGGGCGGGGCCCCCTCCCTCTGTCATGGGCCTGAGAGATTCCGTGGCGATCTATCGCCACGTTTCACCATCGGCGGATGGGCGAACCCATCACTTTCCAGAGACGCCGGCACGCGACACGGTCCGGGTGCCTGAGAGTTTGGCGGAGAGGTGTTGCTCCTTCGGCGGCCGCAGGCGCTCAGTACCTCGAGTGCTTGCGACGCTCTCCCGTGCTGCAGCGGCGCACGGTCAGTCTACCCACCCAGGATTGCCGGACCTGAACGGTCGGGCCGTTACCTCGATCACGAGTCGCCGGCGGCGCTCATGTCGATGTCGACGAAGAGCTCCGACGCCAGTCCTTCGAGCTCGGACCGCACCGCCAGCAGGTCCGTCGCCGGCGGTACCCGCACGTCCAGCTGCGCCTCGAACAACAGGCCGCCGGCCATCGGGGCCTCGCGGGTGCCGGCGGTCATGGTGTCGATCGTGATTCCGGCGGCGCCGAGGACCTTCGAGACCTCCTGGATAATCCCGGCACGATCGTTGCCGAGCACCCCGATCGTCAGCGCCGACCAGTCGTCGCCGGCGCCATCGTCCGCGCCGGTGGCGTCATGCACCGCGACCTCGAGGAGTCCGTCGAGACTCGTGACGGCACCGATCAGGGCATCAGCATCCTCGGTCGACACGGCGACCACCACGATGCCCGCGAACTTGCCCGCGAGCCGGGCGAGCTGACTGCGTTCCCAGTTGCCGCCGTGCGACGCGATCGCGTCGGCGAGCGCGGAGACCAGGCCCGGGCGATCGTCACCGATCACCGATAGCACGAAACTACGCATAGACGGCAGTACTAGCCGGTCTTGCGGGCTTTGTTGCGCCGACGCGACGCGAGCTCATCCTCGGGAGACGGGTCGCTCTCGCCGCCGTCGGCACGCTCGGCCGGGAACTCGGCGATCGTGCCGGTGAGTTCGCGCATCGCACCGCTGACCGCGATGCCGAAGACGCCCTGACCGCCCTGCAGCAGGTCGACGACCTCTTCGGCCGAGGTGCACTCGTACACCGTGGTGCCGTCGGAGAAGAGGGTGATCCGAGCGAGATCCTCGACGCCGCGCTTGCGGAGATGGTCAACCGCGACGCGGATGTTCTGCAGCGAGATGCCGGTGTCCAGCAGTCGCTTGACGATCTTGAGGACCAGGATGTCTTTGAAGGAGTACAACCGCTGGCTGCCCGATCCGGCCGCGCTGCGAATCGACGGGACGACGAGCCCGGTGCGGGCCCAGTAATCGAGCTGGCGATAGGTGATGCCGGCGATCTGGCAGGCGCTCGGCACGCGGTAACCGACAAGATCGTCGGGAACGGTGTCGTTCGGGAACAGCCCGGGGGCGACATCCTCCAGGGTCCCCTGGGTGCCACCCTCACCATTGTTCGGCTGATCTACCACTGATCGCTCCTTGCGTCCTGTCCAGCTCTCAAGATTACGCGCCTGTGAGTAATCCCGTACGCCTTACTCACCGGGTGCTGGATGCGACGTTACGGCCGGGCGCTCGCGCGATCAACGCGACGCGCGGGGTGCCTAACCCTGAAGTCGAGGTTCAGAGTCAACTGTGACGCGGCGGTGGCTGTTCCGTTACCAACCACCGGCAAACCCGCAGCTCAGTCGCCTTCCCCGCCCTTGAAATCATCGGGCGACACGTTGTCGAGGAACTCCTTGAACTTCTCGACCTCGTCTTCGCGACCCTCGGTGGATTCGCCGTCGACGCCCTCCTCCGGCAGCTCGAGCCCCGCCTCGTCGAGGACTGAATCCTCTGCCACGATCGGTACCTCGGCCCGCAGCGCGATGGCCACGGCATCCGACGGCCGCGCCGACACGCGCAGGTCGTCGTCAAAGATCAGATCGGCGTAGAAGGTGCCCTCCTGCATGTCGACGATCCGCACCTCGATCAGCTGGCGGTCCATCGCCGCGATCAGGTTCACGATCAGATCGTGGGTCAGCGGCCGGGGTGGCTCGATCCCCTTCTGCTGCAAGGCGATCGACGCCGCCTCACTCTGGCCGATCCAGATCGGCAGGTAACGGTCGCCGACGCGCTCACGCAGCAGCAGCACCGGCTGATTCTGTGGCGCTTCGACCCGGATTCCGACAACACGCATCTCGCCCATCGCAGTCTCCCTCGCTCGCGAGTCGCCTCTAATCCAATACGTCGCGGACCGCGGCCTTCACCAACTGCGTATGCAGAGTGACCGACAGCGCCGCAATCTCCCTAATCAGTTCCTCGGCTCGCTCCCGCGGGCCGGTCCCCTTGCCCTTGGCGATCGGGTTCGCGATCTGCCCAACCAGGCCGGCCTCGCGGTCGGCCGACACCTTGAAGGCCCGCAGGTGCCGGGTCTCCAGACCGTAATCGGCCAGTGCCGCAGCGGCTTCGACCAATGCCGCGGCGTCCTCGTCGAAGTATCCGCCCGGGCCCGGAGTCAACAGGCCGCCGCGCTGCAATTCGAGGATGAACGCCGAATCGACGCCGGTCCGCTC
>NZ_AQYG01000034.1 GCF_000380485.1 Jongsikchunia kroppenstedtii DSM 45133 | reverse complement strand
ACCAACGGGGTGAACCGGCGGATGCTCGCTGGCCGCGGCATCAAGACCGTTATCCCGCAGAAGAGCACCGAGACCGACGCCCGCAAACGCAAAGGCTCCACCGGTGGGCGGCCTCCTGCTTTCGATGCAGTCCTTTACAAGGGCCGCAACGTTATTGAGCGTTCCTTCAACGACACCAAGCAGTGGCGCGCCCTGGCCACCCGCTACGACAAACTCGCCATCACCTACCGAGCCGCCGTGGTCCTACAGGCATGCCTCCGCTGGACACGCCTATTAGGAGACACGCCCTAGCTGGAGGCGTGCCCCGCATGGCCCCCGTCGACGCCGAGGCCTACTGGCTGGCGCCGAAGACACGCAGCGATCAGTTCTTGCTGTTCGCTTTCGACGCGGCGGAGCCGCGGGATGTCGGTACGCTGCGCGCCGGGCTCATCGGGCGGGCGCGGAGTATCCCGGATCTGAATCTGGCTGTGCGGGAGACGTTTGCGTATCTGGACTTCCCCTATTGGGTGCCGTGCCCTGCTCGAGAGAGCCAGGTGGTCGCGCGCGACCCGGCCGGGTCGGCGTGGCAGGACTGCCTCGACGATGTTGCGTCGCTGATCTCCGAACAACTCGATCCGCGCCGCGAGGCATGGCGGGTGCACCTGTATCCGACGGTCCTCGGCCTTCCGGACGGCACGGTGCGGGGGAGCGTTGCGGTGCTGCAGATTTCGCACGCCCTGGCCGACGGCCGCGGTTCTACGGCGCTGGCCCGGCAGCTGTTCGGCACTGACGTCAACGTCGACAGTGGTTTTGGCGGTGGCTTTCGCGGTCCGGCGGCCGCGGCGATCGGCGGGCTCGTGCGCCTGCCGATCCGGTGGAGCATCACCGTCGGACGCGGCTGGCGGGCGTTCCGGTTGAGCCGCGACGATCCTGCCGGACCGGCAGCGGTGTCGCCGGGACCGCTCAACGTAGCGCCGGGCGAGGATCGGCAGCTGCGAGTGGTGGTCGTCGACGCGGAGCGGCTCCGCATTGGCCAGCACGGCGTCACGGTCGGGGCGATCATGGCCATCTCCGATGCGCTCGCAGGCGCCCGAATTCTCTCCGGCGATGAGCGACTGGTCGTGGAGCTGACCATCGGACGGGCGAGTGATGGTCTGGCGCGCAACAACTTCCATACCGCGGCGGTCGACTCTCATTGCGAGATCGCCGACCGAGATCGACGCGCCGATGCCATCGCGCAGTCGATCGAGGATGCACGGCGTCGGGATGCGGCTCCTGGCCGTGCGGCCTCCAGACGAGCCACTGAGGCCACACCGGCATTTCTGATGCGCTGGGGGGCGGGAGCTTTCGATCCGGCAGTGCGGTCATCGATGGTGACGGGCCATACCGTCGTGTCGTCGGTGAACCGCGGTGCCGCCGATCTGACACTGGCCGGCGGGCGGGTGCTGTTCACGACCGGGTTTCCGGCGTTGTCGGTGATGCAGGGCGCCACGCACGGCGTCCATGGCATCGGCTCGACAGTGGCCCTCTCGGTGACGACGAGCCGTCGGGTGCTGCCGGACGTCGACGGTTACGTCGACGTGCTGTGCAGAGTGTGTGCGAGCGGCCCGAACTCGCTCCCATCAGACACGGGCGAGTGATCGGCCCGTTAGCCCCGTGCGAATACCGTTCTCAACGGCCACAACGGTATTCGCAAGGCAGGCGGCTATCCTCGATCGACGTTTCGGACCTCAGCGGACATCGCCGCTTGCTGAAATTCGACGATGGCCTCGCCGTAGTCGCTTGCCCACCTCGTCAAGACCTCGATGGGCTCGACAAGGGTCTGCCCAAGGTCGGTGAGGCTGTACTCGACCCTGCGCGGTGAGTCGGCGCGGCGTTCCACCAAGCCGTACTGCTGGAGTCGGCGCAGGGTCTGCGTGAGGACCTTGCGCGAGATCCCACCGATGAGTTCGCCGAGTTCACCATGCCTGCGTGGCTGTTGGCTGAGCCCGAAAAGCACAAGCACGGCCCATTTATCGGAGATGATCTCCACCGCGAGGCGCGTGGGGCAGTCGGCAAGGTACACGTGCCCCGAGTTCTGCATGTAATCCAAGGTACCAAGTGGTAACGCTCGGCTTCGTAACGTGTTTGGGGAGTGGTAGGCCAACGCGAAGGAGTCATCAATGCCACGAGTTGTCGTATTCGACAGGTTCGGCGATCCGGACGTCATGCACATCGTTGACGAGTCCCCGGTCGAGCCCGCGCCCGATGAGGTGCGCATCAGAATCGAAGCCTTTGCTGTCAATCCGCTTGATCAGATGATGCGTTCGGGCACCTCACCGGCGCCTGTCGCATTGCCGCACGCCCGGCTCGGGATCGAGGGAACAGGCGTTGTCGATGCGCTCGGCCGCGACGTCACCGGGCTCGGGATCGGAGATCCGGTCATTCTCACCGCGATTCCGGACGCCGTTGTCCGGGGCAGCTACGCGGAGTACACCACGGTCCCGGCGAGTAGAGTCATCGCCCGGCCTCCGGGTCTCGAGGTCGCCGAGGCGGCCGCTGTCTGGGTCGCGTACTCCACCGCCTACGGCGCCCTGGTAGAGAAGGCGGGGGTGCGGCCTGCGGACCATGTCCTCATCAGCGCCGCCTCAGGCGGTGTCGGCCGGGCGGCGATCCAGATCGCCAATCAGATCGGCGCCGTGCCCATCGCCGTCACCCGCCACAGCGCAAAGAAAGACGAGCTTCTCGCGGCCGGTGCGAAGGCTGTCGTGGCGACCGACCACGAGGACATCGCTGACGTTGTCCGCGAGCACACCGATGGGGCCGGGGCTGACATCGTCCTCGACCTCGTCATGGGTCCCGGCCAACAGGATCTGGTGAAAGCGACACGCGCAGAAGGGACATTGGTCGCCGCCGGCAGTCCGGATCCGCGGCCCACGCCGTTTCCGGCCGCAGCGCTGCGGATCTTCCGGTACCGCAGCTTCGAGCACACTCTTGACGACGCGGCAGTCAAACGCATGGCGGCATTTCTCAGCGCCGGTGTTCGCCTCGGGGCCTTGCGTCCCGTCGTCGACAAAGTGTTTGCACTCGATGAGATCGTCGACGCACACCGTCACCTCGAAGACGGACGACACGACGGGAAGATCGTCGTAACGGTCTAGCGAATGGTCGTCAGAAGTCGGTTACTCCTGACGACACGTGCCGGTGTTCGAAGACCGTCAGTCCGCGGTCGCGACCAACGGCTCGAGCGTCAGGTCCGGCAGTTCCTTCTGGATGTACTGCAGGCGCCACTTGTCGCTGACCAGTGCCAGCAGCACGCCGTCGCTGCGGGTGAACACCTCGAGCCCGCGTTGGCGTCCGAGTTCGTCCGCGCTCTCGGCGTCCGTGCGGCGGGCCAGCGTGTAGGGCAGGTGGTCGAGCGAGGTGTCGATGCCGAACTCGGTCTTCATCCGCGCCGTCACCACCTCGAACTGCATCGGGCCGACGGCCGCGAGTACCGGCGACGCGTCGCCGCGAATGTCGTTGCGCAGCACCTGAACCACGCCCTCGGAGTCGAGCTGGTCGATGGCCTTGCGGAACTGCTTGTACTTGCCGGCCGAGTCGGCCCGCAGGATCGAGAAATGCTCCGGCGCGAACGAGGGGATCGGCGGGAACTGCACCTTCGAATCCACGTAGAGCGTGTCTCCGGGCGTGAGGGCCATGGCGTTCACCAGGCCCACGACGTCACCCGGATACGCGGTGTCGACGGTCGAGCGATCACGGCCGAACACCGCCTGGGCGTACTTGGTGGCGAACGGCTTTCCGGTCTGCGCATGGGTGACCACCATGCCGCGCTCGAACTCGCCGGACACGATCCGCATGTACGCCAGGCGATCGCGATGCGCCGTGTCCATGCCGGCCTGCACCTTGAACACGACCGCACTGAACGGGTCGGTCACGGTGCGGGCGTGGCCGTCCACGTCGTCGCGTGAGGCGGGGGCCGGGGCCAGCTCCACCAGAGTCTCCAGCAGTTGGCGCACACCGAAATTCAGCATCGCGGAGGCGAAGATCATCGGCGAGGTCTGGCCGGCCAGGAACGATTCCTGATCGTGGTCCTGACCCATCTCCGAGAGCAGCTCGCTCTCCTCGGTGGCCGCGGTCCACCGATCACCCTGCTGGGCTGTGGCCTCGTCGGCCGAAAGATGTTCTTCGGGAGCAATTTTCGCGCCACCCGCGGTGCGGGTGAAGTGGATGTACTCGCCGCTGCGGCGATCCAGCAGCCCCTGGAAGTCTCCGGCGATGCCCACCGGGAGATACAGCGGCGTCGGCGTCAGCCCGATGCGCTCGGAGATCTCGTCGATCAGCTCCAACGGTGTCTGGCCCGGCCGGTCCCATTTGTTGATGACGGTGATCACCGGGATGCCGCGGTGCCGACAGACCTGGAACAGCTTCAGGGTCTGTGGCTCAAGGCCTTTCGCCGCGTCGATGAGCATGACCGCGGCATCGACCGCCGTCAGCACCCGATAGGTGTCCTCGGAGAAGTCGGCGTGGCCGGGGGTGTCGACCAGGTTGATCACCGAGGGCTCGTCGCCGTCCGGTGCACCGGCCGCCGTGTAGTTGAACTGCAGGGCCGTCGAGCTGACCGAGATGCCGCGCGCCTTCTCCATCTCCATCCAGTCGGAGACGGTGGAGCGGCGGCTGCCCTTGCCGTGGACGGCGCCGGCCTCGCTGATCATCCGGGCATGCAGGGCCAGCGCCTCGGTCATCGTCGACTTACCGGCGTCGGGGTGGGAGATGATCGCGAAGGTACGGCGTCGCGACACCTCGCGCGCGACAGCATCCGGGCTAGAACTCACCGGCCAATGCTATGGCCGACCAGGGTCCTGGATGAAATCAATCGAGCCGATGCGGACTCACTCGAACGGGATCGGTGGCATCCGAACCACCTGGGAGGCGTAGCTCAGGCCGGCGCCGAAGCCGAGGAGCAGGGCCAGGTCGCCCGGCTTGGCCTCGCCGGTGGACAGCATGTGCTCCATCGCCAGCGGGATCGACGCGGCCGAGGTGTTGCCGGCAGTCTCGATGTCGTTCGCGACGGGCACCCCCTCGCGCATGCCGAGGTGCTTGCCCAGCAACTCGTTGATACGGGTGTTGGCCTGGTGCGGCACGAAGGCGTCGAGCTCCTCGGGACCGATCTTGGCCGCCTCCATCGCCCGCTGGGCGACCTTGGTCATCTCGAACGCGGCCCAACGGAACACCGCGGTGCCCTGAATCCGCAGATACGGCCGCTGCTTGCGGTCGCCGTCGAGGAATGTCACCCAGTCGATGTCCTGACGGATCGCGTCGAACTGGCTGCCGTCGGTGCCCCAGACTGTCGGGCCGACCTGCTGATCGGGCGTCTCGCCGACGACCACGGCGCCGGCGCCATCGCCGAAGATGAAGCAGTTGCCGCGGTCGGTCATGTCCAGTGTCTCTGACAGCTTCTCCGAGCCGATCACCAGCACCTTCGACGCGCTGCCGCCGCGGATCATGTCCGCGGCCACGCCGAGCGCGTAGCCGAAGCCCGCGCAGCCGACGGTGATGTCGAAGGCGGGAACGCCATTGGCGCCGAGTTCGGTCGCGACCAGCCCCGCGCAGGCCGGGGTGAGCAGCATGTGCGTGTTGGTGGCGACGATGACGCCGTCGATGTCGGCCCCGGTCAGCAGCGCGTTGGCGATGGCCTTGCGGCCGGCCTCGATAGCCATCGACCCGGCCGTCTCGTCCTTGCGGGCGAAGCGCCGGGTCTTGATGCCGGTCCGCGTGAAGATCCACTCGTCGGACGAGTCGATCTGCTCGCAGACCTCGTCATTGGTGACCACCCGATCGGGCCGGTAGGCCCCGATGCTGAGCAATCCGATGTTGCGGGTACCAGTCGCGTCGGCGATCGTGGCCATAGCCAGGCTCCTCAGTGTGAGACAGATAACTCCGTCCTGACGCTACTCCATCGAAAAACAGGGGATCGCGGGCGAAGGCAACCCGCCAGTAACACTGCTCCATCAATCGGGTCACGCGCTGTCGCGGGCCACCTAAAATGCGTGTGTGTCCACGGACTCTCGGCTCCCGCAGGGTTTTCATTCGGTGACGCCGCGCATGGTGGTCGATGACCAATCTGCTGCGGTCACGTTTCTGCGGACGGTGTTCGACGCGGCAGGCGACATTCAGCTGGGGCGGCCCACCGAGATCCGCATCGGCGATTCCCTGGTGATGGTGTCCGCATCCGGCGAGCGCGACAGGTTTCCGGCGCTCCTGTACGTCTACGTCGATGACGTCGATAGCACCTATCAACGCGCACTGGATGCCGGTGCCGTCACCATGGAGACGCCACTGGACACGCCCTACGGCGACTATCGGGCGATCGTGCGTGATCCGTTCGGCAACGTCTACCAGATCGCCTGCCGACGCATGTCGCGTTGAGCTTCCGGAAACCGATCGGCCGTGCGAACTAGTCCTCTTCGGGAGCCGGAGCCGGCGGCAGTGTGACGACCTGGCCTGAGTAGCTCAGACCCGCGCCGAAGCCGAGTAGCAGCGCGACCTGACCGCCCTTGGCCTTGCCGGTACGCAGCATCTCTTCCATGGCCAGCGGGATCGAGGCCGCCGACGTGTTGCCGGTGGTCTCGATGTCGTTCGCCATCGGCAGATCCTCGGGCAGGCCCAGGTTCTGCTTCATCAGTTCGTTGATGCGGGCGTTGGCTTGGTGCGGGATGAAGACCTCGATGTCCTCCTTGGCGACGCCCGAGTTCTCTATCGCCTCCGACAGGGCCCGGGGCAGGGTGATCGCCGCCCAGCGGAAGACTCGGGGGCCTTCCATGATCATCGACATCCGGGGCATCGGATCGGTCTCGGGATCCTTGTGCTGATAGTCGGCGGCGACGAACTGGTAGTTGAGGAAGTCGAAGTTCTGCCTGATCGCGCTCGCGTTCTCGCCGTCGCTGCCCCACACCGCCGGCGAAACGCCGTTCACCTCGCTGGGCCCGAGCACGACGGCGCCGGCGCCGTCGCCGAAGATCATCGCGGTACCGCGGTCCTTCGGGTTGATGCCGACCGTCATGGTCTCCGCGCCGATCAGCAGGACATGCTCGGCGGTGCCGCCGCGGATCATGCCGGAAGCCACCGCCAGTCCGTAACCGAAACCGCCACAGCCGGCGGTGAGGTCGAACGCGGGCACGCCGTTGATCCCGATGTCGTACGCGACGCTCGGTGCGCCGTTCGGGACGAATGTCAGCCAGCTCGAGGTGCACAGGATGACCGCATCGATCTTCTCCGGTGCGACCCCGGAGTTCTTCAGGGCACGGGCTCCGGCGGTCGCCGCGATGCTGCGAAGCGTCTCATCCTCGCTGAACCAGCGGCGGCTCTTGATGCCGGTCCGCTCCTCGATCCATTCCGGGGTCGAGTCGAGAACCTCGCACACCTCTGCGTTGGTGACGACTCGCTTGGGTCGGTATGCGCCGATACCCAGCATCGCCACGTTCTGGTGGCCGGTCGTCGTGTTGATGTTCACCATTGGCTTGATCTCCTACCGCACAATTCGATTCGGGACGCTACCAGGCATGGACCTGGTTCTGGGCGTCCTCCAGCGAATGTCCAATCAGCAATTCGGTTGCATCGCATGCGTTTTCCAGCATCAGCGCGAGCTGTGACTGTTCGGCGGACGCGAAGGGCTTGAGGACGAAGTCGGCAGGGTCCTGCCGGCCGGGGGGACGGCCGATGCCCAGGCGCACGCGAAGGTAATCGCGTGCGCCGAGCACCTGCGAGATCGAGCGCAGGCCGTTGTGCCCACCCTCGCCGCCATCTCGCTTGAGTCGCACCGCGCCAAAGTCGATGTCCAACTCATCGTGCAGGACAACGACATTCGGCGTGGGAACGGAATAGAACTTGGCCAGCGGACCGATCTGGCGGCCGGATTCGTTCATGTATGTGGTTGGCTTGGCGACGATCACGGGGGTGCCGGACAGTCGCACCGTGGCCACCGCGGCCCCGGACTTCTTGTGCGCCTTCCACTTTTCGCCGGCGGTGGCGACCAGGCGATCGGCGGCCATAGCGCCGACGTTGTGCCGGGTGCGCTCGTAGCGCGCACCCGGATTGCCCAGTCCGACCACCAGCCAAGCGTCAGTCATATCAGTGCGAGATCAGGACTCGTCGCTGCTCTCGGCGGGTGCCTCGGCCTCAGCCTCGGTGGCCTCGCCCTCGGCGGCGGCCTCGTCCTCGACCGGTGCGGCCGCGATCTCGTGCACGCCGACGACCGGGGCGTCCGGGTCGGTCACCAGGGTGACGCCCTCGGGCAGGATGACGCCGGCGGCGGTGACGATGGTGCCGACGGCGGCGCCCTCGACCGAGACGGTCAGCGACTCGGGGATGTTCAGCGCGTCGGCCTCGACCTCGATGGTGGTCGCGTCCTGGGTGACCAGGGTGCCTGCCTCGGCACTGCCGACGACCTCGATGGTGACCTCGACGGAGACCTTCTCGCCCTTGCGGACGATCAGCAGGTCGGTGTGCTCGATGTAGCTACGGATCGGGTGCACGTCGACCTGCTTGGTCAGCGCCAGCTGCTGGTCGCCGTTGATGTCCAGCTCGATGATCGCGTTGGTGCCGTTGGCGCGCAGGATCGCGGCGAAGTCGTGGGCGTTGATCAGCAGGTGCTGCGGCTCGGTGCCGTGGCCGTAGAGGACGGCGGGGACGTTGCCGGCGCGGCGGGCGCGGCGGGCGGCACCCTTGCCGCTCTCGGTGCGGACCTGCGCGGTGAGCTGATTGGTGGTCGGCTTCTTGGCCATCGGGGTTCTCCTTGTTATGCCGGGGGCTTTCGGTGGTAGCGGCGATCGCCGCACAGAATCCACCGAGCCGAACAGGCCGGGAGAACACTGCCGCGCCGATAACGGTGGTCATGCCACCCTCGCCGAGACCTGACCAGGGTACTGGGCGCCGCGCACGGCTACCAAATCGCGGAAGTTGCGCGCTCACAGGCTGGGGATCCGCCAACGGCGGTTGCTCACACGCTCGGCGCGCAACTTCGGCGGACGACGACGAAGACGAGGTGGGGAAGCTGTTCCACTCGCCGTCACGTGTCGTTGGCCGATTGGTCGAAGATTTTCTGCACCATCGATGCAATGCAGGTGGCGTATGCCGAGGCCGCGAACGATTGGCTGTTGTGGTCGGCCGAGGACTCCGTGGTGCGGTTCCTCGAGGCGTTGGTGAACGACGACATCGACCTGGCCCGGACGATGCTCGATCCCGACGTGACGTTCGCGAACGTGTCGCTGCGGACCCTGCGCGGCCGGGCGCGGGTGATGCGGATGATCGAGCGGCTGGCGCGGTCGCGCGTGCACTACGACGTCACGGTGCATCACATGTCCGCCTGCGGGTCGGTGGTGCTGGTGGAGCGCACCGACGCGCTGACCTGGCGCGGGCTGCGGATGCGGTTCTGGGTGTGCGCGCATTTCGAGGTGCGTGACCGCCGCATCGTTGTTTGGCGCGACTACTTCGACTGGTTCGACGTCGCCAAATCGATCGTAGGCGCGGTCTTCCGCGGTCCACGACGAGCCGAATAGGGTGCAGATATGACCTCACGTACCCCGGAAGACATCGTTCGCGACACTCTGAATGCCCTCGCCCTGCGTGACGTGGACGGCGCCGTGTCGAATCTGCATGACGACGTCGAGTGGATCAACGTGGGTTTCCCGACGGTGCGCGGTAAGCGTCGGGTCGCCGGCGCGTTCTACCGAATGCTCAAGCTCCGCAGTGCCGACTTCTCGGTGCAGTTCCAGCACATCTCGTCGAGCGGCAACGTCGTGATGACCGAGCGGTTCGACGAGCTCGGTATCGGCCGGTTCCACTACAAGTTCTGGGTATGCGGCCGGTTCGACATCGTCGACGGCCAGATCATCGTGTGGCGCGACTACTTCGACATGTTCGATCAGCTCAAGGGGATCGCGCGCGGTCTGGTGGGAATCGTCGCCCCTGGGCTCAACCCGCGCCTGCCCAAGCCGGTCGCCGCGTAGGTCCGGTACCGCGCGGACCCCACAGTCGACGACGTCCCACACCCGAATCCAGGTGGGGGACGTCGTTCGTAGGCGGGGTTTGTCGATCAGATGATGTCGTCGACGCTCTCGATAGGCCGGGCCAGCCGAACTCCCTTGTCGGTGACCACGAATGGGCGCTCGATGAGGATCGGATTGGCCGCCATCGCGTCGAGCAGCTGATCGTCGCTCGCGCCGTCGAGCTTCAGCTCGCTGTACAGCGCCTCGCGCTTGCGGACGGCCTTGCTCACGGGGATCCCGGCCGCCTCGATCATCCTCTTCAGCTCGGCCCGGCTCGGCGGGGTGTCGAGATACTTCACCACGGTCGGCTCGATACCGGCCTCCTTGAGCTTGTCGAGCGTCTTGCGCGACGTGCTGCACCGTGGATTGTGGTAAATCGTTGCGTCCATGGGCATCACCGTACTGCGCTGTCGCGGACGGTCGCGACTACCGTCAATCCCGACGCAAGGTGAAGAAGTATGGCTCCGTCATGCCGCGCAGATCCATCACGCCGAGCAGCGTATCGTTGTCGACCTTGCGGAAATGATCGATGATCGGCAGGTCGTCGTAAACCATTGCCGCGCTGGTCTTTCCCCGATGCTCGATCATCCTCAGCCGAGCTCGATGATGCCGTGTTCGGGCGGCTCGCAATCCGCCGCGCAACGGTCCCGGATCGAAGCGCGGAAGCCGCCCGCCCTGGCGTGCCAGTAGCCCCATCGGCGCGAGCCTCGGGTTCACCGCGAACAGCTTCGGCGGTGTGCCGAACAGCAGCGGATGGACGTGGTCGGCATCGTCGAACTGTTTGCCGTACCACCCGGACATCGTCAGCAGTCCGTCCATCGGGTGACCGGTCGGCACCTCGCCGCCGTGCCAGCGCCCGGCGACCTCATCGACGGCCACGGGCGGTAAAGAGTCGAAGAGTGCGGCGGCGGCGTCGGGCGTGGTGCCCGATTCGAGGGCGGCCAGATCGTGGGGCGCGGCGGACATGGCGACCATTCTACCGAACGATCGCTCTGCACGGTTCCAGCGTCAGGCGACGCCGTTGAACAGGCTGGTGACCGAGCCGTTCTCGAAGACCTCGCGGATGGTGCGAGCCAGCAGCGGCGCGATCGACAGGACAGTCAGGTTGTCGAAGCGCTTCTCCGGCGGGATGGGCAGCGTGTCGGTCGCGATGACCTCCTTGGCGCCGCAGGTGGCCAGCCGCTCGGCCGCCGGATCGGAGAACACGCCGTGCGTGGTGGCGATGATGACGTCGCCGGCCCCGGCCTCCTTGAGGACGCGGACCGCGCCGGCGATGGTGCCGCCCGTGTCGATCATGTCGTCGATCAGCACACAGGTCATACCCGCCACGTCACCGACCACACGGTTGGACTTGATCTGGTTCGGGACATCGGGGTCGCGGGTCTTGTGCACGAAGGCCATGGGCGCGCCGTCGAGGGCGTCGGCCCACTTCTCGCCGACCTTGACGCGACCGGCGTCCGGGGAGACGACGCAGACGTTCTCGGTGCCGTAGTGCTCGCGGACGTACTCGGCCAGCTGGCCCTGCGCGTGCATGTGGTCGACCGGGCCGTCGAAGAATCCCTGGATCTGATCGGTGTGCAGGTCGACCGTGATGATCCGGTCGGCGCCCGCGGTCTTCAGCAGGTCGGCGACCAGTCGGGCCGAGATCGGCTCGCGGCCGCGGTGCTTCTTGTCCTGACGCGCATACGGGTAGAACGGCAGGATCGCGGTGATCCGCTTGGCGCTGCCGCGCTTGAGCGCGTCGATCATGATCAGCTGTTCCATCAGCCACTGATTCAGCGGAGCCGGATGGCTTTGCAGGACAAAGGCATCCGAGCCGCGGACCGATTCCTCGAAGCGGACGAAGATCTCCCCGTTGGCGAAGTCGCGTGCGGTCTGGGGAGTGATCTTGATGCCGAGTTCACTCGCCACGGCATCGGCCAGCTCCGGGTGGGCACGGCCAGAGAACAGCATCAGGCTCTTCTGGCTATCGGTCGTCCAGGTCACTGCTTTTCCTTCATGTTGGGGCTTGAATCTTGGGCTGAGAATCGTGGGCTGAGTCGGTTGCGGTCATTCGGTCGTATCGTCCGCTGCGCGTTCGGCAGCCTCCGCGGCAGCGGTGCCGGGTCGCTTGCGCTGCACCCAGCCCTCGATGTTGCGTTGCTTTCCGCCGGACACCGCGAGTGCACCCGACGGCACGTCCTGCGTGAGCACCGTACCCGCCCCGGTGTAGACGCCGTCGCCGATCTGCAGCGGAGCGATGAACATGGTGTCCGAGCCGGTCCGGCAGTGCGAGCCGATGACGGTGTGATGCTTGTTGACCCCGTCATAGTTGACGAACACGCTGGACGCGCCGATGTTGGTCTGCTCACCAATGGTGGCGTCGCCGACGTAGGTCAGGTGCGGCACCTTGGAGCCGGGGCCGATGTCGGCGTTCTTGGTCTCGACGAAGGTGCCGATCTTGCCGTCCGTGCCGAGGACGGTGCCCGGCCGGAGGTAGGCGAATGGTCCGACGCTGGCGCCGGCACCGATCCGGGCCTGCGAGCCATGCGTGCGGATCACCGAGGCGCCTGTGCCGATCTCGACGTCGGTGAGTGTGGTGTCCGGCCCGATCTGTGCCTCGTCGGCGATCGCGGTGCGGCCGTGGAGCTGGGTGCCGGGCGCAATGGTCACGTCCTGGCCGATAGTCACCTCGACATCGATCCAGGTCGTCGCGGGATCGATGATGGTGACGCCGTTTCGCATGTGCTGCACCAGGATCCGTTGATTCAGCTGCGCGCCGAGGTCGGCCAGCTGGACGCGATCGTTGGCGCCCGCGACGAGCGCGGCGTCGTCGAGGTGCAGTGCGCGGACCGACGTGCCCTTCGATCGGGCGATCGCGACGACGTCGGTCAGGTACAGCTCGTGCTGGGCGTTGTTCGGCGACAGCTCCTCGAGCGCGGCCGTCAGCAGCTGCGCGTCGAACGCGTACACACCCGAGTTGACCTCGGTGATCGCCTGCTGCTGTTCGGTGGCGTCTTTCTGCTCGACGATCTCGGTGACCTCGCCATCCTGGGTGCGCAGGACGCGGCCGTAGCCGGTCGGGTCGTCGGCGGTCGACGTCAGCAGGGTGACGGCGGCGGCCGGTGCCTGCTGATGCGTGTCGATGAGACGAGCGATGGTCTCGGCATCGAGCAGCGGCACATCGGCGGCGGTGACGACGATGGTGCCCTGATAGTCGGCGGGCAGTGCGCGCATGCCGGCGCGGACCGCGTCTCCCGTGCCGTTCTGCTGCTCCTGGACCGCGATGAGAACGTCGCGGCCCAGTTCGGCGGCGACCTCGGCGCAGGACTGCGAGACGCGCTCGCGGTCGTGGCCGACGACGGTGACCAGGTGGTCGGGGGTGATGCCGGCCGCGGCATGCAACGCGTGCGACAGGAGCGTGCGCCCGCCGATCGCGTGCAGAACCTTGGGGGTCGACGACTTCATCCGGGTGCCGGCTCCCGCAGCCAGCACAATCACGGCGGTCGGACCTGAATGCATGAATCTCCCTCGCATGGCTGCAACGGCCGGATTGATCCTACGCACCGATCCGGGCTGATAAAAACGGGGACACCTGCTACAAACAGGGGCATGACTGCTCAGCGGACAGCAATTGTGACGGGCGCGGCACGGGGTATCGGTGCCGCGGTGGCGAAGCGACTTTCTGAAGACGGACATAACGTCGCGGTGATCGATCTCGCCGAAGATGCCTCGCAGGAGACGGCGGACGCGATCGCCGCCGCGACCGGTGGCAAGACGCTCGGCGTCGGCGCCGACGTATCCAACGAGGACGCCGTCAAGGGCGCGGTCGAGAAGGTCGCTGCCGAACTCGGCGGCCCCACCATCCTCATCAACAACGCGGGCATCATCCGCGACAACATGCTCTTCAAGATGAGCGTCGACGACTGGGATGCGGTGATGGGCGTGCACCTGCGCGGTGCCTTCCTGATGGCGCGTACCTGCCAGGCGCACATGGTCGAGGCCAAGTGGGGCCGCATCGTCAATCTGTCGAGCACCTCGGCGCTGGGCAACCGCGGTCAGGCGAACTACTCGGCGGCCAAGGCCGGCATGCAGGGATTCACCAAAACGCTGGCGATCGAGCTCGGCAAGTTCGGGGTGACCGCGAACGCCATCGCGCCGGGATTCATCCAGACCGACATGACCGCCGCGACGGCCGCCCGCATGAAGGTTCCGTTCGACGACTTCATCAAGTTCTCGGCCGAGCAGATCCCGGTGCAGCGCGTCGGCCAGCCCGAGGACATCGCGCATCTGGCGTCGTTCTTCGCCAGCGAGGGAGCCGGATTCATTTCCGGTCAGGTCGTGTACGCGGCCGGCGGCCCGAAGGACTGATCGGGCACAAGATCACGGCCAGGTCTGCCGGTATGTGGCAATAGGGTCACATACCGGCAGATTTATGGGCGTAGCCGTGTGAATCGGGTAACCGAGTCATATGGTGCTGCCATGACTGAAACTGGGCAGTTCCCGAAACCTTTTCCGGCGCAACTTCAGAACGCCGTTCGTTCGGCTGTCATCGCCTACGCGGTCCTCGGCCTCATCGTCGGCATCGTGGCACTCTTCTGGCCGACCGCGACGCTGCTCGTGGTCGCCGTGTTGTTCGGCATCGCGCTGATCATCGGCGGCGTGTTCCGTCTGGTGACCGCCTTCTCGGCACAGGAGCTGCCGACCGGCTGGCGGGTGCTTCTCGGCATCGCCGGGGTGATCGTGTTCGTGGCTGGTGTGATCTGCCTGTTCCACCCCGGTGAATCGCTGACGCTGCTGGCGATCGTCATCGGCATCGGCTGGATCTTCCAGGGTGTGCAAGATCTGCTGACCTATAGCGCCGGTTCCGAGCACACCAACCGCGGCTGGATCGTGGCCTCGGCGATTCTGTCGATCCTCGCCGGCGTGATCGTGTGCACCCTGCCCGGGCTCGCGGTCAGCACCTTCGTCTGGGTCGGCGGCATCCTGCTGATCATCGTCAGCATCGCGACACTGCTGACGCTGCCGAAGAAGGCCTAGTAACCGTCACGACGAACGGGCCCCCGAATGGTCAGGGGCCCGTTCGTCGTTTCCGGAGGTCTGTCAGACGCTGAGCGGTGTCCATTCCTGGCGGTAGCGCCGGGTGTGGAAGTCGCGGCCGCCGAATTCCGCCTCGATCGCGGTGAGTCGCTTGAAGTAGTGGCCGATCGCCAGTTCCTCGGTCATGCCCATGCCGCCGTGCAGCTGCACCGCCTCCTGCCCGACGAGCCGGGCGGCGCGGGCGATCGTCGCCTTCGCCGCAGATACCGCGCGCCGACGGTTCGGGCCGTCGAGATTCAGGGTCGCCAGATACATGGCGGCGGTGGCCTGCTCGACCTCCATGTACATGTTCACCATGCGATGCTGCAGCGCCTGGAAGCTGCTGATCGGCACGCCGAACTGCTGCCGCTGCTTGGTGTATTCGACGGTGTCGGCCAACACCTTTCGCATGGCGCCGACGGCTTCGGCGATCGTGGCGGCCGTAGCGGCATCGATGGCGGCGTCGAGAATCGGCCAGCCGCCGCCGACCTCGCCGATCCGGGCGGAATCGGGGATGCGGAGGTCGGTGAAGGTCAGGTCGCCGGCCTGGTGATCGTCGATGGTCCGATAGTGATGGGCCGCAATGCCTTCCGTCTGATTGGCCGGACTGAAGGGGATCGCGAACAGCGTGATGCCGGCGGCGTCGGTGGTCTCGCCGGCGGTGCGTGCGGTGATGATCAGATGCGTGGCGATCGGGGCATCGGCCACGATGATCTTGTCGCCGTTGATGATCCAGTCGTCGCCATCGCGGCGGGCCGTGGTGGCGACGGACCGGTACGACTGCCCGGACGTGGGCTCGATCGCGGCGAGGGCCGTGACGGCCGATCCGTCGACGATGCCCGACAGGATGCCCGCGGCGGTCTCGGTGTCGGCCGCGGAGAGGATCGATCCGCCGAGCACGACCGTGCCGATGTACGGCTCGACCACCAGGTGGCCGCCAAGTTCCTGCGCGATCACCATGACTTCTTCGGCGCCGCCGCCGGCGCCCCCGGCACTCTCGGGCAGCGATGCGCCGAGGATGCCGAGATCCTCGGCGAAGGCACGCCACACCTGCGGCTGCCAGCCGTCGCCCAGGCGCGCGGCCTGCCGACTGCCGACCAGGTCGTAGCTTGACGCCAGATAGCCGCCGACGGCGTCCCTGAGAAGCTTCTGTTCATCGCTGAGCGTGAAATCCATTGTCGTCTGCCTGTTCTCGTTCGAAGTGTGGGCCGGCCTACAGGCCCAGGGCCGCCTTGGCGAGGATGTTGCGCTGCACCTCGTTGGAGCCGGCGTAGATCGAGCCCGCCCGGTCGTTGAAGTAGCGCAGGGGAGCGACTGCCTGCCACGGCTCGCCGCCGCAGTAGCCGTCGGCCGGGGGCGTGTAATCGACGATCGGGCCGCCGGGTGCGGTGGCATGCGGCTGGTAGGCGCGGCCGCGCGGCCCGGCCGCCTCGAGGGCGAGCGTGGTGAGCTCCTGGGACAGTTCGGTGCCGAGGATCTTCAGCATCGACGACGAGGCGCCGGGATTGCCGCCCGACGCGACGACGTCCAGCACCCGGTATTCGAGCACTTCCAGAACGTCGAAACGCATCGCCAGGTCGGCGACCTTGTCAGCGAAGGCCGGGTCGTCGGCGAGTGTTCCGCTGCCGCTGGGCGCGGGAACGCTCGCGGCCGCGTGCATCAGCCGTGCGAGGCCTACTTGCAGGAAGGGCGAGTATGCGCCGCCGCCCCTTTCGAATTCGAGCAGATACTTCGCGACGGTCCAGCCGTCGTCGATGTCGCCGAGAACGTTGGCCTTGGGCACCCGCACGTTGTCGAAGAAGACGACGTTCTGAACCTCTTCGCCCGAGCTCATCACCAGCGGGCGCACCTCGATGCCGGATGAGGTGAAGTCGATCAGGATGAACGTGATGCCCTGCTGCTTGCGCGGGCCGTTGGTGGTGCGGACCAGGGCGAACATCCAATTCGCTTCGGTCGCATGGGTTGTCCAGATCTTCGATCCGTTGAGCACCAGGTCGTCGCCGTCGGCCTTGGCCGACATCTGCAGGGACGCGAGGTCGCTGCCGGATTCCGGTTCGCTGTATCCCTGACAGAAGAAGACCTCGCCGGTGAGGATCCGCGGCAGGAAGAAGTCCTTCTGCTCCTCGGTGCCGAACCGCATGATGGCGTGCGCGACCATCCGGATTCCCATGGGAGACAGGGCCGGTGCGTCGGCGAGGATCGACTCGACCGAGAAGATGTAGTGCTGCGCGACGGTCCATTGCTGCCCGCCGTACTTGACCGGCCACGCCGGCGCGGCCCAGCCCTTCTCGTGCAGGATGGCTTGCCAGGCCATGCTGGCCTCGTGATCGGAGTAGACGCTGGTCTGCAGCCGGCCAGCCTGACGCAGCTCGTCGGTCAGATGCTCGGCGAAGAACGCCCGGACCTCCTGCCGGAATTCCTCGTCCGCGGGAGAGAACTTCAGCTCCATGTCACCATCCTGCTCAGACCCTACGACCGAACGATCGCTCGGCACGTTGTGATGCACGTTACCACTGCCGATGACGCCGCGGATACCGGTGGAGGTGCCGCGCCGGTGCATGGCAGAATCGTCTGCGCCATCCGCCATGGTGTAATCGGCAACACTCCTGATTTTGGTTCAGGCATTCTAGGTTCGAGTCCTGGTGGCGGAGCCACGGCACGGCACAGGAGATCACATGGCGGTCAACCGGCCCACAGGCGAGGGCGACGTCCCCCGGGCGCCGCGCGCGCGGATGACCGCGCAGCAACGCCGCCATCAGCTCATCGAGATCGCGCGCCAGCTGTTCGCCGAAAAGGGTTTCGACGGCACGTCGGTCGAGGAGATCGCCAGCCGCGCCAATGTCTCCAAACCCGTTGTCTACGAACACTTCGGCGGCAAAGAGGGGCTGTACGCCGTCGTCGTCGACCGCGAGATGGAGACGCTGCTCGCCGCGATCGAATCATCGCTGAGCAACAACCGCTCGCGTTATCGGGTGCAGCAGGTGGCCTTGGCGCTGCTGACCTACATGGAGGAGCGCACCGAGGGCTTCCGGATCCTGGTGCGTGACTCGCCGATCGATGCCAAGACGGGCTCGTACTCGAGCCTGCTCAACGACGCGATCTCGCAGGTCGAGCACATCCTGGGCAGCGATTTCGAGCGCCGCGGCAAGGATCCGATGCTGGCCAACCTCTACGCGCAGGCCCTCGTCGGCATGGTGTCGCAGACCGCGCAGTGGTGGCTGGACGTGCGTGAACCGCCGAAGGAAGTCGTCGCCGCACACCTGGTGAACCTGTGCTGGAACGGACTGACGAACCTGGAGGCCGACCCGCAGCTGGTCGGCCCCAACCCGGTCGATTCCGCCCCCGACGGTGGCGATTCTCAGACCAGCTGAACGCTGCGCTTGGCCAGCCCGATCCAGAATCCGTCGATGACCTGCTGCGGCTTCTGTTCGGCATCATCACTGGCGCCGAGCGCGACGAACAGCGGCGCGAAGTGCTCGACGGTCGGATGCGCATAGGGCATGCCCGGGGCAACCTGGCGGAAATTCAGCAGCCCCTCGATGTCGCCGGTATCGAAGCGTTCCCGCGCCCAGTCGTCGAACTCGGCCGACCAGGTCGGTGCCGCTGCCTCAGGCGTCATGTCGGTGAGAAAAGGCAGGCCATGCGTCGTGAACCCGGAGCCGATGATCAGCACGCCCTCGTCGCGCAGCGGCCGCAGCCGTTCGCCGAGCCGTAGCAGTGCGGCGGGATCCATTGTGGGAAGCGACATCTGCAGCACCGGCACCTCGGCATTTGGCCACATCACCGACAGCGGGACGTAGGCGCCGTGATCGAGCCGGCGGCTCGGATCCTGTCGAACCTGCTGTCCGTCGGGCATCATCGCCGCGACGCGCTGCGCGAGATCGGCGGCACCGGGCGCGTCGTAGCGAGCGCGGTAGAAGCGCTCGGGGAACCCGCCGAAGTCATAGGTGAGCGGCACCCGCGGATCGGTCGCGCCGATCGTCACCGGTGCGGCTTCCCAGTGCGCCGAAACGATCAGGATCGCCTTCGGCGTCGGCAGATCCTGCCCCCACTGCGTCAGTTGCTCGACCCAGAGCTGATCGTCGACCAGCGGCGGGGCGCCGTGGCTGAGGAAGATCGTGGGCATGCGGTCGGTCATGACCCGAGCCAACGCCGCGACCGTTTCCGGCATTCCCGATCGATGCAGCTAGGCGGGCCGATATGGCGCCGACGGGCTTCCTCGACGAACTCTCCGATCTGATCCGAATCGGGGCTGGTGTCGGATATTGTTTCGGCGATGAAGCGGCTTTCGAGTGTTGACGCAGCCTTCTGGTATTCGGAGACTGCGGGTTGGCACATGCATGTTGGTGCCCTGACGGTCTGTGACCCCACGGGCGTATCGGATTTCAGTTTCGCGCGGGTGCGCGAGCTGATCATCGAGCGACTGCCGCAGATGCCGCAGCTGCGGTGGCGGGTCGAGGGCGGGCCCATCGGTCTCGACCGGCCGTGGTTCGTCGAGGACGACGAACTGGATCCGGACTTCCACATCCGTCGCATCGGGGTGCCCGCGCCGGGCGGCCGCGAGGAGCTGGACGAGCTGATCGGCCGGCTGATGTCCTACAAGCTGGATCGCTCTCGTCCGTTGTGGGAGCTGTGGGTGATCGAGGGCGTCGAGGGCGGCCGGGTTGCCACGCTGGCCAAGATGCATCACGCGATCATCGACGGCGTCTCGGGCGCCGGTTTGGGTGAGATCCTGCTGGACATCACCCCGGAGCCGCGTCCGGCATCGACGGAAGTAGTCGGGTCGCTGGTCGGCACCGGGATGCCGGGGCTGCCCGAGCGACTCATCGGCGCGGCGGTCAACGTGGCCGTGAAGACCCCGTTCCGCATCGCGCGGGTGCTGGAACAGACTGTGCGCCAACAGGTCGCCGCCGTCGGTCTGACCAACAAGCCGCCGCGCTACTTCGAGGCGCCGAACACCAGGTTCAACGACAGCATCTCGCCGCATCGGCGGATCACGGGCTCCCGGGTCGAGCTGGCCCGCGTCAAGGCGGTCAAGGAAGCGTTCGGCGTCAAGATCAACGACGTCGTGCTCGCCCTCGTGGCCGGCGCCGCTCGCGACTACCTGGAGAACCGTGGCGAGCTGCCGGAGAAGCCGCTGATCGTCCAGATCCCGGTGTCCACCCGGACCGCCGACGCCACCGGCGAGGTGGGCAACCAGGTCAGCACCATGACGGTATCGATGGCCACCGATATCGACGACCCTGCCGAACGGATCCGCAAGATCCACGAGAACACCACGGGCGCAAAGGAGATGGCCACCGCGCTCTCCGCGCATCAGATCATGGGGCTGACTGAGACGACGCCGCCGGGACTGTTGCAGCTGGCTGCGCGCGCGTACACGGCCACCGGGCTGTCGAAGAGCTTGTCGCCGGTCAACCTCGTCGTGTCCAATGTCCCCGGCCCCTCGTTCCCGCTCTACATGGCGGGCGCCAAGGTGGAGTCGTTCGTGCCGATCGGGCCGCCGGTGATGGACATAGCCCTGAACATCACCTGCTTCTCGTACCTCGATCACGTCGACTTCGGATTCGTGACCACGCCCGAGGTGGCGGCGGACATCGACGAGATGGCCGACGCGATCGAGACCGCCTTGGTGGAACTCGAAAAGTCGATCGGAATCGGGTAGTCGAGCCCAATCGCCGTCTGTCGCTATGCGGGAAGCGTGGTGCCAGTGGCCTTTTCGGCGAACTCCCACACCAGTCCGGCGGTATTGAAGTCGCAGGCCCGGGGCGCGCGGCCGACCAGCGTGGGACCCCCGCGCAGGCCGAGGGCGCCGGCCGGGCCGACGAAGCTGCCGGTGCCGATCGGCTCTACCGCGGCGTAGACCGTGGGCCAGGCGCCGCGACTGGAGTCGTTGGCGATCTTCGAGCCGAGGCCGCGCAATCGCTGATCGACGTCGTCGATGCCGGTGAGCGTGATGTTGGAGGCGGCCCAGCCGGGGTGGGCGAGCATCACGCCGACCCGTGAATCCTGTTTGTGCAGTGTCGAATCCAGTTGCAGGGCCCACAGCATTCCGGCGAGCTTGGACTGCGCGTAGGCGGCCTTCCTGGTCCACTTACGGCGCTCGAAATGCGGGTCGCCGAGATCGAAGGTCCCGGCCATGTGCGCCTTGGAGCCGATGATCACCACCCGATCGGTGATCTGTGGGAGCAGCAGGTTGGTCAGCGCGAACGGGCCGAGGAAATTGGTGCCGAGGGTCGACTCGAAGCCGTCCACCGTCAGCCCGCGTGCGGTCGGCATGATGCCCGCATTGTTGATCAACACGTCGATGTCGCCGTCCAGGGCCGCCGCGCAGTCGCGCACCGAATCCAGGTCGGCCACATCGAGTTCCATCACCGAGGTGGACCCGCCGATCTCGTCCGCCCGGATCCGTCCGAGGTCGATGTTGCGCACCGCCATGATCACGTGCGCGCCCGCCTGCGCCAGGGTGCGTGCGGTCTCGAGTCCGATGCCGTTGGTCGCCCCCGTGACGACGATGCGCCGGCCGTCCAGCCGGGACAGCCCCGCGGGCGTCCACGTGGATCTCATCGACTAGACGATGCCGCTCGGCGCGCGTCGGCTGCCCGGCTCCTGATGCGGCATCCGGTTGGGCGGCACCGGGAACGGGATTCCCGCATTGGCATAGCCCAGAGCCACATTCGGGCCGCATTGCATCGCGGCTTGGGCGACCTTCGGTCCCGGATCGGGCAGTCGCACCTTGGCGGGATTGGGCTTGTGGCCGAAGTCGAAGGCCGAGGTCATGTCGCCGGTCACCGAACGTCGCCACTTCGTCAGGTTCGGCACCTCGACCCCGAACCGCTTCTCGATCAGCTGCAGCTGCGAGGTGTGGTCGAAGGTCTCCGAAGCCACCAGCCCGCCGCGGCTGTACGGCGAGATCACCAGCCCCGGAACGCGATAGCCCAGGCCGATCGGTCCGCGGATACCCTTCGACGACGACACCGAATTGATGTTCGGCACCGTGACGTACTCGCCGGGAGTTCCGGGCGGCGCCGTCGGCGGCGTCACGTGATCGAAGAAGCCGCCGTTCTCGTCGTAGCTGATGATCAGCGCGGTCTTCTCCCACACCTTCGGGTTGGAGGTGAGGATGTCGAGCAGTTGCACGATGCCGACTGCGCCGAGCGCGGCCGGGAGCGCCGGATGCTCGCAGTCGAGCAGCGACGGAATCACCCACGACACCTTGGGCAGCGTGTCGTTGGCAACGTCGGTGCGGAGATCGTTCGGGTAGACGGGATCGATTCCGCGACGGTGCAATTCGCTGTTCGGATCAGCGGCCTGCTTGAAGCAGGTCAGCATGCCGTCGAGGATCACCGACGACAGGGGGCCGACATCGCGGTTGTTGTAGATCTTCCAGCTGACGCCGGCATCGCGCAGGTTCTCCGGCATCGTGCGCCAGGAGTACTTGTGCTGCGGTATCAGAGTGGGGGTTTCGAGCAGCGGACCGCCGTGCGTGCCCTCCGGGTCGATGCTCGCGCTCATCCAGTACAGGCGGTTCGGGTCGGTGGGCCCGAGGACCGAGCAGTGGTAGTTGTCGCAGATCGTGAACGCCTCGGCCAGCGCGCGGTGCACGGGGATGTCCTCGCGCTCGTAATAGCCCATCAGCGCCGGGGCATTGGCCGGGCCGACCGATCCGATCGACATCGGCAGCCAGCCGTCGTTGCGGCCGTGGTTCCATGCCGCGTGCATGCCGCCCCAGGTGTGGTCGGGGTCGTTGATGCATTCGCCGTCGAGCGTGGCGCCGCGGGTGGTGTCGAGGCGGAACGGCATCGTGTAGCCGGTCTTCGACGGGCCCCCGCCCGGAGGGGCGCCGGGGCTGCCCGCCGGTGCCCACCCGCGCTGCTTGAAGGCCGGCGACGCGTCATCGAATCCCCGCACGCCCGACATCGTGCCGAAGTAGTGGTCGAACGACCGGTTCTCCTGCATCAGCAGCACGATGTGCTCGATGTCGTTCAGGCTGCCGGTGCCCTTGGGGTCGGCGGCATAGGCCCGTTGGATGATCGGGTCGGCCCACGATGCCAGGAAGGTCGTGCCGCCGACGGCGGCGACACGAGCGAAGAAGTCCCGGCGTGACATGCCGGCGAATGGTCCCGAAGCCATGTGAAGTCCCTCCCAAGCGGTCGCTACTGACCGCAAGCTCGGTGATCACCATAAGGCAGACTGTGTGGACGTGGCAGGGCGTACGAAATCGGGATCGGGCGAAACTTCGAGTGATGTGGATCTGCCACTCGCCGGACTCGCGGAGCGGGTCGCCATCGACGGTGCGATCACCGGGGTGCTGGATCGGCTCGGGCGCCCCGAACTGACGATCACCTCGCCGGATGCCGCTCGGAGCTTTCTCATCAGCGCGCTCGCCGCGCGGCTGGCCGATGCGGATACCCCGGCGCCGATCCTGGTGGTGACCGCGTCGGGTCGCGAGGCCGACGATCTGGTCGCCGAACTGCGCGACATGATCGGGGACGCGGTCGCGCAGTTCCCGTCCTGGGAGACCCTGCCGCACGAACGACTGTCCCCGAGCGCGGACACCGTCGGCCAGCGGTTGCGGGTGCTGCATCGGCTCGCGCACCCCGGGGCCGCGCCCCTGCAGGTCGTCGTCACGACGGTGCGCTCGCTGGTGCAGCCGATGGCGCCCGGCCTGGGCGACCTGGACGCGATCGAGCTGCGCGAGGGCGCCGAGTTCGACTTCGAGCAGCTGCTGAATCGGCTCGTCGAGCTCTCGTACAGCCGCGTCGACATGGTCGGCAAGCGCGGCGAGTTTGCGGTGCGCGGCGGCATTCTCGACATCTTCCCGACGACCACCGATTACCCGGTGCGCGTGGAGTTCTGGGGCGACGAGATCTCGGAGCAGCGCGCGTTCTCGGTCGCCGACCAGCGCAGTCAGCCCGAGGTCCACATGTCGGTGGTGCAGGTGCATCCGTGCCGTGAACTGCTGCTGACCCCGGCCGTGCGGCAGCGGGCGGCCGACCTGTTGGCCGAGCACGAGTCCGAGGAACAGCTGGCCGACATGCTGTCCAAGCTGTCGGAGGGCATCGCGGTCGAGGGGATGGAGGCGCTCATTCCGGCGCTGGTCCCCGGACAGATGCAGCTGCTCACCGAGGTGATGCCGGCGGGCACGCATGTGCTGCTGCTGGACGAGGAGAAGATCCGCACCCGCGCCGCGGACCTGGCCAAGACCGGGGCCGAGTTTCTGGAGGCGTCCTGGTCAGCCGCCGCGCTGGGGGCGGCCGGTCCGGTGAACGTGTCGGGCCTCGATCTGCAGGCCGCTGCCTACCGGCCGATCAGCGAGGTTGGGGCGCAGACGCTTTCGGCCGGACGCAGCTGGTGGACGGTCACGCCGCTGCAGGCGGGCCCGGACGATTCCGCCGCGCTCAATCTCAACCTGCAACCGGGTCCGGCGCCGCGCGGCAAGGCCGACGAGGTCGCGAAAACCTTTGCGGCGCTGCGGGCGCACGTGTCCGACGGCGGCATCGGCGTGATCGTGGTGGCCGGCTCGGGCACCGCGGACCGGGTCCTGGAGCGTCTGGCCGACGCCGAAGTGCCTGCGGTGGTGGGTGGTTCGCTCGCGGCCGGCCAGGTACACGTGCTGCGCGGCGCGCTGCATGCCGGCCTGGTGTGCCCGGACGCCCGCATCGTCATCGTCGCCGAGCCCGACCTGACCGGTCACCGGATCGCCGGCGCGCAAGACGGCCGACGGCTGCCGGCCAAGCGCCGCAACCAGGTCGACCCGCTGGCGCTGGCCGCAGGCGACATGGTCGTGCACGACCAGCACGGCATCGGCAAGTTCGTCGAGATGATCGAACGGACCGTCGGCGGGGCTCGCCGCGAGTACCTCGTCATCGAGTACGCGCCGTCCAAGCGCGGCCATCCGGGCGATCGGTTGTTTGTCCCGATGGACTCGCTCGACCAGCTCTCGCGCTATGTCGGCGGCGAGCAGCCGTCGCTGTCGAAGCTGGGCGGCTCCGACTGGCAGAACACCAAGCGCAAGGCGCGCAAGGCCGTTCGCGAGATCGCCGGCGAGCTGGTGCAGCTCTACGCCGCGCGTCAGGCGGCGCCCGGACACGCGTTCGCGCCCGATACCCCGTGGCAGCACGAGATGGAGGACGCGTTCGGCTTCACCGAGACCGTCGACCAGATGACCGTCATCGGCGAGGTCAAATCCGATATGGAAAAGCCGGTTCCGATGGACCGGGTCATCGTCGGCGACGTCGGCTACGGCAAGACCGAGATCGCCGTCCGCGCGGCGTTCAAGGCCGTCCAGGACGGCAAGCAGGTCGCGGTGCTGGTGCCGACGACGATTCTGGCGCAGCAGCATCTGCAGACCTTCAGCGATCGGATGGACGGCTACCCGGTCACGATCCGCGGGCTGTCGCGGTTCACCGATCCGGCCGAATCCCGCGAGACCATCGACAAGATGGCCGCCGGTGAGGTCGACATCGTCGTCGGCACCCACCGCCTGCTGCAGACCGGTGTGCGCTGGAAAGACCTCGGCCTGGTGATCGTCGACGAGGAGCAGCGGTTCGGCGTCGAGCACAAGGAACACATCAAGTCGCTGCGGACCCACGTCGACGTGCTGACCATGTCGGCCACTCCGATCCCGCGGACCCTCGAGATGTCGATGGCCGGGATTCGCGAGATGTCAACGATTCTCACGCCGCCGGAGGAGCGGCACCCCGTGCTGACCTACGTCGGTCCGTATCAGCCGAAGCAGGTCGCCGCAGCGATCCGCCGCGAGCTGCTGCGCGACGGCCAGGTCTTCTTCGTGCACAACCGGGTCAACACCATCGACAAGGCGGCCGCGTCGATCCGCGACATGGTGCCCGAGGCGCGGGTGGTGGTGGCGCACGGCCAGATGGGCGAGGACCAGCTCGAGCAGACGGTCAACGGATTTTGGAACCGAGAATTCGATGTCCTGGTGTGTACCACGATCATTGAGACCGGACTAGATATCTCGAATGCGAACACGTTGATCGTCGATCGCGCCGAGGTGCTCGGCCTGTCGCAGCTGCATCAGCTGCGCGGGCGGGTCGGGCGCAGTCGCGAACGCGGATACGCCTACTTCCTCTACGACTCCACCAAGCCGCTCACCGAGACCGCCTACGACCGTCTCGCGACGATCGCGCAGAACAACGAGCTGGGCGCCGGTATGACGGTGGCGCTGAAGGATCTTGAGCTGCGCGGCGCCGGAAACGTCTTGGGTGCAGAGCAATCCGGACACGTCGCGGGCGTCGGCTTTGACCTGTACGTGCGACTGGTCGGCGAGGCCGTCGAGGCGTACCGTTCGGCGGCCGACGGTAAACCGATTGTGGCGCAGGAGAACAAAGAGGTCCGCATCGATCTGCCGGTCGACGCTCATATCCCGGTCGACTACGTCGACGCCGACCGGCTGCGGTTGGAGGCCTACCGCAAGCTCGCCGCCGCGACGGTCGACAGCGACATCACCGATGCCGTGACCGAGCTGATCGACCGGTACGGCCCGCTGCCGGAGGAGGTGCGCCGGCTGGTGTCGATCGCCAAGCTGCGCATCCTGTGCCGCGAGCTCGGCGTCACCGAAGTCGGGGTGGCGGGCACCCAGGTGAAGGTGTCGCCGCTGAACCTGCTTGATTCGCAACAGGTTCGACTCAAGCGAATTTATCGAGACGCGTCCTATCGCGCCACCACCGGAGTGGTCACTATGCCTATCCCGCGGACGGGCGGTGTGGGAAGCTCGCGGGTACGTGATGTCGAACTGGTCCAGGTCGTCGCCGATCTCCTGCTGGTGATCGACGGCCGCAACCCGGGATCGGTATCGATGCGAGTGGCAGGAGGTGAGGGGACCGATGGCGGTGATCATTCTTGATCCCAACAGGCCCGACGAGGTCCCGGTCGCGGCGATCGGCCTGCTGCAGGGCCCGATCGTCTACACCGAGGAGGTGCCGATCAAGGTCGTCTGGGACCTGCCGGATGCCACGTCGGTGCTCGCGCCCGATGTCACCCTCGACGGCTCGACGCTGCTGACCGCCGACCGTTCGCACCCGCTCGCCAAGGAACGAATCGCCCGCGGCGAGAAGGTGATCGAATCGGCCAAGCCGTCCGGCAGCACCCTGCTCGAGGCGGTCGCCGTGATGGACGTGCTGCGCAGCCGCGGTCCCTGGGAGAAGCAGCAGACGCACGCGTCGCTGCGCAAGTACCTGGTCGAGGAGACCTACGAGGTGCTCGATGCCATCGACACCGGCGACATGCAGCATCTGTGCGAGGAACTGTCCGACCTGCTGCTGCAGGTGCTGTTCCACGCGCGCATCGCGTCGGACGATCGGGCGCTGGGTTTCGACATCGACGATGTCGCCGAGGCGTTCGTCCGCAAGATGCGGCATCGGGCCCCAGGAGTTCTCAGCGGCGCCGACATCGACCTGCAGACGCAGATCGAGCAGTGGGAGGCCAATAAGGCCGAGGAGAAGAAGCGGCCATCGGTGCTCGACGGCATCACTCGCGGTCAGCCGGCGCTCGCCCTGGCCCAGCAGGTGGCCGAGCGGATGCAGGCGGCAGGCGTCTCTGCCGATGAGATCCCGGCCGAGATCATGCAGATCACCGTCATCCCCGGCGGTGAGAACGCCGAGGATGAGCTGCGCCGGCGGGTGCTCGAATTCGTCGACGTGTACGACACCGTGATGCCGCCCGTGCAGTGACGTCATTGCACGGCGTGGCAGGTGCGTGGCCGTGTAGTGCAGCCATTAGTCTGTAAACCGACCTATGGGTAGGCGGTCGGCCGAGATGCGCGGGCCGCAGGACGAGTGGAGAAGCACAAGTGGCAATCATCGAGCAGGTCGGAGCGCGGGAGATCCTGGACTCGCGGGGAAATCCGACCGTTGAGGTCGAGGTTGCGCTCGAAGACGGCACCTTCGCCCGCGCCGCGGTTCCGTCCGGTGCGTCGACCGGTGAGCACGAGGCCGTCGAGCTGCGTGACGGCGGCGACCGCTACCTCGGCAAGGGAGTCACCAAGGCCGTCGAGGCCGTGCTCGGCGAGATCGCCCCGGCGGTCATCGGCATCGAGGCCGATGACCAGCGCCTCGTCGACCAGGCCCTGCTGGATCTGGACGGCACCCCGGACAAGTCGCGGCTCGGCGCCAACGCCCTGTTGGGTGTCTCGCTCGCGGTCGCCCGCGGCGCCGCCGAGTCGGCCGGCCTGCCGCTGTTCCGCTATGTCGGCGGACCCAACGCGCACATCCTGCCCGTCCCGATGATGAACATCATCAACGGCGGTGAGCATGCCGACAACGGCATCGACTTCCAGGAGTTCATGATCGCCCCGATCGGTGCGCCGACCTTCAAGGAGTCGCTGCGCTGGGGCTCTGAGGTGTATCACTCGCTCAAGTCGGTGCTGCACAAGCAGGGCATGAGCACCGCGCTCGGCGACGAGGGCGGCTTCGCCCCCGACCTGCCGAACACCGAGGCCGCGCTGGCCGCGATCGCCGAGGCTGTCGAGAAGGCCGGATACAAGTTCGGCAGTGACATCGTCGTCGCGCTCGACGCCGCATCGACCGAGTTCTTCTCCGACGGCAAGTACCACTTCCAGGGCGACGACCTCGACTCCGCGGCGCTGACCGCCTACTACGAGAAGCTGGTCTCCGAGTTCCCGATCGTGTCGATCGAGGATGGGCTGGCCGAGGATGACTGGACGGGTTGGGCCGCGCTCACCGAGTCGCTCGGCGACAAGGTCCAGCTGGTCGGTGACGACCTCTTCGTCACCAACCCCGAGCGCTTGGAGCGCGGGATCAACGAGGGCATCGCCAACGCGCTGCTGGTGAAGGTCAACCAGATCGGCACGCTGACCGAGACGCTCGACGCGGTCGAGCTCGCTCACCGCAACGGCTACAAGACGATGATGAGCCACCGTTCCGGCGAGACCGAGGACACCACGATCGCCGACCTGGCCGTCGCCTGCAGTTGCGGCCAGATCAAGACCGGTGCACCGGCCCGTAGTGAGCGGGTCGCCAAGTACAACCAGCTGCTCCGCATCGAGGACGGGCTGGGCGATGCCGCGCGTTACGCCGGCGATCTCGCCTTCCCGCGGTTCTCGTTCGAGGGCTGACAAACAGAACCCGAGGAGACGATGGCTACGCCGCAGCGCCCGACCGGCAAGCGCACACCGCACCTGCCGCACTGGGAGTCGTTCAACGCCCGACGGGCGTTGATCCTGGCGCTGGTGATCTGCGTGCTGGCGCTCACGCTGGCGGTGCCGCTGCGCGCGTACCTGTCGACCCGGGCCGAGCTGGATTCGGTGAACGCGAATATCGCGAAGAACCGGCACGACATCAGCAAGTACGAGGGCAAGGTCGCGCAGGGGCAAGATCCGGCGTACATCGAGGAGCAGGCGCGGGAGCGGCTGCAGATGGTGAAGCCCGGCGAGAAGCCGTTCGTCGTCCAGTATCCGTCCGCGCCCGCCGAGTCCGACGAGCAGCGCCGGGCGGAGCGCCAGGCCGCCAACCCGTGGTTCACGAATCTGTGGCAAGCGGTGTCGGTGCCGGCCGGCCAGTAGACCGGGAGCCCCACCTCACTCATGACCGCACCTGACCCGGCCGATCTTGCGATCGTCGAACAGCAGCTGGGGCGCGAACCCCGTGGTGTACTGGAGATTTCGTATCGCACGCCCGATGGTCAGCCGGCCGTCGTGAAGACTGCCCCGCGGCTGCCCGACGGCACGCCCTTCCCGACGCTGTACTACCTGACCGACCCGCGGCTGACCGCCATCGCGAGCCGGCTGGAGTCGGCCGGGGTGATGCGGGACATGTCGGCCCGGTTGCTCCAGGATGAGGACTTGGCCGCGGCCTATCGAGCCGCGCATGAGCAGTATCTGGCCGAGCGGGACGATATCGAGTCCCTCGGAACCGATTTCACCGGCGGCGGCATGCCCGATCGGGTGAAGTGTCTGCACGTGTTGATCGCACATTCGTTGGCCAAGGGTCCGGGTGTCAACCCGCTGGGTGATGAGGCGGTGGCATTGGCGGCGCGAGAGGGTTTGCGTGGCAGCGCGATTCCCGCCGACTGGCCGGACATTGCGGCCGAGGGCGCGGAATGAGGGTCGGCGCGGTCGACTGTGGGACCAACTCGATCCGGCTGCTGATCTCCGAGGTCGGCGCCGAGGGCGCGCTCACCGACGTCCATCGCGAGATGCGGGTGGTGCGACTCGGCGAGGGTGTCGACGCGACCGGTCGGTTCGCGGACGCGGCGATCGAACGGACCCGCACGGCGTTGTCCGACTATGTCGACATGATGGTGGCCCAGGGGGTTTCGGCCGTTCGGATGGTCGCGACGTCGGCGACCCGCGATGCGGCGAACCGCGAGGAGTTCTTCGCGATGACGGCGGAACTGCTCGGCCGGGTGGTGCCCGGTTCGGTGGCAGAGGTGATCTCGGGTGACGAAGAGGCCCGGCTGTCGTTCACCGGCGCGGTCGGCGAGCTGGATGCGGCGGGCGGACCATTCGTCGTGGTCGACCTCGGCGGTGGCTCAACAGAATTCGTCCTCGGTGACCATGGCGGGGTGACGGCGGCTCGATCGGTCAACATCGGCTGCGTGCGGCTCACCGAGCGGTGCCTGCACAGCGATCCGCCGACCGATGCCGAGATCGCCGCCGCCCAGTCGGTGATCGCCGAGGCGGTGGCGGAGGCGACTGACGTCGTGCCGGTGCAGACGGCGCGGAGTTGGATCGGCGTGGCCGGCACGATGACGACGCTGGCCGCGCTCGGCCAGGGCCTCACCGAATACGATCCCGAACGAATTCACCTGTCCCGCATCGGAATCGATGAGCTGTCGGAGGTGTGCTGGCGGCTGGTGCGGATGACCCGCGCGGAGCGTGCCGCGCTGGGGCCGATGCATCCGGGGCGCGTCGACGTCATCGGCGGCGGATCGCTGGTGACGCTGGCGAGCGTCGAGCTGATGCGTGCCGGCGGAGTTCAGGAGTTGATCGTGTCCGAGCACGACATCCTGGACGGGATCGCGATGTCGTTACTGGGAGCGTGACGATAGCGGGGTACGGAGGAGGTACTGTCCTCCGCGACCCGTATGTGTCACGTTCCCAGTCATTCAGTTCGCCGCGGGCTTGTTCGCGTAGAGGTAGCTGACGTCGTTGCACGCCTCGCACACCGAATCGGGGATCACGCCGCGCCGCTGCAGCCAGCCGAAGGTGATGCACCCGAGGCAAACGCCGAAGACCGATTCGAGCGTCGCCGCGACCACCAGCAGCCCGATCACGATCTGCGCGCCGAGTCCGACGCCGGCCAGGCTCAGGATCAACGCGGTCAGCGAGAAGGTGAGCCCCACGGCCTGTGCGAACCGCTTCGGCGGACCCGGCACCAGCTTGGCCGGCCCGAACCGCGGCGCGATGTAGCGCACGGACAGCTGACCGAACGGCGAGAGTGTCGGCCCCGAGAGCACGCGCAGCAGGAACCCCAGAGCAAGAACGCCGTACAGCCACGGACTATTGACGATGATCGACACCACCGCCAGCACGACGACCAGTCCCGCGGTGCTGCGGGCGGCGTATTCGTTCACCGGGTTGGGGAACTTAAAGATCTCACTCACGCCCCCAGATTACGTGGAGGATCATTCGACCAGCAGGTTTGGGTTCAGCGTGAGCGGGAATCCGCGACCGCACCGACCGGGGTGGTGCGGACGTCCTCGACCTCGCCCTCGACGATCGGGTGTTTGCCGATCGAGGTGGCCGCCGCGGCTTCGGCGGCGAACTCATTGAGTTCCTTGGCGATGTCCATCAGCGCGTCCGCGGTGACCATGGCGATACGACTGAGGTGATGGACGGTCAGGTCGGCAACCTGGGCGACCTGGGCGAGGTTCACCTTGGTCGTCTCGGCGCGTTTGAACCTAGCCATGCCGGTCACTGTAAAGCGGGTCACGGACGTCGGCCAATCCACAGGTTCGGCCTGTCGCTGGAGCGCTGCGTCGTAAGGTCGAGTAATGAGCCCCGCGAGAACACGCGTGACCTCGATGTTCGTAGTGCTGGTCGCGATCGGCGCCGTGGTCGTCGGTTGTGGCAGCGACAATAAGACGGTGACCAAGAACTCTCCGCGAGAAATCACCGTCGTCGGCACCGGCAAGGTGCAGGGCGAGCCGGACACGCTGCAGGCGACGATCGGCGCGCAGGCGAGTGGCGATGACGTGTCGTCGGCGATCGCCGCCGTCAATGCGGCCGCCGACAAGGTGATCACCGCGATGAAGAACGCGGGTGTTGCGTCCGCCGATATCCAGACCGAGCAGATGTCGATCAATCCGAACAACACCAATCCGCCGCCGGGTCAGGCGTCGCAGGTGAGCGGCTATCAGGCGACCAATACGGTCCGCGTCACCATTCGTGATCTGTCGAAGGCATCCGAGATCCTCGACCAGGCGATCGCGGCCGGCGGCAATGCCACTCGGTTGAACGGCGTCTCGTTCAGCATCAATGACGATTCGAAGTTGATGGCGGGGGCGCGTGAGCGCGCGTTCGACGACGCGAAGGCCAAGGCGAAGCAGTACGCGAAACTCTCGAACGGCTCGCTGGGCAGCGTCATCAGCATCGACGAACAGGTGAACGGCGGCGGGCAGGAGCCGATGGCCCGGACGATGGCGATGCCGGCGATCGAGCCGGGACAGCAGACGGTGTCGGTGTCGGTGACCGTGAAGTGGCGTCTGAAGTAATAGCGCGCATCGCCGATGATTTTTGTCGGTGACCGGGGTCAACATAGACGTACGCCATTCCCACCCGAAAGGTCTTCGTCATGTCTGACTACACAGCCCCCGTCGGCGCGCCGATCTGGATCGACCTGACCAGTTCCGATGCCGAGAAGGCCGTCGACTTCTATACGAAGCTGTTCGGCTGGGAGGTCGAGGATCCGAATCCGGAATTCGGCGGCTACCGCAACTTCACGCTGAACGGAAAGCCGGTCGCCGGCCTGATGCAGTCGATGCCCGAGGGGCCTGCTGATGTGTGGTGCGTGTACCTGCGCACCGATGATGCCGCGGCGACATTCGCCGCGGCCACCGAGGCCGGCGCGACGCCGATCGTGGCACCGATGCCGGTCGGCGATCTGGGCACGATGACGATCATCACGGACCCGGCCGGCGCGGTTGTCGGGACGTGGCAACCGGGCGCGCATCCGGGATTCGTCGAGATCGGCAATGCGGGCGCGCCGTACTGGTTCGATTGCATGAGCCAGGACTATCCGACGGCACTTGCGTTCTACACCAAGGTATTCGGCTACCAGCCGGTCGAGGTCGGCACCGGTGGTGCCGAGGATCAGCAGGGGCCGGACCGGTACAGCGTCGTCGGGACCGGTGGCGAGCCGTTCGCCGGGATCATGGACGCCAAGGGCCTGTTCGAGGACGACGATCATCCGTCCTTCTGGCAGGTGTACATCACCACCGATGACTCGCGCGCAAGCGTCGCCCAGGCCGTCGAGCTCGGTGGCGAACTCGTGATGCCGGTCGAGGACACGCAGTACGGCGCGCTCGGCTGCGTCAAGGATCCCAATGGTGCCTACATTCAGATTGCGACGCCGCCGCCGGGTGAAACCCGCACAATGTAGGTCGATCGGTACCGTAACTCGTTGCGGTGCCAGCGGATTCAATCGTCGATAATGCGGCTGCGGGTCGCGTCCGGATCGGCGCCGAGCAGGAGCAGGATCGATTGCGTCAGCGGTGACGCCAGGTTCGGCAATTCGGCCGTGCCGCGATGCTGGATACATCGCCGTATCTGGTCGTCGACGCCGCCGACGATGAAGTCGAAAACGCCGGGGTGAACCGGCTTCATGGATCCTTCGTCCACGCCCTGCCGGTGCGCGTCGCGGAACTTCGCGGCGAACACTTGCATGATGTGCTCGCGACGCGAGGCGAGCTCGGAGATGGACGGCAGTTCCACATGCAACGCGCGGGCGGCGGCCGGTACGTCTGCCAGTAGTTGCAGATACGCCGTGAATGAGACCTCGACCTGGTCGGCGGGATCGGTGTCCTCGGTCGCGTTCCACGCCTCGTCCATTCGCGTCTGCATCGTGGTGTTGCACATGTCGATGGCGTTCCCGAAGCAGTCGACCTTGTCGGAGAACAATTCGTAGAAGCTGCGTCGAGAGACGCCCGCGCGAGCGACGATCTTGCTGATGGATGTGGCGGCAAAGCCCTCTTCGGCAACAACATCGAGCACTGCCAGGCACATGCGTTGACGTTGGGAGGCCAACACATCCTTGCGTTCGAGCTTGTGCGGGCCGCGGGGCAGCCGGTCGGGAGTGCTCATCGCATCGGCACGCTGACTGGCAGGTTGATGAAACTGGGCGCGCTCGGATCGATCGCAATGGTTTGCGGACGCAGCTGGGATTTGAGCATGAGTGCGGGGATCATTATCGACTTCGGGAAGTTCGCGGCGAAAATGTCCACTCGCAGGCGATGACCAGGTTGAAGCACGAAATCGGTTGGATTGAAACCGATGTCGAGCACGGTCGGCCGGCCGGGCACCACCGGTTGTCGATCTGCGAGCGAGATGTAGGGGACGGGCTTGGTGTAGTCGCCATTGGCCGAACGACTGCTGCGGCTGTCGTCGATCTTGCGCAGCGATGCGGTGAGTTGCCCACTGGTCACGACGGTCGATTGTCCATCGGGGGCCACGTCATTGAGCGTTGCGGTCCAGTATCCGTCGGTGGTCTCCAGCTTCGTGTTCAGATGCAGGCTCACCGGTCCGGATACCGCGGTGGATGTTGCGACGGGTGCAGAGGTGAACGTTGCCGCCGCGACCTCCGAGACCCGCGCGTCCTTGGCGCATCCATCGATGAAGCCGAGCATGCCGGCGGTGCCCTGGGCCGCGTCTCGGGAGCAGACGGTGGACAGTCCCGGCGATACGACGGCGTCAGCTCGGCCGGTGGGCGGTCGCGAGGTGATCGACCCATCGAATGCGACGATTCCCGTTGTCCTGCTGGGCGTTCCGGTCAAGTACTGCCGTGTGTAGGTCATTCCCGGTCGCGGGAAGCTCGGCGCGCTGGTCCACGCGCCGCCCTGCTGGAACAGAGTCGCGGGGCTGTAGCGATCGATGCCGTTGTCGATTCCCTTGAGCCACTTGTCGAACCATGCGCGCTGCAGTACGTCGACTCGGGGTGGTCGGCCAGTGCTGCCCAGCCCGGAGCCGACGGTCGAGTGGTACCAGTCGCCCATCAACAGCTTCTTCTTGCTGTCCGGTAAGTCGATGGCGTTGATGATGTCCGGCTCCGAGTTGGTGAACAGGTCGTGCCAGCCGCCGACAACGAACGTCGGCGCGTGAATCCGCTCGGGGTGACCGATTATCGCCTGCCGGAATGGCTTATTCGGATCGATCAACGCGTTCACGTCAGGCGGGATGTTGTTGATGTCGAGTGTGAACAGTGCGCGCAGCAGCGTGTCGAAGAAGGTGACGGGACTCGATACCCGATCGGCGAGCCACTTCCAGTCGAACGTGCCGGTGACGATCGACCGCAGGTCCGGCAGCCATTTGAGCGTGTCGATGCCCATGATCCAGTACGGGATGAACCCGGCGTTGAACCCGCCGCCCGGAGCGATGGTGTCCTGAATGATGTCGCTGCCGGGGACGACCGCGAATACGGATTTCACGGGAGAGTTGGGCTGTTCCGCAGCTTGGAGTGCGCTGATCCCACCGTATGAGAGCCCGGCGGTGCCGATCTGCTTCGTCGACCACGGCTGGTTTCCCGCCCATCGGGCGACCTCGGCAACGTCCTGCTGTTCGCGCGCACCGTCACCGTTCCAGACGCCCTGCGAGAATCCGGTGCCGCGAACATCGACGATGACCTCGGCGTAGCCGGCCTTGATCAGCTGCGGATCGGCCGAGATCGTGCGCGCGGATCCGCTTGAGATTGCCCGGATCTGGTCGCCAATTGCGGATATCGGGGTTCCGGCGAGGTCGAACAGATCGAATCTGTTCATGAGGTCGACGATGGGGTCGTACAGGCCGGGGATCGCTGTCGCCGACTCGAGCAGCATGTAGATCAGCTTGGTGTACGGCGTCATGTTGACGATGGTCGGAATCGGGGTGGTCACGCGGCCGGAGGCGTCCATGGGCCGGTACACGTTGGCCTTCAACACGATTCCATCACTCATTCGGATCGGGACATCCCAGTCGATATGCACCCCGGAGTACTTCTGCGGCCCGTCCTCGGTGCGGGTCCAGGAGTCGGCCATGGTGGTGTCGTGCGTCGATGGGGCGGCCGCGGCGGGACCGCCGATACCGATCATCGTCGCGACCATCGCGAGTGTGGCCAGAAGCAGCACTGCACGGCGGGTGATCCGGGTACAGCGCCCGGCATCGGCATCGGCATCGGTTATTGACATTTCTGCTGGTCCTTGGGGCCCGATAGTGAGAGACTGTGTCGTACCTCACTGGGAGGGTAATGCACATCACAACTAACGACAAGCGAATCCGGAGTCGAAGCATTCGTCGACGCGCCGGCGAATCGCGGCGTATGTTCCAGCCGGAGCGGCCGAAGCCGCGTGGATGCAGTCTGCTGATGGGGGTCGACGCGTGATGAGAATCCACCCAGTGCGTGCACGCCGGGGCAGTCGCTTGCGACTGCTGCTCTGCGGGCTGATCCTTTCTTTGCTGTCGACCGTCGTATGGGTGAGTACGCCGGCGGCACAGGCCAGTCGGCTCACTGAGATCACCATTCCGGCCTTGCCCGGACAGATCCCCGACATATGGCTCGGCGCCGTGCTCAACGCGAAATATGCTGCGCCGTACCCGGGTCCGCCGCGGGCGAAGGTGCTGCTTCCGGCCGGCTACGACCCGTCGAAGAAGTATCCGCTGTTGGTGTTGCTCGCGGGGGCGAGCAGCGACTACCGGACGTGGTCGCAGGATGCGCTGGGACGCATCACGACGACAGCGGCGGGCTTCCCCGGAATCATCGTGATGCCCGAGGGCGGCACCGGGTTCTACACCGATTGGTGGCAGGGCAGCCCGCAGTGGGAGAGCTACTACACCGACGTCGTGATCCCGGAGATCATGAAGCGCTTCCCGATTCGTTCCGAGCGGCGGTGGCATGCGATCGCGGGTGTGTCGATGGGCGGCCTTGGCGCGGCCTATCTGGGCGGTCGGCTACCGCAGTTCTTTGGTTCCGTCGCAATCATTTCCGGCCTCGTCGATACAGATCTGTTCCGCGGGATGCCCAATCTGGCGGCGTTGGTGCCGGAGCTGAACGCCAAGCAACCGCCCGACCTGAACGCGCTCTACGGGCCACTGGACGGTGCATACGCAGTGGGGCACAACCCTGTTCGGCTCGCGGCTAACCTCGGCCAGACGCGAGTATTCATGGCGACCGGCGACGGCCGGCCGACGAGCGACGGCGAGCCCAACGACAACAATCTTCTCAGCGATCTGCCTGTCGAGCTGGCGTTGATCCATCCGGCGTCGGACGCGTACATCACGGCGCTGCGCGCCGCCCGAGTCGACGCCACGTACCAGGCGCACGCCGGCATTCACGATTTCGCGAACTTCCGCAAGGAACTTCGCGATGCCTCTACGTGGAATCTCTTCGCCCCCGCGGTCGAGCGCCCCGATCGCTGGGTCAACGACACGGTCGCAACGCATGGCAGCCTCTGGGGTTTCGATTATCGGTTCGATCGTCGGCCGACCGAGGTGGTGCGTCTGCAACGGGACGCGAACCTGCTGCGCATCGGTGCCGCAGGCACCGCGGTCACGATCACCGGCGGGTCGGGGTGCGTCGTCCACACGGCCACTCCCGCGACCCTCGATCTGACAAGGACGAACTGCCAGTGAGAATTCGACCGACCGCGCGACTCATCGGATCGTTGCTCGTCGTGATTGCGGCCGTCGCGGCTGTCATTGCGCAGCCCGCGGCAGCGGCGCCACCGGGACGGGCAGGCGTTGTGCGACCAGGCGTGCACCATCAGGGTTCGGATGTCTATCCGTACCTGGTCTACACGCCGGCGTCGGTCGATCGTCGCAAGCCGGCGCCGTTGGTCGTCGTCGTGCACGGATGTCAGACCACCGCGGCACAGCAGATTGAGTCGACGCGCTACAACCGCATCGCCGATCGTGAAGGATTCGTCCTGCTCTATCCGGACGTCGACCAACTGGACCGTTCGGCCCCGTGGCCGGCAACGAACTGCTGGCAGTTCTTCGACCCGGCGAGTTGGCATCGAGACGGTGGACAGGCAGCGGCGATCGCCGACATGACCCGAGAGGCCATGCGTTCCAGCAATATCGATGCCCGACGGGTCTATCTGATCGGAATGTCGTCCGGGGGATTCATGGCGTCGGTGATGTCGGCGGCGTACCCCGATCTCTATACGGCCATCGGCATTGCATCGGCCGGTCAGTACATCGACCCGAGCTGCATCTTCCATAACCCGGTCACCAGACCCGTGACCGATAGCGCGCGAGACGCCTATGTCGAGATGGGTTCGCGCGCAAGGGTAGTGCCGCGGTTCGTCATCGGCGGCGACAGCGACGGCACTGTCTCGTCGGAGTGCCAGGGCAAGGCCCTTCAGCAGGGGATGGAGACCGACAACCTTGTTCGGCGACATCAGGGCGAGAAACCGGCATCACTCGCGCCGACGTCGGTCCGGGAATATGTTGTCCCGCAAGGTCGGTCGGCGACGGTGCTCACCTATGCGACACCGGACGGGCGAATGGTGGACCAACGTTGGATCGTTCACGGCATGGACCACTACTGGTCGGGTGGTTCGCCGGACCCACAGTTGTCGCGATGGACCGACGCGCGAGGTCCCGACGCTGCCGAGTTCTCCTGGGAGTTCTTCCAACAGTTCTCGAAGTAGGCCAACGATTCTCGAAATAGGCTTCGGCTAGCCGAGGCCGTTGAGCCGTTTCTCGAGGAAGCGCCGTTCGGCGGCATTCTCGGTCAGCAGCAACGCTTCCTCGTAGGCGAGCCGGGCTTCATCGACGCGGCCCAGCTGCTGCAAGAAGTCGGCCCGGGTGCTGGCGAGATAGGGGTATCCGGCGAGTTGCGGTTCACTGCGGAGTTCTTCGAGCGCGGCGAGCCCGGCCTGGGGAATGTCGGCGAATCCCAGTGCGGCAGCGCGGTTCAGAGCCACAACCGGCGACGGCCACATCGATTCGAGCACCCGATACAGCGCGACGATCTCGCGCCAATCGGTGTCGGCGTATGACTCCGAGTCGGCGTGAACAGCGGCAATCGCCGCCTGCAGCGCATAGCGGCTCGGTGGTCGGCCGCGAAGGGCCTCGTGCACCAACGCGATCCCTTCGGTGATCGCGCCGCGGTCCCATAGCGAGCGGTCCTGGTCGGCGAGCAGGATGAGATCGCCCTGGGAATCGGTCCGTGCGGGTCGTCGTGCGTCGGTCAGCAGGATCAGCGCGAGCAGGCCGGCTGCGTCCGGCGAGTCCGGAATGAGTTGGCGCAGCATGCGAGCGAGCTCGATGGAGCGTTCGACGAGTTCGGCCCGCACCAGATTCGATCCCGAGGGCGCGCTGTGGCCCGTGGTGAAAAGCAGGTGCACCACCTCGAGGACGCCGAGGAGCCGGGCGGGCAGCTCGTCTTGGGACGGGACCCGGTAGGGGATATGCGCGTTCGCGATCTTCTTCTTGGCGCGGGTGATTCGCGCTGCCATCGTCGGTTCGCTGACGAGGAAGGCGCGGGCCACCTCGGCCGTGGTCAGGCCGCAGAGCAATCGAAGCGTCAGCGCCACTTGGGACTCCAGCCCGAGGGCAGGGTGGCAGCAGGTGAAGATGAGGCGGAGCCGGTCGTCCGGAAAGTCGTCGGTATCGAGCTCAGGCGCGGTGTCGTCCATGACAAGCTCGGGCATCTTGCGCCGGAAGTTCTCATTGCGGCGGATGACGTCGACGGCGATGCGTCGCGCGGTTGTCGTCAGCCAGGCCCCGGTTCGACGGGGGATACCGTCCGCCTCCCACCTCGTGAGGGCGCGGGCGTAGGCGTCCTGGACGCATTCCTCGGCGAGGTCGAACTCGCGCGTGAAGCTCACCGTTGCGGCGAGGACGTATCCCCATTCGCGACGGTGAGCATCGGCGACCGCGGCCGCCACGGCCGCGCTGGTCAGCGGTCGAACACCATGATCGGGCGAACCTCGAGTCCGCCGGAGACGACCGGAATCTCCTTGGCGAAGGCGATCGCGGCGTCGAGATCGGCGGCCTCGATCAGGTAGTACCCGCCGAGCGCTTCCTTCGTTTCGGCGAACGGTCCGTCGGTGAGGCTGAAACCGCCGTTGTTGTCCGGCCGGACCGAGGTTGCGGTCGAAACCGGCTGCAGGGCATTGCCGTTCACGATCGACTCGGCGTGCTTCTCGCCGAGCTTGGCGTGGCCTTCCGTGATGCGGGTGGCGGCTTCGGGCCCGCGGTTGGCGAATTCGGCCTCGTTGTCGTAGATGAGAACCAAGAACTGAGACATGACGTACTCCCTCTTCCGGGCCCGGCTTTCGGACCGTCACTCAACGACGAACAGCTTTCTCTCAGATCGACAGGCTGGCGAGAATTTCTCGAAAGTTTTCTGACTGCCTGAATTATCCGAGCCGGTTACGGCGCGATCGGTAAGGGGCGCTGGTGTGGGTCAGGCCGGCCGCAGGGCGGTGAGCACGCCCGTTGCCGGTTTCACGGTGGAGTATTCGATCTGCTGAAACCCGATCGCGCGCAGGGAGTCCCGATAGCGCCGAATATCGATCTCGGCGGGGTCCATGTGCCGACTGAGTAGCTTCGTCAGACGGCTGTGGGCGCCGATCGCCGCCATATCGGCGAGGAGGAGTCGGCCGCCCGGGCGCAGCACTCGCCACATCTCGGCGAGCGCCTGATCGCGCTCGTCCTCGGGGATGTGGTGCATGGCGAAGGTACACGTCACGACATCGATCGAGGCATCGGGCAGATCGAGGTCTTGTGCCGCGCCGCATTGGAACCGGCAGTTCGGCCGGCGGCCGGCATGAGCGGTCGCGTAGTCGACCATCTCACACGCGGCGTCGATGCCGATGACTTCGCCGGTCGGCCCGACGCGATCTGCGAGAGCGGCTACGAGTGCGCCCGGTCCGCTGGCGATGTCGAGGACGCGTTGGCCCTTTGCAGCGCCGCTCACGGCCGCGACGCGGCGATCATGTCTGCGCCGTCCGCCGAAGAAGACGGTCGTGAAGGCGTTGTAGCCCTTCGGGTTTGTGATGAGTATGCCGTTGGAGTCTTGTTCAATTCGGAACATGTGTTCATGATTGAACGAGAGGCGACGGTTTGCCAGAACCAAAATTTGGCGTTCCGTTCGATACCGCACAGAAGGGCAGAAATGTCTGTGACTGACAGGCGAGTCCGGCGCACACGTACCGCGCTGCATAAGGCGCTGATCGAGTTGATGATCGAGCGCGGCTACGACAAGGTCACCGTTCAGGACGTGCTCGACCGAGCCGACGTCGGCCGATCGACCTTTTACGCGCACTTCCGAAGCAAGGACGACTTGCTCGTCGTGAGTGGTACCGAGTTCCTGAAGACGGCGATCGAGCAGCGGGATGCCGACCCGATCCAGACCTTCTTCCAGCTCGCCGACGGCCATCGAGACGTGTATCGGGCGTTGCTTGGACCCAAGAGCAGCGCGGTCGTCATTCGTGGCGCGCAGCAGATGGTCGCCGAGGTACTCACCGATGAGGGGTTCGAAGAACCCGAGGTGACCTTTCTGTCCTGGGGACTCGTCGGCCTGATGAGCGCTGTGGCCGACGGGCGGATGGGCGCTGCCGCTGGCTACGCAGTCACTCACCGATCGGTTGACGCGGCGCGTCGTGGCTTGACCCAGTGAGTTTCGCGAGATTCGAAACCGTTATAGCTGCCGCGCTCAGTGACCCGTCCCACCTCTCCTATGTGACGAGTGTTGATCGAGCTGATGTGTCTCAGTCGCGACAACTGACGCTCAAATTTCCTAAGTTTCGGTCATCCGAGTAATCAAAATCGAATAGTCTAAATCAGAAGGTGCGTAGTTGTGACCAGCAGGCATCGGTAGCTCTGTTCACGCAAGGTGCCGAACCAGTGTCAGCGTACCCGCCGATCGACCATCTACTTGGAGATCGTCAGATGCTGTCTGGTGTGCTTGCTTGTATTAGCGATCTGGCGCGCAAGTTAAATTATGTGCAGTCTGCTCGGGACGAAACCAGGGGAGGACCTTTTCGTGACTTTGAATATAACTTTGTTGACGCCGGCAGCGATCTATCAATCGGCAGATTTTCGCCTTACAAACTCTGTGGATGGATCGACTATTGTCGACGATTCGCCGAAGTCGGTGATTTTCCAGTATGATTCTCTGTCGGGTTTTGTTACTTACACTGGAATTGGCTCGTGGGGTGGGCTTAGCCTATCTGGGCTTATTGCTGATTGGCTTGTCGGGCCGAGTGACCTAACTTTGGCTGAGGTTGCGGCAATAGTGGAGCATGAGGGGACGAATGTCCTGAAGCAGGTTCATCGCGCTACCGGACAGTGGTTTGCGCATACTTTTACGGTAGCAGGCTTCGAGGACAACTGTGCGCGGGCGTTTGTTGTATCCAATTTTGAAGACTGTTTTGGGCAGAAGCGTACGACGATTGATGAGGCGCTGTCGACTACAAGACGCGAACTGAACCGGGATGGTGGATCGTTTGTGATTGTCACTGGCCAAGCAGATACAGTGCCAAGTTCAGAGCGAAAGATACTGCGCGAACTTGCCATTCGAGACCCAAGTGACGGCGGCCGAATTCGTAGGCGGATGAAGAAAGCGAACGCTGAGGCGGCCAAATCTACTCGGTGCAACGGAACCGTCAGCGACGAGTGTGCAGTTACGTCATTTCGCTCAGATGGCTACGGGATCCTGCAGTTGGGAGATGACCCCGACCACAGCGCAAAGCAGGTGCCGATGATCTTAAATGGTGTCAATTTCGACAAGACGCTAACGGACTTGGCGGCTGCAGCTGGTTTGGACATGTCTGGGGCTCGGCTCGAAACAGCGGCCTTTGTGTCCACAACTGCGTCGGGTCCGCTAAAACGGGTACGTTCGGAGTGTCGATTTGAAGTCAGCGGTAGCGGCGGGGACAGCGGGTATCGCATTCGGGAAATTCGTGCGCCAAGATTCGAGCCACAATGGGCTCGTGGTATCAACGAATTGGGAGAGGTTGTCGGTACCGGCAGGTCCGAACAGAAGCCCCATTGGCAGATTGACGAGCCTTGGATGATGAAAAATGGAGAATTGTTCAAGATTAACTTTTCTGGAAATGTTTGGGGCATTAATGGGGCTGGTCATATTATTATGGACGCGGGCGGCCCTGAGAACGCTATCTATATGGATGGGTCGGTTTTTGTCTTGCCCATCGAGGGGCCAGATGTCGATACTGTTGGGGCGAGTCGTGGGTCAGGCATTGCCATCAACAATAGATCACAGATCGGTGGAGCTGTTTGTGCCGATACTGGATATAATATGCATGCAGCAGTGTTTCAGAGGGGTGCGACACCGAGCGTCTTAGTGGATGCCTCGTTAGGAACGGAAACGCGTGCCGTGGACCTTAATGATGTTGGTCAAGTGCTGGTGATTGAACATGGTCGACCCGCGTCAAGGTCTATAATTTGGAACTTGGATAGTGGTACCTGGGAGTATGTCGGCGGGGAGGATTCGTACATAACGCCGGTGACGATCACAAACGATGGTGTTGTTGTAGGGGTATCGTCGGAAGGATTGGCGATGGCTTGTCTGGCCGGTGAATCGTGGCGTCCATTGGGTACCGGTCCGGGTTGGTCGCCAACTGGGATTAACGACAAAGGTGACGTCATCGGGATAGTGATGAACGATGGACTGTTCCGTCCGTGGCTGAGGTTGGCATCTGATGAGCTGATTCTGCTCCCATACGTGGTTGGGCACCATACCGAGCCGACCGCCATCAATAGTCGGGGCGAGATTGTTGGAACTGCTCAGGCTGACCATGGAGGACATGCGGTGATTTGGTCCAATGGAGACGTGCTGTGAAGTAGTTCCGAATGGTCTTGATGCGCTCAGAAGGACAATCTCAAGTCATGTCCGAGCTATCCGGACCGATAGCCGTGTGCCGGTAGGCGTCTTGATTGCCTGGTGCCCAGGCGGGTGGTGAAATGTGGCCATCGCGCGATGCTGGTATCGGGCCCGCTGGGGCGAAGCGGGTAGCTGACGTCTGCCTCAGGTAGAGGGCTGCGCAGTGCCCCCAGTCGGACTCGAACCGACACTTGACGGATTTTAAGTCCGCTGCCTCTGCCAATTGGGCTATGGGGGCTCGGCGCGATGCGCCGCGGTACAGCCTATCGGGCGCTGCGAGTGACTCGTCCAACTCGCAGCGCCCGACCCCTCGCTGTTTCGGCGCTCTTATGGAGCGACGTCGATGAACTCCTTGAATCCGTACTGATCGTGTGGACCAATGGCGCCGAACTCGAATAGTCCGTAGCCGATCTTCGTCTCGCCGTTCTCGTGCAACGTGAACTTGGCGAGATATTCGGTGGGGCAGAACAGCTTCAGCATCTTGTCGAGCTCATCGACCTTGTAGCGCAGCCCACCGGTGACAAGGTCGCCCTGCCACATTCCGTGGCGCCAATCCTGTTCCAGCCCATAGCCGGAGCCGAATCCGAAGAAGTGCGGCTGGATGATCTCGACGTCGGCGACCACCTGTTCGCCGGTAGGGCGGGTAAACGTTAGCTTGGCCGCCGAAACATCTCGCGTTCCGGAGATGAACGAAACATCATGTGTCACATGGCCGAGCCACTCGTTGTCGCGATCGTCCTTCCACACCCGGGTGACGTCGTCCATGACTCGCCGGCCCTGCTGGTCCTCCTGGATGATCATGACGATGGACGAATCCTCGAACTGCATCACCACGTAGTTCCAGTAGAAGGTGCCGGAGATGGTGGCCCGGCGTCCGGCCGGCTCCGGCTCGCCGATCGGGCGCACGCCCCACGATCGGTCGCGGCTGCCGCGCCACGACTTCGGGTCGACCTCGAATCGGTCGCCGTCGACCGTGATCTCGCCGGACCACCAGCCGGTCTGTGCGAAACGCTGGGTATCGAAGGTGACGCGTTCGATCTGTCGGTAGAAGTGCCGCGGTTCCAGGACCGCCGGAATGTCTGCGTCCCAGGTGATGTCGAAGCTGACGTCGTAGTCGTCGCTGGGCTCCAGCGTCACGCGCAGCTTCTCGAGTCCCTCGATCACCTCGATTTTGAACGGCCCGACCGACGTGTCACTGCGGTCGGCGCCGAGCGCCCGCGAACCGCGGAACACGACCTGATCGTCGCGGTACCGCACGGCGGCGAAGCAGTCGACGACCCCGAGATTGGGATAGACGCCCAGGCCGATCACCACGAACGGCGCGTCGGCGGTCGCGTTGTGGCAGTTGAAGTAGTACCGGTCGTAGAAGTTCCGATCGGACGTTTCGACGTGCCGGATGACCTCCGCAACCTGGTGCAGCGGATAGTCGTCCATCTTGGACAGCGTCATTATTTGATTCCCTCCCAATAGGTTCCGGCGAGCATCTTCTCGATGGTGGATCGATGCAAGATCATGTCGTTCGGGTCTTCCGGTGCCGGCGAGATGCCGAATTCGGTGGCGCGTACCTGAATTCGGTACATGATGACGCCGTGCACGATGGCCGCGTACGCCGTGTAGAAATCCATGTTTTCGGGCTTGTGGCCGGTGAGCCGCTCGTACTCGGCTTCGCAGTCGGCGCGGCGCATGAAGTCGGGCAGCCCGGGCATGCCGGCCAGCTCCGCCAGGTCCTGGAAGAATCGGTGCAGGAAGATCGTCCAGCCGAGATCCAGCTCGCGGGGTCCGAGCATCGCCATCTCCCAGTCGAGCACGGCCGCCGGCTCGAAGTCCTGGAAGATCACATTGCCGATCCGGGCGTCGCCCCAGTTCAACAGGGCTGCATCGGTTTTCGGCATATTGGCGTCGACCCAGTCGAGCGCCTCGTCGAGAATCGGCGCCCGTCGGTTGCCTTCGCTGGCCCAGTCGTAGAACTCGCGCAACCGGCGAATATTCGAGGCCAGCGCGGTCTCGCCGGGCTCCGGTCGAAGGACGCCGGGGGCGTCGTCGGCGGGCACCGTGTGGACCTTGGCGAGAATCCCGATCGCGCTGTTCTGCAGCGTCTTCCGCTGTTCCGGTGTCGCATCCATCACCCACGACCCGAACGTGTACGGCATGACATCCGGCGGCACCAGGCCGTCCACGCGACCCATGACGATGAACGGCGCGCCGAGCGGCTCGGGATCCGACTCGGACCAGTAGCAGGTCGGAACCGGCACGTCGGTGGTCTTGCCGACGTACTCCATGACCTTGAACTGGCCGTCCATGTCGTAGGACGGGAACACCGGATCCGACGATGTGAGGGGCGCGACCCGCACGACGAGGCGGTGCTGTTCGCCACCCCAGGTGGCGTCCGCGAGCACGGTCTCGCTGGACATGCCGTTGGCCGACGGCAGTTCGACCGAGGTGACCGTGGCGTCGGCATGCTTGCCGACCAGCCATTTCTGCAGACGTTCCTGCAGGTAGGCGGGGTCGCGTTGCGATTCCGATGGTCTGGCCTGTTGTGCCTCGGTGGTGTAGTCGCCATCTGTCATTGGTGCCTGTCCTCTTCTGGGGTTGCCGGTCGCGAGTGTGTCGCCCGTCACGATCTTGACACATTGAACACTATCGGCAAAAGTGTTCAAAGTGAGATTGGTTCCGACGAATGGTCCGCGGGGCGAAGTGCCCGAGCGGTTCGTGGCCGCGGTCGCGCAGACGCTGATGCGGCTCGGCCTGCAGCGCTTCAGCCTGTCGGCGGCCGCCGACCAGGCCCGGGTGTCGCGCGGCACGATGTACAACTGGTTCGGCGGCAAGCAGGATGCGATCGACGTCGGCGTCCGCTACATGGCATCGGCATTCATCGACATGCTCGGAGTTGCTGTGGGGGAGCAGGATTCACTGCGCGATGAGATCGGCGCGGCGGCGGCGGCGCTGAGCGAGCATCGCCGGTGGTCCGATCAGCTGGACCCGACGATGCACACCTCGGGCTTGCTGGAGCTGGTCTTCGAGGTCTGCGGCGACGACCTGATGCAGCGATCGGTCGAGTTCTGGGTCCCGCGCATCAAGCTGGCGAAGACGCGAGGAGAGGTCGACGCAGACCTGCCGACCGAGGCCGCCGCCGACTGGATCATCCGCGGGTTGATGAGTATCGAGGTGCTGCCGGTGACAGCCGTCGATCTGTCGAAACCCGAGGCCGTGCGGGAGCATTTCTCCCGATTCATCATGGGTGGACTTGCCGAGAGACGTTCTTGAAATTTCGTCTCACCGGCCGCACAATCGGGGTATGGCCACGCCTGATCCGAAAGCGATCCTCGACGCCGACAACTGGGACGAAGTGCATGAGCTCCATCCCGACGTCGTCGATCGGCTGACGGCCGGCGTCCTGCGTGGTGACCCGCTCGCCCAGGCGGTCATCGACGAGATGCACACCGACGGGGTGCACTGGCGCGACCTGCTGCACATCCTGGAGGCTCCCGACGAACGAATCGATCAGGCGCCGGCGGCTTTCAGGGCGTTGTTGGATGCGGCCGCGACGCCGCCCGCCTGGTATGAGCCCAGCCTGGTCGACGCGGGGGCCAAGGCGCTCTGGCGGTTCGGCAGCCTGCAGCAATCCACGCTGTACCAGTCGCTGATCTACGGCTACCAATCGCCGGCGTTCGCCCGGTCGGTCGCCGCCACCGGCGAGCTGACCGAGGGCACGCTGAATCGGCTGGTTCGTACGGGCCAATGGGTTGCGGTCGCCACCGCGCCCGGGCTGATGGCGCCGGGGCGGCGCGGCTGGTCGGACACGGTGCGAATCCGCCTGATCCATGCGATGGTTCGGCATTTCTGCATCACCGAGGCGGGCTGGTCGGTCACGGACTGGGGCGAGCCGATCAACCAGACCTACAGTGCCCTCACCATTTCCGGCGGATTCCTGACGCTGCCGCTGCGGGTGGGCAAGGACCTCGGGATCCGTTATTCGCGAGCCGAACTCGAGGCGATCGCGCAACTCTGGCGTTGGATCGGCTGGGTGATAGGCGTCGACGAGGAACTGCTGCACACGAATCTCAAAGACGCACAACAGCTTTTCGACGTCGCCAACGAGTTGAACTTCGAACCGGACGAGACGTCCAAGGAGCTGACCTCGGCCCTGTTCCATAACGGATTCCAGATCGGAGCCGGGTTGCCCGCGCCGATCACCATGGCGCTGAACGCGACTCTCAAACCGGCGCTCGCGACGATCTTCGAGTCGGCGTCGACCCGGTGGTTGCCGCCGGCGCTCGCGCACAAGGCGGGCCTGACCCGCACGCCGCTGCACCACCTCGTCGACGCGGTTCGCCCGGTTGTCCGCGCGCGGGAGCTCGCCCGGACCGCGGGACTGCTGGGCGCCGACCAGAAGGTCATCGAGCGCGAGCTGCGATTCACCTTCGGCAGCCTCGGCCTCGATTACGACCAGGCCATGGCGGGTTGACGCCGTTAACGTAACGTTGTTAACTTAACGCTGATCGCTCACCCGTCAGCGGAAGAGAGCAGCACTATGTTGGCTCGGATCGCCAGAACTGTCATCGCCGCACCCAAGCGCGTGCTGCTCGGAGCGTTCGCCCTGCTGCTGTTATGCGGCGTGTTCGGCGCCCAGGTGAGTTCGCACCTGGCGGCCGGCGGCTTCGCCGACCCGGGGTCGCAGTCATCGCGGGCGGTCGACCTGCTGGATAAGACCTTCGGCCGCGGCGGGCTGCCGGTCGTCATCGAGCTCTCGGAGCCCGACTCGGCGGCGAGTCCGATCGTCGCCGACGAACAGGCGCGGGCGAAGGCCCAGCAGATCGCGGCCGGCCTGCGCGGCTATTCCTTTGTGCAGCAGCCGATCCTGTCGCTGTGGGACACGCCCGGAGCGGCCGCCGCGCTGCAGAGCCGGGACGGGCATTCGGGGCTGATCGTCGCCAACGTCAGCGGCGGCGACAAGGATGCCGCCAAGAACGCGCAACGCCTGCATGATCGATTCACCTCCAGCGCAGGCGATCTCACGGTCAAGGTCGGCGGGCAGGCGATGGTCTACTCCCAGGTCAACGAGCAGACCAGCAAAGACCTGCAGATCTCCGAGATGATCGCCATCCCCATCAGCTTCCTCCTGCTGATCTGGGTATTCGGCGGGGTGGTCGCGGCGCTGCTGCCGCTGATCACCGGCGCCTTCGCCATCGTCGGAACCGCGGCCATCCTGCGCGGTTTCACCGCCTTCACCGACGTATCGGTATTCGCGCTCAACCTCACGACGGTGATGGGCCTGGCGCTGGCGATCGACTATTCGCTGCTCATCATCAACCGCTATCGCGAGGAGGTGGCCGACGGCCTCGATCGCAATGCGGCGCTGGTGAAGTCGATCTCGACCGCCGGCCGCACCGTGCTGTTCTCATCGGTCACGGTCGGCTTGTCGATGGCGGCGATGGCCGTGTTCCCGATGTACTTCCTGCGCTCATTCGCCTACGCGGGCCTGGGTGTCGTGGCGCTGGCAGCAGTGGCGGCGATCGTCATCACGCCGGCCGTGCTCGCACTTTTGGGCGACCGTGTCGACAGCCTTGACCTGCGACGCCCGATCCGGCGGCTGCTCGGCCGGCCCGAGCCGAAGATCAAGCGCCCCGAGGAATCGATGTGGTATCGGACGACGAGTTTCGTGCTGCGGCATGCGATTCCGGTGGGCGTCGCGGTGATCGCGCTGCTGCTGGTCCTGGGCGCACCGTTCATCGGCATCAAGTTCGGTTACCCGGACGACCGGGTGCTGCCGGCGTCGGCGACCGCGCATCAGGTCGGCGATGACCTGCGAAACGACTACGGTCAAAACGCATCTGCGTCGGTGACGATCGTTCTGCCCGCCTCGGGCGGCAGGGCTAATGACGTGCACGCATACCAACAGCGGTTGTCGCAGATCGCGGGCGTGACATCGGTGACGGGCCCGGACGTGACGGTGGCGGCCGGTCGCGATGTCGCTCCCGGCGATCCGACGTCGCGCAGTGGGCAGTCCGAATTCCTGACGGTGGCAACGACTCTGGATCCGTTCTCCACCGGCGGGAAGGATCAGCTGAACGCCCTGCACGACGTGCCGGCGCCGGCCGGTGTCGCGCCCATGTTCAACGGTCTGGCGCAGCAGAATGTCGACAACGTCAACAGCATCATCGACCGGCTGCCGCTGGTGCTCGGGATCATCGCCGTCACCACCTTCATCCTCCTGTTCCTGCTGACCGGCAGCGTGGTGCTGCCGCTGAAGGCGTTGGTGCTCAACGTCTTCTCGCTGACGGCCACGTTCGGCGCCCTGGTGTGGATCTTCCAGGACGGCCATCTGGGCGGCTTCGGTGTGGACACGACCGGCTATCTCATCGCGAACATGCCGGCGCTGATGTTCTGCGTCGCGTTCGGGCTGTCGATGGACTACGAGGTGTTTCTGATGTCGCGGATCCGGGAGGAATGGCTCGCCGGGCCGAAGACCCGCGAAGGCAACGATCACGCCGTCGCGTACGGTCTGGCCCGCACCGGCCGGGTCGTCACGGCGGCGGCGCTGCTGATGGCGATCGTGTTCGCCGGCCTGATCGCCTCGCAGGTCTCGTTCATGCGGATGTTCGGGGTGGGGCTCACCATCGCCGTGTTGATGGACGCGACACTCGTCCGGATGCTTCTCGTTCCTGCGTTCATGCGGGTCGCGGGTAGGGCAAACTGGTGGGCACCGAAGCCGCTGCGCCGCCTGCACGATCGCATCGGCCTGAGCGAAGAGCCCACCGAATCCGATCCCGCGTCCGCTGCAGCGGCGTCCGACAAGAAGTTGACGACCACCGGCCCATGAGCGTCACCGAATCCACCCGACAGTCCGCGAAGCGCAGCCGCAGCCCGCGCGGCTCGGGTGAGACGCTGCGGTCCGACATCCTGGACGCGACCACCGAGCTGCTGCTCGAACACGGCGACGCCGACGCGGTGTCGATCCGTGCGGTCGCCCGCAAGGTGGGCGTCACGTCACCGTCGATCTATCGGCACTTCGCCGACAAGGACGCGCTGATCGAGGCGGTGTGCACGCGATACTTCGAGCAGCTGAACGACGTCCTGTCGGAAGCGACCGCAGGGATGGAGCATCCGCTGGAGGCGCTGGCCGCGCAGGGCATGGCCTACATCCGGTTCGCGGTCGGTACGCCCGAGCTCTATCGATTGGCGACGATGAGCATCAGCCATGAGCAGTCGACGACCGACATGGTGCTGCAGTCGTCGGCGTTCGCCCAGTTCGCCGACAAGGTGTCGGAGGCGATGGAGATCGGCTACTACCCGAAGGGCGACGTGCTGCCGCTGGTGCTGCAGCTCTGGGCGGCGGCACACGGGGTGGCGGCGCTGATGATCGCGAAACCGTATCTGCCCTGGGGCGACGATTTCGCGCTGGCCAACTCCGTCCTGCAGGCCGTCTGCATCGGACAGCCGGTCGTCGACCTGCTCGGCGGCGACCCGACGCCGACCGAGGCGGCGCAGTGGGTCGAGCAGCAGCGCGCGGCGGCCGCTGCCGAAAAGGTCAAGAAAAGGTAAAGTCGGAACCAGTGCCGCGCTTCACTCGTTGAACGGGCAGATACTTGGTCGACAGACAGGTACAGACAACTGTCCTTTGAGAAAGGTTCCGGAACAGTGCGTGAGCGTGAGAGCAGCAACCCGGTGATGCGCGGCGTTGTCCGCGATAACCAGCCCGCCGGTGGTTATGCAGGGTTCGGTGCCGGCGCAGCCGGGGCCGGGCAGGCGGCAATGTGGCAGCAGCAACAGCAGGCCCCGCAGCAGTATCAGCAGGCCCCCGCGGCTACGCGGGCGCTGACCATCGACGACGTCGTCCAGAAGACGGCGATCACCCTCGGGGTGCTCATCGCGGCGGCGGCGGTCAGCTATGGCGTCATCCACCAGAACGTCGGCCTGGCCACACCGCTGATGCTGATCGGCATGATCGGTGGCCTGGTGCTGGTGCTGGTCGCATCCTTCGGTCGTAAGCAGGACAATCCCGCGATCGTCCTCGGCTACGCCGTCTTCGAGGGCGTCTTCGTCGGCGCCATCTCGTTCGTCATCGCCAACTTCATGGTCAAGGATGTCTCTGCCGGGACCCTCATCGGGCAGGCGATCCTGGCTACGTTCGGTGTGTTCGCCGGAATGCTGGTCGTCTACAAGACGGGCGCCATCCGTGTCACGCCGCGTTTCACCCGCATGATGATCGCCGCGATGATCGGCGTGCTGGTGCTGGCCGTCGGCAACGTGATCATCGCGCTGTTCTCCGGCGGTGCCGGTCCGCTGCGCGACGGCGGTCCGCTGGCGATCATCTTCTCGCTGGTGTGCATCGGCCTCGCCGCGTTCAGCTTCATGCTCGACTTCGACTCCGCCGACCGGCTCATCCGCGCCGGCGCTCCGTCGAAGGCTGCGTGGGGCATCGCGCTCGGCCTGACCGTCACTCTGGTGTGGCTGTACATCGAGATCCTGCGCCTGCTGAGTTACCTCAACAGCAACAATTAGCAACTGAGACGACGAGAAACGCCCCGGCCGATCGGCCGGGGCGTTTCTCGTATCCGAGTTCAGATCAGGAGAGGCGCTCCAGGACCATCGCCATGCCCTGGCCGCCGCCGACACACATGCTTTCGATACCGAACTGCTTGTCATGCGTCTGCAGATTGTTGATCAGCGTCGAGGTGATGCGGGCGCCGGTCATACCGAACGGGTGGCCCAGCGCGATCGCGCCGCCCGAGACATTCAGCTTGTCGTGGTCGATGCCCAGCTCGTTGGCCGAACCCAGCACCTGCACCGCGAAGGCCTCGTTGATCTCGACGAGGTCGATGTCGCTGATCGACTTGCCGGCGAGCTTGAGCACCTTGCGGATGGCCTCGATCGGGCCCAGGCCCATGATCTCCGGCGACAGGCCGGTCGCCGCGGTGGCGACGATGCGCGCCAGCGGGGTCAGGCCCAGCTCCTTGGCCTTGGTGTCGCTCATGATGACGACGGCGGCGGCGCCGTCGTTCAGCGGGCACGCATTGCCGGCGGTGATGGTGCCGTCCGGGCGGAAGACCGGCTTCAGCTGTGAGATCTTCTCGTAGGTGGTGCCCGGGCGCGGGCCGTCGTCCTTGCTGACGACGGTGCCGTCGGTCAACGTGACCGGGGTGATGTCCTTCTCGAAGAAGCCGGCGTTGATGGCGGCCTCGGCGCGATTCTGGCTGAGCACGCCCCAGCGATCCTGATCCTCGCGCGAGATGCCGGTGTAGGTCGCCACGTTCTCGGCGGTCTGGCCCATCGCGATGTAGACGTCGGGCAGCAGGCCCTGCTCCCGCGGGTCGGTCCACTTGCCGGCGCCGCCCTCGGCGGTCTTCTCGGTGCGCGCCAGGGCGTCGTCGAAGATCGGGTTCTTGGAGTTCGGCGCGCCATCGGCACCACCGGAGATGCCGAAGCTGGAAACGCTCTCCACGCCACCGGAAATGAAGACGTCGCCCTCGCCGGCGCGGATCGCGTGCAGCGCCATCCGAGTGGTCTGCAGCGACGACGAGCAGTAGCGGTTCACGGTGACGCCGGGGACGGTGTCCAGGCCCAGCTCGACCGCCAGCACGCGGGCGATGTTGTAACCGCCCTGGCCGGCCGGCTGACCGATGCCCCAGTGGATGTCCTCGATCTCCTTGCGGTCGAGCTCCGGCACCTTGGCCAGGGCCGCCTCGATCATCTGGACAGACAGGTCGTCGGGACGCATATCCTTCAGCGACCCCTTGCCGGCGCGCCCGATAGGCGAGCGTGCGGTAGCGACGATGACGGCCTCAGCCATGGTTACTCCTTGTGTGAATCAGACAATCAGTTGAGTCTTCGCAGCTTGACGCTACTCGTTGCCCTGAAGTCGACGACGGGCCCGTACCACCCAACGGTTGTTCTCGGCGACCTCGGACACCTCGGGCGGTTCCGGGACCGGGCCGGTGCCCCATTCGCCGACGGCGACCAGCACCTCGGGCAGCAGCGTCTTGGCAGCGAGCTCATAGCCGGCTGCCGACGGGTGGTAGTGATCCCAGGAGAACATCCGGTCGGGAGCCTGCAGGAACTCGTGCGAGAGCAGGTCGGCCAGCGGAACCGGATGGCCGCCGCCGCGCAGCACCTCGGTGCGCTGCGCGTGGGCGAGGCGCCTGCCGTACTCCCGCAAGACGCTGCGCAGCGGCTGCGGGATGGCCTTGACCACGCCGAGGTCGGGGGTGGTGCCGACGACGACGGTGGCGCCGGATTCGCGCAGTCGCTCGACCGCGTCGCCGAGCCGGCGCGCGGATGCCCACGGATTGTTGACGGCGGTGATGTCGTTGGCGCCGACGAGAATGACCGCCACGTCGGGCTTGTTGCCGGCGATCAGCATCGCGTCGACCTGGCCGGACAGCCCCTTGGAGGTGGCGCCGACGATGGCCTTGGTGCTCAGGCGCACCCGCTTTCCGGTCTCCTCGGCGACCGCACGGGCCAGCTGCACGCCCGGTGTCTCGTCGGCGTTGTCCACGCCCAGCCCGGCGGCCGTGGAGTCGCCGAAGATCATCAGGTGGATGTCGGGATGCGCGTCGCGGCCGACCTTCAGGGGGCCGACTCCGCCGGGCTCGTAGATGCCGTCGCCATTGGGTGCGTTGTCGGTGCGGTGGGGGATCACCGTCCGTGCGGTTTTCGCCTGACCGTTGAGGTAGTTGTATGCCGCCCAGCCGGCGCCCGCACTGCCGGCGGTCGCGGCCGTGGCGGTCGCGACATCCTTGAGCAGACGCGCTGGAACCTTCCGCACGATGCCAACGGTAGCGGGTTTACGTGCTTCTGGGACGATGGAGTGCATGCGCATCGCCAATCATGTCGTCGACCTCATCGGCGACACCCCGCTGGTCAAGCTGAATTCGGTGACGGCTCCCGGCTCGGGACTCGTCGCAGCGAAGATCGAGTATTTGAATCCGGGCGGCAGCTCCAAGGACCGCATCGCGGTCAAGATGATCGACGCCGCCGAGAAGTCCGGAGCGCTCAAGCCGGGCGGCACCATCGTCGAGCCGACGTCCGGTAACACCGGCGTGGGCCTCGCGCTGGTCGCGCAGCAGCGCGGCTACAAATGTGTCTTCGTCTGTCCCGACAAGGTGAGCGAAGACAAGCGGAATGTGTTGCGCGCCTACGGAGCCGAGGTCGTGGTGTGCCCGACCGCGGTGGCGCCCGAGGATCCGCAGTCGTACTACAACGTCTCCGACCGCCTGGTGCAGGAGATTCCCGGGGCGTGGAAACCCGACCAGTACTCCAACCCCGGTGGTCCGGACAGTCACTACGAGACAACGGGACCCGAGATCTGGCGCGACACCGAGGGCAAGGTGACGCACTTCGTCGCGGGCGTGGGCACCGGCGGCACCATCACCGGCACCGGCCGCTACCTCAAGGAGATTTCGGGCGGCAAGGTCAAGATCATCGGTGCCGACCCCGAGGGCTCGGTGTACTCCGGCGGCACCGGACGGCCGTACCTGGTCGAGGGCGTCGGCGAGGACTTCTGGCCGACCGCCTACGACCCGGCGGTTCCCGACGAGATCATCGCCGTCTCCGACGCTGATTCGTTCGACATGACGCGCCGTCTGGCGCGCGAAGAGGGACTGCTGGTTGGTGGTTCGTGCGGGATGGCCGCGGTGGCCGCGCTGCGCGTCGCCGAGCGCGAGGGCCCGGATGCGGTCGTCGTGGTTCTGCTGCCCGACGGTGGCCGCGGCTACCTGTCGAAGATCTTCAACGACCAGTGGATGGCATCGTACGGCTTCCTGCGGACCCCGTTGTCCGGCAAGGAGACTCAGGAGAAGCTGGTCGGCGATGTGTTGCGCGGCAAGTCGGGCGAGCTGCCTGATCTGGTGCACACGCACCCGACCGAAACCCTGCGCGACGCGATCGGGATCCTCAACGAATACGGCGTTTCGCAGATGCCGGTCGTCGGCGCCGAGCCGCCGGTGATGGCGGGCGAGGTGGCCGGCGCGGTCACCGAACGGGACCTGCTCAGCGCGGTCTTCGAGGGCCGGGCCAGCCTGGCCGATCCGGTGTCGGCGCATATGGGCGCGCCGTTCCCGCTGATCGGTGCGGGCGAGCCGATCTCGGTCGCCACCAAGGCACTCGGCGAGTCCGATGCATTGATGGTCGTCGCCGACGGCAAGCCGGTGGGCGTCATCACCCGCCACGATCTGCTCAACTTCGTCAACACCGCAGGCTAGGAGTATTTGTGCATAACCCCCAGGGCTTCGCGACGCGCGCTATTCACGCAGGCTACGAGCCGAACAAGGAGAACGGCGCGGTCAACGTGCCGATCTATGCCAGCTCGACCTTCGCCCAGGACGGCGTCGGCGGACTGCGTGGCGGCTACGAGTACGCGCGCACCGGCAATCCGACCCGAAAGGCCTTGGAGGACAACCTGGCCGCCCTCGAGAACGCGGCCTACGGCCGGGCCTTCTCGTCGGGCATGGCGGCGACCGATGCGCTGCTGCGCGCGACGTTGCGCCCCGGCGATCACCTGGTGATCCCGAACGACGCCTACGGCGGCACCTTCCGGCTGATCGACAAGGTGTTCTCGCAGTGGGGCATCGAGTATTCGGTGGCCCCGGTGACGGACCCGGCCGCGATCCGTGACGCGATCCGGCCGAACACCAAGCTGGTGTGGATCGAGACGCCGACCAACCCGCTGCTCAACATCGGTGACATCGCCGCCATCGCCGAGGTGGCACACGCCGCCGGCGTGAAGCTGGTGGTGGACAACACCTTTGCCTCGCCGTATCTGCAGCAGCCGATCACGCTCGGCGCCGATGTGGTGCTGCACTCGACCACCAAGTACATCGGCGGCCACTCGGACACCGTCGGCGGTGCGCTGCTGACCAACGACGAGCAGCTCGATGCCGATATCGCCTTCCTGCAGAACGGATCCGGCGGCGTGCCCGGACCGTTCGACGTGTTCCTGACGCTGCGCGGCATCAAGACGCTGGCGGTACGGATGGATCGGCATTCGGACAACGCGGAGAAGGTCATCGATTTCCTCTCGACGCACCCGAAGATCGAGAAGATTCTGTATCCGGGCCTCGACGGGCACCCCGGCCACGACGCCGCGGCGCGCCAGATGAAGCGGTTCGGCGGCATGGTGTCGGTGCTGGTGGCCGGTGGACGCGAGGCGGCCGAGCAGTTCTGCGCGGGCACACAGCTTTTCACTCTCGCCGAATCGCTGGGCGGCATCGAGTCGTTGATCGAGCTGCCGGCCGCGATGACGCACGCGTCCACCGCCGGCTCGCTGTTGGAGGTGCCGGACAACCTGGTGCGGCTGTCGGTCGGCATCGAGGATTCCACCGATCTGATCGGTGACCTGGAGAACGCCCTGCGTTGATCGTGGAGAGGGACGGCTGATGCTGACCGCTGACGATCTCGATCGAGCTGTCGCTGCGCTCGCACCGGTGATGCGACGCACGCCGGTGGTGGCGTCGCGGGCGCTGTCGGAGCGCTGCGGCCACGATGTGTGGCTGAAGTGTGAAAACCTGCAGCGCACAGGGTCGTTCAAGCCGCGCGGCGCATATCTACGGATCGCCGGGCTGACTGACGAACAGCGATCGCGCGGCGTGGTCGCGGCGAGTGCCGGCAACCATGCGCAGGGCGTGGCCTGGTCGGCGGCGGAACTCGGTATCGCGTCGACGGTATTCATGCCCGAGGGGGCGTCACTGCCGAAGGTCGCGGCGACCCGCGGCTACGGCGCCGAAGTGGTGCTGACCGGCAGCATCATCGACGAAAGCCTGCGGGCGGCACAAGAATTCGCCGATCGAACCGGCGCCGAGCTGATCCACCCGTTCGACCACCCGGACGTGGTGGCCGGGCAGGCGACGGTCGGTGTCGAGATCCTCGAGCAGCTGCCGGATGTCGGCACGATCCTGGTGCCCCTCGGCGGTGGTGGGTTGCTGGCGGGCATCGCGGCGGCGGTCAAACTGACCCGGCCGGGGGTGCGGCTCATCGGCGTGCAGGCGAAATCGGCTGCGGCGTGGCCGGGTTCGCTGGCCGCGGGTGCGCCGACACCCGTCGCCGAGATGAACACGATGGCCGATGGCATCGCCGTTGCGCGGCCGGGAGACGTGACGTTCCAGCATGTTTCGGAGCTGGTCGACGAGATCGTCACGGTATCGGAGGAGGCGATCAGCCGAGCGTTGCTGCTGGTGCTGGAACGCGCCAAGCTACTGGTCGAGCCGGCCGGCGCGGTCGCGGTCGCGGCGCTGATGGAGATCGACGAGCTGCGGCTCGACGGCCAGGTCTGCGTCGTGCTGTCCGGCGGCAACATCGACCCGCTGCTGCTGTCGCATGTCACGACGCACGGATTGCAGTCCGCGGGAAGGTATCTGACGATCACCGTCGATATCCCCGATCGGCCGGGCGGGCTCGTGGCGCTGCTGGAGTTGTTGCGGGACACGGGGTCGAGCGTGATCGACGTCGTGCATTCGCGCGTGTCCGGCGAGCTGCCGCTGGGTCAGGTGCGGGTCACCGCCAGTCTGGAGACGCGCGGTCCCGAGCACAAGCAAGCGGTGCACGAGGCGTTGTATCGGGCGGGATACGTGCTGTCATGAGGATCGGGCTGACATGAAGATCAGGCAGGCCGGCATCGACGACGCGGCGGCATGCGCTGCCATCTACACCCCGTATGTCATAGAGACGCCGATAACGCTGGAATACGACGCGCCCTCGGTCGTGGAGATGGCCCGACGCATCGAGGCCGCACTGGCGACGCACGACTGGATCGTCGTGGAGGACGACGACGGCACGGTGTTCGGCTACGCCTATGGCGGCCCGTACCGCGGTCGGGCCGGATTCCTGTACGCCTGCGAGGTCAGCATCTACATCGACCTCAATCGGCATCGCACCGGAGCCGGAAAGGCTTTGTACACAACGCTGTTCGACCGGCTGGCCGAACGCGGATTCAAACGCGCGGTCGCGGCGGTGACGATGCCGAACGAGCCCAGTGTCGGTATCCACACCGCGCTCGGCTTCGAGATGGTCGGTGTGCATCAGAAGATCGCCTGGAAATTCGACCGCTGGGTCGACATGGCGTATCTCCAGCGCGATCTCTGACGCGCACGCAAAAAGCCCGGCCGCCTGGGCGGCCGGGCCTTCAGAACGCCTGGCTCAGGAGTGGTACGGCTCCGCGCTGACCAGCGTCACCTTGATGGTGGCACCCGACGGCACGGCGTACTCCCGGGTCTCGCCGACCTTCGCATCGATGAGTGCGGCACCCAACGGCGAACTCGGCGAGTAGACCTCGAGCTTTCCGTCCTGCGCGCCCTCCTCGCGGGTCGCGATCAGGAAGGTCTCGGTGTCCTTCTTGTCATCGTCGTAATAGACCTTGACCACCGAACCCGGCAGCGCCACGCCCGACTGCGTCGGGGCCTCGCCGACCTTCGCGTTGTTCAGCAGCTCCTGCAGCTGACGGATGCGAGCCTCCTGCTGGCCCTGCTCCTCGCGCGCCGCGTGATAGCCGCCGTTCTCCTTGAGGTCGCCTTCTTCGCGGCGCTCATTGATCTCGGCGGCGATGACCGGCCGATTGGCGATGAGCTGGTCCAACTCGCTCTTCAGCCGCTCGTGCGACTCCGGGGTCAACCACGTCGTCTCAGTCATCTCGGTCTCCTAACAGACATGCGCCAACATCGTCGTTGGCACCAAATGCAGCAACACGGCCCCAGGATGGAGGCCGTGCTTCCAGACAGGATAGCAGCGCAGGCCTCTTTAGGACCAGAAAATAGTCGCAGAACGAGTCGGATCAGTCCGCGTAAAACTCGTTGTCTTGGAATTTGAGAGTAGTGCCGTTCTCCTTCACCGTGCGCATCTTTGCTTCATCGAATCCGTTAGGTGCCGTCGCCGCGATATCGATCCGCACCTCGACCTGAGCGCCATCGACGCTCTGCAGCTGCTGTATCACCTCTTGCAGAACGTTGCTGAACTGCGAGGCGATCGCGTCGGGCGCGAACAGCTTGGTCCCGACGTAGCGGGTCTTGGGGGCAGGTCCGACCGGTGGCGGCTGCACTGGTTCGTCCGGGCTCGCGCCATCCATGGACTCAGGGGCCTCGGTGATCTCGGAGATCTGCTCGTCGACATGCTTCTGGGCCAGATCCGGTCGGATCAGCAGCAGTGAATCGGAGACCGGCGGCGTCAGATTGCCGCTGGGCAGGAACACCTCGGTGAACTTGCCGTCGTCAACGCCGATCGCCAGGGCGAACGTCGCCGCCTCCCAGCCGATGGGATCGTCGAAGACGCCGAGCACGCCGGCCTCCAACACGGAACGATCGCGCAACCGTGGCATGTATGGGTGCTGCGCGTAGTAGCCCCACAGCTCACCGAGGCTGATGTAGCCGCGCTCGGCCCAGATCGACTTGAGCGGGCCGTCGAGCTGAAGCCGGATGTTTCGCGGCGAGTGGTTCAAGGCAAGGATGGAGTCGTCACGCATTTTTGCGGCAGCGCGTGCCGAGAAGTCGTTTTCGTTCGTGTCTGCCTTGGCGATGTCGAGCGTGTACTTCTGTCCCGGCAGCGCCGTAGGCGTGATGAGCCAGGTGTAGGTCTGTGCCAGGCGATCTTTCACTGTCTGGTCGTGGGTGGTCACCCGGCCGTTGATCTGTTCGAGCTGGCTGGCCGTGAAGTCGTACTGCTTCGCGTTGTCGGCCAGATGTTTCCAGGCGAGGTACTCGCGGATGCCGCTGTCGAGTTCTCTGGAGCGGCTCTCGTCCGGTGCGAGAAATGCGATCATGTTCCGGTTGATCCGCTGCGCCGAGCCGGCGTTGTCGATGTATTCGCGCGCGAATTCCGTAGCCGTCGAATCAGCTTTTCCCTTCGCGTGGGGGATGTTCGCCGGCAGCATCACCAGCCGCACTTCGGCGATGTCGGGCACCTCGGCCGTGGAGTCGGGAGCGATATGCACGTTGACGAAACCGGTGGGCGACGGCTTGCGGTGATTGTTCAGTCGCCGCTTGACTTCGGCCCAGACATCCTCGGCGTGCAGCTGCTCGGCGTAGTCGCGTGCAGATCGCGTCGTATTGGCATGCGTGTCATACCAATACCGATTGTCCGCGCCGTAGAAGTAGGTGGCCTGATTGGTGAGGTGATTGAGCGCGGGGTAGAAGTTTCCGGGGACATCGCCGGGGATCGCGGTGCCGAGAAAGACGCGCTTGCGGTCAAGTCCTTTGTGCGTGCTCTTCGGGAGTTTGAGGCCGGGCACCGCACCTATGAAGACCGTGCGGGCCAGGCGCTGGGTGATATGCCGCGCCCCGAGCGCAGTGTTCTCCTTGTCGATCTTGGCCGGCACCGCGTCGCGACCGTCGACATCGCGATCGATGATCGGAATCCAGTTGTCATCCAGGTATTGGTTCAGTTCCTGAGAAACTTCCTTGTCGTCCAGGGGAATATCGCCCGGCATCACGAATGGCGCGCTCGCCTCGCTGCGCCACAGGCTTCCGACGATGACATTCATCAGACGTAGCACGCCGCGGGTGCGCTGGAACCGTTCCAGCGTCGACCAGTCCTGATAGAGCCGCTCGAACAGTTCCGGATGGATCGGGTAACTGCGCTTGATCTTGTCCTGGTAATCGGAATCGACGGCCTCCTTGGGGAACTCGGCGTGATACTTCTGGTAGAAGCCGCTCAGTTCCTTTGCTGCATTGGTGATCTGGGCGCGTTGATCGGCGGTTGGTTCTTCGAACAATCGGCGACGGACGATCTCGAAGCTCTCGTCGGCATTGGCGGGCCGCCACTGATCGGCGACGCGGCTGACAGCCTTGCGGAGCATGTTCAGTGCCGCCTTGCCGTTCTCGCCGCCGACCTCTTCTTCGTCGCCGACGTACTTGCCGTCCTCGATCTTCTCTGACGCCGGAATCGAAACCAGCAGAAGCATTCCCGGCACCGCCTTGGTCTGCTCGGTGAGGGTCTGCGCGAAGGTGAACTGTGAATCGAAGGTGCCGTCAGGGAGATTCTCGGTGCCGAGCAGCATGCGCGCATACGCCACCCACTCATCGATCAGGATGGCGGCTGGACCGAACGTCTCGAACAGCACACGCAGTGACTCGCCGGGGCTGGTGCCGGCTTCGTCAGCGGCGCGGACGATCTCGTAGGCCTCGGCGCCGCCGAGTTGCCAGGCGAGAATGCCCCAGATGGTGTTGACGGTGACTCCGGGCGCGACCGTCTTCGGTGCGCCGGCCTGAATCTCCGTGCCGACCAGCGCAACTCGCTTCACGTTCGTGGGCAGCGCCGAAACACCGAGGGTGTCCTGAACCTCTTGTGGAAACTCGGTGAGTGACCGTCCGGATGCGAGATGCCATACGGCGAGCATCGAGTGCGTCTTGCCGCCACCGAAGTTGGTTTGCAGATTGATGACCGGCGACGCGTTCATATCGCCGGACAACCGGGCCACCGCACGACGGATCAGATCCTTGAGCCCTTCGGTGAGGAAAGTGCGCCGGAAGAACTCGATGGGATCGTTGTATTCGGCATCGCTTTCGCCGCGGGCGACCATTCCGAGGTCGGCGGCGAATTGAGCGGCATGGAAGTTGCCGCTCGCAACGTCTTTGTGCGGTGTCAGAATCGTGCGCCAGGGCTGCAGGCCGGGCGACTTGATGTCTGCTGTGGCCGTGGACTTCACGACTTTGCTGTCCTCGCGCTCGGTGCCGAGTCGCATCAGGTCGATGCGGGATCGCCGTACCTGGTCGGCGGCTTCGGGAGCGTTGATCGCCTTGAGGAAGCGTTCGGTGGTGTCAAGAGCGCGGGTGCAGTCGTCGAAGCTGAAGGGTTCGTTGTGCGCCCACTTGTTGCGGGCATCGCGGAGTTCTTCGGCCCAACTCTTCTCGACGCGCGACAGGTGCTCATCGAACGGGTACCACCCACGGCGCAGTGAGCCCGGCACATTGTTGGCAAGCATCCGCAGGCTGTTCTGCGGATCGGTGCGACTGTATGACTTGGGTGCGCCGCCGCCCTGCTGCGAGTCCTTCGCCGCGAGCAGCGCGGTCCAGTCGGTCTGGCCGGGCAGCTCGCCGTCAAACACCTTGGTCAGGAAGACGTCGAGTGCTGGACCCAGCAATTCCATCGCCTTGCCGACACGATCCCGATTCGTCTGTGCCACTGTGTTCTCCCCAAAGATTCATAACGCGTTGTGCGTTAGGTTAACGATTGATGTGACGTGCTCGCGCGGGTAATGCCCGATCCGTCTGATCAGCGGCGGGCCGTCTGTTGGTGCAGCGGTTCGGCGACGATGCAGCTGATCGATCAACTGCATCGTCACCGGATGCGCGCATCGTCGAGCCGCTACTCCAGGGTCAGCTGGGTGACGGCCGTGCGGCTGGCCGCGACGATGTCCGACCAGGCTGTGCCGAGTGCGTTGAATTCGACCGCATCCTTGGTCTGCTTGCGATCCTCGGAGATCGCGAACAGGAGGAAGGCCAGCTCCTTGCAGAGGTCCTTGTCGATCGACTCGGGGACCGTCGCCAGCAGTTCGCCGGCCGCGGGGATGCCACCGGACTGCAGCAGCCGGGACAGATGCATGGTGACTTCCCAGGCGCTGATGATCTTGTCGGCCGCCGGGTCGTATGGAGTGTCGGCGTAGATCTCGTCGAGCGCGGCGGGGGACAGCAGCGTCACCTCGCCGGCGCGGGCGGTGAGGATCCCGGCGCGGTCCATATGCTCGACGGACGTCGACCGGGCGCGGGCCATACTGTCGGCGTCGCCGAACTTGCCCTTGCCGAACCCGTTGAGCCGATACCAGGCGATGGCGAAGCGCGTATCGACATCGAAGTCGCCTTCTTGCTCCGCAAGCACCTCGTCGAGGATCTCGTTGATCCGGGCAAGTGCGGCGCGGACTGTCATCGAGGTGCCGTCGTCATTGAGCACGGCCGAGTAACGCGAGAACACCGCCATACCGGGCCCGATCGCGGCCTGAGGCATGTCGACCGGCGCGATCGCGCCTTGCTGGAGTTCACGAAGCGCCTGCGGCAGTTCCGCTTTCAGCGTTGACACAAACCCACGCCGGTCGATGGCTGGTGCGTCTTGCGGCCGCGGGCGCAGAGACAGGACAATAGAGGAGGCCAATGCGTTGGTCCCCTGCGACAACATTCGATTGGTGAGCTCGCTGCGTACAGGCCAGGTAGCCGTGATTCGCCAGTTGGACTGGACCATACCTTCCAGTAGTGTCTCCCAGCCGCTCGACGCCTCCCCGGTCGCGTTTGATTCCTGCTGCTTGAAGGCGTAGTAGACGGTAATAGGGAAGTCGGGCAGCGTGGACTCGCGAACGCGGCGAAAGACCGAGCGGAATCCCTCCTCAAAGAACGTGTGCGCGCCAGTGACGCCGTCGTGGCGGTACGGATTCGCCACTAGCTCTTCGGCTTTCGGAACGAGCATCGACGACATCAGCCTCGGGTAGATAGTTTGAAGCGAACGGCGTTGCCACACATAGAAGAAGTCGGAAAGGTCGGAGTACCCAATGTTGTTGTAGTAGGGCGGATCGGTTGACAACATATGGGACTGCTGCACGTTCAGGTGACAGTTTGGTCACGCAGCCTGAGTGACTGCTGTGGTCATCATGGTCTCGAATTCGATCGGGGTCAATCGTCCGAGTCGGTCTTGGCGACGGCGCCGGTGGTAGGTACGTTCAATCCAGGTCACGATCGCGATCTGCAACTCTTCCCGGGTGGCCCACGGCCGCCGGTCCAAGACGTTCTTCTGCAGCAGCGCGAAGAACGATTCCATCGCCGCGTTGTCACCGGCCGCGCCGACGCGCCCCATCGACCCGACCAGCCGATGGACGTTCAGCGTGTGAACGTAACGGCGGGAACGGAATTGGCTGCCACGATCGCTATGCACGATGCAGCCGGCCACATCGTCCCGGCGGGCCACGGCGTTATTGATCGCCGCCACCGCCAACCGGGACTTCATCCGTGAGTCCATCGAGTACCCGACGATCCGGCCCGAGCACACATCCTTGACCGCACACAGGTACAACTTGCCCTCACCGGTGCGGTGCTCGGTGATATCGGTGAGCCACAACTGATTCGGTTTATCAGCGGTGAAATCCCGGCACACCAGATCATCATGCACCGGCGGGCCCGGCCGGCGATTCTTCCCGCGGCCAGGTTTACCGAAACTCGACCACCACCGGTTGGACCGGCAGATCCGCCATGCCGTGCGCGAGGCCATCGCCTGGCCGGCGGCAGCCGCCTCATCAGTAAGGAACCGGTAGCCGAACTCGGGATCATCACGGTGGGCATCACACAACGCGTTAGCCCGATAGGCCTCGACCAGCTCCGCGGCGGTCACCGGAACGGCCAGCCACCGATAGTAGGGCTGACGGGCGAGCTGCAGGACCCGGCACGTCACCGCGACGGGGATACCGTCGGCGGCGAGCTCTTTCACGAGCGGGTAGAGCCTTTTCCCGGCAGATTGGCCTGCGACAGATAGGCGGTCGCCCGCCGCAAGACCTCGTTCTCCTGCTCCAGCAACCGGATCCGCCGATTCGCCTCCCGCAACTCGGCCGACTCCGACGTACTCGTTCCGGGCCGCTCGCCATCATCGACAGCGGCCTGACGCAGCCATTTGGTCAACGTCATTTCATGAACACCGAAGTCCCGCGCGATCTGGGCCAACGTGACACCGGACTCGCGGGCACGGGCCACGCGCACGACATCATCACGAAACTCTCTCGGATACGGCTTGGGCACAACAACATCCTTCCAGGCCCGCCCAGAGGCAAGCCAGATCAGATGTCACCTGAACGTGCAGCAGTCCC
>NZ_AQYG01000033.1 GCF_000380485.1 Jongsikchunia kroppenstedtii DSM 45133 | reverse complement strand
AGGCCAGAACTGTAAGCACAGCAATGTGTTCAGGTGACTGGTACTAATCGGTCGAGGACTTACCAACACACAACAAACCCAAACGCATCCACTATGCAATATCTGAAACAACACACCCGTAAAACAAACGGGTAACCCCCCCAACATTCGGGGGTTTCTGTTTCATAGAGTTACGGCGGCCATAGCAGCAGGGAAACGCCCGGTCCCATCCCGAACCCGGAAGCTAAGCCAGCGAGCGCCGATGGTACTGCACCCTAACCAGTGCGGGAGAGTAGGACACCGCCGAACACAACATCCAGTGAAGGCCCCACCACCCGGTGGGGCCTTCACTCTTTAGACTGCAGTTCAACCCATAAATTACAGAGTGGAACGCCCCGAGGCGTCGCGGATATCGATGAAAGTTGGCCCAGACATGAACGAGCGTTCCGATCGTCGAGGCGCCCCACGGCGCGGGACCGGCAACAAGAACCGTCCGCCGGAGCCGGCGTTGCCGGACTCGGTGACTCCCCGCGACCTCGATCCGGCGGTCCGCCGGGACCTGTCCAGCCTGGACAAGACCAATAGCGAGAACGTCGCCCGGCACCTCGTCATGGTGTCCCAACTCCTCGCCGAGGACCCGGCATTGGCGCTCGAGCATGCTCGCGCCGCGCAGCGTCGCGCCGGCCGCATCGCCGTCGTCCGGGAGACTCTCGGCGTCGCCGCATACAGCGCCGGCGAATGGGCCGAGGCGCTGACCGAACTGCGTGCCGCCAAGCGGATGTCCGGTGATGTTTCCCTGCTTCCGCTGATCGCCGACTGCGAGCGCGGGCTCGGCCGTCCGGAGCGTGCCGTCGAGGTGGCCCGGAGTGAGGAGGCCCGTGCGCTGACGGGCGAGGGCGCCGCCGAGTTGCGCATCGTTGAGTCGGGTGCGCGCCTGGATCTCGGCGAACCCGAGAAGGCCATCGTCACCCTGCAGACCGCTGATCTGGACCCGTCGCGTCAGGGGACCGAGGCGGCCCGCTACTTCTATGCGTACGCCGCGGCCCTGTTGGCCGGCGGACGGCGGGACGACGCGATCACCTGGTTCATGAATGCGGCGGCGGCCGATATCGACGACGAGACGGATGCCGAGCTGCGGCTGACCGAGCTCGCCGAGGACGGGGCGTCGTCGTTCGCCACCGACGCGGTTCCTACCGAACCGCTGACCGAGCGCTATGACGCGATTCTGGCGGACCTGGATGGCACCGTCTATGCCGGCAAGGATGAGATCCCCGGTGCCAGTGGGGCATTGGCGGGTCTGAACGTCTACTACGTGACCAACAACGCCAGCCGTCGGCCGGCCGAGGTCGCGGAACATCTGACCGAGCTGGGCTTCGAGACCACGGTCGACCGAGTCGTGACGAGCGCGCAGTCGGCCGCCCGGCTGCTCGCCGACCAGCTGCCGCCCGGCGCGCTGGTCCTGGTGGTCGGGACCGACGGCCTCGCCGACGAGGTGCGCGAGGTCGGGCTGACGGTCACGCGCAGCGCCGACGACAAGCCGGCGGCCGTCGTGCAGGGGCATTCGACCGAGACCGACTGGGCGATGCTGTCCGAAGCGGTTCTCGCGGTGAACGCCGGCGCGCTGTGGGTGGCCTGCAACATCGATCCGACATTGCCGACCGAGCGCGGCTTTGCAGTCGGCAACGGCTCGATGGTGGCCGCCGTCGCACATGCCACGGGTAAGCGGTCGCAGGTGGCCGGAAAGCCGGCGGCGCCGCTGATGAAGGATTCGATCGCCGCGGCGAACGCGGAACGGCCGCTGGTGGTGGGCGATCGGCTGGACACCGATATCGCCGGTGCCAATGAGGTCGGTGCCGACAGCCTCCTGGTGCTGACCGGTGTAAGCAGTGCCCTGGATGCGGTGCGCGCGGAGCCGGCGCAGCGTCCGACCTACGTGGCCCGGGATCTCGCGGGGCTGGCCCAGAAGCTTGCACCCGCGGCGGCCGGAGCGCCCGGTTGGCGGATCGAGGTCCAGGGGAACCAGCTGCGCGCGACCCGCTCCGCGGACGCCACCGATGAGGGTCTGCTTCCGGCACTGCTCGCAGCGGCCTGGTCGGCGGCGGACCGCACCGACTGGGTCGTCGTCGCCGGCGACGACGCGGCGAGCGCGATCGACCACTGGGGCCTGGACCTCGGCTAGCGTGGAGGCGATGAACCGACCGCATGTGACCCCGGGCGACCTGGCGTCGTCGGCGCCCGGCCAGCAGTCGCTGGCCGTGGATGGCGACGAGGTGCAGTCGACCGTCGCCGAGCTGCTCGAGCAGGTCGACGCCCTGGATGCCTCCGGGGTGGACACCGACGACAGTGGCGAGCAGCTCGCGGCGCTGGCCCGGCAGGCCGAACTGCTGGAGCGGGCGCACACCGTGCTCACCGAGACGCTCGACAAGATCGACCGCGTGTGAGCACACGCCGGGCACGACTGGACGCCGAGCTGGTGCGGCGTGGACTGGCCCGCTCCCGGGAGGCCGCGCGCGAGCTGATCGAGGCCGGCGCGGTGAAGGTCAACGGCACCGTGGCCGGCAAGCCGGCCACGAATGTGTCGTTGGATACGCCGATCCTCGTCGTCGACACCGAGGTCGAGCGCTGGGCGTCGCGCGGTGCGCACAAGCTCATCGGCGCGCTGGATGCGTTTGCACCGCAGGGGCTCTCGGTCGATGGTCGGCGCTGTCTCGATGCGGGTGCGTCGACGGGTGGATTCACCGACGTGCTGCTCAGCCGCGCCGCGGCGCGGGTGGTGGCGGTCGACGTAGGTTACGGCCAGCTGGTCTGGCGGCTGCAGTCGGACGATCGCGTCGACGTGCACGACCGGACCAATGTGCGGAACCTGACCCCGGAACAGATCGACGGACCGGTCGACCTGGTCGTCGGCGATCTTTCGTTCATTTCTCTCAAACTGGTGCTTCCCGCGCTGGCCGCGTGTGCGAAGCCGGGCGCCGACCTGCTGCCGATGGTCAAACCGCAGTTCGAGGTCGGCAAAGAGCGGGTCGGTGCGGGCGGCGTGGTCCGCGATCAGGCCTTGCGGCTGGAATCGGTGCTGGCGGTTGCGGACGCGGCGGCCGAACACGGTCTGCAGACGCTGGGGGCGGTGGCCAGCCCACTCCCCGGACCGTCTGGAAATGTTGAATACTTTCTGTGGCTGCGCCGCAGCATCACCGGCGACACGATCACCGTGGACGATGCGGCGCGGTCGGCGATCGCAACCGCGGTGGAGGAGGGGCCCCGTTGAGCAGTACCCGGGAGTTCGTGGTGGTCGCCCATACCGGTCGACCGAAGGTCACCGACACCATCAAGACGATCATGCGACGCTGCGAGGCAGCCGGGATCGCGCTGCGGGTCGTCGACCAGGACACCGTGACCGGCCATCAGGACGCGCACCTGGCGGACGCCAGCGAGATCGTGGTCGTCCTCGGCGGTGACGGCACCTTCTTGCGCGCCGCGGAACTCGCACACCCGGCGCGCGTTCCGGTGCTGGGAATCAACCTGGGGCGCATCGGATTTCTCGCCGAGGCCGAGGCGGATCGCATCGAAGAGGTGATGACGACCCTGATCGAGCGGCACTATCGGGTCGAAGATCGGATGACCCTCGACCTCTCGATCCGGATGGGTGACTCGGTGGTCGCGCGCAGCTGGGCACTCAATGAAGTCGCAGTACAGAATTCGACGCACCAGGGTGTGCTGGAACTGGTGACCGAGGTCGACGGCCGTCCGGTGTCGGCGTTCGGCGCCGATGGCATGCTGGTGTCGACGCCGACCGGGTCGACGGCGTACGCGTTCTCGGCGGGCGGGCCCGTGATGTGGCCGGACCTGGAAGCGATCCTGATGGTGCCGAGCAATGCGCACGCGTTGTTCGCCCGGCCGATGGTGACGAGTCCGCGGTCGATGATCGCGATCGAGGTCGAACGGGATGGTCCGGCGGCGGTGGTGTCTTGCGACGGTCGGCGGCAATTCGATGCGCCGGCCGGGGCGCGCGTCGAGGTGCTTCGGGGCGATCGACCGGTGCGATGGGTGCGGATCGACTCCGACCCGTTCGCCGATCGCCTGGTTCGTAAGTTCGAGTTGCCGGTGACGGGCTGGCGCGGAAGGCAGGTCTGACGAGATGCTGGACGAGATCTCGATCAACGGGTTGGGTGTCATCGACACCGCCACCGTCAACTTCCCGGCCGGACTGACCGTGCTCACCGGTGAAACCGGAGCAGGCAAGACGATGGTTGTGACGAGCCTGCGGCTGCTGTCGGGCGGTCGCGCCGATTCCGACCGGGTGCGCACCGGCGCCGACCGGGCGACCGTCGAGGGACGATTCGTGCTCGACGGCCGCGCCGATGTCGCGGAGATGCTGGAATCGGCCGGCGCGCAACGCGATGACGACGACAGCGTGATCGCGGTGCGCACGGTCGGCGCCGACGGGCGTTCCCGGGCGCATCTGGGCGGCCGGTCGGTGCCGGTAGGCGTGCTGGGCGAGTTCACCAACTCGCTGCTCGCGATCCACGGCCAGAACGATCAGCTGCGGCTGTTGAAGCCGGAGCATCAGCGCGAGGCGCTCGACCGGTTCGCCGGCAGCAAGATCGACAAGCCGCTGCGCGCCTACCAATCCGCCCGGCGGACCTGGATCGAGCTGTCGGACCAGTTGGCCGAGCGCCGCAACAATTCTCGGGCGCTCGCGCAGGAGGCCGATCAGTTGCGATTCGCCCTGGGCGAGATCGAGGTCGTCGACCCGTCGCCTGGCGAAGACGTCGAGATCGCCGCGACCATCGGCCGGTTGGGCGATCTGGAGGCCGTGCGGACGGCGGCCGCCGAATCGTATGGACTGCTCACCGGCGGTGACGTCATCGAATCCGGTTCCGTGCGTGATGGTCTCGGCAAGGTGCGCAGCATCCTTGAATCGACGTCGGACAGCGCCCTGCGCGGGCTGCTCGATCGCGTCGAGGAAGCGCTCACCGTGGTCACCGACATCGGCGGCGAGCTGGGTTCGATCCTGTCCGATCTGCCGGCCGACGCCAGCGAACTGGAAAAGCTCATGGCGCGACAGGCGGAACTGAAGACCTTGCTGCGTAAGTACGCGCCGGATATCGACGGCGTCATCGCCTATGCGGACAGCGCGCGGGCACGGCTGGCGCAGATCGATGATCCCTCGGCCTCGCTGGACGAGCTGGCGTCCCGGGTGGACGAGGCGCGCGCGGAGGTCGCCGCGGCGGCCGCGGCGCTGACCGCCGTGCGCGTGAAGGCGGCCGCATCGCTGTCGACGACGGTCACCAAGGAACTGTCCGGTCTCGCGATGGGCGACTCGAAGCTGTCGGTGACGGTGAAACCCGAACCTGCCACGGGGGAGGATCGACGGGCCATCGAGGTCGACGGGGTAGCAGTGCACGCGTCGTCGGCCGGCGTGGATCGGGTGGAGTTCGCGCTGGCGGCGCATGACGGGGCCCCGGCGCTGCCGATCGCGAAGTCGGCTTCCGGCGGCGAATTGTCTCGCGTGATGCTGGCGCTCGAAGTGGTGCTCGCCGACCCTGCCGGCGGGTCGACGATGGTGTTCGACGAGGTGGACGCCGGGGTCGGCGGTCGGGCCGCGGTCGAGATCGGGCGGCGCCTCGCGCGGCTGGCGCGCGCCCACCAGGTGATCGTGGTGACGCACCTGCCGCAGGTGGCGGCGTTCGCCGACCATCACCTGCTGATCGGCAAGGCTCGGCACCACTCCGACAAGGCCGGGAAACGCACGGTGACCAGCACCGTCACCCCGCTGGCCGGGGACGACCGGGTGGCCGAGCTGGCCCGCATGCTGGCTGGTCTCGGCGATTCCGACACCGGTCGGGCACATGCCGAGGAGTTGCTGGAGACCGCGGAACAGGAAAAGTCGGCCTGATACTCCTGTGGTTTCTGTGACAAAAGTGGCAGAAGTTACGGCGCGCCTCCGCGTTTTGTGACGTATGTGACGTCACGATGTTGGCCATGAAGATGCCAGCTCTGTTGACGCGTACCAACGACTCCCTCCCCGGTACCGCCGGGATCGCCCGGGTCGACAAGAACACGAAGCGACTTCTCGATCGCGTCGGTCCTGGCGATGTCGTCGTTCTCGACGAACTCGACCTGGACCGGATCACCGCCGACGCGCTCGTCGATGCCGGCGTGGTCGCGGTGATCAACGCCTCGCCGTCGATCTCGGGCCGGTACCCGAATCTGGGTCCGGAAGTGCTTGTGGCGCATGGCATCGTGCTCATCGACGATGTCGGCCCGGAGGTCTTCAAACGCATCAAGGACGGCCAGCGCGTTCGGGTCGACGAGGACGCGGTCTACATCGGCGAGCGGCGGGTGGCCCGCGGCGAAGAGCTCGGTGAGATCGAGGTCGCCGACAAGATGAGCGAGGCGAAGGCCGGACTCGTCGACCATCTGGAAGCCTTCTCCGGCAATACCATCGAGTTCATTCGCAGCGAATCGCCGCTCCTGATCGACGGCGTGGGCGTCCCGGATGTCGATGTGCGCCTTGCCGACCGGCATGTGGTGGTGGTGTCCGACGGACCCGGCCACCTCGAGGATCTCAAGCGCATCAAGCCGTTCATCAAGGAGTACGCGCCGGTGCTGGTCGGCGTCGACCGCGGCGCCGACTCGCTGATCGAGGCGGGCTACCGCCCGGACCTGATCATCGGCGACCCGGAGAACATCAAGTCGGGCACGCTGAAATGCGGTGCGCAGGTGGTGCTTCCGGCAGATCCGGACGGACATGCTCCCGGGCTGGAGCGTATCCAGGATCTCGGCGTCGGGGCCATGACGTTTCCGGCGGCCGGCTCGGCATCCGATCTGGCACTGCTGCTGGTGGATCACCATGAGGCGTCGCTGATCGTCACCGTCGGCCAGGCCGCGTCGATCGACGAGTTCTTCGATCGCGGGCGCCGCGACACCAACCCGTCGACCTTCCTGACCCGGCTCAAGGTCGGATCCAAGATCGTCGACGCGAAAGCCGTTGCGACGCTGTACCGCAGCCGGGTGTCGGGCACCGCCATCGCGCTGCTGATCCTCGCGGCACTGGTGGCCGTCATTGTCGCCGTGCTGCTCACGAACACCGGCACCGACCTCACCGACTGGGTCACGACGCAGTGGGATCACGCCTACCGCTGGTTGCACAACGTCTGGAACAAGTAGCGGCGTGAGCTGGCTGCGACGACATACGGTCGCCATCGCGATCGTCCTGATCGCCGCTGCGCTGGGCGTCGCGGCCGGGTCAGGATTCATCGGAAACCACTTCGGCAGCTCGAACTCGGAGCGGCGTAAGAACGATCAGCTGACCGATCAGGTCAAGGACCTGAAAACCCAACTGCGCCAGCGCGACGACTTCATCGGCGTGCTCGGCGGCCGCGCGCTCGCCGGATCGTTCAAGGGCCGCTCGGTGCTGGTCATCACCACGCCGGAGGCGAGCGCCGCGGACGTGGCCGCGGTGTCCGACCGCATCGCGGAGACGGGGGCGAAGGTCACCGGACGGCTGCAGCTGACCGATGCGCTCCTCACCGACCAGCAGTCCGCCAAGCTGGACACGATCGTCGACCAGTCGATACCGCCGGGCGCCGCACTGCGCACCGAACTCACGGACTCGGGCGGCAGGCTGGGCGACCTTCTCGGTCTGCTGCTGCAGACGCCGCAGGCGCCGCAGGCGGCACGGGATGCCGCGCTGCAGACGCTGCAACAGGGCGGCTTCGTCGCGTACTCCGGGCCCACCGTGGAGCCGGCACAGTTCGCGGTGATGGTGACCGGCGGGCGCTACGCGGACGATTCGGGTGCTCGTGGGCAGGTCGCGGCTCGATTCGCGGCCGGGCTCGCCGGCCGCAGCGCCGGTACCGTGCTCGCCGGTCGGACCGGCTCGGCCGACGGCGGCTCGCCGGTCGCAGTGGCGCGCCGGGACCTGGCGGCGACCCCGCATCTGTCGACGGTTGATGACGTGGACCAGCTGCCCGGCCAGATCACGGTCCCGTTGGCGCTGGTCGCGGAGTCGACCGGGACGACGGGCGACTACGGCACCGGGACCGGAGCGAGCGCTCCGGCACCACGCTGAACGCCACGGAGAGTTCCGTCACGTGCCCGTGTGTCGATAGGAGCGCCCGCTTTCCGGTGTTATTGTGAAGTCCCGTAGGTGAGGCCGGATCTGAGCCGACGGGAGAAGCGTGCGTCCACTGCGCAAGGTGTCAACGGGCACAAAACATATCTTCGTTTCTGGGGGCGTCGCATCGTCTCTCGGAAAAGGACTGACGGCCTCGAGCCTGGGGCAGTTGCTCACAGCCCGCGGCCTTCGAGTCACCATGCAGAAGCTGGATCCGTATCTGAACGTCGATCCGGGCACCATGAACCCCTTCCAGCACGGTGAGGTCTTCGTCACCGAGGACGGCGCCGAGACCGACCTGGACGTCGGACACTACGAACGATTCCTCGACCGGAACCTCTCCGGTTCGGCGAATGTGACTACAGGACAGGTGTATTCGTCCGTCATCGCCAAGGAACGGCGCGGCGAATACCTGGGTGACACCGTTCAGGTGATCCCGCATATCACCGACGAGATCAAGTCGCGTGTGCTCGACATGGCGCTCCCGGATGCCGACGGGAACGTGCCCGACGTGGTGATCACCGAGATCGGTGGCACCGTGGGCGATATCGAGTCGCAGCCCTTCCTGGAGGCGGCCCGGCAGGTCCGGCACGACGTCGGCCGGGACAACGTCTTCTTCCTGCACGTGTCGCTGGTGCCGTATCTGGCGCCGTCCGGGGAGCTGAAGTCGAAGCCGACCCAGCATTCGGTGGCCGCGCTGCGCAGCATCGGCATTGCGCCCGATGCGCTGATCCTGCGCTGCGACCGGGACATCCCGGAGTCGGTGAAGAACAAGATCGCGCTGATGTGCGACGTCGAGATCGATGGCGTGATCTCCACGCCCGATGCGCCGTCGATCTACGACATCCCCAAGGTCCTGCATCGTGAACAGCTCGACGCCTACGTCGTGCGCAAGCTCGGGCTGCCGTTCCGCGACGTCGACTGGACCGTGTGGGGCGATCTGCTCAAGCGGGTGCACGAGCCGCGCGAGACCGTGCGAATCGCGTTGGTGGGCAAGTACGTTGAGCTGCCGGACGCCTATCTGTCGGTCACCGAGGCGATCCGTGCCGGCGGCTTCGGCCAGCGCGCCCGCGCCGAGATCAAGTGGGTGCCGTCCGACGAATGCGAGACGCCGGCCGGTGCGGCGGCGGCGCTCGCGGACGTCGACGGCGTGCTGATTCCCGGCGGCTTCGGCATCCGCGGCATCGAGGGCAAGGTCGGCGCCATCCGATACGCCCGCACCCGCGGCATCCCGCTGCTGGGCCTGTGCCTGGGCCTGCAGTGCGTGGTGATCGAAGCCGCGCGAGAGGCCGGCCTGGACGAAGCCAGCTCCACCGAATTCGACCCGGACACCCCGCATCCGGTCATCTCGACGATGGCCGAGCAGGAGGCCGCGGTCGCCGGCGACGCCGACCTGGGCGGCACGATGCGGCTCGGCGCGTACCCCGCGACCCTGCTGCGCGGCAGCCAGGTGGCGAACGCCTATGGCGAGACCGAGCTCTCCGAGCGGCACCGGCACAGGTTCGAGGTGAACAACAGCTACCGCGACAAGATCGCGGCCAGTGGGCTGGTGTTCTCCGGGACCTCGCCCGACGGTTCGCTCGTCGAGTTCGTCGAGTACCCGAAGGACGTGCACCCGTTCCTGGTCGCCACCCAGGCGCATCCGGAGCTCAAGAGCCGGCCCACGCGGCCACATCCGCTGTTCAGCGCGCTGATCTCGGCGGCGCTGCAGTACAAGGCCGCCGAACGGCTGCCCGTCGAGGTGCACAGTGAGTCGGCCGAGGAAGAGGATTGAGCGACCACCGTTTCGAGGTCCAGGCCAGCGAAACCATCTACAGCGGAGCGATTCTCGCGCTTCGTGTCGACCAGGTGCGCATGCCTGGCGGGTCCGTTGCGCGGCGCGAGGTGGTCGAGCATGACGGCGCGGTCGCGATCCTCGCGGTGGACGATGCCGATCGCATCGGCCTGATCCGGCAATACCGACACCCGGTCGGCGTTCGGATGCTGGAGCTGCCGGCCGGACTTCTCGACGGCCCGCCGGAGGAGTCCCCGGTGGCGGCCGCCGGGCGAGAGTTGTTCGAGGAGACCGGCTTTCGCGCCGACGACTGGTTGTTGCTGATCGATATCGCCGCCTCGCCGGGGATGACCGATGAAGTGATCCGGGTGTTCGTCGCCCGCGGGCTCACCGAGGTGGGGCGGCCGGTCGGGGCGGACGACGAGGAGGCCGATCTCACCGTGGAGTGGATCGATTCGGCGGAGGCGGCCCGGCTGGTCCTGGCCGGCGAGATCACCAATGCCACCAGTGCGGCGGCGATCCTGGCCTATCGGCAGGTGAGTACCGCGGGGCTGCAGTTGCGTCCGGCGGATGCGCCCTGGCCGATGCGTCCGACCGCATTCGCCGCTCGTCAGGGATAGCCATGGCGGTCGCCGAGCAGGTACAGCTCTATCTGGATCACCTTGTGGTGGAACGGGGTTCGGCGACCAACACGGTCAACTCGTACCGGCGCGACCTGGAGCGCTACTGCGGCTACCTCGACAGCCGGGGGACCGGCGAGCTGGCCGCCGTCACCGAGACTGACGTTCGCGAATTCCTGGTGGCGCTGCGTCGGGACAACCTCGCCGACAGCTCGATCGCACGGGCGTTGGTGGCGGTTCGTGGGTTCCACAAGTTCGCCGCCGCCGATGGGATCACGCCGACCGACGTCGCGCATGCGGTGCGCCCGCCACGGCCCGCACGACGGCTGCCGAAGGCGCTGCCGCTCGACGAAGTGCTGGCGATCCTCGAGGCCGCGGGCGGTGATTCGGAGGCGGATGGCCCGCGCAGCCTGCGGGACCGGGCACTGGTCGAGCTGCTCTACAGCTGCGGGGCGCGCATCTCCGAGGCGGTCGCGGTCGACCTGGACGACATCGACATCGAGGCGCGGTCGGTGCTGCTGCGCGGCAAGGGCGGCAAGGAGCGGCTGGTGCCGATCGGTCGCCCGGCGGTCGCAGCGATCGACGCGTACCTGGTGCGCGGTCGGCCGGCGCTCGCGGCGGCGGCCAGACGATCGGTGCCGCCGGCGGTTTTCTTGAACGTGCGCGGCGGCCGATTGTCCCGACAGAGCGCGTGGCAGATCCTGTCCGATTCGGCCGCCCGGGCCGGGCTGGACAAGTCGGTGTCGCCGCACACGATGCGGCACAGCTTCGCGACGCATCTGCTCGAGGGCGGCGCCGACGTTCGCGTGGTGCAGGAACTGCTCGGCCACGCGTCGGTGACAACGACCCAGGTGTACACGTTGGTGACGGTGTCGGCGCTGCGCGAGGTCTATGCCACTGCCCATCCGCGAGCCCGGTAGCAACAATTCGGGCGAGGCGTCCAGGACCACGGGCGCGTTGCCATTAGGCTGAGTCCGAACCTGTGCACAGGACCGTCGAAGGGAGCTGGCGTTGACACACTTTCAGCCGTTTCTGCCTGCACCCGAGCTGGAAGTGACGCAGTCCGGCGGCGGCCTGTCGATGTCCGTGCCGGATCGAGTCGACGACCACGACGAGCATCATCCGGAACCCAAGGACGGTGCCCTCGGGCCGACCGGTCGTCCGGTGCGACCGGTGCCGAAGCCCGAGCCGCTGGACCATCACGGCCCCGCGATGATCATCGCGATGTGCAACCAGAAGGGCGGCGTCGGCAAGACCACGTCGACCATCAACCTGGGCGCTGCGCTGGCCGAATGCGGACGACGCGTGCTGCTGGTCGACCTGGATCCGCAGGGTGCGCTGTCCGCGGGGCTCGGCGTCGCCCATCACGAGCTCGAGAAGACCGTGCACAACATGCTCGTGGCGCCGCAGGCATCCGTGGACGACGTGCTGATGCGGACCCGGGTCGACGGATTGGATCTGCTGCCGTCGAACATCGACCTGTCGGCCGCCGAGATCCAGCTGGTCAACGAGGTCGGCCGGGAACAGACGCTGGGTCGGGCTCTGCATCCGGTGCTCGACCGCTACGACTACGTGCTGATCGACTGCCAGCCGTCACTCGGCCTGCTCACCGTCAACGCGCTGGCCTGCGCGGACACCGTCATCATTCCGATGGAATGCGAGTACTTCAGCCTGCGTGGCCTGGCGCTGCTCACCGACACCATCGACAAAGTGCACGACCGGCTGAATCCGAAGCTCGCGCTCGGCGGCATCCTCGTGACCATGTTCGATGCCCGCACCCTGCATTCGCGGGAGGTGATGGCGCGGGTCGTCGAGGTGTTCGGCGACCGCGTGTACGACACCGTGATCAGCCGGACCGTGCGCTTCCCGGAGACCAGCGTGGCCGGCGAACCGATCACCTCGTGGGCGCCGAAGTCGGCGGGCGCCAAGGCATACCGCGCGTTGGCCTGGGAGGTCATCGCGCGCACCGGTCGCAGCTAGATGGAAACGGTGGAACAAGGTTTCCAGGTCAAGCTCACCAACTTCGAGGGCCCGTTCGACCTGCTGCTCGGGCTGATCAGCCAGCGCCAGCTGGACGTCACCGAGCTGGCGCTGCATCAGGTCACCGACGATTTCATCGCGTACACCAAGCAGCTCGGCGCCGACATGGAGCTCGAGCAGACCACGCAGTTCCTGGTCGTCGCGGCGACGCTGCTGGATCTGAAGGCGGCGCGGCTGCTGCCGTCGGGCGAGGTGGAGAACGCCGAGGATCTCGCGCTGCTGGAGGCTCGCGACCTGCTGTTCGCGCGGTTGCTGCAGTACCGCGCCTACAAGCAGGTGGCCGCACTCTTCGCCGAGCTGGAAGCCGCTGCGCTGCAACGCTATCCGCGGGCGGTCGGGCTCGAACCGCGATACGAGGCGCTGCTGCCGGAAGTGTCGATCGGCGTGGACGCGGCGCGATTCGCCGAGGTCGCCGTCGCCGCGATGACGCCCAAGCCGAAGCCGACTGTCGGGCTGGGCCATATCCACGCCCCGAAGGTGTCGGTGCCCGAGCAGGCCAAGCGGGTCAGCCAGCTGCTGCGGGAGGCCGGCAAGGACAACTGGCTCGACTTCGGCACGCTGGTGTCCGAATGCGAGAACGGGCTCGAAGTGGTGGCGCGCTTCTTGGCGCTGCTGGAGCTGTTCCGTGAACGTGCGGTGCTGTTCGAGCAGCCGGAGGCGCTCGGCGTGCTGCGGGTGGCGTGGAGCGGCGATCGCGATGCCGAGGCACTGACCCTGGACAAGGCGGAAGACTATGGCTGAAACTGAATTCGACGACGCCGATCCCATGGACGACGACACGCTGCGGTCCGCTTTGGAGGCGGTCCTGCTCGTCGTCGACACCCCGGCCACCGAGGAGCAGCTGGCATCGGCGCTCGATCAGCCGGAGGCCCGCGTGGCGGCGGCGTTGCGGTCGATGAGCGCCGACCTGACCGAACGCGGCAGCGGCATGGACCTAAGGATCGCCGGTGGTGCTGACGGAGTCGGGGGCTGGCGGTACTACACCCGCAACGAATTCGCGCCGTATGTGGAGCGACTGCTGCTGGACGGTGCGCGGTCGAAACTGACCCGGGCGGCGCTGGAGACTCTGGCCGTGGTGGCCTATCGCCAGCCGGTCAGCCGGGCCCGTGTGAGCGCAGTCCGCGGGGTGAATGTCGACGGTGTGATGCGCACGCTGCTGGCCCGCGGATTGATCAACGAGTCCGGTACCGACTCCGAGACGGGTGCTGTCACGTACGTCACCACGGAGCTGTTCCTGGAACGTCTGGGACTGGCCTCGCTCGGTGAACTGCCTGATCTGGCGCCGCTGCTGCCGGATGTGGACGTGATCGACGATCTCGATGACGAGCTGCTCGGCGATCCGCGATTCGCCAAACTGGGTGGTAAACCGTCAGACTCGGAAGCGACTATTTCTACCGAAGTGGATTGAGAAGAGCATGACTCCCGCTAGCCGAGATGGCAGACCGGACCGAAAACGACAGCCGAGCAAGTCGCGTGGCCAGGCCAAGAAGCCGACCCAGCTGTCGAAGAAGCCGCACCGCAAGGGCTCGCGGCCGAATGCGCAGACCGGCGCTGTCCGGCTGAACAACGCCAAGCCGTCGCGGCATGTCGCGCCGCCCGTCGAGAACGACGGCGCCGCGCATCACGTCGAGGACGGCGTCCGGTTGCAGAAGGTGCTCGCCCAGGCGGGCGTGGCATCACGGCGCGGCGCCGAAGAGCTGATCGCCGCCGGACGCGTCGACGTCAACGGCGAGATCGTCACCAGCCAGGGGCTGCGCATCGATCCGAACACCGCGATCGTCCGGGTCGACGGCGCACGCGTGACCATCGACGAGGACATGCAGTACCTGGCGCTGAACAAGCCCAAGGGCTGGCAGTCGACCATGTCGGACGAGCATGACCGGCCCTGCATCGGCGACATTATCGGCGAGCGCGTGATGGCCGGCCAGCGGCTGTTCCATGTCGGCCGGCTCGATGCCGATACCGAGGGACTGCTGCTGCTGACCAACGACGGCGAGCTGGCACATCGCCTGACGCATCCGTCGTTCGAGGTGCCCAAGACGTATCTGGTGTCGGTCCGCGGCGAGGTCAAGCGTCAGCTCGGTCGCACGCTGAAGGACGGCGTCGAGCTCGAGGACGGGCCGGTGAAGGTCGACTCGTTCAGCGTTCTTGAGGTGCACGAGGGACGCTCGGTGCTGCGAATCACGTTGCACGAGGGCCGAAATCGGATCGTGCGCCGGCTGATGGACCAGGTCGGTCACCCGGTGACCAGGCTGGTGCGCACCGATGTCGGCGCCGTGAGCCTGGGTGATCAGCGCCCCGGCAGCCTGCGCGTGCTGAACTCGAAAGAGATCGGCCAGCTGTACAAGGCGGTGGGAATGTGAGCGCGGCGATCATCGCCATCGACGGCCCGTCGGGTACCGGCAAGTCGAGCGTATCTCGCAAGGTCGCAATGGAATTGGGTGCGCGCTATATCGATACCGGCGCCACCTACCGGGTCGCGACGCTGCAGGCGTTGCGGGCCGGCGTGGACCTGACCGATCCGGCGGCGATCGATGCCGCCACCCAGGTGGTGCCGATGACCGTCGGTAACGATCCGACCGTGCCGACCGTGCTGCTGGACGGTGAAGACGTCACCGCGGAGATCCGCGGCGACGCGGTGACGCAGGCGGTGTCGGCGGTGTCGGCCGTGCCGGAGTTGCGCGTGCGCGTCGTCGAGCTGCAGCGTTCGCTCGCCGACGTCGACGGAATCGCCGTGGTCGAGGGGCGGGATATCGGGACTGCGGTCTTCCCGCAGGCCGCGGTGAAGATCTACCTGACCGCCTCGCCGGAGGCGCGCGCCACGCGGCGGCACAAACAAAACCTTTCCGCCGGAATGGATTCCGACTATGCGGCGGTATTGGCGGACGTGATCCGCCGGGATGATCTGGACTCGACCCGCGCGGCGTCGCCGCTGCGTCCGGCCGACGACGCGCAGATCGTCGATACGAGCGACATGACCTTCGAGCAGGTCGTCGCCGACCTGGTCGGCCGTGCGCAGGCTGCCGTGGAGGTGACCCGATGACCGACATCATTGACGGCGACGGGGTCTGGAGCGACGAATCCGATTGGGATGCGGTCGACTTCGATGAACTGGCCGATGACGAAGAATCGATTGCGGTCCCGACGGTGGCCATCGTCGGTCGGCCGAATGTCGGCAAATCGACTCTGGTGAACCGCATTCTCGGCCGCCGCGAGGCGGTCGTCGAGGATCTGCCGGGCGTCACCCGGGATCGGGTGTCGTACGAGGCCAATTGGGCCGGTCGACGCTTCAAGGTGCAGGACACCGGCGGCTGGGAGCCGGACGCCAAGGGACTGCAGCAGGCGGTCGCCGCGCAGGCTGAGTTCGCGATGAAGACCGCGGATGTGGTCGTGGTGGTGGTCGATGCCACCGTCGGCGCGACCGCGACCGAAGAGGCGGTCGCACGGGTGCTGCGGCGTGCCGAGACCCCGGTGGTCCTGGCGGCGAACAAGGTCGACGACGAACGCGGCGAGTCGGAGGCGGCGGCGCTGTGGTCGCTGGGGCTGGGTGAGCCGTACGCGATTTCGGCGGCGCACGGTCGGGGGACCGGTGATCTGCTGGACGCGATTCTGGCGGCACTGCCGGAGACTCCGCGCGAGGGCACCGGATCGGGTGGTCCCCGGCGCGTGGCGCTGGTCGGCAAGCCGAATGTCGGCAAGAGCTCGCTGCTGAACAAGCTGTCGGGCGGCGATCGCGCGGTCGTGGATTCCGTGGCCGGGACGACCGTCGACCCGGTCGACGAGCTGGTCGAGCTGGGCGGCAAGATCTGGAACTTTGTCGACACCGCCGGCCTGCGCAAGAAGGTGCACTTCGCCAGCGGGCACGAGTACTACGCGTCACTGCGTACCAAGGGCGCCATCGAGGCGGCGGAAGTAGTTGTGCTGCTCATCGATTCGTCGCAGCCGGTGACCGAGCAGGATCTGCGGGTGCTGTCGATGGTGATCGATGCCGGCCGGGCGCTGGTGATCGCGTTCAACAAGTGGGACCTGATGGACGAAGACCGTCGGTACCAGTTGGACAAGGAGATCGACCGCGAACTGGCGCGGGTGCCGTGGGCGCGGCGGGTGAATATCTCGGCGAAGACCGGTCGGGCGGTGCAGAAGCTGGTGCCGGCGTTGGAGTCGTCGTTGGAGTCATGGGATCAGCGCATCACGACCGGCCAGCTGAACAACTGGCTCAAGGAAGTCGTGGCCGCGACGCCGCCGCCGATGCGCGGTGGCCGGCTGCCGCGCGTGCTGTTCGCGACCCAGGCCGCGACCCGGCCGCCGACGTTCGTGCTGTTCACGACGGGCTTCCTGGAGGCCGGCTACCGGCGATTCCTGGAGCGCAAGCTGCGGGAGACGTTCGGCTTCGAGGGGTCGCCGGTGCGGATCAACGTCCGGGTCCGGGAGAAGCGGAAAAAGTAAGCGTCGGACCGGGATCGCCGGTCTTCGCGAACTGCACCCAGGCGCCATGCATGTCATCGGCGATGCTCTGCGGCGGATTCGGTCCGGTGAAGGACTCGTTGCTGCCGAGCGTGTCGAAGACGAACGCGAGCTCCATGGCGTGGCAGGCGCCGAGCCCATCGACCGGAGATTCCCAGGCGAACTCGTAGACGAACACGGGCGCATCCGCGGATCGGTGTGCATCGGCGAACCGCTCGATTGGCTTACGGAATGCCTGATCCGAGGCGACTATGTCGAAGATGTCTGCGGCGGTCGAGTCCGGCCGTTCGGCACGAAGTCTCGCGAGGGTCTCGGCGTCGGCGCCGAACCGGGCAGCGGCGATCGGCAGTACTTCGTCGGTGATGGCGTCGCGAGTGCCGGAGCTCAGGCTGAACAGAGTGAATTCGCTTGCCGTGCAGCCGATGAGCAACGGGGTGCTGCCGCCGGCACCGGACTTCGCTGCGACGTCGGGGAACTCGGGAATCAGGTCGTCGAATACCGGCATGAACGCGGTGATCCCCATACCGCCCTTGATGGTCGATACGCCCCAGCGGGCCGGGTCCGGATCATCGCGGATAGCGATGCCGAGCTTGTTCTGTGCGTCGATCAGGATGTCGGGGGGGACCTTCGAGAACGCGGCGGCGGTCGCTGGGATTCCGAGGATCTGCGCCATCTCGGCCGTCACCATCGTCGAATCTTCCTTCGTGAAGATCGCGTGGCCGTGACCGCTCTGGATGATCGCTTTACCGAATAGCCCGCGCGCGCCGGGCGAGGTCAGCAGATTGGCGATGCTCATGCCGCCGGCCGACTCGCCGAAGACGGTGACGTCGTCCGGGTTGCCGCCGAATGCCGCGGCGTTCTCGCGCACCCACTGCAGGGCGGCGATCTGATCGCGCATCCCGAGGTTCGTCGGAGCATCGTCGAAGACGCTGTAGCCGAACACGCCGAGGCGGTAATTGATCGACACCAGCACTACGCCGTCGCGCGCGAAGGCTGTCCCGTCGTAGGTGGGTGAGGCGTTGGAGCCGCGGACGAACGCACCGCCGTGGATCCACACCATGACCGGAAGGCCGTCGGCCTGCACATCCGGGGTCCAGACATTGACGTTGAGGCATTCGCCGCCGAGCTCGGTGGCCGTCACCTTTGAGAACCAGGTGCGGACGGGCTGCGGGTACGGCGACTGCCAGCACGACGGCCCCTCGCTCCGAGCATCACGACTGCCGCTCCACGGTGCCACGGGCTGCGGCGCGGCGAACGCAAATGCGCCGATGGGCGCGGCGGCGTACGGCACGCCCAGAAATGCTGTGACGCCGTCTGATTCGGTACCGACGATGTCGCCGCCGGTGACATTGACCGCGATGTCCATGCTGGTCACGCTACGCGCAGATCGGGGGAGCAGTGCTGTTATGCGCATGCCCCGTCGGTGTCACGATCTCGATCCGGTGCCGTTCACGGCGACCTCCCCGGACGACGGTCGCGGTCCAACCGTCGGCTTCCTTGGCCTGGTTGCAGCGTGCGCAACGGCCGGCGCCGTTGTCGGCGTCGGTGGGCCCGCCCGCGTGATGCGGGACCGTGTGATCGGCATGTCGGACCGGCGCGCCACAGTACGGCGTGCGGCAGACCCCGGCGTCGCGTCTGGTGAGGAAACGTCTCAGCCCGTCCGGGAAGCAGCGGGCGCGGGACTCCATCGCCACCAGGCTGCCGGTTTCCGCGTCCGCAAACAGGCGGCGTAGCGAGACGTCCGCGGCATCGTCGAGGGCGTCGGCGATGACCCGTCGAGCCGTCTCGGCCGGTACTGTGCGGCCGCCGATGTCCGCCGCAGTGTCTGCGCCGTCGACGAGCGCCGCCACCGGAACGACAACCTCCACGGCGACGGGGATGGTCGCGGCGGAGTCGCCACCCGACAGTCGTGCGCTCATCAAGTCGGCCATGATCTGGCCCTGGGTTCGCTCATCACCTTGGGTAGCAGCGGATTTCGCGTCGCGGAGGAGAGTGGCATACGCGGCGATGCCGTCTTTCAGCGGCAGCTGCGCGGACAGTTGCACCAATGCGCCGGGCAGCGGCTTGGTCCAGACTCGGCGATCGGTGAGCCGCTTCTCGTTGTGGTCGACGACGGCGCGCGGGTCGAGTCGATACACCTCGGCCTTGGCGACGCGGTCGATCTCCTTGTCGCCTTTGCCGATCAGTGCCGCTTGATCGGCGCAGAGATTGTGGTCGGCGATCGCGGCGTCGCCCGGGTCGAGGATCGCGGTTTCGCGGGCGATCGTCTCGGCCCGCGGCTCGGTCAGGACACCGGCCTGCAGCGCATCGAACGTACGTGGGAGGTCCATGGTCAGGCGTCGCGCGACAGAAAGCAGTTGTGCCGCCTTATGCGGCGATTGTTTGATCGCTAGCCCGATCTCGGCGGCGATGCCCTCGCCGATCTTGCGTTCGCGAACGCCGGCGGCACGGCGAGCGGCTTTACGTTCTTGCTCCAGGCGGACCATCAGCCGCATCTTGGTTGCCGCGGTGGCCGCCTCCAGCTCGACCAGCGTTGTCAGCGCATCGACGCAGTCCCGGTCGGTTACGTCAGTGGGCATCGTTCGCAGCCGATCGACGAGCGTTCTCAACCCACCCGCAGCGAACATGCTCGGTGGTGTTGTAGCGGTGTCCATGTTCCCCCTATGGCCATCGGCTCGAACGTATGTTCTAGTACAAATGTACGCGGCAAATCGGACATTCGCAAGGGGGGGGAATCAGCCAGTGATCTCGAATCGTTTGTGGCGAGACGTGGCGCCGCCGGTCAAGTGCACTGAACTTCGCGGGACGCCGAAATGCTTTGCCAGCAGGGCGATCGCGCCCTTGTTGGCCTTGCCGTCGATCGCGGGCTCGCGCACGAACAGTGTGAGCGAACCGTCGTCGGCGACTTCGACGAGCGGCCCCTTACGGCTGTTCGGCTTGATTACGGCATGCACGATCATCGCGTCAATTCTGGAACATGTTCCACTTCGACGTGTGACCCGGTATAGGTAATCGAGTGGGTTTCAAAACTGCCGAGATGATGCCGATTGCTCCTGACGCGTGGCGGGGGTTCTCGCGGTCACGCCGCATCCGCGAGGCGGTGACCTTCTGGGGTGAGAACGGCGGCGGCATCCCGACGATCGTGCTGCTGATGTACGTGGTCAAGATGGTCCTGTTCGCTGGCGTCGGCCTGGTTCTCATCGGGCTCATCACGCCGGCCGCCGGTGGGCTGGGCAGTTTCGACGAATGGTGGTCGTCGCCGATCTTCTTTCAGAAGGCGATCGTCTGGGCGCTGCTCTTCGAAATCCTTGGATTGGGTTGCAGCGCAGGGCCGATGACGCAGCGCACCGATCCGCTTATCGGCGGCATCCTGTACTTCCTGCGGCCGGGAATGGTGCGACTTCCACCCTGGCCGAAGATTCCGGGCACCAGAGGCGCCACTCGGACGCCGTTCGACGCCGGGCTGTACGCCGTCGTTCTGGCCTCTGGCGTCTTCGCGCTGGTGATGCAGGGCCATGAAGATCATGGCGAGCGTTCGCTGCAGTGGTGGGTGCTGCTACCGCTGGTGGCATCGCTGGCGCTCCTCGGGTTCCGCGACCAGATCGCGTTCCTCGCGGCGCGGTCCGAGCACTACTGGGTGATGCTGATCATCCTGATGTTCCCGTTCCCGGAATCGATCGCGGGGGCGCAGGTGCTGACCTGCATCGTGTGGTGGGGCGCCTCGCTGTCGAAGATGAATCTGCATTTCCCGTACGTGGTCTCGGTGATGATGTCGAACTCACCGATCCATCCCTGGAAGCCGTTTCGGCGCAGGCTGTTCCGCGACTACCCGAACGACATGCGACCGTCCAGGCTCGCCGGCGCCTTTGCGCACGGCGGCACAGTCATCGAGGCCGGTGTGCCGTTCATCCTGCTGCTGTCGCATGGCTGGGTCACGTACGTGGCGGTCACGGTGATCGTGTTGTTCCACTTCCACATCATCGGGATGTTCCCGATGGGTATCCCGGGCGAGTGGAACCTGATGATGATCGTCTCCGCGATCGTCGTGTTCGGTGGCAATGCCGATATCGGCCCCGGCGACATTCAATCGCCGTGGCTCATCGCGGTTCTGTGCATCTCCGGAGCGCTGGTGCTGTTCGGCAATCTGTTCCCGAAGTATGTGTCGTTCCTGGTATCGATGCGGTACTACGCGGGCAACTGGGCGGCCGGGATGTGGTGCTTCCGGGGCGACTCCGAAGCGAAGCTCGGCGTGATCAAGAAGCTGTCGGGCTCGGCGCACGAGCAGCTGGTGGCGCGGTATCCCGGCGTCGACCTGACGGTGATCGAGGGCAAGCAGGTCGCGTTCCGGTCGATGCATCCGCAGGGGCGGGCGTTGCACGGCTTGATCGGTCGGGCCGTGGACGATCCGGCGCAGTACACATGTGTGGACGGCGAAGTGACCGCCGGACCGATCCTCGGTTGGAACTTCGGGGACGGGCATCTGCATGACGAGCAGCTGATCGAGTACGTGCAGCAGTGTTGCCGCTACGAGCCGGGGGAGCTGCGGGTGATCCTGCTGGAGTCGCAGCCGTTGCACACCTGGACGCAGCGCTACCGCATCATCGACGCCGCGACCGGCCTGGTCGAAACGGGATACGTGAAGGATCGCGAGCTGGCCGATGCGCAGCCATGGCTGAACGAGGAGATGACTATCCCCGTCTACGACGTGGTGCGGCACGACACTGCCAGCTGATTCGCTCGTCGCGAGAGCGGCACGGTAGAGTCAACGGCGCTCGCCGAGCTATCGGCGGTCAACGGGCTGTGGCGCAGTTTGGTAGCGCACTTGACTGGGGGTCAAGTGGTCGCAGGTTCAAATCCTGTCAGCCCGACAGTTACAACGTATTGCTACAGCGTCGTCAGCACGCTCGCCACTTCGCGCAGATCATTGTTCAGCTGGTGATCGCGGCCCGGCAATCTATGCACAGTTGCTTGTGGAGTCACGTCTGCGTATCGCTCGGCATGGGCGGCCGGGACGATGTCGTCCTCAAGACCGTGGAATAGGTGAACGGCCGCGCTCGGAGGCAACCGCGTGCCAAGGTCGTTCGGCAGTTCGAACTCGTCGCCCGCCCAGCCGCCCGGCCCGATGAACGGCGCTGAGATCAGCACGATCGCGGCGAGCGGGGTGGGTTCGGGTTGCTCTGACAATGTCTGGATCAGGAGCGGCCCGCCGATCGAGTGGCCGATCGCGATTGCTCGATCGTCCAGACCCGTTAGTTCGCGTCGAATGGCCGGGTTCCAGGCGGCATAACTCGGATCGCCCTCGTCGGGCATGCGTGGATAGTAGATCTCAACGCCGCCCAGCCGCGATCGAAGGCTATCGACCAGCTTGTTGTCCCATTCGTCGTGCGTGCCCGCGCCGCCGCCCTGGATGAACACGATCTGCGAACCAACGGTCATGGTGATCGACCTCTTCGACGTGGGTTGATCTGTCGATTGTGCCGGTTTGACATCAACTCTGGTTGAGGTTGAACCATGGGGCCATGGACAAGCCAATGCAGCCACCGAACCGTCAACCACTGGGATTCTGGACCGTCCGCGCCGGCGAGGCGATCCGGGCACGCACCCGCGGCGCGCTCGAGGATATGGGGGTGCGGCAACCCGAATGGTGGGTGCTGCATCAGCTTTCGACCGCGCCTGACGGCCTGGGTACTGACTATCTCGTCGAGAAGCTTGGTCCCAACGACACGCCGGAGGCGATCGAGGACGCCCTGGGCACCGTCGTCGAACATGGTTGGGCGACCCGCGACGGCAACTCGCTTACGTTGACTGATTCGGGGGCAACGGTTTTCGCTGCCGCAGCCGACCTGCAGACGGAGTTGCAACGCGAGCGCATGCAGGGCATCACCGAGGAAGAATTCGTCACGACGATCACCGTGCTGCAGCGCACGATCGCCAATGTGGGCGGCCATGCCTGGCATTGGTAGATACAGTGAGGCGCATGCGCGGACCCCTTCTGAACCCGAAGTCCAACGATTACGCACAATTCGATCCCGAAACCCGACGTTTACTACGCGCAACCATCGACTTCTTCGAGTCCTACGGCAAACAGCGGCTGCTGCAGGCTGATCTCGACGCCGAGTGGGTGGCCGACTTCCTGGAGTTCCAGAAGAAGGAGAAGTTGTTCGCCACGTTCCTGACACCCGCCGCATACGCGGACGGCGACGAGAACCGACGCTGGGACGGCGCCCGCAACGCGGCGCTGAGCGAGATCTTCGGCTTCTACGGCCTGGCCTACTGGTACGCCGAGCAGGTCACCATCCTGGGGCTCGGACCGATCTGGATGTCGGCCAACGAGAAGGCCAAAACCAAAGCGGCACAGCAGCTCCTCGACGGCGAAGTGATGGCCTTCGGATTGTCCGAGCGTGAACACGGCGCGGACGTGTACAGCACCGACATGGTCTTGACGCCGGACGCGGACGGCCAGGGCTTCACGGCGTCGGGCACCAAGTACTACATAGGCAACGGCAACGTGGCCGGCATGGTGTCGGTATTCGGTCGGCGCTCCGATATCGACGGCCCCGAGGGCTACGTGTTCTTCACCGCGGACTCGCGCCATCCGAACTACAAGCTGATCGGCAACGTGGTGCACGGCCAGATGTACGTATCGACGTTCGAGCTCGACGGCTATCCGGTCACTGCAGATGACATCCTGCACACCGGCCCCGAAGCGTTCGCGGCCGCGCTCAACACCGTCAACGTCGGCAAGTTCAATCTCTGCCACGGTTCGATCGGCATGTGCACGCACTCGCTGTACGAGGCGATCACCCACTCCAACAACCGGATTCTCTACGGCAACCCGGTCACCGACTTCTCCCACGTCCAAGGCAATTTCGTGGACGCCTACGCCCGGTTGACCGCGATGAAGTTGTTCAGCGACCGCGCCATCGACTACTTCCGCAGCGCCAGCCGCGACGACCGTCGCTATCTGCTGTTCAATCCGGTCACCAAGTCGAAGGTCACCTCCGAGGGCGAGACTGTGATGACGCTGCTCCTCGATGTGGTGGCGGCCAAGGGCTACGAGAAGAACACCTATTTCCATCAGGCGAATCGATTCATCGGCTGGCTCCCGCGGCTCGAGGGCACTGTGCACGTGAACGTCGCGCAGATCCTGAAATTCATGCCGAACTACTTCTTCAATCCGGCCGAGTACGTCGACATCGCCACCCGGAACGACGCCACAGACGACGCGTTCTTCTTCGCCCAGGGACCGGTCGGCGGTGCCGGCAAGGTTCAGTTCGCCGACTGGAAGGCCGCATACGAATCGTTCCGCGACGTCGCCAACGTGGGGGTGTTCTTCCGGCAGGCCAAGGCGTTGCAGAGCTTGCTGGAAACCGCGCCGCCGACCGCCGAGCAGGCGAAGGATCTCGACTTCGTCCTCACGATCGGGCACCTTTTCACGCTTGTCGTGTACGGCCAGCTCATCCTGGAGCAGGCCGCGGCTACATCGCTCGACCTCGACGTGTTGAACCGGATATTCGACTTCCAGATCCGGGACTTCTCCGGTTATGCGGTGTCGCTGTACGGCAAGCCGTCGGCGACCTCGGAGCAACAGGAATGGGCGCTGGGTGCGGTGCGCCGGCCGGCGGCAGATGCCGAATCGTTCGACCGGGTCTGGCAGCAGGTGAAGGTGCTCGACGGCGCCTACGTGATGCCGGACTAACTATCCGAATTCCCTGATGTAACAGAGCATTCGGCCGTCTCCGCCGAACTCGATGTTCACGAAACCGTGTCGCTCGTAGAACCGCCGCGCACCGGTGTCGGGCTCATCGACGTTGATATGCATCTCGCCGCCGCCGCGTCGCCGCATGTCATCGATCGCGGCGGCCAACAGCTTGGTGCCGATTCCGCGGCCGCGCAGCCCCGGCCGGACATACAACTCGTCGAGGACCGCCAACGGGCCCTCGCAGTAAACGGTGGGCCGAAAGGTCACCACGGCGTACCCGTCCGGCTCCGGCGGAGAGCCGGCGAACAAGACGGTGCCCGCCGGATCGGAGATCAGCCGGCGGAACCGTGGCTCAAGAACGTCGACGGACGGTGTGGGGGAGTCGAATTCGTCCGCGAACGCGACCTGCAGCCGCGCGACGACTCCGGCATCCTCCGGAACAGCGCTCACGATTGACACACATAGACGCTATCCCGCTGAGGCGGCGGGCACTGGAGCACCGATGAGTTTGCGCGGGGCGGACAGTCTTACCTTGTGACCGAGTTGCACAAGCCAAGGGAGAAGCATATGACCGTGATTGTGGCCGGACATCTCGGCGTCGATCCAGATCAGCGTGACGACTACCTCGCGGGTTGCCGATCGGTGGTGGAACTGGCCCGCGCGACGGCAGGCTGTATCGACTTCTCGATCACCGCCGACCTCATCGATCCGGGTCGAATAATGGTGTTCGAGCACTGGGAGTCCCGCGCAGCGGTCGAGACCTTTCGCGGCGACGGGCCGCGTGCGGACCAACGCGCCATCGTCGTGTCCGCCGCGGTATCGGAGTACGACGTGGTCGACGGTCGCACGCTGACCTGATCGGACGATCAGTGCGGCGTCGTCTCAGACAGGCGTCCTGTCATGAAGACGCTGTTCCGGTCGGACACACACGGTCCGAATGGCGGGCAGTCGACGAAGCCTGCCTTCCGCTCGCGCGATGCTGGCCGGCATAGGCCTTGGCGTCGAGTTCATCGTGATAGGAAATCGATGATGTGATCGGCCAGGTGAAGGCAGGCGGCGGCATGTTCGGCCGGACGTCCGCCGAGCGCGATGCCGCCGGTGACCTGCGGACTGCTGGGGTACAGCCCAGGACGCAACAGATGCCCGGCGCCCTCGAACTGAATATGCCGATCCTCGGCATGGGAACGACGTTCCAACAGTGCGGTGGCCATTCGGGCCGACGGCCAGAGCGCGTCATCGGAACCGGTGACACACAGGATCGGGCAGTCGATCCGCTCGGCAGCGAGATAGGCGTCGCGGGGGATCTCGCGATCGAGCCCCGCGCTGTAGGCCGGACGCAGACTCAGATCGCTTGCCTGGTGGTGGGCCATGTCACGCGATAGCCGCCAGGCATTCCGAATCAATTGCGGCATCAACGCTCCGGCGGGTAGGTCGGCATAGGGGTACGGTCGTTTCGCCCACGACCACGACGAGGTATCCGGTATCTCGCCGTCCTGGCCGACCGCCTGCCAACTGACACTGCTCGGACTGAGCAGAACCAGGGATCTGACCGGCAGAGTGGCCTCGAGGGTCATCGCGGCGGCCAGCCCCTCGGCCCCGCGGGATATTCCGATCGCTTCCACCGGACGACCGGCGCGTCGCGCCGACCAGTGAATCGCGGTGGAGAACCGCTCGAGCGGAATCTCGGCGATGGGTGCGGTGTCCGGAGGTTCGTCGAGCCAGGAGTAGGCGAGAGCCGTCCAGCCGCGGGATGCCAATGTGGAGATCATGGCGCGCTGTGAATCGACGCCGCCCTCAGAACCGCCGAAACAGACTACGGTGCCGTGTGATTGCGTTGCCGGCGTAGCGAGCAGGCCCGGCCGACCATCCACGTCCACATCGGTGACGATGGCTCCGGGCGCGAGTGCCTCCCGTCGGCAGGTGATCGTCGTTCGGTGGCCCGCAGCGGTTGCCTCGACCCGGACCTGCCATGGCTCCGCCGGCGGAATGAAGAGATCGCTGCGGTCGGCAGGCTCCTCGCAGTGCATGCCCCAGATTGCCTCGTCGCCAACCTTGTGCGGTGCCGACGCGTGCGACCAGCGCCATGTCCGGCCGTAGAGGTCGGTGCCAGACAGCGTCAGGTCGACCCTGTCGGCGGCGGGGCCGGCGATTTCGACAGTGAAGGGTTCGTCGTGGCGTGAGGTGGTCGGCGCTCGCAGTAACAGCTCCGGATCGATTGTGTCGGCCGCCGAGTCCGTCTGCTGGACCGTCGGGCCCGGCGCCTGCGTGGCCTGGCGCGCATCCATCGCGGTGGACTTCTTGTCGAACCATGGGGGAAAGATGCTCGATGCGGTACCCGCGAGCCCCAGGAGGGTGAAGGGGATGACCCAATAGCAGACGATGGACAATCCCGAGGCGCCGTCATGAATGGTGGCCTGCCCCTGCATGATCGGCGGGATCAGCGAAACCACCGTCATCGCCGCAAAGACCGCTGCCCACATCCACGTCATCGCCAACGTGATCACGCGGAACCCGTCCGAGCGGGCGGTGTCGCTATCGACGGATGCGGTGGCGTACTCCCGGACGAACGGTCGACCGATCACGATGCCGGACAACGCGATCAGAAATATTCCGGCGTTGCCGATCGGCTGCAACCATCGCTCAAGAAAATGGTCGCTGACGGTGAACGCCAGGATCGCCAGGAGTCCGAAGACCACCACGGTGCCGGCCTCGAGTGAATGCCACGGTTGGCGGCGAGCACGCTGGACGAGCACTGCCGTGGCCGACAGTGCAAGGGCTACCAGGACAGCGACCCGAAAAGAGGCGTTGCCCACCAGGACCCAGTAGAGGATCCACGGAGAGAACCCGACCAGGAAGCCCATGCCGTCAGGGACTCAGCCGGCGACCCGCACGATCAGTTTGCCGACGTTGCGGCCGGTGAGCAGGCCGCGGAAGGCGTCGATGGTCTGATCGAAGCCGTCGACGATGTCCTCGCGATATCGGATGGATCCGTTCGCCACCGCGGTGCCGATGTCGGACAGGAAGGTCGCCATCTGCGTGGGCGCGAATTCGCTCTGGATGAAGCCGCGAACCAGCAGGCTGCTGGTGAGGATCCGGCCCATCAGCATGCCCATGCGGTCGGGCCCGTCGGGCAGCGCGGTGGCGTTATAGCCGGACACCAAGCCGCACACAGGGATTCGCCCATAGAGGTTCATGCGCGGCAGCACGGTGTCGAAGACCTTGCCACCCACATTCTCGAAGTAAACGTCGATTCCGTCCGGCGTGGCCGCGGCGAGTTGCTCGGCGAAGTCGTCGGCGCGATGGTCGATCGCGGCATCGAAGCCGAACTCGTCGGTCAGCATCGCCACCTTCGCCGCGCCGCCCGCGATGCCGACCGCCCGGGCGCCGGCGAGTCTGGCCAACTGGCCGACCATCGAGCCGACCGGACCCGTTGCCGCCGCGACCACAACGGTCTCACCGGCTTTCGGCTGTCCGATATTGTGCATGCCTGCGTATGCCGTGAACCCGGGCATACCGAGGACCCCGAGTGCGGTGGTGACCGGGAGGGCATCCGGGTTCAGTACCCGGAGATACGACGTCGACTCCACCGAATGCGTCTGCCAGCCGCCATAACCCAGGACGACATCGCCGACCGCGACGGTGTCGTCGGTCGATTCGAGTACCCGGGACACGGTCGCGCCGACCATGGCCTGACCGATCTCGACCGGTTTCGCGTACGACTTCGCGGCGCTCATCCGGCCGCGCATGTAGGGATCGAGCGACAGGTACAGCGTCTCCAGGAGCGCTTCGCCGGGGCCCGGCTCAGGCAGATCGACTGTCTCGACTCGGAAATCCGAGTCTTTGGGTTCGCCCACCGGGCGCTCCGCGAGCACGATCCGGGTCGTCGTCGTCATTGCACTGCCTCTCTAGAACGCGAAAACCCCGACACCACAGCGGATGTCGGGGTTCTGGAGTCTGCGATACGTCAGATGACGCTCACGTTGGTGGCCTGAAGGCCTTTGGCTCCCTGCTCTACGCCGAACTCGACGCGCTGCTGCTCCTCGAGGTTGCGGAAGCCGCTACCGGTGATCGAGGAAAAGTGAACGAAGACATCGTCACTCTGATCGTCGGGGGCGATGAAGCCGAAGCCTTTTTCGCCGTTGAACCACTTAACGGTTCCTTGCGCCATTGCTGGTACTACTTTCTGTTGCAGAGGGCCAACGTCGACCCTCGGCGACTATTGTCGCACAGTTTTAGACGCGGCGGATCTGGTCTCGGTCGTAGGCCGGCTCGCTGTCGACTGATCATCTCTGGTCGGAAGCATCAATTCGAGGCTGAATCCATCATCGGTATGACGCGCGGCCACGCTGCCGCCGTGTGCTTCGACGATGCCCCGCACGATCGCGAGCCCCAGTCCCGCGCCCGTCGGAGCGCGATTGTCATCGGCGCGCCAGCCGACGTCGAACATCCGGCCCAGATTCTCGGCCGTGACACCCGACCCCTGATCGATGACGCTCACCACGAGCTGGCCATCGTGCACAGCGTCGGCGCGGATGAGAATCGTGCTGTCGTCGGGCGCGTGGCCGAGGCTGTTGGTGAGCAGATTGCCGATGGCTCGCGTCAATTCACGCGGGTCGACCCAGATCAGATGTCCGGCGATGCCGTCCTGGGCGATCGTGATTCCTCTTGCGGCAGCGAGGGTTTGGGCGTCGGCGACGGCGTCGCTGACCAGATCGAGCAGCACCACAGGTTCGGGATGGATCTGGAGCGTGCCGGTCTGCAGTTTCGACAGCTCGAACAGGTCGCCGACCATCTGGTTGACCGTGTCGACCTTCGACCGGATCGTCCGGATATACGCATCGGGATCGGGTGCGGTCCCGGCTTCGAGTGCTTCGGCCATGGCCCGCAGGCCGGCGAGCGGTGTGCGCAGGTCGTGGGATATCCACGCGAAGAACTGTCGCCGGGCGGCGTCGAGCTCGGCCACCTGGGCGCGCGCCTCGGCCAGCCGTTGCGAGGTCTCGGCGAGTTCGGCGGAGACGGCGTCGAACTCCGGAGACCACGAGTGGGTCGGATCGATGACTGCACCGTCGCCGACGCGGCGGGCCGCCCCGACCAGATCATTGACCGCGGTGGTGATGGTCCGCCCGGTCACGATCCACGTCGCAAGCATCGACAGCAGTGCCGACGTGCCGATGACCCAGCCGAGGATCGCGAGATCGTGGTCGTCGATATACATCTCGACGGCCACCGCGATGGTCGACGCCACGACCGACAGCAGCGCGCCGGCGAGCACGATCGACGCACGCGTCGCGATCCGACCGCGGGGGAGCAGCCGCAACACCAGCAGCGTGAGCGCGGTGACGGCGCTGGTGGCGATCACCGCCGTCAGCACGATCACCAGCAGCGCATGCGCCGTCAACATGCCGAGCTCGTCACCATGCTGGGCTCGACTCGAGCGCGAACCGGTATCCCGCGCCCCACTCGGTACGCAGGTAGGTCGGAATCTGTGGATCCGGTTCGATCTTCTCCCGTAGCCGGCGCACATGAACCGTCACCGTCGAGGCATCCCCGAATCCCCATTGCCAGACCTCGCGGAGGATCTCGTCGCGGCTGATGACCCGGTCGGGATTACGTGCGAGGTACAGGAACAGCTCGTATTCGCGTGTCGTCAGGGCGATTTCGCGATCATCGAGCCAGACGCGGCGGTGGGCCGCATCGACTCGAAACGGTCCGGCCTGAAAGGTGAGCGGTGTAGTCGCGGGATTGCTGCGCCGCAGCTGGGCATTGACCCGCAACTGAAGCTCGCGCAGCGAGAACGGCTTGGCGAGGTAGTCGTCGGCGCCGTTCTCCAGCCCGTCGATGCGATGCTCCAACCCGTCGAGCGCCGTGAGCATGATGATCGGCACCGTCGATACCGAACGAATCCGGCGGCACAACTCGTCGCCGTTCATGCCGGGCAGCATCCGGTCGACGATGAGCAGGTCCGGCGCCTCCGCGGTGAATGCGTCCCACGCGGTGGTCCCGGTGGTGTGCAGGGCGACCAGGCAGCCGGCCAGCCGCAGATGGTCGGCGACCACCGTGCGCACCGCCGGATCGTCCTCGACGACCATCACCCGCGAACCTGCCTGCATGTCAACGAGCGTAGGCACGCGATCGCCCGCCGGACAGTTCCTTACAGAACTGAAATGGTCGATTACCGGCCTGAAAGCTTCGATATCGGCGCCGATGCGCGTTGCTTGACTCGATCATGCGTCGCGATCCCGCGGCCGAAATCACCAGCAGGACAGGAAGCCATCATGCACAGCACAACCATCAAGATCATCGGAGCCGGATTCGCCGTCGGGGCCGCCTTGGCGCTGAGCGCATGCAGTTCGTCGAACGATTCCGGCCACGCGGCGTCCAGCGCCCCGATGTCCACGAGCGCCATGATGTCCGGCATGCCGGCGCCCGCCGCCATGGGCGCAGGCGACTTCATGGGCCTGAACGGCAAGAAGGTCAGCGGCCACGCCGCGATCAACGGCAACACGATCACGCTGTCCGGCTACTCCTCCGACGAGGGCCCGGACCTGCATCTGTACCTCGCCAACGGCACCACCGAGAACGACGTGCGCTCCGGCGTGGAGATCAGCAAGGTCTCGTACAACACCGCATCGCAGACCTTCACGCTGCCGAGCGGCGTGAACGCGTCGTCGTATCAGGATCTGGTCGTCCACTGCGACAAGGCGTTGGCGGTATTCGGTGCGGCGAAGCTGATGCAATGAGCGCGCTCGCCGCGTTGGTCGTCCGGGTCGCGCTCGGCATCTTCTGGCTGCACGAGGGCTACGTGAAGTACCACGCCGGATTCGGCCGGGCCGACATCCTGCTGGTGGTGAACAGCACGCAGAGCAACTCGCGGGTTCCGCATTTCTATCAACTGTTCACCGAGCATGTCCTCGGCAATGCGCCGGCGTTCTTCGGTGTGCTCGTTCCGCTGATCGAGGTCGGCCTGGGCGTCGCGTTGATCCTCGGTGTCTTCACAGTCCCGGTGGCGCTGGCGTCGGTGGCGCAGCTCTGCAACTACTGGTTCGCCGATCAGCTGATCACGCAGTACCCGATCATGCTCTTCCTGAGCGCGGTCGTGATCGCGTTGGCGCCCTGGGCTTCTCGGTACTCGGTGATGTCGATCAACCGAGTATCTCTGCGATGGCGATCGATTGCCGACCGAATGCGGCCGCGACCGGGGCGCATGTGATGTTGCCGGCGTAGGTGTTGAGCCCCGACGCCAGCGACGGATCGTCGCGCAGGGCATCGCGCCACCCGTGCTCGGCGATCCGGATCGCGTACGGGAGTGTCGCGTTCGTCAACGCCCAGGTGGATGTGTGCGGCACGGCGCCGGGCATGTTGGCGACACAGTAGTAGAGCGAGTTGTGGACGCTGAAGGTCGGGTCGTCATGCGTCGTCGGACGCGAGCCCTCGAAGCAGCCGCCCTGATCGATGGCGACGTCGACGAGGACCGAGCCGGGCTTCATGTCGGCAACCATGTCGTCGGTGACCAGCTTCGGAGCCTTGGCGCCGGGGATGAGCACGGTACCGATCACCAGGTCGGCCTTGACGACCTCCTCGCGCACCGACATGGACGACGAGGCGAGTTGGCGGACTCGATTGTCGTAGCGCCAGAAGCTCATCCGCAGCTTGTCGAGATCGGTGTCGAGGAGCGTCACCTCGGCGCCCAGGCCGAGGGCGATGTTCGCGGCGTTCTGCCCGGCGACGCCGGCGCCGAGCACGACGACCTTCGAGTTGGCCACACCGCCGACGCCGCCCATCAGAATGCCGCGACCACCCTGCGGCGCCATCAGGGCGTGTGCGCCGACCTGTGGAGCCAAGCAGCCGGCCACCTCAGACATCGGATACAGCAGCGGCAGCATCCCACTCGGGAGCCGCACGGTCTCGTACGCGATCGCCGTCGTCCTCGTCTCGATCAGGCGATCGGTGAGCGCTTTGTCGGCGGCCAGATGGAGATAGGTGAACAGCAGCAGATCCGAACGAAGGTAGCCGTATTCGGCGGCGATCGGCTCCTTCACCTTCATCACCATGTCGGCTTCGGCCCAAACGTCCGCGGCGCGTTCGAGGATCTTCGCGCCCTGCGCGGTGAAGTCGGCGTCCGAGATCGAACTGCCGGCGCCCGCGCCTTGCTGGACGAACACCTCGTGGCCGCGCTGGACGAGTTCCTGGACGCCGACCGGCGTGATGCCCACGCGGTGCTCGTTGTTCTTGACCTCGGTCGGGACGCCGATCTTCATGGCCGCCCGCCCTCTAGCCCAGCCAGGTTCGGGCGGCGGCGACCAGCGCCCGCACGCCAAGGCCCAGTGTCGGATCGGGCAACGGCGCGTAGTCCGGGGAATGGTTCGCCGGAATGGTCTTGTCCATCAGCGAATCCGTCACCACGGCAGCGAATTTCGCCGGATCCTCACCGCCGAGCAGCCAGTAGACGAGCGGGACGCCCGCGGCGGTGGCGAGCGCGCCGACGTCTTCGCTGCCGGTCACCGGGCCCGGGTCGATCACCTTGTCGTCGCCGACCACCGTGCGCAGGGCTGCGACGGTCTTCTCCGTCGCCTCGGGATCGTTGACGGTGACCGCGAATCCGTTGGCCATTTCGATGTCGGGCTCGGGCGCCCCGGACGCTTGGGCTTCGGCATTGATGATGCGGCGGATCGACGAGACGATCCGTTCCCGGATGCCTTCATCGAAGGTCCGGACATTCAGGCCGAGCCGGGCCTCCGAGGGGATGATGTTGTTCTTCGACCCGGCCTGCAGCGTGCCGACCGTGACGACCGCCGCGTCGCTGCCGGGCACCTCGCGCGACACGATCGTCTGCAGGCGCATGACGGTCGCGGCGGCCATCACGACGGGATCGATCGTCGACTCCGGCCGGGAGCCGTGGCCTCCGCTGCCATGCAGCACCACGTTGATGTCGTCGGCCGCCGCCATCGCCGGCCCTCCGCGCACTCCGATCATGCCGGCCGGCAGTGGGCAGACATGCTGGCCGAGAACGATATCGGGCTTCGGGAATCGGTCATACAGACCGTCGGCGACCATCGCGTCCGCGCCGCTGCCGACCTCTTCGGCCGGCTGGAACACCAGTAGCAGGGTGCCGCTCCACTCGGAGCGGGCCGCCATCAGCTGCTCGGCCGCGCCGAGCAGGCAGGTGACATGAACGTCGTGCCCGCACGCATGCATGACGCCCGGTGTTTCACTGGCATAGGGCTTGCCGGTCGTCTCGGTGACCGGCAGCGCATCCATGTCTGCCCGGAGCAGCACGGTCGGGCCGTCGCCGTTGCTGATGACCCCGACCACGCCGGTGCGGCCGACGCCTTCGGTCGTCTCGATTCCCAACTGTCGCAGGTGGTCTGCGACGATCCCGGCGGTTCGATGCTCGGCGAAGGATAGTTCGGGGTGGCGGTGCAGGTCGGTGTAGACGGCGTCGAGATCGATGGTCATCAGTCAAAGCTAGGACTATTTGCCGCGCAGCACTACCAAACTCCAGGCAAGACATCCGAATGCGGCCGTATGGCAGACCGCACGCGCCCAGTTCCAGCGGACCCAGCTGCCGAAGAAGTCGGTCCACGCTATCGAGTTCTGATCGAGCCGGTTGTTCAGCGGGACGTTGAAGCCGGCAGTGATGAGGGTGCCGACGATGTTCAGGACGACCGCCGCCACGATCCACCACAGGACCGGCCGCGCGTCGCGACCGAACACGGTGAACAGTGCCGCCGCGGCGAGCAGCGGTGCCCCGAGGAAGGTCAGCATGAACATCGGGTTGACGATGACCACGTTGATGCGCTGCATCGCGTGAATCGCGCTCCGCGAATCGAGTTGGTTCAGCGCGGGCATCACCGAGATGGCGTACGCGTAGTAGAGGCCGGCCAGCAGTCCCGAAGTGAGCGTGGCGGCGAGGATGAATACCGTTCTCCATGTCTGCATGGACCCAGTTCATCGCGGTCCGGAGAGACGATCCATGGTCAAACGGCTCGAAATCATGTGTAATCGTCTACATGGACCTGATGAGCGGGGTGCTGCGTGGACCACGCGCCGAGGAGGCGTTCCTCCTGCGGATCGTGATGAGCGCGCCATGGTCGATCGATATCCGCGACGAGGCGCCGCTGACGGTGGCGGCGATCATGCGGGGGGAGGCATACCTGCACGGCTCCGGCGAGCCGGAGTTGCTGGTGCCGGGGGATATCGCGCTCATCCGCGGCCCCGACCACTACACGATGGCCGACACACCGAATATCGGTGCGCCGCAGGTGATCATCCGCCCGGACCAGAGCTGCACGACCGCCGACGGGGTGAGTCTGCAGGAACCGATGAGCCTCGGTATTCGCACCTGGGGCAATGATGGCGACGGCGACACCGAGATCCTGGTGGGCACCTATCCGCGCACCGGCGAGGTCAGCGCCCGCCTGCTGAACGCGTTGCCGCAGTTCGTGATCGCTCGAGGCGGGACCGGACCGGTCGTGGATCTGCTGTCGGCGGAGATGCGACGCGACGCACCGGGCCAGGATGCGATGCTCGATCGGCTGCTCGACCTGGTGCTGATCTCGACGCTGCGTGACTGGTTCGACTCGGCCGGTGCGGCGACACCCGCCTGGTATCGGGCCGAGGCCGACCCGGTGGCCGGCCGGGCGCTGCGGCTGATGCACAACAATCCCGAATTCCCCTGGACGGTGGCCGGTTTGGCCGCCGAATGCGGCGTCTCGCGTGCGGCATTCGCGCGTCGATTCGCCGAACATGTGGGGGAGCCGCCGATGACCTACCTGACGAACTGGCGGCTGGCGCTGGCGGCCGACCTGCTGGCCGATCCGGGTGTCACTCTGGAATCCGTTGCGCGCGCGGTCGGCTATTCCGACGCGTTCGCGTTCAGCTCCGCCTTCAAACGAGTTCGCGGCGTGAGCCCCACGCGGCACCGTGCCCTGCTGGCGTAGCGCGGTTGGATCTAGACGAGCAGCAGGGTCTTCCCGGTCACCGCCCGGGCTTCGATGGCGGCATGGGCCAGGGCGGCGTCGTCGAGCCGAAAGACCTGGCCGACGGTCGGGCGGATCCGGCCGGAGGCACCGAGCTCGAAGGCGCGCTCGGTGAAGTCGAACATGCCCGACACGCCAATGGCATTCAGCCCGATGACGGTGACGTCCCGTTGACGTGCGGCGGTCTCGTCGAGCGGTTTCCACCGACCACTCGCGGCCCCGTGTTGAAGGTAGCGGCCGCCGGAGCGCGTCTCGGGGTAGAGCGCCTCGGTGGTGTCGCCGCCTATCCCGTCGAACACCACGTCGACTCCGTGCGGGGCAGCTGCGCGCAGCTGCTCGACCCAGTCGGTGTCGCGATAGTTGATCGCCGCGTGCGCGCCCAGATCGGTGGCGTGCCCCAGCTTTCCCGCATTGCCGGCGAGTCCGATGACCCGAGCGCCCGCGGCGACGCACAGTTGCACCAGGATTCCGCCCACGCCGCCGGCGGCGGCAGTGACGACCACGACATCGCCGGCGCCGACCTGCGCGGCGTCGAACAGGCCGACCGCGGTGCGTCCATCGGCGAGAAGCGCTACCGCCGAGCCGAGTTCGAGACCGGCGGGGATGCGGTGCAGATCGGCGACGTCGGCCAGGGCCATGTTCGCGTAGCCGCCCCGTCCGCCGGTGGTGGTCGCCACCTCGGTCCCGAGCCAGGCCGGATCGACATCGGCACCGACCCGGTCCACCGCACCGCCCACGCCATTGCCGGGGACGAACGGAAACTGCGCCGGCGGCGCGACCGGACTGCCCGCACGAATCATCGTTTCCACAAACGTTATTGACGCGATGCTCACCGCAACACGTACCTGGCCCGGTCCGGGCTCCGGGTCGGGCAGGTCGATCGGGGTCAGGACGTCCGCGGGGCCGGGCTGTTCGGCGACTATTGCGTGCATGCGCGCCAGTCTGCAACCTCAACCATTCTTGAGGTCAACACCGAGCTAGTGACGTTCGACCGCCTGCACTCCGAGTTGGTGCACATCCGGGCTCGTGGAGGCACAGGCCGTCGTCGAATGCGCGAGATACACGGATTCGCGACTGTTGGGCGGGTAGACGCGGAGACCGGACGCGCGCATCGGGGTGCATCTGGCCGCGGGATAGTTCTCCACGTTGGCGGCCCGGAGCTGGGCGGACGCCGTATCTCCGGGGTGGAGGGAGACCGGTCCGAACGTGTCGCCGTCGCGCTGGGCCGGCGAACCGATGGGATCGCTATCCGGGCCGCTGACGTAGGAGACGCCCGGGAATCCGTCGAGCACGCAGGTGTGCGACGACCGGTTGGTGAAAACGATTGTGAAATAGGTGCTTCCGGCGGCGCCGTTGCCATCGGACAGGCTCGTGTCGAGCTGGTCCACGCGGCAGACGCCGGGACCACCGGATCCCTGGTCGGGGGAGGTGGTGGTGCCGGCGCCCGCGGTGGTGGTCGATGTCGTCGGCATCTGCGTGGTCGACTCGGTCGAGACGGCCGACGGTTGGCTACTGCCCGTGTCCGACCCGTCGTCCGAGCAGGCGGCGACGATGATCACGATCGTTGCGAGTCCGGCGGCGTATCCGAGGTGAGTGCGTGCCATCGCCTCAGTATGCGCGCCGACGCCCTCAGAGTTGGTTGATACGCAATAGATTTCCGGACGGATCGCGGAAGGCGCAGTCGCGAACGCCGTAGTCCTGGTCGGTCGGTTCCTGGATGACGTCGGCGCCTGCGGCCTCCAGCTTGGCGAACAGCGCATCGAGGTCGTCCGTGGCCAATGTCAGTGCACCGTATGAACCTTTGGCGATGAGATTGAGGATCACCTGCTTCTCGTCATCGGTGATGCCCGGATCGGCCGCGGGCGGCGTCAGGACGATCGAGGTGCTCTGTCCGGGAGGGGCGACGGTGATCCAGCGCATGTCGGCGTAGCCGACGTCGTTGCGGACCTCGAAGCCCAGCGTGTCGCGGTAGAAGGCCAGCGAGGCCTCGGGGTCGATGTGGGGGAGGAATGCGTAGTGAATGGTGATGTCCATGGCCGCAACACTATTGCGGCGGTGCGTGCGGCGCTTCTCGATTCCTGATCGGTCGGGTCACCTGTCGGGCCAGGCATGCGGGGATGCCCTCGGCGGCCCGGGAGTGATCGCGTCGGTACACGCTCGGCGCGACGCCGACCAGTTCCGTGAATCGGGTGCTGAAGGTGCCGAGCGAGGAAAACCCAACGGAGAAGCAGATATCCGTCACGCTCTGATCGCCGCGTCGCAACAGGGTCATCGCCCGTTCGATGCGCCGGGTCATCAGATACTGGTAGGGCGATTCGCCGTAGATGCGTTTGAATTCGCGGCTGAGATGCCCGGCCGACATGTAGGCGCCGCGCGCGAGGGCCTCGATGTTCAGCGGCTGCGCGTACTCGCGGTCGATGCGATCGCGGACTTTCCGCATCACGACGATGTCATCGATCTCTGCCACTGGTCGGGCTCCTAGATGCCGGAGCCGGACAGCGCCTGCGACAAGATATCGGTCGCTCGACGCAGCGCCGGGATGGCGCGTTCGGCGAAGTCGTCGTCGACCCGCGAGGTGGGTCCGGAGACGCCCAGCGCCATGGGGGTCGGCGCCCCCGGCACGGCCATCGCGTAGCAGCGCACGCCGAGTTCGAGCTCCTCGTCGTCGAGCGCGTAGCCCTGTTCACGAATCCGCTCCACCTCGGCGAACAGCGACGACAGGCTGGTCAGCGAATTGGGCGTGGGCGCCGGCATGCCGGCCTGGGTGATCAGTCGCGCGATCCGCGGGTCGTCCAGGACCGCGAGCACCGCCTTGCCGACACCGCTGTTGTGCATGTTCACCCGGCGGCCGACCTCGGTGTTGGTGCGCATCGTGTGCGGCGACGGCACCTGGCCGGTGTAGATGACCATGTCGCCGTCGAGAACCGCGAGGCTGGCCGACTCGGCCAGTTCGTCGACCAGCGAATGCAGCACCGGCGAGGCGAGCGCGCCCAACTGTCGATTGGCCACCTCGCCCAGACGAATCAGGCGGGGGCCCAGGGCATATCGGCGGTTGGTCAGCTGCCGTACATGGCCGATTCCGACCAGCGTGCGCAGCAGGCGATGAATGGTCGGCAGCGGTAGGGGCGTGCCCTCGGCGATCTCGCTGAGGGCGCACTCGCCCCCGTTGCGGGCGATCACCTCCAGGATGTCGAAGGCGCGTTCCACCGATTGGACGCCGGACGTCGTCTGCGCGGGCATGATCAAACGATACCGGTCGGCGACTGGTGAATTCCATGAACCGGAAAGCAGCATGGAATTGGACGGGTCATTTCAGTTGCGATGCGACAGAAGACACCCATATAATCCACAATGCGGAAAACAAATTCCAGGAGGGCCTTGGTGCTGAGCGATGACGACTATGCCGCGATCGACTCGCGACTCGCGGCTGCCGACGCGGCGCTGCTCAGCGGCTATCCCGGAGACGACGGACGCCGGCAGCCGGTGCAGACGGCGTATGTCTCCGCCGAGAAGTACGGGTCGACCCTCGCATCGGACTGGGGTCGGCAGGCGCTGGCCGCGGCCGACGATGCCGGTGGGGTAGCGGCGGTCGCCGAGCTCGTCGGGCTCACCGACGCCGCCTTGCCGCCATTGGTGATCGACAAGCTGCGGACCGAACCCATCGAGGACCTGCGCGTCGACTTCGAGGACGGATACGGCCATCGCGCCGACGACATCGAAGACGCGGACGTCATCCGCTGTGCCCGTGAGGTTGCCGAGTCGGTTGCCGACGGTGGAGCACCGCCGTTCATCGGGATCCGGTTCAAGTGCTTCGAGGCGCCCACGCGCGCTCGCGGGATCCGGACGCTGGACATGTTCCTCGCCGAACTCATCGCCGGCGGCGGTCTGCCGCCGGGCCTGACGCTGACGCTGCCGAAGGTGACGTCGGTCGATCAGGTGCGGGCGATGGTCGACGTCTGCGAGCGTCTGGAGCTCGCGCACGGATTGCCCACGCGGCGCCTGGGTTTCGAGGTGCAGGTGGAGACCCCGCAACTGATCCTCGGGGCCGGCGGCACGGTCCCCGCGGCCCAGCTGATCCACGTCGCCGACGGGCGGGTGTCGTCGCTGCACTACGGCACCTACGACTACTCGGCCTCGCTCGGGATCGCCGCGGAGTACCAGTCGATGGAACATCCGGCGGCCGACCACGCGAAGAACCAGATGCAGCTCGCCGTCGCCGGCACCGGTGTGCATATGTCCGACGGCTCCACCAACGTGATTCCCGTCGGCGACGCCGACACGGTCGCCGCCGCGTGGCGATTGCATGCGCGGCTGGTCCGTCGCCATCTGGAACGCGGCATCTACCAGGGATGGGACCTGCATCCGGCGCAGCTGGTCACCCGGTACCTGGCGACGTACGCCTTCTACCGCAATGGATTCGACGCCGCCGCGACCCGGCTGCGCAACTACGTGCACCAGATCGATTCATCGGTGATGGACGAGCCGGCCACCGCCCGCGCCCTGGCCGCCTACCTGGGCCGCGGACTCGTCTGCGGCGCCGTCACGGCCGACGAGCTGACCGCGGCCACCCGGATCGACGTCGCGACGCTGCAGGCGCTTGCGCTGAACAAGCCACTCCCAGAAGGAAAGTGAGTCCCGATGTCCTACTACGCTCCGCACGGTGGTCTGCCGCCGCAGTCGCAGCTGCTGACCGGCCGCGCCGTTGTCACCGAGGCCTACACAGTGATCCCGAAGGGCGTGCTCAGTGACATCGTGACCTCGGTGTTCCCGGGCTGGACCGGCACGCGGGCCTGGATCCTCAACCGGCCGGTGGCCGGCGGGGCGACGACGTTCGCGCAGTCCATCGTCGAGGTGGAGCCGGGCGGCGGCTCGGACAAGCCGGAGCCGCAGGCCGAGGTCGAAGGCTTCGTGTTCGTGCTCGAGGGCGAGCTGACGGTGTCGATCGGCGGGCAGACGCACACGTTGACCGAGGGCGGATACGTCTACGCCCCGGCCGGCGAGACGTGGAGCGTCACGAACGCCGGGTCGGTCCCGGTTCGCTTCCAGTGGATCCGCAAGCGGTACGAATGGCTCGACGGCTACACCCCGAAACCGGTGGTGGGCAACGAGAAAGACATCACGCCGAGTCCGATGCCCGATACCGACGGCAACTGGCGCACCACCCGCATGCTCGACCCGCAGGACCTCACCTACGACATGCACGTCAATGTCGTGACATTCGAACCCGGCACGGTGATCCCGTTCGCCGAGACGCATGTGATGGAGCACGGTCTGTACATGCTGCAGGGCAAGGGCGTCTATCGGCTCAACGATGACTGGGTCGAGGTGGAGGCCGGCGACTACCTGGCGCTGCGCGCGTTCTGCCCGCAGGCCTGCTACGCGGGCGGGCCGGAGCCGTTCCGCTATCTGCTCTACAAGGACGTCAACCGGCAGGTAACTCTCTAGCCGAGCCCAATCGCCGCCTGCCAGCGTTGTCGATCGGCTCGCATAGGACCGCACTATTGCGAGCCTCCTCCGCCTTGGCAGATCGGCGACTGGATCTCGACTAGTTTCCGATAGGCCAGCCGGTGACGCGCTTCTTCCGGGGAGTGGCGTAGGTGCGCACCTTGGACGTCGAAAGCCCCAGGCGCACCAGGCCTTCCGCGATGGTGACCGCCGCGCGCACGCCGTCCACGATCGGGACACCGGTCGCCGCGGCGACCTTCTCCTCGAGTTCGGCCATGCCGCCGCAGCCGAGGCAGATCACCTCGGCGTGATCGCGTTCGACGGCCTCGCGCGACTGCTCGACGATCGCGGCCACCGCCCGATCGGGATCGGATTCGAGTTCGAGCACACCGAGTCCGGAGGCGCGGACCGACGCGCAGCGTGTGTCCAGGCCGGCGAGTTTCAGCCGATCCTCGATCAGCGGGACCGTGCGATCGAGCGTGGTCACCACGGAGTACTTGTGGCCGAGGTACATCGCCGTCGACGCGGCAGCCTCGGTGATGTCGACGACCGGAACATCGAGCAGCTCCTGCAGCCCCTCCCGGCCGTGCTCGCCGTAGCCGGCCTGGATCACCGCGTCGTAGGGCTCGGGATAGCGGGTGATCGCATCCATCACGGCGATCGCGGCCAGGTACGACTCGAAATTTCCCTCGCAGGAATCGGCGCCGAATCTCGGTGTGATGCCGATGATGTCGGTCCCCGCTGACGCCACCGAGCGCGCGGACTCGGCGATGGCCGCGGTCATCGATTCGGTGGTGTTGACGTTGGCGACGAGGATGCGCATCGATGCGGGCCTTTCTTCAGTGCTTGCTCGGGACGGCGATCTCCTCGCCGGAGACGTCGTCATAGCGGCGCCAGGAGTTGCCGCCGTTGCGGTCGGCGATCAGGGTGACCAGGACGTACATCACGACACCGGCCCCGGCGCCGATGAACCAGGAGTAGTCGGCCGCGCTCTTGAGCGCATCCACCAAGGTGACGACCAGCGCGATCGCCGCGGACGGCACCAGCGCGATGATCGCCAGGGGATTGACGCCCCGGACGTAGCTGTAGGTGGAGCCCGGCCGATCCCGGTACAGGTCAGGCACATTCACGCGGGTGCGGCGCATCATCCAGTAGTCGGCCATGATGATGCCGAACAGCGGACCGAGCACGGCGCCGAGGCTGCCGAGGAAGTACGTGATCACCGTCGGCGAATCGTAGAGATTCCAGGGGAGCACGATCAGGCCGATCGTTCCGGAGATCATGCCGGCCCGGCGGAAGTTCATCTTGGCCGGGAACAGGTTGTTCAGCGCGTAGATCGGGGCGACGAAGTTGGCCATCAGGTTGACGGCGATGGTCACGATCAGCAGCGCCAGGCAGGCGAGCACGAGAAGGGTTGTGTTCGGGATGGTCTGCACGACCTGTGACGGCGAGTCGATGATGGTGCCGTTGATCTTGAACTGGCCGCCGACCAGGATCACGCCGACCGCGCCGAAGATCATCATGTTGATCGGGATGCCGAAGAAGTTGCCGCGCACGATCGATCGGCGCGACGCGGCGTTGCGGGTGAAGTCGCAGAAATTGAGTACGAAGGTGCCGTAGATCGCGACCCAGCCGCCGGCCGCGCCGATGATCTTCACCCACATGTCGAGGCCGTGCTTGGCATGCGGCGGTGTCCAGGCGATGGAGAAGTCGACCTTGGTCAGCATCCAGATGGCCAGGGCGACCATCGTGACCATGATGATCGGCCCGGCGTAGGCCTCATATTTACGGATGGTCTCCATGCCGTAGCTGACAATCACCATCTGCACTGCCCAGAGGACCAGGAAGGTGATCCAGCCAAGGGTCGACAGCCCGAGGAAGTCGTTGTGATCCCAATCGGCCGCGCTGGGCGCGATCGCCACGATGAGGACGCGGAACACCAGCGTGGCGAGGTAGGTCTGGATGCCGAACCAGGCGATCGCGACGACGCCGCGGATGATGGCCGGAATCTGCGAGCCGCGGATGCCGAAGGCGATCCGGCTCATCACCGGGAATGGCACGCCGGTCTTCTCGCCCATGAACCCGGACAGGTTCAGCAGGAGGAACAGGAAGACCGCGCCGGCGGCGAGGGCCACGAGGATCTGCCAGCCGCCGAGGCCCAGCGCGAACAGGCTCAGCACGAACCCGTAGTTGCCGAGGCTGTGCACATCGTTGGCCCACAACGCGAAGATGTTGTAGGAGCGCCAGGTTCGGCCCGCACGCTTGGTCGGTGCGAGATCCTCGTTATAGAGGCCGGGGCTCAGATCGGCGGTGGCGACGGCGCCGCCCGGGGGATCGATATCGGGGCTGGAGACCGCGGTGGGCTCGGAGGGCGCCATAGACGTCACTTTCGCTATGTGAGAATAAGCTTCCGCTCAACTGATCAAGTAACCCTCATGACACCGGTCACTGTCAAGCTGCAATACCGTATTACGGAATTTGAGTTGCGTCGTGTGAAAGTGGGTATCGTAAGCGTCATGAGTGACTTCGATCTGGTGGTCCGTGGCGAACGCATTCTGACGACTGCCGGAATTGTGGCCAGAGAGATCGGCATCCGCGACGGCCGAATCGTCGCCATCGAGCCATTCGGTAACGGATTGACGGCGCCCGAGATCATCGAGCTCGACGCCGACCAGGTGATGATTCCCGGGCTGGTCGATACCCACGTGCACGTCAACGAGCCGGGTCGCACCGAATGGGAGGGTTTCGAGTCGGCGACCAAGGCGGCCGCGGCAGGCGGGGTCACCACCCTGGTCGACATGCCGCTCAACTCGATCCCGCCGACCGTCAACGTCGAGGCGCTGCAGCTCAAGCGCGCAGCCGCAGGCCCCAAGGCCTATATCGACGTCGGGTTCTGGGGCGGGGCCATCCCGGGCAACAAGGACGATCTGCGCGAATTGCACGACGAGGGCGTCTTCGGCTTCAAGTGCTTCCTGCTGCATTCCGGGGTCGACGAGTTCCCGCATCTCACGGCCGATGAGATGGAAGCGGACATGGCCGAACTGGCCTCGTTCGACTCGTTGATGATCGTGCACGCGGAGGATTCTCGGGCGATCGACCGGGCGCCGCATGCCGAGGGCAGCCAGTACTCGCGATTCCTCGCCTCGCGTCCGCGCGGCGCCGAGAACGTGGCCATCGCCGAGGTCATCGAGCGGGCGCGTTGGACAGGTGTGCGGGCGCATGTGCTGCATCTGTCGTCGTCGGACGCGCTGCCGATGATCGCGTCGGCCCGCCGCGACGGCGTCAAACTGACGGTCGAGACCTGCCCGCACTACCTGACGCTGCTGGCCGAGGAGATCCCGAACGGTGCCACGGCGTTCAAGTGCTGCCCGCCGATCCGCGAGGCATCCAATCGGGAGCTGCTCTGGAAGGGCCTGGAGGACGGCACCATCGACTGCATCGTGTCCGACCACTCGCCGTCCACGATCGACCTCAAGGACGTCGAGAACGGCGACTTCGGGGTCGCGTGGGGCGGGGTCGCGTCGCTGCAGTTGGGGCTCTCGCTGATCTGGACCGAGGCCAAGCGCCGCGGTATCGCGCTCGAGCAGGTGATCGAGTGGATGGCGGTCAAGCCGGCGCAACTGGCGGGAATGACCCGCAAGGGCCGGATCGCGCTCGGCTGCGACGCCGACTTCGCGATCTTCGCGCCCGAGCAGGGTCAGGTGGTCGACGTGCACAAGCTGTACCACCGCAATCCGGTGTCGCCCTATGACGGCAAGGCCTTGGCCGGCGTCGTATCGGGTACGTGGTTGCGCGGCAAGCGGATCGACTTCGAGACCCCGCACGGCCGGCTGCTGCGGCGCGGCGAGGCCTGATGACCCGGACCTGGCCGATCATGCCGTGGGGCGCGACCAGTCGCGTGCTGGTCTCGATGGTCGCGGGCGTGCTGATCGGCCTGGCGGTCGGCCTGTCGACTCGGGGGCTGGTGGGCATGCTCGCCGGGATCGCAGCCGGTGCGGCGCTGTTCGTGATCTCGGGGTGGGTGGTGTTGTGGCCGCAGGATGCGGACGCGACCCGGCACCATGCCCGCCGGGAGGATCTTCGACCCGGTCTCGACGAGTTGGTCGTCGTGGCCGCTGCCGTCGGCGGCCTGGTCGCCGTTATCGCGTTGCTCGTCGTCGGGCACAGCCATGACAACAAGATCGCCGCCGCGATCGGCATCGCGGCCGTCGTGATGTCCTGGGCCGGCCTGCATCTGATGTACTCCGCGAAGTACGCCTACCTGTACTACAACGGCGATGAGACGGGCGGCATCAACTTCAACAATCCGGACGAAGCGCCCGCGTTCCGGGACTTCATGTACTTCAGCTACAACCTGGGCATGACCTACCAGGTATCGGACACCTCGGTGACCAATTCCGAGATCCGGGCGGTGACGTTGCGTCATTGCATGATGTCGTACATGTTCGGCACGGCGATCCTCGCGACGACGATCAACCTGGTCGTGGGGATCGTGTCGGGCTAACTTGGGTGCTGTGACGGACTACATCGAGATCACCACCGACGCCGGCACCTTCGACGCGATCGCGGCCGGGCCCGTCGACGGTCGACCGGTGCTGCTGCTCCATGGCTTTCCGGAGGCTGCGGTCGAATGGGAGCATCAGGTCGCGGTCTTGGGCGACAGCGGGTTTCGGGCCATTGCGCCGGATCAGCGCGGCTATTCGCCCGGTGTGCGGCCCGAGCGCGCGGCCGAGTACGACATCGATACCCTCGCCGACGACGTCGCCGCGATGGCGGACGCGTTGGGGCTCAAGCGGTTCGACGTCGTCGGCCACGACTGGGGCGGGGCGGTCGCCTGGCGGGTCGCCGATCGGCACGCCGAGCGGCTGCGCAGCCTGTCGGTGATCTCGACCCCGCATCCGGCCGCGCTCGCGGCGGCGTGGAAGTCGGACGAGGATCAGCAGCAGCGTTCGCGGTACATGATCGAATGGCGCAGCGCCGGACCGACCGAACGCGCGATGCTGGCCGACAACGCAAAAGCCTTGCGGGGGTTCTTCGATCGCCGCGTTCCACCGTCACGCATCGACGAGTACGTGACCCGCCTCTCGGAGCCGGGTGCGCTCACGGCCGCGCTGAACTGGTACCGCGCCGGCGGTCCGGGGACGAAGATCGGCCGGGTCGACGTGCCGACGCTGTACGTGTGGGGCACCGAGGATGTCGCATTCGGATCGACCGCCGCGCTCGGCACCGCCGACTGGGTGAGTGGCCCGTACCGTTTCGAGATGCTCGAAGACGTGTCCCACTGGATTCCGGAAGAGGTGCCCGAGCAGCTGACGTCGTTGCTGGTGGAGCATCTGGCGTCGACGTAGCCGGGCGATATCGATGGGCGGTGTGATGGAAGCGGTCGGCCACTACTGGTGGCTGATCTTCGTCTTCGGCGGTTCGATCGGCGGCGCCGTGAAGTCGGCCGCGGTCTGGAACGAACGGCGGGCCCAACGGCGGCAGGAACGGTATCTGGCACGGCAGCAGGCGAAGGTCGCGCAGGCGCAGCTGAAGGGCGCGGATCGCCAGGACGCGCAGGCACGGCGGCAGGAACTGCGGGCGCTGCAACGCACGCACGACGACGTCGACGAGCGCTGGTTCGGCTTCGAGACGAATCTGTCCACGCTGCTGGACTTTCCGATGATGACCGACATGCGTGAGCCGCTGACGGTCGACTTCCACAAGGCGCGGCGTCGGGCCGAGCTCACCCGCCCGGTCGATCCCGAGACCGGGGCGCCCGCCGACCACGTCGACGAGATCGCCCTCGAGGTGTACCGCGACGCGGTGCACGACTATGCGACCGCGTTCGACGTTGCCGAGGCGGAGGCCAGGCGGCGACGGCGCGGCGACTTCTCTGCGATCGAGCAGGAGCGGCTGGCCAAGGCGCAGCGATTGCTCAGCGTGGCAGCCGATTCCGGCGCGACGATGGCCGAACGTCGGGCCGCCTACGAGCGGGCGCGCAAGGAACTCGATGGGCTGCTGGACATTCCGGCGCCCGCCGCCGAGGCGCTAGAGCGTGGGATCGCCGGGGAGCTCGAGCGCTGATGTCCCCGGGGTCGACGTGACGGCGCCGTTCTCATCGAGCGCGAGAACCGTGTCGATCCCGATGTCGCGCAGGAAGCGGTAGTCGTGGCTCACGACCAATAGAGCGCCGCGATAGGCCGCGAGTGCTTCGACGAGCTGCCCGACGCTGGAGATGTCCAGGTTGTTCGTCGGCTCGTCGAGGATCACCAGCTGCGGCGGCGGTTCGCGCAGCAGCAGTGTCGCCAGTGATACCCGGAACCGTTCGCCGCCGGACAGGGTCCGGATCGGACGATCGGCCGCGTCCCCGCGAATCAGCAGTCGTGCCAATCCGTTTCGAATATCGCCCGCGACCGCGTCGGGTGCAACTGCCTGCACATTCGCGAGTGCGCTCGCGTGGTCGTCCAGTTCGTCGAACCGCTGCGGCAGGTAGGCGACCCGCTCGGTGAGCAGTCGTCCGTGCGGGCGGGCCGGATCGACGTCCGCCGCACCCATGAGCCGGCGCAGCAGCGCCGTCTTGCCGGAGCCGTTGGGCCCCACCAGCGCTACCCGCTCCGGCCCCTGCACCACGGTCGTCCGGTCGCCGGCGGTGATCTCGGCGATCCGCCGACCCCGGGACACATCCGGGTCGGGCAGCGTCAGGTTGATGTGGTCGTCGTCGCGTACTCGGGTGTCGGCCGCCCGCACCGCGGCGTGTGCGGATGCGACCTTGTCGTCCAAACGATTTCGCATCGCACCCGCGGATACCTGGGCGTTCTCGGCACGCCGGCCGGCGACGATCTTCGGAATGCCGCCGTCGCGCTGGGTCTTCTTGGCGTACTGGGCGCGCCGGGCGAGTTTGGTCTCCGCCTCGATCCGCTGCCGTTTCTCCACCTTGAGGGTCTGCTTCGCCGACGTCACCGCGGCGGCCGCGGCCGCCTGTTCCTGCTCGAGGGCCGCCTGCCATTCGCTGTACGGGCCGCCGAAGACCTCCAGCCGGCCGCCGTACAGCTCGGCGGTGTTGTCCATGCGCTCCAGCAGATCCAGATCGTGGCTGACGACGACCAGGGTTCCCGGCCAGTCATCGACCAGGTCGGATACCCGTGCGCGGGCCGCGCGATCGAGGTTGTTGGTCGGCTCGTCGAGCAGGGAGATCGGCGTGCGACGCACCCGCAGTCCGGCGATCGCGATCAGCATCGATTCGCCGCCCGACAGCTCGTCGACTCGACGATCGAGTCGCATCCCGGCGAAGCCTATCCGGGCCAGCACTTCGGCGGCCCGCGCCTCGATATCCCAGTCGTCGCCGACGATCTCGAAGAGCCGCGGCTCGGTGTCGCCCGCCTCGATGGCCTGGATCGCGGAGATGACCGCGCCGATCCCGAGTAGATCGGCCACCGACGAGTCGGCGTCGTAGCTCGCGGTCTGGGGCAGATAGCCGACGGGTCCGGCCGTCTCGATGGTTCCGGAGGTCGGCGTCAGCTCGCCGGCGATGAGCCGCAGCAGCGTCGACTTGCCGCTGCCGTTGCGGCCCACGAGCCCGGTTCGGCCGGACGCAAACGTGCCGGCGATGCCGTCGAGCACGGTGCTCCCATCCGGCCAGACGAAGGTCAGGTCGGCGAAGGTGATGGGCGCAGATGGGGTAGACACGGTGAACTCCAAGCAGGCGATTCTCGAGGCCGAAGGGGCCGGCGATCGTGGGCTGGTCAGCGAAGGGCGACGACGAAGTTCACGAAAACGACCGTAGCACCCAGAATTCGGGCACGCATTCGATTAAATGTCCGCATGCCGATCGTCATCGATAAGCGAATTCACGTCCTGGGTGCACTCGACGCGGCGACCACGCGACTACCGGCGCTGCCGCTGCCGCGCAGCCGGTGGAGCGCCGTCGACGGCATGGGGGTCACCACCCGGACCGGGTTGGCGCCGGCGGCGATCGGGGCGCTCGTGGGCGTGATCGTCGGGACCATCGGCGGCGCGATCGCGGGCTCCCCGGGTGCCGGTGCCGGGTATGGCGCTCTGGCGGGCGCGGTGATCGGCCTCGTCTGGGGCGTGTGGCGGTTCGCCCGGCGGCCGCGCCGTGTCGAGCGGCCGGCGCCCGCCGCGATCGCCCGGGGCCCGCAGACGCTGAAAGTGTTGGAGTACAACGTGCATGGTGGCATGGGCGGCCCGGGCGAATACTGGGCGACATCCAACGATCTGAATCGGCTGGCCGATGAGATCGCGAAATACGACCCGGACATCGTGCTGATGCAGGAGCTGGACCGCTTCGCATTCCGCTCGAATTTCACCGACACGCTCGCTGCGCTGCGGCGTCGGCTGAATCCGGATGGGGCCGTGATGGCGCCGTCGATCGAGAAGATCTACGGGCGTGAGGAAGGACCGGGCATCCTCACCTTCCACGGCATCACCATAGTCGACAGCCGGGGTCTGCGGATTCCGGATCCGTTCGGCAACAACACGACCCGGCGGTTCCGGGCGATCGCCGATAACTACGCGGCGACCGCCTCGAATCTGCTCAAGCGCAAGCGGCAGTGGCATCCGTTCCGGCAGCCGCCGGAATACCAGCCGCGGGGTGCCGCGGACACCCTGGTGCGACTGCCGGATGGCACCGAGATCCGGGTGATCTCCGGACATTTCAGCTCGCCCCGGCCGGGGGCCGACGAGCAGCGCCGCCAGATCGATGCCATCGCCGAGACCGTCGGCAGCTGGGACGGGCCGACGATCCTGGGGGCCGACTTCAACGTTCGCGACGGATCGCCCGAGTTCGCGCGCGAGCACGAGGTGTTCGCAGCGGTGGGGCTGCAGGAGTCGACGGCGGGGGCGCCGCCGAACAGCGACCGCGTCTACGCCTCACGGCATTTCACGGCCGCCAACCCGCAGAAGCTCGTCGCGCCCGAAGGGGTGGCGCCGGCCAGCGATCACTCGCCGGTGCTGGTGGAGCTGACGATGTCTTCCTCGTCCGCGAACGCACCCTCGAACTGAGCCATGTAGAGCCGCCAGTACGCACCGCGCGCCGCGATCAGCGCGTCGTGGTCGCCCTGCTCGACGATCCGGCCGTGCTCCATCACCACGATGGTGTCGGCATCGCGAATCGTCGAAAGTCGGTGTGCGATGACGAAACTCGTGCGGCTCTGCCGTAGGGCGTTCATGGCGTGCTGCAGCAGCACTTCGGTTCGGGTGTCGACCGAGCTGGTCGCCTCATCGAGGATGAGGATGGCCGGATCGGCCAGGAAGGCCCGGGCGATCGTCGTGAGCTGCCGTTCGCCGACGGAGAGGACACCGTCCTCGTCGAGCACGGTGTCGTAGCCGCCGGGCAGGGCATGCACGAATCGATCGACGAATGTCGCGCGCGTCGCCGCATAGAGCTCTTCGTCCGTCGCTGACTGGTTGCCGTACCTGATGTTGTCAGCGATCGTGCCGTGGAACAGCCAGGTGTCCTGCAGCACCATCCCGATCCGGGAGCGGAGCTCGCCGCGCGGCACCGTGGCGATGTCGGTGCCGTCCAACAGGATCGAGCCCGAATCGACCTCGTAGAACCGCATCAGCAGATTGACCAGCGTCGTCTTGCCGGCGCCGGTGGGCCCGACGATGGCGACGGTCTGGCCGGGCTCGGCGACCAGACTCAGGCCCTCGATGAGCGGGGCGTCGGTATAGGAGAAGTCGACGTCGCGGAACTCGACACGGCCGCGAGTCGGTGCCGGCAACTGCTCGGTGTCGTCCGGTGACTGCTCGGATGCGTCGAGCACCTCGAAGATCCGCTCGGCCGACGCGACGCCGGACTGCAGCAGATTGACCATCGACGCCAGCTGCGTCAGCGGCATCGTGAACTGCCGCGTGTACTGGATGAAGGCCGTGACCTCGCCCAGCGTCATCGAGCCGGAGGAGACGCGCAGCGCGCCGACGACGCAGACGATCACGTACTGCAGATTGCCGAGGAACATGTTGATCGGCATCACCAGGCTGGACGCGAACTGGGCCCGGAACGAGGCCTGCATCAGTTCCTCGTTCTTGCTGTCGAACTGGCCCTGCACCTCACGGCGCCGGCCGAATACGGTGACCAGCTCATGGCCGGAGAATGCCTCTTCCACCTGGGAGTTGAGCGCTCCGGTGTGCTTCCACTGGGCGACGAACTGCGTCTTGCTGCGTTTCATCACCATTGCCGCGGTCATGACCGACAGCGGGATGGTGACCAAGGCAATGACCGTCAGCAGCGGCGACGTCACCAACATCATCACGAGGACGCCGACCACGGTCAGCCCGTTGACGACGAACTGCGAGAGCGTCTGCGACAGCGATTGGCCGAGGTTGTCGATGTCGTTCGTGACCCGGGACAACAACTCGCCCCGCGGCTGAGAATCGATGTAGGTCAACGGAAGTCGATTGATCTTCGCCTCGACCCGCTCGCGTAGCGTTCCCATGACGCGTTGCACGAGACCGGCCAGGATCCAGGCCTGCAGCCACATCAGCAGCGATGAGGCCACATAGACGATCGCCGCCCAGAGCAGGATATTGCCGACCTTGTCGAAGTTGATGCCCGAGCCGTGATGCTTGTAGTGCGAGAGCGCGCCCCGGTACACCTCGTCGACCGCGAATCCGATGATCCGCGGGCCGAGCACGCTGCACACCACCGATCCGATCGACAGCGCGACGACCGCGATGAGCGATACCCGGTGGGGGAGCAGAAGGCCGAACAGCCGGCGTACGGATGCGCCGAAATCGTTCGGCTTGGTGACCGGCGGTGCCATTCCGGGCCGGGTCATGCGCTCGCCTCCACTCGTCGCTGCGATTCGGCTATCTCGCGGTAGGTCTCGCAGGTCCGCAACAGCTCGTCGTGCGGCGCCAGCCCGACGATGCGCCCCGCGTCGAGGACCAGGATCCGGTCGGCGTGCTCGATCGTGGACACCCGCTGGCCGACGATGATCACCGAGGCGGCGCGCACCCGCGGAGCCAGCGCCGCGCGCAGTGCTGCATCGGTCGCGAGGTCGAGGGCCGAGAAGCTGTCGTCGAACAGGTAGATCGGCGCCTGGGTGACGAGAGCCCGTGCGATGCAGAGCCGCTGCCGTTGGCCGCCGGACACATTGGTGCCGCCCTGCGCGATCGGCGCATCGAGCCCGCCCAGTTCCCGGACGAAGTCGGCGGCCTGCGCAATGGTCAGCGCATCCCAGAGCTCCTCGTCGGAGGCGTCTGGACGGCCGTAGCGCAGATTGGTCGCCACCGTGCCGGTGAACAGGAACGCGCGCTGCGGAACGATCCCGACGTGACCCCAGAGGGCGTCCGCCGGGAGGTCGCGCACGTTGTGGCCGTCGATCCGTACGGCGCCGCCGGTGACGTCGAAGAGCCGGGCGATGAGCGAGACGAGCGTGGACTTGCCGGAGCCGGTCGACCCGATCACGGCAAGCGTCTCGCCGGGAGACACGGTGAACGACAGGCCGGCCAGAACCGGGGAGTCGGCACCCGGATAGCTGAATTCGACGTCGTCGAATTCGATTGCGCCGCTGATCGACTCGATGTCGGACGGGGTATCGCTGGGTCGGACCGACGGCTCGGTGAGCAGCACCTCGCCGATGCGATCGCCGGAGACCGAGGCCCGCGGGATCATCATCACCACGAACGTCGCCATCATCACCGACATCAGGATCTGCATCAGGTAGTTCATGTAGGCCGTCAGCGACCCGATCTGCATCGTGCCGTCGTTGATCCGGTGCGCGCCGAACCACCAGACGGCGACGGTCGACAGGTTCATGATCATCATGACCACGGGGAACATCAACGACATCAGCCGCATCACCCGGACACCGGTGGTGGTCAGATCGTGGTTCGCGGCGCCGAACTTGGCGACCTCGGTGTCCTCGCGGACGAACGCCCGGACGGTTCGGATACCGGAGAGCTGTTCGCGCAGAATACGATTCACGACGTCCAGGAATCCCTGCAGCGCCCGGAAGCCCGGCACCAGGCGGGTGATCAGGAAACCCATCAGTACGCCGAGGATCGGCACGGCCACGGCCAGCAACCACGACATCTGCACGTCTTCGTTCAACGCGGCGACGATGCCGCCGACCGCCATGATCGGCGTCGAGATGGCCATCGTCAGCGCCATCATGATGACCAGCTGCACCTGCTGGACATCGTTGGTGGTGCGGGTGATCAGCGACGCGGCGCCGAACTTGTTGACCTCGCGCTGCGAGAAGGTGCCGACCGCGTGGAACAGCCCGGCCCGGGTATCCCGGCCGAAGGCGGCGCCGGTGCGGGCGGCGAAGTAGGTGGCGGTGATCTGCGCCGCGATCTGTACCACCGAGACGACGAGCATGAACCCGCCCTTGCTCCAGATGGCGCCCTCGTCGCCGCGGACCAGGCCGTCATCGATGATGGCGGCGTTCAGCGACGGCAGCCACAGGTTGCACAACACGCTGATGACCTGGAACACGATGATCAGGCTGATCGACTGGCGATGCGGATACAGCTTGGTTCGAACCAACCACCACAGCACTGCGCGCCATCTCCGATCCCCGGGGCTCTCGCGGCCGACTGCCGACGAGCGTCTCTACGTTACTTGCCGTGCCTAACGGCGGCGACGCATTTACTGACGTTAGGGGAGGGCCAAATATTTGGTCTCGAGGTATTCGGCGATGCCTTCGCTCCCGGCCTCGCGGCCGATGCCCGATTCCTTGACGCCGCCGAACGGCGCGCCGACATCCGAGACGACGCCGCGATTGACGCCGACCATGCCGGATTCGAGCGCTTCGCCGACTCGCATGACGCGGTCGAGGCTCCGCGAATAGAAGAACGCGGCGAGGCCGTACTCGGTGTCGTTCGCGGCGGCGATGCCGTCGGCCTCCGTGTCGAACCCGACGATCGCCGCGACCGGACCGAATACTTCTTCGCGCAGAATCCGGGCGTCGGCGGAGACGTCGGCCAGCACCGTCGGCGGGTAGAAGTGGCCCGGCCCGTCGATCGGCGTACCCCCGGTGACGATGGTCGCGCCCTTGTCGACCGCATCGGCGACCAGCTCGATCACCTTGTCGCGCTGCTTCTCGCTGATCAGCGGGCCGACCTGGATGCCGTCGTCGACCCCGTTGCCGATCGTCAGCTCTGCCATCCGGTCGGCAAGACGCTGCGTGAACACCTCGCGAACCGAGTTCTGCACGTGGAACCGGTTGGCCGCGGTGCAGGCCTCGCCGATGTTGCGCATCTTGGCGGCCATCGCGCCGTCGATCGCGGCGTCCATATCGGCGTCGTCGAAGACGAGAAACGGTGCGTTGCCGCCCAACTCCATCGATGTCCGAAGGACATGGGGCGCGGCGCCGGCCAGCAGCTGCCGGCCGACCGCGGTGGAACCGGTGAAGGTGAGCTTGCGGAGCCGGGGGTCGGCCAGGAGGGGATCGGTGAGCCCGGCCGCATCGGTGGTGGGCAGGATCGACAGCACGCCGGGCGGCAGGCCGGCGTCGGCGAAGACCTGCCCCAGCAGTTGCATGGTGATCGGGGTTTCGGCGGCCGGCTTGACGATCATGGTGCAGCCGGCGGCCAGCGCCGGGCCGATCTTGCGGGTTCCCATCGCGAGCGGAAAGTTCCACGGGGTGATCGCCAGGCAGGGACCAACCGGCGCGCGGGCCACCAGGATTCGACCGGTTCCGGTGGGCGAGGCGGTGTAGCGGCCGTTGATCCGCACCGCTTCCTCGGCGTTCCAGCGCAGGAATTCGCCGCCGTAGGTGACTTCGCCAGTCGACTCGGCCAGCGGCTTGCCCATTTCCAGCGTCATCGCGAGGGCGAAGTCGTCGGTGCGGTCGATCAGCAATTCCCATGCGCGACGGATGATCTCGGCACGCGTGCGCGGCGCGGTCGCCGCCCAGTCGGCCTGCGCGGCCGCCGCCTGCGACAGGGCGAGCAGCCCGTCGGCCTCGGACGCGTCGGCGACCGAGATCAGCTTCTCCTCGGTCGCCGGATTGAATACGTCGAACGTTCCGCCGCTGGTCGCCGGCACCTGCGTGCCACCCAGCCACAGGCCGGTCGGGACGGTGGCGAGAAAGTCTGCGATCCGGGTCATCAGGTGGCTACCTCTTTCCGTGTCAGCACGCCGACGGGGAACGAGCGGCCCGCTTGTTCTTCATATACCCGCATACCCGGATATACACGCGCGAATATCTCTTTGCATTCTGCCGCCTCGTGCGCGTCGCTGACCTCGCGGAACTCGACCGGCCACCGGTGTCCGCGAACCTCCACGTCGGCCTCGCCGGCCGCGCGCAGATTGAGAAACCACGCAGGCGTGCCCGGTGCCCCGGCGTTGCCGGCGATCACGATGACGTCGTCGCCGCGGAAGACCGACATCAGGGCGACCGACCGCGGCCGACCGGATTTGCGGCCGCGAACGGTCAGCGTGAGGACCGGCGCGGACAGCCACACCCGCGTGTACGCGCGCGCCAACAGGCTGTTCGGATGGCGCGCATGCCAGCGGGTGATCACCGCCGCCGGGCCGCCGAACCGAGTGGTCGCCAGGTGGTTCAGTCGCGCTCGTGCTCGTACCCACAGATCCTTTTCGGTCTTGCTCATGATGTGACGCTAGAACCACGAGCACGGGTCGTCGTCCGCCCAGGGCACCATTTTCGGCTCCTACCGTGGGCTAGCCTCGCTTCATGCCTGCGTCCGAGTCGGTGCTGCTGCTGCGCGACGTCGTGGCGGCGGGAGCCGCGGTGACGGCCACCCGATCCCGGTTGGCCAAGACCACGGCGCTGGCCGCGCTGCTCGACAGGGCGAGCGACGCCGAACTGCCGGTGGTGGTGGCGTGGTTGTCCGGCGACACCGGGCACGGTCGGCTCGGTGTCGGCTGGCGCTCGCTGATCGACCGCGAGCATGCTCCGGCCGAGGTCGACACCCTCACTGTCGCCGCGGTCGACGCGGCGTTCGCCGATATCGCGGCGATCTCCGGCGCCGGCTCGCAATCGCAGCGCGCCGCGGTGATCGACGGCCTGCTCGGGCAGGCCACCGCCGCCGAACAACGTTTCCTGATTCAGTTGATGCTCGGGGAGCTGCGCCAGGGCGCACTCGAGGGGGTGATGGTCGAGGCGATCGCGAGCTCGACCACGGTCCCGGCCGCGGCGGTGCGGCGGGCGCTGATGCTGAGCGGGTCGCTGGCGCATACCGCGGCGACCGCCCGCGCCGGCGGAGTCGACGCGTTGTCCGCGGTGGGACTGGAGGTCGGCCGGCCGCTGCGGCCGATGCTGGCATCCCCGGCCGGCTCGGTATCGGCCGCCCTCGAATCGCTCGGCGGCCCGATGAGCGCCGAGTTCAAGTTCGACGGCGCCCGAATTCAGGTGCACCGCAACGATGATCGGGTATGGGTATTCACCCGGACGCTGGCGGATGTGACCGCCCGGGTGCCGGAGATCGTCGAGCAGGTGCTGACGTTGCCGGTGACGTCGGTGGTGCTCGACGGCGAGACGCTGGCGCTCGACGATGCGGGCCGGCCTCGGCCGTTCCAGGAGACGATGAGCCGGTTCGGCAGCGCGAACGGATCCGATGCCGCAGAGGTGTTGCGGCCGTATTTCTTCGATTGCCTGCATCGCGACGGGGTCGACCTGATCGATCGTCCGCTGTCCGAACGCCTGGACGCGCTCGACGCCGTCGCGGCGGCGCATCGCATTCCGGCCGTGACGATTTCGGCCGCGACGGCCGACGCCGAGGCGCAGATTTCGGGGCAGTTGCGGTCGGCGCTCGCGGACGGCCACGAGGGCATCATGCTCAAGGGCCTGGACACCGCCTACGAGGCGGGCCGGCGCGGCAAGGGCTGGCAGAAGATCAAGCCGGTGCACACGCTCGATCTCGTCGTGCTGGCGGCCGAATGGGGGTCGGGCCGACGGACGGGACTGCTGTCCAATCTGCATCTCGGCGCCCGCGACCCGGACGGCGGCGACCCCATCATGGTCGGTAAGACGTTCAAGGGCCTCACGGATGCGCTGCTGCGCTGGCAGACCGACACCTTTCCCGACTACGCGCGCGACCCCAGCGAGTCGGGACATGTGGTGTGGCTGCGCCCGGAGCTGGTCGTGGAGATCGCGCTGGACGGCGTCCAGGTCAGTCGCCGGTATCCGGGTGGCGTCGCGCTGCGATTCGCCCGGGTGGTCCGGTATCGACCCGACCGGACGGCCGCGGACGCCGACACCATCGACGCGGTACGGGCGTTGCTCCCCAAGCGGGCCAACTAGATTCAGCTCATGGCTAGATTCAGCTGATGGGATTCACCCGTGAAGAACTCGCCGCGTACGCCGACGCCACGGTGCCGGACCTGCTGGGTGAGGGCGCGTGGCAGTGCCGATTGCTCATCGTCGGCATCAATCCGGGCCTGTGGACGGCGGCGACGGGCGCGCATTTCGCGCGTCCGGGCAATCGCTTCTATCCCGCGCTCGCCCGGGCCGGCATCGTCAGCCGGACGTTCGACGCCACCGCCGGGATGGACGACGCGGACCGGCACGAACTGCTCGACCGCGGGGTCGGCATCACCAATCTGGCGCCCCGCGCGACCGCCAAGGCCGACGAGCTCACCGGCGCCGAACTGCGGGCCGGCGGGGAGCGGCTGAATGCGCTGGTCGAGCGGCTGCATCCGACCGTGGTGGCGGTACTGGGGATCACCGCGTATCGGACGGCCTTCGGCATCCGCGGCGCCAAGCAGGGGCGGCAGCCGGCCGATCTGCACGGCGCCCAGCTGTGGGTGCTGCCCAATCCGAGCGGACTCAACGCGCACGAGACCGTCGACTCCCTGGCTGACGCCTATCGCGCGGCGGCCGTCGCGGCCGGGATCATCGACTGACGCATCGACCCTCCGCGTACGGTAGACGCGACGGCCCGTCGCGTGAGCGGCCAGGATGAAGAGGAGTCTTCCCCGGTGGGAAAGCTGACCAACAGCATGTGGCGGATGCTGGGTGCGCAATCGTCGCGCAACCAGAAGAAGTCGATCGCCCTCATCGACGCGGCGGCGTCCCATGAGGACTGGGCCTCGGAGCTTTCCGATGCCGACATCGCCAAGGAGGCCGAGGGGCTGGACGTCGCGACCGAGGACGGGCAGGCCCGATTCCTGGCGATGGCCCGCGAGGCCGCCGACCGTTCGCTGGACATGCGGCCGTTCGACGTGCAGTTGCAGGGCGCGCTGCGACTCCTCGAAGGCGATGTCATCGAGATGGCCACCGGTGAGGGCAAGACGCTGGCCGGCGCGATCGCGGCCGTCGGCTATGTGCTGCAGGGCCACCAGGTGCATGTCATCTCGGTGAACGACTACCTCGCCCAGCGCGACGCCGAGTGGATGAAACCGCTGTTCGACATCTTCAAGATCAGTTCGGGGTTCGTGCACGAGGATTCGACCGCCGAGCAGCGGCGCGCGGCCTACGGCTCCGACATCACCTACGGCTCGGTCAACGAGATCGGCTTCGACGTGCTGCGCGATCAGCTCGTGACGACCGCCGACGAACTGCTGTCACCGACGCCCGATGTCGCGATCATCGACGAGGCGGATTCGGTCCTCGTCGACGAGGCGCTGATCCCGTTGATCCTGGCGGGGTCGGCGCCGGGCGAGGTGACCGATTCGGCCATCCACGACGCCGTCGCCAAGCTGCAGAAGCCGCACTATGAAATCGATACGGAGGGCCGCAACGTCTTCCTCACCGACGAGGGTGCGGAATTCATCGAGGCCGAGCTCGGCGGCATCAACCTGTACGACGAGGAACATGTCGGCACCACGCTCGTCCACGTCAACATCGCGATGCATGCCCACCTGCTGGTCGAGCGGGATGTGCATTACATCGTCCGTGACGGCGGCGTGCACCTGATCAATGCCTCGCGCGGCCGGATCGCGCAGCTGCAGCGCTGGCCGGATGGCCTGCAGGCGGCGGTCGAGCTGAAAGAGGGTCTGGCACAGACCGATTCGGGTGAGGTCATCGACACGATCACCGTGCAGGCGCTGATCGGGCGCTACCCGAAGGTCTGCGGCATGACCGGTACCGCGCTGGCCGCCGGCGAACAGCTGCGCCAGTTCTATGAGCTCCGCGTCTCGGAGATCCCGCCGAACACCCCGAACATCCGCGAGGACGAGCCGGACCGGGTGTACGACAACAAGTTGCACAAGGTCGACGCGATCGTGGAGTTCGTCAAGGAGATCCATGAGACCGGTCAGCCGGTGCTGATCGGCACCCACGACGTCGCCGAGTCGGAGGAGCTGGCGCACCACCTGGGTCGCGCGGGCGTCGAATGCGTCGTGCTGAACGCGAAGAACGACGCCGAGGAAGCCGAGATCATCGCGGAGGCCGGCGCCCGCGGTGCGGTCACCGTGTCGACGCAGATGGCCGGCCGCGGTACCGACATCAAGCTCGGCGGTTCGCAGGGCGAGTCGGGCGGCTCGTCGCATCATGAATCGACCACAGCGCGGGACGACGTCGTCGAGCTCGGCGGGCTCTGCGTGGTCGGTACCGGCCGCTACGACACCGCCCGGCTGGACAATCAGTTGCGCGGGCGTGCCGGCCGCCAGGGCGATCCGGGCCGGTCGGTGTTCTTCTCCAGCATCGAGGACCCGCTGGTCACCAAGAACCTTGCGTTGAAGAAGGATCCGGAGAGCCCGAATGAGGACGGCTCGATGGGGCAGAAGGGCATCGACCTGATCGAGCAGGCGCAGCGCGTGGCCGAGGGCATCATGCTCGAGCTGCATGCCAACACCTGGCGCTACAACCAGCTGGTCAACCAGCAGCGCGACATCGTCGTGGCGCGCCGGATGGAGGTGCTGACCACCGACATCGCGATCGCCGAGCTCAAGGAGAGCGAGAGCAAGCGCTATCAGCAGTTGATCGGTGAATGGACCGAGGACGACGAAGACGAAGCGCCAGAAGCGGATTCGGCGGCGGATTCGGCCGATGCCGAGAAGGCTGACGCGGAAAAGGCCGATGACGACAAGGCCGATGCCGAAAAGCCGGCCGCAGACGAGGCTGACGCTGACAAGGCTGACGCTGACAAGGCTGACGTTGACAAGGCCGACGCTGAAAAGGCCGACGAGGACAAGCTGGCTCCGCCGCCGGACGAGCCGGTGCGGCCGGAGGTGCTCGAGCAGGCGGCTCGGGAGATCGTGCTGTACCACCTGGACCGCGCCTGGGCCGACCATCTCGCCTTCGTCTCCGATGTTCGGGCGAGCATCCACCTGCGGTCGATCGGTCGTGAGAGCCCGCTCGACGAGTTCCACAAGCTGATCCTGGACGAGTTCGCGAATCTGCCCGAAGAAGCGATCACCAAGGCGCGCAAGACCTTTCGTGAGGTGACGATCACCAACGACGGCGCCGATCTGGAGGCTGCGGATCTGCGGCGCTCGACCACCACGTGGACCTACATGGTCCACGACAACCCGTTCAGCTCGGGCGGTGCCAAGGCGCTGCAGGGGATCATCGGCATCTTCCGGTGAGGGGCATCTTCGGGTGAACGAGACGGTCCCGGTGGACGAACAGGTTCCGAGCAATCGGATTTTTACTGTGCCCAACGCGCTGAGCGCGGCCCGGTTGGCCCTGGTGCCGGTGTTCGTATGGGTGCTGCTCGGGCTCAAGTCCGATGGCTGGGCTTTTGCGATCCTGTTCTTCTCCGGCCTGTCGGATTGGGCGGACGGCAAGATCGCCCGCCTAATGGGACAGTCGTCGAAGCTCGGCGCGCTGCTCGACCCGGCCGCCGACCGGCTGTACATGATCGTGATCCCGATCGGCATGGGTATCCGGGAGATGGTGCCGTGGTGGGTGATTGGCCTGTTGATCGGTCGTGACCTGCTGCTGCTCGCATCGGCGCCGTTGCTGCGCACCCGCGGGCTGACGGCGCTGCCGGTGCTCTACATCGGCAAGGCGGCGACGTTCGCCCTGATGTCGGGCTTCCCGCTGATCCTCGCCGGACACACCGATACGACCATCGGTGACATCGTGTATCCCATCGGCTGGGCGTTTCTCATCTGGGGCGTCGGCATGTACGTGTGGTCGTTCGGGCTGTACTGGGTCCAGACCTGGCTCGTGATGCGTAGGCTGCCTGCTGTCAGGTGAATCGCGACCGCTAAAGTTTCCCTTTCAACTGAGCCGAAGGGTGCACATATGAGTGACTCCGCAGTTCCGGATGACCTGCGTTACACCGCCGAGCACGAATGGGTGCAGCGGACGGGCGATACCGTTGTGCGAGTGGGTATTACCGACTACGCGCAGGGTCAGCTGGGCGATGTGGTGTTCGTGCAGCTGCCGGCCGTCGGCGACGATGTGGTGACCGGCGAGTCGTTCGCCGAGGTGGAGTCCACCAAGAGCGTGTCCGACATCTTCGGGCCGCTGAACGGTGCCGTATCCGCCGTCAACGAGGCGCTCGAATCGGCGCCGGAGAAGGTGAATTCGGATGCCTACGGTGCCGGCTGGCTGGTCGACATCACGGTGAGCTCCGCCGACGCGCTGGATGCGGCGCTGGGCGGAATGCTGGACGCCGCCGGCTACCGCGCGATCACCGAAGACTGAAGTTAGTTTCCCGGAGTTAGTTTCCTCCGGCTGTGCGCCACCGCGCCGGCACGGGGTACGGTTTAGGAACACCTGAGCGGGCCACCCACGGGAGTTCGGCACCGGGAGCGCAGCGAGTGAACCGCAGTTCACGAGCTGGTTCGACGATGAAGGAGAAGTAGTGAGCGACAACGCGAACGACGACCAGGACCAGGACCTGGCCGCACCGGTGGAGACCACCTCGGTGTTCCGTGCCGACATCCTCAAGGAGATGGAAGCACCCAGCGGTTCGGCCGCCGAGCCGGCTGACACCGGCGTCGAGCGCCTGCAGCCGGGAACCGCGTTGCTCGTCGTCAAGCGTGGCCCGAACGCCGGTTCGCGATTCCTCCTGGATCAGGCGACCACCTCCGCGGGGCGCCACCCCGACTCGGACATCTTCCTCGACGACGTCACCGTCAGTCGTCGGCACGCGGAGTTCCGGTTGGGCGAGAACGATTTCCAGGTAGTGGATGTGGGCAGCCTGAACGGCACCTACGTCAACCGCGAGCCGGTCGATTCGGCATCGCTCGCCAATGGCGACGAGGTGCAGATCGGCAAATTCCGGTTGGTGTTCCTCACCGGCCCATCCGACAGCGACGCCGCCGGCAAGTGACGTCCCCTGGGTCCGCCCGATCAGATCGGACCGGCGCGAAGCGCGCCGGTGGCGCATCCTCGCCCAAGTCGATCGGCGCGGTGCTCGAACTGCTGCGGCCGGAGTTTCCCGAGATCACGATCTCGAAGATCCGGTTCCTCGAAACCGAGGGGCTGATCTGCCCGGAGCGCTCGCCGTCGGGCTACCGCCGATTCAGCGAGCACGACTGTGAGCGACTGCGTTTCGTGCTCACCGCACAGCGCGATCGCTATCTGCCGCTGAAGGTCATCAAGGAGCAGCTCGACGCGATCGATCGCGGCGAGCAGCCCGGATCGAACACCCGCCTGCTCTCGTCGGTGAAGTCGTGGGTGGCCCCGGCCACCGACTTCTCGGCGACCGGCGGCCGGATCAGCCGCGACACGCTGATCGAGCGGACCGGCGTCGATTCGGCGTTCATCCTCGAATTGCAGCGCGGCGGCCTGTTGACTCCGGGCCCGGGCGGATACTTCGACGAGGACGCCGCGGCATTGGTCGAAGCCGCTGCGGCACTGGCCGATTACGGTCTGGAGACCCGGCACCTGCGGGCCTTCAAGGTGTCGGCCGACCGCGAGGCCGGCCTGGTTGGGCAGATCGCGAACCCGATCGCCAAGGGCAAGGGGACCGGCTCGGGGGAGGGAGCCGAGGAACTGATTAGGGAGATTGCGGCGCTGTCGGTCACTCTGCATACGCAGTTGGTGAAGGCCGCGGTCCGCGACGTATTGGATTAGAGGCGACTCGCGAGCGAGGGAGACTGCGATGGGCGAGATGCGTGTTGTCGGAATCCGGGTCGAAGCGCCACAGAATCAGCCGGTGCTGCTGCTGCGTGAGCGCGTCGGCGACCGTTACCT
>NZ_AQYG01000032.1 GCF_000380485.1 Jongsikchunia kroppenstedtii DSM 45133 | reverse complement strand
CGAAAAACGCCGAGGCTGTCTTGAGGATCTCATTGGCCCTTCGTAATTCGGCATTCTCCTTACGCAGCGCCTTCAACTCCGACGAGATACTTCCAGCAGCACCGCCGCCGCCGCCAGCCTCGGCCGGCGCATCGGATTCGACCCAATTGCGCAGCGTGGCCGGATTGATGTCGAGGAGCGCACCGACATGCTTGCGTGCGCCGAGTTTCGACTCACCGGTCTCTTTCAGACGATCGTGATACATCCGGACCGCCCGCTCACGGGTCTCCTGATCGAACTTGCGTGGTGCTGCCATGACCGCATTCTCCTGGTGCGTTCACGGTCTCCGCCAGACCCAGGACGGTTCAACAGTGCAGGACTCTACAAATGCGCCAGCGAGGGTGCATGCGCCACCTATGCGGGAGCAGTGTGCGGTGCAGCAGCGCTTGGGGGGCTTTCACTCGGCCCGATAGCTAGCGGTGCAATCGGAATTGGATGCACGGCTTACCTGGGATTTGTCGTCATAGCTGTCGCGGCAAACGGCGCGCCGTGTGAGCCCAGCGGGTACTACACGATCCATACCAAAGTCGCACCGCTGGTTAATGTTCCAGTCGTGTGGGCGAATGCAACATGCCCACCACCGCCACCAAGTAGCCCGCCAACCACAACAGCCACCACCACCACTGACACCCCAACCAACACGCCATTGCCGACAATGACCATGCCTAGTCAGCCTTCGCAAACAGGGGGAACCACCACCGCGCCCATTCCGCTGGGTTACAGCCCCTGCTTTAATCCAGCGGCGGCCACAGTCCCACACTCGCCGTCAGGCGCCGGATGTCCCGCTCAACACGGCACCCAGTTAGCCTAAAGACCAGGGAGGAACACAAATGAAACCGATCTGGTGGAAACAATCGGCGATCACGGTCCTGGTCGTTGCGGTGACACCGCTGACCCTGGCCGGATGCGGCACGTCCGCAAATCACCACACCTCAAGTAGTGCGAAGTCAAGCCCAAGTGTCGCGAGCGACAGCCCCGATGCGCTTATCTACCGCGCTCAACACATGTACCAACTGGTCTATGACCAGGACTACTCGGACGCATACAAAATGTACTCCGCCCGCTGCGCTGCAAAACTATCAGAATCACAATATGTCGCCGAAGCAAAAACAAGCTTCTCCGCAAATCCCTTGGCAGCGCCCAATACACAACACTGGGCCATCGCAGGCGGTGGAACTCACGCACTTGTTATCCGATACCTAACAGTAGAAGGCGGCGAAAACACACAGAAACGGTACTGGACATACGAAGAGGGCGTATGGAAGTACGACCAATGCAACTAAACAGCGGGCGCCAGGGACGATGCCAAACGAAACTGCCGACGAAGAAGTATCTCCCTTATATTCTAATACTCCTCCCTCCGCTTGTAGTTCTGCTAGTAGCCAGATCGACGCACCTTTTTCTGTCTACAAGCCTGGGCTATTATCCGGTCGTCGTTGTCGGAGTGCCACTCGTGCTGTGGATAAAATCCCGAGCTCGCAAAGGCGATAGTCAGGTAGGTGCACAGGACGACGACACCATGTAAAGACACGTTCGCAAACTCGTTATCGGCAAAGTCGCAAAAAATGTTGGCTCAGCCCAAGACCCACGCTGAGCCGCACAAACTGTCGAATGTATTGCCTATGTGGCGGCCATTAGGCGACGCGAAGGGTTTTAGATGACTGAGGAACCGAAGCCTTCTAGGCCCATACGAACATGGTTCAGAAACTACGTAATTGGCCCCGCCGACCCCAAGTACCTCGAACGGCTCAGGAAAAACAAGCTCTGGCGGTTCTTAAACTGGCTAGTGAGCTTCTTTCCCTAAATGACGACCGCGCATCGCCTGACAGCTCTCTATGCGCAGTAAGGAAGCCTGTGGTTGATAACCAATCGTCAGCGCCCCAATACGGCCGCCTCAAGGCCTGGTGGCTCGACAACTTCGTCCTCCGCCCAGAAGCCGAAGACTTCGAACGATCAAAAGACCGCGCGATCTATCGCAATCTCGGCACGGCACTTCGGGTCATTATCACCAGCCTGCCCTTCTGATCTACCCCTAGCCGCAGATTCAAATTCTTGACGGGCTTCGGTCACGTAGCCACCTCATCGACTACGCCCTTGTATGAGAACCTCGTGTCGTTGCCAGCGGATGGGTAAGATTCGGAGTCTTCAAGCCATTCGCTAGCCACTCGTCAAGCTCCCTTTTCAATGCCCAGAACCCGTCCCTCTTAGTCTGGGCGGTCAAGTCGCTGATATTGATTCGCCAGACGGCATCCGGAACCCAGTCAGCTATTTCGTACGCGTTCTGCCCGCAGATGACCGCGGCTGGCCGGACCTCTTTTTGCTGATCGGGGCCAGGAATGCCCTCTGGCCAGCGATTGACGTAGGCGCGCGCCAGCGTGGCAAAGTTCTTTTTCCCTGAGCATTGAACGCTCGGCCAGTCTATTCGCGCGCGATGTGGATACCACGGCCCACACGACCGTCCCGGCCGCGCCGATCGCAGGGATGATGATTTCGCTAAACCAGTCGAAGCAGCTCGGTCCCGCCATGTGTCGGCAGAGTACTTGCCTGAACGGCGCGGGGGGCGCTTCGATTACCTAGGCGATCAGCGACACGACGGCCGCGCGGACCGCCTGCATGTACGTCTGCGTCGACCCGGGCATGTTCTCCACCGCGTACGCGCAGTGACGCGACAGATGGAACGTGTAGGACGGATCGAGATTCGGGTTACCGACCAAGTGCTTCATAATCTGATCGAGTGTCGCCCCGGCGTTCCACCACTGCGCAGGGATTGGCTGATGCAGACCGGTCACCATGTCGGCGATCTGCCGGAATCCGTTGTCCCCCGGGCACGACGCGATCGGATCGTCCGGGATCGCGAACGAATACCACGGCCACGGCCCCGACAGTTGCCGTTGCCCGGCGCAACCCCAACTCGTGTTGGCGACACCGCGGTTGTTCACCTGACCGGCCGCGCGCAGCGGATCGGCGACCTGCACGATGCCCCGACAGTTGTGCGGATTGTCGTGGAACACAAAGTCACCCAACGACATAGCACCCGGACTGTAGGCGACATCGATTCACGGCTCGCCCTCCGCATCTTCGACCGCCAGCGCGGCCCGGCAGATCGCCTCGAACTCGGCGAGGCCGACTGGCTCATCGACACCTTGTTAGTGATCGACGTCGCACCGGTCCCATCGATGATGCTGTTGCGGTTATAGTCCTGGTTGTTCAGGCCCGATCCCTGGATGCGGATGGTTCTCGAGTTCGCCGTCTCGGTGTACGAGCCAGACGTGGCGAAGCAGCCGATGACATAGTCCGCCGCGCCTGCCGTCAGGGTGAACGCGGTTGGGGTATTACGCAGATCGACGATCGCGCATGAACTCGTCAACGACGAACGCCGTGTCTTCCCCATCGATGCTCACCTGCGCGCCCGGGAAGAGACGGCCGTCGAGCAGATCGCCGCACGCCGTCTGATCGCTCTCGAGCAGCTCGCCGAAGCGATGCGCTGGCCCCGGAACGGCGCCGAAGCCACCGATGAGCTTTGGGGTGACGTACCGATGCTGATGGTGTTGATTCAGTTTTGACGGGTGAGGAGAAGCGGTGGCTCAGCGAACAGATCGAGGACACAGCATGCTGAGCGAACAACAACACTCAGGAGCCCACATGGCAGTCCGCCAGCAATCCCTCGCGATGTACATCCGCATTCACCTGGCCGGCGCCAGCGGCGGCATCCGCCTCGCTGAGCTACTCGCCGCCGACCCATGGATGGACGGCGCTCTCGATCACCTTGCCGGCGAACTCGCCGAGGAAGTGGACTTCGCCAAGAAGTGGGCCGCGGCGAACAGCCGAATACCCGAACTCTGGACGGTCCCCCTGTTCGGACTGACGGCCATGACGCGGATCGGTTTGGACACATTGCGACCGCTACGTGGGCCACTGCGCCGCACCATATCCCTCGAGGCAATGCGCTCTCTCGTGCTCGCAAAGAAAGCTATGTGGGAGCTGGGTCTGTCGCTGCACCCGGCCGGCGATCGGCTGCACGATCAGCTCGACATCTACGACCGGCAGGCCCTTCGACAGGCCACAGAACTGCAAGCCCTGCACCAAGCCGCCGCAGTCGAAACATTCGGCGCCTAAGTCATGTTGACCAAGCAGCAGCACGCGACACTCGAGTTCGAGGGCAAGTGGTGGCGATTCGCCGGCAACAAAGAAGCCGCGATCCGCGAACAGTTCGGCCTCTCCCCGACCCGTTACTACTGCCAATTGCTGCAAGGCTGCTGGACGAGCTGAATGCCGCCGGAGAGATCACACGCTGCCTGTCGACGAGAGGGGTGCGCTGTGGCCCTCGCGCACCGGGACGCCGCGCACGACGAACAACGTCGAGCGGCAGTGGCGCCTAGCCCGGGGTGAGGAGTTCGCGTGGGTGACGCCGCACAGCTTCCGCAAGACGGTTAGCACGATCATCAAGGACCACGCGGATTTCGACATCGAGGACGCGGCTGCGCAGCTCGGCCACTCGAGCCCGGCGGTGACGCGGCAGCACTACATCGAGAAGGCGGCGCAGGTGCCGGACGTGCGGGCGGCGCACGAGCAACTGTCTCCCGTTTTCGGTGGGTGAACGCAAAAAAGCGCCTCCCGCGTAATCGCGGGAGGCGCTTTAACTGGTCTTTCTGCTCCCCCAACTGGACTCGAACCAGTAACCGTTCGATTAACAGTCGAATGCTCTGCCAATTGAGCTATGGGGGAATGTCTCGATCCGGGGCGCCTTGCGGCGTCTGGACCGAAGGAGACTTTAGCCTATCGCCCCGCCCAAGCACCAAACGCCGTGCTCAGAGGCCGATCGCTCAACCGGTGCTCGCCTCTCCACCGGGGTCGATCGACTGCTCCAGCAGGCTCCGCCGATACGACTCGAGGGCCACGAGATCGCCGAACACGGCGTTGTAGGCGTCCTGATCCTCCGCCGGCGACATCCGCCGCAGCTTGGACTTGAGATCGGCGATCTGGGCCCCCACCCACACCTCCTGCAGCCGCGCCAGCACGCTGCCGATGTACCGCGGAATCCCGTTCTCCGCCACAGGGATCGGCTCGACCGCAAGCTCAGTCACCAGCGATGCGACGACGAGATCCCGGGCGGCCTTGCCCACCGTGTCCACCCAGTCGGCCCCGTCCATCCCCGATGCCGTGCCGCCGACCTCGGCGATCGCTTCGCGCACCGCCTTGTAGGCCTCGTCGGTGAAGCACTCCGGGGGAAGCGAATCGAAGATCGAGCCGGCGATCCCCGGGAACTGCAGTGCCGATTTGAGCGCCTCGCGCTGCGGCCACAGTTGCGGATCGTTCGGCCTCGGGCGGCCCACTGCGGCCGGACCGTCGGTCTTGCGAGCCGGCGCCGAACGACGCTGCTGCGCAGGCGCTCTGCCGCGCTTCGCCGCCTCTTCGCGCACCCGCGCGATGACCTGCGGCACCTCTTCCCAGCCGACCCAGCCGGCCAGCTGGCGCGCGTACTCGTCCCGCAGCGAGCGATCCTTGATCTGCGCCACCACCGGGACCGTCTGCCGCAGCGCAGCGACCCGCCCCTCGGCGATATCCAGGTCGTGCTCGCCGAGCATGGCCTTGATGGCGAACTCGAACATCGGCACTCGGCGCGCGACCAGATCGCGCACGGCCGCATCGCCCTGACTCTGCCGCAGCTCGCACGGATCCATGCCGTCCGGGGCGACCGCGACGAAGGTCTTACCGGCGATGCTCTGTTCTCCGGCAAAGGCTTTCAGCGCAGCGGCCTTGCCGGCCTCGTCGCCGTCGAAGGTGTAGATCACCTCGCCGCGGAAGTAGCTGTCGTCCATCATCAGCCGCCGGAGCAGCGCCAGGTGATCCTCACCGAATGCGGTACCGCACGACGCGATCGCGGTGGTGACACCGGCCAGATGCATCGCCATCACGTCCGTGTAGCCCTCGACGATCACCGCCTGATGGCCCCTGGCGATGTTCTTCTTCGCATGATCGAGGCCGAACAGCACCTGAGACTTCTTGTACAACATGGTCTCTGGCGTATTCATGTACTTGCCCATGTTGTCGTCGTCGAACAACTTGCGGGCACCGAAGCCGATCACCTCGCCACCGAGGCTCTTGATCGGCCACAGCAGCCGACGGTGGAACCGGTCGATCGGCCCCTTCTTGCCCATCTTCGACAGACCTGCCGCCTCGAGCTCCTTGAAGTCGAAACCCTGTGCCAGCAGCGCCTTGGTCATGGTGTCCCAGCCGGCCGGCGCATAGCCGCAGCCGAACTGGGTCGCGGCGGCCTCGTCGAAGTCGCGCTCCTTGAGATACTCGCGCGCCTTCTGCGCATCCGGCGAATTCAGCTGGGCCGCATAGAATTTCTGTGCGGCGGCGTTGGCCGCCACTAGGCGCGCGCGGGTGCCGCGATCGCGCTGGACCGCCGTCCCGCCGCCCTCGTAGTTGATCTGGTAGCCGACCTTGTCGGCCAGCTGCTCGACCGCTTCGACGAAACTGACGTGCTCGACCTTCTGCAGGAAGGTGAAGACGTCACCGCCCTCGCCACAGCCGAAGCAGTGGAAGTGCCCGTGGTTCGGGCGCACATGGAACGACGGCGACTTCTCGTCGTGGAACGGACACAGGCCCTTCATCGAATCAGCGCCGGCGCGTTTGAGAGCGACGTACTCCCCCACCACGTCCTCGATGCGCGCGCGATCACGGATCGCACTGATGTCGCGATCGGGGATACGGCCTGGCACGTACCCCAGTCTAGTGGCCCGCCGAATACGGCAAGCGGCAGCAACGATCTCTCGCGCGACTCGTGCGGCCTCCCGGTTTTCGGGAGCCGTTCTACTGCGTGGGACAGCGGCGAGACCACGCACACGTCCCGACTTAGCGTCGATATGCAGTGACGACGGCGAAAGGCGCTCATGACCGACTTCGATCTAGTCATCCGCGGCGGGATGGTCATCGACGGCTCCGGCGGCGAGCCGCGGCAGGCCGATGTCGCGGTGCGCGACGGCGTTATCGCGGCGGTCGGCGACGTGCCGACCGCCGGCCGCGAGGAAATCGATGCCCACGGCCAGCTGGTCACCCCCGGTTTCGTCGACGTGCACACCCATTACGACGGCCAGGCCACGTGGGAGAACCGCCTGGTTCCGTCGACCAACCACGGGGTCACGACCGTCGTCATGGGCAACTGCGGCGTGGGCTTCGCGCCCTGCAAGCCCGAGCATCGCGACCTGCTGATCAAGCTCATGGAGGGCGTCGAGGATATCCCCAACGTCGTCCTCAGCGAGGGCGTCGACTGGCGGTGGACGACCTACCCCGAATACCTCGACTACCTGAGCGGACGCGAGTTCGACGCCGATCTATGCAGCTATGTCCCGCATGCCGCGCTACGCACCTTCGTCATGGGCGAGCGGGCCTTCAACCGCGAGGAGGCCACCCCGGAGGAGATCGCGCAGATGGCGGCGGTGCTGGAAGAGGCGATCGACGCCGGAGCGTTCGGTTTCGGCACGTCGCAGACGATGTTCCACCGATCGAGCGACGGCCAGCTCACCCCGACGCTGGCGGCCACCGAGGAGGAGTACGCCGGGCTGGCGGGCGCGCTCGGGCGAGCCGGATCCGGCGTCCTGCAGTTCGTCATCGAATACAACGACGACTGGGAACAGGTCCTCGACATGGCGCTGCGCCAGGCCACGGCGGCCGGCCGACCGTTCAGCATGTCGTTGGTACAGAGTCACGGCAAGCCGCAGCTGTGGCGCACGATCCTCGACAAGGTCGATGATGCGAATGCCTCCGGCACGGCCGCGACGATGCAGGTGCTGCCGCGCCCGCTGGGCGTCCTGCTCGGGCTGCAGCTGACCCTGCATCCCTTCTATTCGACCCCCACCTATCTGGCGATGGCCGACCGATCCCTGGCGGAGCGCGTCGATGAGCTACACAAGCCGGAGGTCAAGGAACGCATCCTCGCCGAGGCCAACGACCCGAACCCGACCATCGCGATCGGCATGCGGGTGCGCGACTTCGACCAGCTCTACGAGATGGGTGACGACTTCGACTACGAGCCGGCCGCCAGCGACTCGATCCGCGCGCAAGCCGAACGCCTGGGCGTGTCACCGGAGAGCCTCGCCTACGACAAGCTGCTCGAACGCGACGGCCGCAACGTCCTCTATCTCGCGTTCTCCAACTACGCCGACCATTCCCTGGAACCGTCGCGCGAAATGCTGCTCAGCGACCACACCGTGCCCGGGCTCGGTGATGGCGGCGCGCATCTCGGCGTGATCTGCGACGGCAGCATCTACACACACATGCTCACCCACTGGGGTCGTGACCGGACGCAGGGCGAGCGCCTCCCGCTGCCCTATCTGATTCACGTCATGACCCGGCGCTGCGCGCAGATGATGGGACTGCACGACCGAGGTCTGGTTGCGCCCGGATACCGCGCCGACCTCAATGTGATCGATCTGGACCATCTCGATCTGGGTCTGCCGCGCGTCGTTCGCGATCTGCCCGCCGGCGGCCGGCGCCTGATGCAGGACGCACGCGGCTACACCGCGACCATCGTCGCCGGCATCGTCGTCAGCCGCAGCGGCGCACATACCGGCGCCCTTCCCGGACGTCTCGTCCGCGGGCCGCAATCCGAGCCCATCACAGCCTGAACCCCGCACACCCGAACCCGGAGCCGCGAATGACCCACGCTCACACCACACTCACCCCGGTCGGCGGCCGCACCGCCTGGCTGGGCAGCACCTTCGACTACCGCGAAGACGGCCTGTGGCAGCTGTCTGCCGACGAGCTCACCGAGATCGACGCCGCGCTGAGCACGCTCAAGAGCCACGGTGATCTAGATCTGACGGAGATCACCCCGGATACCTTTCCGCTCCACACCGTCGGCGAATTCCTGGCGCGGCTTCGCGACGAGCTGTGGTCGGGCCGCGGGTTCGTGTTGATCCGCGGGCTGTCCAGGGATGCCTACGACGACGATCTGGCCCGCATCTATTGCGGCCTCGGCGCGCATCTCGGCGTGATCATCCCGCAGTCCGGCAACGGCGAGATCCTCGGTCATGTGATGAACGTGTCGGACCTCGTGGACGAGCTCGTGCGCGGCTACCGATCGGCCCAATCGATGAATATGCACAGTGACGGCCACGATGTGGTGTCACTGCTGTGCCTGCGGGAGGCCAAGTCGGGCGGGGCGAGCCGGATCGCCAGCGCCGCGGCGGTACATGATCGCATGGTCGAGACGAATCCCGAACTGGCACAGGTGCTCTACGACGGCATGCCCATAATGCGCAGCCAACATGATGCCGAGCGCGGCGACGGCAAGATCGTCACATCCGGCAACGTGGCCCTCTTCGCCAAGCCCGACGGCGTCTTCGCCTCGTGCGTCCACGTCGCCCAAACGCGTGACGCGGCTCGGGCCGGATACTTCCAGATCACGCCGCAGCAGGAAGCGGCGCTGGATCTGTTCTGTGAGATCTCGGCATCGCCGGAGTTCTATCTGGACATGAACATCGCCGCGGGCGATATCCAGTTCCTCAACAACCGGCTGATCGTCCATGGCCGCACGCCTTATGAAGACCACCCCGAGATCGACCGCCGCCGTCATCTGCTGCGGCTGTGGGTGAATATCCCGTCGTGGCCGCGGCGGCCGGTGAACCAGCAGGACATCTACTCGATGGAGGATCTGCCGCATTGGGCGATCCACCGCACGCCGTTCATGGAGCTGCCGACGCGCTACCTCGCCGACATCATCCACTGACGCGGCGACTCAGTCGGTGACGGCCGCCTCGATACGCTCCGTAAACACCTGCCGCACATAGTCATACACGCGCCGATCCAGCTCGTCCTGCGACAGGTCGGTCAGCCCGGCGAGCATCCGCAGATACGGCCCGAACAGTCCCCAGCCCATGCTGATCCCGGTGATCACGGCGGCCTGGATTCGCGGGTCGGGCAACACGGGCGCGGACGGCACCAACTCGGATTCGAGTCGACGGGTCAGCGCCTGCAGCGCTGGTGTGTCGTCCTCCAGCTCGGCGGGGTTCCGCCCCTCCAGAATCAGATGCGCAAGCATTCGAACGTAGGTGTCCGACTTCGGCCGCAGCAGCAGACCGATCGCGTCTTCGAGCCGGTCAGCGTCGGAGAATGCGTCCGCCCACCCCGCCGATGACCGCGTGAAGACCAGGCGCAGAAGCGCTTCCTTGGAGCCCACGTACTGGTGAATCAGGCCGTAGTTCACGCCGGCTTCCCGCGCGACCTCACGTAACGACACCCGCGCCGGGCCGCGCTCGGCGAACAGCGCGCGCGCCGCGGTGACGATGCTGTCCGTGTCGCGCTGCCGCGCGCTCTGATCGATCTTGCCTTCGGCCACTTCCGCTCACCTTCTCGTCTCGACCCCTACCCCTACTCGCCGGTTACATCACAATCGGTTGACCAGTTCATAGGGCCGGGTTAACGTAACCGCCATCACGCTACTAGCCAAGTGGCTAGTAGTCGAGACAGAAAGCGGTGACGATGTCCGGAAGCATCCTCGAGCGTGTGTCGGTTGTTCTTGAAGTCATCCGAGCAGCCGGGCGTCCGCTGACGCTGTCCGATGTCACCCGCCGGACCGAGCTCCCCCGGTCGACCGTTCACCGGATCCTCGAACAGCTCGCCCGGATGGGGTGGCTGACTCGTCACGGCGGCCACTACGCCCTCGGCTCGTCGCTCTTCGAACTCGGTATGGGCGCCGCCCAGAGCGACAAGCTGATGACGTCCGCCTGGCCGATCCTCCAGGAGCTCTACAGAGACACCGGCCATGCCGCATTTCTCGGCGTCCTCCGCGACGACGAGGTCGTGATCCTGCAACAGGCGGGTGGACGCCGCGCCGCCACGTTGCCGTTCCGCGTCGGCAGCCGGATCAACGCCAACCGCGCCAGCATGGGCAAGGTGCTGCTCAGCACGGCGCCCGCGCAGCCCCGGCCGGACGCCGGACCCGCGAGCGCCAGGTTCCGCGAAGAGCTGGCCCGGGCACAGGAAACCGGCGTCGCATACAGCCGCGATGAACTGGTTCCCGGCCTGAGCTGCATCGGCGCACCGATCCGTGCATATGGTCGCCCGACCGGCGCGGCGGTCTCGATCTGCGGCCCGACCGCCCAGGTGCAGCACCGTTCGCTGACCAGCGCGGTGCAGGCCGCGGCGGCGGCCGTGGGCCGCGCCATCGAAGCACCCGGCTGCACCAAGAGCCTCGATCGCGCACCGCTGGTGGCGATCGACCATTGGGCGGCCCCGCGAGGGCCGCGGTCGGTATGCCGGTCGCGCGCCCAGCACGCAGCGCCCGCGCTCGCCTAGCGAGCGGCGCGAGTGCCATCGGGGCATGCCGTCCCTGAAATAAGTGGCTCGGCAGGTGGAACATCGCGGTACCGAGCACCCCGCCGATGCCGCATATTGGATGAGAATGGCCAGCGTTGTCCCGTGGCATCGCGCGCCCCACTCTGAGCCCGAAAGGTCCACCATCATGAACCGCTACGACAACCGCCGCGCCCTCGTCACCGGTGGCGGATCCGGCATCGGGCAGGCGACGGTCCTGCGCATGCTCGCCGAAGGCGGTCGGGTCGTCGCCGCCGACGTCAGCGAGTCCGGACTCGCCGACACCGTGACCAAGGCCGGGGACGCGGCCGACCGCCTGCATACGGTCGTCGTGAACATCGCCGACGAGGCCTCCGCGAAGGCCGGCGTCGCCGACGCCGTCGAGTGGTTGGGCGGTCTCGACGCGCTGGTCAACGCCGCGGGCATCCTGCGGTCGTCGCATACCGAGCAGACGACCGTCGAAGAGTTCGAACAGGTCATCCGGATCAACCTGGTCGGCACGTTCCTGGTCATCAGGGAATCCATCCCGGCGCTGCTCGAGGGCAACGGTGCGGCGGTGGTGAACTTCAGCTCCACCTCGGCGATGTTCGCGCACCCCTACATGGCGGCCTACGCGGCGAGCAAGGGCGGTGTGCAGTCGATGACCCATGCGCTCGCGGCCGAATACGCCACGCGCGGCATCCGTTTCACCGCGGTGCAGCCGGGCTCCATTTCCTCGGGCATGACGGACGGGTCCGGCCAGAGCCAGCAGAGCCACGGCCCCGGTCTGCCCGAGGACGCCGACATGCGTCTGTTCATGAAGCTGACGCCAGCTCTGGGGCAGGGCTTCGCCGGGCCGGAGACCGTGGCATCGGTGGTCGCGATGCTGGCCAGCGACGACGGCAAGTTCATCACCGGCACCGAGGTCCGTGTCGACGGTGGCACTCACTTCTAGAGCCGCAACGGATTTCACCGCACGCGGGATCACGGCCTCGGCCGTGGTCCCGCTGTTGCCTATGCGTCGCGGTCAGTCGCCGCTTCGACTGATGCGCACCAGCACGTTCTTCATCAGCGGCTGATCGCTCTGCGTGCTGTAGTCGGCGATCCCGATCAGCGCGTTCATCTCGGGCATGTATCCCGCTGCGCTGCCCTTCGGAAGCGCATGCCGCACAGCCCGATACCGACGCACCCGGCGGATCGATCCGTCGCGCGAGGTGGATTCGATGTCGACGAAGTCGCCTTCGGACACACCACGCGACGCCATGTCAGCCTCGTTCATGAACACCAGCTCCCGCAGATTCTTGATGCCGCGGTATCGGTCGTCGGCCGAATATACGGTGGTGTTCCACTGGTCATGCGATCGCATCGTCTGCAGGACCAGCGTGTCCGATTGCGCCGGAATGACATTCGGCAGGGCAGCCAGCGAGAACTCGGCGCGGCCGGTCGGGGTCAGGAAGACCCGTTCACGCGCCGGTTGCGGGATCCGGAATCCGCCGGGCCTCTTGATGAGTTCGTTGAAGTCATCGAATCCGGGCAGCACCCGCGACATCGAGTCCCGGATGCGGTCGTAGTCCTCGACGTACCACTGCCATGGGGTCGAGCTGTTGGGTAGTGTCGCCGTCGCGATGCCGGCGATGATCGCCGGCTCCGACTTGAGATCCGCGGAGGCGGGTCGCCGCTTGCCGAACGAGATGTGCACCATGCTCATCGCGTCTTCCACGGTGACGCCCTGCTTCCCCGCCGCCTGCTGATCCTTCTCGGTACGGCCCAGGCACGGCAGGATCAACGCCTTGCGGCCATGCGTCAGATGGCTCCGGTTGAGCTTGGTGCTGACCTGAACCGTCAACTCGCACTGGGCCAGACCAAGCGCGGTGTACTTGGTGTCCGGCGCGGCCAGCACGAAATTGCCGCCCATGCCGACGAACACCTTCACGGTGCCCGCATGCATCGCCTTGATCGTCTTCACCGTGTCGAGGCCGTGATGCCGCGGCGAGGTGATGCCGTATTCGTCATCGAGAGCCTGCAGGAATGTCTCCTTCGGGCGATGGTCGATGCCGCACGTCCGGTTGCCCTGCACGTTGCTGTGGCCGCGCACGGGCGACGGACCCGCACCCGGTCGGCCGATATTGCCACGCAGCAGAAGGAGATTCGTGATCTCGCGCGCCGTGTCGACCCCGTGCTCGTGCTGTGTGACGCCGAGGCACCACGCGATGATGGTGCGGTCGGCCTGGAGATAGATGTCCGCGGCGGCACGGATGTCCAGCTCACTCAAGCCGGACTGCTGGGCCAGTTCGGTCCAGCTGGTCGCCATCACGAGATCGCGACACTCCGCGAACCATGCGGTGTGGTCGGCCAGGAAGTCATGGGCGAGAACCGCCGGATCACGTTCCGCCGCTTCGAGTACCGCCTTGGCCATACCGCGCATGAGTGCCAGATCGCCGCCCGGGCGCACCTGCAGGTTCAGCTCGCTGGTCGCGGTGCTGTGGAAGCGGGCCATGTCGCCGATCTCGTGCGGGACAATGGTTTTGGTGCCGGCCACTTCCAGCATCGGGTTGATGTGCACGACCTTGGCGCCGCGCCGGGTCGCGTCGGCGAGCGCCGTGAGCATCCGCGGCGCGTTGGAGGCGGCGTTCACGCCGAGGACGAACAGCGCGTCGGCCTGCTCCCAATCGTCGAGGTCGGCAGTGCCTTTGCCGGAACCGATCGAGGCGGTCAATGCCCGACCCGAGGCCTCATGACACATATTCGAGCAGTCGGGCAGGTTGTTCGTGCCGAACTCTCGGGCAAGAAGCTGGTACAGGAACGTCGCCTCATTGCTCAGGCGGCCGGAAGTGTAGAACGCCGCCTCATCGGGACTGTGCAGCGCCCGCAACTCCGCGCCGACCATCCCGAACGCGGCGTCCCAGCTGATCGGCACGTAGTGATCGGTCGCGGGGTCGTAGGCCATCGGCTCGGTGAGACGGCCCTGGTTCTCCAGGTCAAAGTCGGTCCAGCCGGCCAGCTCGGTCACCGAATGCGTGGCGAAGAACTCCCGCATCACCCGCTTCGGCGTCATCTCCCAGGTGACGTGCTTGACCCCGTTCTCGCAGAAGTCGAGTGTCAGCTTGGTGTCGTCCGGCCACGCGCAGCCCGGGCAGTCGAAGCCGTCCGGGTGATTCATCACGAACATCGACCGCGTCCCGCGGCCCAGCTCGCGCTGCTTCGCCAGCACCTTGCCGACCGACAGCGCGGCGCCCCACCCCGCCGCCGGATGCTGGTACTCGCCGCGACTCGACCAGTCAGCGTCGGTGCGCGGGCCGTACCCGCCCTGCCTAGGGACATCCGGCATCAGGCCGGGCGCCTCGGAGTCAGAATGATCCGGCTCTGATGTCGCGTGCTGCGGCTTCATCGGTGGCCTCCTTGATCGCCGGCGGATGGGGCTGGGTGTTGATCGGATCGGTACGAACGCGGTCGGGCCGGGCGTAGATATTCATCGAATCGCCGCGCAGGAACCCGATCAGCGTCAGGCCGGCATCGGCGGCCAGTTCGACGGCCAGCGACGACGGCGCCGACACGGCGGCCAGCATCGGTATCCCGGCCATCACCGCCTTCTGCACCAATTCGAAGCTCGCCCGGCCGGATACCTGCAATACGGTGCCGCGCAGGGGAAGTCGATCATTGAGCAGCGCCCATCCGACGACCTTGTCGACGGCGTTGTGCCGGCCGACGTCCTCGCGCACGACGATCAGCTCGCCCGATTCCAGATCCACGAGTCCGGCCGCGTGCAGTCCGCCGGTCTTGTCGAATACCGTCTGCGCGGCGCGCAGCCTGCCCGGGAACGACACGACATCGGCCGCGGTGACGGCGCTCGGATCACCGGCGACGTCGTACCGGGACACCGTCGTGACGGCTTCGATGCTGGCCTTGCCGCAGAGACCGCACGAGCTGGTCGTATAGAAGTTGCGGGCGGCCTCCGGCGTCGGCAACACCGCACCGGGGCCGAGCCGAATATCGAGGACGTTGTACTCGTTCGGCGCGTTGCCTCTGCCCGGTCCGCCGCAGTGGATCGCGGACTCGAACTGCTCGCGATCGCCGATGATTCCCTCGGAGATAAGGAATCCCGCGGCCAATTCGACGTCATGACCGGGCGTACGCATGGTGACGGCCAACGGCGTGCCCGCCACCCGGATCTCCAGCGGTTCTTCGACCGCGAGGACGTCGATTCGGGTGCGCGATTCCTGGCCGACGGTGACCTTGGTGAGCGACCGCCGCGCTGTGATCCGGCCCACTACGGGGACGTTACACCCGCTGCGATCGGCGCGGGTGGCGCGGCCGATCGGCCAGGCAGCCCGCGCCCGCCTAACAGGCCGACACGGGCTGCCACGGCGTCACTTCGCCAGCGTGAGCGCGATGTCGACGATCATGTCCTCCTGGCCGCCGACGAGCCGCCGCTGGCCGCATTCTTCGAGGATGTCGCGCACGTCGACGCCGTAGCGCGCCGACGCGGTCTCCGCGTGCCGCAGGAACGACGAGTACACACCCGCATAGCCCAGGGTGAGCGTCTCCCGGTCGACCCGCACCGGCCGATCCTGCAGCGGCCGCACCAGGTCATCGGCCGCGTCCTCGAGCGCGCCGAGATCGCAGCGATGCTCGAAGCCGGACAGATTCGCGACCGCGATGAACGCTTCGAGCGGGCAATTGCCGGCGCCGGCACCATGTCCGGCGAGAGATGCATCGACACGGTAGACACCGTTCTCCACCGCGACAACCGAATTGGCGACCGACAACGACAGGTTCTCGTGCGCGTGGATACCGATCTCGGTGGCCGGATCGAGCACATCACGGTAGGCGCGCACTCGATCGCGGACGTCGTTCATCGTCAGCCGACCACCGGAGTCGGTGACGTAGACGCATTGTGCGCCATACGATTCCATCAGCTTCGCCTGCCGGGCCAGCTCCTCGGGCGACGCCATATGCGAGAGCATCAGGAAGCCCGACACGTCCATGCCGAGGTCCCGCGCGGCCGCGATGTGCTGCGCGGAGATGTCGGCCTCGGTGCAATGGGTGGCGACCCGCACCGACCGCACACCCAGATCGTAGGCGTGCTTGAGTTCGTGGATGGTGCCCACACCCGGCAACAGCAGCGTTGTCAACCGGGCGTTTTCGAGGACGTCGGCGGCCGCCTCGATCCATTCCCAGTCGGTGTTCGAGCCCGGACCATAGTTGACCGACCCGCCGGCCAGGCCGTCGCCATGCGCGACCTCGATGGCATCGACACCGGCGGCATCGAGCGCGCGGACGATCTGTTGCAGATCGCCGATCGACATCTGATGACGCACGGCATGCATGCCGTCACGCAGCGTCACGTCCTGCACGAAAATCGCGGTCATGCGGTCACCTCGGTCTCGATGGCGTTGGTACGGGCGGCAATCCGCTCGGCGACCTGTAGGCCGGCCGAGGTCATGATGTCCAGGTTGCCGGCGTAGGCAGGCAGATAGTGCGCGGCGCCCTCGACCTCCAGGAACACCGACACCTGATGCGTCGGCGGCGCGGCATCGGCGGACAGCAGGGTCTTGACGGGCCGCTCGGCCGGCAGCTCAGTGATCTGCACTTCCTGCACAAGGCGGTAGCCCGGCACATACTTCGCCACGTCGGCGACCATGTCCCGCACGCTCTGCCGGATCTGCTCGTGCACCTCGGGATCCCCGGACGCGATCAGCGCGAAGACCGTGTCGCGCATCATCAGCGGCGGTTCGGCCGGATTGAGAATGATGATGGCCTTGCCGCCCTTGGCACCACCGACCGCCGAGATCGCGGCCGACGTGGTCTCGGTGAACTCGTCGATGTTGGCGCGCGTACCCGGTCCGGCCGACTTCGACGCGATCGAGGCGACGATCTCGGCATACTCGACCGGCACGACCCGCGAGACCGCCGCAACGATCGGAATCGTCGCCTGGCCACCGCAGGTCACCATGTTGACGTTCGGCGCATCGAGATGGTCGTCAAGGTTCACGGCCGGCACCACGTACGGGCCGATGGCCGCCGGGGTGAGGTCGATGAGGCGCTTGCCCAACGGCTGCAGCAGCGCCGCGTTGTGTTCGTGCGCCTTCGCCGAGGTCGCATCGAAGACGAACTCGATCTCGTCGAAGCCCGGCAGCGCCATCAGCCCCTCGACACCCTCATGCGTCGTCGGCACACCCAGCCGCGCCGCGCGGGCCAGCCCGTCTGACTCCGGGTCGATGCCGACCATCGCACCCATCTCCAGGTACTCGGCATTCCGGATCACCTTGAACATCAGGTCGGTCCCGATGTTGCCGGAGCCGATGATCGCAACCTTCGACTTCCCTGTTTTCGTCTCTCGGGTCATTACTTTCCTTCCCCACTGCTGAAGCTTGCCGAGACCTCACCGAGCCCCGAAATCCGCACTGTCACTTCGTCACCCGCGCCGACCGGTCGCATCGGCCCCATCGCTCCCGACAGGATCACCTGACCGGCGCGCAGCGGCTCGCCGTATTCACGGGCCGCCTGCGCCAGCCAGGCGACCGCTGCGAGCGGATCGCCGAGGCAGTCCGCGCCGGTTCCGGTAGACACCTCAGCGCCATTGATCGCCATGGACATCGCAGCCGCCACGGTGTCGAAGCCGTCGAGCCGAACCCGCTGATCACCGAGCACGTACAGCCCGGACGAGGCATTGTCTGCGACCGTATCGGCGAACTTGATGTCCCAGTTGCCGATTCGGCTGTCGCAAATCTCGATCGCGGCCACCGCATAGTCGATCGCGCCGCGAATCTGCACCGGATCCAAATCGCCGTCGGCGAGATCGGCCGACAGGACGAACGCGATCTCGGCCTCGGCACGTGGCTGCAGCAACCGGTCCATCGGCACCACATCCCCGCTGGCATAGACCATGTCGTCGAATAGCACCCCGAAGTCGGGCTGGTCGACGCCGAGCTGCTGCTGCACAGCAACCGACGTCAGACCGATCTTGCGGCCCACCACGCGGGCACCCGCCGTCAGCCGTGACTCGTTGAAACCCTGCTGCACTCGGTACGCCGCGGACAGGTCGGTGACTGCGATGAGATCGCGGATCGGCGCACACGTGCAACCGGTATCGCGCGCGACTCGAAGGCGCTCGGCGGCCTTCGTGATCGCCGCATCGGGTGAAGCTGTCATCGTCATGCGTTCCAGCATCCGCGGTCACCCCGCGCCGTATCCAGAGATTCGTATCGCTGAGCGATACGGCCGGATCTAGGCTGGGAACATGCCCCCGGACACCCCCGACACCGTCATCGGGAAGGTCGCCGTGCTGCTCCGCGCGTTCGAAGCCGACGATCATGTGCTGTCACTCGCAGAGCTGGTGCGGCGCACCGGATTGCACAAGGCCACGGTGTATCGACTCGCGAACGAGCTCGTGACGGTCTCTCTGCTCGACCGAGCCGGCGGCGGGTACCGGCTCTCCGGTGGCCTCTTCGAGCTCGGTATGCGGGCCTCGGTCGAACGCAGCCTGCTCGAGCTGGCCATGCCCTTCCTGCAGGATCTATACGAGCGAACACACGAAACGGTGCACCTCGGCGTGCTCGACGGACACGAAGTGGTCTACGTCGCGAAGATTGGCGGTCATCGCCAGGCGCGCGCCCCGTCCCGCGCCGGCGGACGGCTCCCGTTGCACTGCACGGGAATCGGCAAGGCGCTGCTCGCCCATGGCGGACCGGAACTGCGGCGCGCCGTGCTCGACCAACCGCTCCCGCGACGTACCCCCAAGACGATCACTCAGCCGGGCGCACTCGCGCGACAGCTGGACGCGATCGTCGAATCGGGGGTCGCATTCGAGTACGAGGAGTCGGCGATCGGCATCGCCTGCGTCGCCGCCCCGGTGCTGGACACCGCGTCCAACGAACTATTGGCCGCGATCAGCGTGACGGGGCCGACCACGCGTTTCCGCCCGGACGCGCATGTCACCGCGGTACGAGCGGCGGCGGCCGGAATCGCGGCCACCCTGGTCCGCCGTCGCGCGCTGTGACATCGACAGCCGCCATCGTCGACAACGAGATGGCTTGCGGAATCACCGATCTCAGCATCAGGTGACGGATCAACCCTCGCTGAGCAGCAGCTTCTTCTGCACCTTGCCCATAGCGTTGCGGGGCAGTTCGGCGACCACCCGGACCTCGCGGGGCCGCTTGTGGGCCGACAATGACTCGGCGACCGACTGCACGAGCAGGTCGGGGTCGGGCACATCGCCCACGACGTACGCGACGATCCGCTGACCGAGATCGTCGTCGGGCACCCCGACGACCGCCGCCTCCAGCACCCCCGTCTGCGACAGCAATGCGTGCTCGATCTCGCCGGCCCCGATGCGATAGCCACCGGACTTGATCATGTCCACCGATTCGCGTCCCACGATGCGATGGAACCCACCCGCGTCGATCGCCGCGATGTCACCGGTCCGGAACCAGCCGTCGCCGGTGGTCACCTTGGCAGTCGCCGCCGGGTTACCGAGGTACTCGTCGAACAACGTCGGGCCGGACAGCTCCAACTCGCCGAGCGACTCGCCGTCATGCGCGGCCAAGCCGCCGTCGCTCGCCCGGATCCGGGTCTGCACTTCGCGGATCGGCAGGCCGACCCAGCCGGGCCGCCGCTCGCCGTCGAACCGCGTCGACAGGGTGATGACGGTTTCGGTCATCCCGTATCGCTCCACCGGGGCTTTGCCGGTCAGGTCGGCGAGCTGCCCGAAGACCGGAACCGGCAGCGGCGCGCTGCCGGACACCAGCAGACGGGCCGACGAAAGCGCCTGGGCCGCATTGCGATCACCGCAGACCCGACTCCACACCGTAGGCACCCCGAAATACAGCGACCCGGCCGCGGCGGCATACGCCTGCGGCGTGGGGCGGACTGTGTGCACCAACGGGGACCCCACCCGCAGGGCGCCGATCACGCCGAGGACCAACCCGTGCACGTGAAAGAGCGGAAGGCCGTGCACCAGCTTGTCGTCGGAGGACCACTGCCACGCATCGACGAGTCCGTCGATGGACGCCGCGATCGCGGCCCGGGACAGGCGCACACCCTTCGGCGCACCGGTCGTGCCGGATGTGTAGACGATGAGCGCGGTCGCGGACATCGGCGGCTCGGCCGCAGCGAAGTCGCCGCGTGTCGCGAGGTCCACCTCGTAGCGCTCCAGGTCCGGATCGAGATCGCTGCCGGGCGCGCACAGCCACATGTCGGCCCCGCTGTTGCCGAGAATGTGCGCGAGTTCGGCGTCGCCGACATCCTGGGGCACCGGGACGACGGGCGTTCCGGCCAACAGCGCCCCGGTGACGGCGACGATGGTCTCGATGGTCGCCGAGCCGTGCACCGCCACCGCGCCTCGACCGGCCACTCGCTCGGCCACGACCGCCGCAGCCGACACCAGCTCCTCGCGTCGCAGCACATGGTCGCCGACGCGCACCGCCTCACGACCCGGGTCGTGGCTCAGTGACGACAGCAATGACTCCGACACGTCAGCTCCTCGAACGGTCCACCGCGTAGGCCAGCGGTCTGCATGGAGACCCGAACAATACGGTCGTCAGTCTCCGACGGTCAATACATGCGGCGATGCAAGCGAATCGCCGCACCCGGGCTGAGACTCAGCCCAGGTGCGCCTGTTCGCCGAGGGTGCTCTTGTCGAGACGCTCCAGCCGGCTCTCGGTCATCGACGCGATCTGGTCGACGATGATCCGCATCAGCGCGCCCTCGTCGGCGCCATCGCGCTGAGCGTCGGCCCACAGCGCCGCATAGATCGGATCGAGGCCCGCGGGCGCGGCGCGGACGAACCATTCGGCAACCCGATGAATTCGATCGCGCTGTCGCGCCTGCACCGCCATGTGTTTGGCGTCGGACATGATGAACATCAAGGCCGCCGTCTTCAGCAACGCGACCTCGGCCGCCGCAACCGGCGGCGGCGCGAACTCGCCCGCCTCCAGGGTGCCGGCGATCGCCGCGGACGCGAACCGACCGACCAGCTCGCTGGTCATTCGCTTGAGCGCCACCGAGTTTCGCAACGAACCGTCATACGATCCGACGTCGGTGACGACATCCATCGACGACAGCCGCTGCGCCGCGGCGATCAATTCCTCTTCGGCGATCCCGGTGAAGTTGGCCGCGCCCATGGCCGCCAGCGCCCGCTGATCGGCCGGGTCGGCGAGGCTGCGCAGGTCGAGCCGACCGCCGATCACCCCGTCCTCGACGTCGTGGACCGAATAGGCCACGTCGTCGGCCCAATCCATCACCTGCGACTCCAGCACCTGCTCCGTGCCGTTGGACCCGCGCCGGATCCATTCCAGGGTCGGCAGATCGTCGTCGTAGGCACCGAACTTGGCCCCCGGCCGCGGCCGGGTCCACGGATACTTGATCGTCGCATCGAGCGCCGCCCGCGTCAGGTTGAGTCCGACGCTACAGCCCTGCCCGTCAAGGATTTTCGGCTCCAGACGGGTCAGGATCCGCAGGTTCTGCGCGTTTCCCTCGAAGCCGCCGTGGTCGGTGATGAACTCGTCGAGCGCCCGCTCGCCGTTGTGTCCGTACGGCGGGTGCCCGATGTCGTGCGCGAGCCCGGCCAGTTCGACCAGATCCGGATCGCAGCCGATGCCGGTCGCGATCCCCCGGCCGATCTGCCCGACCTCCAACGAGTGGGTCAGCCGGGTGCGCGGCGTATCGCCCTCGCGCGGGCCGACGACCTGGGTCTTATCGGCGAGCCGACGCAGCGCGGCCGAATGCAGCACGCGGGCGCGATCCCGAGCGAAGGCGCTCCGGTAGTCACCGACGGTGCCCGGCAGGGCCGCGCTCTTCGCGGGCTCCGGGACCAGCCGCTGCAGGTCGTCGGGCCCGTAGTGCTTCCCCGTCAACCCGTAGGACTTCTCAGTCAACCCAGCCCTGTTGGACGGCGAAATCGGTGATCTTGCGCCGCAGGCTGACGATCTGCGCGGCGGTCAGCGATCCCGAGGTATTCAGGAGGATTTCGGTCAGCTCTTCGGTGAAGGCGCCCATGTCCAACTGGCCGCCGCGCGCCGACCGGCCGCGACGGTCGCCGCGGTCCTGATGCCGATCGCCGCGGTCGCGGTCACCGCGATCGAACCGGTCACCACGGTCATTGCCGCGGTCGCGACGGTCGCCGCCACGGTCGCGGCCGAATCCTCCGGCCCCGGCCGGTGCTTCGGAGAGCACCCGAAGGTTCGTCGCCTTGGAGCCGCGATCGGTCTCCTCGACCGAGAACTCGACCTGCGCACCGGGTTTCAGCAGTTCTTCGTCGATATTGACATCGTTCACATGCAGGAAAACATCAGATCCGCCGTCGTCCGGCGCCAGGAATCCGAACCCCCGATTGGTATCGAAATGGACGACTTTCCCCGTCACGCCACCCTGCTCCACGTCACTCACCACACACACACTCCCACTCCTCGCGTGCCGTCGACCCCATGCCGGCGAACTCCGCTCACTGTCAACTATCTCACGCCGCCCGGCATGCGCGGCACCGTCCGAATACCTCGACGGTGTGGCTGACCTGGTCAAAACCATTGGCTTGGGCGACCTCGGCGGCCCAGGTCTCGACCGTGTCCGCCTGCACCTCGACGGTCGTACCGCAGTCGCGGCACACCAGATGGTGGTGATGCCCCGACGAGCACCGCCGGTATCGCGACTCGCCGGAGTCGGTCACCAGCACGTCGACCTGGTCGGCATCGGCCAACGCCTGCAGATTGCGGTAGACGGTGGTCAGCCCGATCGACTGGCCATCGGCCTTGAGCCGGTCGTGCAGTTCCTGCGCCGATTGGAACTCGTCGCTGGCGGCGAGCATCTCGGCGATCGCGGTGCGCTGTTTGGTGGTCCGGGGCGCGCCGGTCTTCTCGGTCGCCGTCATGAGTGCCCCTCGGTTGCGTGAACGACGGCGTCGGTGACGATGTGCGCGAGATGGTCGTCGACCAGGCTGTACATCACCTCGCGGCCCGACCGGGTGCCGGTGACGACGCCCGCGGACTTGAGTACCCGCAGATGCTGGCTGATGAGCGGTTGCGCGACCTCGAGCTTGCCGACCAGCTCATGCACGCATTGCGGCCCTTCGCGCAGCTGCAGCACGATCGCGATGCGCACGGGCGCCGCGAGCGCGCGCAGCAGATCGCCTGCCGATTCCAAAGTCGCCCGATCCGGCAGTGTCCGGTCGGCGGTTGCCTCCACGTTCATGGAAACGATTTTCATATGCATTCATTGCTATGTCAAGTTCTTGCGCAGAGCCCACGAGATGGACGGGTTCGCCCGGTCCAGGAGCACGCGGCGCGCCCGATAGGCTGTCCGACGTGGCAGGCAAATCCAATCGTGTCGAGACCGTGGCCAACCTCTGTAAGCGTCGCGGCCTGGTGTTCCAGTCCGGCGAGATCTACGGCGGCACCCGGTCGGCGTGGGACTACGGACCGCTGGGTGTCGAGCTCAAGGACAACATCAAGAAGCAGTGGTGGCGCACGGTCGTCACCTCGCGCGACGATGTCGTCGGACTCGACTCGGCGGTGATCCTGCCGCGCCAGGTGTGGGTCGCCTCCGGCCATGTCGGCGTCTTCAACGACCCGCTGGTCGAATGCCTCAACTGCCACAAGCGGCACCGGCAGGACCACCTGCAGGAGGCGTACGCGGAGAAGAAGAAGCTCGACGATCCCGACGCCGTCCCGATGTCGGAGATCGTCTGCCCGGACTGCGGCACCAAGGGCCAGTGGACCGAGCCCCGCGACTTCAACATGATGCTCAAGACCTACCTCGGTCCGGTGGAATCCGAAGAGGGACTGCACTATCTGCGCCCGGAGACCGCGCAGGGCATCTTCGTGAACTTCAAGAACGTGATGACCACGGCGCGCAAGAAGCCGCCGTTCGGTATCGGCCAGATCGGCAAGAGCTTCCGCAACGAGATCACGCCCGGCAACTTCATCTTCCGGACCCGCGAGTTCGAGCAGATGGAGATGGAGTTCTTCGTCAAGCCGGGCGAGGACGAAGAGTGGCACCAGTACTGGATCGATGAGCGGCTGCGCTGGTACACCGACCTCGGCATCGACCCCGACAACCTGCGGCTGTTCGAGCACCCGCAGGACAAGCTCTCGCACTACTCCAAGCGCACCGTCGACATCGAGTACCGCTTCGGATTCACCGGCGGCGAGTGGGGCGAGCTCGAGGGCGTCGCCAACCGCACCGACTTCGACCTGTCGACGCATATCGAGCATTCCGGCGAGGACCTGCAGTTCTTCGAGCAGGCCACCGGCGAGCGCTACACGCCGTACGTCATCGAGCCGGCGGCCGGCCTGACCCGATCCCTGATGGCCTTCCTGGTCGACGCGTACACCGAGGAGGAGGTGCCGAACGCCAAGGGCGGCACCGACACTCGCACGGTTCTGCGGCTCGACCGACGCCTCGCCCCGGTGAAGGTCGCGGTCCTGCCCCTGTCGCGCAACGAGCAGCTGTCGCCCAAGGCCCGCGATCTGGCCGCCGAACTCCGGCAGCACTGGAATGTCGAGTTCGACGACGCGCAGGGCATCGGCAAGCGGTACCGCCGCCAGGACGAGATCGGCACGCCGTTCTGCGTCACCGTCGACTTCGACACCCTGGACGACCAGGCCGTCACCATCCGCGAACGCGACGCGATGACCCAGGAACGAGTCGCGCTGGACAAGGTCACCGAATACCTCGGTGGCAAGCTGATCGGCTGCTGAGCGCACGATGACCACGCCAGCCGACGCCGAGCTTCTGGAACTGCAGCTGCCCGGCGTCCGGCTGCAGGCCCTCGCCTGGGGCGCTCCGGACGCGCCGCTTGCGGTGTGCCTGCACGGTTTTCCGGATACGCCGTATACCTGGCGGCACCTGGGACCGCGGCTCGCGGCGGACGGGTGGCGCGTCGTCGCTCCGTTCACCCGCGGCTACTACCCCAGTGAGATTCCGGACGACCGGCGTTACGACGTCCGGGCGCTGATGCAGGACGCGATCGACATCCACACGGTGCTCGGCGGTGACGATCGGGCAGTGCTGATCGGCCACGACTGGGGTGCCGTTACGTCGAACACGTTGGCGCGCACCGATAAATCCCCATACTCGAAGATCGTCTCGATCGCCGTGCCGCCGCTGGAGGTGTTCGACGCCCGGCGCTCGCCGGTGCAGACCGCCGGCCTGGTCGGCAAGCAGCTGACGCTGAGCTGGTACATGCTGTTCCATCAGCTACCCAGGCTGCCGGAGCGGCTCCTCCCCCAACTGGTCGAGTTATACTGGCGCCGTTGGTCTCCCGGGTTCGATGCCACCGAGGATCTGCAGCATGTCGCCGACGCGATGTTCCGTCCTGAGAACCGGCGGGCGGCGATCGGCTACTACCGTGCACTGGCGCGGACCGGGCCGGCCATGCGGGCACGCAGTACCGCCGAGACCGAGATCCTCTACATCCACGGCCGCGACGACGGCTGCATGACGGCCGGCTGGATCGATCCGACGCAGGAGATTCCGCATCGGCAGATCGAAGTCGTGGACGGCGGCGGGCATTTCGTCCAGCTGGAGCAGCCGGACGAGGTCTACCGGCTGATCAGAGATTTCCTACGCTGAGCGCGTCTCCGGCGTCAGCACCGGCCGACAGCACCAGTTCAACGAGGGTCAGCAGCGCCGCATCCTTCAGGCCGCTTGCCGGGAAGGTGTAGTGCAGCAACACATCCGATAGTCCGTCGTGCTGCGCCCGCTTGAGGGTACCGAAGCTCAGGTCGAGCCCGAGCCGTTCGACTTCGTCGCGCAGCTCCGGCGTCGACGGCCGATCCCAGGCGGTCACCAGGGTCAACGCGATCACGTCAAGGCCCGTGGCCAGCGGTAGCACCTGAATCGTGCCTGGCCGCTCGCGATAGGTGAAGGTGATCGCCTGGTTGTCGGCGAGTTCGGCCGTGCCGATCATCCGCAGCAGCGCGACCAACCGTTTGGCGAGGCGTTCGGCGGCCTCCGGATCACTCACTTGACACCTCCGAAACGACGGTCACGTTTGGCGTATTCGAGACAGGCGTCCCAGAGATCACGCCGATCAAAGTCGGGAAAGAGCTTGTGCTGGTACACCATTTCGGCATACGCAGATTGCCAGATGAGGAAGTTCGAGGTCCGCTGCTCCCCAGACGGCCGGAGGAACAGGTCGACGTCGGGCATGTCCGGCTCGTCCAGATACTTGGCGAACGACGCCTCCGTGATCCGCTCGGGGTCGATCTCGCCCGCCGCCGCGCGCCGGGCGATCTCCCGTGCGGCATCGGCGATCTCGGCTCGACCGCCGTAGTTGACGCACATCGTCAACGTCATCACATCGTTGTTCTTGGTCAGCTCCTCGGCCACCTCGAGCTCACGAATGACGCTGCGCCACAAGCGTGGTCGTCGTCCGGCCCACCGGACCCGCACGCCCATCTCGTTCATCTCGTCGCGGCGGCGACGGATCACGTCGCGATTGAAGCCCATCAGGAACTTCACCTCGTCGGGCGAGCGGCTCCAGTTCTCGGTCGAAAAGGCATAGGCCGACAGCCATTTCACGCCCATCTCGATGCAGCCGCACACCGAGTCCATCAGGACCGCCTCGCCGCGTTTGTGACCCTCCGTGCGCGGCAGCCCGCGATCGGTGGCCCAGCGCCCGTTGCCGTCCATCACCAGGGCGATGTGGTTCGGCACGAACTGCGAATCGATCGCCGGCGGCTTGGCCCCCGATGGGTGCGGATCCGGCGGCCGAACCGTTACCGGTTCAGCCGGCTTCTGCCGCTTGCCTATCGCCACCCGTGTCACTCCCTTCGATACCGGCTGTCAGCTGCCGGTGCGGTGCCTCGCGTTCAATCAACGGCAGCGTGCGCAGCTGCCGTTCTAGATGCCACTGCAGATGCGCCGCGATCAGTCCGCTGGCCTGTCGTCGCAACGAATCGGATGCGTCGACGGTGTGCTCCCACTGCCCACGATAGAGCGCGTCCATCAGATCCAGCACGCCCGGAGACGGAACCGCCGATCCCGCCGGACGGCAATGCACGCAGACCGCACCGCCGATCGCGACATGAAATGCGCGGTGCGGCCCCGCGTTTCCGCAACGGGCACACTCATCCAGTGCTGGCATCCAGCCGGCGAAATCCATGGCGCGCAACAGAAATGCGTCCAGCACCAGCTGCCGGGATCGGGCGCCTTCGGCGACCGCGCGCAGCGCGCCGCCGGTCAGCCGATACAGCCGATCGGCCGGCGCGCGTTCTTCACCGGCCAGCCGTTCGGCGGTCTCGAGGATCGCGCAGGCGGTGGTGTACTTGCCGTAGTCGGCGACGATCGGTGCCGCGTAGGTATCGATGCTGTGCACCTGGGTGACGATGTCGAGATTGCGGCCGGGATGCAGCAGCACGTCGACATGGGCGAACGGCTCGAGCCGGGCACCGAATTTGGACCGGGTGCGTCGCACCCCCTTGGCGACGGCGCGCACCAGGCCGTGGTCGCGGGTCAGGAGCGTGACGATGCGGTCGGCTTCCCCCAGCTTGTGCTGACGGACTACCACCGCCTCATCCCGATACAGCCTCATCGACACGACTCCATTCGGAACATTCTTCCACCGGCCGCCGACGAGGCCGGTAGCCACGCCCACCGCCGGCGCTGCTCAAACCGTGGGCATAGCGGGGTGCGATGGACATATCGTCAACGGGCCTCCCGTATACCCACGGTTTGAGCAGAACTAGTTGAAGAGGTTCTCGATCGGCTGCTTGGCGAAGTACAGCACGAACACCAGCGCCACCACGTAGAGCAGCGGCGACACCGTTCGCCACTTGCCCTTCGCCACCATCAGCACCACGTAGGTGATGAAGCCGATCCCGATGCCGTTGGCGATCGAATAGGTGAACGGCATCGCGATGATCGTCAGGAAGGCCGGCAGTGCGATCTCGAACTTCGACCAGTCGATGTCGCGGACCTGGCCGATCATCATCGCGCCCACCACGACCAGCGCCGGTGCCGCCGCCTCGGACGGGACCACCTGGTAGAGCGGCGTGAAGAACATCGCGACCAGGAACAGCACGCCGGTGACGATGTTCGCCAGACCGGTGCGCGCGCCTTCGGCGATACCCGACGCCGACTCCACGAACACGGTGATCGACGACGCCGATGCGGCACCGCCGACCACGGCGCCGGTTCCTTCGACAGTCAGCGCCTTACCGATGCCCGGAAGGTTGCCGTCCTTGTCGGCCAGCCCGGCCTCGCGGCCGAGTCCGGTCATGGTGCCCATTGCATCGAAGAAGTTCGACAGCAGCAGGGCGAACACGACCACCGTCGCGGTCAGCACGCCGACCCGGCTGAACGCGCCGAAGATATCGACGTCGCCGACCAGCGACAGATTCGGCAGGCCGCCGACCGACTTGGGCATGTCCGGAACGTTCAGGCTCCACCCGCGGGCGTCCTTCGCCGACGATCCGAAGTCGCCGATCGCCTGAACGATCATCGACAGCGCCGTCGTGATGATGATGCCGATCAGCAGCCCGCCGCGCACCTGCCGCGCAACCAGCACGCCCATCAGCAGGACGCCGACCGCGAAGATCAGCACCGGCCAGGTGGTGATGGAGTTGTTGACGCCGAACCCGACCGGCACCGTGGTCTTCGCCGCGTCCGGGACCCGCTTGACCAGGCCCGCGTCGACCATGCCGATGAACGCGATGAAACAGCCGATGCCCGCGGCGATCGCCGACTTCAGTTCGGTCGGGATGGCGTTGAAGATCGCGGTGCGCAGCCCGCTGGCGGCGAGGACCACCATGATGACGCCCTCGATGACCACCAGACCCATCGCCTCGCGCCAGGTGATGCCCTGCTGCGCGACCGTCACCGCCAGCAGGCTATTGATGCCCAGCCCGGCGGCGAACGCGAACGGGTACTTGGCGATCACACCGAAAACGATGCACATGATGCCGGCGGCCAGGGCGGTCACCGCTGCCACCTGATTGGGCGGTAGGAAGTGGTGCGTGGTGTCGTAGTTCCGGTCGGCCGAACCGCCGATGATGATCGGGTTCAAGACCACGATGTAGGCCATGGTGAAGAAGGTGACGACGCCGCCGCGCACTTCTCGCGCGATCGTCGATCCGCGCTCGCTGATCTTGAAGAATCGATCCACCGCGCAAGCGTATTACCTGCGGCGCACTCCCTCACCCGGAGCCGCGCCTGGTCCAGCCTCACTCTATACTGCACACAAGTTCAGTAGTTCCCATCTCGTTTCTAAGGAGTCCCGTTGAGTCTGGGCCCACTGCATGACCAGGTCGCCGACCTCGCCGCCGGCCGCACCACCTCTGTCGCCCTCACCGATGCCGCACTCGACGCGATCAAGCGCACCCAGCCGACGCTGAACTGCTTCCGGCATGTCCGCGCGGAGGCCGCCCGGGCCGAGGCCGAGGCCGCCGATACCGAGCGCGCCGCGGATCCGGACGCGGCCCGGCGCAAGCCGCTGCTCGGTGTCCCGATCGCGATCAAAGACGACACCGACATCATCGGCCTGCCAACGCATTTCGGTTGCGGCGGCGACATCGCACCGGCCACGGCGGACTCCGAGTCGGTGCGCCGACTCAAGGAGGCCGGCGCGGTCATCGTCGGCAAGACCAATACGCCCGAACTCGGCCAGTGGCCGTTCACCGACGGTCCCGCCTTCGGCCATACCCGCAATCCGTGGAACCGAGAGCTGACTCCGGGCGGGTCGTCCGGCGGCAGCGCCGCGGCGGTCGCGGCCGGAATCGTCGCGGCCGCAGTCGGTTCCGACGGCGCCGGCTCGGTGCGCATTCCGGCCTCGTGGACCAATCTGGTCGGCATCAAGCCGCAGCGCGGTCGCATCTCGACCGCGCCGTGGCCGGAGCTGTTCAACGGCATCACCGTGATCGGTCCGCTCGCCAAGACCGTCGCCGACGCCGCCCTGCTGCTGTCGGTGCTGTCCGGCAGCACCGACGTCGACCTGCACAAGCCCGCCCCCATCGATGCCGTTGCGGCAGCGGGGCGGACGCCCGGCAAGCTCCGGATCGGCGTGGCGATGAACATGCCGTTCAGCGGATTCCCGCACAAGCTCGACCCCGCCGTCGTCGCGGCCACCGAGCAGATGGTGCAGACGCTGCGCGACCTCGGACACGAGGTCACGCCGGTCACGATCCCCTACCGCTTCTACATCGGCCTGCAGTTCCTCCCGCGCTCGCTCGCCGGACTGGGCGAGTGGCCCGACAAGCGACCGTCCATCGAGCCGCAGGACGACCGCACCAAGGGCAACATCGCGACCGGCCGCAAGCTGCACAAGCTGCTGGGCCGCGCCCGCCGCACCGAGCAGAGCACCGCGGCCCGAATCGGCAAGCTATACAACGATTTCGACGTTCTACTCTCTCCGACCACCGCGACCCCCGCGGCGTCGGTGCATGGCATCGACACCGCCGGCGGCGTGGCCACCGACCAGATCATCACCAAGCATTGCCCGATGTGCTGGCCGTGGAATGTGCTCGGGTGGCCGTCAGTGAACATCCCTGCCGGTTTCGGCGACGGTCAGGCTCCGATGGGCGTGCAGCTGATGGGCAACGAGGGATCCGAGGAGGTGCTGATCTCACTTGCCGCACAGGTGGAATCGGTGAAGAAGTGGCAGGAGCAGACCGCTACACCGTGGTGGTGACCTCGGCCGGCGCCTTCGGATTGGCGCGCGACCAGCCCTTCCAGTCGTAGTACTTGGTGGCCAGCAGACCCAGCGCAATACCGATGAGCAGTCCGACCACCGTCATGATCAGCGAGATATCCAGCCCCGCACCGAAATCGGCGCCGAAGTAAATGATCGACCGCACGCCGAGATAGAGCTGATGCATCGGCTCGAACCAGGACAGCCAGGTGAACAGCCGCGGGCTGGCCTCCAGCGGGATGGTCGCGCCGGACGACGGCACGCCGAGCACCACGAACACGATCAGGTTGATGATCATGCCGACACCGCCGAATGCCGCCATCACTGAGGTCGACGTCACGCCCACCGCGGTGATCGCGAGCACGCTGAACATCCAGAGCGTGAACATGTTCGGCATATCCATCCCCACCAGATGACACGCCAATATGTACAGCGACGACATCATCATGGCGACGACGAACATGAAGAACCACTTGATCACCAGCGTGCCCCAGCGGGAGATGCCGAGCGAGGTGCGCTGTAGATAGAACGGTCCGATCTCGCTGGGCACCACCCCGAGCGAGCCGTCCACCAGGGTCTGCACGATCATCGCGCCGGTGAATCCGGCCAGCACCAGCAGCAGCGTGAAGTAGAAAGCGGTCAGGCCGCTGCCGTTGCCATCGGTGGAGATCGTCTGCTTGGTTTGCACATCGATCGGGTTCGCGAGCCCCATCGACTGCAGCGACGTCAGCGGCGGCTTGCCCATCTGCTGCAGCTGCTGGTTGATCGCGGCGGTGAACTGCTTCCCGAATTCCGGCCCGGCGATCCCGAGAGCCGTCGACGCGTACTGCCCGACGATCGAACCGCCCGTCGGTCCGGCCCGCGGGTTGGTGATGACGGTGATGGTCGGACGCGGTGGGATCGTCTTGGTATCGAGGACGATCGCCCGCGCGATCGACAGCGCGCGGTCGGTGAAGTCGTTGCTGATGATGATGGCGCCGTACACCTTTCCGGTGTCCAGCTGGTCATAGGCCGCCGCGCTGCTGATCCGCTTCAGCTTGAACTGATCCGGGTTGGTGCCCTTGACCAGCCCGTCGGCGAGCTGCTGCCCCAGATTCTGCTGTGGCTCGCCCGGCGCGGCGATGCCCCCGGCGTCGTCATTGACGAGGGCGATCGGGAAGTTGTGGAGGTTGGCGGTCGGCTTGGTCACCGCGCCCACATACATGAAGGCGAGCACCGTCATCACCACCGCGACGACGACCAGCGGCAGCGCCCAGAACCGCGGCGAGCGCAACAGCTTCAAGAGCGCCGGGTTGACGAGATCGGAGCGGGTCTGATCATTTGGCGGCGGCTGCTGGCCAGTCTGAGTCGGCGCAGGCTCGGGCAGCGCAGGATCGTGCGCGGCGGGCTCGTTCGGTTCACGCTTGCTGTGGCTTCCCATCAGAAGCCAAGTCTGCCCAACTGTTTAGGATCTCGCTGCCAATCTTTGGCAACTTTCACGTGCAGATCGAGATATACCTTCGTGCCGAGCAGCCGCTCGATCTGCGCGCGCGCCGCCGTGCCGACCTCCTTGAGCCGGGCACCGCGCTTGCCGATGATGATGCCCTTCTGGCTGTCGCGCTCGACATAGAGGATGGCGTGCACGTCAATATGCTTGTCCTGCTCGATCACTTCTTCGATGGTGACCGCGAGCGAATGCGGCAATTCGTCGCGCACGCCCTCGAGCGCGGCCTCCCGGATGAACTCGGCCATCAGGGTCTCTTCGGGTTCGTCGGTGATCTCGCCGTCCGGGTAGAACGCCGGACCCGGCTCGCACAGCCCGGCCAGCACGTCCACCAGGACGTCGATCTGCTTGTTCTTCGTCGACGACACCGGGACGATCTCGTGGTCGGCGCCGATCAGCTCGGACAACGCCATGAGCTGCGCGGCAACCTGATCCGGTCCCACCTTGTCCGTCTTGGTCACCACACCCATCAACGTCGACCGCGGCGCGAGCTGCTTCACCTGGTCCACGATCCAGCGATCGCCCGGGCCGATCTTCTCGTCGGCCGGGATGCACAGGCCGATGACGTCGACGTCGGCCAGCGTGTCCTTCACCAGCTCGTTGAGGCGCTTGCCGAGCAGCGTGCGCGGCCGGTGCAGTCCGGGGGTGTCGACCAGGATCAACTGGACGTGATCGCGATTGACGATGCCGCGGATCGTGTGCCTGGTGGTCTGCGGGCGCGAGGAGGTGATGGCGACCTTCTCGCCGACCAGCGCGTTGGTCAGCGTCGACTTACCGGTGTTCGGCCGCCCCACGAAACAGATAAAGCCCGAACGAAATTCGGGCTCGTCGTCACTCTCGGTGATATCGACGCCGTCGCTCATGGGGCTCCTTCGATCGGGGTGAGAATCTCGCTACCGGGTTGCGCGGCATAGGCCGGGGCCGACGGGGTCAGTTCGTGCAGCAGCGCGAGACCGGGGTCGGCCGCCGGGTCGTCGCGGCCGATCAACACCGCGGCTTCGAATCCCGGTGCGCCGCTGGATAACGCCGTCGCCAGGGCGACCTGCAGGGCCGAGAGCCGCAGCGCTGCACGATCGATCGCCGCACCCGCGTAGGTTCGGCCATCGATGTCGCGCACCGCGGCACCGGTCGCCGACTCCGCGCGAGCCATCGCTCCGCGCGCCAGCACCAGCAGCTTCCGGTCCTCGTCGGAGGGGACACTCGCCCGGTCGCCGTCGGTCATGACGCTTCCTCCCTCTTGGCCGGTTCCGCCTGTGTCGAATCGTTGCCGCGATGCACCACCACGGAGGTGATACGGAGCCGCCCTTGCCGATTCGGTCCGCCCTCGGCGAGGAGTTCCAATCCGTGAGTGCGCACCCGGGCGCCGGGCAGCGGCACCCGGCCGAGCGCCAGGCCCACCAGTCCGCCGACGGTTTCGACCTCGTCGTCATCGATCTCGATATCGAAGAGTTCCCCGAGATCCTCGACCGGCAGCCGCGACGACACTCGATATCCGCCGTCGTCGAGCGCCTCGACCGGGTCGATCTCGTCGGTGTCGTACTCGTCGTTGATTTCGCCGACGATTTCTTCGAGCACGTCCTCGATGGTGACCAGGCCGGCGATGCCGCCGTACTCGTCCACCAGCAGAGCCATGTGGTTGTGGGTGCGTTGCATGTCGTCGAGCACCGCGTCGAGTGGTTTGGAGTCGGGCATGAACTCGGCCGGACGCATGAGATCGCGGACGCGCGTGTCGGCCGACTCGCCCGGCGGAAGCGACTGCTGAACAATGTCTTTCAGGTAGACGACGCCGAGGATGTCGTCCGGATTCTCGCCGATCACCGGGATCCTCGAATGTCCCGACCGCACCGCCAACGAGGCGGCCTGCAACGCCGATTTGTCGGCCTCGATCCAGATCATCTCCGGCCGCGGGACCATCACCTCGCGCGCACTGGTGTTACCGAGATCGAAGACGGACTGGATCATTCGGCGCTCATCGGAATCGACGACGCCGCGCGCCTCGGCCAGGTCGACCACCTCGCGGAGCTCGACCTCCGTGGCGAACGGCCCGTTGCGGAATCCCCTACCGGGCGTGATCGCGTTACCGAGCACGATCAGTAGCCGGGTGACCGGCGTCAGCAGGATTCCCAGCGCCGGCAGGATCGCGGCGGCGACCAGCGCGATCGAATACGCGTGCTGGCGCCCGAGCGTGCGCGGGCCGACCCCGATCACCACGTAGGAGACGACCGCCATCACCACGATGGCGACCAGGATCCCCCACCCGCGACCGATGGACTGCACCGCCACCGCGGTCGCGAGGACCGTCGCCGCCACCTCGCAGACAACGCGCAGAAATGTCGCGAGCGCAACGTATTTCGCGCGCGCATCGATCACGCGGCGCAGTCGGGCAGCACCGGGCCGGGAATCCTTGATCAGGTCGTCGATCCGGGCGGCCGACGCCGCGGCGATCGCGGTCTCGAACGCCGCGAACACACCGCTGATCGGAATCAGTGCGATCGCCGCGATCAGCAGCGCCACATCGGTATTCACGGGCGACCGGTACTCACTCGCCGCCGTCGAAGCCGGTCTTGCGCAGCAGCTGCGCATCCCGATCGGCGAGATGTTTGGACCGGGCGGCACGTCGACGTTCGTCGTACCAGTCCTCGATGATCTGGCCCTGCAACGCGAACATCTGGCGCTCCTCCTCGGGCTCCGCGTGGTCGTAGCCGAGCAGATGCAGCACGCCGTGGACCGTCAGCACGGCCAGCTCATGATCGACCGAATGCCGCGCGGCGGCGGCCTGCGTCGCCGCGAACTCCGGGCACAGGACGATGTCGCCGAGCATCGACGGACCCGGCGCCGCTGTATCGGGGCGCATCCCGGGACTCAGCTCGTCCATGGGGAAGCTCATCACGTCGGTGGGGCCGGGCAGATCCATCCACTGCACATGCAGCTGCGCCATGGTCTCGGTGTCCACCAGCACCATCGACAGCTCGGCGCCGGGGTGCACATCCATCCGCGCCAACGCGAACTGCGCCACCTCGACGAGCATCGCCTCGGGCACCTCGATCCCCGACTCGTTGGCCAGCTCGATGCTCATCGACGTCCTCCCTGGGCGCGGCGCTGCGATCGGTTGGGTCCCGACTCCTCGGCCTTGCCGTAGGCGTCGACGATGTCGGCGACCAGGCGGTGCCGCACCACGTCGGCGCTCGTCAGGTTCGCGAAGTAGATGTCGTCGATCCCGTCCAGGATCCGCGCGGCCTCACGCAGCCCGGATTCGTTGGCGCCCGGCAGATCGATCTGCGTGATGTCGCCAGTCACGACGATCTTCGCCCCAAAACCCAAGCGGGTCAGGAACATCTTCATCTGCTCGGGCGTGGTGTTCTGCGCCTCGTCGAGGATGATAAACGCGTCGTTCAAAGTCCGCCCACGCATGTATGCCAACGGCGCGACCTCGATGGTCCCGGCCTCCATCAGCTTCGGGATGGCCTCCGGATCGAGCATGTCGTGCAAAGCGTCATACAGCGGTCGCAGGTACGGATCGATCTTGTCGTTCAGCGTGCCCGGCAGAAAGCCAAGGCGCTCACCGGCTTCCACGGCCGGTCGGGTGAGGATGATCCGATTGACAGCCTTGGCCTGCAGCGCCGCAACGGCTTTCGCCATCGCGAGGTAGGTTTTTCCGGTGCCGGCCGGACCCATACCGAAGACGATCGTGTGTCGATCGATGGCGTCGACATAGCGCTTCTGATTGACGGTCTTGGGGCGAATCGTCTTGCCGCGCCGGGAGATGATGTCCAGGCTCAGCACCTCGGCGGGCGATCCTGACCCGTCGTTGAGCATGGCGACGCTGCGGCGGACCTCGGCCGGGGTAATGGGCGTGCCGCCCTGGACCAGGCCGATCAGTTCGCTGAGGGCCCGTTCGGCCGCGGCGACCTCGGCGGGCTCGCCCCGGAGGGTGACCCGGTTGCCGCGCACGTGGATGTCCGCGGCCAGAGCTTTCTCCAACGCGCGCAGGTTCACATCTCCCGTGCCCAGCAGCCCGACGATGACGTCAGGCGACACTTCAATATGGGAAATAGCGGGGTCATCTGGCACGAAGGGTGGCGCTCCTCTTCTTTCTCTGTCAACTATTAGCGTCAGTTTACTGCCGACTGCCAGCGATTTGTCAGCACGCCAAGGGCACCGAGCGCAACGGCCGCCGCGGTCGATGTCCGCAGCACGTGCGGGCCGAGCACGATCGCCCGGCCGCCGGCCGCGGTCAGATAGTCCAGTTCCGCATCATCCAGCCCACCTTCGGGCCCAACCACCAGCATCACCTCGGCCGCCTGATCAACCGGAAGTTCGGCCAGGCCGACGGTCGCGGACTCGTGCAACAACGCCACCACGCCGCCGGTGGCGGTCACCTCGGCCACCCGCTCGGCCAGCGCCTTCCCGACCACGAGGTCGTCGACCTCGGGAATGCGGCTGCGCCGGCTCTGCTTGGCGGCGGTGGCGGCGGCGCCGCGCCATTTGGCGACGCCCTTGGCGGCCTTGCCGCCGTCCCAGCGCGCGACACAGCGCTGCGACTGCCAGGGGACGATCCGGTCGACGCCGGCCTCGGTGGCCAGCTCGATCGCCAACTCGCTGCGCTCGCCCTTCGGCAGCGCCTGCACCAGCGTCACGATCGGGGCGGCCGGCGGCGTATCGGTGCGCTCGCGCACCAGCGCGGTGAGCCGGTCCTTGCCGTCCACCGATTCGACCGCGCACAGCGCTGCGACTCCGGCGCCGTCGGACACGGTGATCTCCTGTCCGGCAACGATTCTGGTCACGGTGACCGCATGCCGCCCCTCGGCCCCGGAGAGTTCGACGACGGCGCCCACTGCCGGGACCACGTCGACCCAGAACAGCGGCGGACTCATGACCTAGCGGCCCGTGAAGATATTGCGCACCCGCGACCGGCCACGGCCGGACGAACTGTCTACGAGCTCGACGTGATCTTTCTGCAGCGCCCGAAACGCCTTCAGCTTCTCGGTCTGCTGCTTGTCGAGCTTCGTCGGTACCGAGATCTCCAGGTGCGCATGCAGGTTGCCGCGCACGCCGGTGTGCAGATGCGGCATGCCCTGGCCCCGGATCTTGGTGACCGACCCGGGCTGGGTGCCCGCGTCGATCTTCACGGTGGCCTCGCCACCGAGGATCGTCGGCACGGTCAGTTCGGTGCCCAGCGCCGCGTCGACCATCGGCACCCGGATGGTGCAGTGCAGGTCGTCGCCGTCGCGGATGAACCGCTCATGCGGCTGCTCGGAGATCTCGACGTAGAGGTCGCCGGCGGGACCGCCGCCCGGGCCCACCTCGCCCTGCCCCTGCAGGCGCACGCGCATTCCGTCGCCGACTCCGGCCGGGATCTTGACGGTCATGGTGCGCCGCGACCGCACGCGGCCGTCGCCACCGCACTTGCGGCAGGGGTCGGGGATGGTCTCGCCGGTTCCGGCGCAGGTGGGACACGGCCGGGTGGTCATCACCTGGCCGAGGAACGACCGCTGCACCGACTGCACCTCACCGGCGCCGTGACAGGTGTCGCAGGTGACGGGCTTGGAATCGCCGTTGGTGCCCGCACCCGAGCACACGTCGCAGAGGATCGCGGTGTCGACGGTGACCTCTTTGCTCACGCCGGCCGCGCATTCGTCCAGATCGAGCCGCATCCGTAGCAGCGCATCGGCGCCCGGCTGCACGCGACCGCGCGGACCCCGCGAGCCGCCAGCCGCGCCAGCGCCGAAGAACGCCTCGAAGACGTCATTGATGCCGCCCGAGAACCCGGCGCCGCCGAATCCGCCGAAGCCACCGGCCCCCGCCGATGCCATCGGATCACCGCCTGCATCCACGATCCGCCGCTTCTCCGGATCGCTCAGCACCTCGTACGCGGTCGTCACCTCACGGAACCGCTCCTGGGCGGCCTCGTCCGGGTTGATGTCGGGATGCAGCTCCCGCGCCAGTTTGCGATAGGCGCGCTTGAGTTCATTGTCCGACGCTCCCCGACTCACTCCCAGAGTTGCGTAGTAATCACGTGCCACGGCTGACCTTCAACCCCAATTTCTTCTCAAAACTCATCTGTCCGGCGGTGCAGGACCTGCGAGGTCGACGCCGCAGGCGTCAACGCTCGGCGAGGACCTCGCCGACATATCTGGCAACGGCCGCGACCGACGCGATTGTTCCGGGATAGTCCATCCGTGTGGGGCCCAGCACACCGAGCCCGCCCAGCACCGTGCCGGAGGCACCGTACCCCGTGGACACCACCGAGGCTCCACGCAGGTTCTCGGTGCGGGTCTCCTCCCCGATCTGCACCGTTACCGCGTTGGACTGGGTCGCGGCCAGCAGCTTGAGCACCACGACCTGCTCTTCCAGCGCTTCGAGCACCGATCGCATCGATCCGGAGTCCAGCGCGAAGTCGGCCGCGGCGTTGGTCAGGTTGGACGTGCCGCCCAGGATCAGTCGATCATCGGTGCGCTCGACCAGCGTTTCGACCAGCACGGTCGCCACCCGGATGATCGTCTGTCGCAGGTCGCCGGGCGCGTGATTGGCCAGCTCGGCCACGGCATGGCTGGCCGCCTCCAGCCGCTGACCGTCCAGCGCCGCGGAGAACATGTCTCGGATGCGAGCGATGTCGTTGTCGCTGAGGTCCTGCCCCAGCTCGGCGATCCGCTGCTCGACGCGGCCGGTGTCGGTGATGACGACCAGCAGCAGCCGCGACGGCGCCAGCGCCACCACTTCCAGATGGCGCACCCGCGACGTCGACAGCACCGGGTACTGGATCACGGCAACCTGCTGGGTCAGCTGGGCCAGCAGCCGCACCGACCGGCGCAGCACGTCATCCAGGTCGACCCCGGAATCGAGGAAGTTCAGAATCGCCCGACGCTCGACCGACGACAGCGGCTTGACCTCGCTGATGCGGTCCACGAACAGCCGATAGCCCTTGTCGGTCGGCACGCGGCCGGAACTGGTGTGCGGCTGGGTGATGTAGCCCTCGGCCTCCAGCACGGCCATATCGTTGCGCACGGTGGCGCTCGAGACGCCCAGCTTGTGCCGCTCAACGAGGGCCTTCGACGCGATCGGTTCGTGCGTCGCGACGTAGTCGGTCACGATGGCGCGCAAGACCTCGAATCGACGTTCGTCGGTAGTGGACACCGTTACCTCCCGCTCTTCGAGACGACTTGCCGCTGCGGCCCAGGGCTGTCCAACAGTCGCTTTTCATCGCTGCCCATCCAGTTTAGGGTGCAGCTGTGATCTTCAAGGGTGTGCGCGACGGACGTCCGTACCCCGATCACGGATTTTCCGGGCGCGACTGGGCGAAGATCCCTCCCCGCCAGATGCGCCTCGATCAGCTGGTGACCGTGACCACCGTGCTGGCGCTCGACAAGCTCCTGTCCGAGGATTCGACCTTCTACGGCGACCTCTTCGCCCATGCCGTGCAGTGGGAGGGCGAGATCTATCTCGAGGACGGCCTGCATCGCGCGGTGCGGTCGGCCTTGCGGGGCCGGCATGTGATCCATGCCCGCCTGCTCGAACTCGATCAGCTGACGTCCGGCTCCGGCACCGACGACGAGGTCACGACTGCGGAGCTCGAGCTACCAGGAGATCTCGGACGACACCGTCGGCGAGCAGGCGACCCCGGTCCGTAAGCACCAGTCGATCCGCTTCGCGCACAAGCAATCCCGCGTCGACGATCTGATCGATCCGACTCGACTCATCAGCATCCAGCTCGGCCGCCGGCAGCCCTTCGCGGCGACGGATCGCCAGCATCACCCGCTCGGTGTGCATTTCCGTCTCGGTCAGTTCCTCCGACCCGTCAACCGGCAGTTCACCGGCGGCCAGCATCTCGGCGTAGCGCGCCGGATGCTTGCGATTCCACCAGCGCGTGCCGCCGACATGCGAGTGCGCTCCCGGCCCGATCCCCCACCAGTCGGCGCTGTCCCAGTAGCCGAGATTGTGGGCGCACCGCGCGGCATCGTCCGACGCCCAGTTCGACACCTCGTACCACCGCAGCCCGGCCCCCTGCAGCCGCCGGTCGATCAGCTCGTAGCGTGCGGCGAGCACGTCGTCATCCGGCGCCGGCAATTCGCCACGACGGACCTTGCGCGCCAACGCCGTTCCGTCCTCGACGATCAGCGCATAGGCCGACACATGGTCGACCCCGGCAGCCAGCACCGCGTCGAGCGAACGGCCCAGGTCGGCGTCGGCCTCCCCCGGTGTGCCGTAGATCAGGTCGAGATTCACGTGCTCGATCCCCGCGGCCCGCGCCTCGCGCGCGGCGGCGACCGGGCGTCCCGGGGTGTGCGTGCGGTCGAGGGTGGCGAGGACATGCGGCGCGGCCGACTGCATCCCAAGCGACACCCGCGTGTAGCCGGCATCGGCGATCGCGGCGAAGAACTCGGGCGAGGTCGACTCCGGGTTCGACTCGGTGGTGATCTCGGCATCCGGCGCGAGCGTGAAGTGGTCGCGGACCAGGTTCAGCAGCCGGGCCAGACCCGCGCCGCCGAGCAGGGATGGCGTCCCGCCGCCGACGAAGATCGTCGAGACCGGCCGCGCCCCGCCGAGGGTCGCGGCAGCCAGTCGGAGCTCCGTCTTTACCGCGGTAAACCACTGCTGCTGCGGACCCGATTCGCCGTCGGCGCCCAGCTCACCGGCGGTATAGGTGTTGAAGTCGCAGTACCCGCAGCGGGTCGCGCAGAACGGGACATGCAGGTACAGCCCCAGCGGCACGGCTGTGTTACTCGTCACGTTCAGCGTATTCATCGGGATCCATTATCCGCATCGGGAATCCCGACCGGATGGGCGGCGTTGCAGGTCAATGCAGGGCGATGGCCGCCGGGAAACCCTTCCGAGACGACTTTTGCTCACGCTGAATGAAAATAATCGCAAGTAGACGCGGTAAGGGCGGATCTGGCACCATGATTGGCGTGAATCCGGGAGTGTGGCTCGCCGAACGGCGGCATATCGACCTCAAGCGCGTGAACAGCGCTTGCTGTCTGCGCTGACGCGCGGACACCGGATCTTCTACATTTCGCCCCGCGCACGACTCAGCCCGACCGACCTCTGTTCGGATGGCGCGTGCATGAGCGTCGTCGTTCGGACGAATCCAGCCCAGGAGCATTACGCCCATGACGTCGACGAACGACGCCACTCCGGCACCCCCCACCCGCCGCGCACGACCGAAGAAGCGTCGCGCCGAGGGACAGTGGAAGCTCGGTTATCGCGAGCCGCTGAACCCCAATGAGCAGGTCAAGAAGGACGACCATCCACTCAACGTGCGTGGCCGCGTCGAAGACATTTACGCCAACCAGGGCTTCGAAGCCATCGACAAGCAGGACCTGCGCGGACGTCTGCGCTGGTGGGGTCTCTACACCCAGCGCGCCGAAGGTTACGACGGCACCTGGACCGGCGACGACCACGTCGACCTCCTCGAGGCCGACAAGTTCATGATGCGGGTGCGCTGCGACGCCGGCGCGCTGAACGTCGCGCAGTTGCGCACCATCGGGCAGATCTCCACCGAATTCGCCCGGGACACCGCGGACCTGTCGGATCGCGAAAACGTGCAGTACCACTGGATCGAGATCGAGAACGTTCCGGAGATCTGGAGCCGACTCGAGAGCGTCGGACTGAAGACCACCCAGGCCTGCGGCGATTGCCCGCGTGTCGTGCTGGGTTCGCCGCTGGCTGGCGATGCGGTCGACGAGGTGTTGGACCCCACCCCGGCGATCGACGAGATCGTTGCGCGCTACATCGGCGATCCGAATCTGTCGAACCTTCCGCGCAAGTTCAAGACCGCGATCTCGGGCCTCCAGGATGTAGCGCACGAGATCAACGACATCGCGTTCATCGGCGTCGTGCACCCCGAACACGGTCCCGGCCTTGACCTCTGGGTCGGCGGCGGTCTGTCGACCAATCCGATGCTGGCGCAGCGCGTCGGCGCCTGGGTGCCGCTGGACGAGGTCGCCGACGTCTGGGAGGCCGTCGTCTCACTCTTCCGCGACTACGGTTATCGCAGGCTGCGCAGCAAGGCCCGGCTGAAGTACTTGCTCAAGGACTGGGGCATGGAGAAGTTTCGCCAGGTCCTCGAGGACGAGTACCTGGGGCGCAAGCTGATTGACGGCCCGGCGCCGCAGCCGCTGACCGCACCACGCGACCACGTCGGCGTGCAGAAGCTCAAGAACGGCTCCAACGCAGTCGGTTTCGCGGCGATCGCGGGTCGCGTGTCCGGCACCATCCTGTCGGCCGTGGCCGATGCGGCCGAAAAAGTCGGATCCGACCGCATCCACTTCACTCCGTATCAGAAGATCGTGGTGCTCGACGTCGCGGACGACAAGGTCGAAGAGCTGATCGATGCGATTGCACCGCTTGGCCTTTCGGCGCGACCGTCGCCGTGGCGCCGCAACCTGATGGCCTGCTCGGGCATCGAGTTCTGCAAGCTGTCATTCACCGAGACCCGCAAGCGCAGTCAGGCGCTGGTGCCGGAGCTGGAGCAGCGGCTCGCCGACATCAATGCGCAGTTGGACGTGCCGATCACGGTGAACATCAACGGTTGCCCGAACTCGTGCGCGCGGTCGCAGATTGCCGATATCGGTTTCAAGGGCCAGCTGATCGAGCTCGACAACGGCGAACACGCCGAAGGCTTTCAGGTCCATTTGGGCGGCAGCCTCGGCCTCGACTCCGGCTTCGGCCGCAAGCTGCGCCAGCACAAGGTGCTGACCGAAGACCTGGGCGACTACATCGATCGAGTGGTCCGCAATTTCGTCAAGAACCGCCACGAGGGCGAACGGTTTGCACAGTGGGCCGTCCGCGCCGACGAAGAAGATCTGCGATAGGAGCCGATGACATGAGTACCGCTACTCGAATCGAAGCCGACTTGCGCGAGATCGCCGAGGCCGGCGCCGCCGAACTCGGCCCGAATGCCACCGCCGACGAGCTGTTGCAGTGGACCGCACGGACTTTCGGCAATGACTTCATCGTCGCGTCCAACATGCAGGACGCCGTGCTGATCGATGTCGCCAAGAAGGCGATCGATCCGGAGCTGCTGGACGACGAGAAGCTCAAGGTGCTGTTCCTGGACACCGGCTACCACTTCGCCGAGACCATCGGCACCCGGGACGCCGTGGAGCAGGTCTACGACGTCGAGATGGTCAACGTGACCCCCGAGCACACCGTGGCGCAACAGGATCAGCTGTTGGGCCGCAACCTGTTCGCGCGCGACGCCGCCGAATGCTGCCGCCTGCGCAAGGTCGTCCCGCTGCAGAATTCGCTGTCGGGCTACCGGGCATGGGTCACCGGCATCCGCCGCGTCGAGGCCCCGACCCGCGCCAACGCGCCGCTGATCTCGTTCGACGAGGGCTTCGGACTGGTGAAGATCAATCCGATCGCCGCGTGGAGCGACGAGCAGATGCAGGACTACATCGACGCCAACGGCGTCCTGGTCAATCCCCTTGTGGACGAAGGCTATCCGTCCATCGGCTGCGCGCCCTGCACGCAGAAGCCGGCAGAGGGAGCCGATCCGCGCAGCGGCCGTTGGGCCGGTAGCGCCAAGACAGAATGCGGGTTGCACGCATGACCATCACATCCGATTCCCCGGCGCCGATCGTCGACGAGAACGACTCGTTCACCACGCTGGACGCTCTCGAGTCCGAGGCCATCCACATCTTCCGCGAGGTGGCCGGCGAGTTCGAGCGGCCGGTGATCCTGTTCTCCGGCGGCAAGGACTCCACCGTGCTGCTGCACTTGGCGCTCAAGGCGTTCTGGCCGGCGCCGCTGCCGTTCTCGCTGCTGCATGTCGACACCGGGCACAACCTGCCCGAGGTGCTGGCTTTCCGCGACGACGTCGTCGAGCGGCACGGCTTGCGGCTGCATGTCGCGAGCGTCGAGGAGTACCTGGCCGACGGTCGGCTTCAGGAGCGCCCGGACGGCATCCGCAACCCGCTGCAGACCGTACCGCTGCTGGATGCGATCTCGAGCAATCGCTTCGACGCGGTGTTCGGCGGCGGCCGCCGCGACGAGGAGCGCTCGCGCGCCAAGGAGCGGATCTTCTCGCTCCGGGATGCCTTCGGGCAGTGGGATCCCAAGCGACAGCGCCCGGAGCTGTGGAACCTGTACAACGGCAAGCACCTGCCCGGTGAGCACGTGCGTGTCTTCCCGCTGAGCAACTGGACCGAGCTGGACGTGTGGCGGTACATCGCCCGCGAGCAGGTGCTGCTGCCGTCGATCTATTACGCCCACGAGCGCGATGTCTACCAGCGCGACGGCATGTGGATGACCCCCGGCGCCTGGGGCGGACCCGCCGAAGGCGAAGAGCTGCAGCGGCTTTCGGTGCGCTACCGCACCGTCGGCGACGGCTCGACCACCGGCGCGGTGCTGTCCGATGCCGCCGACAACGATGCCGTTCTGGCCGAGGTCGCCGCATCGCGGCTGACCGAGCGCGGCGCGACCCGCGGCGACGACCGCGTGTCCGAGGCCGCGATGGAAGACCGCAAACGACAGGGATACTTCTGATGACAGCCTCAACCGCAGCCTCGGCCGGCGGCACCGTCGCACCGCACGAGGTCGATTTGCTGCGCCTGGCCACGGCCGGCAGCGTCGACGACGGCAAGTCGACCCTGGTGGGTCGCCTGCTGTACGACACGAAATCCGTTCTGGCCGACCAGATCGACGCGGTCACCCGCGCCTCGGTCGACAAGGGACTGGACACTCCCGACCTGTCACTGCTGGTCGACGGCCTGCGCGCCGAGCGCGAGCAGGGCATCACCATCGACGTGGCGTACCGCTACTTCGCCACGCCCGCAAGGTCTTTCGTGCTCGCCGATACACCGGGCCATGTGCAGTACACCCGTAACACCGTCTCGGGCGCGTCCACCGCGCAGCTGGTCATCCTGTTGGTCGACGCCCGTAACGGCGTCGTCGAGCAGACCCGCCGCCACGCCGCCGTGATGTCGCTGCTCGGCGTGCCGCAGCTGGTGCTGGCGGTCAACAAGATCGATCTGGTCGACGACGCCGCCGAGCGTTTCGCCACGATTCGCGACGATTTCAGCGAACTCACCACCTCGCTGGGCTGGGCCCCGGACCGGGTCGTCTCGATCCCGGTGTCGGCGCTGCACGGCGACAACATCGCCAGCCGCTCCGAGAACACGCCGTACTATGACGGCCCGTCGCTCATCGAGCACCTGGAAACCGTCGACAACACGCATGATTTGCGGCCGATCGGCCTGCGGTTCCCGGTGCAATATGTGATCCGCCCGCGCACCGCCGAGCATCCCGACTACCGCGGCTATGCGGGCCAGATCGCGGCCGGCGAGGTCTCGGTCGGCGACGAGGTCGTCGTGCTGCCCTCGGGCGTCAAGACCACGATCGCCCGCATCGACACCGCCGACGGCGAACGCGCGCATGCGCATACCGGCCGCAGCGTGACGCTGGTCCTGGCCGACGACATCGATGCCTCCCGCGGCGATCTGATCGCCGCGGTCCCCGACGCGCCGGAACCGATCAACCAGTTCAGCGCCACGGTCTGCTGGCTGGGCGACAACCCGCTGCGCCCCGGCGCGCGGCTGCTGCTCAAGCACGGCACCCGCACCACGCAGGCGATCATCGGGACGCTCGACGCGCTGTTCGACGAGCAGACGCTCACCGTGCATGCCGGACCGGAGGCGGTCGAGCTGAACCAGATCGGCCGGATCAGCGTGCGCACCGCGGAAGCCATTGCCGCCGATGACTATTCGGTCAACCGCGACACCGGCAGCTTCCTGCTGATCGATCCGCAGAGCGGCAACACGCTCGGCGCCGGCCTGGTCGGCGACGCGCTGGAGCATCTGCACCTGCCCCAGTCCTGACATCACCCCTGAGTCGAGTCTGACGATGACCCTGCTGTTGGCGGCGCATGGCAGCCGCGATCCCCGATTCGCCCACACCGCTGGGCGCATCGCCGATCGCGTTGCCGACCGACTGCCCGATGCCGACGTGCGGCTGGCGTACCTGGATCTCAATACGCCGACCGTCGCGGACGCGTTGGGGACGCTGACCGGCGCCGTGACCGTGGTGCCGCTGCTGCTGTCGGACGCGTTCCACGCGCGCGTCGATCTGCCGGGGATCATCTCGGCTGCGCGGCAACGGAATCCGGGCCTCGATGTCACGCAGACCGCGCCGCTGGGTGCCGATCCGCGGCTGGCGTTCGCCGCGGCCGACCGGCTGCGTCAGGCCGAGCTGCGACCGGGCGACGGAATCCTCTGTGCGGCTGTCGGTTCGACCGACCTTGCCACCAATGCGGTCGCCTACCAGCATGCGCGGCAGCTCGGTGGCCTGCTCGACGGCCACCACGTGCGCACCGTGTTCTGCACCGATGTCGGCCGTCGCGACGAGCAACTGCAGGCGGCTGTCGACGAGCTCCGCGATGCCGGGGCCCGCCGATTCATCGCCAGCCCGTTCATGATCGCCAGCGGGCTCCTCAGCGATCGGCTGGAACGCTATCTGGATGTCCACACCCCGGACTATGCGGTCGCGGGGCCGCTCGGCGCGCACGCCCGGCTGACCGAGGTGATCGCGGATCGCTACCGGCAGGGAACCATCGCAAGCCCCCATCGCGCGGTCTCCGAATCCGCCGGCTGACGACACGCCTCGCGCCGCGGCCGTGACCACCGCTTTTGCGCTGCGTTGTCACAATCGCTCGCGCCGTGTCGTCTGACTGGTACGGCGGACGAACGGAGGCGACCATGCCGACACCCGAGCGCGACGACAGCCACGATGACGACGCAGATTTCCAACGACTGCGGCCACTGCTGTTCTCGATCGCCTACCGGATGACCGGCAGCGTTGCCGACGCCGAAGACATCGTGTCCGAGGCGTTCCTGCGGGTACAGACGTCCGTCGACACCGCGGCCGTCGAGTCGATGAAGGCCTACCTCTCGACGATGGTCACCCGGCTCAGCATCGACCATCTGCGCTCGGCACGCGTGCGACGCGAGCAGTATGTCGGCTTCTGGCTCCCCGAGCCGATCCCCGGCGACGCGGCGCCGCCCGATGCCGCCGCGCATGCCGAGTTGTCCGAAAGCCTCTCGGTGGCGTTCCTGGTGGTGCTGGAAAGCCTCTCGCCGGTCGAACGCGCGGTGTTCCTGCTCCACGACGTCTTCGACTTCTCCTACCGAGAGGTCTCGCGGGTCGTCGACAAGACCGAGGACAACTCGCGGCAGATCGCCACCCGCGCACGCAAGGCGGTCAGTGCACGACGGCCACGCTTCGAGCCCTCCGAAGAGGAACGGAATCGGTTGGCCGACAGCTTTTTTCGAGCCATCGAGCTCGGCGACGTCGAGTCGCTGGTGGACTTGCTGGCCGACGACGTCATCGCGTACGGCGATGGCGGCGACCGCGGTCCGTCGTTCCGGCGGCCGTTCGTCGGCATCGTCGCGGTCCGCCGCATGCTGTCCGCGGTCTCGACCGTGCTGACCCGGTTCGACCTGCGGATCGAACCCACCCTGATCAATCGGCAGCCCGGCGCGCTCGTCCGCGACACCGAGGGCAAGCTGCTGAACGTGCTGACGGTCGACATCGTCGACGGTCGGATCGCCACTGTCTATTCGATTCTCAATCCCGACAAGCTCCGGCATCTGGCTCCGCTGATACCCGAAACGCATCCGCTGCGCGGTGGGCGCCGCCCGCGCTGAGGGGTGTCACAGACCCCGATGCTGCGTCGTCTTATGGGTGAGACCGAAAGCGGTACACAACACGCAGAGGGAGCGAGTGAGATGCATGAAGTAGTCGTCGTCGGCGCCGGCTATGCGGGCCTTCCGGCCGCGAAACGCCTTGCCCGACAAGTCCGTAAGGATGAGGTACGCGTCACCTTGGTGACCGCGTTCCCCGATTTCGTCGAACGCCCGCGGCTGCACCAGATGGCCACCGGGCAGGAGATCGTGCGGGTGCCACTCACCCGCTTCCTCCGCGGGAGCGCGATCGACGTGGTCATCGGATCGGTAACCGGTATCGATCTCGATCGGCGCGAGCTCACCATCGTCGCCGAAGACGGCGTCACAAGCCGACGCTACGACACACTCGTCTACGCGCTGGGCAGCAACATCGACACGACCACCGTCCCCGGGATCGGCGAACACGCCCGCAACCTGACCGGCTTCGCCGCGGCCGAGACCGCCGTCACCGACCTGGCGGCGCTGCAGGAGTCCGGTGGGCGGGTCGTCGTCTGCGGCGGCGGTCTCACCGGCATCGAGATCGCCAGCGAGATCGCCGAGCACTACAGCAATATCGAGACGCTGCTGGTCAGTCATTCGCAGCCGGGTCACTGGCTGTCCCCGAAGGCCCGCAACTACCTCGACCGGACACTGAGTCGGCTCGAGGTCGACGTGATCGCCGGCGTCCGAATTCGCGAGATCACCGCGAATCAACTGGTCTTGGCCAACGACGCGGCTATCGACTTCGACATGTGCTTCTGGGCCGGCGGGTTCCGGGTGCCGACGCTGGCCCGCGAGGCGGGCCTGGCGGTCAATTCGCACGACCGGGCGCTGGTCGACACCACCCTGCGGTCGATATCTCATCCCGACGTCTACGTCATCGGCGATGCCGCGGCGGCCGCCGGCAGCTGGGGTGACGAGCTCGCAATGGGTTGCCGCAGTGGCGGATTCACCGGCCCCCAGGTCGCCGATATCATCGCCGCACGGTTGACCGGACGCGACCCGAACCCGTTCCGTTTCCGGTACTTCCACGAGTGCATCAGCCTGGGTCGCAAGCACGGCCTGGTGCAGTTCCTCAATGCCGACGAGTCGCCGAAGAATCGAATCCTGACCGGGCACAAGGCCATCACCTACAAGAACGCCACCCTGAACGGCGCGAAGACGTTGTTCAAACATCCCGGCCCGATGTTTTCTCGACGCCGCCACCTGTCCGAGAGGACAATCGCCGATACCGGGCAGCGGCAGAACGCTCCGGCCCGCCGCAGCTAGGGCGTGTCTCCTAATGATTGGGTGATCGGTCGCTGATGATCGGTGGATGAGTTCTAGGTGTGAGTCGCTCAGTGATGCGCAGTGGGAGCGGATCGAGCCGTTGTTGCCGTCAAACGTTGGGCGGCAAGGGCGTCCGTTCTGCAACAACCGGCAGGTTGTCGAAGCGATCATCTATCGATACCGGACCGGGATTCCGTGGCGTGACCTGCCGTCGGAGGTGTTCGGGCCATGGCAGACGGTGTGGAAACGGCACCGCCGTTACGCCGAGGACGGCACCTGGGACATCGTTCTTGCCGAGGTACTGGCCGATGCTGACGCGGCCGGGAAGAT
>NZ_AQYG01000031.1 GCF_000380485.1 Jongsikchunia kroppenstedtii DSM 45133 | reverse complement strand
GTGGGCGGCCTCCTGCTTTCGATGCAGTCCTTTACAAGGGCCGCAACGTTATTGAGCGTTCCTTCAACGACACCAAGCAGTGGCGCGCCCTGGCCACCCGCTACGACAAACTCGCCATCACCTACCGAGCCGCCGTGGTCCTACAGGCATGCCTCCGCTGGACACGCCTATTAGGAGACACGCCCTAGATAGCCGCGATCGGCCGCTGCATCTCGGTAGGCAGCGTCGGTTGGCGTCGGCGGATCAGCGGATCGCGTTGATCGCCGCCGATCAGGGCTGCACCCGGCCCGGCTGCGACCAGCCACCTTCCCGCACCGAGGTGCACCACATCGATGAATGGGTCAACGGTGGCCGTACCGACATCACCGTCATGACCTTGGCGTGCGGCGGCGACCACGCCCACGTGCACGACGGCCCCGGCGGCTGGATCACCGAACTCATCACGTCCGTCACCAACACCGGGCGACTGCCAGACGGCCGGTCGGCGCGGATCGGTTGGACCCAACGCGGCTCGGGGGAACCATTACGTGGCAACACCGTTCATAAACCGCGGCAGTATGTCGACTGGTTCCGGCAACGATTGCACGACCAGATGGTCGATGAACAACTACAGCGGGAGCATCCGGACTGGTGGGCCGAAGGCCGGCGCTGGGCGCGCGAGTTCGACCGCCTGCCCGACCCCGAACCGCCGGACTGGATCACGTACCGAGAGCTGGCCGCGTGAATCGTCGTGCCCGCATTCTTACGCGGACCGAACCGGCCCGACTCCGCTAGAGCAGCACCGATCCCGAGGTGGGCTTGTCGCTGGCGACCGCCGAGTAGGCGGCGACCAACAGGCTCGGATCCGGGGCCTCGAGCCGTCCCGGCTGCGCGAGCCCGTCGAGCACGACGAACCGCAGCATGCCGGCGCGGTTCTTCTTGTCCAAGCCCATCGTTTCCAGCAGCTGGTTGAACGCGTCGGCGTCGTAGGTCACTGGCAGCCCGACCGCCTGCAGGATGCTCTTGTGCCGGTCCGCGGTCGCGTCGTCGAGCCGTCCGGCCAGCCGGCCGAGCTCCGCCGCGTACACCAGGCCGACCGCCACGGCGGCGCCATGACGCCAGCGATACTTCTCGCGACGCTCGATCGCGTGGCCCAGGGTGTGTCCGTAGTTGAGGATCTCGCGCAGCGACGACTCGCGGAGATCGGCCGCGACGACATTCGCCTTCACCCGCACCGAACGCTCGATGAGTTCCGGCAGCACCGACCCCTTCGGGTCGAGAGCGGCCTGCGGGTCGGCCTCGATGAGCTCCAGGATCACCGGGTCGGCGATGAAGCCGGTCTTGATGATCTCCGCCATGCCGGCGACGATCTCGTTGGGCGGCACCGTCTCCAGCGTCGCGATGTCGATCAGCACGGTCCGCGGCTCGTGGAACGCACCGACCAGATTCTTGCCGGCGTCGGTGTTGATGCCGGTCTTGCCGCCGACCGCGGCGTCCACCATCGCCAGGAGTGTGGTCGGCACGTGGATCACGTCCACGCCGCGCATCCAGGTCGCCGCCACGAATCCCGCGAGATCCGTGGCCGCGCCGCCGCCGAGACTGATCACGACGTCGGTGCGGCGCAGGCCGATCCGGCCGAAGACGTCCCAGCAGAAGCCGGCGACCGATAGGTCCTTGCCCGCCTCGGCATCCGGGATCTCGACGCGATGAGCGTCGAACCCCTTGTCCACCAACGCCTCCCGGATCTGTTCGGCGGTCTGCTGCAGCGGCGGCTGATACAGGATCGCGACGGATTCGGCACCCTGCGCGGCAGCGACCACATCGTTCAGCAGGCCGCGGCCGATCACCACGTCGTACGGCGATTCGCTTTCGACGCGCACTCGCACCGGCTCGGTCATCGGGTCTCCTTCGGTCGCCCACTCACGTTCAACATGCGGTTATTCAACGGCTCGGGTTCTCCAGCAATTCGGCCACCCGAGCGGCGAGCTCGGCGGGACTGTGGTTCTCGGTATCGACAACCAGCGTCGCGACCCCCCGGTACGTCGCATCGCGCGACGCGAGCAGCTCCGCATAGCGCGCGGCCGGGTCGTCGGCGCGCAGCAGCGGCCGATCTGAACCGGCGACGCGCGCGAATCCGCGTTCGGGGGTCACCGTCAGATAGACGACCGGATGTCCCGCGAGGCGGGCCCTGGTCGCCGCAGACAGCACGGCTCCCCCGCCCAGCGACAACACGCAGCCAGACTGCGAAAGCAGCTGCGCCACCACGTCTTCTTCGATCTTCCGGAAAGCCGATTCGCCGTCGACGAAGATCTCCGGGATGCGCCGACCGGTGCGGCGTTCGATCTCCGCATCGCTGTCGACCAACTCGGCCGACAGCAGGCTTGCCAGTCGCCGACCGACGGTCGACTTGCCGGCGCCCATCGGGCCGACCAGCACGGCGAGTGGACCGGTGTGCCGGGCCGGTTCGGCCGTGCTCACTGCTTCGGGACGCGCGCGTCCACCCGCTCGGCGTAGGCGCGAACGTTGTCGGCGATCTCGGTCAGCGAGTCGCCGCCGAACTTCTCGACCGCGGCCTGCGCCAGCACCAGCGCCACCATCGCTTCGGCGACGACACCGGCCGCGGGCACGGCGCAGACGTCGCTGCGCTGGTGGATCGCGGCGGCTTCCTCACCGGTGCTCATATCGATGGTCGCCAGGGCCCGCGGCACGGTGGAGATCGGCTTCATGGCCACGCGGGCGCGCAGCACCTCGCCGTTGGTCATGCCACCCTCCAGACCGCCGGCACGGTTGGTCGACCGCAGCACGCCGTCCGGGCCGGGCACCATCTCGTCGTGCGCCTGGCTGCCGCGGCGGCGGGCCGTCTGGAAACCGTCGCCGATCTCGACGCCCTTCATCGCCTGAATTCCCATGAGCGCGCCCGCGATCCGCGAGTCGAGACGACGTTCGCCGCTGACATGCGACCCCAGGCCGATCGGAACACCGGTCGCGACGACCTCGACGACGCCGCCGAGGGTGTCGCCGTCTTTCTTGGCCGCCTCGATCTCGGCGATCATCTCCGCTTCCGCGGTCTTGTCGAAGGCGCGCACCGGGCTCTCGTCGATCGCGGCCAGGTCGGAGATCTGCGGCGGCACACCGTCATACGGCGTCGACGCACCGATCGACACGACATGCGACAGCACCTCGATGCCCAGCACCTGCCGCAGGAACTGCTTGGCGACGGCACCGAGCGCGACACGGGCGGCGGTCTCGCGGGCGCTGGCGCGCTCCAGCACCGGACGCGCATCGTCGAAGCCGTACTTCACCATTCCGGAGAAGTCGGCATGACCGGGACGGGGCCGCGTCAGCGCCTCGTTGCGCGCAACGCCCTCCAGTTCGGCCGGGTCGACCGGGTCGGCCGACATGACGGTCTCCCACTTGGGCCACTCGGTGTTGCCGATCTCGATCGCGATCGGGCCACCCATCGTCAGCCCATGACGGACGCCGCCGATGACGGTCACCTTGTCGGCCTCGAACTTCATCCGAGCCCCTCGGCCATACCCGAGTCGGCGACGCGCGAGTTGGTCGGCGATGTCGGACGAGGTCACGGAAACCCCGGCCACCATTCCCTCCAGCAGGGCGACGAGGGCGGGTCCGTGTGATTCTCCAGCGGTTGTCCAGCGCAGCACGGTAATCAATTCTTCCATGTCGGTGCGGTTGCGCCGAAACCGCCGGTCCCGGCGTCGTCCTATCAGGCCCAGAGACCACAGACGGCGGCCGCCGCCATCGCGAGCGGCGGCCCATGCGCCACTCGCCGTCGGCGGGTCACGACCGCGACGAACACCGTCGCCAGCTGCGCGAGCGCCACCATCGCCAGCGTCGCGCCGACCCCCGCCGCCATCCCCGACAGCGCGCAGACCAGCTTCACGTCACCGCCACCGACGCCACCGACCAGCCCGACGACCAGGTACAGACCCGTCGCCAGCGCCATCCCGCCGATCAGGCTCGGATCGAACACCGCAGACAACACGGCGGCCGACGCGGCCGGGACCGTCAGCCGATTCGGCAGACGACGCTCCCGGATATCGTTGCGCGCCAATGCGATCAACCACATGAGCACGACCACGTGCACGATCTCCACCGACACAGGGTGGCAGCATTGCGGCCCTCACGACGGCCGCATCCGGCGGGCTGTGGACAACTCCGCATCGCGGGCTGTCGTACCCCGCCGAAACCGGCGTCCTACCCGCGAATTGTGCGGTCAGTCGTTCAGCGCGGCCGCCATGGCCGCCTTCGGCGCCGGCTGCCCGGTGAACTGCTCGACCTGCCCATACGCCTGGTTCAGCAGCATCACCAAGCCCCCGACGACCGCACCCCCGGCCGCGCTGACCGCCTCGGCCAGCGGCGTCGGCCACGGGTGATAGATCACGTCGACCACGCGCCGCGCCGCGGCGAGCTCGGCGGCCACGGGCGCGGCGCCGTCGGCCGGAATCGTGCTGATCAACGCCGCGCTGTCGGCGCACACCCGGCGCAGTCGGTCACGATCGCCGAAGTCGATGACGGTCGCATCGAGGCCGGCGGATTCGGCCACCGCGACCGCACCCGCCGCCCGATCCGGGTTGCGGACGGCAATCGTCACGCGGCTGACGCCGGCCTCTGCGAGTCCCACGATCGCCGGTGCCGCGGTGCCCCCGGCGCCCACGACCACGGCCGACGCCCCACGCAGATCCGTCGCGCCGACCTCCCCCAGCGCCCCCAGGACGCCGTCGATATCGGTGCAGTCAGCACGCCAGCCGCGATCGGTACGGACCAACGTGTTGGCCGAGCCCGCGAGCCGCGCCCGCTCCGTCACCACATCGGCGAACTCCAGCGCCGCATGCTTGCCCGGCATTGTCACCGACAGCCCGATGTAGCTCTCGTCGAGCGCCGACACCAGCCCGGGCAGCTGTTCGGCCGTGCACTCGATGCGCTCGTACGTCCAGTCGGTCAGCCCGAGCGCGCGGTAGGCGGCCAGATGCAGGTCGGGCGAACGCGAATGCGACACCGGCGATCCGAGCACCGCCGCCCGACGCGGCCCGGTCACGGCGACGGACAGCGGATCAGGCCGTTGTGGCAGGCGGTCCGCTGATTGGCGAGCTGGACGTTGTAGTCAGCGGTGAACAGAGTGGTGCCGTCATGGTCGACCGTGACGAAGTAGAGCCAGTTGCCCGGCGTCGGATTGAGCGCCGCACCGAGCTCCGGCTGGCCGACCGCGCCGATCGGCGTCGGCGGCAGGCCCTCGATCATGTACGTGTTCCACGGCGTGTTCACCACCGAGTCGGCATTGGACAGACTCAGGTCGCGCACGGCCCGGGTGTAGTTGATCGTCGAGTCCATCTCGAGGCGCTGCGGCTTGTCGAGACGATTCAGGATCACCCGGGTCACCTGGGCGCGGTATTCCTGTGCCTGCTCCGGATTCTGAACGGAGACTTCCTTTTCGGCGATCGACGCCGACACCAGCACCGCGTAAGGGCTGGGCAGGCCGGAGTTGCCGTAGTTGGTGATCCCCCACGCGTCCAGCTTGGCGGCGCTGTCGGTGATCAACCCCTTGAGGATCTGCTGCGCATTCTGTGTCGGATCGACCGAGTAGTCCTGTTGCGGGGCGACGATCAGACCTTCGATGCGCCGCGGGTCACCCTTGCGGGAGTCGACCGCCGACACCGCCCACTGCGGCACGCCCAGATCGGCGGCCGAATCGTTGGCGGCCACGTTCGCCAGATCGGTGGCGCTGACGCCCAGCTGCTTGCCGTTGATGGTGACCGCGGTGGCCGCCTGGATCTTGGAGAAGATTCCGGACACGGGTTGACCGCGCGAGTCCTTGGTATCGGTCAGCTGCAGCCCCGGCGCGACCGCCAGGTCGCCGACCTGCGAACCCTGTTGCCCGAGAAGCTTGTACGCCTGTCCGGCGGAGATATGGGTGCGCAGTTTGTAGTAGCCGGGGGTGATGGTGCCGCCATCGACGGCGTTCGAGAACGCCTTGCTGCTGGCCACGACCCCGTTGTCCTTCAGGATCGATCCGGCCTCGCGGACGGACACGCCGTCCGGAATACGGACCAGCACATCGGAATTCCCCGAGATGCCGGAATAGTCGGCGCTGCTTTCGAATACGCCCGCCATCTTCAGGCCGACGTAACCGACACCACCGATCAGCACGAGCATCACGACGACAGCTGCGGAGATGACGATGCGGCGCCGACGTCGGCGCGCCTGCTGGCTGCCGCTCCCCGCCGCGTGACGATGCCCGCCGGACAGCAACGGCTGCGGCGGCGGGGTGTCCTCGGCCGGATAATCGTCGACGGCGTCGCGATCGATCGCCGGAAACGGCGTGGACGGGATGACGACCTGCGGCATCGCGCGCGAATCCGGACGGGCCCACTCATCGAGCTCGACGTTGGCCGGCTCCGTCTCCGGTTCCCATGCCTGCTCCGGTTCCGAATGCCACTCGGGCTCGGGTTCCGGGTGCCACTCGGGCTCCGGCTCGGGCTCCGGCGCCGACACCGGCGCTCGTTCGGCCGGCGGCGCAGGAGCACGGTCGACCACCGGCGCGGACTGCTCGACGCGCGGTGCGAAGCCGCGGTTCCCCGACGGCGATGCCGGCATTGATGGCGGTGCCGGCATGCGCGGGACCGACGTGGACGGGGGTGGCGGCACATCGGCCTGCCGGGAGCGCCACGACGGCGCCGGGGGTAGCAAATGGCCGGCAGCGCCGAACCGGTGCCCATCTACCGGCGGCTCGTCACGAACCGGGGTCTCACGGACAGGAGCCTCGGGAACGTCGGGCATCGTCGCCGGAAGTTCATCCGGATGTTCCGCAACGTCCGACTCGTCCTCTGTGCCGGCTGTGTAGTGTCGCGACCGAGCGCTGGTCTTGGGCAGATCCGCGAAGAACCTCTGCCAGTACTCATCGCGGTCGGTTCCCTCGACGAGCCGATGCCTGCGCCCGGCGCGTCCCGACGACTGCTCGGGATCAAGGCCGTCATTGGTCTCGGTCACCGCGCAACCATATCCAGATAGCCCTGCAGGATTTGCACCGCCGCGGCCTGATCGATGACATTTCGGCTGGATTTGGCGTTTCGACCGCTATCGCGAAGTGCGCGGGTGGCCGTCACGGTCGTGAGCCGCTCGTCGGAGTAGACCACCGGCACCGGCTTGATCGCCTCGGCCAGCCGCCCGCCGAATTCCTCGGCCGCCTGCGCCGCAGCACCCTTCTCGCCACGCAATGTGCGGGGCATGCCGACGACGACCTCGATGGCCTCATACTCCGCGACGAGATCGGTGATCCGCCGAATATCCGTGTCGGAATCGACTGTGCGAGCAACGGTTTCGACCGGTGTCGCCAGAATTCCATCAGGGTCGCTGGAGGCGACCCCGATCCGCACGCTGCCGACGTCGATCGCCAGCCTGCGCCCCCGCACCCGATCGCTCATCCGCGTGCGTCACCGCCGGCGATTGTCGCGATCTGCTTGAGCGCGGCATCGATTCCGGACGCATCGGTACCCGACCCCTGGGCCAGATCCTGCTTGCCGCCGCCACGGCCGCCGACCAATGGCGCGATCCGGCTCACGAAGTCGCCGGCGCGCAGCCCCTTTTCGATCCCGAGCGCCGTGACACCGACCGTGAACGGCACCTTGCCGTCCGCGGTCGAGAAGAGCGCGATCACCGCGGCATCCGCCGACATCCGGCCCCGCAGATCCGTCACCAGCGATCGCAGATCGCCGCCGCCGAGTCCGTCGGCCAGCCGTGCGGCGACGACCTTCACATCGCCGACCTGGCGCGCCGAGTCGATCAGCGCGGCGGCCGATGCCTTCGCGGCGTCCGCGCGCATCCGCTCCAACTGCTTCTCGGCGTCGCGCAGCTTCGTGACCAACAGTTCGACGCGGCCCGGCACCTGATCACTCGGCACCTTCAGCGACGACGCCAGCCCGGCCAGCAGCGCCCGCTCCTTCGACAGGTAGCGGAACGAGTCCATGCCGACATATGCCTCGACGCGGCGGATGCCGGAGCCGACCGACGATTCACCGACCAGCGTGACCGGCCCGACCTGCGCGGAGTTCGCCACATGGGTACCGCCGCAGAGCTCCATCGAGAACGGTCCGCCGATCTCGACGACCCGCACCACGTCGCCGTAGTTCTCGCCGAAGAGCGCCATCGCGCCCATCGCCTTCGCCTCGGCCAGTCCGGTCTGGAAGGTGTTGACCGGGTAGTTGGCCTCGACCGCCGCGTTGGCGATCTCTTCGATCTCGGCGCGCTGCGCCTCGGTCACCGGGCCACGGGCGTTGAAGTCGAACCGCAGATAGCCCGGACGGTTCAGCGAACCGGCCTGATGCGCGTCGGGGCCGAGCACCTGACGCAGCGCGGCGTGCACCAGGTGGGTGCCCGAGTGGCCCTGCGTGGCGCCGTGTCGCCAGGCCTGATCGACCTGCGCCAGCACCTCGTCGCCCTCGACCAGCTCGCCGTCGAGCACGCGAACCTTGTGCAGCCACAGCTTCTTTCCGACCTTCTGCACGTCGGTCACCTCGACGCGCAGACCGTCGCTCGACGACAGCGAACCGATGTCGCCGACCTGGCCGCCGGACTCGGCATAGAGCGGGCTGCGGTCCAGGATGACCTCGAGCTCGGATCCCGCGCCGGCCGAGCGCACCCGCTGCCCCGCCGACACCAGGCCGAGAACCCGTGCCTCCGAGGTCAATTCGTCGAAGCCGGTGAACTCCGTCGCCGCGCCCTCGAGGAAGTCGGCATAGACCGACAGATCGGCGTGACCGACCTTGCGCGCGTTGGCATCGGCCTTGGCCCGCTCGCGCTGCTGCGTCATCAGCGTCGCGAAACCCTTTTCGTCGACCGACAATCCGGCCTCGGCGGCCATCTCCAGGGTCAGGTCGATCGGGAACCCGTAGGTGTCGTGCAGGGTGAACGCATCGGATCCGGAGATCTGCCCGCGGCCCTGCTCCTTGGTCTGCGTCGCGGCATCGGCGAACAGCTTGGTGCCGGCCGCGAGCGTCTTGAGGAACGCCGTCTCCTCCGCCACCGCGGTGTCGCGAATGCGCTCGGCCTCGGTCGCGAGGTTCGGATACGACGGCGTCATCGTCACGATCACCCGATCGATGATCGTGCCGATCACTGGATCGGTGGCACCCAGCAGCCGCAGCGCGCGGATGATCCGGCGCAGCAGGCGGCGCAGCACATAGCCGCGGCCCTCGTTCGACGGCGTGACGCCATCGGCGATCAGCATCGCCGCGGTGCGGGCATGGTCGGCGATGACCCGGAACCGCACATCATCGGAGTCGTTCTGGCCGTACTCACGACCGGTCAGCTCCTGCGCCAGATCGATCACCGGGCGCATCAGGTCGGTCTCGTAGACGTTGTCGACGTTCTGCAGGATGCAGGCGACCCGCTCGATACCCATGCCGGTGTCGATGTTCTTCTTCGGCAGCGGACCGAGGATCTGGAAGTTCTCCTTGCCCACGCCCTCGCCGCGGATGTTCTGCATGAAGACGAGGTTCCAGATCTCGATGTAGCGATCCTCGTCGGCCTCCGGTCCGCCCTCGCGGCCATAGGCCGGGCCGCGGTCGTAGAAGATCTCCGAACACGGACCACACGGTCCGGGTACGCCCATCGACCAGTAGTTGTCCTTCATCCCCCGCCGCTGGATGCGTTCGGCCGGAACGCCGATCTCCTCGCGCCAGATCCGCTCGGCCTCGTCGTCATCGTCATAGACGGTCGGCCACAACCGATTCGCGTCGATGCCGTAGCCGCCGTCCTCGATCGAGTTGGTCAGCAGCGTCCAGGCGAAGGTGATCGCCTCGCGCTTGAAGTAGTCGCCGAAGCTGAAGTTGCCGGCCATCTGGAAGAAGGTGTTGTGCCGGGTGGTGATGCCCACTTCCTCGATGTCGAGGGTGCGGACGCACTTCTGGATGCTGGTGACCCGCGGGGCCGGCGGCTCGAGCTCGCCAAGGAAGTACGGACGGAACGGCACCATGCCGGCGATCACGAACAGCTGATTCGCATCATCGAGCACCAGCGATGCGCTGGGCACCTCGACATGGCCGGCCTTGATGAAGTGATCAAGGAAGCGCTTGCGAATCTCATGTGTCTGCACGGGCCAACAGCCTACCGGCTGCGGCTGCATGGCAACGCAGCACTATTTCGACGTGCCCGTCAGCTTGTTATCTGCGTCGCACGATGTCGCGTAGCCGGGCCACTCGAGGCCCGATCTCGCGCTCGAAACCGTGGTCGGTGGGTTCGTAGTAGTCGACGCCGATGAGCTCGTCGGGCGGATACTGCTGCGGCAGCACGCCGCCTGGGTCGTCGTGCGGGTATCGATAGCCCTGCCCCGGGGGGCTTGCGACCCGGCTGTCACTGACTCCTATCTGTTCGGCGGGCGTGTAATGCCCGTCGCGCAGATGCGGGGGCACCGCAGTGGCCTTGCCGGCGTGCACGTCCGCGATCGCGGCTCCGATCGCCGCGACCACGCCGGACGACTTCGGCGCCGTCGCCAGATGAATCGTCGCCTGCGCGAGCGCCAGCTTCGCCTCCGGCATACCGATCAGTTGCACCGCCTGCGCGGCGGCCGTCGCGGTCTGCAGCGCCGTCGGGTCGGCCATGCCGATGTCCTCGCTGGCGTGCACGACCAGTCGCCGAGCGATGAACCGCGGATCCTCGCCGGCGACGATCATCCGGGCCAGATAGTGCAGCGCGGCATCGACGTCGCTGCCGCGGATCGACTTGATGAACGCGCTGATGACGTCGTAATGCTGGTCGCCGTTGCGGTCGTAGCGCACCGCCGCCCGATCCACCGCGCGCTCGACATCGGACAGTTCGACCACGTCGCGCTCGTCCGCGGTCGCGGCATCGGCGGCCGCCTCGAGGGCGGTCAGGGCGCGTCGAGCATCGCCGCCGCCGAGCGCGACCAGGTGGTCCAGCGCATCGTCGGCGATCGACACCGCCCCGGCCAACCCGCGCGGATCGGTCGTCGCCCGCGTCAACACCTGACGAATGTCGTTGTCGTCCAACGATTTCAGCTGCAGCACCAGCGAACGCGACAGCAGCGGGGCGACGACGGAGAACGACGGGTTCTCGGTGGTGGCGGCGACCAGCAGCACGATCCGGTTCTCGACCGCGTCGAGCAAGGCATCCTGCTGCGTCTTGGAGAAGCGGTGCACCTCGTCGATGAACAGCACCGTCTGGCGGCCCTGCGTCAGCCGTCGACGCGCCATGTCGATCACCCCGCGCACCTCTTTGACCCCCGACGACAGCGCTGACAGCGCCTCGAAGCGTCGGCCGGTCGCGGACGAGATCAACGACGCCATCGTGGTCTTGCCGGTCCCCGGCGGGCCGTAGAGCAGGACCGACGCCGCGCCGGACCCGTCGATCAGCCGCCGCAGCGGCGAACCCGAGGTCAGCAGGTGCTGTTGTCCGACGATCTCGTCGAGGCTCTGCGGCCGCATCCGGACCGCGAGCGGGGCGCCCCCATGGGCGGCCGGCGGCCCCGAACCGTCGGAGTCATCGGTGTCGAACAGCCCCGGCTCAGCCATGCGTCGAACACCCGCCCCCGTGGACGGCTAGCGCAGCCACGACGAATCGAGATGCCCGGCAACGAGTTCGGCGAAATCGCCGACCTCGTCCAGGCCTGCCCGCGCGGCGGCCGCGGCAAGCGATCGCCAACGGGCCACGATGACGCGCGGATCCGTCGAGTAGAGGTCCATGGTGTGGCTGGCCGCACGTTCGGCCGAGCCGGACGCCTCGTCGAGCAGCCAGACGGTCGACATCCACACCCACAGCAGTCGTGCCGTGGTCACCTTGCGATTCAGGTCGCGGTCGTGGCCGAGCACCGGCCAGATCGCCTCGACCTCGGACCGCCAGGCGTCGACCATTGCGGTCTCCCAGCGGGCCACGGTCTGGGCATCGGCGGCCGGCTCGCCGCCGAGGTGGCGAGGGAAGGTGACGACGGCGTAGGCGATATCGAGGGCAGCGTCGCGGAAACCGCCCCACTCGTAGTCGAGGAACTGCACGCCTTCGGCGTTGAGAAGGATGTTCTCCGGGCCGACGTCGGCCGGCGTGAACGCGCGGTGGTCGCCCTCGTCGAACAACGCCCGACCGGCCGCCAGCATCTCCGCGACCGCATCCGGTACCTGGACCTCGAGCCCCTCCGCCAGCACCGACTCCGCGTCGGCCACCGACAGCAGGATCTGCCAGCAGGTCGGGCCGCTCTGCCCGCCCTGACGGGCCAGCACGCCATAGTCGGATTCGCCACCGACGGTGGCCGCATGCATCCGGCCCAACGCCTGACCCCAGGCGCTGATGCTCTGGGTGGTGAGGGCCAGGTCGCCCTCGGCGAGGACCGACAGCATCGAGCGGCCGACGCCCAGGTCGCTGAGCACCAGGACGCGGCTGTCCGCGTCCGAGGCGATGAGCTGCGGACCCGGCCGGGTCTGGCTGCTGAGCGTATTGGCGAACTTGTACGACGCGAGCTCGCGCCGGAACGGTTCGGCGGGCTCGTCCGGGCCGAGCGTCTTGATCACCAGCGACCGCGGCAGCGAGAAACCGCTCTCACTGACGCGGGCCCGCACCACGGTGGTCCGCCCGCTCCCGCCGAGCTCCTCGATATCGGTGAGCCGCACCGGGGCCCCGGCTCGCGCCGTCAGCAATGCCTCGGCGGCGTGCACCGGGCCAGCAAAGCGGTCGGCACTATCAAGTCCAGCGGCTCGGCCGCCGGGGGCTACAACAGTCATCGCTACCAACGTACCCAATCCCAGTGACCGCGCTCACGCCCGATTCGGACAGGCGCGGAAAATTCTCCTGATCGATACACACGGCGACGGTCGGGCTGCGGATGGCGACGCTGCCACAACCGGTAGACCGTCAGCAGCGCGACGCCGGCGACCACGATGCTGACCAGGTTGACGACCAGCTGCCCCAACGACTGACCGGCCCGTCCCCACTGTCCGAGGATCGCGGCGACCACGGCGTAGCCGGCCGCCGGGACGGTCGTCACCGAGATGAAGACACCCACCAGCGCGGCCGACTTGGCGGAGATCATCGAGAGCATGCCGGCCGCACCCGCCAGCAGCGCCACCACGACCGAGAACGGCCCGACCTGATAGATGAAGTCGACCTCGTGGGCGTCCAGCACATCGTTGATGCTGAACCAGCCCACGCCCTGGCCGACCCAGGCGAACACCCCGGTGACGGCCATGGCGACGGGAAACCCGATGACGATCGCCAGCAGCGACCGGAGCGCCAGCCGCGGGCGCCGCAGGGTGATGGCCACCGCGATCGCGGCGAGCGGACCGAACTCCGGGCCGACCACCATCGCGCCGACCACGGTGATCGGCGAGTTGGTGATGACGCCAACCGCCGCGAGCATGCAGGCGATCGTCAGGAAACACACAAACGCACCGGAGAGCGTCGACTCTTCGCGGCTGCGGTTGGTGAGCTCCTCCCACACCACCGCGTCGGCGGGGTCGCCCGGTACAGCCTTCTCCGCCTTGATCGCCGCGGCCGACAGCACGGTGTCCAGCGGCTCCATCGTGATGGCACCGCGCTTCTCGATGTCCAGCGATTTCAGCTGCGACAGAACGTCGTTCGCGGCCTCGCGGGTGACATCGCACTCGATCAGGTCGCCCGGCGGCTCGATCGCGTCGCCCCGCCGAGCCGTGATGTGGGTGACTCCCGCGGCATCGGACACGAAGGTCAGCACCGCGTCGGACAGGTCCGCCGGCGCGATGATCCGCAGGTGCAGCACCGCTAGTCCGCGGCGGGCTTCGGCTCGGCAGGTGCCTGCTGCGGCTTCGCCTTCGGCTTGGCGTCGATGCCCGACTCGCGGCGCTGCTGCGCCGTGATCGGCGCGGGCGCATCCGTCAGCGGGTCGACGCCGCCGCCCGACTTCGGGAACGCGATGACCTCGCGGATCGAGCTCTCACCGGCCAGCAGCATCACCATGCGGTCCCAGCCGAACGCGATGCCGCCGTGCGGCGGCGCGCCGAACGCGAAGGCGTCCAACAGGAATCCGAACTTCTCCTGCGCCTCGTCATGCCCGATGCCCATGATCTCGAAGACGCGTTCCTGCACGTCCCGGCGATGGATGCGGATGCTTCCGCCGCCGATCTCGTTGCCGTTGCAGACGATGTCGTAGGCGTAGGCCAGCGCGGCCCCCGGATCGGATTCGAGCTTGTCCAGCGACTCGGGCTTCGGCGAGGTGAAGGCGTGGTGCACCGCGGTCCAGGCGCCGTCGCCCACGGCGACGTCGCCCGATGCCGTGGCCTCGTCGGCCGGCTCGAACAGCGGCGCGTCGACGACCCACGTGAACGCCCAGTCGCCCTCCTTGATGAGACCCAGGCGCTGCGCGATCTCGCCGCGTGCGGCGCCGAGCAGCGCCCGCTGCGCCTTCGCCGGTCCGGCGGCGAAGAAGACGCAGTCGCCCGGCTGCGCGCCCACATGGGCGACGAGGCCATCGCGTTCGGCGTCGGACAGGTTCTTGGCGACCGGTCCGCCGAGCGAACCGTCCTCCTGCACAAGCACATACGCGAGGCCCTTGGCGCCGCGCTGCTTGGCCCATTCCTGCCAGGCGTCGAGCTGCCGGCGCGGCTGGCCGGCGCCGCCCGGCATCACCACGGCACCGACATACGGCGCCTGGAACACCCGGAACGGGGTGCCCTTGAAGTAGTCGGTGCACTCGACCAGCTCCAGGTCGAACCGCAGGTCCGGCTTGTCGCTGCCGAACCGGCGCATGGCGTCGGCGTAGGTGATCCGCGGCAGCGGCGTCGGGATGTCGTAGCCGATCAGCTTCCACACCGAGACCAGGATCTCCTCGGCCAGGGCGATCACATCGTCCTCGTCGACGAAGCTCATCTCGATGTCGAGCTGGGTGAACTCGGGCTGCCGGTCGGCGCGGAAATCCTCGTCCCGGTAGGCCCGCGCCAGCTGGTAGTAGCGCTCCATGCCGGCCACCATCAGCAGCTGCTTGAACAGCTGCGGGCTCTGCGGCAGCGCGTAGAAGCTGCCCGGCTGCAGGCGTGCGGGCACCAGGAAGTCGCGGGCGCCCTCGGGGGTCGACCGGGTCAGCGTCGGCGTCTCGATCTCGACGAAGTCGTGCTGCGCGAGCACCTCGCGGGCGGCGGCATTGGCGGCCGAGCGCAGCCGCAGCGCCTTGGCCGGACCGGGTCGGCGCAGATCCAGATAGCGGTGCTTGAGCCGGGCCTCTTCGCCGGCCTGCTCATCGAGCTGGAACGGCAGCGGCGCCGACTCATTGAGCACGGTCAGCGACGTCGCGCTGACTTCGATCGCACCCGAATCGAGGTTCGGGTTCTCGCTTCCCTCGGGACGCGCCTCGACCACGCCGACGACCTGGATGCAGTACTCCGACCGCAGCCGGTGCGCGGCCTCGGCCACCTCTTCATTGCGGAAGACCACCTGCGCGACGCCGGACCGGTCGCGCAGATCGATGAAGATCACGCCGCCGTGGTCGCGGCGCCGATCCACCCACCCCGCGAGGGTGACGGTCTGGCCGGTGTTGGCGGCGCGGAGCGATCCGGCCATATCGGTGCGCAGCACTACTGCCCCTTTTGTTTCCCAGTGTCTTGCTTGTACGTGTCGTGAATGCGAACTACCCGCCCTTGGCGGGGTCCGAATGCATATCCTATGGCCCATGACTTTTCAGGGCGACGGGCCTCTCGACACCAGCGGTGTCTCCGGCGGTGGTGGCGGCGGAGGCGGCGGTCTCCCCGGAGGCATCAAGCTCGGCGGTGGCGCGGTCGGCATCATCGGAATCATCGTCGCGGTGCTCTTCGGGGTGAACCCCGGCGACATCATGGGTGGTGGCGGCAATGGCAACAACGCCTCGGTGCAGGGCAACGGCGCCGATCCGCAACTGCAGGAGCAGATCAATTCCTGCACGATCGCGAAGGCCAACTCGGACGTCGTCTGCCGCGTGGTCGCCACCTCCAACAGCCTCAACAAGGTGTGGCCGACGCTGATGAACGGCTACACCCGGCCCGCGCTGCGGATCTTCAACGACAACCAGGTCGCGTCGGGCTGCGGCGTCGCCAGCAAGGCGGCGGGCCCGTTCTACTGCCCCGCCGACCAGACCGTCTACATCAACCCGTCGTTCTACGACGAGCTGTCCGGGCAGCTGGGCGGCAGCAACTTACCCCTGGCGCAGGAGTACGTCGTCGCGCACGAGTACGGCCACCACGTCGAGCAGCTGACCGGCGACCTCGCCAAGGGGCAGCGAATGGGCGCCAAGGGGCCGACGTCGGGCTCGGTGCGCATCGAGCTGAAGGCCGACTGCTACGCCGGCGTGTGGGCCAACCACGCCGACAAGGGCCCGAACGCGATGCTCAAGCCGCTCACCCAGCAGGACATCGAGGGCGTGATCCAGACCGCCCAGGCCATCGGTGACGACACCCTGGGCATGAAGAACTCCGACGGCTGGACGCACGGTTCGTCCGAGGAGCGCGTGCGCTGGTTCACCACCGGCTACCAGTCCGGTGACCCGAACCAGTGCGACACGTTTGGGACCAACGACCTCTGATCGTCAAGTGACCTGCGTCGGCGCCTCGCTCGCCGGCATCAGCGCCACCTGCGGCACCTCCGGAACGGCATCCGCGAGGAACCAGCGGAAGGCGAGATTGCCCTCCGGATAGTCCACCGTGGTCAGCGAGTTCGGGTGCGCGGTCATCCCGCGGGACAGCACGATCGTGACCGTGCCGTCCGAATTCGGAACGGCGCCATGGTTGTTCACCGAGCAGCGGGCGTCGTCGACGTTGAACGTCGACATGAACTGGTTCCACACCACCAGATTCCAGAACCGGCAGTCCGGCGGTCGGTGGTTGATGACCAGCGCCTCGTCCTCCTTGAGCACGAAGCTGCCGTACGAGTAGCAGGCGTCCCGGGCCGACCAGCCGAAGTTGGCGTCCGGCACCTGATACGGCGCGGCGAATTCGTTTGCGGCGTGCGCCGTTTGGTGTCCGAGCGTTGTCTCGTCGGCATCGGCCTCGGCACGGATGCCGACCGGCATCGGCAAGATCGCGAACAGCGTTCGGATCCAGGTCGAGCTGGCACGCAGCGCCGCCGCCGTCGCGTCGGTGCTGTGCTGGATCGACCCCAGGTCATCGAGCGCCTCGATATTCCACGTGACCGGGCGTCCGGTCAGCGGATCGCCCTGATAGTCGCGAGTCATCAGGACCGCGGCTCCCGGCAGCGGACCGATCTCGAAGGCGAAGTCGCCGTTGGCGTCGAACTCGATGTCGTCGTCGCGGACGATGTCGATCACCCGGTCCGACCAGGCACCCGGCGCCGGTTCGTTGTAAGCGGTCAGCGACAGATAGACGCTGTCGCCCCGGTTGCCGGTGATCCGGTAGCGATGCTGCTCGCTGATCGGGCAGACGAAGTAGTACGCGTCGGTGTTGTCGCCGCCCCACCGGCGATCACGCCGGAACGGGCTGTTGACCGCGACGAACTGCGGGCGCGTGGGTTCCGGGAAGAGGTAGGTGTCCAGTGCCACGCCGAGCGCCATGGCCAGCATCCGATAGCCGTCGGCGATCTGCCGGTCGTCGGTGACCTTGCGGTCGCCGCAGGTGAACGACGCGTCCAGGCCGCCCAGTGTGTCGAGCAGTTCGCGCCACGCCGCGGCGGCGTCGGATCCGGTCATGTGCCACTACCTTTCCCAGTCCCGATCCCCTTCAGGATCAGGGTCGTATTGCGGTCGATCCAGGTCGCATCGAGTTCGCCGCCCCGGGCGAGCACCCCCATCAGCGCCATGCCCGCAACCACCTCGGCCAGGTCGCCGGCGGTCACGTCGGGGCGAACCTCGCCGCGTTCGGCGGCGGCGGCGAGCAGGCCGGAAAGACCGGAGGTGAGCACGTCGCCGAACCGCTCGAGCAATGCGGAGTGCAGCGTGGGATCCGAGGCCATCTCGCCGACGAGGCCCGGCAGCGCGGCCCGCGCCGCCGGCGTACTCAGGAAGCGCACCGTCCGCCGCAGCATGTCGCGCACGTCGGTGGCGAGTGAACCGGTGTCCGGCAGTGTCGTCGCCGCGCCGATCGGAAACACCGCGGCATGCACCAGATGCGCCTTGCTCGGCCACCGCCGATAGATGGCCGGCTTGCTGGTACCGGCCGCCCGGGCGATGGCGTCGACCGACAGCTCCGCATATCCGCGCTCGTTGAGCAGATCGACCGTCGCGGACAGCACCGCGCCGTCGATACTCAGATTTCTGGGCCGGCCAAGGTCTTTCGTCATTACGAAACTCACAGTAACATAAATCTCGTGACTGGAATCACAGATGTGGTGGAGCTCGACGATCTCGCGATCCCGCGCTTCAGCCCCGAAGCACAGCAACTCCGCGACATGATGGCGACGATGGCGGCCGACTGCCCCCTGGACTCGGCCGCCCTGCACGCCCAGGCCAGCGCCGACACCGGGCTGACCGATTTCGGGCCGACCGACTATCGGGAGCGCCTCGACGTCTACCTCGCGGCGCTACGCGACATCGACGGACTCGACGGCGCCGGCATCATCAACTTCTACGGTCAGCTGCTGCAGCTGTTGAAGAATCGGCTGCTGCTCACCGATCTGCTCGACCGGCATCCCGAGATCAACGACATCGAACTGCTGCCGCCGGTATCGATCGTCGGCCTGCCCCGCAGCGGCACAACGCATCTGCACAATCTGCTGTCGGCCTCCGGATCGTTCCGGACGCTGCCGTATTGGGAAGCGATCGAACCGTTTCCGTTGCCGAGCGAGGCGGGCGCCACCGGTCGCGATCCCCGCATGCAGCGGATGGACGTCGCGGTCAACGTCATGAACACCACGATGCCGCACTTCCCGCTGATGCACGAGATGACCACGGAGCACGCGCACGAAGAGATCGCGTTGCTGGCCAACGACTTTTCGACGATGTACTTCGAGACCATCGCCGACGTCCCCGGCTGGCGCGACTACTACCGGGCCCATGACCAGTCCCCGCACTACGCGTACATGGTGACCCAACTCAAGGCATTGCAGTTCTTGCGCGGCGGACGGCGCTGGCTGCTGAAATCGCCGCAGCATCTGGAGCAGTTGCCAGTGCTCGACGCCGCACTGCCCGGGGTGGTGTGCGTGTTCACCCACCGTGACCCGGTGCCGGTGGCGCTGTCGATGATCGCGATGATCACCTACTCCGCCCGGATGCATCGGAGCCCGGTGCCCGTCGAGTACCTGGCGAACTATTGGGTCGAGCGTCTCGAGACCATGCTCAACGCGGTCGTCCGGGACCGGGACATCATCGAGCACGCCCGCTCCATCGATGTCCCGTTCGACGCCATCATCAACGACGGTCTGGGCGTCTGCGACGCGGTATTCGACGTTGCGGGCGAGCCGATGTCGACGACCGAACGGGCCGCGATGGTCGACTACCTGGACGCGCATCAGCGCGGCCGGCTCGGCCGCGTCGCGACCGACTGCGCGATGCTCGGACTCGACCCCGACGACCTCCGCCGACGGTTCGCGCCTTACACCGAGCGCTTCCTGCGCTGAGCCTTGCCCGCCGGGGCGGTCCGGATCCGGCAGTGAAGCAACGGATTACGGCTCGATCGGTCGGGTGAGCTGCTCGACCAGGATGTCGGCGTGACCCGCATGCCGCGCCAACTCACGGATCATGTGCAGATAGATGAACCGCATGCTGACATCGCCGAGGCGCCAATGCGGGAATGTCTCGTCCAGGTCGTGGGTCGCCGCGAGTTCTCGGCTGACGGTGCTCGCCTGACGGAATTCGTCGATCACCTGCGCGAGTGTCTGATCGGTCGGCACCTCGAAACTCGCGTCGTCGCCGCGCGCGTAGCCGGTGAACTGCTCCGGGCCCCAGCCGCTGATGGTGCGTTGGAACCAGCTGCGTTCGGCGGCCGCGGCATGCTTCACGAGCGCGATCGGCGTCGTCAGCGAGGAGACGAGCTTCGCGCGCGCCTGCTCGTCGGTCAGGCCACTGACCGCGTCGACGAGCGCATCCCGTTGGATATCAAGGAATCGCTCCAGGGATTCCCGCTCGACCGACACTACTGACCTCCGTCCGGTCCGCCACCCACTCCGGGATGGTCGGGGGTCTGGACGGTCGGCGTGGCCGCCCGATCGCCCCAGGTCGGTCCATGATGCTGGTCGCCGCCCGACCGATCGCAACCGGCGAGCGCGACCGCGACGACGATCATGATCGTCATCGCCGCCACCGACACCGGCCGACGCATGCGCTAGCGTCCGAGCCGTTCGCGCACGACCACCGCGGCGGAGTCCAGCGGGATCGATTGCTGATCGCCGGTATTGAGATCCTTGAGCTCGATGCGCCCCTCGGCCAGCTCCCGCTCACCGAGTACCAGCGCGAACGCGGCACCCGACCGGTCGGCCGACTTCATCGCCCCCTTGAGTCCCTTGCCGCCATAGGCCAGGTCGACGCGCACGCCCTCGCCGCGCAGCTGGGCCGCGACCTCCACCAGCTTGTCCATCGCCGGCTCGCCCAGCGGGACGCCGAAGACGTCGACCCGCGAATCCGGCGCGGCCGCAATGTTTTCCGCTTCGAGAGCCAGCAGCGTGCGGTCGACGCCGAGCCCGAATCCGATGCCGGACAACGCCTGCTTGCCGCCGAGCTGCTGCAGCAGCCCGTCGTAACGGCCGCCGCCGCCGATCCCCGACTGCGCGCCGAGGCCGTCGTGCACGAATTCGAACGTCGTCTTCGTGTAGTAGTCGAGACCGCGCACCATCCGCGGATTCACCTCGTACTTCACCCCGAGCCGATCCAGGTGTGCCCGCACCTGCTCGAAATGTCCACGCGCCGAGTCGGATAGGTGATCGAGCATCAACGGGGCGTCCGCCGTCGCGTCCTTGATATGCGGCCGCTTGTCATCGAGCACCCGCAGCGGATTGATCTCCGCCCGCTGACGCGTCTCCTCGTCCAAGTCCAGCCCGAAAAGGAACTCCTGCAACAGTTCTCGATACTGCGGGCGGCAGGTGTCATCACCGAGCGAGGTGAGCTCCAGTCGGTAGTCGGTCAGCCCGAGTCGGCGATACGCCTCGTCGGCGATGGCGATCACCTCGGCGTCCAGCGCGGGGTCGTCGACGCCGACCGCCTCGACGCCGACCTGCTGCAGCTGCCGGTACCGACCCTCCTGCGGCTTCTCGTACCGGAAGAACGGGCCGGCGTAGGTCAGTTTGACGGGCAGCGCGCCGCGATCGAGCCCGTGCTGGATGATCGCGCGCATCACGCCGGCGGTGCCCTCGGGCCGCAGCGTCACCGACCGTTCGCCGCGGTCGGCGAAGGTGTACATCTCCTTCGACACGACATCCGTGGACTCCCCCACGCCGCGCGCGAACAGCCCGGTGTCCTCGAAGATCGGCAGCTCGATGTGCTGGTAGCCCGCGAGCTGGGCGGCCCTGGTCAGAGTGTCGCGCACGGCCTGGAACTGCGCCGATCGCGGTGGGATGTAATCCGGGATGCCGCGCGGTGCCTGAAATCCGGAGCTCACAGTCCGTGACGTCCTTTCGAGTTCGATGGTTCGGCCGACGGGTCATGCTCTGTTCCGCCGGGTCCCGAGCTCCCCGGACCGGCACCAGGAAGATCCGCGAGGAACGGGTTCGAGGCGCGCTCGCGTCCGATGGTGGTCTGCGGGCCGTGACCGGGCAGCACAACCGTGTCGTCGGGCAGCGGCAGCAACTTCTTGTCGATGCTGTCGAGCAGTTGCTGATGGCTGCCGCCCGGCAGATCGGTACGCCCGATCGACCCGGCGAACAGTACGTCGCCGGCAAAGCTGACCCGCACCGGGCCGTCGTCCGTCTCCGCCTCGAGCCCGAACACGATCGAGCCCCGGGTATGGCCGGGCGCCAGATCGCAGGAGAACCGCAGCCCGGCGAGCTCGATGTCGTCACCGTCGACCAGGTCGATCACCTTGTCGGGCTCGGCGAACTTCTCGTCGCCGATCATCGCGCCGAGGGCCGGCCCGATTCCGACCGCGGGATCGGCCAGCATCGGTCGGTCATCCGGATGAATGTAGGCGGGAATGCCGAACTCGTCGCACAGCTGCGCCGCGTTCCAGGTGTGATCGAGGTGGCCGTGGGTGAGCAGCACCGCGACCGGAGTCAGACCTTCGTCGGCGAGGATCCGGCGCACCACAGGCGCCGCGTCCTGTCCTGGATCGATGATCACGACATCACCACCGGCGGCGTCTCCGACCACATAGCAGTTGGTCTGGAAGGCGCCGGCGGGAAACCCTCTGATCTTCATCCGTCCATCTTGACAGGTGGCGAGTGCCGTGCGGCGTTCAGAGGCCGTCCGTCGGCAGCGAGGGCAGAGCCCTGGCGACCCGGCTCACAGGCTGCCCTGGCAGACTTGTCGCCGACATCTGCCCCGAATGTATGGAGGACGACGCCTGTGTCGACCAACGAGGAACGCCGCCTTGAGGCCAAGCGCAAGCTGGAGCAGCGACTCTCAGACCAGGAACAGGCGGCCCGCAAGCGCAAGCTGATCATCGGGGGGTCGCTCGGCGCGGTGGTTCTCATCGCGATCATCGGGTTCGGGACCTGGGGAATCATCTCCTACAACGACAGCCAGTACAACAAGAATCACGCCCGCTGCACCTACGACGCTGCGCCGAGCTACCCGGACATCGCCAAGATGGAGTCGGCACTGCCGCAGTACAACCAGCAGGCCGACGAGGCCGTCAAGTCCGGACAGGCGACGCAAGAGCAGGCGCAGCAGTACAAGGACGCTCAGGTGGACCAGATCAACGTCCTCAAGCAGCATGCCAACATGGTGAAGACCGCACCGCAGCCGACCAACCTACGGCCCAGCAAGAAGGGCGGCCCTGCGGTGGTGCTGAACACCACTCAGGGCGACATCACGTTGAACTTGAAGGCCAAGGACGCCCCGTGCAACGTCAATGCGGTCAAATCCCTGGTCGAGAACAACTTCTACAACGGATCGGGCTGCCAGCGGCTCGTCGCGTCGCAGGCGCTCACCGCGTTGCAGTGCGGAGACCCCACCGGGACGGGATCTGGCACACCTGGGTGGACCAGCCCCGATGAGTTCCCGACGAGCCTGAAGCCGGCCCCCGGCGACGGCGGCGCCAACGGTGCGGTTGTCTACCCGCGCGGCTCCATCGCGATCGCCAACAGCTACCAGGCCGCCAACCCGATGAGCGGTGAACCCGCATCCGGGCAACACACCGGTTCGTCGCAGTTCTTCCTTGTCATCGACGACACCCAACTCCCTGCGAACTACACGGTGATCGGCAGCGTCGATCCTGCGAGTCTCGCGGTGCTGGACAAGATCAAGGCCGGCGGAATCAATCCGCCCATCATGCCCAACCCCGCGCCGCAACCCGGTCCGATCACCGACGGTCAGCCGAAGCTCCCGGTCACCATCAAGACGGCGACGATCGCCAAGTAGACCCGCTTAATGCAGCGAACTGGTCATCGTGCAGTTGATCGATCGACTGCACGATGACCGGATCGCTGCACGACCGGAGCCGTCAGGCCGCGTAGGTCCGTCGCGAGGGTCAGGCGGCCGATGTCACGCGGTAGACGTCGTAGACGCCCTCGACGTTGCGGACGACGTTGAGCACGTGGCCCAGATGCTTCGGATCGCCCATTTCGAAGGTGAACTTCGAGATGGCCACCCGATCGCGTCCGGTCGTCACCGACGCCGACAGAATGTTGACCCGCTCGTCCGCCAGCACCCTGGTCACGTCGGACAGCAGTCGCGAGCGGTCGAGCGCCTCGACCTGAATAGCGACCAGGAACACCGACGAGGACGACGGCGCCCACTCTACGTCGATGAGGCGTTCGGACTGCTCCCGTAGAGAGGTGGCGTTGGTGCAGTCGGTGCGGTGCACGCTGACCCCACCGCCGCGCGTGACGAAGCCCATGATCTCGTCACCGGGCACCGGGGTGCAGCACTTGGCCAGCTTGGCGAGCACGTTGTCGATGCCCGGAATCACCACGCCCGCGTCGGAATTGGCGCGACTGCGCTGCCGCGGGATGGTCGACGGCGTCGAACGCTCGGCCAGCTCCTCCTCGGCCTCCTCGACACCGCCCAGCTGCGTGACCAACCGGCCGACGACGTGATGCGCCGACACATGGCCTTCGCCGATCGCCGCATACAGCGCCGAGACGTCCGTGTAGCGCAGCTCGGCCGCGACGGCGCCGACGTTCTCGGCAGTCATCAAGCGCTGCAACGGGAGCCCGCCGCGGCGGACCTCCTTGGTGAGCGCGTCCTTGCCGGCCTCCAGCGCCTCCTCGCGACGCTCCTTGGCGAACCACTGTCGGATCTTCGCCTTCGCGCGCGGTGACACGACGAATTGCGCCCAGTCGGCGGACGGGCCGGCGTTGTCCGCCTTGGAGGTGAAGACCTCCACCACTTCGCCGTTCTCGAGCTTGCGCTCCAGGGCGACCAGGCGGCCGTTCACCCGGGCGCCGATACATCGGTGCCCGACCTCGGTGTGCACCGCATAGGCGAAGTCGACCGGCGTCGATCCGGTCGGCAGAGTGATCACGTCGCCCTTCGGGGTGAAGACGAAGATCTCCTTGACCGCGAGGTCGTAGCGCAGCGACTCCAGGAATTCGCCCGGGTCCGCCGCCTCCCGCTGCCAGTCCAGCAGCTGTCGCATCCAGGCCATCTCGTCGACCTCGCCGACGTCGGACGACCCCGATCCCTGCCGAGCGTCCTTGCCGTTCTTGCCTTTCAGCTCCTTGTAGCGCCAGTGCGCGGCGATGCCGAACTCCGCGGTACGGTGCATGTCGCGAGTGCGGATCTGCACCTCCAGCGGCTTGCCCTCCGGCCCGATCACGGTGGTGTGCAGCGACTGGTAGACGCCGAATCGCGGCTGCGCGATGTAGTCCTTGAAGCGGCCGGCCATCGGCTGCCACAGCGAATGCACCACGCCCACTGCGGCATAGCAGTCGCGGATGTCGTCGCACAGGATGCGGACGCCGACCAGGTCGTGGATGTCGTCGAACTCGCGGCCTTTGACGATCATCTTCTGGTAGATGGACCAGTAATGCTTCGGCCGGCCCTCGACGTCCGCGGTGATGCGTGAACCACCCAGTGCCCGAATGATTTCTGCGCGCACCATCGCCAGATAGGTGTCGCGCGACGGCGCCCGATCGGCGACCAGTCGCACGATCTCCTCGTAGCGCTTGGGGTGCAGGATGGCGAAGGCCAGGTCCTCCAGCTCCCACTTGACGGTCGCCATGCCGAGGCGATGTGCCAGTGGCGCAATCACTTCCAGCGTCTCGCGAGACTTGCGCGCCTGCTTCTCCGGCGGCAGGAACCGCATCGTCCGCATGTTGTGCAGCCGGTCGGCGACCTTGATCACCAGGACGCGGGGATCGCGGGCCATCGCGATGATCATCTTGCGGATGGTCTCGGCCTCCGCGGCGTGACCCAGCGCGACCTTGTCCAGCTTGGTCACGCCGTCGACGAGATGCGCCACCTCCGGGCCGAATTCGCTCGACAGCTGCTCCAGGCTGTAGCCGGTGTCCTCGACAGTGTCATGCAGCAGCGCGGCGACCAGCGTCGTGGTGTCCATGCCGAGCTCTGCGAGGATCGTGGCGACGGCCAGCGGATGGGTGATGTACGGATCGCCCGATTTGCGGAACTGTCCGCGGTGCCGCTCGTCGGCGACGTCGTACGCCCGCTGCAGGATCGAGACGTCGGCCTTGGGGTAGCCCTCCCGATGTAGCGCGACCAGCGGTTCGAGCACGGGCCGAACGCCGCTGCGGTTTGCGGTCATCCGCCGGGCCAGGCGCGCCCGCACCCGTCGCGAGGCGGACGGGTTCGCGACCGTCGGATCGCCCTTCACCGCAGGGGAATCTCCCGGTTCCGGCGGCGCGGCGACCGACGTGCTCTCGTTGCCAGTCGTTCCAGCGTCGTCCGACATCCGTCACCTCCTTGCCGACCTCATCCGTATCAGCCGAGTTTAGTCATCCGACCTGGTTGACGTTCGGCCAACACGGCGAGTATCACCGGCCGGACAACGCGGCGGTGATGTCGGCTATTCCGCCGACAGCGTGGACACCGCCACGGCAGGTCGGCGTGCGGCGATACGGTCCCGGCCACCGAGCATGGTGAGTTCGAGCACCACCCCGACCGAGACCACGGTCGCACCCGCCTCGATCAGCAGGTCGATCGCCGCCCCGGCCGTTCCGCCGGTCGCGAGCACATCATCGATGACCAGGACGCGTTTGCCGTGGAGGTCGAGCCCGGATGCGGGGATCTCGACCGCGGCTCGGCCGTATTCGAGCTCGTATTCGGTGGTCAGCACCGGCGGCGGCAGCTTGCCGGCCTTGCGAATCGCGAGGACTCCGATACCGAGGCGCATCGCGACCGCGCCGCCGAGCAGAAACCCGCGCGCGTCGATGCCGGCGACCAGGTCGATATCCGCGTCCAGATGCGGCGCCGCCAGCCCGTCGATGACCGCCGCGAAACCCGCGGGATCGGCCAGCACCGGCGTGATGTCCTGGAACTGCACACCTGGCGACGGAAAGTCCGCGACGACCCGGGTCAGCCGGGTCAGCGCGGCCCGCGCCGCCTCTGTCGCCGCCTGGTCGGTCACCGCCGTCGCCGACGCTTGCCCGCCGGTCGAGCGCCCGGCTTGGGAGCCGCAGTCGACCGCAGGGCGGTGAGCGAGTCGGTGTCGACGGCCGTATCGCCGGCACTATCGGTGTCATCGGTGCCCGCTGTCCGGGCCCGGCGCGCCAACACCTTCGCGGTATGCGCCTTGATCTCCGGACGCCGCTCCTTGAGCGTCACCAGCAGCGGGGCCGCCAAGAAGATCGACGAGTACGCGCCGACCACGACGCCGACGAGCTGGATGACGCCCAGGTCCTTCAGCGTGCCGATGCCCAGCAGCCACACCGCGACGACCATCAGCGACAGGATGGGCAGCACCGAGATGACCGTCGTGTTGATCGAGCGCATCAGGGTCTGGTTGATACCCAGGTTCGCCTGTTCGGCGTAGGTGCGCCGGGTGGTGTTCAGGACGCCGCGGGTGTTCTCCTCGACCTTGTCGAACACCACGACGGTGTCGTAGATCGAGAAGCCGAGAATCGTCAGCAGGCCGACCACCGTCGCCGGCGTCACCTCGAGCCCCAGCAGCGCATAGACGCCCGCCGTGCAGCCCACGTCGAAGATCAGCGACGCCAGCGAGGCAAACGCCATCTCGCGGTCGAAGCGAATCGTGATGTACACCAGCACGATCGCCAGGAACACGGCGAGGGCGATCAGCATCTTCTTGGTGACTTCACCGCCCCAGCTGGAGCTGATATCCGACGAGCTCACCTTTTCCAAGGTCAGACCGTCGGACGAGAAGTGCTGCACGAGACCGTTCTTCAGCTTGACGGTCTCGTCCGCCGACAGCGTGGACGTGCGGATCTGCACGGTCTTCGCGTCGCCGGAACCGACGGTCTGCACCGACTCGGCCGACTCGCCCATCACGTCCGAGAACGCGTTCTTGACGTCCGTCGTGCTGCCGACGCTGTTGGCCGGCAACGAGATCTGGCTGCCGCCCTCGAACTCGATGCCGAGATTGAAGCCACGGATGCCCATCCCGAGCGCACAGACGACCAGGATCGCCGCCGTGATCGCGTACCACCGCCGACGGTTCGCCACGATCGCGAAGGCGCCGGTGCCGGTGTAGAGCCGCGACAGCAGCGAGTGTCCTTCGGACGCAACGAAGTCCGCATCGGACATGGGTGCTTCAGTGCGAGCCATCACTCCCCCGTTCCAGCGGTCGAACCGGCGCGTCGAGCGTCGCCGCGACGGCGCCGTTCCTGCGCGATCTGCGACACCCCGCCCAGGCCGTTCACCGACGGGCGCGACAGGAAGTCATTCTTCGAGGCGAAGTACACGAGCGGATGCGTCACCAGGAACACGACGACGAGGTCGAGCACCGTGGTGAGGCCCAACGTGAACGCGAAGCCCTTCACGTCCGCGATGGATAGGAAGTAGAGCACCGCCGACGCGATCAGGGTCACCGCGTTACCGGTCCAGATCGTCCGCCGGGCACGGGCCCAGCCGCGCGGCACCGCCGACCGGAACGATCGTCCCTCACGCATCTCGTCCTTGATGCGTTCGAAGTAGACGACGAACGAGTCGGCCGTCATACCGATACCGATGATCAGACCGGCCATGCCGGCGAGGTCGAGCGTGAAGCCGATGTAGCGGCCCAGCAGCACCATCAGGCCGTAGACCAGCACACCCGACATGACGAGCGACCACAGCACCAGCACGCCGAGCATGCGGTAGTAGGCCAGCGCGTAGACCAGCACCAGCGCCAGGCCGATGGCACCGGCGAGCAACGCCGCCCGGAGCGCGGATAGGCCCAGCGTGGCCGACACGGTTTCGGCGTTCGACTGCTTGAACGAGATCGGCAACGAGCCGTACTTCAGATCGTTGGCCAGGTTCTTGGCATCCGACTGGTTGAAGTTGCCGCTGATCTCGGTGGTTCCGGCGATGGCCTCACGAATGCTGGCGGCCGACACCACGCGGGTATCCAGGACGACCGCGGTCTGCGTGCGCTCGGCCCCGCGCTGCTCGTTGTGGCTCGCCGTGTAGCGCTCCCAGGTCTTGGCGCCGTCGCCCTTGTAGTCGACCTCGACGACCCACTGGCCGCCCTGCTGGGTGTTCAGCGTGGCGTTCGCCTTGGAGACGTCGGTGCCCGAGATGATCTTCGGTGCCAGCAGATAGACCATCTGTTGCGGCTGATCCTTCGACGGCGCAGGTCCGCAGGCGACCAGGAACTGATCCGGATCGTCATTGCCCTGCAGCGGATCGCTCACGCCGGGGTTGCAGTTGACCTGCGACATCGCATCGGTCAGCCGCTTGTTGTCGGCGGCCGTCAGCTGCGCGTCGTCACCCTTGCTCGTCGCCGGGTCCTTGGCCGCCTGCCGCGCGTCGCGCGCCGCATTGATGGTGGCCGCGTCGGTCTGGTCGCCGTGCGCGATCGTTGGCGGCAGCGGCGCCTTCGGGTTCGCGGCGACGGCCGTGACGACCGGACGCACGTAGAGCTTCGCGGTCTGGCCGACCGACCGGGCCTGCGAGCCGTTCTTGCCGGGCACGGTGATGACGATGTCATTCCCGCTGACCAGGACCTCGGAGCCGGCCACGCCCAGACCGTTGACACGGTTGTTGATGATGTCCTTGGCGGTGTTGAGGTCGCTCTTGGGCGGCGACTTGCCGTCCAGGGTCTGCGGCGTCAGCGTCACTCGGGTGCCGCCCTGCAGGTCGATGCCCAGCTTCGGCTTGAGTCCGCCGCCACCGGTGAAGAACATCAGCAGGTAGACCACCACCACGATCACGCCGAAGGCCAGCAGCAGCTGGCCGGCGTATTCCTTGTTGGCGGTCGTCGCCTTGCTTCGAGTGGTCGAGCGGCGCCGTGTGTCGGCCACCGGAGCTAGCTCTTGTCCGTGTTGCCGTTGGAGCCCGACTGGCCATCGGACGAGTCCGTGTCGTCGGCGTCGGACCGATCGACGTCGTCGTCACCGTCGATCAGCGAGGCCGGGGTGTCCGGGATCGCCTTCGCCGGCTCGGCGCCCACGTAGCTGCCGTCGACATCCTCGGGGTGCACGATCTCTCGGACGGCGAGCTTGTTCCAGCGGGTCACGACACCCGGTGCGATCTCCAGATCGACGACGCCGTCGGCGACGAACACCACGGTCGCGAAGAGGCCCGAGGTGGTCTGCACGCGAGCGCCCGGCTGCAGGTTGTCCTGCATGTCCTGAACTGCCGATACGGCCTTCTTCTGCCGGCGTACCGAGAAGATCATGAATGCCACGAGCAGCACGAGCACGATCGGGAAGATCAGTTCCATCTGAGGTTCAGTCCTTAATGATCATCGTCAACAAACTTGGGTGGACTCGCGCGTCATCGCGCGGCGTCCCCGCGGTCGATGTACGAGTCTACTGGTCGAATCCGGCCGGCTCGTCAAACAGGGCTGGAGCGGCCGCACCGTCCTCCCGATTGCGGACGCCGAAACCGGCGGACAGGGCGCCGGCCGGTGGGGTCAGCCCCAGGTGATGCCAGGCCGCGGCGGTGGCGACGCGACCCCGCGGGGTGCGGGCCATCATCCCCGCCCGTACCAAGAATGGTTCGCAGACTTCCTCGACGGTCGTGGGCTCCTCGCCCACCGCGACCGCCAACGTCGAGACGCCGACCGGACCGCCGCCGAAGCCGCGGACCAGGGCGCCGAGCACCGCGCGGTCGAGACGGTCGAAGCCCAGTTCGTCCACGTCGTAGACCGCGAGGGCCGCCTGGGCGACCTCGACGGTGACGTGCCCGTCGGCGCGCACCTCGGCGTAGTCCCGCACCCGGCGCAGCAGCCGGTTGGCGATCCGTGGCGTGCCGCGCGACCGGCCGGCGATCTCGGTGCCGGCGTCGGTGGTCATCGAGACGCCCAGGATCCCGGCCGACCGCTGCAGCACCCGCAGCAGTTCGCCGGTCTCGTAGAACTCCATGTGCGCGGTGAAGCCGAACCGGTCGCGAAGCGGACCGGTCAGCGAGCCCGACCGGGTCGTCGCGCCGACCAGCGTGAACGGCGCGACGTCGAGCGGGATCGAGGTGGCGCCGGGCCCCTTGCCCACGACGACATCCACCCGGAAGTCCTCCATGGCGAGGTACAGCATCTCCTCGGCCGGCCGGGCGATCCGGTGGATCTCGTCAATGAACAGCACGTCGCCCTCGACCAGATTCGACAGCATGGCGGCCAGGTCGCCCGCCCGCTCCAGCGCCGGGCCGGACGTCACCCGGATCGCCGACCCCATCTCGGCGGCGATGATCATCGCGAGGCTGGTCTTGCCCAGGCCGGGCGGTCCGGACAGCAGGATGTGGTCGGGGGTGCCGCCGCGACCCCGCGCACCGTGCAGCACCAGCTCGAGCTGTTCGCAGACGCGGGGCTGTCCGATGAAGTCAGCCAGCGTCTTCGGCCGCAGGCTGGCGTCCAGGTCGCCGTCGGACGCGAGTTTGTTCGCCGTCATCTCCGAGGGCGTCTCCGGGTCGCTCATTTCGTCTTCCCCAGGATCGCCAGACTCGCGCGCAGCGCGGTCGACGAGTCGGCGTCGGGATTGTCGGCGAGCACGGCGATCACCGTCTTCTCCGCGGGCGCCTCCGAGAAGCCGAGGCCCACAAGCGCTTCCACCACCTGATCACGCAGCGCCAGGCCACCGACCTGCGCGGCGGCCCCGGCGAGCTCCGGTCGGGTCACCTTGTCGCGCAGCTCGACGACCAGCCGGTCGGCGACCCGCTTGCCCACTCCGGGGACCGCGGTGAGCGTCTTGGTGTCACCGTCGGCCAGTGCCCGACGCAGCGAATCCGGTTCCAGCACAGCCAGGGTCGCCATCGCGAGCCGCGGCCCGATCCCGGTGACGGTCTGCAGCAGGCCGAACAGGTCGCGCGCATCCGGCTCCGTGAAGCCGTACAGCGTCATCGAGTCTTCGCGGACGATCATCGCCGTCAGCAGGGTCGCCGACGCGCCACGGCGGACGCCGGCGATCGTGCTCGGCGACGCCAGCACCTTGTAACCGACACCGGCGCAATCGATCACGACGTGATCCAAGGCCACATCGATAACTTCACCGCGTACCGACGCGATCATCGACTCACCACCCCGCCCTGATTCGGCGCCGGCCGTGTTTGGGCCGCCCGCGCCTTCGCGACCCGTTCCTCGTACTTCGCGCGCTGCTCCTTGGCCCGCGCCTCGACCTCGGCCATCCGCTCCTGCATCGGTCCGCGCCAGCAATGACAGATCGCCAACGCCAGCGCGTCGGCGGCATCGGCGGGTTTCGGCTTGGTCTGCATGCCCAGGATGCGCGTCACCATCGAAGTGACCTGCTGCTTGTCGGCTCGACCACTTCCCGTGACCGCGGCCTTGACCTCGGATGGGGTGTGGAACCGCACCGGCACGCCGCGTTGGGCGGCGGCCAGAGCGATCACGCCTCCGGCTTGTGCGGTGCCCATCGCCGTGCTGACCTGGTTCTGCGCGAACACCCGCTCGATGGCGACGACGTCGGGACGATGCGTGTCCAGCCAGTGCTCCGCGGCCTTGTGCACCGCGAGCAGGCGCTCCGCGAGATCCATGTCGGACGGAGTGCGGACCACGTCCACGTCCAGGGCGGTCACCGCCCGGCCCGACCCCGACTCGACCAGCGCGATGCCGCACCTGGTCAGCCCGGGATCCACTCCCATCACCCGCATGATCACCTCGCGCTAGACGAACAACTGTTCGAGATGCTACCGCGCGATAGCGGCAAGTCTCGGCACCAACACGGCAGTCAGCGGGGGTAGACGCCGCGGGAGTCGAACTGTCCCGCGATTCGGCTGATCAGTTCTGCCGACCCCGCCCAGCCGACTGCCGGATGTTCGCCGACCACCTTGCCCCCGACCCGCACGACGACAATCCACGGCAGCCCGAACAGCATCCGGCCGAGCAGAACGAACGGGAGCAGCAACAGGAGCAGGAGAAACTCGGCCCCGAAGACGAGCATCAGGACCAGCGCCGGAATCACGACGATGCACACCAGAATCAGCAGCACGATTCAAATCGTCGGCACCGCCCCCGATGTCCGGCACACCGACCCCGTCAAGCCAGTTCCTCGCGGTGGTCCGGCGGCGCCACGGCAGCCAACGGCGCCGGACCGACCAACGGGTACCGTCCGCCATGTACCCAGACGCCATCGAGCCCTCCTCGCCGAAATCGGTTCGCCAGGAAGGCTATCCGTTCGGAAAGCACATGGCGACAACATCATTCACCGAGATGACAGACCCTCGGACCGGTCACACGTACGTCGTGCACAGCGTGCAGTCAGTCGTTCTCGAGTTCTGCGAGAACCTCGTCGCTGATGTCGACGTTCGAGTAGACGTTCTGCACGTCGTCCGAATCCTCGAGTGCGTCGATCAGCTTGAAGACCTTGCGGGCACCATCGGCGTCGACCGCGACCTCGACCGAGGCCCGGAAGCTCGCCTCCGCCGAGTCGTAGTCGATGCCGGCATCCTGCAGCGCGGTGCGAACGGCGACCAGATCGGTTGGCTCGCTGACGATTTCGAAGCTCTCACCGAGATCGGTGACTTCTTCGGCGCCGGCGTCCAGCACGGCCATCAGCACGTCGTCTTCGCTCTGGCCGGCCTTCTCCAGGGTCACCACGCCCTTACGGGTGAACAGGTAGGCAACCGAACCCGGGTCGGCCATGTTGCCGCCGTTGCGGGTCATCGCGGTACGGACCTCGCTGGCGGCACGGTTGCGGTTGTCGGTGAGGCACTCGATGAGCACGGCCACACCATTCGGGCCGTAGCCCTCGTACATGATGGTCTGCCAGTCGGCGCCGCCGGCCTCTTCGCCGCCGCCGCGCTTGCGGGCGCGCTCGATGTTGTCGTTGGGAACCGACGACTTCTTGGCCTTCTGGATCGCGTCGTAGAGCGTCGGGTTGCCCGAAGGGTCGCCACCGCCGGTCCGGGCCGCCACCTCGATGTTCTTGATCAGCTTCGCGAACATCTTGCCGCGCTTGGCGTCGATGACCGCCTTCTTGTGCTTGGTGGTAGCCCATTTGGAGTGGCCGCTCATGAGTCGCGAGACCCCTTTCGTGTGACGTGCGAGGGTCGATATTACTCGCGTGCCGGATCGGACTGGTCAGCGCGCCGAATCGGGTTTTCGGCCGCCGCGGCGCGAACCATATCGACAAAGTACTGGTGGATGCGGTGATCGCCGGTCACCTCTGGATGGAACGACGTCGCCAGCACCGATCCGCTGCGCACGGCGACGATGTGTCCGGCCGCCGGGCCGGTCGGCACCGACGCGAGGATCTTCACGTCCGCCCCGGCCCGCTCGACCCACGGTGCCCGGATGAACACCGCTCGCACCGGCCCCCCGTCGATCCCCTCGATATCGAGGTCGGTCTCGAAGGATTCGACCTGACGCCCGAACGCGTTGCGGCGCACGGTGATGTCGAGCGCGTCCAGATGCTGTGCGTCGGGACGGGTATCGAGGACTTCGCTGGCCAGCATGATCATCCCGGCGCACGATCCATAGGCGGGCAGCCCGGCGGCCAGCTTGGCCCGCAGCGGCTGCAGCAGATCGAGGACCGTGAGCAGCCGGCTCATCGTGGTCGACTCACCGCCCGGGATCACCAGTCCGTCGATGATGTCCAGTTCGGCTACCCGGCGCACCGGGATCGCCTCGGCGCCACAACTGTTCAGGGCCGCGATATGTTCGCGTACGTCGCCCTGCAGGGCGAGCACGCCGATCGTTGGGGTCATGCCTTGCCCAGCCGCGGGTCGAGCGGACGGTAGAGGCCCTCCTGCACCACGGCTGCGATCAGCTGGCCGTCCGCGGTGAAGATCCGGCCCTGGGTCAGCGCACGCGCGCCGCCGCCCGACGGCGACGTCTGGTCATACAGCAGCCACTCGTCGGCCCGGAACGGGCGAAGGAACCACATCGCGTGATCGAGTGACGCGGTCTGCACCTCTGCGTCAGGATGCGCCGGACGCGCCGAGCCGAGCAACGTCATGTCGCTCATGTAGGCGAGCGTGCAGACGTGGAACACCGGATCATCGGGCAGCGCGATCTTGGATTTGAACCAAACCCGTTGCTGTGAGGCGGCGTACGGATTGGTGACAACCTGGTCCTTGGGCACGATGCGCACGTCGAAATGCTCGAACTCCGCTTCCCACAGCCCATCCTCCGACGCGGGATCGGGCAGCCGTAACTCATCGGGCATCGGCACCGGCGGCATCTTGTCCTGGTGCTCCAGGCCCTCCTGCGGCACCTGGAACGACGCCGACATGGAGAAGATGGTCTCTCCGTTCTGGATCGCGTTCACTCGGCGGGTGATGAACGACCGGCCGTCGCGCAGCCGGTCGACCAGGTACACCGTCGGCTGGTCGGACTTTCCGGGGCGCAGGAAGTATCCATGCAGTGAGTGCACCTGGTACGCGGGATCGACTGTGCGCGTTGCCGATACCAGCGACTGGCCGGCCACCTGCCCGCCGAACGTCCGCACCAGCTTGCTCGGGATCGGGTGACCGCGATAGATATCGCGTTCGACCTGTTCTAGCTGGAGGATCTCTTCGATCGGAGCTGCCATGCGGTCATTATTGCCGACTCAGGCGACGGCGCAGGCGACTGGGCGATCTGCGCCGGATCGTGGCCAATTCACAGGTCGTCGAGGGAGACCAGACCGTCCTGGATCGCCCGCGCCACCAGGGCCGCTTTGGTCGATGCCGGGCGCCCGACGTCGGTGTACTTGACCCGGATCCGCGCGAGGTGGGTGTTGACCGTACCGAGCGAAATGTACAGCGCCTTGGCCACTTCCGACTTCGAGTCGAGATCGAGCCAGGTGCGCAGCACCTCGATCTCCCGATCCGACAACCGTGGCTTCGGCCGCTCGACGGTGTCGGCATCGGCCGAGTCGGCGACCGACAGGGCGGGCATGCAGGTGCCGGCCACCGATACTGACCGCAGATGCGAGCGCTGGGTGCCGACAGTCATCTGGCCCGGCAGCGGCCGGCCGGCGACGGCCGCGCCACGCGGCGCCATGCCGGGCAGCGGCATGCTGCGCTGACGCAGCGCCGCCAGCGCCTCGTCCCGGGTCATCCGGCGCCGCGACGGGGTGGTGTTGTAGCTGAAATCGCTGTGCAGAACCGTCATCGTCTCGCTCCTCAAATGCTGTCGCGGTGGTCTGTGGCCACCGTCTCCGGCTGAACTGAGAATGAGATTATGAGTGCCGCGCAGGAGTGTCGATGGGCAGAACTACCCATGCTGTTTGCGCAGCTCAGAGGGCACTTTTGCGGCGGACTGCGCGCCGACTACCCGGCGTCGGGATCGGCGGCGTTGCGCTGCGCCTCGGCGTCGATCATCGGCAGGTCCGCACGGGTCACCAGACGCGAGGACACCGCGTATTCGACCAGCTTGGCGCGCCGATTGGTGGCCAGACGGCCGCCGCCGGCCCGCATGCCCGACACCCCCATCTGATCGAACTTGTCGCAGACGTTGTCGAGCTTGCGGTTGAACTTGGTGATCGACCATCCGAGCCGCTTCGCCGCCGCGGACGACGACGGGATCGCGCTGGCGCCGGTGCCATCGCGTCGCAGGATCTCCTCGGCGAGCACGACGATCAGGACCTTCTGACTGTCGGTCAGGGTCGGCACGCCGATCGTGGCCTGCCCAGTGCTGACCGCCGTCGGCTGCGTCGTCGCGAACTCCGAAGAGCCGGAATGGATTTCGACCTCGTAGGTGGTCGGTCCGGCGGTGAACACGACGATCGTCACACCGAACACGAGCGGCATCCGGGCCCCGGGCGCCAATGTCGCGGAGAAGCCGGCGTCGCCGGCGGACACGCTGGCCGACAGCCGCGAGCCCACGTTCGACAACCACCAGAGCCCGTCGTCGTTGTGCACCTTGAGGAATCGACGATGCAGATACGGGTTGTCGTCGACATCCAGATCGGCCTCGCGACCGATGTGGAACGGCATCTGCGGATCGACGTCGAAACGCTCACCGCAGTATTCGACGAACGTCTCCGCGGCCTCGGCTGCCACTACTCGGCCTCGGCGGCCGATTCCGTTGCGGCCGCGGCTTCGTCGTCATCGGCAGCCTCGGTCGCCGCCGTCTCCTCCTCTGCGCCGAGCACGTCCGCCACGATGATCGTGATGTTGTCACGACCGCCGCCGGCCAGCGCGGCGGCGACCAGGGCCGCGGCCGCATCGGCCGGGTCCTCGTTCGCCGACAGCAGCTCGCCGATCTGCTCGTCCTCGACCTCGCCGGTCAATCCGTCCGAGCAGATCAGCAGGCGTTCGCCGGGCGTCACCGGTACCGCGAAGAAGTCCGCATCCGGTTCCATTCCCGCGCCCAGCGCCCGGGTGATCACGTTGCGGCGCGGATCGACTCGAGCCTGTTCGGCCGTGATGAATCCGGCGTCGACGAGCTCCTGCACCTGCGAATGATCCTGCGTGACCTGTTCCAGCACCCCGCCGAGCAGCCGGTAGGTCCGCGAGTCACCAATGTTCAGCACCAGCCATTGGGGCTCGCCATTCTCGATGACCAAGATCGCGCCGGTGACGGTGGTGCCGGCATGCCGGCCCGAGTCGGTGTCGATGCCCTCGATGTCGCTCTGCGCGGCCTGCAGCCGCTCGACCACGCTGGCACGGGTCTTCTCCAGGTCGTCGATGTCGACATCGGCGAGCGAATTCAGCGCTGCCGCACTGGCGATCTCACCGCAGTCGTGCCCGCCCATGCCGTCAGCCAACAACAACGACCCGGCCCCCACGAACGCCGCGTCCTCGTTGGTCTCGCGGACCAGTCCCACGTCGCTCACTGCAGCCCAGCGCAGTGTCAACTCGCCGACCTCGATCGTCCCCGCGCGCGCCTCATCGCGCACCAAGGAGTTCATCGACTCTCGCTCACATTCCCGCCTATCGAATTCACCCAGGTTCTGCCGACCATCAACATGACCGCGTCCACAAACAATAATTGGATCACAGCCAATGACATCGGATTGTCGACTGTCCGGATGTCGGACGGCCGGCCAGGGCATGCGCCGGATCAGCGCGCGAACGAGTAGCACCGTGGGACGGAACCGAAAGCCGGCCGCTCAGCCGGCTTTCACCACGATCCGCCGGTGATCAGCGTCCACACCCCGCCGACTGCGTACATACCGATGAATGCCATCGTGGCAATGGGATTGCCGTTCAGGTATCCGTCGCGAATCCACTCCATCATGTCGACTGACAAGACGCCCAACCTCTCCGTGCGGCTCGAACCGGGTTAATCACCTTATTCGGGCAGACGTTACCCAGTCGCCGACTCGCTCGTGGTCGAAATTTCGGACCGCTCACGAATAAAGATCGCTCGCGGACAAACCTCGTGAACAAGCGCTGCGCCGAATCCCGGGTTTACCAAACACATTCGGCGGGCCGGTACGGCTGCGGGGCCTGCTCGATGTCGACGCGATGAAACGACGGTGCCGCGATTGCGAGAGGCCGATGACGGGTACCGCCACAACGGCATGGATGCCTAGTCGACTCCCCACCGAACCTGCTCCGCGGTTGGTGCCCGGCGCGACAACGGGTCGCGCCGGAAGGCGGCGGCGACCCGCTCGGCCGCCTCGTGGGGACTACCGCCCACGCGCGCCCTGCCCCGGATGGCGCACACCGCCAGGAGCACAGCCTCGTCGCCGGCCAGGAGGACGTCGTCGTGGTCCTGCGGCAGGCCCAGGGACTGCGCGAACGCGGGCCAGAGCAGGGCGGGCAGGTCCTCGTTCGCTTCCAGCCACACCCGGCGCAGCGCAGGAACTGCGAGCACGATCTGCATGAGGTGGTCCTCCCAGGCGACGCTCCCAGCCCAGAAGGATTCGCCGAACGCATCGACGACGGCCTCGATGTGATCCGGTGCGCCGCCGGCGAGGCGACGCGACAGGGCATCGGCGAAGCGGCGGTTGCCGGCGTCCAGCAGGGGCCGCAGGCTCTCAGCCTTCGTCGGGAAATACCGGAAAAAGGTGCGCTCGGAGAGTCCGGACGCGGCAACCAGTACCTGGGTCGGCGCGTCGCCGTCGTGCTCGTGGAACGCCTGCGCACAGCGCAGGGAGATCTCCAGCAGACTCTCCGAGGACAGGCGGGGACGTGCCATGGGACCAACTCTAGATCTTTAGCGCTGGTTACTGCCATTATTGGTCTGCAGGGGCTTACGCGCGTGCACCGAGTCGCGGGAGGCCATCGCCACAATCGGAAGGAATCCCATGCGCAACCGCAGCCGGGTTCCGGTCCTGGCGATCGCCGCCCAGATCCCGGGAGTCGAGATCGGCAGCACCTACTTCCAGGAGACTCATCCGCAGGACCTGTTCCGGGAGGCCTCCGTATACACGGAACTGGTCAGCTACTCGGAGCAGCTGCCGCATGTGCTCCAGGCCGCGATGCGCACGGCGGTCGAGAAGCGTGGCGTCGCCGTGATCGTCATCCCCGGCGAGATCTTCCTCAAGGAGGCACCGGCCGGGCGCGGGTCCGCGCCGATCACGTACTCGCCGCGGGTGATCCGCCCGGCGCACGCTGAGCTGAGCAAGGCCGCCGACCTGCTCAACGACGCCAAGAGCGTGACCATCCTCGGCGGAGCGGGCACCGAGGGCGCGCACGGCCAAGTGATCGAACTCGCCCGGAAGCTGAGGGCACCGATCGTGCATGCCCTGCGCGGCAAGGAGTTTCTCGAGTACGACAACCCCTACGACGTCGGCATGACCGGCCTGCTCGGCTTCTCCTCCGGCTACAAAGCGATGGAGAGCTGCGACGTGCTGCTGATCCTTGGCAGCGACTTCCCTTACCGGCAGTTCTACCCGTCGAAGGCGACGATCATTCAGGTCGATATCCGCGGCGAGAACCTCGGCCGCCGCACCCCTATCGACCTGGGCCTGGTCGGCAGCGTGACAGACACCATCGACGCGCTCCTGCCGCTGCTGGAGGAACAGACCAACAGCAAGCACCTCGACTCGTCGACCAAGCACTACGCACGGGCCCGGAAAGAGCTGGACGAGCTCGCCACCAACGACAAGAACCGCACACCCATCCACCCCCAGTACGTCGCCAGGCTCATCAGTGACCTCGCGACCGACGACGCGGTGTTCATCCCCGATGTCGGTTCCCCCACCGTGTGGGCAGCCCGATACCTGACGATGAACGGCAAGCGGAGACTGATCGGTTCGTTCAACCACGGCACCATGGCCAACGCGCTCCCCCACGCGGTCGGCGCGCAGTGCGCGTTCCCGGACCGTCAGGTCGTCGCCCTGGCCGGGGACGGCGGGCTGGCGATGCTGCTCGGCGAGCTGCTCACCGTGCGGCAGCTGAAGCTCCCGGTGAAGCTTGTGGTGTTCAACAACTCCTCGCTCAACTTCGTCGAACTGGAAATGAAGGCCGCCGGGTTCGTCAACTACGGCACCGAGCTGGACAATCCGGACTTCGCCGCACTGGCCAACTCGATCGGCATCCACGGCCAGCGCGTCGAGCAGCCGGACGACCTCGAGGACGCGCTGCGGACCGCGTTCGCCCACGACGGCCCGGCTCTGGTCGACGTGGTCACCGCCCGACAGGAGCTGTCCATCCCCCCGACCATCACCGCGGCCCAGGCCAAGGGTTTCACCCTGTACGCCCTGCGCACCGTGCTATCCGGCCGCGGCGACGAGATCGTCGACCTCGCCGAGACGAACCTGCTCCGCCGACTCTTCGACTGAAGGAAAACGATGGACGAGAACAACAAGGTCGTGGTCATCACCGGCGCCGCGCGCGGGATCGGACGGGCCACGGCGGTCGCGTTCGCCGAGGCCGGCTACGACGTGGCAGGAGCCGACATCGCGGCGCAGGCCAGTGCGGCGATGGACTACGCGCCGGCCACCGAGGCAGACCTCGCCGAGACCGGGCGGCTCGTCGAACGGGCCGGCGGAGCCTGGCTGTCGGTCGTCTTCGACCAGCGCGACCGGGCGGCCGTGAAAACGGGATTCGACGAGGTCGTGAACCACTTCGGGGGCATCGACGTCGTCTTTGCCAATGCCGGTGTCCAGGGCTTCGCGTCCTTGACGCAGATGAGTGACGAGCTCTGGGACGACCAGATAGACATCAACCTCACCGGCACCGCGAACGTGCTGCGGACCGCCGCCCCGCTGCTGATCGAGCGAGGCGGCGGACGGATCATCGTCACCTCCTCCACCCAGGGCCAGCACGGCACCCTCGAAGGTGCCGGCTACTCGGCCTCCAAGTGGGGACTGATCGGGCTGATGAAATCCGCTGCCCTGGACCTCGGCGAACACGGCATCACCGTCAACGCCGTCATCCCCGGGCTCATCAACACCGCCCTGACACGGCACGAGGATCGGTACGCCCAGATCATCCGCACCGGCGGCCACGAGCCCACCGGCGACGTCGAGAAGGATGAGCAGACCGCGGCCGACGCCCAGCGCGCCAAGCTCCCCCTGGGCGTGCCCTGGGTCGAGCCGGAGGACGTCGCGCCGTTGGTCGTGTTCCTCGCTTCCGAGGGGGCACGCATGGTGACCGGCACCAGCTTCGCGGCCACTGGCGGCGACAGCGCCAACATCACGGCGTGAGAGGACGACCGTGACGGAGTAGCAGTTACCAGCCGCGCTCGGCGAGCCGGTGCGGCTGCGGGATCTCCTCGACGTTGATGCCGACCATCGCCTCGCCCAGCCCGCGCGACACCTTGGCCAGCACGTCCGGGTCATCGTGGAAAGTGGTGGCCTGCACGATGGCGGCGGCACGCTGCTCGGGGTTGCCCGACTTGAAGATGCCGGAGCCGACGAACACGCCCTCGGCGCCGAGCTGCATCATCATCGCGGCGTCGGCCGGGGTGGCGATGCCGCCGGCGGTGAACAGCACGACCGGCAGCTTGCCGGCCTCGGCGACCTCGCGGACCAGCTCGTACGGCGCCTGCAGTTCCTTGGCGGCGACGTACAGCTCGTCAGCGGGCAGTGCGGCCAGTGCGGCGATCTCCTGGCGGATCTTGCGCATGTGGGTGGTGGCGTTGGACACGTCACCGGTGCCGGCCTCGCCCTTCGAGCGAATCATGGCCGCGCCCTCGGTGATTCGGCGCAGTGCCTCGCCGAGGTTGGTGGCGCCGCAGACGAACGGAACGGTGAAGTTCCACTTGTCGATGTGGTTGGTGTAGTCGGCCGGGGTGAGCACCTCGGACTCGTCGATGTAATCGACGCCGAGGCTCTGCAGGATCTGCGCCTCGACGAAGTGGCCGATGCGCGCCTTGGCCATCACCGGGATCGAGACGGCGTTGATGATGCCGTCGATCATGTCCGGGTCACTCATGCGCGAGACGCCGCCCTCGGCGCGGATGTCGGCCGGAACCCGCTCCAACGCCATCACGGCCACGGCACCGGCGTCCTCGGCGATCTTTGCCTGATCGGGGGTGACGACGTCCATGATCACGCCGCCCTTGAGCATCTCGGCCATTCCGCGCTTCACCCGGCCGGTGCCGGTGACAGCACCCGCCTGCGGATCAGTGGTGGTCTCGGGCGAAGTCTGCTCACTGCTCACGGGACGTGGATCTCCTTGTTGCTGATGGTTGCGGTTTCCCGCATCCGGGGCTAATACCACCCATTTTAGGTGTCCGGGTCGATCTGACGAAAACGGCGATCATCCCGGTTTTATCGGCATCAATACCGCTGGTCAGGCCGCCGGGGCGCGCTCGACGATCTCGAAGTAGGCCGGCCGCGGTGCGGTACCGCCCAATCGCAGCAGCCGCACCGGCCGCCGGGTGCGCAGGGCCAGCGTGTCGCGGACGGCGTCGTTGTAGAACCGCCGCGCGATGGATACGCGGGTGTCGGCGTCGGCGAGCTCGGCGACCAGCTGCGGTCGCAGGGTCTGCGGATCGATCGGCGCCAGCGCGGCCGACAGCGCGTTCTCGGCGACCTCCCGGTCGATCCGTTCGGCGCGTTCGGCGCGGTCGGCGGCGGCGGCCAGCGTCTTGCCCTCCGGCCCCAGCCCCGACGCGATGGTGCGGGTGACCACGGCCCGGCGGGCCAACGCCGCGTCGAGGGACTGCCAGGCCAGGTCGACTCGCACGTGCAGCCGGTCGAGCCGGTTCGCCGTCTTGTACGCCCAGCCGAGCGCCGCCACGACCACCAGCACGACGATGGCGGTCACCAGGACCGTCAGCGCGGAAACAGTCATCGAACCCAACCCATTCAGTTACTCACTCCCACTTTGTCGGCACCGATCGTCACCGTCTCATACACCCGCAGAATCTGATCCGCGACGACCGACCAGTCGTAGCGGCCCGCCCGAATGTGGCCGGCCGCGACCAGTTCGGCGCGCCGGTCGTCGTCTTCGAGGACCGACAGGATGCCGCGTGCCAACGCGGGGCCGCTGCCGATCTCGCAGAGCACGCCGGCCCGGCCGTCATCGAGCACCCGGCGGAACGCGTCGAGCTCGCTGGCCACCACTGCGGCGCCGGCGGCCAGCGCCTCCACCAGAACGATGCCGAAGCTCTCGCCGCCGAGGTTCGGCGCGCAGTAGACATCGACCGATGCCAGCGCCCGGGCCTTGGTGGCGTCGTCGACCTGGCCGAGGAACACCAGATGCTGCGCGAGGTCACCCGCCTTGCGCCGCAACGCCTTTTCGTGCCCGCCACCGACGATCAGCACCTTGAGATCGGGGAACTTCGCGACGACCTCCGGCAGCGCCCGCAGCAGCACGTCGACACCCTTGCGCGGCTCGTCGTAGCGCCCGAGGAACAGGATCGACCGCCCGGGCCACGGGAATCCGTCGAGCGGCTCCGCATTCTCGAATGCCCCGACGTTGACACCGTTCGGAATCTCCAGCGCGTCCGAGCCGAGTGCCTCCATCTGCCATCGGCGAGCCAGCTCCGACACGGCGATCTTGCCGACGATGCGCTCGTGATAGGGCCGCAGAACTCCCTGAAAGATACTGAGCCACATCGACTTCGTCGTCGAGGTGTGGAAGGTGGTGACGATCGGGCCGTCGGCCACCATCAGGGAGAGCATGGAGATGCTCGGCGCGTTCGGCTCGTGCACATGCAGTACGTCGAACTCGCCCTCGCGCAACCATTTCCGCAACCGGTGGTAGGCCTGGGGCCCGAAGTTCACCCGGGACACCGACCCGTTGTACGGGATCGCCAGCGCCGGCCCGACCGACACTACATAGTCCGGCAGCACCAGCGTGTCCCCGGACGGCGCGAGCACGCTCACCTCGTGGCCGCGTTCGATGAACACCTGCGCCAGCTCGACGACATGGGCCTGTACGCCGCCCGGCACGTCGAAGGAGTACGGGCAGATCATTCCGATCCTCACCGCATCGGCTCCCTATTGGAATCCGTGTGGCTGCTGGAATCCGGCTGGCGATCCACGTCGGCGAGACGGGCACGCCGCTCGGGCGACCAGTCGGACTCCCAGAACGGCTGCAGCATGTGCCAATCGGCAGGATGCTTGGCGATATTCGCCGCGAACGCATCGGCCAACCGCTGGGTGGTCGGCCCGATTCCGCCGCTGAGGTCAAGGGGCTCAAAGCATTCCAGACGCGACCGGGCGCCGTCGCCGAACGAATGATGGACGGGCATCAGCGATGCGCCGGTCTCCAGCGCGAGTTTGGCGGCGCCCGCCGGCATCCGAGTGCGTTCGCCGAACATGGTCACCGGCACGCCGCGAGCGTTGAGATCGCGTTCGCCCATGAGGCAGATGATCTTTCCGGCGCGCAGGCGTTCGGCCAGCGCCGCGAACGGCGGCTGCTCGCCGCCGGACAGCGGGAAGATCTCGAAGCCGAGGCTCTCGCGGTAGGCGACGAACTTGCGGAACAGTGACTCCGGCTTCAGCCGTTCGGCGACGGTCGCGAAGGTGCCGCAGTGCTGCACCAGCCACACGCCGGCCATGTCGTAGTTTCCGCTGTGCGGCAACGCGAAGATCAGCCCCTTGCCCTTGCGGACCTCGGCTTCGAACATCGCGATCTCAGCGTCGGTGATGTGCACATTCGCGGCCGCTTCGGCGAAGTCCATCGACGGCAACCGGAACGCCTCGTACCAGTAGCGCGCGTACGACCGCATCGCGTCGCCGATGAGCTGGTCCGGGACGCCGTCCGGCGTCGTCGCGAGCACTCGAGCCAGGTTCTTGCGCAGCTGCTCGGGACCACCGCCGCGGGCCGCCGCGGTACCGCCCAGGTCGAATGCCTTGCGGGCCACCGGGTCCGGCAGATGTCGAACGGCGGCCCAACCGGCGCCGTAGCCCCAGTCGGTCAGCTGCTCGCCGAGCGACATCAGGCGGGATCCGCCGGCTTGTCGTCGGCCTCGTCCGTCACTGCGGCGTCCGTCGCCACGTCGTCGTCCGAAGTCACCGCTCCCTTGATCGGCAGCAGTTCGGTGGCGCCGGGGCTGTGGTAGATCGACCACATCCGCTGGAAGACGGTGATGACGCTGCCGACCGCGAGGATCCACGCCGCGACGTGGATGGCCCACCACAGGCCGAGTCCGGTGAAGCCGGCGCCGACCAGGATGATGATCAGCCGATCGGGCCGCTCGATCAGACCGCCGTCGCCGTTGAGCCCGCTGGCCTCCGCGCGCGCCTTGGCGTACGAAATCACCTGCGAGGTCACCAGACACACCATCAGCAGGACGAACAGGATCTCGTGCGGCTTGTGGACGATGGCCCACCAGCCGAGTCCGGCGAAGATCGCGCCGTCGGCGATCCGGTCGCAGGTGGCGTCGAGCACGGCGCCGAATCTCGTTCCGCCACCGCGTGCCCGGGCCATCGCGCCGTCGAGCATGTCGAACATCACGAAGAACCAGATGACCATGGTTCCCCAGAACAGTTCGCCCATCGGGAACAGCGTGACGGCCGCGGCGATCGAGGCGACGGTGCCGATCAGCGTCATGCCGTCCGGCGTCAGCCCCGTCTTGAGCAACGCGCGTCCCATCGGCAGCGTCACCTTGGACACCGATGCGCGGCCCAGCACACTCAGCATGGCCCTGCCCCAATCATGATGGTCGTCATGCCGGCGCTCCCCCGACCTTGTCCCAGGCCTCGGCCAGCAGCCGCCGAGTATCCCGCAGCAGTTGCGGGACGACCTTGGTGCCGGCGATGACGGTGATGTAGTTGGCGTCGCCGGTCCACCGCGGAACGATGTGCTGATGCAGGTGGTCGGCCAGCGAACCGCCGGCGGCCGCACCGAGATTGATCCCGACGTTGAACGCATCCGGGTTCGACACCGACTTGATCGCGCGGATCAGGCGCTGGGTGAACGCCATCAGTTCGGCGCTCTCGGCCGGGGTCAGCTCCTCCAGCTCCGAGACCTGCCGATACGGCACGACCATCGCGTGACCGGGGTTGTACGGGTACAGATTCAGGACCGCGTAGACATGCTCGCCACGGGCGACGATCAGCCCTTCCTCATCGGACATCTTGGGGATATCGAGGAACGGATGCGACGAGCCCTTCGCCGGCGCGGCACCCTGCGCGGTGACCTCCGCTGTCTCCGTGATCTCCGACGCGATGTATGACATGCGGTGCGGATTCCAGATGCGCTGCAGGCGATCCGGGATTCCGACGCCGCTGTCGTTGATCACATCGTCCGAGTCGCTCATTCGTCGACCCCGATCAGCTCGGCGGTCGGCGACTCGTTGCGGCGCGACGCGACCCACTGCGCGGTCAGCTCGACCGCCCGATCCACCGGAACACCGTTGACCTGGGTGCCGTCGCGGAACCGGAAGCTGACCGCGCCCGCCTCGACGTCGCGCTCACCGGCCAGCAGCATGAACGGCACCTTGCCGGTGGTGTGGTTGCGGATCTTCTTCTGCATGCGGTCGTCGGAGTAGTCGACCTCGGCACGCACACCCCGCGACTTCAGCTGCGCCACAACGCCCGCCAGATGATCGGCGAAGGTGTCGGCCACCGGGATGCCCACCACCTGAACCGGCGACAGCCAGGCCGGGAAGGCGCCCGCGTAGTGCTCGGTGAGCACGCCGAAGAACCGCTCGATGGAGCCGAAGAGGGCGCGGTGGATCATCACCGGGCGCTGCTTGGTGCCGTCCGACGAGGTGTATTCGAGCTGGAAGCGCTCGGGCAGATTGAAGTCGAGCTGGATCGTCGACATCTGCCAGGTGCGGCCCAGCGCATCCTTGGCCTGCACCGAGATCTTCGGCCCGTAGAACGCGGCGCCGCCCGGATCCGGGACCAGCTCGAGCCCGGATGCCTGCGCCACCTCGCGGAGCGTCTCGGTCGCCTCCTCCCAGACCTCGTCGGACCCGACGTACTTCTTCGGATCCTTGGTCGACAATTCGAGGTAGAAGTCGTCGAGGCCGTAGTCCTTGAGCAGCGACAGCACGAATTCCAAAGTGCTGGTGAGCTCGTCGCGCATCTGCTCCTTGGTGCAGTAGATGTGCGCATCGTCCTGCGTCATGCCGCGGACCCGGGTCAGGCCGTGGATCACGCCGGACTTCTCATAGCGATACACCGAGCCGAACTCGAAGAGCCGCAACGGGAGTTCGCGATAGCTGCGGCCCCGCGCCCCGAAGATCAGGTTGTGCATCGGACAGTTCATCGGCTTGACGTAGTAGTCCTGCCCCGGCTTGCGCAGGGTGCCGTCCTCGTCGTACTCCGCGTCGAGATGCATCGCCGGGAACATGCCGTCCCGGTACCAGTCCAGGTGGCCGGAGACCTCGTAGAGCGTGCCCTTGGTGATGTGCGGGGTGTTGACGAACTCGTAGCCGGCCTCGACGTGCCGCTGCCGCGAGTACTGCTCCATCTCGGTCCGGATGATGCCGCCCTTGGGATGGAAAACCGGTAGGCCCGAACCCAATTCGTCGGGGAAGCTGAACAGATCCAGCTCCGCGCCCAGCTTGCGGTGGTCGCGTCGTTCGGCCTCGGCCAGCAGCGTCAGGTATTCCTCCTGCGCCTCCGGGGTCTCCCAGGCCGTGCCGTACACGCGCTGCAGATCGGCATTGTCCTGGTTGCCGCGCCAATAGGCGGCGGAACTGCGGGTGAGCTTGAAGGCCGCGATGTACTTGGTGGTCGGCACATGCGGGCCGCGGCACAGATCGCCCCAGATCCGTTCGCCGGTCCGGGGATTCAGGTTGTCGTAGGCAGTGAGCTCGGCGCCGCCGACCTCCATCACCTCACTGTCGTCGGCCGCGCCCTTGTCGTCGATCAGCTCGAGCTTGAAGGGCTCGGATGCCAGCTCGGCGCGTGCCTCGTCCTTGGACTCGTACACGCGACGCGAAAACCGCTGCCCTGACTTGATGATCTTCTTCATCTGCTTCTCGAGCGCGGCGAGATCGTCCGGGGTGAACGGATCCTCGACGTCGAAGTCGTAGTAGAAGCCGTCGGCGATCGGCGGGCCGATGCCCAAGCGAGCCTTCGGATTCAGCTCCTGCACCGCCTGGGCGAGGACGTGCGCCGCCGAATGCCGGATCACGCTCCGTCCGTCCTCGGTATTCGCGGCCACCGGCTCGACGTCCGCGTCGACCTCCGGCGCCCACGACAGATCTTTCAGGTCGCCGTTGGCGTCACGGACGACCACGATGGCCTCGGCGCCCTTGTTCGGGTAGTCCAGCTCGCGCAGCGCCGCACCCGCGGTCGTCCCGGCCGGCACCCGGATCGAACCGGCGCGTTGCGGGGCGGGATTGTCAGGCACAGTGGAACTCCTCGACTGGTTGCGGTGTGACTGGCTGCGGGTGGACAGACCACCGCTGATGGTATCGGTCCTGCTCGACCGGGCTGAACCCAGTTTCGTCCCGATCTGCCGACGATGCAGCATCGAGCCGGCGACGCGGTCAGAACAGTGGGCTCGCCAGCCATTCCCAATGGATGCCGACCCACCCGGCGACCAGGTTCAACGCGTCCAGCAGCCATAGTGTCGCCAGCACGACCGCGCAGGTGAACAGGCCGAAGAGGATCTGGATGACCAGGCCGGCGCGGGACATCCACGCCATGAACCGGTCGTACTTGCTCTTGACGAACTGCAGCACGTGATGCGCCCATGCGAATTCACTGGCGAGAATCGCCAGCCCGGTGAACACGATCAACCAGCCCGGACCCGGATACGGGATCGCGACGATTCCGCCGGCGAGCACGACGGTGCCCACGACACCTACCGAGACCCGGTACGCGGTGTTGAGCACCGGTCGTTCGCGAATCCGCTCGCGCCGGTGCGCGGCGGCGCCGACCACCCGGTCCTTCAGGCGTGCGATCGGCCCGCGCCGCGTCAATTGTTTCGACGAGGCGCCAGTGACGGACTTGGTGACGGGCACTCCACCAGCCTAGAGAAAATCGGACAATCCGGCTCGTGTCGGCCCTTCCTGCAGCTAGGGCGTGTCTCCTAATAGGCGTGTCCAGCGGAGGCATGCCTGTAGGACCACGGCGGCTCGGTAGGTGATGGCGAGTTTGTCGTAGCGGGTGGCCAGGGCGCGCCACTGCTTGGTGTCGTTGAAGGAACGCTCAATAACGTTGCGGCCCTTGTAAAGGACTGCATCGAAAGCAGGAGGCCGCCCACCGGTGGAGCCTTTGCGTTTGCGGGCGTCGGTCTCGGTGCTCTTCTGCGGGATAACGGTCTTGATGCCGCGGCCAGCGAGCATCCGCCGGTTCACCCCGTTGGTGTAGGCCCGATCGGCGATCACCGCGTCCGGGCGGGTACGCGGACGGCCAGGG
>NZ_AQYG01000030.1 GCF_000380485.1 Jongsikchunia kroppenstedtii DSM 45133 | reverse complement strand
TGGTTTGCGTTGCATCGAGCACGGCAACCTGATCGACGACACCACGATACGAAAGTTCGTAGAGAAAGACGCCTACCTGGTGCCCACGCTTGTCACCTATCAGGCGATGGACGAAATCGGAATGCAGATCGGTATGACGGCCGGCAGCCACGCGAAGAACTCCGAGGTACTCGATGCTGGTCTATCTGCTCTCGAAGCCGCGTATCGCGGCGGGGTGAATCTGGTCTACGGCTCCGATCTGATCGGCGAAATGCAGGTGCGCCAACTCGATGAGTTCGCCATCAGGTCTGAGGTGCAACCGGCGATCGAGGTGATCCGGGCCGCGACCACCACCGCGGCACGCCTGCTCGGACTCGAAGGCCGGATCGGCGTCGTCGAACCCGGCGCCTACGCCGACCTCATCGTGGTCGACGGCGATCCCATCCAGAACATCGACGTGCTCACCCATCCGGAGCGGCACCTGTCGCTGGTGATGAAGAACGGCGCCGTCTACCGCGACCGATTGTGACCCCGCCAACGCCCACACCTCCACCGCCACACGACGGCGCGGCCGCACTCGCCTTCGTCCGCAAAGCCAGCATTGCCTTGTGCGACACCGGCGTTCCGATCACCCATATCACCGAGCGAATGCAGGCGATAGCGGCTGCTTACGGTCTGCCCGACACCACCGTCTTCGCTCTGCCCACGGGGGTGTTCGTCCGCGCGCCAGATGGGCGGGTCGATGTCCAGCGGGCGTTCGGCATCTCGGTCGGTGGTGCGCCGTTTCGGCTCGATCAACTCACCGACCTGCAAGAGCTCCTCGACGACGCGACAGCCGGACGAATCGGCGCCGCGGCCGCGTTGGATCGACTCACGGCGATCGAGAACTCCCCCGCGCGATACCGGCCGGCAGTGGTGGTGCTCGGATACGCACTGTTCGGCACCGGTTTCGGACTGCTACTCCAACCACCCGCGGCCGCGTTGCTGTTGTTCGCCGTCTTGTCGGCAATCGTCGGTGTCGCCGGTCGCATACTCGGCAGCCACCCCCGACTCGGCGTCATCTATCCCACCCTCGCGGCATTCGCTGTCACCTCGATTGCATGCCTGTGCGCCCCACGCTTGGGTCTGACGCCGACACGCGCCCTGATCCCACCGCTGGCCTCGATGCTGCCGATGGCCGCCGTCACCTACGCGGTCATCGACTTGTCCACCGGCGACGCGATCGCCGGTGCCGCCCGGCTCGCGAACTCCGCCCAACGTCTCGTACTGCTCGCGTTCGGGGGGTACGCAGCGATAACTCTCGTGCACGTGGACACGGTGACCCCGCGACACACTCTCACGTGGGGTCCATGGCTCGGAGTCGCTGTCTTCTGCCTCGGAATGGCACTGACTCAGTCCGCGCTACCCGGCTCGGTGCCTTACCTGTTCGCCGTCGCCTACGCCACGTTCGCTGTCCAGTTCGGTGCAGCCCACCTCGGCGGTCCCGTGCTCGGCGCGTTCGCCGCAGGCGTCGCCAGCGTGGTCACCGCCGGCGCCCTCTACCGACTACCGCACGCGCCACCGTTCTATGCCGCGTTCGTGCCCGTGTTGTGGCTGATCGTTCCCGGAGCCGCCGGCCTGCAAGGAGCAATCGATCTGCAAACCCAGGGATCCCGCGACGCCGTGCACGAAGCAGGCCTCGCCGCCATGCTGATCATCGCACTCTCGATCGGCATCCTCGTGGCGACGATCATCAGGCCGAGGCTCGTCGGACGGCGCGAATCGGCCTCACCCCGCAAATGACTCTTGAAACCGTCACGGGTGGGGCCCCGACTCGGGCTAGAGCCGGAGGACATCAGTTCGTCGGAACGTGGCGGCTAAGGAAGTCGAGTTGGTCGGCGATGTTGCGTTCGAAGTCCGCTCCGACGTATATGTCGAAGTGCCCGGCATCGTAGAGCTTGATCTCGCCGCGGGGAGCCTGGGCGGCATATTTCTGGGTCGGTTTGGCGGGCGCGACAGTATCGTTTTCGCAGATAGCGAAGAAGATCGGACACGACACGTTCCGGGCTTGACGGCCAGGGAAGTGCCGGATGATGCCCAGGCCGAAGCGGGCCGCCACATCCTTGGGCACTTGCAGACCTTCGGGTATGAGCGCCGTCACTCCAGAGACGCTGTCAGGTGAGGACATCAGCGAGGCCGATCCAGGCGGACCGTAGCTCGGCACCATCACTGGCGGACGTCCGAGCCGGGCCCCGAGGGCATCGCGCACGGCAAGGGCGGTGACCTTCACTGAGCTCAGGGGCGGGATGGCGATTGCGGAGGCGAACCCATCGGTGAACGGACACTGCGAGATCGCGGCAGCGATGCGCTTATCCTGGGCGGCGGTAATTATCGAGTGACCGCCGCCAAATGAGGTGCCCCACACCACGACTCGAGCAGGGTCTATGCCGTCGAGAGTTCGTGCATATGAGACCGCGCTGCGCCAATCCTGCAGTTGTTTGTCTATGTCTAGTAGTTGGCGCGGTTCACCAGCGCTGGCACCGAAATGGCGATAGTCGAACACCAAACAGGCGTAACCAGCGGCGGTGAATCGTTCAGCGAAGGCATCGAGGCGCATTTCCTTCACGCCGCCAAGACCGTGGGCCATCACGATCACCGGACGCGGATTGTCCTTGGACATCTGGCGTGGCGTGTAGAGCCAGGAGGCGCAGGATTCGCCGCCAGAGCGAAATGTCACGTCGGCCCGCTGGTGCTGTTCTTTGTTCGCACCGGATTCATTGAGTTCAGTCATTGCGAAGTCTCCTCGGTTAGTGGCGTGGAAGATCGGAGAATTGCACTGCGGCCCTTGAGCTCCTTGCGCAGAATCTTGCCGGAGGACGACTTGGGGATCGCATCGACGAAGTCGACCATCCGAATCCGCTTATGTGGTGCGATGCGCTCACGCACCCAATCGATGATCTCGTCGGAGGTTGCGTGCGCCTCAGCCTGGAGCGCGATGAATGCGCGCGGAATCTCGCCAGCGGCTTCATCTGGGTGGGCGACGACTGCCGCGTCTGCGATCGCCGGGTGGGTCAACAGGAGCGCCTCAAGTTCGGCGGGCGGCACCTGATAACCCTTGTACTTGATGAGTTCCTTCAGACGGTCGACCACGTAAACCTCTTGTCGCGGTCCGACTTCGACGATATCGCCGGTGTGCAACCATCCGTCCGGTGTGATGGTCACCGCGGTCGCGGATTCGTTGCCCAAATATCCGCGCATCACGTTCGGTCCCCGCACCAGCATCTCGCCTGATCTGGTGCGTCCACCCGGCACGTCAGGCACTTCCTCGCCGGTCTCGACATCGACAACCTTGAATTCGACGTTGGGCACGGCGATTCCGACTGACCCGAACGAGATACGGTCGTCCTCGAGGGGCGTGATGTGCGAGAGCGGGCTGAGCTCGGTCATGCCGAAGCCCTGCATCAGTTGCGCGGGAACGCGTTTCAGCAGCGCTTTGCCCAACGCCTCATCCAAAGGAGCAGCGCCGGTGAGGATCTGCCGAACCGACGACAGGTCATAGTCATCGACCATCGGATGTTTCGCCAGACCGACCGCGATCGGCGGCGCGATATAGAGGTGTGTGATCCGTTCTGCCGCGATCTGTTCGAGGAACGTTTGCAGATCCATCTTCGCCATCGTCACCAACGTCGCCCTCCGGTACAACGCCACGTTCATGATGCAGTTCATGCCGTAGATGTGAAAGAACGGCAAGACGCCCATGACCCTGTCGCCGGGACTGAGGTCAATCGACGCCGCGGTCTGCATTATGTTCGCCACGAGATTGCGGTGAGTCAGCATGACCCCCTTAGCCATCCCGGTGGTGCCCGACGAATACGGCAAGGCCGCGAGGGCAACGTCGGGATCGACTGTGACTTGCGGTGCGACCCTGCCCTCCCCGACCAGATCGGCCAGCGAGGCATGGCCTTCCGCCCCGTCGAGCACGATGACGTGCTCCGTGTCCAGGCCGGCGTCGGTCGCACCTGCCAGCGCATTGGACAGCAGCGCCGAGATCGTCACGTACATCTTCGTCTTCGAGTCAGCGAGCTGCTTGGCGATCTCAGACGGTGAGTACAGCGTGTTGATGGTGGTGACAGTCGCGCCGGCTCGCAGCACTCCGAAGAACGCGGTGACGAATGCCGGAGAGTTGGGTATCTGCAGTGCGATGACGTCACCGGGCGCGATTCCGCGGGCGGCGAGTGCGCCGGCGAACGCGTCGGCCTGCGACTTGAGTTCGCCGTAGGTCAGCGCAGCTGTTCCGTCGGTGACCGCGACTCTTTCTCGGTCGTCTTCGGAGAGAGTGCCGAGGACAACGGTGTAAACGTCCTCGTCTGGGATCTCGACTGGCGGATATTTGCTCGTGTAGACCATAGTTCTCTTTCGAGTTCTGTTGTGCGCCTGATTGTTTAAACCCGGAACAGCCGGGAGCCGCGGAATCGTGCGGCCGTGGAGAGATCAGGCTCGGAACGCCTGGTTGAAGATGCCAGGAAGCTTGCCCCAGGAAGGCTTCGCCGCAAAGCGTGTGAGCCGCTGCGCGACTCCCTTGGCCGACTTCGCAGTGACGAACCAGGCGGGCTTCGGTGACAGTGCCATCTCACCGCCGGAAACCGATCGCGGGAACGGCCTGAACGGGCCAGTGATGACGCTGCGCTCCACGTCCTCTAGAAGGTGCGAGTTGTGCACGATCCCGATGCCAGAGCCAACGTCGTGCAGGGTGTTGCCGGGGTACGCGCCCCAAGACAACGTGGGCACGAGGAACCCGATAGCGCTCCACACATTGATGCCGATGGTCCCGTAGCGCAGACCGGTGATCGCTTCCTCGAACTTTGCTCCCATGGCTTTTCGGTCCGCCGGCGCGACGATCATGCTGGCACCGAGTGTGCCGTCAAGCTTGTCATTGGAGAACTCGATTGCCGCACGCAGGAAGTCGATCCCCTCCCCGGGCAGTTCGGTGTGCGCCAGGACAGGGCCGAAGTACTCGGTGGTGAGCGCCTCCTGCGACGTCGACTCATCGACCTTGAGCAGTATCCGACCGCCCAGGCGCTCTGCATCCGGGTACGCACTCTCGACGTTCGCGATTTTCTTGTCGGTGCCCGGGTACCACGAGGTCCGGGCGGGCAGTGCGGCGATGACCCGACGGAGTTCAGCGAGGAACTGCTGCTTCTGCGGCCAGTCGGCGGAGATGATCAGCGCCTGCCCTCCGATGCAGTTGTGCCCGCAGTTGTGGAATCGCTGCGTCGCAACATGTTCGGCCTGGAATCGCAGGTCATCGTCGTCCCACTGGCCGGGTACGACGATGATCGGCGAGACCCCGCCGAGCTCGCTGGTGATCGGCTTGTCGAGTTGGGGCTCACCCTCCTTGTCGGTGAGCGATCCCCACACGATCATGTCGTGGGTGACACCGCTGCCAGTGATGTGTACGTGGCCAATGCCCGGGTGCGCAGTCAGATATTGGCCGACCTGCGCAGCACCGTTGACGATCCGCAACAACCCGGCGTTGATCAGCGGAGCGAACGCTGCCGTGTATGCGTCGGTGAGACCGGCGAAGGTCGGGTTCAGCTTGAGCACGCTGACGCGGTTATAGGCGATCAGCTCGTAGAGGACGTCGAGCGGGCCTATCGCGGAGATATTGCCGGCGCCGAGAACCAGTCCAACGCCGCCGTTCTCTCTCAGCCGTTTGGCCCCGAGGCCGGCGGTGCGCCGGGCTTCGTCGGCGGAAATCCCGGGCTTCAACCACAGCTCACCCTTGAAACCGTTGAAGAGGTTGTACTCGAAGGCATCGCCCGGAAGCATCGTGAACGCAGTCCGGTCACCGTGTGCGGTACGGGATTTGAGCCCCGAGGCCGGCGACTTACCGTCGGCGATCTTCGACAAGCTGTCGATCACGGCCGCGAACCCCGACAGCGTGGCGTACGGCCCCGACATCCACTCCTCTCCCTCGAGCGGTCCATCCGGAATCCCCTTGGCAGCGGTCGCGGCGTCAACCCATGCACCGGCGTTGTCGGCGATGGTGCGCCGCGTCCGCTGGAGAAGAGTGATTCGCTCGGGCAGCCCCATCACCGACCAGCGCTGAGCGCCGGCGGTGAGGTCATCGATCGCGGTGTCCATCTCCGCCTCGGTGGCGAAGGCGGCTTTGTACGTGGTGGTCATGGGTGTCCTGTCGAGGGTTGTTCGGGAGTGGTTACTGATCGGTGGGCCGGCCGGCAACCGGGGAACCGCGGAATTCGGCCTTGACGCCTTTGAGCCCACGCTCGACGGCCTGATCCATCATTCTCTGGCCGTTACGGTCGAAGTACCTACGCACAATCGTCAGCCGCGTGAGCTGATTCGGGATCTTCAGCAGCCATGACGCGATTCGGACCACCATCTCAGCCCACGGGACTGGAGCGACACCAAGGCAGTCGCGGAAGTCGCCATTCGGCACGGTCCGGGTCATCCTGGGTGCCAGCAACTGTCGCGCGACGGCCTGATTGATGGCGCGCGACCCGCCGAACGATCCCATCCGAGTTGAGCCGTCGATCACGTTCTCTGTCAACGCTGCGCCCATGGTGTTCGGCTCATACAGGCATTGGTGCTCTCGCGATTGCAGCTCGAACTCCTCAGCGTGCGTGCGGCCGAGCAGCTGATTGTTGGCGCCCTCGATTCGGGCCACCCAGCGCCACATCAGCGCGAAACCGTCACGTTCCTCCTGGCTGACCACACCCCCGGCGAACTCCACGACATTCACCCGGTACTGCCCAAAGATATTCGCGCAGGCGGCGGTGGCCAGCTGACTGAGCGGCGCACCCAGGTCATAGCGAGTCCAACGACCGCTGCGATGGATTCCGAGGCGGATCATGGTGTGCATCAGACGGATTCGGACCCACACTATCCATCGATCACCACCAGGCAGCATTCCGTCAGCGTCGAGCGCGCCAAGGAATCCGACGGCGGTTTCCAGCATCCGTCGCCGGTAGTCGCCGCCGTTCGATAGCCGGCCGGTCGCACCCATCACCTCCGCCGTGGCCGGATCGATGTACGTGAACGGCAACGCCGAGAGCATCCCGATCTGCATACCGAAAGGATTGCGACGCCCCATGCTGGCACCCGCCCGCAGCGAGTCGATGTCGAACCACGACGGCAGCGTCTCGACATCCTTGAAGAACGCGACCGCCTCGGGGACACCCTCGGCCTCCAGCGACCGCGCGTTGGCATAGAGGTCGCCACCCATCAGCTTCTTGGCCCGCATGAGCTCGACCAGGTCCTCAGCGAGCGGATCGCCGACGTGATTCCACGCTTCGAGGTCGACCTCGGCGGGATCGAGGTACACCTCCGAACCGGGGGTCCGAGCGAGTTCGGTCAGTGCCGAGACGCGATCAGCCAGGTCCGAGCTGGCTGGTTGAGATTCGGTGTTATCGACGAACGTGGTCATGGGGTGTCTCCTCTGTTCTTAAATCAGAGTCGGACTCTAATATAGAGTGAGTGTCTAGTCTAGAGTTTGACTATAAATAGTGAGGATTTGGCTGGTGACCGTATGAATCCACCTGGTGCACTACCTGCCGGAGAGGGACAGGCCCGGCTGGCGCCGCCCGCTGCGTCCGCGTTCGGCCGACTACGATCGGCAGCAATGACGGTTCAGAAAGCGCCCGATCCGGCTATGGCACGTGGCGAGCGCCGGCGCGCGAAGACGCGAGCGGCAATCATTTCCGCGGCCGAAGACTTGCTTGCGCATACCGGGCCAGAAGCGGTCCGTATCGAAGATGTCGCGGTGCGAGCGGGCGTGTCACCCGCCTCGGTGTATGTGCACTTCGGCACCAAAGACGGGCTGGTAGCTGCAACCACTGAGCACCTGCTCGATGTCGGCGCGGCGGGGCTGGCCGCCGCCTACAGCACCGAGGGCCGAGCGCTCGACCGCGTCATCGCGACAGGCACCGAATACCTGCAAGTGCTTGTCGACCACCCCGCCCTCATCCGATACCTCACTGCGCGAACACTGCGGTCCACCGGGACGGTGTCAGAGGCGGAAGCACGGATAGATGCGCAGATCGAGGGTATGCGCACTACCTTCCAGCAGCTGCTCCAGCAGGCAGTCGACGACGGCGATGTAGAAGCCGTCGACGCCCGGCTGATGTCGTACTTCTTGTCAGGCGCGTGGGTCGGCGTGGCGGCGCTGTCGCTCGAGGGGAACAACCGCCCGCTCACTTCCGACGATGTGAAGCGAGCTGGATTGCAGGCACTTGAAATTCTCACCCGCGGCGCCTCGTCGGCGTCTCCGAACAAACAAAAAAGCAGTCCAGGCACCATTTCTGGTTGCTGAACTGCTTCTCGTTTTGAGCTTAATCGCTCGTGGTGGGCGAAGGGGGACTTGAACCCCCACGTCCCGAAGGACACTGGCACCTGAAGCCAGCGCGTCTGCCATTCCGCCACTCGCCCGTGGCATCCGAATCGGCCGTTCGATCGAAGATCGGCCACCCGATGAGGACTGCAAGACGATAACAGTCGCCGAGCGCTCGCCCCAAATCGCCGCCGATCACCTGCGACGATGGCTGAGGCGTGTGTGACGGTCGGTACAGGTGTTGTTTATAGAGCCGCGCGGTCTCGACGCACTCGGTATCATCAAATTTCGGAATAATCACGCCGACACGCGGAACGATTCGCAGTGTCGGCCCGTTGGCGTCATACATACGGAAGGGAGGCCGCGATGGGAATCTTGCAACGCATCGAGCGAAAGCTCGAAGGCGCCGTCGACGATGTCTCCGCCCGGGTGTTCGGCGGCAAAGTGGCGCCTCAAGAAGTTGAGGCCGCCCTGCAGCGAGAAGCGCTCGACAGGCTCGAGAGCTGCGGCGACGGCACCAAACTGGCACCCAACCGGTACGACATCGTCCTCGGCGAAACCGACCATCGACGGCTGGCCGCCGAGTACGAACTCAATCGCAAGACCTTCTCTAAGCACCTCGAGAGCTACATCCGTGACAACGGCTGGCAAACTTATGGGGACGTCGTCGTCGAGTTTCAGTACTCCCCGACGCTGCACACCGGCCAGTTTCGTGCGCACGGAGCTGTTGACCCAGACGCGGCACCAATGCCAGTGTCATCAGCAGCTCAGCCCGTCCCGAACCGCCAAAGACCACCTTCAATGCACACAGAAGCAGGAGCCAGGCCGATGACTCAGAACTCCGGATACGATCCGCGCGGAGGCTATAACCAGGGTGGTCAGGGCTACCGCCCTGAGCCCGAGCAGCAAGGCGGACAACAGGGCTACGGAGCGGCCGGCTACGACCAGGGCGCCCAACAGGGCTACGCCGACCAGGGCTACAGCCAGCAGCCCGCCTACGACCAGCACTACGGCCAGCAGGGCGGTTACGACCAGGGCTACGCCGACCAGGGTCAGCAAGGCTATGCCGACCAGGGTCAGCAGGGCTACGCGGACCAGGGCGGCCAGCAGGGCTACGCCGACCAGGGCTACAGCCAGCAGGGCTACCAGCAGCAGCCCGCGTACGACCAGGGCTACGGCCAGCAGCCCGCCTACGACCAGGGCGGCCAGCAGGGCTACGCCGACCAGGGCTACGGCCAGCAGCCGGGTTATGACCAGCACTACGGCCAGCAAGGCTACGCCGACCAGGGCTATGCGCAGCAGCAGCCCGGAGGCTACGACCAGGGCCAGTACGGCGCCCCGGCCGGCTACGCACCCAGCGCCATCACCCTCTACCTCGAGGACGGCAGCAACCGCACCTTCCAGCTGCGCGACGGCTCCAACGTCATCGGCCGCGGCCAGGACGCCCAGTTCCGCCTCCCCGACACCGGCGTCTCGCGTCGCCACGTCGAGATCCGCTGGGACGGCAACTCCGCACTCCTCAACGACCTGAACTCGACCAACGGCACCACCGTCAACGATGTTCAGGTCAGCAGCTGGGAACTCGCCGACGGCGATCGGATCCGGGTCGGGCATTCCGACATCACCGTCCGATTCTCCTGACCAACCCCTACCGCGCCCCGCGAGAATGACACCTCTGTCGTCGCGGGGCCATAGGATGCTTTCGAGCACCGGGAGCGCCATCTGCGGAGCGGCTGCCACTGCGGTCCGCCCAGCCCGCGTAAACACACGGACGACGAGGAGGTGACGGCCGCATGCAGGGAATCGTGTTGCAACTGACCCGCATTGGGTTTCTGCTGCTGCTGTGGCTGTTCATCTGGGTCGTTGTGCGCGCGGTGCGTTCGGACGCCTACTACGCCACCGGGCAGCGTCCGCTGCCGCGCGCGGCGCGCAAGGCGGCTCCACCGGCCCGGGTGCGCGGCGGCGCGCGATTCCTGGTGGTCACCCACGGCGCGCTGGCGAACACCCGGATCACCCTCGGTGACCAGCCGGTGCTGGTCGGCCGGGCGCACGATTCCACACTGGTGCTGGCCGATGAGTACGCATCCGACCGGCACGCACGACTGTTCCGCCGCGGCGACGACTGGTACGTCGAAGACCTGGGCTCCACCAACGGCACGTATCTGGACCGCTCCAAGGTGACCACCGCTGTGCGGGTTCCGCTGGGAACGCCGGTTCGGATCGGCAAGACCGTAATCGAGTTGCGCCCGTGACCCTGGTATTGCGCTACATCGCACGCAGCGATCGCGGCCTGGTCCGCTCGAACAACGAAGACTCCGCCTACGCCGGGGCGCGCCTGCTCGCACTGGCCGACGGCATGGGCGGCCATGCCGCGGGCGAGGTTGCCAGCCAGCTGGTGATCCAGTCGCTCCGGCCGCTCGACGACGACGAGCCCGGCGACGACCTGCTCGGCAAGCTCGAGCGCGCGACGCACGACGGCAATGTGGCGATCGCTGATCAGGTGGCCGAAGCGCCTGAGCTCGACGGCATGGGCACCACGCTCACCGCCATCCTGTTCGCCGGCTCTCGGATCGGCCTCTGCCACGTCGGCGACTCGCGCGGCTATCTGCTGCGCGACGGAGTGCTCGAGCAGATCACCCGCGACGACACCTTCGTCCAGACCCTGGTCGAAGAGGGCAAGATCACGGCCGAGCAGGCGCATTCGCATCCGCAGCGGTCGCTGATCATGAAGGCGCTCACCGGGACCGAGGTCGAGCCGACGCTCACCATCCGCGAGGCCCGCGCCGGCGACCGTTACCTGCTGTGCAGCGACGGCCTGTCCGACGTCGTCACCGAAGAGACCATCGCCGACACGCTCGCCGAAATCGAGGACCACAAGCAGTGCGCCGACCGGCTGATCGAGCTGGCGCTGCGCGGCGGCGGACCGGACAACGTCACCGTGGTGGTCGCGGATGTCGTTGACGACCAGTACGGCGAGTCACGGCCGATCCTCGGCGGCGCCGTCGGACATGACGACGGCGACTACGTCCCCGACCCCAGCACGGCCGCCGGTCGTGCCGCCGCACTCCGTCCCCCGGCAGGCAATCGTCGGCGCCCGTCCGTGCTGACTTCGGACGAGCCGCATCCGCGCCGACCCCGTCGCACCTGGGTGATCGTCGCCGTTGCGGTCGCGACACTGCTGGTGCTGGTCGCCGGTGCGATCGCGGCCCGATCGATCATCCGATCCTCGTATTACGTCGGCGAGAACAACGGCAACGTGGTCATCTATCGCGGGCTGCAGAGCGACATCCTCGGCATCAAGATGCACAACGTCGACGCCGTGACCTGCGTCGAGAACTTCACGACCACCACTCCGTCCGTCCGGGTCGTCGGCAAGTCCTCCGCACCGGCGGATTGCCGCCCGCTGCGGATGAGCGATCTGACGCCGGCCGGTCGCAACAACGTCACCGACTTCAAGCCGAGCTCGAAGGGCAACGCCGAACGCGCGGTGCAGGCGCTGCTGTCGGACGGCACGCTGCTGCCCGCCTGCGAGAGCCAGACTCCGACGCCGACCGTCACTCCCCCGCCGCCCGGCGCACCCGCCACCGTGCCCCCGCCGGCACCGCTACCGCCGGGTGAGACTTCGCCCGCGCCGACAACTCCGGGAGCCCCGCCGGGTCCGGCCACCGCTGCGCCGACGACGACCAGCCCAGCGGCTCCGAGCGGTGAGAACCCCACGACCGCGACCGCGTGCCGGGAGCAGTGATGGTCGCTTCTTCAACCGGCGCCGAGCCGCGCACCCAGACCGGGCGGAATCTTGAGCTGATCCTGCTCGGGGCATCCAGCGTCGTCGTGGCGGTGGCCCTGATCATCGTCGAGGCCGCGCAGTCCCAGGGCGTCAGCTGGGACCTCGCCAAGTACTTTGTCGCCTACCTCGTGCTCTTCGGCGCCGCGCACCTGGTGGTGCGACGATTTGCGCCACATGCCGATCCACTGATCCTGCCTATCGTCGCCACCCTCAACGGGCTCGGCCTGGTGATCATCCATCGGCTCGACCTCGGCTCGGGCAACAACACCGGCGGCGACGCGGCCAGCAAGTCCAGCGATGCCAATCAGCAGGTGCTGTGGACCGTGCTGGGCCTGGTGATCTTCGGGGTGATCCTGGCCGTGCTGCGCGATCATCGGACGCTTTCGCGGTACAGCTACCTGCTCGGTATCGGCGGCATCGTCTTCCTGGCGATCCCGATCGTGCTGCCGGCGTCGATGTCGGAGATCAACGGCTCCAAGAACTGGATCAAGACCGGCGTCTTCAACATCCAACCGGGCGAGTTCTCGAAGATCCTGATCATCATCTTCACCGCGGCCCTGCTGGTGGCCAAGCGCGACCTCTTCACCACTGCCGGAAAGCATTTCCTCGGCATGGACCTGCCGCGCCTGCGCGATCTCGCCCCACTGCTGGTCGCCTGGGTCGTGGCCATCGGGGTGTTCGCGATCGAGAACGACCTCGGCCAGCCGCTGCTGATCTTCGCGACGATCCTGTCGCTTCTCTATGTCGCCACCGAACGCATCAGCTGGGTCGTCATCGGCGTCGTCCTGTTCGCCGCCGGAGCGATCCTCGCCTACCAGCTGTTCCCGCATCTCCAAGTGCGCGTGCAGATCTGGCAGGACCCGTTCAAGTACTTCAACGACATCGGTTACCAACCCTCGCAGGCGCTGTTCGGCCTCGCCACCGGCGGACTCTTCGGCACCGGCCTCGGCTCGGGACGGCCCAACATCGTTCCGTTCGCCAACACCGACTTCATCATCAGCTCGATCGGAGAAGAGCTCGGCCTCGTCGGCCTGGCGGCGATCCTGATGCTCTACCTGGTGCTGATTTCCCGCGGGCTGCGCACCGGCATCACCGTGCGGGACAGCTTCGGCAAGCTACTCGCGACCGGACTCGCGTTTTCCATTGCGGCACAGTTGTTCGTCATCGTCGGTGGAGTCACCAAGCTGATCCCGCTCACCGGTGTCACCACCCCGTTCCTGTCCTATGGCGGGTCATCGCTGCTCGCCAACTACATCCTGGTGGCCATCCTGCTGCGTGTCTCGAATGCCGCGCGTGAACCCGACACCGCCAAGCCGGGCGGACCGTCCATCGCCAGCGCCAACACCCAAATCGTGAGGCGCACATGAACATTCCGATTCGACGCGTCATCATGGTGGCCATCGTGCTGGTGGTTATCCTGATCGCCAACGCCACCTACGTCCAGGTCTTCAAGGCCGACAGCCTGGTGAACAATCCGCACAACAACGGCCGGGTGCTGCTCGACGAGTACGCCCGCCAGCGCGGGCAGATCACCGCCGGCGGCGATGTCATCGCGGTCTCGCACGCAACCGACGACCGCCTGAAATACCTGCGGAGCTATCCGGAGCCGTGGGCGGACGCCTACGCGCCGGTCACCGGCTACTACTCCTTCACCTACAACAGCTCCGGCCTGGAGCAGGCCGAGAATTCGGTGCTGTCGGGCAACGACGACCGCCTCTTCGGTCAACGCTTCCTCGACATGTTCTCCGGTCGGGATCCGCGCGGCGGCAACGTCATCACGACGATCAACCCGAAGATGCAGCAGGCAGCCTGGAACGGCATGCAGCACGGCTGCAACGGGGTCTGCCGCGGCGCGGTCGTCGCCCTGGATCCCACCACCGGCGCGATCCTGGCGATGGTGTCCAGCCCGAGCTACGACCCGAACCCGCTGTCCAGCCACGACGGCGACGAACAGCAGAAGGCATGGGCGTCGTACGACCCCGCCGCGCCGGACAGCCCGATGCTCAATCGCGCACTGCGCCAGACCTATCCGCCGGGATCGACCTTCAAGGTGGTGACGACGGCGACCGCGCTGGCACAGGGCGTCGACCCGGACAGCACCCGGCTGACCGCGGGCAGCGGCATCAAGCTGCCGGGCACCGACACCACGCTGACCAACTACGCCGGCGAGACCTGCCCCGGTTCCTCCGGCGGCCAGGTGACGCTGCGCCAGGCCTTCCAGTACTCCTGCAACACCGCATTCGTGCAGCTGGCCACCACCCGACTGCAGAATCCGATCAGCAGCGTCGAGAAGCAGGCCAGCGCGTTCGGTATCGGCTCGGATGCGCCGAGCGTGCCGCTGTCCGTGGCCAATTCGCAGTTCGGCGATCCCGCGAATCTGGCGCAGTTGGGCATGAGCTCGATCGGTCAGTTCGACGTCTCGATCACGCCGCTGCAGAACGCCATGATCGCGGCGACCGTGGCCAACGGCGGCACGCAGATGAAGCCCTATCTGGTCGACAAGCTGCAGTCGCCGGATCTCAAGACCCTGCACACCACCAAGCCCAGCTCGATGGGCACGCCCATCAGTCCCCAGGTGGCGCAGCAGCTGACGTCGCTGATGATCGACTCCGAGCGACACACGGCCGGTGCCACCCCCAACATCGCGTCCAAGACCGGTACCGCCGAGCACTCGAACACCTCTGCGGCCGAGGACGAGACGCCGTACGCCTGGTACATCGCCTTCGGGCCGACGTCGAACGCCAAGGTCGCGGTCGCCGTGCTGGTCGAGAACGGCTCCAAGGGATTCGACACCACCGGCAGCTCGTCCGCCGCGCCCATCGGCCGCGCGGTGATCCAGGCGGGAACGGGGGCCTGAAGAATGAGGACTTCTTTTGTGACTGAACGTAATTCGACTGCCGCGTCCGGTATCGCGGCGGTGGGAACAGAGTGGAGTGACCGATGAGTTTGCAGAGCGGCGCGATGATCGCCGACCGCTACCGCCTGATGCGGCTGATCGCCACCGGCGGAATGGGCCAGGTGTGGGAAGGACTCGACACCCGGCTGGACCGACGTGTCGCGATCAAGGTGCTCAAGTCCGAGTTCTCCGACGATCCCGAGTTCCTCGAGCGCTTCCGTTCCGAGGCGCGGACCACCGCGCAGCTGAACCACCCCGGCATCGCCAACGTCTTCGACTACGGCGAGACGCCCGACCGGTCCGGCGGCAGCCCGCTGGCGTACCTGGTCATGGAATTGGTGAACGGTGAGCCGCTCAACGCCGTCCTCGCCCGCGTCGGGCGGCTGTCGTTGAACAACGCCCTCGACATGCTCGAGCAGACCGGCCGGGCGCTGCAGGTGGCCCACCAGAACGGTCTCGTGCACCGCGACGTCAAGCCGGGCAACATCCTGATCACCCCGACCGGCCAGGTGAAGATCACCGACTTCGGTATCGCCAAGGCCGTCGACGCCGCCCCGGTCACGCAGACCGGCATGGTGATGGGCACCGCGCAGTACATCTCGCCGGAGCAGGCGCTCGGCGAGGACGCCGTGGCTGCCTCGGACGTCTACTCGCTGGGCGTCGTCGGCTACGAGGCGATCTCCGGACGCCGGCCGTTCGACGGCGACGGCGCGATCACGGTCGCCATGCGCCATATCCGCGAGACGCCGGCCCCGCTGCCGGCCGACCTCCCGGCCGGCGTGCGCGATCTGATCTCGATCGCCCTGTCCAAGACCCCCGCGCAGCGCTACCACGACGGCGGCGAGTTCGCCGACGCCGTGGCAGCGGTACGAGCCGGTCATCGGGCGCCGCGGCCCGGCGGCGCCGCCATCGTGGGCCCGCCGACGGCCGGGACCCAGGTCCTCACCGGCGCTCCCAGCCCGGCGCCTCGGGCCGCCGCCCGTCCGGTCGTTCCGCCGCCGCACGATAACCGCTGGACCACCGGTCAGAAGGCCCTCGCCGGAGTCGCCGTGCTGCTGCTGATCGCCGCTCTGGTGGCGGTCGGACTGGTGGTTGCCCGGTCTAACGACAACAATGGCAGCGTCGATACAACCACCACGGCCCCCGCCGTGACCACCACCGACGAACCGACGACGACCACGAGTCGCCACACCACGTCGGAGACGACGACCACCACCACGACCACCACGACCGAGCCGACTACGACCACCACCACGACGACCAACGGAGGCATCGCCGTGCCGTGCATCCCCGGAACCGCGTTCCCGCCCGGGTGCGTCCAGGGCATGCTCGATCGCGACTGGGGCAACAACGATTCAGGTGGCGGGAACACCGATCGATGAATACCCCGCAGCACATTTCTGATCGCTACGAACTCGGCGAAACCCTCGGTTTCGGCGGGATGAGCGAGGTGCACCAGGCACGTGACCTGAGGCTCCATCGCGACGTGGCGATCAAAGTGCTGCGCGCCGACCTGGCCCGCGACCCCAGCTTCTATCTGCGCTTCCGTCGCGAGGCGCAGAACGCCGCGGCGCTGAACCACCCGACGATTGTCGCGGTGTACGACTCGGGCGAGGCCGAGACCGAGTCGGGGCCCCTGCCGTACATCGTGATGGAGTACGTCGACGGCGAGACGCTGCGCGACGTACTGCGCCGCGAAGGGAAGGTGGCACCCCGGCAGGCCATGCTCTGGATCGCGGATGTTGCTGCGGCGCTGGAATTCTCGCACCAGAACGGGATCGTCCACCGCGACGTCAAGCCGGCGAACGTGATGATCGATCGCACCGGCGCGGTGAAGGTGATGGACTTCGGCATCGCCCGCGCGATGGCCGACGGCGCCAACACCATGACCCAGACCGCGGCGGTCATCGGCACCGCCCAGTACCTGTCCCCCGAGCAGGCCCGCGGCGCGTCCGTGGACGCCCGCAGCGACGTTTACTCCCTGGGTTGTGTGCTCTTCGAGCTCCTCACCGGTCAGCCGCCGTTCACCGGAGACTCCCCGGTCGCGGTCGCCTACCAGCATGTCCGGGAAGATCCGCCGACCCCGTCGTCGATCGATCCGGAGATCCCGCCGGAGCTCGACTCGGTGGTTCTCAAGGCGATGGCCAAGAACCCCGACAACCGCTACCAGTCGGCCGCCGATCTGCGTTCGGAACTGGTCAAGGTGCTCGCGGGCGGCAAACCCAGCGCGCCGATCGTGATGACCGACGCCGATCGCACCGAACTCATCGATACCCCCGTCCGGGCGCGTTCCGTGCGGGTTCCGCCCAATACCGATGTGCCCGACCATGATCCGCGACGGCGACGGCTGATCGGGGCGATCCTCGCGATCACCGCGCTGGTCGTGCTCAGCGCGCTGCTGATCACCAGGCCGTGGTCGGACGGAGCCCAGGTGACGGTCAATCCGGTCGCCGGTGACTCCGAGGCGAATGCCCGCGCGTCACTCACCGCGCAGGGCTTCAAGGTCGACGACGCGGTCATCAACGAGAACAGCAACACCGTGGCACCGGGCCTGATCACCCGGTCCGATCCGGGCCAGGGCAACAAGGTGCACAAGGGGTCGACGGTCCGGCTGTTCCGGTCGATCGGCCCGAAGTCGGTGCAGGTGCCCGACCTCAAGGGCAAGACCCCGGACGAAGCTGTCAACGAGCTCAAGAACATGGGCTTCGCCTCGCCCGCGCCGGTCACTGTCGCGTCCGACATGAAGATGAAGGGCAAAGTCGTCGGAACCGATCCACCCGTCGGCACCACGCTCGCCGTGAACCAACCCATCCGCGTCCAGGTCGGCGGTGGGCCGCTTCGGGTCTCGGTGCCTGATCTCACCGGCCAGACCGTGGACGCCGCAGAAACCAACCTCAAGCAACTGAAGCTGCAGATGCACGAAGTCGACGTCGACAGCACACTGCCGGCCGGGCAGGTCGTCAGTTGGTCGCCCGGAACCGGCAATCAGGTCGACCAGGGCTCCGCCGTCACTGTCAACGTCTCGCTCGGCAATCAGTTCCGGATGCCGGACCTGCGCGGCATGAGCCAGGATCAGGCGACGCAGACGTTGGCAGGGCTCGGTTACAAGGTGGCGCTCACCGCGAACGGCGTCAGCGTCGGGCTGGGCAATCCGGGAATAGGCAAGGTGGTCAATCAGAGTGCGCCACCGGGGTCTGTGGTCAAGAACACCGACCCGATCACCGTCGGTATCGGCCAACTGTCGATCCTGCCCGGCGGATAGTTAACGCGCCGGGGGTCGCCCGGTCGGCGCGCTAGGCCCCCGGGGCCGGCGACAGCGCCGCAGCCACCTCGGCCTCGAGCCGGCTGACCAGCGCCTCGTCGAATGTCCAGCCGCAGCGCGCCAGCCAGTTGGCGAGCATCCGGTGCCCGCCCTGCGTGAGCACGCTCTCCGGGTGGAATTGCACGCCCTCGATGGCCAGCTCGCGATGACGCAGACCCATCACCACGCCCGTCTCGGTGCGGCCGGTGACCTCGAAGACGTCCGGCACCGTTTCCGGCAGCACGGTCAGCGAGTGATACCGCGTCGCGGTGAACGGATTCGGCAGCCCGGCCAGCACTCCGTGGCCTTCGTGGAACACCAGAGAGGTCTTGCCGTGCAACAGTTCCGGGGCGCGGTCGACCGTGCCGCCGAACACCGCACCGATCGCCTGATGCCCGAGGCACACGCCGAGGACCGGGGTGCCGGCCTCGCCCGCCGCCGTGACCATCGGCATCGTCGCGCCGGCCCGCTGCGGGGTGCCGGGTCCGGGGCTGAGCAGGATGCCGTCGTAGTCGGCGGCCACCGCGGCCGGGTCGGCGAGGCGCTCGTCGTCATTGCGCCAGACGTCGCACACGACTCCCAGCTGCCCGATGTACTGCACCAGGTTGTAGACAAAGCTGTCGTAGTTGTCGACGACGAGGATCTTCACCCGACCAGCGTACTCATCGGTCCTGCGGTCGATCGATTCCATATCGACCGAGCTTGTGCGTTACTTTTGTACTGAACTGTATTTACAGAACTGCCGCTCTGCGGCGGGGTCTACCGCTAGGAAGTCATGCCCAAGTCAAAAGTCCGGAAGAAGACCGACTACACGATCAACACGGCCAATCGCACGCCGGTGAAGGTCAAGGTCGGCCCGTCGAGCACCTGGTACGTGGCGCTCATGCTCGGCCTGATGCTGTTCGGGCTGCTGTGGCTGATCGTGTTCTATCTCGTCGCCACCCCGTCGAGCCTCGGCGCCGACGGCAAGGTCCTGCATTGGATGTACGCCCTCGGCTCCTGGAACTTCCTGATCGGCTTCGGGTTCATGGTCGCCGGCCTCCTGATGACCATGCGGTGGCGCTGACCTGCGGATTCACATACTCACAGCCTCGTAAGAACATGTGTGTAATTCATCCCCACTGGGGATAAGTCCTGTGGATAACTCTCAACAGACCTCCTGGGCCACCCCGAAGCCCGCGGCGTGGGGCATGCTCATCGGCGGTATCGCCCTGATCATCGCCGGCATTCTCAGCGGTGACCTCGCCGGCCTGGTGCTGCTGCTGTGCGGCGGCGGCGCCCTGGCCGCATTCGGCGCCGGATCCCTGATCTCGCGGCCGCGACTGGCCATCGTCGACGACGGACTGCGCGTCCGCACGATCGCCGGGGCCAGCAGCTACCGGCGCGACGAGATCGTGCGGATCCGCATCGTGAAGTTCCCGAGGTTCGGGCGGAAGGTCGCCCATCTCGAACTCGAATTCACCCGACCCGATGCCGGTTCATCCGGCGCCGATACCCGACTGGTGGTGTTCGGCCGCTGGGATCTGGGCACCGCGCCCGCAGATGTGGCCGACGCCCTGCGCCACGCCGGTCTGCGGGTCGACGCGCCGCGCGACTGACCCGGCTGGGGATCAGCGCCCGAGTGCCGCCGCCACGCCCAGCAGCGCGGTCACGACGACCAGGCCGCCGAGGGTCACCCACGTCAGCCGGTTGATCAATGCCGCCCGACCGGACCGACCATCCGGCACCAACCGCGGCAGATAGACGATGGCCGCCATCGTGAGCGTGCCGAACACCAGCCCGCCGAGGTGATCCCACAGGGAGATGCCCGGCACCGCCAGGGTGATGAAGAGGTTCAGCGCGATGATCACCACGATCTGCGTCGGCGGCTGACCGCCACGCACCACGATCACCAGCAGCGCGCCCAGCAGCCCGTAGATGGCCCCCGACGCGCCGGCGGTCAGCGTGTTCACATCGCCCAGCGCGAGCACGGCCGCGGCGCCGCCGAGCATCGAGATGAAATAGACACCGGTGAATCGTGCTGTGCCCATGAACTTTTCGAGCTGCGCGCCGATCAGCAGCAGCGCGATCATATTGGCCGCGATATGCCAGACCGACAAATGCAGGAAGCCCGACGTGATCAGCCGGTAGTACTCGCCGTCGGCGACCTTCGGTTCGAAGAGGCCGCCGTTCCACAGGATCCGGCTGTTGAGCGCGGTGAGCGCCGAGGTGTGCGCCTGCAGCGCCGCGACGATGTACACCACGACATTGATCGCGATCAGCGTGTACGTGGCGTACGGGGTGGTGGCACCGACCTGCCGGACCCGCGGCGTCTGCCGGGCCGCGGCGCCGACGCAGTTACGACACAACTGACCGACCGGCGCCGGACTCAGACAGTCCGGACAGGCCGGGGTTCCGCAGCGCGAGCAGGCCAACAGTGTCGGCCGGTCCGGGTGCCACCGGCAGACCGCGCCACCGGGACCGGTCGCGCGGTCTGCTGGGTGGGTCAAGTCGCTAGGCGATCGTGATCTTCTCGATGACGACCTCGTCGACCGGACGATCGCGACGATCGGTCGCGGTGGTCGCGATCGCGTCCACGACCTTCTTCGACTCCTCGTCCTCGACGATGCCGAAGATGGTGTGGCGACGGTTCAGGTGCGGGGTCGGACCCACGGTGATGAAGAACTGCGAGCCGTTGGTGCCCGGTCCGGCGTTCGCCATCGCGAGGATGTACCCCTCGTCGAACTGCAGCTCGGGATGGAACTCGTCCTCGAACTCGTAACCCGGGCCGCCCATGCCGGTGCCGGTCGGGTCGCCGCCCTGGATCATGAAGCCGTCGATGACGCGGTGGAACACCGCGCCGTCGTAGAACGGGCCGGACGCGGTGCCGGCGGCGTTCGGCTTGCTGTACTCCTTGCTGCCGTCGGCGAGGCCGACGAAGTTCGCCACGGTCTTCGGCGCATGGTTGCCGAACAGGGCGATGGCGATCGGGCCCCGGTTGGTGTGCAGGGTTGCGGTTGCGGTCTTGGCTGCTGCTTTACTCACGCGCTCCATCGTGCCATGCGCCGACCGGCACCCGTAGCGATCCGCCACCAACACCCACTGGCACGGCATCCCGACGCGCGTCATGCCCATAACGGGCGATCGTGGCAAGGTGTAGGCACCGCCGACCCGTCATCTTCCTGCAAGGAGCATTCATGGCCGCCCCCACGTCCGCCACGACCTCGACCGGGCGCTCCCGGCGTTCGCCCCTGAAGGCCCTGGTGCTCAGCGGGGGTCTGGTGGCCGTCGGCGCCCTCGGATACCTGGCCGCCCGGCGTGCCCGCGGCGCGACTCCCGCGGTCGCTCCGGAGCCACCGCACGTCGCTGACGTGCCCTCGGCCGGCGACTGACCAGCCACTGGGCACCACCGCCCGCATCCGACCGGTACCTTGTAAACCGTGAGCGGACCAGATAGCAATCGCCCGGCCGGGCCCCCGTCGCAGCCTCCGCGGCGGCCGAACCCCCCGGCCGCCGGCGGACGTCCGACCCCGCCACCCCGCGGCCAGCGGCCCGTCGCACCCCCGCCGGCCGGCAACGGTCCGGCGAAATTCGGGCCCGGTGGAGCGGGTCCTGGGAACCCGCCGCCCCCGCAGCGCCCCGCCGGCCCCCCGAACAAGCCCCCGGTCCAGCGCGACCCTGTACTCAACGGCCCCGCGGCCGGCATCGGCGAGCAGGGACTCGATTCCGCGGTCGGCGCGCGCGCGTATTCGCAGGTGCCGCCGCCGGGCAATCCGCCGCCCGGTGCACCACCGGTCAACCCCCGCCCGGCCGCGCGGCCCGCCGGCCCGGTCGGTACGCCACCGCCGCCCAAGCCGCCCGTCGTGACCGGTACCGCGGTCGATCCGAAGACGGCCCCGCCCCCTCGTCCCGCTGCCACCTCGAAGCCCCAGGATTCCGCCATGAGTGCCACCCCGGCGCCCAACTACACCAACCGACTGGCCATCGCCGCCATCGTGTTCTCGATGCTGTTCGTCACCGCCATCGCCGGCGTGATCTGCGGCCATGTGGCCCGCCGGCAGATTCGTGAGACCCGCGAGCACGGCGATTCGCTGGCCGTGGCGGCCCTGTGGGTCGGCTACATCGGTCTCGCCGCCGAGATTCTGGCCCTGATCGGCTACACCTGGATCGTCGCCCGCGGCAGCTGATCCTGCCCGACCCGGCTGATCGGCCGAGGGCTACCGGCTCCCGGGCGCGATCGGGGTCGTCGGATGCGACGACATCGGACGTGATGGCATCGAGCTCGGCGCCATCGATCCGGAGTTCGATCCGCTCGACGAGGGTGCCGGGCTGGACGCGATCGGCGCCTTGTGGGTCGTCGGCGTGTGGACGATGTCGATGTAGATCGACTGGTTGTTCTGCACCGGGTAGGTCCGATAGGTGAACTCCAGGGGCGTCAGCGTCTCGATCGGCGAGCTGCGGGTGAACCGCACCTTCCCGTTCTCGTCCTTGGCCGTGATGATGCGGGTCTTGCCGTCCGGCGTCAGCTTCCAGTCCCCCTGCATCTTCGGGGTGTCGTCCAGGTTGTACATCGCGAAGGTGCCGTCGGCATCGAAGTAGGCGTAGCCGACGTAGGTCTTGACATCCGGATCGCTCAGGGCGCGCCTCTTGCCGGCGTTGTCGACGGCACCGGTGGTCTCCCAGGAGGTCGACGAGAGGATCTGGGAAGGCGTCTGGGTGGCCGACGACGATGCCGCAGCCGAGGACGTCACGGAAGAGGTGGAAGAGGAACTGCTGCTCGAGCTGTCGTCGCTGCAGGCGGCGAGGGGAATCAGAACAGCGGCGGCGGCCGCGATGGCGGAAATGACCCTTTTCGTCGTCATCCGACCAGGACTACCACAGCGCATGGGGCGCGGGTGGCGGCTCGGGCATTATCGATCTCTGTGGAGCCTAGGAGATTCGAACTCCTGACATCCGCCTTGCAAAGGCGGCGCTCTACCAACTGAGCTAAGGCCCCGGACGCCGGCCTGCTGGTCGACTGGGTTCTGATGGTGGGCCTAGGAGGACTTGAACCTCCGACCTCTTCGTTATCAGCGAAGCGCTCTAACCGCCTGAGCTATAGGCCCGTGAACCGAGATGAAAGGCTACCGGAGCGACCGCGAATCAACCAAAACGCGTCGTCAGCGCGGTTCTTTCGAACGCCGTCAATCGCGGTCGGCAAGGGTGATCTCGATGCCCCCGACCAGGTCTGCGCAGATGTTGTAGATGATCGACCCGACGGCGGCCAGCGCGGTCACCAGCACCGCGCTCACCGCGCCGATCAGCGCCGCGAAACCGAACACCGTTCCCGCGCCGATGGTCGTATCGCTCGAGGAGTCACTGGTGGTGATGCTGCCGAGCGAATCGTTCAGCGATCCCCAGACGCCCATACCGTCCATGATCAGATACAGCACCGCGACCGCGACCATCCAGACGAAGAAGCCGACGATCGACACGACCGCGGTGATCTTCAGGGTCGCCCACGGATCGATCCGGCGGATCTGCACTGCTGCGCGCAGCGGAGCGCGCCCGTTGGTGGGCACGCGATCGGTGACCGCGCCGACCCGCTTGGGGCCCTCGGCCTCGGCCGGCGCGGGCGCACTCTTCGCATCGAGCACCTCGGTCGCCGCCGCGGCGCCACCCGCGGCCGCCTTCGGCGCGGACGCAGTCGGCTTGTCCCGCAACGAATCCGGGATCGCAGTGCCGGTGATCATCGTCCGCGGGCGGTTACCGCCGGCCGGCTCTTCGGGCGAGGTCTTCGGCGGCTGCGCGGCCGCAGATTTCTTGGCATCCACCGCCGCGGGCGGGGTGCGATCGAGTGCCGACGCCTGTTGCGGCCGATCACCCGTCGCGGGCGGCGCCGGCCGCTCGCCGGGCTTCCCGGTACCCCGCTGCCACGGCGGAACGCCGCCGGGTCCGGTGCCGGTCTTCGCCGCACCCCCGGCCGCCGCCGCGGCAGCCGCCGCCACCTCGCCTGCCGACGCGCGCGGCCTGTCGCCGCCCGCGGGTTTGTTGGCGGGCTTGCCGGACGGCTGGTCGTCGGGCTTGTTGGTGCTCAACACGTCATCCTTCACTCCGGGGGCTCGCCGTACCGGCACGGTACGGCGCTCGGCCTTCGATCGCCCAGCCTACTTCTTGCCGCCTGAAGCGCCCGGCATTCCGCCTGCTTCCTGGTCGTCGACGTCGGTCTCGTCCGCGTTGCGAGCAATCGCGACAAGGACCGTTCCCTCGTCGAGATTCATCAGGCGCACACCCTTGGTCTGACGTCCGGCCTTGCGAACCTGCTTGGCCGCCGTCCGGATGACGCCGCCGCCCGAGGTGATCGCGTACAGCTCGGTGTCGTTGTCGACGATGAGCGCGCCGACCAGATCGCCGCGGTTCTTGTCGTGCTGAATCGTCAGCACACCCTTGCCGCCCCGACCCTGCACCGGGTAGTCCTCCATCGCCGTGCGCTTGGCATAGCCGCCGGAGGTCGCGACCAGCAGGAAGGTATCCGGCACCACGACATTGAGCGACAGCAGCTGGTCGTCGTCGTTGAACCGCATGCCCTGCACGCCCGAGGTGGCGCGGCCCATCGGCCGCAGCGCCTCGTCGGTCGCACTGAAGCGGATCGACTGACCCCGCTTGGACACCAGCAGCAGATCGTCGTCGGACGAGCACAGCTGCGCGCCGACGAGTTCATCCTCGCCCCGCAGGTTGATCGCGACGATGCCGCCCGACCGGTTGGAGTCGAAGTCGGCGAGCTTGGACTTCTTCACCAGTCCGCCACGGGTGGCCAGCACCAGATAGGGCGCGTCGTCGTACGACTTGATCTGGATGACCTGAGCGATCCGCTCTTCCGGTTGGAACGCAAGGAGATTCGCGACGTGCTGGCCGCGCGCGGTGCGGTTGGCCTCGGGCAGGTCGTACGCCTTGGCCCGGTAGACCCGGCCCTTGGTGGTGAAGAACAGGATCCAGTCGTGGGTCGAGCACACGAAGAAGTGCGCGACGATGTCGTCCTGCTTGAGGCCGGCTCCCTGCACGCCCTTGCCGCCGCGCCGCTGGCTGCGGTACAGGTCGGTCTTGGTGCGCTTGGCGTAGCCGGTCTCGGTGATCGTGACGACCACGTCCTCCCGGGCGATGAGGTCCTCGTCGGTCACATCGCCTTCGGCCGCAACGATTCTCGTGCGACGCTCGTCGCCGAACTTCTCGACGATCTCGGTGAGTTCGTCGCGAACGATCGCGCGCTGGCGCTCGGGCTTCTCCAGAATGTCCTTCAGATCGGCGATCTCGCGCTCGATCTCGGCCAACTCGTCAATGATCTTCTGCCGCTCGAGGGCCGCCAGGCGCCGCAGCTGCATCGCGAGGATCGCGTCGGCCTGGATCTCGTCGACGTCGAGCAGCGACATCAAGCCGGTGCGGGCGATGTCGACGGTCTCGCTGCGTCGAATGAGGGCAATCACTTCGTCAAGCGCGTCAAGGGCTTTCACCAGACCGCGCAGGATATGGGCCCGCTCCTCGGCCTTGCGCAGCCGGTACCGGGTGCGACGCACGATCACGTCGATCTGGTGCGCCACGTAGAACCGGATCATCTGATCCAGGCGCAGGGTGCGCGGCACGCCGTCGACGATCGACAGCATGTTGGCGCCGAAGCTGGTCTGCAGCTGGCTGTGCTTGTAGAGGTTGTTCAGAACCACCTTGGCGACCGCGTCGCGCTTGAGCGTGACGACGATCCGCATGCCGGCGCGATCGGACGATTCGTCGTCGATCTTGCTGATGCCCTTGAGTTTTCCGTCCGCCACCTGCTCGGCGATCGAGCGGATCATGTTGTCCGGATTGACCTGGTACGGCAGCTCGGTGATCACCAGCGTGGTGGTGCCCTTGCTGTTCTCCTCGATCTCGACCACACCGCGCATGCGGATGGAGCCGCGACCGGTCGCGTAGGCGTCCTTGATGCCCTGGCCGCCGACGATCAGGCCCGCGGTCGGGAAGTCCGGGCCCTTGACGCGTTCCATGCAGGCGGCGAGCGTGGTCTCCTCGTCGGCCTCATGGTTGTCGAGAGCCCAGAAGATCGCGTCCGCGATCTCGTTGAGATTGTGCGGCGGGATGTTGGTCGCCATGCCGACCGCGATGCCGCCCGAACCGTTGATCAGCAGGTTCGGGACGCGGCTCGGCAGGACCAGGGGCTCCATGGTCTTGCCGTCGTAGTTCGGCGTGAAATCGACTGTCTCTTCCTGGATGTCACGCAGCATCTCCATCGCCAGCGGCGTGAGACGCGCCTCGGTGTACCGCATGGCCGCCGGACCGTCGTCGCCGCGCGAACCGAAGTTGCCCTGCCCGTCCACCAGCGGGTACCGCAGCGACCACGGCTGGGCGAGGCGCACCAGCGCGTCGTAGATCGCGGTGTCTCCGTGCGGGTGGTAGTTGCCCATCGTCTCCGCAACGGGTTTCGCGGACTTCACGTAGCCGCGGTCGGGCCGGAAGCCGGCGTCGTTCATCGCGTAGAGCAGGCGGCGGTGCACCGGCTTGAGGCCGTCGCGAACCTCCGGCAGCGCGCGGCCCACGATGACGCTCATCGCGTAATCGATGTAGCTGCGCTGCATTTCCTGCTGGATGTCGACCGGTTCGACGCGGTCGCCGGAGCCCTCGGTGGGCGGCAACGTGGTGTCGGTCATGATCTCCTCTTCGGATCTGCCGCTGGTGCCGATGTCTCAGGCGGGCGGCGAAAGTCGTTGGTGGACTGGGGTTGAGAGCAGGACGCCTAGACGTCGAGGAAGCGCACATCCTTGGCGTTGCGGGCGATGAAGCTGCGGCGGGCCGCGACGTCCTCGCCCATCAGCACGCTGAAGATCTCGTCGGCGGCGGCAGCATCGTCGAGTGTCACCTGACGCAGCACGCGCACATCCGGATCCATGGTGGTCTCCCACAGCTCCTTGGCGTTCATCTCGCCCAGACCCTTGTAGCGCTGGATGCCGTCGTCCTTGTTGATCTTCTTGCCGGACTGCAGACCCGCCTCGAGCAGGCCGTCGCGCTCGCGATCGGAATAGGCGAACTCGGGCTCGGCGCCCTTCTGCCACTTGAGCTTGTACAGCGGCGGCTGCGCCAGATAGACGTGGCCGTGCTCGACGAGCGGTCGCATGAATCGGAACAGCAGCGTCAGCAGCAGGGTCGCGATGTGCTGGCCGTCGACGTCGGCATCGGCCATCAGCACGATCTTGTGATAGCGCAGCTTCGAGATGTCGAACTCGTCGTGGATGCCGGTGCCGAACGCCGTGATGATCGACTGGACCTCATTGTTTTTGAGCACCTTGTCGATTCGAGCCTTCTCGACGTTGATGATCTTACCGCGCAGCGGCAGGATCGCCTGGTACATCGAGTCACGGCCGCTCTTGGCGGAACCGCCGGCCGAGTCGCCCTCCACGATGTAGACCTCGCAGAGACTCGGGTCGTTGGAGCGGCAGTCGGCGAGCTTGCCGGGCAGGCCGCCGATATCGGTTGCGCTCTTGCGCCGCACCAACTCTCGCGCCTTGCGGGCCGCCATGCGAGCCTGCGCCGAGTCGGCTGCCTTCTTGATGATGGCCTTGGCCTCAGCGGGATTCGACTCGAACCAGTGGTTCAGGTGCTCGTTGGCCACCTTCTGCACGAAGCTGCGGACCTCGGTGTTGCCGAGCTTGGTCTTCGTCTGACCCTCGAACTGCGGGTCGGCGACCTTCACCGAGATGACCGCCGCGAGTCCCTCACGGATGTCGTCACCGGTGAGCTTGCCGTCCTTCTCCTTCACCAGCTTCTTGTCGGCCGCATACTTGTTCACGGTCGACGTCAGCGCGGAGCGGAAGCCCTCCTCGTGGGTGCCGCCCTCGTGGGTATTGATGGTGTTGGCAAACGTGTGCACCGACTCGGAGTAGCCGCTGTTCCACTGCATGGCGATCTCGACCTCGTGGCCGGTGCCCTTCGCCGTGAACCCGATGATCGACTGATGGATCGGGGTGCGGCTGGTGGTCCGATTCAGGTGTGCGACAAAGTCTTCGAGGCCGCCCGGGTAGTGATAGGTCTTGGTTCGCGGCTTGGCCGACTTGACCGGTGCATCCTCGACGGCTTCCTCTGCGACCTCGTCGTCGGTCTGCGCATCCCCGTCCGCGTCAGCGGTGCCGACCGCCTCGGCCTGCTCGATGTCGTCCGACTCCACGACGTGGCGCGGCCGTTCGTCGGTCAGCGTGATGGTCAGGCCCTTGTTCAGGAAGGCCATCTCCTGCAGTCGACGCGCGATCGTCTCGAAGCTGTATTCGGTGGTCTCGAAGATGTCGGGGTCGGCCCAGAAGCGCTGCGTGGTGCCGGTGCGCTTGGTCGGCCCACCCTGCACCAGCTCGCCGGGCTTGGCGTAGTTGTACTCCTGAGTCCAGTGGTAGCCGTCGCGATCGATGTCGACGAGCATCCGCGTCGACAGCGCGTTGACCACCGAGATGCCGACGCCGTGCAGGCCGCCCGACACCGCGTACGACTCGCCGTCGAACTTGCCGCCGGCATGCAGCTGGGTCATGACGACCTCGACGGTCGGGACGCCGGTCGCGTGCATGGCGACCGGAATACCGCGGCCGTCATCGACGACCTGGACGCCGCCGTCGGCCAGCAGCGTGACATCCACCCGGGTCGCGAATCCGGCCATCGCCTCGTCGACCGAGTTGTCCACGACCTCCCAGATGAGGTGGTGCAGGCCGCGCTCGCCGGTGGACCCGATGTACATACCGGGACGCTTGCGCACGGCCTCGAGGCCTTCGAGAATGGAGATCGAGTCGGCGCCGTAACTGCTGCTGCTCACCTTCTTCTTGGCGGCTGGCTTCTTCGCGGGCTTCTCAGCCTTGTCGGTCGTCTTGTCGGCGTCGTCGGCCACAGTTCTCCTCGATGTCGATGGGCACAAGCGTGCCCCGTGACGACGCGTCCGAGAGCGTCGTCACAACCCGGATTACATACTACTGGTTGGCTCACACAGAGTGGGGTCGCCTAGCCGTCTAACACGCGCTCTGGCGGATTTTTTTCCGCCAAACTGACACGCGACGACGGTGCGCGGCTAATTCGAGCTTCTGCGAGAGATGAGCGTCCCCCGTCCGGGCCCGGTCCTGGCGGGTCAGCCGTAGGTGTCCCGGGGCCCGCGCCCGCGGACGTGAAACTCCCCTTTTCGCCAGGACGGGGCTCGCGGACCGGTGATCCGCAGGCTCGTGACCACCCCGTTCCCCACGGCCGCGGCGATCTTGCCGAGGATCTGCTGCTGCATCAGCCGCAGCTGGGTCGCCCACGCGGTCGACTCCGCCTGGATATGCAGAACACCGTCGCGCAGGACGGTCGGGCGGGCGTGGCCCGCGACATCGGGTCCGACGACCGTGTCCCAGGAACCGAAGATCGACCCCTCACTGATCCGATCGCCCCACCCGCGGCTCCGAGCAATCTGTCCAGCGAGCCGGCCGAGCGGCTGCGGATCGTTGGCGTCGGGCCGCGGACCGCTCCATCCGCGCCGGGCCGACCGCCGCGAGCCGCCCGACGTCTTGCGCGCCGACGACCGGCCCTGACCGACCGATTTGCCGGCGGCCCGGGCCGCCGCCCGGGCGTCCTCGAGGGCCTTGCGGGCCAATTCGTAGCCGGTCGGTTCGGCCGGTTCGTCGTCGGTCATGCCGTCACCGCCGAGTCGACCTGCGAGATCCGCTGTCCGTCAATCTCTTTCATGACGACGGCGATTCGGTTGCCGGCGAGCTCGGCCGGAATGTCGTCGGCCACCGCCGCGGTGATCAGCACCTGTTCGGCGTCACGAACATGTGCCACCAGCGCCGCGCGTCGGGCCGCATCGAGTTCGGCGAAGACGTCGTCGAGCATGAGAACCGGCTCGGCGCCGTCGGCGCGGATCAGCTCGACCGAGCCGAGACGCAACGCCAATGCCAGCGACCACGACTCCCCGTGGCTGGCGAATCCCTTGGCCGGTTCGGCACCGAGCCACAGATCGACGTCGTCGCGATGTGGCCCGATCAGGCAGACGCCGCGATCGATCTCCTTCGAGCGCACTCGACCCAGCTCGGACAACAACCACTGCCCGAGCTCCTGCGCATCCGCCGGCTGGTCGGCCGTTGGTGCCGGCGCGTCCTCGCCGGAGCTGCGATATCCCAGTCGAACCGGCCGCGAGTCCGGTGCGATGGTCGAATATGCCTGCACCACATGCGGTTCCACGTCTCGCAAGACGTCCAATCGGGCCGCCATCACCTGGCCGCCGAACTGCGCCAGCTGCTCATCCCAGACATCGAGGGTGCTGATCACCGATTCCGCATCGGCGCCACCGCGCCGCATCGCCGACGCCGCCGACTTCAGCAATGCGGTCCGTTGCCGCAGCACCCGGTCGTAATCGGTCTTCGCCGCCGCGGCCGCCGGACTGCGCATCGCCGCCAGTTCGTCCAGGTACCGCCGGCGTTCCGCCGGGTCGCCGCGCACCAGCTGCAGGTCCTCGGGCGAGAACAGCACCGATCGCAGGACGCCGAGCACATCCCGCGGCCGCCGCCGGGGCGCGCCGTTGATCAGGGCCTTGTTCGCCCGACCTGCGGTGAGTTGCAGTTCGACGGTCAGCTCGCGGCCCGAATTCTCCACCGTTGCAGCGATCGTCGCGGATTCCGCGGTCGTCCGGATGAGCGGGGCATCGGTTGACACGCGATGCGAGCGCAACGTCGCGACGTAATACAGCGCCTCGATGACGTTGGTCTTGCCGAATCCGTTGCGTCCCACCAGCACCGACACACCCGGGCCGAACTCGAAGTCGGCCGACGACCAGGAGCGGAAGTTCTGCAACCGCAGACTCCGGACGAACATCGCTATCCGGACTCATCCGCAGAACGCATGGTGTGCCCACCGAACTGATTGCGCAACGCCGAGACCGCCTTGAGCGCGGGCGAGCCGCCCTCCTGACGCGAGGCGAACCGCGCGAACAGCGCCGCGGAAATGACGTTGGCCGGCACCGAATGCTTGATCGCCTCTTCGACGGTCCAGCGGCCTTCACCGGAATCGGTTGTGTAGTCGGAGATCTGGGAGAATCCGGGATCTTCCTTCAGCGCGTCGACCAGCAGATCCAGCAGCCAGGACCGGATCACCGTGCCCTGCGTCCACGCCTGCAGCGTGCCTTCGACGTCTTCGATCAGCGGTTCGGCCGACAACAGTTCGTAGCCTTCGCCGTAGGCGTGCATCAGCCCGTACTCGATGCCGTTGTGGATCATCTTGGCGTAATGGCCGGCGCCGACCGGGCCCGCGTGCACGAATCCGTCGGCCCGGTCGCCCGCCGGCCGGAGGGCATCGAAGATCGGCATGGCTCGGTCGATGTCGGCGGGACTGCCGCCGGCCATCAGACCGTAGCCGTTGTCCAATCCCCACACGCCGCCCGAGACGCCACAGTCGATATAACCGATTCCCTTGGCGGACAACAGCTCCGCATTGGGTTGGTCGTCGCTGTACTTCGAGTTGCCGCCGTCGATCACCAGATCGCCCGACTCCAGCAGTTCGGCCAACGACCGCACGGTGTCGCGGGTCGGATCGCCGGACGGCACCATGATCCAGACGACTCGCGGGCCGGTGAGGCCCTTGACGAGGTCGGCCAGCGACGCGACATCGCTCACCTCGGGACGTGGATCGAAGCCGATGACCTCGTGGCCCGCCCGCTGCAGCCGGGTGCGCATATTGGCACCCATCTTGCCCAGGCCGATCAGTCCGAGTTGCATCGTGGTCCTCCCGACTATCCCCGATCGATCCGAATCATTTTGCCGCGCAGCACCTGGTGAAGGGCGATCAGCCCGGCAGGCGCACCGGCATCAGCAGATATGTGTAGTCGCCCGACGGCGCCGGGTACTTGCCCGAATCATCGGCCGTCGGCTCCGACGCATCGTCGTGCGCGCGGAGCACGGCGGGCCGGCTCGGCGTCGTGAAACCGAAGTCCACATACTGCGTGTGCAGCGAGCCCAGTCCGTCGAGCAGGTATCCGGGGTTGAAGGCGATGGTCAGCGGCTCGCCGTAGAACTTCACCTCGAGTTCTTCCTCGGCCTTGCCGGCATCGTCGCCGCCGGCCGACAGGGTCACCGAGCCGTCGGAGAATTCCAGTCGCACCTGGGCGCCGCGCTCGGCGACCAGCGCGACGCGCTTGATGGCGTCCGTCAGCGGCGCGATCTCGATGATCGCCACCGAGTCGTGGCTGGCCGGCAGCAGCTGCCGGAACTTCGGGAATTCGGCGTCGAGCAGCCGGGTTGTGGTCTGTCGGCCGCTGCCGAGGATGCCCAGCAGCCCGGCCGCACCGATCGAGCTGCCGGTGCCGAAGGCCAGGCCGACGCCCGAGCCGGCCTCGCTCGCAGCCGTTTTCGCCGACTCGGACAACGTCTTCGCGGGGACCAGAACGGCGGTGGCCGGCGGCGTGCCGACCGGCTCCCAGGTGAGTTCGCGCACCGCGAGGCGGAATCGGTCGGTCGCGGCCATGACGACCTTGTCGCCGTCGACCTCGACGCGGATGCCGGTCAGCATCGGCAGGGTGTCGTCCCGCCCGGCCGCGACGGCGACCTGCGCGATCGCCTCACCGAACAGCTGCTGCGGGATCGAGCCGGTGGTCTCGGGAATCTCGGGTAGCTGCGGGTAATCCTCGACCGGCATGGTCGGCAGCGAGAACTTCGCGCTGCCGCAGGTGATCGCGACCCGGGTGCCGTCGACGGTCACGTCGACGGGCTTCGCCGGCAGCGACCGGGTGATATCGGCCAGCAGCTTTCCGGACACCAGAACTTGGCCTGCGTCGGCGATCTCGGCGGGGATGACCACCTGGGCCGAAACCTCGAAGTCGAATCCGGAGATCGTCAGGCCCGCGTCGCCGGCATCCAGCAGGACGCCGCCGAGCACGGGCACCGGCGGACGGCTGGGCAAACTACGTGCGACCCAGGCAACGGAATCTGCGAATTCGTCACGCGCCACCCGGAATTTCATGCTCGTTCTGCTGCCCTTCGTCCGTGCTCACCAGGTGAACACCATGCCTGCGTTCGCCGCGACATCGATCCGCGGTCGTGGGATGCACTGTATCGCGAACGACAGCTTTGAGCGGGCGGGCCGGTAACCCGGACGAACGCGCGTCCACAACTGTTCATCCACACACCTGTTTTTAAAGAGGTCCTGTGATGGAGAAATTCTTCGTAGTAATAGGGCATGTGGATTCTGTGGATAACAGCTCGTGCGCGCTGGTCGCCCGGCGCGGCCGATTGTGAACAGAAGTCGAATGGCCGGGGGATGACGGTGACCGGTCGGTGGACAACTGTCATTTGTTCGAGCTCGGTGCACTGGTTGTCCCCAGTTTGCAAGAGTTATCCACGGGGTTGTCCACAGCTGGGGAGAAGTCGCTTGCGTCACACCAGTAACAAAAGTTGTGCTTCAGAGTCTCGTCCTGACCTTGAGAGTCGGCGCTCGCACGGGGTCCGAAACGACAGCTGCCGCCCCAGAGCCTGGGACGGCAGATGATCAAGAGCAGGGAAATCAGCGCTGCGAGCGCTGTTTGACCCGCGCGGTGAGCTCCTGGATGTCGTTGTACGTCTTCTGACGCTCCTTGATGTCCTTGCCGATCTTCTTCACGGCGTACATCACGGTGGTGTGGTCGCGGTTGAAGTGTTCGCCGATCTTCGGCAGCGACAGCTCGGTGAGCTCCCGGCACAGGTACATCGCGATCTGCCGGGCGAACGCCAGCTGCCGATGCTTGCCCTGCCCCCGCATGTCCTCGACACTGACGTCGAAGTACTCGGCGGTGGCGGCGATGATCGTGGCCGCGGTGATCTCGATCGACGCCGAATCCGGCAGCAGGGCCCGCAGCACGATCTCGGCCAGCGACTGATCGAGTTCGGTCTGGTTCAGCGACGCGAACGCGGTCACGCGGATCAGCGCGCCCTCGAGCTCGCGGATGTTGCGTTCGATCTTGGACGCGATCAGCTCGAGGACGTCGTCGGGCACCTTGATGTTGTCCATCTGCGCCTTCTTGCGCAGGATGGCGATCCGGGTCTCCAACTCGGGCGGCTGGACGTCGGTGATCAGACCCCACTCGAACCGGGTTCGCAGCCGATCTTCCAGTGTCGCAAGCTGTTTCGGCGGTCGATCGGACGACACGACGATCTGCTTGTTGGCGTTGTGCAGGGTGTTGAAGGTGTGGAAGAACTCTTCCTGGATACCTTCCTTGCCCTCGAGGAACTGGATGTCGTCGACCAGCAGGATGTCGACATCCCGGTAGCGACGCTTGAACCCGACGCGGCGGTCGTCACGCAGCGAGTTGATGAAATCGTTCGTGAATTCCTCGGTGGACACGTACATCACGCGCATGCCGGGGAACAGTCGCTGCGCGTAGTGGCCGGCGGCGTGCAGCAGGTGCGTCTTGCCGAGCCCGGACTCGCCCCAGATGAACAGCGGGTTGTAGGCGCGGGCCGGCGCTTCGGAGATGGCGACGGCCGCGGCGTGGGCGAATCGGTTCGAGGCACCGATGACGAAGGTGTCGAAGGTGTACTTCGGGTTGAGGCTGGTGTTGCTCACGCCCGTGCTGGACGAACCGGACTCGCTCGGGAAGAAGCTGGACACCCAGCCCTCGCGGGAGTCGCCGATGGCCTCGGCTTCGCGGCGGTCTTCGCGGCGCTCGAGGAAGCTGGGTCCGACGGGTGACTCGGTGTCGGCGTCGTCGCGCGGTGGGGCGGCGTCGATCACCAGCGGCGTCGATTCACCGTCGGCCGGCGGACTGGTTCGGACGCCGAGATCGACCGATTCACCGAGCAGCCGCGACAGGGTGGCGACGATCGGTTCGCGCAAGCCGCGTTCGATCTGCTCTTGGACGAACTGATTCGGCACGCTGAGCAGGGCGAATCCCTCGGTCAGGGTCAGCGGCTGCACCAGCGAGAGGTAGGCCTTCTGCTGGCGGGTGATGCTGCGAGTCGAATCGCTCTCGTCTCCGAGTTCCTTGACCACCTGCTGCCAGACTTCGCTGAAGCTGGATCGGGCCGGTCCTGGTTGCGAGGGGTCGGAGGGCTGCGACATTGATCCTCCTGTGAGCTACGTCTCGGCGATGATGGTCGCGCCCGCCCGCATTCGCCGATGAATCGTCAAGCTCAACCAATTGTGCACACTCTTATCCACAGCTGTGTACAAATGCAAGCATTGCCCCAGGTAACGGGGATTCTGGAAAGCGTGATCGGTCGCGCAGCTCGGCGACTGTGCTCCGCTAAACGCTGTTGCAGAAGCTAACAGAGCCCCTGTCGAGCAGCAACACGACGGCACAGATTCCGCAGTAGAGCAAGGATCCGACGCTTCTCGGAGTGTTGCTGGTATGAATCTGACGTTGAGAGTCGTGGCGAATCTGCTGGTGAGGGGGCGGTTGCCGGCCCCGGTCGGCGATCGGAGGCGGTTTGACCGGTCGTGGGGTCGATCAGTACCCTCGATAAGTCGCTCAACGAGCGTGTGGCTGCCGCGCGCGATCAGTCGATTCGTCCCTCCGGGGGTCCGAACCTGATCGCCGGCGATCATGCCTGTTGGGCTCCGAGACCAGCTCGAACACAGAGACCACCTCTATTACAAGGAGTTCAACCCATGGCCAAGGGCAAGCGCACCTTCCAGCCGAACAACCGTCGTCGCGCCAAGGTGCACGGCTTCCGTCTGCGTATGCGGACCCGTGCCGGTCGTGCGATCGTCGGCAACCGTCGTCGCAAGGGCCGCGCCAGCCTCACGGCCTGATCGCTGTCGGCTCACGCCTCGGCTAGCTGATCTCCCGGTGCTGGCACCCCATCACCGGCTCACCCGCCGGTCTGATTTCACTCGCACGCTCAAGTTCGGTGTGCGAGCGAACCGTCGGCACTTCGTCGCCTATGTGGATCGTCCGGAGTACGCACCGGGCCAAGTCTTGGTCGGTGGCCCGCGATTCGGGCTGATCGTCGGCAAGTCCGTCGGCAATGCGGTGACGCGGCATGCGGTGTCCCGCAAGCTGCGCGCGGCCGCGGCCGGCAATACCTCGATCGATCCGCAGACCATGGTGGTGCTTCGGGCGCTGCCCGCGGCCGCGCAGGCGAGTTCGACCATCCTGGCGGCTGAGCTCGCCGGTGTCCTATCCCGCGATCCGGTCGATCGAGCCTCTCGATGACCGACTCCGCCGAACCCGAGATCACGCCGATCAACAGTGGCCCACGGAGCTGGGCGTGGAAGTCGGTCGTCTTTCTGGTGCAGCTCTATCGCACCTGGGTCTCGCCGATGCGGCTGCCCACCTGCCGATTCGAACCGACCTGCAGCGCTTACGCCGTCGAGGCGTTGACCACGCACGGGTTGCTGTACGGCGGTTGGCTCTCGATCATCCGGCTGCTCAAGTGCGGACCCTGGCACAAGCCGGGCTACGACCCCGTCCCCGAACGCACCACCCGAGTTCTTTCACAACTTAATCCCTTGCGCCGCAACACTTCTGGTGCGCAATCAACTAAGGAGCACACAGTTTCGTGCTGAACTTCATCTACTACCCGGTTTCGTGGATCATGTGGTTCTGGCACTGGGTCTTCGACGCGATCCTGCCGAACTCGCCGAACTGGAACGGCATCGCCTGGGCACTGTCGGTGGTCTTCCTGGTCTTCACCCTGCGCGCGATCCTCTACAAGCCCTTCGTCAAGCAGATCCAGACGACGAAGAAGATGCAAGAGATTCAGCCGCAGATGCAGGCGATCCGGAAGAAGTACAGCAAAGACCGGGTCAAGATGAGCGAGGAGATGCAGAAGCTCCAGCGGGAGCACGGCTTCAATCCCCTGCTGGGCTGCCTCCCGATGTTCATGCAGATCCCGGTGTTCATCGGCCTGTTCCATGTCCTGCGCTCGTTCAACCGGATGGGTACCGGTATGGGCCAGCTTCACATGAGTGCGGAGCAGACCCGGAGCATCGGCAACTACGCTTTCAGCCCGGAGTTGGTGCGGAACTTCCTGGACTCCCGCCTCTTCGGCGTTCCACTGTCGGCGGCGATCAACCTCCCGAAGAATGAGTGGATCGCCTTCGTCGACACGATGAAGCCGCAAGACATCGACTTCACCCGGATGGACATCGTCTATCTTGCCGTGCCGCTGATGATCCTGTCCTCGATCGCCACCCATATGAATGCGCGCGCGTCGGTGGCCCGTCAGACGCCCGAGGCGCTGGAGAACCAGCAGACCCGGATCATGAACCAGCTGTCGCTCTGGATCTTCCCGCTCGGCATCCTGGTGTCCGGTCTCTTCTTCCCCGTCGCGATCCTCCTCTACTGGATGGCGAACAATATCTGGACCTACGGCCAGCAGCATCTCGTGTTCGGCCGCATGGCCAAGCAGGAGGCGATCGAGAAGGCCGCTAAGGCGGAGAAGCTGAAGGCGAACGCGCCGAAGCCCGGCGTGAAGCCCGATCGGCAGAAGAAGGCCGTCGGGAAGGCAGCCGACGGCGATGCCACCGACGGCGAGCCCTCGAGCGCGGATGCTGCGGATGCCACGGATGACGACGCGGCGGACACCTCGCCCGACGACAAACCGACTCCTCCCCCGGCACCGAAGAAGCCCGCACCGAAGAAGCCGGCGCCGGGCAGTCGACCGGCCGGACAGAACAAGCGACCGAATCAGAATCAGCGCAAACGCAAGAAGCGTCGCTGACGCACCGCTCGATCGCGACAAGACTTATCCCCCACTGAATATTGAGGTAGCTACATGACTGCAGTGCACTCCGACGGCCCGGATTCGCCGGAGACTTCCGAGACCCTGACCGACGACGCGGCCGTCAACCCGGCTGACGAGTCGACCGCTGACGCGGGGGGCGAGTCGACCGCTGAGGCGGGGGGCGAGTCGACCGCTGAGGTGGCGGCCGAGTCCGATGATGATGGCGAGAGCTCGTCGCAGGAGGACCGCCTCGTCGAGGAGGGCGAGATCGCCGGCGATTATCTGGAGCAGCTGCTCGACGTTCTGGACTACGACGGCGACATCGATCTGGACGTCGATGGTGACCGCGCGATCGTCAGCATCGACGGCGGCGGTAAGGAGCTGTCGAAGCTCGTCGGAAAGAAGGGTGAGGTTCTCGACGCGCTGCAGGAGCTGACCCGTCTCGCCGTGCAGCAGGCGACCGGCGACCGCAGTCGGCTGATGCTGGACGTCGCGCGCTGGCGTGCCGATCGCCGCGAGCGCCTGGCCCGGCTCGGCACCGAGGTGGCCGAGCGGGTGAACGCGGAGGGCGGACGCGAGTCGCTGGATCCGATGACGCCGTTCGAACGGAAGATCGTCCACGACGCCGTTGCCGCCGTCGAGGGCGTGACGAGTGAGAGCGAGGGTTCGGAACCGAACCGCCGCGTGGTCGTCCTCAAGGTCTAGCTAGGCTTAGCGGAGGGCCCCGACCAATTGGGTCGGGGCCCTTTTTGCTTTCCGGACCACAAACTACATCGATGTGATTTGGAGCGTGTTTCACGTGAAACCGACCGACCCGGAGGAGACGCGGGCGCTGGAATCGGCCCCGTCGGTGTTCGGTGCGCGGCTGCCATTGGCAGAGCGCTATCGGGATCTGCTGGCGACCGATGGCGTCGATCACGGACTGATCGGGCCGCGCGAGGTCGACCGCCTGTGGTCGCGGCACATCATGAACTCGGCCGTGATTGCGGAACGGATCGCGGAGGGCGCTGTTGTCACCGACATCGGGAGCGGCGCGGGGTTGCCCGGTCTGCCGCTCGCGATCGCGAGGCCGGACTTGATCATGACCTTGGTCGAGCCACTGGAACGACGCGCCGATTTCCTGCGCCGGTTCGTCGATGCCGCGGGGCTGTCGGTCGCGGTTGTGCGCGGGCGAGCTGAGGAGCCGGCGACGATCGAGGCCGGCGGGATGGCGGATGTCGTCACTTCCCGAGCGGTGGCGTCGATCGACAAGCTTGCCCGCTGGAGCACTCCCCTGATCCGGGTCGGCGGCAAGATGATGCCGATCAAGGGAGCGTCCGCGTCGGACGAACTCGCGAAGCATTCGAAGGCGCTAGCGAAGGCGGGGCTCAGCGACCCGCAGGTGTTGTCCTGTGGCGTCGGGCTGCTGGAGACGCCGACCACGGTTGTGGAGCTGACCCGCACCCGTCGCTGAGCAAGTTCGACACCTGGCGGGTCGCCGCCACCAGATCGTCTGGTTATGAACTACTAACCCTCCGGCTCGCCCGGTTGGAATCAGGCCCGCGAGGGCCCAGAATATTGAGGGGTACGAAGTGCTGAGAAACATCGGGCGAAAGGGTCGAGACTTGAGCGGTCAGGCATCGTCGAAGGACTCGACGGCGAATCAGAACCCCGCGGTTTCACGTGAAACCGTTTCACGTGAAACCGGCGGCGAGGTCGATACCCCGATCGCCATCGCGGCTGAGCGCGCCAGCCAGGTGCTCACCCCCGGCGGTACCGGCGCCCTCCCCCGCCCCGCGCAGCGCCGCATCCTCACGGTCGCCAATCAGAAGGGCGGGGTCGGCAAGACCACGTCGACCGTGAACCTGGCGGCCGCGCTCGCACTCCACGGGCTCTCGGTACTCGTCATCGATCTCGACCCACAGGGCAACGCCAGCACCGCGCTCGGGATCGACCACCGCTCGGGCGTCCCCTCGGTCTACGAGATGCTGCTCGGCGAAGTCGGTCTGCGCGAGGCGATCGCCGAGAGCCCGAACAACAAGGGGCTCTACTGCGTGCCGGCGACACTCGATCTGGCCGGCGCCGAGATCGAACTCGTCTCGATGGTGGCTCGCGAGAACCGGTTGCGGAACGCGATCGATGACGCGGTTCTCGACGAGTACGGCATCGATTACGTCCTCATCGACTGCCCGCCGTCGCTCGGCCTGCTGACCATCAACGCGATGGTGGCCGCGCGCGAGGTGCTGATCCCGATCCAGTGCGAGTACTACGCCCTTGAGGGCGTCAGCCAGTTGCTCCGCAATATCGAGCTCGTGCAGTCGCATCTCAACAAGGAACTCTTCGTGTCGACGATCCTGCTGACGATGTACGACGGCCGGACCAAGCTCGCCGATCAGGTGGCCGACGAGGTGCGCAAGTATTTCGGCGACAAGGTGCTCTCCACCGTGATCCCCCGGAGCGTCAAGGTGTCCGAAGCACCCGGGTTCGCGATGACGATCATCGGTTATGACCCGGGTTCGCGTGGTGCCATGAGTTATCTGGACGCGGGCCGCGAGCTCGCACATCGAGGAGGACAGCAGTGAGCACCCAGCAGAGCAAGCCGAAGCCGACGGCCGGCGCGCGGTCGAACCGGGGCGGTCTCGGACGCGGTCTCGCCGCACTGATCCCGACCGGCCCGGCCGACGACGAGGCCGGTACCCCCGGCGGACCGGGTCTGGGTTCGCAGGCGGCCGACGTCATCATCGGCGGCGGCGCGGGTCGCGCCACGGGCTCCCCCGACTCTGCACCGGGCCCGGCCGACGACGCATCGGAAGTCGGCGCGGTCTATCGCGAGATCAAGCCGTCGGATATCCAGCCCAATCCGCAGCAGCCGCGATCGGTCTTCGACGAGGAAGCGCTCGCCGAACTCGTCCACTCCATCCGGGAGTTCGGGCTCATGCAGCCGATCGTGGTGCGCGCGCTATCGGCGCCCACCCCCGAGGGGCACCGGTACCAACTGGTCATGGGTGAGCGTCGCTGGCGCGCCAGCCAGGAGGCCGGACTGGAGGCGATCCCGGCCATCGTTCGCGAGACCGCGGACAGCGACATGCTGCGCGATGCCCTCCTGGAGAACATCCACCGCGTTCAGTTGAACCCGTTGGAAGAGGCGGCGGCGTATCAGCAGCTGCTGGAAGAGTTCGGCGTGACTCATGACGAACTCGCCAATCGGTTGGGTCGTTCGCGCCCCGTCGTCACCAACATGATCCGACTGCTCAAGCTCCCGGTCCCCGTCCAGCGCCGGGTGGCGGCCGGCGTGCTGTCCGCCGGACACGCGCGAGCGCTGCTGTCCCTCGAGGCGGATGCCACCGAGCAGGAGGCGCTCGCGGCGCGGATCGTGGCCGAAGGCATGTCGGTCCGCGCGACCGAGGAAGCGGTCCATCTGATCAACAAGGGCGACGGCGGTAGCGCGCCGGCGAAGCCGAAGCGCCGGCCGATGCAGATGCCGGGGCTCCAGGACGTCGCCGATCGGCTGTCGGATCGCTTCGATACGAAGGTGTCGGTGAACCTCGGCAAGCGAAAGGGCAAGATCGTCGTCGAGTTCGGGTCGGTTGATGACCTCGAGCGGATCGTCGGACTGTTGGACGGAAAATGATCCGAAATTCCAGGTACCAGGGGATTACGACAAAACGTCACTGTGACGCCACGGTCGATTTCCGTCGAAACCCGTTGTAACACAATAAGTTTGACGGCCGGCCCCATCCGGGCCCGACGACATCGACGCAATCCCTTATTCTGAGAGAAATCGCGCGACTGAGCGCGGTCGGGGAGCCGAAGTCGGCGGCCATCGAGCAGAAATCGTCAGGAGGCGTCGGGCCCGTGTCCTTCTCGATCTCCGCGTTGACGTTGGATCAGTTCGACAACCTGCCGCGGCACGTCCGCCGCTGTGTCTTCTGGGAAGTCGATCCGGAGAATCTCGGACAGCTGGCGGGCGGATCGCATGGACCGGGGTCGGCCGCGGATTTCATCTCCGAATTCGACAAGGAGGCGTGGGTGTCGATGGTGCTCCTCGAGTGGGGCACCTGCGCACAAGTCGCGACATTGCGCACCGATGACTCGGTGCCCGGAGTGATCCCGGGCGGCCTACAGACGATCGGCACCGCCTTCTACGCGCCGCCGGGTCTGGTGCCGCGGGCCCGCCACTTCCCCACCTCGCCCGTCAGCCCGGACGCGGTACTGCTCACGTCCGTGCGCGCCAATCCGGGGATGCCGGGTGTCGCCGAGAGCCTGTTGCAGGCGGCGATCGAGGACCTGACCCGGCGCGGCGTCCGTGCCGTCGAGGCCTTCGGAATCGTTCGATCGTCCGACGACGCCGGCACGGTTGCGGCCGAACTGCTGCGGCCGGTGGAGGCGTGCGTCAGCTGCATGATCGACGAGCACTTCCTGACCGACGCCGGCTTCACGGTCGTCGCCCCGCATCCGCGGTTCCCGCGACTGCGACTGGAGCTCGACCAGGGACTCGGCTGGAAGGCGGAGGTTGAGGAGGCGCTGGCGCGGCTGCTGCTGACATCCACCATTCCGGCGATGACGGAGATCGAGCGGGTACCCGCGGCGGTGCCTGCGGGAGCATCGTCCACGGGCCGGCCGATCAGGCCCGGGGCGGGGTCAGCGCGCTAGCGAGTTCTGCTCGGCGGCAAGCAGTTCGGCGAATGTGTAGGTGCCGGTGGGCTGGTCGTTCTTGCCCAGCAGGTACAGCCGCTTGACCGCGACGAGAATCGCATAGGCGATCGTGTCCCGCTGGTGCGGATCCGACAGGATCGCACTGTCGCCGAAGTTGCTCAGGTAGCCGAGGTCGATCTGCACCGCCGGCATCCGCGTGAGTCGCAGGATCTCCCAGGTGCGCTCGTGAGAGCGGCAGTCCTGCAACGGCGTTCGCGCAACGATCTCACGCTGGACGAAACCGGCCAGGCTGCGGCCGATCGTCGAATGCGATCCGTGCGAATTGCCGAACGCGAAGGTGGCGACACCGTGCGCCGCCGGATTGGAATAGGTCGCGCAGCGCAGCGAGATCATCAGGTCGGCATCGAAAGAGTTTGCGGTGCGGGCGCGTTCGGCATCGGTCGGCGACTGACCGGCCGCGCGCGACAGGTAGGTCTCCATGCCGGCGGCCGCCATCTTGCCCTCGAGCAGCGAGGCCAGATCCCACATGATCGCCGATGCCAGTTCGGCATCGGCGGCCGACATGTCGGAGCTGCCCGAGCCCGGATCGATGACGATCCGTTTGCCCGACAGCTGCGGTCCGGAATCGCGGACCCGCTCGACCTCATGGATCCGGTGCGGCGATCCGCCGGTGACGCGCGTGCCCAGCAGCTCCAGCGAGCGCAGGGTCTTCGGTCCGCAGATGCCGTCCGGAGTGAGGCCGAAATCGGACTGGAACTGTTGCAGCGCACTGTAAGTCAGCTCGCCGTACTTGCCGTCGGCGAGTCCGGTATAGAAACCGAGGTTGAGCAGCCGGGTCTGCAGCTCGGCGATGTCGTCACCGGTCATCGGCGCCGACAGCTGGTAGCTCAGGACCCGCGAGCCGAGCCGGTAGGAGGCGGCACGCAAGACCTGGTAGGTCTCCGGGCCGACGAGTCCGTCGACGAGCAGCCGGCGTTCCTGCTGGAATGCGCGTACCGCGTGGTCGGTCGCCGCGTCGAACGTCGGATCGGCGGCGTGAAGCGCGTCGTCGTCTGCGAGCAGGCCCAGCTCGGTGAGATAGGCGCGAATCTCGGCGACGGCCGAGCCGTGGTCACCGAGGCGGAGAACCCGCATGCTCGCTCCTCTCGCGCGGCGATGGATAGCTCTGCGTACATCATGGCGCAGGGCGGAACCATATGAGTGTTACAGGTCGGTCCGAACACGCCAAATGCCGAGCGATGTGTCACATCCCTCGGCATTTATCCGCGGCGGTATCGCCCATACCGGGCGAATCGTCGGGGTACCGATCAGGCCGGGGCGCCGAGTACCGGCTCGAGCTCGCGCAGCAGCGCGGCCTTGCCCTTGGCACCGACGATCGTCTTGCTCGGCTTGCCATCGACGAACAGGATCATGGTCGGGATCGACATGATCTGGAAGTCGCGCGCGACATTGGGGTTCTGGTCGACGTCGACCTTCGCGATGGTCAGCTTGTCGGCGTGATCGCGGGCGATCTCGTCGAGAACCGGGGCGACCATCTTGCACGGTCCGCACCAGGTGGCCCAGAAGTCGACCAGGACCGGCTTGTCGGCGCCGGCAACGACGTCGGCGAACGTCGCGTCGGTCGCCTCTACGGTGTTGGCTCCCATGTGAATCTCCCTGTCTTCCTTGGTATTACGCAGTAGTTGCGACTAGGCGGAGGCGGCGGCGGTCTCGACGACCGGGGCGGCGGCCTGGTCGGCCAGCCAGCGCTCGGCGTCGATCGCGGCGCGACATCCGGTGCCGGCCGCGGTGATCGCCTGCCGGTAGGTGTGATCGACCAGGTCGCCCGCAGCGAAGACACCCGGAATAGAGGTGTAGGTCGATGAGCCATCGGTCAGCACATAGCCCTCGTCGTCGAGATCGACTTGACCGCGGACCAGCTCGCTACGCGGATCGTGGCCGATCGCGACGAACATGCCGGTCACCGCCAGCGTCGACTTCTCGCCCGACTCGCGGTCGGTCAGCTGCAGGCCGGTGACCCCGGTCTCGCCCTCGACGCCGTCCACGAGCTTGTTGGTGAGGAAGCGGATCTTCGCGTTCGCGCGGGCGCGTTCCAGCATGATCTTCGACGCGCGGAACTCCTCGCGCCGGTGCACCAGCGTGACCGACTTGGCGAACTTGGTGAGGAAGGTGGCCTCCTCCATCGCCGAGTCGCCGCCGCCGATGACCGCGATGTCCTGGTCCTTGAAGAAGAAGCCGTCGCAGGTGGCGCAGGCGGACACGCCGCGGCCGAGGAGATCCTGCTCGCCCTCGACGCCGAGGTAACGGGCCGCCGATCCCATCGCGAGGATGATCGCGCGGGCCCTGATGACCTCGCCGCCGACCTCGACCTCTTTGACGTCGCCGGTCAGGCGCATCGCGTCGACATCCTCCATGCGCAGGTCAGCGCCGAACCGGAGCGCCTGCTCGCGCATCTCGTCCATCAGCGCCGGGCCCATGATGCCCTCGCGGAAGCCGGGGAAGTTCTCGACCTCGGTGGTGGTCATCAGCGCGCCGCCGAACTGGGTGCCCTCGAAGACGATCGGCTTGAGTTCGGCACGCGCGGCGTATACCGCGGCCGTGTACCCCGCCGGGCCCGAACCCACGATGATGATGTCGTGGACGGTGTCGTTCTCGGTTGTCATCGGTCCTCCGCTTCGCTATCCGCTGGGGTCAACGTCAGCGTAGTTGGAAACCTTCCCGGCGCCGCGCGGCACCGGTAGGAAGCGGTGTCTCAGCCGCCGATGACGTCCTTGCTGATCGTCGCGGGGTGATCGGCGTCGCAGTCGGCGCCGACGACCAGTGCGGTGAATCGTCCGGCGGTGCCGGTGGGTAGCAGGATCACGGCCGCCTGCCGGTCCTGCACCGTGATCGGCCCGGTCCCGAGGACCGGGGTGTCGGCCGAGTAGCCGTTGGCGACGAGACAACGGGCCCGCGCGTCGGTGTCGGCGAAGGGGGTCGGCGTCGTGCGGCCGATGATGGACAACAGCTGATGCCCGGTCGGTGTCGAACCGGGCTGACCGGGCTGCGCCGTATCGGTCGGGTCCGATGCGGAGGAGCCGGAGCCGGTGAGCGTGACGGCGGCGATCACGCCGGCGACGACGGCGGCCACGGCGCCGCCACCGATCAGCCAGGCGCGCCGACGACGCCGATGGCGCTCCAGGCTGACGACGTCCCCGCGGGCGGTAGTGGCGGTGTCGGCCCGCACGGTGGCCAGGGCCGCATCGATCTTGGCCTGAGCGAACTCAGGAATGGGTTCCGGATCGGGTGGACCCAGTTCGCCGAGCCGGCGGACTATATCGGCGATATCGGCGTCCTGGGACGGGCCGTCGGCATCGCGACCACCGTCGCTGCGATCTGCCACTGTCCAACGCCTCCCTCACCCGATCCGCGGCTTGGCCCCTCCCCCGAATGGCCTCTCGACATCTATGACGCGCGGCCGCGTCGCGGGGTTCCATCGCCTGAATGACAACGTTCGGCGATGTCGTGCACCGGCGTTTAGCGTTAAGCCGAGCCGAGCCGAAATCGATGTTCGCACAGACGAGGAACAATCTCATGCAGCAGTATCCCGAAGCGGGAAATCAGCAGCCGTATCCGCCGCAGCAGTACCCCGGGCAGCCCCAGCAGTACGGGCAGCCCCAGCAGTATGGGCAGCCGCCGCATGCGCAGCCGGGCTATCCGCCTCGGCCGCCGCAGCCGGGCTATGCCTACGGTCGGCCGCCGCAGCCGGCAAGTGGTACGCCCGGCAGCGGCAAGGCACTGTTCACCGCCTGCTGGAAGATGCTGCAGCAGGACAAGCAGCTGCTGTGGCTGCCGATCATCGGCTTCGTCGGCGCGCTGATCGCGGCGGTGGCGCTGTTCGTGCCCGGGTTCTTCCTAGGCGACGGGCTCGGCGGCGACTCTGGTACCCGATTCGGTGTCTATGTCGGCGGCATCCTGGGCGCCTTCGCCGCGTCGTTCGTCTCGATCTACTTCCAGGCGGCGCTGATCATCGGCGCCAACATGCGGGCCGACGGCTACCAGCCGACGGTCGGCAACACGCTGCGTGCCGCCGGCCGCCTGGCCGGCAAGATCCTCGCGTGGGCGGCCGTCACCACGACCGTCGGCGCCGCGATCCGCGCGATCGAGCAGCGGTTCGGCTTGATCGGCCGGATCCTCGGGATCGTCGCCGGAATCGCCTGGGCCATAGCGTCATACCTGGTGCTGCCGGTGATCGTGGTCGAGGGACTGGGGCCGGTCGCCGCGGTCAAGCGGTCGTCCCAGCTGCTCAAGCAGACCTGGGGCACCGGGCTGCGCACGAATGTTCGGGCCGGGCTGATTCAGTTGGCGCTGATGATCATTCCGATCCTGGCCGTCGTCGGCGGCATCTTCCTGATCATCAGTGCGCCCGCGCTCGGCGTCGTTCTCCTCGCGGTGGGCGTGATCGCGCTGTTCGCGATCGGCCTCGTCTTCGGCGCGATCAACGGTTACGCCCGCACGCTGATCTATCGGTATGCGACCGGTCGACCGATTCCGCTCGCCCCGGAGCTGGTCTCGGCGGCGTTCACGGCCAAGCAGCCGGCCTACGCCGGTCCGGCCGGGCCGAGCCAGTACTACCAGCAGCGCTGATCTGAAACGAAATCGCTTGGGAGGCCGTCGGACTCAGTTGAGTCCGGCGGCCTCCGAGCGTAGGTGGGCCAGTACTTCGGCGAGCCGGGCGCGGCCGCGGTGGCATCGGGATTTGATGGTGCCGGATGGTACGCCGAGGCGCTTGGCGGCCTCGTTGACCGAGTAGCCCTCGATGTCGACGGCGACGACCGCGGCCCGCTGGTCGGCGGGCAGTACGTCCAGTGCGCGGCCGATGGACACCGAGAGGTCGACGGCAGAGGTGGCATCGCGGGGATCGGCGAGTTCAGGCAGGAACTCGAAGTCGGGCAGCGGCACGGTGATCCGTGATCGGTTGTGGCGGATCCGGTCGAGGCAGGCGTTCACGACGATGCGGTGCAGCCAGGATCGGACCTGAGAATCGGCCCGGAATCGAGCGGCCATCCGATGGGCGTTGAGCAGTGCTTCCTGCAGGGCATCGGCCGCGTCGTCGGAACTCTGGCTGGTCCGCCGCGCCACTGCCCAGAGGTAGTGCTGATGCCTGCGGATCAGCTCGTCGAACGCCCCGACTTCGCCCGCGACATGCGCCGCGAGCAGCTGCTCGTCGGTACGTGGGTCCGCCGTCATTCCAGAGAGGCTAGATCAAATCGGACAAA
>NZ_AQYG01000029.1 GCF_000380485.1 Jongsikchunia kroppenstedtii DSM 45133 | reverse complement strand
TTCGCTCGCTGACGCCCACTCATGCGCGTACTCGCTTCGCTCCGTGCGCACATGAGGCACAAACACCCAGTGCTCGATGATTCGCTCGCTGACGCTCACTCATGAGGCCGCGCCCACTTTCCGCTTCGCCCCCGTCGTCTTGTCTGTTCCCTTGTCGACCGCACCCCTGGTCGCCCGTTCCGCCGCATGCCGGCTGCCGCTGACGGCGAGCACCTGCAGTTCCAGCGCCAGATCGACCGGCCGCACCTCGACCTCGTCCGGCGCATGCAGCGTCGTGCCCGTGAAGTTCAGTATGAGCCCGACCCCCGCAGCGACGAACTTATCGCAAACATCCTGCGCCACTGCGTCATCGGTGGCGATCACGCCGATCTCCACCTGCAGCCCCGGACATTGGGCGGCGATCTCGGCGACCGGCCGCACCGGCAACGGCCCGGCAGAACCGCTCAGCACATCGCCGGCCCGCGCGGGGCTGGCGTCGAAAACCGCGACGATCGCGAAGCCGCGGTGACCGATCTCCGGGTGCTCGGCTATCGCCCGGCCCAGGCTGCCCGCCCCGGCCAGCGCGACATTCCGGCTGCGCGCCAGCCCGAGTGCGATGGCGATCTTCCCGGCAAGCGCCGACACGTCGTAGCCGACACCCCGGACGCCGCCGGCGCCGATATGCGACAGGTCCTTGCGGAGGATCGCCGAGTTCACGCCGGCTGCCTCAGCGAGGTCGGAGCTGGACAGCCGAGACCGGTCCGCTCCGGACAGGCTCTGCAGGACGTGGAGGTACCGGGTGAGGCGTCGGGCAGCAGCGTCGGGGATAGCGGAGATCGACGAATCGACCGGCACATCGATGCCTTCCGCCTGCGCGCGCATAGTTCACGGTAACGACTTGTGAATTCATTCACGAACCCGGGTCTGACGTGCGGGGACCCAGCGGCCCGGCTACCAGTTCAGATCGCGGCGCAGCCGGGGCGCGTCCACGTCCCAATAGCTGTGCTCGTTGCCGTCGAGCAGCACCACTGGGAGCCGGTCGCCGTACTCGGCCCGCAGCTCGGGATCGGTCTCGGCCACCGCATCCACATCGATCTCGACGAATTCGACCGCGGGCGACCCGGCGGGGGCATTGGCTACCAGCTCGGCGAGGTCGGCATGCGCCCGTTCGCAGGCGTGGCAGCCGGCCCGGGTGAGCAAGGTGATCGTCGACATGGGTCCATTGTGGCGCGTCGGCGGCGCGGCGGCGCGTACGCCCGACGGCATGCCGCATTCGGCGGGGCCCGGACGTGACACTGCCCGCACCCGACCCGAATCCGCAGCGGCGGACCTTAGACTGGTGGCGATCTCATCTCGGCAAGCAGGAGGCACGGGTGACAGAGCCCGAAGGGCCGGGTCGCGAAGGGCCCGATCCGCACGATCGACTTCCGTCCGACGACGGCGATTCGATCCCCGGCGACAACGACACCCCGGCTGACGCAGGGGCACCGGCCGATGCGCCGCTCACCCGGCCGACCGTCGATCCCGACAAGGCGGATACGTCCGACATCGAAGGCGAGGACGACGAATCCGCGGGCGCGGTGAGCAACTGGCTCAGCTCCCGCCGCACCCAGTTGGCCGAGCAGATCACCAGCTCCGAGCGGATCGGCCGGTTCCGGCAGTCGGCCGCCGAACTGCGGCACTCGCTCGCCGGCGAGGCCAGCGCGCAGGCGGCTTATCTGAGACTGCAAGAGCGGGAACATATTTCGCCCTTGGTGGACATCGCCGACGAACCCGGCGAGCCCGCCGAGGTGCCGCCGGACCTGACCGCCGCCGCGTTCTTCGATGTCGACAACACCCTCGTTCAGGGCGCGTCGATCATTCACTTCGCCCGCGGCCTGGCGGCGCGCGACTACTTCTCCTACGGCGACATCTTCGAATTCGTCTGGGCCCAGGCGAAATTTCGGATCACCGGCAAGGAGAACTCGGACGACGTCGCGCAGGGTCGCGAGAAGGCGCTGTCATTCATCGCCGGTCGCTCGACCGAAGAACTTGTTCGCCTCGGCGAGGAGATCTACGACGAATACATCGCCGACAAGATCTGGCCCGGCACGCGCACGCTGACGCAGATGCATCTCGACGCCGGGCAGCAGGTGTGGCTGGTGACCGCCACCCCGGTCGAACTGGCGCAGACCATCGCGGAGCGTCTCGGCCTGACCGGTGCGCTTGGAACGGTCGCCGAGAGCGAGGACGGCGTCTTCACCGGCCGACTGGTCGGCGACATCCTGCACGGCCTGGGCAAGGCACATGCCGTGCGCACCTTGGCGATTCGCGAGGGCTTGAACCTCAAGCGCTGCACCGCATACTCCGACTCCCACAACGACGTGCCCATGCTGTCGCTGTGCGGCACCGCGGTCGCGATCAATCCCGACGCCGATCTGCGCGAGGTCGCGCGGGTGCGCGGCTGGGAGATCCGCGACTACCGGACGGCACGCAAGGCAGCCAGGATCGGCGTGCCGACCGCGCTCGCTCTCGGCGCCGCCGGCGGCGGTGCCGCCGCGGGCATCAAGTATCTGCGGAATCGCTGACGGCCGTCACGAGCGCGCCTGCCGCATCGTCGTTGTCATAGCATCACAACTTCAGGAGGCCCCATGACAACGCTGATCATCTGCTCGTCTCGATCGCCGCACGCCAACACCACCCGGATCGCGCAGACGATCGCCGAGACGATCGACGCCCAGGTCGTCACGCCGGATCAGGCGACGCCCGAACTCATCGCCGCGGCCGACCGGATCGGATTCGGGTCCGGCATCTACTGGATGAACTTCGACCGCCGGCTGATCGACCTCGTGGACCATCTCGCGGACGGCGCGGGACGCGAAGCGTTCGTCTTCGCCACCAGCGGGCTGCCCGAGACGCCGCTGCGCCGCTACACCGAGTCGTTCCGCAAGCGTCTCGAACACAAGGGGTTTCGTGTCATCGACACATTCACCTGCCGCGGGCTGGACACCATGGGGCCGCTGGCGGCGATCGGCGGGCTCAACAAGCAGCGGCCGAATCAGGCCGACCTCGACGCCGCCCGACGCTTCGCCCTGCAGCTCCCCTAACCCACGCTGTTTCCAACAGCCGACTGCGTTTCCAACACTGTTTCAGTGTTGGAAACGCAGAGGACTGTTGGAATGAGGCCGAGGATCGTTGCGTCCAGTCGGCGCCGGCAACACTAGCCGAAGTAGACGCCGGACCGGTGCCGCAGCATCCGGTACAGGGTCTGCTGGATCTCTTCGCGCACCTGGTCGGTGACCTCGAAGATGACCATCGGATCGTCGGCGGCCTGCGCGTCGAACCTGGAGGTCTCGATCGGCTCGCCGAAGTGGATGTGCCACTTGGACGGCAGCGGGACCAGTCCCAGCGGACCCAGCAGGGGGAACGTCGGCGTGATCGGGATGTACGGCAGCCCCAGGATCCGCGCGAGCGGCTTGAGGTCGGACAGCATCGGGTAGATCTCTTCGGAACCGACGATCGAGACCGGGATGATCGGCACACCGGTGCGCAGCGCCGTCGTGACGAAGCCGCCGCGGCCGAAGCGCTGCAGCTTGTAGCGCTCCTTGTACAGCTTGCCGATGCCCTTGTAGCCCTCGGGCCAGACACCGGTCAGCTCGCCCGAGCGCAGCAGGTGTTCGGCGTCTGTGGTGCAGGCCAGGGTCGACCCGGTGCGTCGCGCCACCTCACCGACGAACGGCGACTCGAATGCCATGTCGGCGGCCAGCATCCGCAGGAAGCGGCCGTCGGGGTGATGATCGTGCACCGCGACGGAGGTCATCAGCGCATCGATCGGGAGGGACCCGGCGTGATTGGCCACCAGCAGCGCGCCGCCCTCGAGCGGCAGATGCTCGGTACCGGTGACCTGGACCCGGAACCACTTGTCGAACAGCACCCGCAGCGCCGGGAACCACACCGACTCGGTGAAATGCTTGTCGAAGCCGAAATCGTCGACCTCGTAGTCGCCGGTGACCCGCTCCCGCAGGTATCCGGTGGCGCCGATAACGGATTCGGCGACCGCGCGCCGAACACCGCCGAGGCTCAGCAGCGGGCTGCGCTCGTTGCCCGGCAGCAGTACCTCGCCCGACTCGATCTTGGCGCGCACGTCATCGCTGATCGGCGTGACCGACGAGACCTCGTCGGTGAAACCGTCGGTGTTGGGATGCCCCTGCGACGGATGTCGGGGGCCGCGCCGAGTGGTCGCGCGAGCGCTGGCCGCATTGCCGACCGACGAGTACAGGTGGATCACCTTCGCCGAGCGACCGTCGGCGGCACCACCTGCCCGAGAATCCCGTGCCATCATCACACCTCCAACCCGTTCCTATCGTTCCATCAATCCCGCTATGTCACCACACCTAGACCAATGTGACTTGCCCAACTCGATATGCATGCTCGTCAACCGCGAGCGATGCGTTCGCATTCGCGTCGACTAGGCCAAAACCCTTGCGGCATCAGTGATTCGCTGCTCCAGCCCGCGCCACGTCGCCGCCGACACCACCGGTTCGAGCGGCCGACGTTTGATGAAGTCATCTAACGTCTCGGTGCTGGAGTACTTCGGCATGAACCCGAGATCCCGGCGCATCCGGGTGGTTTCGAGCACCCGACCGTAGGTCAGGTAGTTGGCCTGATCGGCCAGCATCTTGGACATGCCGACGCCGCGCAGCACGCCGGCCACCGGGCCGAGCATGCCGGCCAGCACGGGCAGCTCCACCCGACCCGAACGCCGGATCGCCTGCGTCAGCGTGACGACGCCGTCGCCGGCGACGTTGAATGTTCCGGGCCGACCGGTGAGCGTCGCATGCTCCAGTGCCGCGAGCGCGTCCTCCTCGTGCAGGAACTGCAGCCGTGGTTCGTGACCGATCACCACCGGCACGACCGACGACGAGAAGTACATACTCATCCGCGTATCGATCTGCGGACCGAGGATCGCAGCGGGCCGGACGATCGTCACCGCGATATCGGTGCGACGCCGGCCGAGCCCGCGGGCATAGCCCTCGATGTCGAGCAGATCCCGGCCGAACCCGGTGACGGGCTCCCGCCGGGCCTGGGTGTCCTCCGAGAAGTGGGCCGGATCGGCCGAGCTGGCGCCATAGACCATGCCCGTCGACCGCAGGACCAATCGTTTCACCGACTCGCTGCGCTGGCAGGCGGCACACACCTGCATCGCGCCGATCACGTTGAATTCCTTGATCGCCGGCGAATGTGCCGCGGTGTCCATGACCGAGGTGGCCGCATGCACCACCGTGTCGACCTGCGACTGCTCGATCACCTTGGCGATGGTCGGCCGACGGATGTCGACGCGCAGGAATTCGGCCCGGCCCATCCGCCGCAGCATGTCCTTGGACGGCTGCCGCGAATCGACCGCAAGCACCCGCTCGATCGCCGGATTCTGCGCGAGCCGCGTCACCAGATAGCCGCCGAGGAACGTCGAAGCACCGGTGACCAACACGGTCTTCGGGGTATCGGGGGTGGCGTTCACCGGCTCAGCCTAACGGTGCCCAGTGAAAGCGCATCCCGAGTGCCCGCCCTGTGGACATCGGAAAAGACGACGAGAAAGCCCGCCGGATGTCGGCGGGCTTTCTCGAAGTCGTGCGCTCGGGCTTACTTGCCGAGTTTCCGACGCTGCACACGAGTGCGACGAAGCAGCTTGCGGTGCTTCTTCTTCGACATACGCTTGCGGCGCTTCTTGATCACTGAACCCATTCGGGGACTTCCTTACGTTCTGCGTCTGGCGACGTTCTATCGGGTGCCACGCGGCGACCCCGTACAGGTTGCCGCTGGGTAGGCGGTCGGAACCATCGGCCACCTTCGGCGAGCTCGGGCCGGCTACAGCGCAGCACACTCCCGGTCGCTCAACCCTACCGGCCCGCACCTGCCAACACGAAATCCGCGTGTGCACTGAAGTAACCACCGCGCACCCGGACTACCTGGCGATACCTGCGAGCCGCGACGACATCGTCATCGCAACCGCAGAGTCATCAACCGGCCGAGAAGTACGAGGTCTCCAGATAATCGTCCACCGCCTTGGAGTGGATTCGGAACGAGCGTCCAACCTGTACGGCCGGAAGCTCACCGCTCTTGATCAGCCGGTACACGGTCATCTTCGACACGCGCATCAGCGCCGCCACCTCGGCGACGGTCAAGAACTGCTTTCCGTCGCCGGTCGGACCGACGGCAGGCTTGTTTGCAGCCATGAAACGTTCATACCTCCACAGCACGCGTCGTGCCGCCGGCTTCCCCTCCGGCGGACCAGACACGCACGTGCTTCGGTGAGCTTAGCGTGGCGGATGGGGTTAATGCGACGTGTGTGGGCTAACTTGCCCAAAATTCCTCATGACACGCCGATGCCGAACGGCCGCGACACGCCGCATTTCGGCGTATCAGGGCTTCGCCGACGCCGCGCCCAGCTCCGCACTACGGGCCGCGCAGGCCCGCATGGCCTGGTAGAACGCACCGCGTAGACCGTTGGAGTCGAGCTCCCGGATCGCCTCGGCGGTGGTCCCACCCGGAGAGGTCACCGATGCGCGGAGATCGACCGGGGACAACCCTGAATCTGACATCAAGACTCCAGCACCACGGACGGTTTGGACAGCGAGTTCGGTGGCCAGCTGACGGGTGAGTCCCAGGCCGACACCGGCGTCGACCATGGCCTCTACCACCAGGAACACGTACGCCGGCCCCGAGCCCGACACCGCCGTGACCGCATCCAGCTGCGATTCCGGCACCTCGACGACCTTGCCGACGACCGCCAGCATGTCGACGACGGTCGTCACGTGCTCCGGCGTGGCGAAACGACCCGCGCTGACGGCACACATCGCCTCGTTGACCAGCATCGGCGTATTCGGCATCACCCGTACCACCGGCGTACCGGCCGGCATCAGGCCCTCGTAGAACGAGGCGGGGTGCCCTGCCGCGAGCGTGACGATCAGGCGGTCGCCCGCGCCCTGGACCTTGGACAGGTCCCCGAGCACTGACCCGACGTCGCCCGGCTTCACCGCGATCACGACGACATCCACCCCGTCGGCGGCGTCCGCGGTGTCGGCAGTCACCCGCAGCCCGTATTCGTCGGCCAGCTCCTTGCCGCGGCCCGGATGCCGCTCCGCGACCACCAGATCCTTGGCGGGACGGCCCGCGGCCACCAAGCCGGCGATCAACGCCTCACCGATCTTGCCGCCGCCGATCACCGCGATGCGCGTCATGACTGTCCTTCTCTCAAGCCTGTGTTGTCTGCAACTGATTGCCCGGGCTCATCTCCCCGAACCTTCCGGCACTGTATCGACTGTCGCACCGGAACGGTTCGTCACGAAGAGCCCGCCGGCCCCATATCCGCAAAACCCTTCGGCACGAGCGCCAGCTGCCGCGAATGCGCGACCACCAGTCCCGTCGAATCGATGATCACATGGTCCTCGTCGAACCAATCCTCGCCGACGTCGGCGGTGCGCGACTCGACGCGCAGCCAGCCCGGCGCCGGGCTGCGCCGCAGATACGTCGTCAGCTGCACGGTCGGCGCCCAGCCGGCCAGCCCGAGATTGATCACCACCGGCGCCGAGGCGTCGCACGCGAAGATCGCGAGCAGATCGTCGGGGTCGCCGTCGGCCGGCTTGATCCAGAAGCGATACACAGGCGGGCGGGTCCGGCCGTCGGCTTTCATCGTCTCCGGGTCATAGGCGGCGTGGATCACGCCCGACCAGTTGACCAGGCCCGCCATCGGGCCCTCGTGGACGAACATGATCCCTGGCGGCGGCTCGATCGGCATATCGGCGAGCGTGCTTGCGGCCTGCGTGACGGCCGACCAATGGCCCGCGCCCGCATCCAACGCACCGAGGGTGATCGAGGTGTCGACCATCACCCGACCGTTCTGCTGAACCTCCACGTCCACCAACGAGATCCGGCGGCCGCGCTTGCGAACCGTGACGATCACCGTCACCTCGGCCGGGTCCGGCGCGGACAGAAAATTCGTCGCCACCGACACCGGCGCCAGACCCTCCGCGGCCGCCGGGTCGCCGGCCGTGTCGGCGAATCCGGTGAGCGCCGCCTGCGCGCACAGCAGCTGCACCGACCCGCCGTGCACCTTGGGACCGATGGTGAACACCGGGTCGATGACGGCGACATACGTCGCCGAGTCGCCGGAGACCTCCTTCAGTGCAAGGCTTTTCAACGATTCGATGGGTACGTTCATCCTGTGCTTCCGATCGGCTAGCGCGCGAGGTGAGTCCGGGCGAATTCGAGCGCACGAGCCAGGATCGCCGCCCGCTCCAACTTGGTGCGGGCCGCGCTGGTGTGCACCTCCAGGATCGCGGCACCGGTGAAGTCACTCTGTGCCAGGCGATTACATACCTCGACGCAGGGCTGCGTGCCGTCGCCGGGCACCAGATGTTCATCGACCGCGGCACCGAACCCATCGGTCAGGTGCAGGTGATTGAGTCCGGTGCCCATGCGATCCTGCATCGCCAGCGCATCGGCGCCGGCGGTCGCGGTGTGCGACAGGTCCAGGGTGTAGTGCGAATACCCCTCGTCCGTGGGATCGATCGACGTGCCGAATGCCGAGATGCCCGGCCCCGGCCCGCCCCGCTGGCGCATGCGTTCGACGGCCTCGTCGTACTTGCCGAAGAACCGGTCGGCCCGCATCGGGAACATGTTCTCGACCGCGATCGCGATGCCGCTGTCGGCCTCGAGGTCGCCCACGATGTTCCCGAAGTCGCGAACGTACTTGCGCTGCCAGCGGAACGGCGGATGCAGGACCACCGTCGCGGCGCCGAGTTCCTCGGCCGCGCGCACCGTACGCCCCAGCTTGGCGATCGGATCGCGGCCCCAGACCCGTTGCGAGATCAGCAGACACGGCGCATGCACCGACAGGACCGGCATCTGATACCGCTCGGACAGGTAGTTCACGTGGCCGATGTCCTGGCTGACCGGGTCGGCCCAGACCATCAGCTCGACGCCGTCGTAGCCCAGCTCGGACGCGTATTGGAAGGCGGCCTCCGTGTTCTGCGGGTACACCGAGGCCGTCGACAGCCCGATCGGAATCTCCGAACGCAACACCGGCCGCAAGCCCGAATCACGGCTCTCTGGATCGCCGGCGCCTGAATCGCCGGCCGGCGACGTCATTTCGGCCATTCACCGAGTATCGCCAGCGGGCCCACCGTCACGATCAGTCCGGCGGCGAGAGCGAGCAGCACGCTGATCAGGTCGCTGGTCCGGCGCAGGGCGTACACCAGCGACACCAGCGCCAGCACCACGACGACGGTCAGCACCAGCGCGAAGTAGGTGTTCCACTTCCACAGCTCGGTGAAGCCCCAGAACAGTCCGACGCCGACCACCAGGCCCAGAACGATCTGGCCGGCGAGCCCGGCCCACGTCAGCGCCGGCAGGCCCGACTTCTTGTCGGCGGGCTTCTTGTCGGCCGTCTTCTTATCGGCAGGCTCCTTGTCGGCCGACTTCACGTCGTGGTCTTCGTCGGCGTCCCAGAGCGCGGCGCGGCCCGACTCGTCGCTGTCGGCCGTTCCGGCTTTGCGACGCCGGCGCCGCGTCGCCGACGAGCCGGCCGCAACTCCGGCTCCAGCCGCCGTGGCAGCGACCCCGGCGACCCCGGCGGCAGCGGCCGGGTGGCCGTGATCATCGGCGTCGGCATCCACCGAGCCGTCGACGTCATCGGTCGGACGGTCCGCATGATCGGGGGTGGGCGCGCTGACCGGGCCCGACTCGATCGGCCCGGTCGGCGGCGTATCCGGCATCCGCGTCGCGCCCGTGAGCGGCGACGACGCCGGGAAGGTTCCCGCCCCGGTCGACGGCCGATCGCCGGACACCGGGAACCGCCCGGTCGCGCGCGGCGGGGTCGGATCCGACGACGGCGGCGGAGGGCCTGCCGGCCGCGTCCAGGTCGGCGGCAGATTCACCGGGCCGGTGATGGGCTCCGAGGTGGTCGGTGCCGCGGTCGCGGCGGGCGCCGGCTTCTCCGGTACGACGGACGGCGGCACCGGGGTCGCGATGCCCTCGGTCTTCGGAGCCGGCGCCGCGGCCTGCGGCTTCGGTTCGTCACGGCCGGCATGCGTGTCCTCATGATCCTTGTGCCGACGTCGGCCGAACAGGCCACGCTTCTTGACCGGGTGATCGTCGTGATCGACGTCCTCGAAGTTGCGATACCTCTCGAATTCGCGCTCCCGCTCGTCGGCGCTCAGGCCGGACAGCGGATCGGGGCCGCGTGACCCCGCCGCCTGCGAATACGCCTGCGGGGACGCCGTGCCGCCGTCCCCGGGAGCCGCGCGATCGGCGATCGCCTCGGCGCTGATATCGCGGGTGGCCGCAGGTGGCGTGGGCTGCTGCGGCGCGATCGGGGCCTGGTCACGGACCTTCGGAATCTCACCGGTCAGCTCGGCAACCGAGACCGCATCCTTGCCGCCGCCGTGCCGGCGGCCGCTATGGGCGATCCTCTCGGCCGCATCGTGGCCGTGCTCCTTGGCACGAGCCATCAGCTCGGCCACCGAAATCGGCTTCGACTCCGGGTCGTTCACGTTGCCCTGGTCGTCTACGCTTCGCCGTCTGCTCATCGTCCTTCGCCTGTTCGCTTACTCCCCCGAGACTTCATTTCATGGTCGATCACTTCAGCGGTTCGATCGCCTCGCCCGACGCGATGCCGCCGAGCAGTTTGCCACCCACCGCCATCTGTTGGGCCATGCTGCCATCCCATTGGTCGGTGCCGCCCGATTCCCAGTCCAGCCTGCGCAGAATCACACCTTCGCGCAGCGCCCACGGACAGATCTCCATCGTGTCCACGCCGCACGCGCGCATCGCCGCCTCGGCCACCAGGGCGCCCGCGACCAACTGCCCGGCGCGATCCGCGCTCACGCCTTCGAGCTCCGCACGATCGGCGGCAGTCATCCGGGAGATGAAGGCGATCAGCTGGCGCAGGCCGCTGCTGGTGAGCGTCCGCTTCACCCGGGGGCCGGCGCTCGACGGCGCGGCGCCGGTCAGCCGGGCCAGGCTCCGGAACGTCTTCGACGATCCCACCGCCAGATCCGGCTTTCCGGCCGACAGCAGATCCTTGGCGCCGGACGCCAACTCGGCGTCCAGCCAATCCCGAAGCACCGCAATACGTTTGCGGCCGGGCGGATCCTCGGCGAGCCATTCCCGGGTCAGCCGGCCCGCGCCGAGTGGCAGCGACAGCGCGACATCCGGCTCCTCGTCGACACCGTTGGACAGCTCCAGCGAACCGCCGCCGATGTCGAACGCCAAGATGCGGCCGGCGCTCCAGCCGTACCAGCGACGCACCGCGAGCGAGGTCAGCCGCGCCTCGTCCTCCCCCGACAGCACCGTGACCACCACGCCGGTCTCGAGATGCACGCGGGCGAGCACGTCATCGGTGTTCGCGGCCTCACGCACGGCCGACGTGGCGAAGGCCATCACCTGTTCGCAGCCGCTGCTCTTGGCGATCTGTGTGAATTCACCGACGCTGTCGATCAGGCGCCGCGCACCCTGTTCGGTGAGCCGGCCGTCCTGGTCGATCTGTTCCGCCAGCCGCAGGGCAGACTTCGTGGAACTCATCGGCGTGGGATGACCGCCCCGATGCGCATCGACCACCAACAGGTGAACGGTATTGCTTCCCACATCGAGGACTCCTAGACGCACAAGACCCAACTTAGTGCGTCTACCGTGTTCAGTTGTGCAGGCAGGCCAGCAGATCAACCCGGAATCCGCAGTAGACCCAGAACCCATGACGGACGTCACTGCGTCCACCCCACCCGCGCCGGAGGTGCCGCTGGACTTTCCGCGCGAATGGTTCGAGTTCACCGACCCCACCGACTCCGAGCACCTGATCAGCGCCGACCTGACCTGGCTGATGTCGCATTGGACATGCGTGTTCGGCACCCCCGCCTGCCGCGGCATCGTGGAGGGCCGCGACAACGACGGCTGCTGCACGCACGGCGCGTTCCTGTCGGACAAAGCCGACCGCAAGAAGCTGGCCAAGGGTGTTGCGATGCTCACGCCCGACGACTGGCAGTTCTACGAGAAGGGCTCCGGCAAGGATCCCCTCGGCAAGCGCGGCTATCTCGAAGAGGACGAGCTGGACGACGAGCCCGCCCTGAAGACGCGACGCCACAAGGGTGCGTGCATCTTCTTGAATCGGCCCGGCTTCGCCGGCGGCGCCGGCTGCGCGCTGCACTCGATGGCGCTGCGCAAGGGCCTGGAACCGCTGACGGTCAAGCCCGAGGTCTGCTGGCAGCTGCCGGTACGGCGCGAGCAGGACTGGGTGGAACGCCCCGACGGCAGCCAGGTGCTCAAGTCGACGATCACCGAATTCGACCGGCGCGGTTGGGGTTCCGGCGGCGAGGATCTCAAGTGGTACTGCTCCGGATCACCCGACGCGCATATCGGCGCCCAGCAGGTCTGGGAGTCGTACAAGCCCGAGCTGATCGAACTGATCGGCGCTGCTGCCTACGAGGTCTTGGCCGACGCCTGCAGGCGGCGAAACGGGCTGGGGCTCATCGCTATTCACCCGGCGACCGCCCAGGCCACCACCCGCCGCGAAGGCGATCTCAAGTACGCCCAGCACCCAGCTGAGTAGCCGGTGATCAGATGAACGCGTGGCAAGTTTCGCTCCTGCCCGCTAAGGCGCTTCCCCTTGCGGGTAGGAGCGATAACGCAGCCAGGCGTTCATCTGGCGCCGGCTACGGCTCGAGCTTGTAGCCGAGGCCGCGAACGGTCACCAGGTGCTTGGGGCTGCCCGGATCCGACTCGATCTTCGACCGCAGACGTTTGACGTGCACGTCGAGCGTCTTGGTGTCGCCCACATAGTCGGCGCCCCAGACGCGGTCGATCAGCTGGCCGCGGGTCAGCACCCGACCGGTGTTGCGCATCAGGTACTCGAGGAGATCGAACTCCTTGAGCGGCAAGGTGATCGCGTCGCCGTTGACCGCCACGATGTGGCGCTCCACATCCATCGTCACCGGGCCGGCCTCGAGCACGCCGTCGTCGTACTCGCCGTCGTCGCCCGAGTCGGCCCCGCGGCGCAGCACCGCCCGGATCCGTGCGATCAGCTCACGGGCCGAATACGGCTTGGTCACATAGTCATCGGCGCCCAGCTCGAGTCCGACGACCTTGTCGATCTCGCTGTCGCGGGCTGTCACCATGATGACCGGGGTGCTCGACTTGGACCGGATCGCCTTGCATACCTCGGTGCCGGACTGCCCCGGCAGCATCAGGTCCAGCAGGACGATGTCCGGCCCGACGCGGTCGAACTCGGTCAACGCGGTGTTGCCATCGGTCACGACCGTCGTCTCGAAGCCCTCCTTGCGGAGAAGGAAGGCCAAGGGATCGGCCAACGATTCCTCGTCCTCGACGATAAGTATGTGCGTCACCGGTCCTGCTCTTTCCTGTTCAACGCTGTTCCTTCTATTCGCTGAGCGCCGGGGCGGCGCCCAGATCCTTCGACGATTGCGGGTCCTCCGTGGCAGCCGGCGCGACGGACGGTCCCGCCGCGTCCGCGGGTTCGACGCTGGGCGAATGGGTGCCCGGGGCCTGCGGGATGGTCAGGGTGAAGGTGGATCCGGTGCCCGGCCGACTCCACAGATTGATCGCGCCGTTGTGGTTGGCGGCAACATGTTTCACGATCGCCAGTCCCAGGCCGGTGCCGCCCGTCATCCGCGAACGCGCCTTGTCGACGCGGAAGAACCGCTCGAAGACACGGGCCTGATGGCTCGGCGCGATACCGATGCCGCGGTCGGTGACGGCTATCGCGACCATCGGACCGGTCACCGACCGCACCACGCGCCGGCTCACGGACACCTGGGTGCGCGGCGGCGAGTAGGCGATCGCGTTGGTGATCAGGTTGTTCAGCGCGGTGAGCAGCAACGTTCGGTCGCCGCGCACCATCAGGCCGCTGGGATCGTCTGTCGCCAAGGTGATCTCGGCGGCCTCGGCCGCGACCTGCGCCCGCGCGATGGCCTCGGCGACCAGCTCGTCGACGTCCACATCCTCGAGATCCGGCAGGCCCTCGGCACCCTGCAGTCGCGACAACGCGATCAACTCGTTGACCATGTTGCCCATCCGGTTCGACTCGGTCAGCACTCGTTTTCCGAAGTGCCGCACCGATTCCGGATCATCCACCGATTCGAGCAGCGCCTCGGTGAGCAGCCCGATCGCGCCGACCGGGGTCTTCAGCTCGTGCGACACGTTGGCGACGAAGTCGCGGCGGGTGGCCTCTACGCGCAGATTCTCGGTGTCGTCCTGGGCGTAGATGACGACGTAGCGCTCGTTGTCGCCGCCGCTGACCACGCGCGCGAGACAGCGGGTCGCGATACCCGGCTGGGCGACGAGGCGGCCGGTGGCGACCAGCCCGGCGCTCGGCGCCGGCGCGGACAGGTCGAAGGAGACGTCGACACCGGTGCGCAGCGCCTGGTTGGCGAACTCCCAGGCGCGGTCGTCCAACAGGCGGCCGTGGACGATGCCGAGGTCGGCGGCGCGCGGGTTGAACATCACGACGTCCCGCAGCGCGTCGACCACGGCGATCCCGTTCTCGGAACTGCGGACGACCAGATTCAGCAGCGTCGCGACCGACATGCGCTCTTCGTCGACCTCATCGGCCTCGATGGCGCGCCGCGCCGACACGGCGTCCTCGGCCAGCCCGCTCAGATCCAGCGGCACCTCGCGCCCGCGCCAGCGGCGCGCCAGGAGCCATCCGACGCAGCCACCACAAACCAGGGCCACCAGGACGGCGGCCACGACGATGCCAGCGGTCACAGCGAAATCCTACTGTGATAGGTAAACGGCGTCCGGCCTGCCGGGGCGACTGCCGTTATCGCGGGTGAACCGTTCACCCCTGCAGTCTGATCAGCCCGGTTCGCAGTAACAAGCCAGCGACGGCTTGTTGGGCCGATGTTCACCACGAATTGGCCGAATTCACGGGTTTCCGGAGAAGAATGTGCGGCCCGCCACAGGGGCGGCCGCAATCAGGCCGTGGTCAGCTCGCGTCGACGAGATCCTGGTACTCCGGATGCCGTTCGATGTAGGTGACGACATAGGAGCAGACCGGAACCACCTTCTTGCCCGACGCCCGAATGTCGTCGAGAACATAGCGGACCAACTGCCCGGCATAGCCGCGCCCGGCGTAGCGGTCATGGACGACGGTGTGGGTGAGCACCATCCGCTCCGGTTCGGCGACATAGTCGACGTAGCCGACCGGCTCGCCGCCCACCGACGCCAGATAACGCTCACGGGCGGGCGAATGCTCCACCTCGACGCGATCCGCCCCGCCGCCGGAATCTTTCCTGGCCCCCGAAACACCAGCTGCCGAATCTGCACTCATGCAACAAGAGTAGTCGCGACCTCAGCGCCGTGGCATCCGGATAAACCGGTCAAAATGGTATTCAGCGTGGCAAAGCACGCGAACGGGCGACTACTTCGAATCGCCCTGTGCCGCAACCGCCGCGGCACCCGCCGCTGCCGCCTCCGGATCGAGGTACTCGGCCTTGCCGACCGGCTTGAGATCGGCGTCGAGCCGGTACACCAGCGGGTTGCCGGTCGGGATGTTCAGCTCGGCGATGTCCGCGTCGGAGATCTCATCGAGGTACTTGACCAGCGCCCGCAGCGAGTTGCCGTGCGCGGCGACCAGCACCGTCTTGTCGGCGCGTAGATCCGCGCCGATGGTCTCGATGAAGTACGGGATCAGCCGATCGACCACGTCCTTGAGGCATTCCGTCAGCGGCACCTCGATGCCGGCATAGCGCGGGTCGCCGACCTGGCTGTACTTGTCGTCGGCGGCGATCGGCGGCGGCGGGGTGTCATAGCTGCGACGCCAGAGCATGAACTGCTCGTTGCCGAACTCGGCCTTGGTCTGCGCCTTGTCCAGGCCTTGCAGGCGCCCGTAGTGCCGCTCGTTGAGCCGCCAGTCGCGCACGACCGGGATCCAGTGACGGTCGGCCGCCTTGAGCGCGATCTGCGCGGTATCGATGGCACGCAGCAGCAGTGAGGTGTACAGCACATCCGGCAGGACGTTGTGCTCCACCAACAGCTCGCCCGCCCGCTGCGCCTCGGTGCGCCCGAGATCGGTCAGCGGCACGTCCACCCACCCGGTGAACTGGTTCGATTCGTTCCATTCACTCTGGCCGTGACGCATGAGGATCAGGGTGCCGTTGCTCATGGCGGACAGTTTCGCATAGTCCGCGGCGGCGGTGATCGGTGCGGTTGGCCCCGGCCCGGCGATCTGTCCGATTTGTATAGATGAACAAATGCGTGCAGCATGCAACTAGTGAGCACTTCTTCGAAGCGGGTCGGCAACGCGAACCCGACCGTCCTCATCTCGGTGCTGTGTTCCTGCGGACTGCTGGCGTCGTTCATGATGTCGCTGGTCGTCCCGATCGTCGGCAAGCTGCCCGAGTACCTGCACACCTCGTCGGAGAACGCGCTCTGGGTGGTCACCGCCACCCTGCTGGCCGCCGCCGTGATCGTGCCGATCAGCGGACGTCTGGCCGACATGTTCGGCAAGCGCCGGGTGATCCTGTTCAGCATCGGCTCGATGATCGTCGGGTCCGTGGTCTGCGCCCTGTTCGACAGCCTGGGCCCGATGATCGTCGGCCGCGCCCTGCAGGGCATCGCCGCCGGCGTCATCCCGGTCGGCATCAGCCTGCTGCGCGACGAACTGCCACCGCACCGGGTCTCCGGGGCCATCGCCACCATGAGCGCGACCCTGGGCGTCGGCGGCGCGATCGGCATGCCGATCGCCGCCTATATCCCCGAGCATTTCCACTGGCAGGTGCTGTTCTGGGTCTGCGCCGTGCTCGCCATCATCGTCTTCGCGACCGTGCTGATCTTCGTCGCCGAGTCCGCGCACCGCACGCCCGGATCGTTCGACACCATCGGCACCATCCTGATGACGATCGGCCTGATCTGCGTGCTGCTGGCGATCAGCAAGGGCAAGTCGTGGGGCTGGACCGGGCCCATCACGCTGGGACTGGGCATCGGCGGCGTCATCGTGCTGCTGATCTGGGGCGCCCACGAACTCCGCGCGACGACCCCGCTGGTCAACCTGCGCCTCGCCGGTCAGCGCAAGGTGCTGCTGACCAACGTCGCGTCGATCTTCACCGGATTCTCGCTGATGGGCCTGCAGCTGGCCGCGTCGCCGCTGATGCAGACGCCGCACGTGCCCGGTGCCCTCGATTTCGGCATGGGGCAGTCGATGCTGATGACCGGCTGGTGGCTGGTCCCCGGCGGCCTCACGATGATGCTGATGTCGCCGGTGTCGAGCCGGCTGATCGGGCGGTTCGGCCCGCGCTACACGCTGATGCTCGGCTGCAGCGTCATCGGCGTCGGCTACCTGTCCGCGCTGGCGTTGATCCACGAACCGTGGCAGCTGATGATCGCCGCGATCATCACGTTCGGCGGTGTCGGCATCGCATACTCGGCGATGCCCGCGCTCATCATGGGCGCGGTGCCGGTCTCCGAGATGGGCTCGGCCAACGGCTTCAACTCGTTGATGCGGTCGATCGGCACGTCGGTGGCGTCGGCGCTGATGGCGACCGTCCTCACCAGTTCGGTGGTGCACCTGGCGGGCAAGGACATCCCCGACCTGACCGCCTACCGGATGGTATTCATCCTCGGCTTCGCCGCGGCGGCGATCGCGGTGGCTCTCACCGTGGCCATCCCCCGCGATGACAAGTCCGAGAACGTCGTCGAGACGATCGAGGAACCGGTCACCGTCGCAGCGGCCGACTGACGACGAGACGGGGAGGGGGCGGGCCGAGATTCTCGGTCCGCCCCTTCACATTTCGGTCTACTTGCCGCGTAGCTCTTTGCGTAGAATCTTGCCGGCGGCACTCTTGGGCACGGCCTCGATGAAGGCCACCTGACGCACCTTCTTGTGCGGCGCAACGCGTTCCGCGGTGAACTGCATGACCTCGTCGGCCGTCAGCTCCGAACCCGGCTGCGCGACGACGAAGGCCTTCGGCACCTCTTCGCCGGTGCCCTCCTCGATCGCGCCGACCACTGCGGCATCGGCGATCTTCGGATGCGTCAGTAGCAACGCCTCCAATTCTGCCGGCGGCACCTGATAGCCCTTGTACTTGATCAGTTCCTTGAGCCGGTCGACGATGTACACCAGTCCGGTCGAGTCGGCCTGGGCGATGTCGCCGGTGTGCAGGTAGCCGTCGGCGTCCAGCGTCTCGGCGGTCGCCTCCGCGTTGTTCAGATACCCGGCCATCACGTTGGGTCCCTTGACCCAGAGCTCACCGGGTTCGCTGAGCACATCGATCCCCGAACCCGCTGGGGGCAGCGGGATCTCATCCCCGGTCTGGGGGTCGACCAGCTTGTTCTCGGTATTGGCGATCGGCCACCCGGACGACGACAGCGGCACCACGGTGCCGGCGATCGCGACACCACCATCGGCGGGGATGATGTGGCTGACCGGGCTGAGCTCGCTCATGCCGAAGCCCTGCAGCATCGTGATGTTCAGCCGCTTCGCGACCGCCTGCCCGAGCTCCTGGTCGAGCGGTGCCGCGCCGGAGACGATCGTCCGCAGCGACGACAGGTCGTACTGGTCGATCAGCGGATGCTTGGCCAGCGCGACCGCGACCGGTGGCGCGATGAAAGCGAAAGTGGCGCGGTGGTTCTGGATCGATTCGAGGAACTGCACCAGGTCGAACTTGGGCATGATCACCAGCGTCGACCGGTTGAGCAGGGACGAGTTCATCAACACGGTCATGCCGTAGATGTGGAAGAACGGCAGGATCGCCATCACCTTGTCGTCCGCGGTGGTGCCCTGGATCGGATCGATCTGCGCCACATTCGCCACCAGGTTGCGGTGAGTCAGCATGACGCCCTTGGGATTACCGGTCGTCCCCGACGAATACGGCAGCACGGCAAGATGTTCGGCCGGATCGAAGGTGACGTCCGGTGCCGGGGCGCCCGCGCCGAGCAGGTCCAGTGCGTTCGGATGGCCGGACGCCGCACCCTCTCCGTCAAGGATGACGACGGCATCGTCGGCGATGCCGACCTGCTTCGCCGCCTCCAACGCCTGCGGCGCCATCGGACTCACCGTGATGAGCATCTTCGCCTGGGAATCGGTGAGCTGCTTGGCGATCTCAGCCGGGGTGAACAGCGCGTTGATGGTGGTCGCGGTGGCGCCTGCGCGCAGGATTCCGTGGAACGTCCAGAGAAAAGCCGGGTGGTTCGGGGCCAGGAGCGCGACCACGTCGCCCTTGCCGATGCCGCGGGCGGCCAGCGCTCCGGCGATCGCCTCGGCTCGGTCGATCAGCTCGCCGTAGGTCAGTTCTTCGCCGGTCGGCGCGAAGATCGCGGCGATCTTGCCGCGGTCGGCCTCCGTGATGCCCTCGAACAGCGCGTCGAACACGCTCTTATTCGGGATCTCGACCGGTGGGTGGGGGCTTGCGAAACTCATCGACTCTCCTGCGTAGGGGCTTTAGTTCACAGACCGCCGAAGCCTATCAACCTAGGTTTCGGCGATGTCCGATTTCGATTCGTCCTCGGACTTCTCGATCAGGTGCTCGAACGCTCGCAGGTTCTTCAGCGATTCGCCGCGCGAGGTGCGCCAGGCCCATTCCTTGCGGATCGCGCTGTGAAAGCCCAACTCCAGCAACGGGTTGAAATCCTTGTTGACCGCTTCCAGGATCTGACCGAGGAACCGATCCAGTTCGTCGGGCGTCATCGACTCCGTGGAGCACCGGCCGACGAGATAGATGTCGCCGACGTTGTCGAGCGTGTACGCGACGCCGTACAGCTTTCGGTTCTGTTGCAGCAGATAGCGATACACGTCCTCGAAGTCCTCGTCCGGCCGTCGGCAGACGAACGACTCGAAACGCACGCCCTGGCGCCCCACACTCAGCTGGACCGCGGTCTTGAGCTTGCGCTCCCCCGGCAGCTCCACGACCAGCACCGTTTCGGGGCCACCGGAGGCATGCCGTTCATAGTGGATCTCGTGCTCATCGAGCGCCTCCGTCACCATGTCCAGCAAGTCACTCTCGCTACGCTCGCTCATGAGGTCACCCGCAACCTGCGGAGCCGGCCGGTACCGAAGGACCGACTGCCCCGACCATCGCGCTGACGCATCAGCTTTCGATATGCCTGCCCGGCCCGGATGTAGCTGTCCAACAACCGATCCGCGGTCGCGGACCACGAGAATCGCTGCGCGTGGGCGACCGCCGCCACTCCCATCCGCGTGAGCCGATCGCGGTCGGACAGCATCTCGATCAATGCCGCCGTCCACGTATCGATGTCGTGGCCATCGACCAGCGCCCCCGTCACCCCGTCGCGCACGGCGACCGGCAAGCCGCCGACCCGGGCCGCCAGCACCGGCACCCCGCTCGCCTGGGCCTCGATCGCCACCAGCCCGAAGCTTTCCGAGAAGCTCGGCACCGCCACCAGATCCGATGCCTGGTAGATCGTGGCCAGCCGCGCCGGCGGCTGCGGCGGCAGGAATGTCACCCGATCGGCGACACCGGCCTCGCCCGCAAGATCCATCAATGCCGTCGGCTGCGCCAGCCCCGATCCCGACGGTCCGCCGACGACCAGCAACCGCACACGGCGGCCATCGGCCGTCCCGTCACGCAGCAGCGGAATCGCGGCGCGCAGCAGCACATCCGGCGCCTTATGCGGCTGAATGCGGCCGACAAAGGTCACCACCATCTCATCGGCCGGCAGCCCGAGATCGGCCCGCGCGGCGATCCGGTCGCCCGGACGGTACTGCGAAAGATCGGCACCCGGGGTCACCACGTCGATGCGCTCCGGGTCGGCATGGTGGATCGAAATCAGTTGTCGCGCCTCAGTTTCGGTGTTCACGATGAGCCGATCGGCCTCGTCGACCACCTGCTGCTCACCGATCTGCCGCGACGCCGGTTCCGGCGCGTCGTCCTCGGCGAGCGCCGCGTTCTTCACCGCCGCCAGAGTGTGCGCGGTGTGCACCAGCGGCACCCGCCACCGGTCCCGGGCCAGCCAGCCGACCTGTCCCGACAACCAGTAGTGCGAATGGATCACGTCGTAGTAGCCCGGCGGCGCCGCCGCCTCCGCGCGCAGCACGCCGGCCGCGAAACCGCAGAGCTGCGTGGGGAGGTCACGCTTGTCCAGGCCCTCGAACGGTCCCGCGACGATGTTGCGCACCCGGACCCCGGGAGCTGCCTCGACGATCGGCTGATCCGCCGATGATGTTGCCCGGGTGAAGATCTCGACTTCAACGCCGCGCTTGGCCAGCTCCAGCGCCGACTGCCAGACGTACACGTTCAGGCCGCCCGCGTCACCGGTGCCCGGCTGCGCCAGAGGACTGGTGTGGACGGAGATCACAGCGGCCCGCCGGACGCGCGGGGTCATCGGACGTCCCCCGCATTCACGGCCGCCTCGGCGGATTCCGTCTGTGCCACAAAGGTTTCCACTTCCCGGGTGAAGCGCTCCGGATCCTCCAGGAACGGCGCGTGCGCGGCGCCCTCCCACACCGAGAGCTCGCTGCGCGGCAGCAGCGAATGCGCGTGCTGCGCGACCGAGGGGTCGACGACGGGATCGGCCGTGCCGACCACGATCAGCGCCGGGATCTCGAGCCCCGCAAGGAGTTCGTCGTACGCCGCCGAACGCGTGAACAGCGCCCGGCGCACCAGCGGCGGCGTGGCCAGCGAGGTGCCGAAGAGCTGCTGACTCATCGCACCGAGATCCGGCCGGTCGGCCGGGATCATCGCCGTCCCGAACGAGCCGAGCGCCCGGAATGCGACCCGCGGCTCCTCCGACAGCGCCTCGGGCAGCGCGGCCTGCATGGCCGGGCCGACCGCACCGCCGGCCTGACCGCGACCCATCGAGGTGATCGCCCCGACCAGCACGATCCCGTCGACGACATCGGTCCCGTAGACGGACAGATAGTCGCAGGACGCCAGGCCGCCATAGGACCAACCGATCAGCACCGCCCCGCCCTCGACCCCCTCGGCGGCGAGCACCGCGCGCAGGTCGGCGGCGAAATTCTCGGCGGTATACGCGTCCGCGGCTGCGACCTCGGACGCGCCATGACCCCGCAGATCGACCGCGATCACCCGACGCCGAGCGGCGAAACCCGCCAGCAGGTCATCGCCCCAGGCTCGGGAGGACTGCGCCCACCCGTGGATGAATACGAGCGTCGACCCCCCGGCCGCATCCTCGGCGCCGGGCGAATCGAACACGCGGTAGGCGATCTCTGAGTCATCGCCACCGGTCACCGACCGCATCTGGAATCCGCTCACGATTCCACCCTATCGACCGGACGAGCCCCCGCATCGTCGCGACGACGGTTAGGCTACGCTAACCAAATGTCGATCCGGAGAATTCTGGCAGGTGGAGCGCTCGCGATGGCGTGCGCATCGATCGTGGCCACCGCGGCGATGCCCGCGGCACAGTCGGCCCCCGCCCCGCAGGTTGTCATCGTCCCCGGACAAACGTTCGGCGCGCTGCCCTATCAGCCGCTGGCCCAGCATCTCGACTCGCTCGGGTATCGCACCACCGTGCTCGATCTGCCGGGTCATGACCTGCGCGGCGAGCCGGCCCGAATCGCCGCGACAGTCAACCGGCTGCGCGCTCAGCATCCGGGCGCGTCGGTCTCGTTGATCGGGCATTCGATCGGCGGCCTCACGGCCCGCTGGTATCTCGACCAGCTCGGCGGCAACCGGGTAGTCGACAAGTACATCGCCATCGGCACTCCCCAGTACGGTTCGCCCGGCGCCTGCGGACAGGAGTTCGGCGCCGAAGCCTGCCCCGGAACTCCGTACCTCAGGCAGCTGAACGCCGGGATCAACACCGCCGGCACCACGCAGTACTTCGACATCCGCAACGAGCGGGAATGGGTCGATGGGCACCTCACCGGCCGGCAGTGCCGGGTCACCCCGATCCGCGACTTGCAGCCGTTGCCGGATGTCGGTCTGGAGCACACTGCCGAGCCGTTCGATCCGGAGGTCTGGCAGGCGATCACCGATTCGCTGGCCGGCAAGTGTGACGGCGTCATCGCCAACCAGCCGGCAGGCAGCATCACGGCGCAGTCGTCGCTGTATCCGGGCCGCCGCTGACGCGCCCCGAGGCGCCGCTGACGAGCTGAAATCGTGTTGCATACGGCCCGTCGAGGAGATCTCCGCCTCGACGGGCCGTATTTCGCATGGTTCCAGCGTTCAGGAATATTCGGACCGTAGTCCGGTTACATTGGGTGTAACTTCCGACACGAGGAGGACGCTATGCCCGCCGTCACCGCAGACACCCTGACCCTGCCCCGGATCGGCACGGCCGTCCCGGCCGACACCGAGCGCCCGGTCCGGTCCATCACCACCGGCCCCCGCGGCTACGAGGGCGAAGGCTTTCCCGTCGTCCGCGCTTTCGCCGGGGTCTCCGCCGCCGATCTCGACCCCTTCGTCCACATGGACCAGATGGGCGAGGTCGAATACGAGCCGGGCGAACCGCGCGGCACCAACTGGCATCCGCACCGCGGCTTCGAGACCGTCACCTACATGATCGATGGCCGCTTCGCACACCAGGATTCGCACGGCGGCGGTGGTCTGATCGCCGACGGTGCCACCCAGTGGATGACCGCCGGTTCCGGCATCCTGCACATCGAGACGCCGCCGGCGGAACTGGTCGAGAGCGGCGGCACCTTCCACGGCATCCAGCTGTGGGTCAACCTGCCGAAGGCCGACAAGTTCATCGACCCGAAGTACCAGTCCATCGAGGGCACCGACGCGTTGCTGCTGTCGTCCGACGACGGCGGCTCGCTGGTCCGCATCATCGCCGGCGACGTCGACGGCCACCACGGACCGGGCAGCACTCATACGCCGATCACCATGGCGCACGCCACCATAGAGCCCGGGGCCCGGCTGAACCTGCCATGGAACCGCGACTTCAACGCGCTGGTCTACGTGCTGTCCGGACGCGGCTCGGTCGGACCGCTCGCGCATCCGATCCACCAGGGCCAGCTCGCCGTACTCGGCCCGGGCGATCGGATCACGGTGGCCGCGGACGAGTCGCAGGACTCCAACCGCCCTGCGATGGAAGTGCTGCTGCTCGGCGGTCAACCGATTCGCGAGCCGGTCTTCCAGTACGGACCGTTCGTGATGAACACCAAGGCCGAGTTGCTGCAGGCGATGGAAGACTTCAACGCCGGCAAGTTCGGGCAGATCCCGCCCGACGCGTTGATGCCGCATCGCCCGTTGAACTGACACCAGAAGCATCCGTGACTGAGTATGCATATCGTGGGTATTTAGCCTACGATATGCATACTTTATGCACCTGGAGGCGGTATGACCACAAGCGATCGGGAACGCGGCGCGCGCCTGCCACCTGAGCTTGCCCGCTCGCCTCTGCGCGTGATTCGCCCGGCGGACGCCGTCGGCGTGTACGCGCATCCGCGGCAGGAGTTCCGCCGACTTGCGGCAGCCGGCGTTTTGCACCGGATCGCGCCGGGGTACTACGTGGTTGTACCTCAAGATCAAGTGGGACGGCCCTGGATCCCCGACCTCGAGTCGGCGGCAGTCGGAGTCTCTGCCGCGATCGAGGGGGTCGACAATGTCGTTGCAATGGGCGTCACAGCGGCCCGGCTACACGGAGCGCTCCCACGAGCACTCGCGACAGCGGTGATCGCGGTCCCACGACAACATCGATCGATTGCACTCACCGACCGGACGGCTACCGTCCAGTTCGTTCGCCGGGACACTACGTCGTTGGACGCTGAGCGAATTGCGACCGATTTGGGTCCTGCGTTGGTGACGACGCCTGAGCAGACCGTGCTTGACCTGGCGAAGAGGCCTAACCTCGGCGACGCTGCCGTCGATGTGCCGCAAGCGATTTCGATGCTCTATCACCAGAGTGACAATGACCGGCTGCACAGACTTGCCAAGGAACACCGCTTCGTCAGGACGCTGAGGCGCGTGGAAGCCGAATTGGGGTTGGGCCGATGAAGATCGACGAACGTGACAGCACAGCAGAACAATTCGGCGTTTCGCATGCGCAGGTCGAACGAGACCATTTGATATCACATCTGTTGGCGGCGATCGCTTCAGCAGTTGGTGACCGTGTGATGTTCATTGGCGGAACGGCGTTGGCCCGGACGCACCTACCCAAGGGCCGGCTCAGCGAAGACATCGATCTGGTTGCGCTCGATCGCAGGTCCGAAATCGCAGCCGAAATCGACCTGGTCCTACCAAGAGCTGTCGCACGATCACATGGTCGACTCAGTTGGGATCCGCCACTATCCGGAATCCCCGATACGGCGTCGGCCCGACTGGTCGGCGCGTCGAGGATGTCGGTAAAGGTCCAACTGCTTTCTGCGCGTGATCGCATCACATGGCCGTCCGAGACACGCGCAATAACTCAGCGGTACGCCGACACTCCACCGGCAACATTCACAGTCCCCACCTTGGCGTCATTCGCTGGCTCAAAAACATCCACCTGGCACGACCGAGGCGCTGCGCGCGACTTATGGGATCTCTGGGCGCTCGATCGGATCGGCGCGATCGACGCGGAAGCAGGTGAACTCTACCGGCGCTTCGGTCCGACGAACCGGCTGCCCAGCGCGGACCTGTTCCGGCAAGGGCCTTCCGAGGCCGAATGGCGTTCGCAGCTCGCAGGGCAGACGCGACTGACGATCACAGCAGCCGAGGCTCTCGTGTCGGTCGCCGCCGGCTGGGCTGCGGTCGGCACAGATTGACCCGATACCCGGCACCTGCAGACCGGGGTTGACAATATCGTCGATCTGTCTCATTGTCAGAACATGACGAGCACATTGTCTCCCCGGTTCGAGCTGCGTTCCGGCGACTCCTGGCGTGATCCCTTCGGCATGTACGCGGTGCTGCGCGACGACGACCCGGTGCACCACGTCACCGATGGCGACTTCTGGGTACTGAGCCGACACACTGATGTCCTCGCCGCCGCCAACGATTGGGAGACGTTCTCCTCGGCGCAGGGGCTGACGATCCATTACGGCGACATGGAAATGATCGGCCTGAACGAGAACCCGCCGATGGTGATGCAGGATCCCCCGGTGCACACCGAGTTTCGCCGGCTCGTGTCGCGCGGCTTCACCCCGCGGCAGGTGATCGCGGTCGAGCCTGTGGTCCGTGAGTTCGTCGTCGAACGCATCGAAAAGCTGCGCGCCGAGGGCGGCGGCGACATCGTCGCCGAACTGTTCAAACCGTTGCCCAGCATGGTGGTCGCGCACTATCTCGGCGTGCCCGAGTCCGATCGCGATCAGTTCGACGGCTGGACGAACGCCGTCGTCGCCGCCAACCCCGGCGCGGACCTGTCGACCGCCCTGCAGTCGGCCGGCAGCGCGGTGCTGGAGATGATGGGCTACTTCACCCAGCTGATCGAATACCGGCGCGACAACCCCGGCGACGACACGGTCTCCCATCTGGTCGCGGCCGGGCTCGCGGACGACCCGCAGGCCGATCCCGCTGGCCTGCTGTCGATTCTGGCGTTCACCTTCACGATGGTCGCGGGCGGCAACGACACCACCACCGGCATGCTGGGTGGGTCGGCGGCCCTGTTGACCCAGCACCGCGATCAGCGTGAACGGCTGCTCGCGGACTCCGAATTGATCACCCCCGCAATCGATGAGCTGCTCCGCCTCACCTCGCCGGTGCAGGGCCTCGCACGAACGGCCACCCGCGACGTCACCATCGAGGACACCACGATTCCCGCCGGGCGCAAGGTGCTGCTCTGCTACGGCTCGGCCAACCGCGACGAGCGGATGTATGGTCCCGACGCCGCGGATCTCGATGTGACCCGACATCCGAAGAACATCCTCACTTTCAGCCACGGGTCGCATCACTGCCTGGGCGCCGCGGCCGCCCGCATGCAGGCGCGGGTCACCTTGGCGGAGCTGCTGTCCCGCTGCCCCGACTTCGAGGTCGACGTCGACGGGATTCAGTACGCGCCGGGCAGCTACGTGCGCCGGCCGACCACCGTGCCGTTCGTCCCGGGCCCCGCCAAGGTCGGCGCGGCCCGGTGAGATCGCCGCAGCCGGATTGGACCGGAGTCGATCGGACGGCCGCCGCCGCAGACCGCATCGTCGAAGTGGCCGGCGAGCTCTTCTGCGACCGCGGGGCGACCGCGGTGTCGATGGGCGAAATCGCTGCGGCCGTGGGCTGTTCGCGCGCCACCCTGTATCGCTACTACCGCAACCGGACCGACCTGCAGCTGGCCTACGTCGAGCGGATGGCGCGGATCGTCGGAACGACGGTCGCCGCGAAGACCGAAGGCATCGCCGATCCGGCCGACCGGTTGACCGAGTCGGTGATGATCGCGGTCGCCGAGGTGCGCGCCAACCCCGCGCTGGCCGCCTGGTTCGGCCCGGCCGAGGCCGCCAACTCCGGCCGGCTGGCGCTGACCTCGGACACCATCGCCGACTTGGCCAGGTCATTGCTCGCCGACGGCGATCCGGCCGCGGCCACCGACGCCGGTCAGACGCAGTGGATCGTCCGGATCATCCTGTCGCTGTTGACCATTCCGGGTGACTCCGTCGACGACGAACGGGCGATGGTCGCGCGGTTCCTCACGCCGATCCCGTCGGCCCCGGGCTAGCCGGGCCACCACTCCCTGCTGGCGATATGGCACGGTGGACGGCATGCGAGATCCCCTTTTCGTCGGGCCGTTGCCCCGGCGCTCGCTGATCATCGACCTCGTTCTGGCGGCCGCCTTCGGTGTGGTCGCCGTCGCGGTTCATCTCGAGCAGTCCACCGCCGCGGTGATCTCGGTTGCGCTGGTGACTCCGGCGCTCGCCCTCCGGCGGATCGCGCCGAGCCTGATGATCGGCTTCGCGCTCGCATCGGCGATCGTTCAGGTAGCGACCGTGCAGATCGCCGTCCTGGTCGCACTCGCGTACTTCCCGATCATGCTCACCCTGGGCTCCCATCCCGACCGCCGCCTCCGATTCGCCTCGCTGGCGGCCGGCCTGATCGGCACCGTGGTCGCTGGATTCGTGATCCCCCACGTCTACGCGATCCAGGGCGAACTGTTCGGTGTGGTGTTCGGCTTCGCCGCCACCGCCGCGGTCGTCCTGGGCGGTTGGACGGCGGGCTTCGTCCGTTTCCAGCGGCAATCGGTGGAACAGGCCCGCACCGCCAAAACCATCGCCGAACTCGAGCGGCGGCGCCTTCTCGACCGCTACGAAGAACAAAGCGAGCGGTCTCGGCTGGCCCGTGACATGCATGACGTCGTAGCGCATTCGTTGGCGATCGTCGTCGCGCAGGCCGACGGCGCCCGGTTCATGCTCGCCACCGACCCCGGACGGGTCCAGGCATCGCTGCACACCATCGCCGAGACGGCTCGCGACGCTCTGAGCGATGTCCGGGTGCTGCTCGAACAGCTGCGCACGGCCGATCCCGCCGGAACCACCCGTTTCGATCAGGGCACCCTGTTCGCCCGCATGCGCTCGGTCGGGATGACCATCCAGCACAGCGCGTCCGGCGACCCGGCCACCGCTTCCGACGATCTTCGGCGGGTGGCGCATCGGGTACTGGTCGAGTCACTCACGAACGCCCTCAAGTACGGCGATCTGACGAAACCGGTTCGGGTGCGTCACGTCTGGGGCGACGGATGCGAGCTGACCGTACGCAATGAAGTGTCGGCGACGCCGCTGGCTCCCGGCGGCGCGGGACAGGGTATAGCCGGCATGGTCGAGCGAGCCGCGCATCATGGCGGCCGATTGCGCAGTGCGCGCGACGGCGACGGCTGGACTGTCGAATTGACCCTGCCGCCAGCAACTCTGGAGTCGCATCGATGATCCGCATCGCCCTCGTCGACGATCAGCCGCTGTTCCGGGGCGGTATCGCCATGATCATCGACAGCATGCCGGACATGACCGTCGTCGCCCAGGAGTCCTCGGCGCTGCGCCTGGCCGCCGTGGTGCGGGCGAGCCGACCCGATGTCGTCCTCATCGATGTCCGAATGCCCGGCATCGACGGCATCACCGCAACGACGGATCTGCTCGCCGAGATGCGCGAGCAGGCACCGCGGGTTCTGGTGCTGACCACCTTCGATGAGGACGAGGCGGCCGCTCGCGCGATCGAGGCCGGCGCGAGTGGTTTCGTCCTCAAGGATGCGCAGCCGGAATTTCTGCTGGCCGCGATCCGCGCGATCGTCGACGGCAGTCAGGTGGTCGCCGCGTCGGCGACTCGCCAGCTGTTCGAGCGCCATCGCCGCCGAGCCGGGGCGCCGGGGCCCGAATACGCGGCACTGACCGCACGCGAGCGGGAGATCCTCGAACTCGCTGCACGCGGCCTCTCCAATGCGGAAATCGCTGCCGCCGAGACGCTTTCCGAGGCGACGGTGAAAACACATATCTCGCGCATCCTCACCAAGCTGAGCGTGCGCGATCGGGTGCAGCTCGTCGTCTACGCCTACGACCACGGTCTCGTCTGACTCCGACTCGCACAGGCGCGATACATCTCCAGACGTACGCCGGTCAGTCTGCAGATGTCCGGCGAATTCACCGGCTGGGCCGATGCCTTGGTGCCCCACTCGTTCATAGCGTGGATGTCATGACGGAACACCGACCACCATCTGTCCATCCCGCCGTGGTGCTGAGCAATGTCTCGCGGACCTACGGCGATCCGGCGAATCCGGTTCACGCCCTCCGCGACGTCTCGCTGGATCTACGGCACCGGGAGTTCACCGCAATCATGGGGCCGTCCGGCTCGGGCAAGTCGACGTTGATGAATGTGATCGCGGGACTGGACACGGTCAGCAGCGGCCAAGTATGGCTCGCCGGCGCGCCCATCGCCACACTCTCCGATACCGAACGAACCCGCCTGCGGCGCCGGCACATCGGCTTCATCTTCCAGTCGTTCAATCTGATACCAGCGTTGACCGCGGCCGAGAACATCGAATTGCCGTTCGTGCTCGCCGGCATCCGCCCGAACGCCGAGACCCGGGCCTGGATCGACCATCTCATCGGTTCATTGGGATTGGCGGATCGGCTCGCGCACCGCCCCGCCGAACTGTCCGGCGGGCAGCAGCAGCGGGTGGCGATCGCGCGGGCACTGGCAGGCAGACCGACGATCATCATCGCCGACGAGCCGACCGGCGCCCTCGACACCCGCACCGGACGTGAGGTCCTCACGCTGTTGACCACGGCAGCAAGGGAATTCGGTCAAGGCATCGCGATGGTGACGCACGATCCGGTGGCCGCTTCCTACGCCGATCGGGTCGTGCTGCTCGCCGACGGCCGGATCGTCGGCGATCATCGGCGGCTCGGGGTTCGTCAGATCGCCGAGCTCCTCATCAATCTGACCGAGGTCCCGGCGTGAGCGCACCGATGGCCCGGTTGATCGCCGGCTCGCCGCGGGAACTGTCGACGGTCGGCATCGTCAGCGGGCTCAGCGCCACCTACGGAACCGTCCTGCTCGGCGCCTCCAACATCTTGTCCGTCTACGGACAACATCGGCAGGGCGCACCGGGCTTGCTGCTCAATGTGGTTGCCTCCGTATTCATCGGGATCGCCCTCTTCGTCTCCGCGATCGTGATCAGCAATGGGGTCGACACCGTGATCGCCGGGCGGCAGACTCAGCTTCGGCTGCTGCGGCTGATCGGCGCGGACAGCGCGCAGCTGCGCCGTGGCCTGATGACGGCCGTGGCGCAGGTGTCGTCCATCGGCGCTGCCGCGGGCATCGCCGTCGGGCTCGTCGGGACTTATCTGGTCCGCGTGCTCCTGGTGGCTCGAGACACGCTGCCCGCCGGCGGATATGCGATCGCCCCGGCGGGTGTGATCGTCGTCGGCATCCTGATGGTGCTGACCGCGACCACTGCCGCCTATGCCGGCACCCGCAAGACCCTGGAATCGGCTGCTGTCGCGGCCGCCCCGCGGCCACGGACCGGTGCGGTACGCAAGCTCGTCACCATCGCGCTACTTGTGCTCGGCACCCTGCTGCTGATCGCCGCTTGTCTGCTCGGCGAACGCGCCAGCATGGCCGGGTTCGTGATCGCCTTCCTGGGCACTGCGACCAGTTCGCTCGGCATCCTGTCCGGTGCGCGGTGGATCCTGCCCGGCATAGTCGCGGCCGATGGCCGCGTCCTCGGAACGGGCGCATCAGCCACCGTGGCCCGCAAGAATGCCATCAGCGATCCGCTGCGCACCACCCGGTCGCTGCTGTCGATCCTCATCGGGGTCACGCTGGTCACCACGATCGCCGCCGGCATGTCGGCGTTGACCCGATCGGTGCACACCTGGGATCTGTCGCCCGCGCAAGCCGCAGATACGAGCCGGACGCTGTCGGCGATGAGTGCGATTCTCATTGCCCTGGTGGCGATCTCGGGAGTGATCGCCACTGTCGGATTCGTCTCGACGATGTCATTGACCGTGATCGCCCGGACCCGCGAGATCGGGGTACTGCGAGCCTTGGGCTTCACCGCACGCCAGGTGCGGTCGATGATCATCGCTGAGTCGATGGCGCTGTCGGGGGCGGCCGTGGCGTTCGGACTGGTCCTCGGGGTGCTCTTCGGTGCTGTCGGCGCCCAGTCACTGATCGGGTCAATGAGTCCCGGTGTCACCGTCGGACTGCCGTGGGGAGTGATTGCGTGTATCGCAGCCGCAACGGTGCTGGTCGTGATCGTCGCCTCGATACCACCGAGCCGGCGTGCCGTGGCGATCGACCCGGTAGCGGCACTAGCCGAAGCCTGAAGCTACGAACCCGGCCATCCGCTTCTCACGCCGACCCTGTCGGCCCCGGGCTAGCCGGGCCACCTTCACTGCCACCAGCATCGTCACGGTCGGCGGGATCGAGGATCGTGATCGACGGATCGATCATGTGCACCGGCCGGTGTCCGGTCTGGCGCGCCTTGCCGACCACCTCGATCCGTTGTCCCACTGAGAGTTTGGTGTCGGCGGACCGTTCGGTGAGCTTGAGGCGCATCTCGCCGGTGTCGTCACGCAGCGTGACGATCCGCACGCGTTCGTCCGGCTGGTCTTCGCCGCTCTTGCCCTCGCGGGCATCGGCGCCGGCCTTGATCTCCATCACCACGCCGTCCACCATGGCGCGATGACCGCTGAGCAATCCGCTGATCGCCAACTTCCCGGCCTCGGCATCATCGAGCCGCGCCGCGCTGCGAGCCGCCGGGTCGATCGCCTCGACACGGTCGCGCAACCCCTCGAACCAGCGGGTGACGCGTTCTTCGGCCAGATCCGGAAATGCTTGGCGGATACGCGATTGCACGTCATACGGGATGATCGTGGCGGCGGCATGCGGGATGCGACTGATGGAGTCCGAAATCTTGTCGGCGGTGCGATCGTGCAACAGCCGCCCCAGTAGCGGGGCGTAGCTGCGCCGCGGCAGGATCACCGTGACGCTGGTGTTCGGCCGCGCTCGCAGCACCTTGACGACCTGTTCCTGCGCGGCGTGGGTGATGCGACGGTCCGGGCAGTTGACGATGAGCAACGGCACCTGGATGTCGAAATGCTCCCAACGTCGTTGTATCTGTACGGCTTTCATCTCGTCGACCAAGAAATGCACCGCGGTGATCTTGTCGCCGCGCAGTGATCGGCCGTACCGCAACGCCTCGAACACGGCCAGGTCGACGCTGTTCACGAACACCAGGATCTCGTTGTAGGCGTAGTTGACCTGGTCGGGCCGATCCGTCCGCAGCTCTTCCAGGATCGCCGCCTCGGCTCGGTATTCGCGGTTGAGCCGCATCAGCAGCAGTACCAACAACGGGAAGACGATGACGACCAGCCAGGCGCCCTCGGTGAACTTCGCGACGGCGAAGATGCCGACGACGATCAGCGACGTGATACCCGCCCCGAGGTTCACCGCGACCTTCGCCCGCCAGGCCTTGCCCCGCGTCGTCAGATAGTGCTTGGTCATACCGAACCCGGCCATGGTGAAGCCCGTGAACACGCCGATCGCATAGAACGGCACCAGCGCGTTGACCGAACCGCCCGTGCCGATGAGCAACGCTATGCCGAGAATCGCCAGCACGATAATGCCGTTGGAGAACACCAGGCGATGACCGCGCTTGGACAGCTGACGCGGCAAAAACCGGTCCTCGGCAACGAAATTGGCCAGCGCCGGGAAGCCGTTGAAGCTGGTGTTGGCACCGGTGAAGAGGATCAGCGCGGTGGCGATCTGCAGCAGCGCATAGAGGATGTCGCCGATCAGTCCGTGCCCGAAGACCGCATGCGCCAGCTCCGAGAGCACCGATGGATAGCCGTCCGAGTAGGGGGTCGCATGCGTCTCATGGACCAGGTAGGCCACCCCGGCCAGCAGGAAACCGAGGATGCAGGCCATAACGGTGAGCACCTTGCGAGCGTTGGCGCCCTCGGGCCGACGGAACGAGCTCACGGTGTTGGAGATCGCCTCGACGCCGGTCAGCGACGAGCCGCCATTGGCGAACGCGCGCAACAGGACCAGGACCGTCGCACCCATCACCAACCCGCTGCCGTGATGCACTGTGACGGTGCCGGCCATCTGCTCCGGGTGGTATCGAGGCAGGTCGCCGATGATCCTCCGGATGACACCGATAACGATCAGCAGCACCACCATGCCGGTGAAGAAATAGGTGGGGATGGCGAACGGCCGGCCGGCTTCACGCAATCCACGCAGGTTGGCGAAACACATCAGGATCACCACGCACACGGTGATCTCCAGGCTGTACGGCCCGAGTTCGGGTACCGCCGAGACCACCGCCACGGTGCCGGCCGCGGTCTGCACCGCGACCGTCACCACATAGTCGATGAGCAGCGCCGCCGCCGCGATCTGCGCTACGCGCGGCCCGAAGTTCTCCCGCGCGACCACGTACGACCCGCCCGCGCGGGTGTAGGCCATCACCACCTGGCGGTAGGACGCCGCGACCAGGACCAAGATCACCAGGATCACCCCGGTGATCGGCAACAGCAGCGTGAACGCCGCCAAGCCCGCGTAGGGCAGCAGCTCGACCAGCACCTCTTCGGTGCCGTATGCGGTGGACGAGATCGCGTCGGGGGCCAGGACCCCCAATGCGACCGGATTGGACAGGCGTTCGTGCGTCAGCCGGCTGGTGGTCAGCGGCTTGCCGAGGAATACCCGTTTGAACGCGTATCCGATGCTGTCGGGGACCGTGCTGGTGGCGGTGAACTCCCCCGCCGGGGCCGACCAGGACGCGGTCGCCGCCTGATTCGACGTCGCCCGGCTCCGTCCGAATATCGCCATGATTCTCCCGGTCCGAGGCGGCTACAGCGCGAGGAATGCTACGCCATGATCTCACCGCCAACGCAACGAAACCCCAACTCCGCGTTACCTTTTAGTTCTTTATACGCTTTGCCGGATTTAGCCGATCGGGCCGGTCTCAAGACCGACTCGCGCAGCAATAATGGAAACGGTTATCATTAAACTCTTGCCTTGGCCTGCCGTCAGCCCCATCCCGATTCGAGGAGACCATCGTGCCCCGCACCAGCCGCACGCTCGCAGTGTTCGTCGCGACCATCATGGCCGGGCTATCGCTCGCCGCATGCTCGTCGTCGAGCTCCGCCGACCACGGCCTCACGCTGGTGACCTCGACCGACGTCTGGGCATCGGTCGCCGAGGCCGTCGCCGGCGATCACGCGACCGTGACGGCGCTGTACACCTCGCCGGACGGCGATCCGCATGAATTCACCCCCACCCCGAAGGACAGCGCGAAGATCGCGGACGCCGACATCGTCCTGATGAACGGCGGGCACTACGACCAGTACCTGGCCGACGCGCAGAAGTCGCCATCCGCCGCCGTCATCGATGCCTTCAGCATCCATGGCGGATCGACGGCCGCCGGCAGCACCAACGAGCACGTCTTCTACGACCTGGCCACGGTGACGACCGTCGCCCACAAGGTCGCCGACGCGCTGGGCGGCAAGGATCCGGCCAACGCCGCCGCCTACCAACAGAACGCCACCAACTTCGGCAATGCCATCGCCGGCATCCAGCAGCAGGTCGCCGCGATCAAGTCGACCGCGACGGGCGCGCGGGTCGCCCAGACCGAGCCGCTGGCGGAGTACCTGCTCGATGCCGCCGGCCTGGTCGACGCTACCCCGAAGGGTTTCGAGAATTCCGTAGAGGCCGGCCAGGACCCGTCCGCCGCCGACACCGCCGCAATCCAGGATCTGTTGCGCGACAAGAAGGTCAAGGCGCTGCTCTACAACACCCAGGCCACCGACGAGACCACGAAGACGCTCGAATCGATCGCCACCAAGGCCGGTCTGCCGATCGTCCGCCTCACCGAAACCCTGCCCAACGGCAAGGATTATGTGCAGTGGCAGACCGACAACGTCGCAGCCATCGCCAAGGCGGTCCGGTGAGCAGTACCGACCCGATCGTCGAATTGCGCGGCGCCCGCCTCGCATTCGGCGACCGCGTGCTGTGGGACGGGCTCGACCTCACGGTCGCGCCCGGTGAGTTCGTCGCGGTGCTGGGCCCCAACGGATCCGGCAAGACCTCGCTGCTGAAGACCCTGCTCGGCCAGCACCGGCTCGAGGCCGGCACCGCCACCATCGCCGGGTCGGCCCCATCGGTCGCCAACCGCGCGGTCGGCTACATCCCCCAGCAGGAGCGGCACGACGAACAGGTGCCGCTGCGCGGGCGCGACCTCGTCGGCTTCGGGGTCGACGGAAACCATTGGGGACTGGGCGCATTCGGGCGGCAACGGCGCCGGCAGCAGGTCGAGGCCGCGCTGCGGCAGGTTCAGGCCGCCGAGTTCGCCGACACCCCGATCGGCCTGCTGTCCGGCGGCGAGCAGCAGCGCCTGCGGGTGGCCCAGGCGCTTGTCGGCGATCCGCAACTGCTCCTCTGCGACGAGCCACTGCTGTCCCTCGACCCCGCCAACCAGTCCCGGGTCGCCGGGTTGATCGATCAGCGCCGCCGCAATCACCGCACCGCGGTCCTCTTCGTGACCCACGAGATCAATCCCATTCTCCCCTATGTGGATCGGGTGCTGTACCTGGTGGACGGCCAGTTCCGGATAGGCGCGCCCGACGAGGTGATGACCACCGAAACACTCAGCGAGCTCTACGGCAGCCAGATCGAGGTGGTGCGCGTGCGCGGCCGCGTCATCGTCGTCGGCGCCGACGAATCCGCCTGCCACGGCAGCCATTCCACCGCGGGAGTGACGTCGTGACCGTGCACTGGTCGAACTTCGTCGACTTCTCCACCACCGCCGATCTGCTGCAGCGCGACTTCGTCCAGCAGGCGCTGCTGGCGTGCGCGATGCTGGCCCTGCTCGGCGGCATCCTCGGACCACTGATCGTCGCCCGTCAGATGTCCTTCGCCGTCCATGGCACCAGCGAGCTTTCGGTGACCGGCGCGGCGGCCGCGCTGCTGGTCGGCGTCAGCGTGAACGTCGGCGGCGTGGTGGGCGCGATCGTCGCGGCAGTGATCTTCGGCCTGCTGGGAAACAAGGCACGCGAACGCGATTCGGTGATCGGTGTCGTCCTCGCCTTCGGCCTCGGCCTCGCGGTGCTGTTCATCGCGCTGTACGGGCGTATCGGCACCGGCTTCAGCCTGCTGACCGGTCAGGTCGTCAGTGTCGGCACCCGCGGACTGACAGCCATGACCATCACGACCGTGGTCGTTCTCGCCTTCACCGCGATCGTCTACCGGCCGTTGTGGTTCGCGTCCACCGATCCGCGGGTGGCCGAATCCCGCGGCGTCCCGATGCGGCTGCTGTCGGTGATCTTCGCGGTGCTGGTCGGCGCGACCACCGCCCAGGCCGTGCAGATCATCGGTGCCCTGCTGGTGATGTCGCTGCTGATCACCCCAGCGGCCGCGGCGATCAAGATCAGCGCCAACCCGGTGACCGTCGTGCTGCTCTCGGTGCTGTTCGCGGAGGTCGCGGCGGTCGGCGGGATCATCGTGTCGCTGGCCCCCGGCCTGCCCGTGTCGGTCTTCGTCACGTCGATCTCGTTCCTGATCTATCTCGTCTGTCGACTGATCGCCTGGCTGCGCACGCGGCCGGTGACGCGTCGCCGCACGCCGGTTCCCGCCGCCGCGTGATCGATCACCGGCAGGTAACTAGGGCGTGTCTCCTAATAGGCGTGTCCAGCGGAGGCATGCCTGTAGGACCACGGCGGCTCGGTAGGTGATGGCGAGTTTGTCGTAGCGGGTGGCCAGGGCGCGCCACTGCTTGGTGTCGTTGAAGGAACGCTCAATAACGTTGCGGCCCTTGTAAAGGACTGCATCGAAAGCAGGAGGCCGCCCACCGGTGGAGCCTTTGCGTTTGCGGGCGTCGGTCTCGGTGCTCTTCTGCGGGATAACGGTCTTGATGCCGCGGCCAGCGAGCATCCGCCGGTTCACCCCGTTGGTGTA
>NZ_AQYG01000028.1 GCF_000380485.1 Jongsikchunia kroppenstedtii DSM 45133 | reverse complement strand
CCGCCCGCCGCATCTGCCTGGAACTGAACAACTCTGGCACGGTGATCAGTGTCCGCACCGTCACCCGGATCCTGGCCGTCCTCGGTGTGAACCGCCGCCGGTTCATCAACCCGGCCGGCGGCAACAACCGGACACCGCAGAAGATCCCGTCCCGGGCCATATGGTGCATGTCGATATCAAGAAGGTCGGCCGGATCCCCGATGGCGGTGGCTGGCGGGTTCATGGCAAGGGCTCGGTGCAGGCCAAGGCCGCTGCCCGGGCGAAAGCCCGTGGTGCCCGAGCCGGGTACACCTGCACTCGGCGGTCGATGGGTACTCGCATCTGGCCTACACCGAAGCACTACCGGATGAAAAGTGCGTGACCGCACTGGGATTCAGGCCCGTGCGCGAACATTTTTCGCCGTGCACGGCATTACCTACCTGGAGAGGATCGTCACCGACAACGGTTCCTGTTATCGCGCTGCCGATTTCACCGCCCTCTGCGGTGCCGGTCAACATCAGCGGATCGCTCCGTACACGCCGCGTCATAACGGGAAAGTGGAGCGCTACAACCGGGTCATCAGCGAAGAACTGCTCTACGCCCGTGTCTGGATCAGCGAGACCCAGCGATCCGACGCGATCAAAGTGTGGAATATTCCATTACAACTATCTTCGGCCACACACTGCTGCCAGCGACCAGCCACCAGCGTCGATACTACCAGTAGGCGATAGCGATGAGTTCATGTTCGAAACGCCTGTACTGACGGTCCATCGAGGAACAGTGCGGCATGCGCGCTGTCTCGGCAAGCCGGTCACCGAGTCGACGAGTACGGCGGCTGCGGGTGCGAAGAACGGCAATCAACGCCCGCCGTCGAGCACTCGCAACCAGGTCTGGCGATTACACTTGGGCTCGAACACGCAGCCGGACTGCCGGGCCGCGGGTCACGCCTCCCGGCGATCGCCTGTACCGCAAGGTCGGCGATTCGGTTCTGCGGAATGACGGGCCGAGATGCATATCTGTTCGAGCGAGATGTCCTCCGCCTCCGGAATCCCTGGCCGCCAATGTTTTATCGGTCGTGGTGAGCTTCGGCAATGCGTTGGGAATAGCAAGTGTCATCGATCCCAGCATGTACAGCAGCAGCGCCGCCGCCTGACCGCACGCCGGCGCGAGTGTTCGTAGCGCGTGCCGCGAGAATCGCTGACGGACAGGATGACTCAAATGGCCGGCGCGGGGCCCCGATACCGAGGTGAACACGCGAAATGCGGATCGCACATCGCCTCCCACGCGGCGACACTCCACCAACCGCGTCCGAGAATGTGCACCGGATCGTCCGGGCTGATCGCATCGGCGACCGCCATATAGCCCACGCCTGCTCGGCAGGCTGAAACTCTTTGTAGGATTTAGGATTTATCGTAGCCAGCCCCCCCCCCCTGGCTGCCGACCGCGACCAGTCGGAATCGATCCTTGAGGGAATTGTCTACACCGCCCCCACGGGTGGCGCGAGTCCTGGCCAACCGTGAACCAGCAGTAGCGTGGGCCCTGCGAGATTGCCTTACACGTAGCATGCGACGTCGATGTCACCGTTGCTCACCACGTACTGAACGGGTCGGGCACCGCTCACGCGATCCGGCGTTTGCCGACTGTCCTGATCGTCAGGCCGGTACCTTCCATAGCCACGGAACCAACAGTCGGTATTAGAGTCTGACTGTTGATTGATGGAAACTCAGAAGGCTCGACAGTCCCGGACTGACATGCGATGACCTCGCCGCGGCGGCGAAGGTACTCCCAGCTCCATCAGCCGGATCGCCCGATACCGCTGGCCCGCATAGGGTTCCAGCAATTCCAGCATGCCGTCGTTGTCCACCTTCCGGTGCGCGAGCACGCCGCCGACCATGCCCGGCGTGTGATAGTCGCCGACCGGAACCGCATCCGGATCACCGAGCGCCCGGACCCGGACATGCGCCTCGGTCCAGGGCCCGATGCCGCGAATCGAGCGCAGCTGATCGACCCGGCTCTCGACGTCGAACGCCGCGGCGGCCTTGACGGTGCGCATCCGCACCGGCTCGGCACCCGCGCGATGCCACTCCCAGCTCGGGATGGCGGCCCAGTCCTGTTGAGATGGTGGCGATTTCACGGCATCGACGCCCGCCACTGCGATGCCGTGGTGCCGGATCAGATAGCGCCATGACCGCCACGCCTCCGCACCGGGCACCTTCTGTTCGAGCACCGCCGGCACGAGCGCCTCGAAAACACGGTCCGTCCGCCCGATCCGCAGTCCGGGCTTCGCCTTGATCAGCCGTGCGACGACGTCGTGATGCGGCACCAGCGCGGCCGGATCATCGTCGGCGCCGAGCAGCGTCGGCAGCCGGTCGAGCAGCCAGTGCGCGCCATCGCCCCAGGCCCTGCCGAGCACGGTCTTGTCCTCGCGCGAGATGGCCAGCACGGCGGCGCCATCGGGGGTGCAGCTCCCCACGGCGATCGTGCCGCCCCGGGTGACGTGATACGCCGGGTCGCCGCCGCCGCGCCGATGGATCCCGAGGGTCGCGGCAACATCCAGCGGCCATGGCGGGACCCATTCACGCCGGATCGGTTCCGCAGCCACGCCCCAAGTATCCGCGACGGGACACTCACGTACGCTGACCGGCCGGCACCCATCGGGTACCGGCCGGTCGTCTGGATCGAGCGATCTACAGGTTGATCATGTGACCGATCGCGCCGTGGAAGACCTCCTGCAGCGCCTCGGACATGGTCGGGTGGGTGTGCACGTTGCGGGCCAGTTCCTTCGCGGTCAGGTCCCACTTCGCGGCCAGCGTCATCTCCGGGAGCATCTCGGAGACGTTGTCGCCCACCAGATGTCCGCCGAGCAGCTCGTCGGTGTCGGCGTTGGTGATCAGCTTGGCGAAGCCCGCCGTCTCGCCCAGGCCCTGCGCCTTGCCGTTGGCCGAGAACGGGAACTTGGACACGGTGACGTTGTAGCCCTCGTCCCGCGCCTGCGCCTCGGTCAGGCCGAACGACGCGACCTGCGGCTGGCAGAACGTCGCCCGCGGCATCATCCGGTAGTCGCCGAGCGTCATGGTCTCGGCACCGGCGATGGTCTCGGCCGCGACCACGGCCTGCGCCTCGGCGACGTGGGCCAGCTGCAGCTTGGCGGTGACGTCGCCGATCGCGTACACGCCGGGCACGTTGGTGCGCATGTGGTCGTCGATGGCGATCGCGCCGCGATCGGTCAGCTCGACACCGGTCTTCTCCAGGCCGTAACCCTCGACCCGTGGCGCGAAGCCGACCGACATGAGCACCTTGTCGACGGTCTTGGAACCGGCGTTGCCCTTGGCATCGGTGTAGCTCACCACGACCTGGCTGCCCTGATCGTCGATGGTCTCGACCTTGGTCGACGTCAGGATCTCGACGCCGAGCTTCTTGTAGGCCTTCGCGATCTCCTTCGACGAATCCGCGTCCTCGGCCGGCAGCACGCGGTCGAGGAACTCCACGATCGTCACGTCCACGCCGTAGTTGGCCAGGACGTAGCCGAACTCCATGCCGATGGCGCCGGCGCCGACGATGACGATCGACTTCGGCAGCTCGCGGGTCAGGATCTGCGTCTCGAAGGTGACGACGTTGTCCGACAGCGAGACGCCGGGCAGCAGCTTCACGACGGAGCCGGTGTTGATGATGACGTTGTCGGCGGTGATCAGCCGATCGCCGACCTGAATCGTCTTGGCATCGGTGAAGACGCCGTGGCCGTCGATCTCGGTGATCTTGTTCTTCTTCATCAAGAAGTGAACACCCTTGACGATGCCTTCGGACACCTTCCGACTGCGGTCGAATGCCGCGCCGAAGTCGAAGCTCACCTCACCGGACATCCCGAAGGTGTCGGCCTGGTGATTGAAGATATGCGCCAGCTCGGCGTTGCGCAGCAACGCTTTCGACGGGATACAGCCCACGTTCAGGCAGATCCCGCCCCAATACTTCTCTTCGATTACGGCGGTTTTGAGTCCGAGTTGCGCCGACCGGATCGCGGCGACGTAACCTCCTGGACCTGCGCCAAGGACAACTGTGTCAAAGTGTTCAGCCACGACCGCCACCCTACTGCGCCGCGTGACGGCCGTCTCGATCGGCGACCCCACCATGACCATCCAGCGGGAGATTTCCATGCCAAAATCTCGCCAGATATGCAAAACTAGAATTCATGTCAGTTTCTCCGTTCGAGCCCAGCCCGCTCGGCCCCCTCACCGTCCGTAATCGTTTGATCAAGGCCGCCACCTTCGAAGGGATGACTCCCAGGGGTCTGGTGACCGACGAACTCATCGACTTCCATCGCGAGATCGCCGCCGGCGGCGTCGGCATCTGCACCGTGGCGTACTGCGCCGTGGCACCCGAGGGACGCACCGACCGCGGCGCGATCTGGTTGCGGCCCGAGGCGGCCGAGGGGCTGCGCAGGCTGACCGACGCGATCCATGGCGAGGGCGCCCTCGCCGCGGCCCAGCTCGGCCATGCCGGTCCGGTCGCCAACTCCGTCTCGAACAAGGCCAAAGCGCTTGGGCCGGGCCGCATTCCGGCGCCGATGGGCGGGTCGCTGACGAAGAAGATGACCCATGACGACATCCGCGACCTGCTGGTCAACTACCGAAACGGTGCCCGGCTCGCGGTCGACTGCGGTTTCGACGCGCTGGAGATCCACCTCGGCCACAACTACCTGCCGAGCAGTTTCCTCAGCCCGCTGCTGAACCACCGCAAGGACGAGTACGGCGGCTCGCTGGAGAACCGCGCCCGCCTGGCACGCGAGATCGTCGCCGCCGTGCGCAACGAGGTCGGACCCGACGTGGCCATCTGGGCCAAGCTCAACATGTACGACGGCTCCCGCTTCGGCTTTCAGGTCGACGAGGCCTGCGACGTCGCGCGCATGCTCGAGTCCGACGGCCATCTGGATGCGATCGAACCCACCGCCGGCAGTTCGCTGCTCAACCCGATGTACCTGTTCCACGGGAAGCCGCCGCGCAGGTCGTTCGCGGCCTCGATGCACGGGATCATGAAGTTCGGCATGCGGATCTTCGCGCCGATCTTCCTCAAGCATTACAAGTACCACCCCGGGTACCTGCTGCCGCTGGCCAGGCAACTGCGTCATGCCGTGTCGATGCCACTGATCCTGCTCGGCGGCATCACCGACGAAGCCGGGATGGACATGGCGCTCGACGAGGGCTTCCAGTTCGTCGCGATGGGCCGGGCCCTGCTGCGCGAACCGAATCTGCCGCTGCTGATCCAGGCCGACCCCACCACGGAGTCGAAATGCGTGCACTGCAACGAGTGCATGCCGACCATCTACAGCGGTACCCGATGCCCGATCCGTACCGGCGAGATCCCCGACCCGCTGGAGGCCAGGGCCAGCGCCTGACGCGGCCACCGTTTGGCGCCGAGGCCGCCGTGTGAACCCGGGCCGCGGCTTCAAACGCGGGCGCGTTGCTCCGCGAGATATCGGCGCTCGGCGGGATCGGTGGTCAACGAGATCGCCTTGTCGTACGCCGCGGTGGCGTCGCTTCCGGCCCGTGCCAGCAGCAGCGCACGCGCCGCCCACCACGGCTGGAATCGCCGCGCGGACTCGCCGATCCGGTCGAGGATCGCCACACCCGCCTCGGGACCATCGATCTCGGCGACGACGGCCGCCAGCGCGACCTGCCCGCCGAGTGTCGGCGCCACTTCGCGCAACGTCGTGTACAGCGATCGCAGCGTGGTCCAGTCGGTGACGCCGGTATCCCGCCGCGCGCAATGCACCGCGCTGATCGCGGCTTCCAGCTGAAACCGCCCGACCATCCCGAGGCGATGGGCCGCGGCCAGATGTCGGCGGCCGTTCTCGATCAGATCCGCATCCCAGGCCTGCGGATCCTGTTGTGTCAGCGGGACGTATCGCTGCGGATCGCGGGCCGCCAGCCGCGCCGACGACAGGCTGATGAGCGCGGCCAGTCCGTGCGCCTCGGCCCTGTCCGCGTTGTCACCATCGGGCGCGAGTTCGGCCAGGAGCTCGGCGAGTTGCAGCGCCTCGGCACCGAGTTCCCCGACATTCCAGTCGATCGCGTAGGCGCCGTAGATCGCCTCGGTCACCGCCTGCATCCGACCGGGCAGCGCCTCGCGATCGGGTATGCGAAAGGGGATGTGCGCCGCCTTGATCCGCTTCTTCGCCCGCGTCAGTCGCGCCGCCATCGTGGTCGGCGGAACCGCGAACGCCGTGCCGATCTGCGTGGCGGTGAAGCCCAGCACGGTGTTCAGCATCAACGGCGTATGCGCCGCCGGGCTGATGGCCGGGTGCGCGCAGACGAGGAGCAGCTCGAGCCGACGATCACCGATGGCATCCGGATCGATGTCGTCGAGATGGCTGCCGCCGTGGATATCGTTGTCCAGCTCCACATCCCGCGATGACGCGGCCCGCCATCGATCGCGCTGCCGGTTGCGGGCGACGGTCAGCAGCCACGCGTCCGGACTGTCCGGCACCCCGTCGACCGGCCAGCGGCGCAGCGCCCGTTCGAACGCATCCGCCAGCGAATCCTCGGCGGCGGCAATGTCATTCGATGCGGCCGCGAGCAACGAGAGCAGTCGCCCGTACGACGTCCGGGCGACTGCGCTCGCGGCCTGGTCGGCGGCTACTGCCATACGCCGTCGATCGCGGTGATCGCCGAGGCGCGCACCTCGATCACCGCGTACTGGGTGGCCGGGCACTTCTCCGCCCAGGCCAGCGCGGCATCCAGATCCGGCACGTCGATGACGAAGACGCCCGCGAGCACCTCCTTGGTGTCGGCGAACGGACCGTCCTGCACGCGCAACTCGCCGTCGCGGCGGGTCACGGTGGTGGTCGCCGCCACCGGCTGCAGGATCTCGGCGGCGACGAAGACGCCGGCCGACGCCAGCGCCTTGGCATAGACGTCGAAGGCCTGCTCCATCTGGGCGATCGCGTCGGCGGGGATCTCGCCCTCGGCGGGCTCGGCGTTGTTGATGGTGAGCACGTAGCGCATCGGATTCTCCGGTTCTCGTTGTGTTTTCAGTGTGCACAGCCATGACGATCGACGAGACCGGAAATCGACATCGGCGCGCTACCGGCGGAAGATGGAAGCGTGACGGTGTCGCCGTACTGGATGTTCGTCGCGGCGGGCGCGCTCGCATGCGCCGGCCTGTGCATCGCCGCGCGCCGACGGCCGGGGCCCTGGGTGACCTGGGCTGGTCGAGCCATCGCCGTCGTGCTGGCCACCGACGCGGTGTTCGAGCTGGCCAAGCCGATCGCCCGCGGCGACTGGTCCGTGAAGACATCGCTCCCCTTGGCCCTGTGCAGCGTGGCGGGCATCGTCGCCATCGGCGCGTGCTGGTTCCGCGACTGGCAGCTCGGCGCCGAGTTGACCTACTTCTGGGGTCTCACCGGGACCCTGCAGGCCGTGGCCACACCCGATCTCTATGCGGAGTTCCCCCAACTGGAGTTCTTCCTGTTCGTCATCGGGCATATCGGGATCGTCTTCGCCGCTGTGTTCCTGGTTGTCGGGCAGCACCGAACACCCCGGCCGAATGCGGCGCCCCGGGTATTCGTCATCAGCCTGGGCTACACCGTGTTCGTCGGCGCGTTCGATTGGCTGACCGGCTCCAACTACATGTTCCTGCGGGCCCTGCCCGGCAAGTCGTCGTTGCTGTCGGTCCTCGGACCGTGGCCGTGGTACATCGTCAGCGCCGCGGGCGTGGCCGCGGTCATGCTCCTGCTGCTCGACATGCCGTTCCGGCTCGCGCGACGTGGCCGCATCGGGCCGCCGGCGCCATTCGGACTACGCGCCGCCGGCTGAGCCACCGCTGCGGTCGCGGCCCTCGATGAGCTCGATGCTGGTGGTCCACAGGTCCTGGGCCTTGGCGATGTCGTAGGAGTCGGCCGACGACCGGATCTGCCGGCGACCGGAGAAGTATTTCCCGGTGACCACGGCCAAGTCGGGATCGACGACCAGACGGGCGAGCGCCCGCCCCGATTGGCGCGGGGTGTGCACGTTGATACCCGGCACGACCGTCAGGGCCGGCATCAGATATCGCCACGCCAGACCCTGCACTCCCGGGTAGTCGCGGCCCAGCCCGGTGCCCGGCATCAGCCCGGGATCGAAGGCGTTGACAGTGATGCGCCGCCCGTCGGATGCCGAATCGAGCTGCCGCGCAAGCTCATATGTGGCGAGCACATTGCACAGCTTGGACGTGGTGTACCGATGCCGCCCGACCGCACCGGGGCTCGACGTGCCGTCGTCGACGGGATGGGCGAGGTCGCGGGCCGTGGTGTAGGCCGGGTCCGGCATGCCGGTCGGCTTGGTCGGATCGTGAGTGTCGCTGGCGACGAAGACGATTCGGCCCGCGTCGGCCACCGCCGGGAGCAGCTCGCGCACCAGCAGGAGATGCGCGAGGTGGTTGACGGCGAAGGTCTCCTCGAATCCGTCGACCGTCAGCGCGGTGCCGGACACGATCTGCACACCGGCGTTGCAGACGACCGCCCGCAGCGGCGGCAGCTCCTCCCGCGCCATGAACTCCCCGGCGAACCGGCGCACATCGTCCAGCGATGACAGGTCCAGCGGCATGCCGATGGCCCGATCCCCGAGCCGGCGCGCGGCCGCCGCCGCGCGGTCCGCCCCGCGACCGGTGATGACCACCTGTGCGTCCGGGGCCGATTCGAGAACGGCTTCGGCGGCGCGATAACCGAGGCTGCCGGTGCCGCCGGTGATCAGGATGGTTCCGGCGGCGGGGCCAGCGGCGAATGCGTCCATCGCGTCTCCTTCTCCGCGTGACAGCGGTCACCAACAGCGTAGGAGCACGGTGACAGACTGGTGCGGTGACCGACGTGCAGCAGACCCCAGGCGCCCAGCAGACCCCAGGCGAACAGCAGACGCCCGACGATCCATACCTCTGGCTCGAGGACGTCACCGGGGACGAGGCCCTCGACTGGGTCCGCGCGCACAATCAACTGACGCTGCAGCGGCTGGCCACCGGCGACCGGTTCGACGAGCTCAACGCCGGCGCGCTGGAGGTCCTCGACACCGACGCCCGGATCCCCTATCCGCGCCGCCGCGGCGAATATCTCTACAACTTCTGGCGCGACGCCGAACACCCGCGCGGGCTGTGGCGGCGCACCACGCCCGAGTCCTACGCGACCGACGCCCCCGAGTGGGACGTCCTGATCGATCTGGACCGGGTCGCCGCGGACGAGGACGAGAACTGGGTCTGGAAGAGCGCCCAAACTTTGCGCGAGCGTCCGGGTCCCGGCCGACCGGTCTGCCGCCGGGCCCTGATCTCGTTGTCCCGCGGCGGCGCCGACGCCGCGGTGGTCCGGGAGTTCGACCTGGAGACCTGGTCGTGGGTGCCGGCACCCGAGGGGTTCGTATTGCCGGAGAACAAGTCCGGCGTGGACTGGATCGACCGCGACACGATCTACGTCGGCAGCGATTTCGGACCCGACGCCGACGGCATCCCCACCGTCACCGACTCCGGGTACCCGCGCGTGGCCAAACGCTGGCGCCGCGGCACCGCGCTGGCCGACGCCGAGACGGTGTTCGCCGGGTCCGTCGACGATGTGTCGGTGTCGGTCAGCTACGACGACACCCCGGGGTTCGAACGCCATTTCCTCGACCGCGCAACAGATTTCTACAACGCGGAGTCGTATGAGCTGCGCTACGGCCCGAACGGCGTGGAGCAGGTCCGCATCGACGTGCCTACCGACAGCCTGTCGATCGTGCATCATGACCGGCTGTACGTGCTCACCAAGTCGGCCTGGGACGCCGGCGAATCCGCCTATGACGCGGGAACTCTGGCCGTCTTCGACTACTCGTCCTTCCTCACCGGCGACCGCACCGGCACAGTGCTGTTCACGCCGGACGCGCACACCAGCCTCGAGTCGTTCTCCTTCACCCGCAGCCATCTCGTCCTGGTGACGCTGCGGGACGTCCGCACCGAACTCACGCTGCTGCGCCTCGACGACTGGTCGCCGCATCCGGTGGCGGGACTGCCCGAGCTGTCGACGGTGTCCGTCATCGGCACCGACTCGGAGTTCAGCGACGAATTGTTCCTGACCGCAAGCGGATACACACAACCGACCAGCCTGTACTACGGAGACACCGCGACCGGTGTGCGGCCGTTGAAGTCATTGCCGTCCTTCTTCGACGCCACGAATGTCACCGCCACACAGCATTTCGCCACGTCCGCGGACGGCACCCGAATCCCCTACTTCGTCGTCAAACGCGACGACGTGGCTGCCGGGCCGACGCTGCTCTACGGCTACGGCGGTTTCGAGGTGTCCCTCACCCCTGACTACTCCGCGATCGCCGGACGCAGCTGGATCAGCCGCGGCGGCATCTACGTCGTCGCCAACATTCGCGGCGGCGGCGAGTACGGCCCCGACTGGCACACCCAGACCCAACTCGCCGGCCGGCATCTGGTGTACGAAGATTTCGCCGCGGTCGCGCGGGCGCTGGTCGCCGACGGCCTCACCACCCCCGAACAGCTTGCCGCCCAAGGCGGTTCGAATGGCGGCCTGCTGATGGGCGTGATGTACACCAGCTACCCCGAGCTGTTCGGCGCGCTGGTCTGCCAGGTGCCGCTGCTGGACATGCGGCGCTATCACCGCCTGCTCGCCGGCGCATCCTGGATGGCCGAATACGGCGACCCCGACGACCCCGATCAGTGGGAGTTCATCAGCACCTACTCCCCCTATCAGCGCATCACACCCGCGCAGCCCGACCATCCGCGTCCGCCGCTGCTGATGACCACCTCAACCCGCGACGACCGCGTTCACCCTGGGCACGCCCGCAAATTCGTAGCCCGCCTGGAGGACTCGGGTCAGCGACACGATCATCGCGAGCCGGGGGTATCGACAGTCGACTACTACGAGAACATCGAGGGCGGCCACGGCGGCGCCGCCGACAACAAGCAATCGGCCTTCAAATCGGCACTGGCGTATGAGTTCCTGTGGCGCACGGTCGGCGCGGTCGGGCGGGCCGGCTAGTACCGGCTATTGGCCGCTCGGTCGAGCGTGAGCGACACCAGCAGCCCGACCGCGATCACCGCGACGCCGACCGCGCCCGTGATGTACACCCAACGCTGCAGGTCGGCCAGCGCATGATTGATGATCACCTGAGCCAGCTGTTTCGGCGCGGACGCCGCCCCCGACACCTCGTCGGCGGCGCGGCCCTTCACCGCCGCCCCGCTGACCCAGCTGACCACGCCGGCGATGATCATGCCGACGCCCAGCGATACCAGCACCATCCCGCGGCGTCGGGCCACGAGCAGCGCACCCAACGCGGCGATCAGCACCACCGACAGGCTGATGACGGCGATCTGCTTGGTGCGATCGCCTAATTTCTTGTATCGCCCGGCCTCCAGGCCGCTGCGTGCCGAATCGCTGAGCGGGATGGTGATCCGCCCCGGAATCCGCACCGACAGCCCGAAGTTCTGCACCAGCCGATTGGCCATGTTCGTCAGATCGACCGACATGATCGTGCCCGGGCCGGTGCCGGCACCCGGCGAGTTGAACAGCCAGTCGTGCTCCTGCCGCGTCACCTCGGTGAAATCCTGCGGGAACTGGTCGGATTCGACATATTTCGTGGCCAGCGGATGAATGACGGCCGCCGGTACCGCATTTCCCACCGAGGCCGCGATCTGCGTGGACAGTTCATCGGCGATAACCCGCTGCACATCGTGGCGCTTGGCCAACGGCGCCGTCATCGACGTGAATCCATCCGAATCGACGAGGCGCTCCTTGGCCCACATCGTCGGGAGGGCGCACACCATCCCCACGACGGCCAGCAGGATCAGGACTGCCGCGGATATCGAACGCACGGCGACCAGGCTACGTGATCCGGACGCCACCGACCCGGGGCCGACACGGCCGTGGCGCGGCCTCAATCGTCAATAAGATCACGGCCGCGCATCACCAGTAACGGATCGGGCACCCCGACGACCTCGTGGTCTTTGCCGTCATAGTCGAACTGGCTGAGCACATGCCGCATCGCATTCACCCGGGCGCGCTTCTTGTCGTTGCTCTTGACCACCGTCCACGGCGCGATGTCGGTATCGGTCGCCGCCATCATCTCTTCCTTGGCCGCGGTATACCGATCCCACTTGTCCAGCGACGCCAGGTCCATCGGCGACAGCTTCCACTGGCGCACCGGGTCGACCTGCCGGATCGCGAATCGCGTGCGCTGCTCCAAGGCCGTCACCGAGAACCAGAACTTGATCAGGTGCACCCGATCCTCGATCAGCATCTCCTCGAACTTCGGCGCCTGCCGCAGGAAACGTTCGTGCTCCTTGTCGCTGCAGAACCCCATCACCCGCTCGACGCCGCCGCGGTTGTACCAGGACCGGTCGAACAGCACGATCTCACCGGCGGCCGGCAGGTGTTCGACGTATCGCTGGAAGTACCACTGCGTGGACTCCCGCTCCGACGGCTTGGCCAGCGCCACCACCCGCGCACCACGGGGATTGAGATGCTCCATGAATCGCTTGATGGTGCCGCCCTTGCCCGCCGCGTCGCGCCCCTCGAAGAGGATCACCAGTCGGAGATCGTTGCGCTTGCCCCACTTTTGCAGCTTGAGCAGCTCGATCTGCAGCAGGCGTTTCTGCAGTTCGTAGTCGGCCCGGGACATCCGTTCGTCGTACGGGTAGTCCTCGCGCCAGGTATCGACGACGTTCTGCCCATGTGCCGTGACCAGCACCGGATCGTCGTCATCGTCGTCGCGCACCAGGAATCCGCTGGTGTCCTGCAGGTTCACGATGGTCTGCAGTACATCGCGGCCGGCGGCGATCGACAGGTCGATGCCCAGTTGGGCGGCGATTCCCGGCGCCTGCAGGTCGGTGCCTTCAAAGACGGTCATCGGCATAACGTAGGCCGCCGAGATGACCTGAAAATGAACACTCCCGGTGCTCTTGGTGAGCACCGGGAGTGTTGTCCGTCAATTATGGCGACGAGTCAGCCCAGGCCGAGCACGCACAGCTGCGCGGTGCTGCTGTCGTACGCCAGCGAGAAGCCCTCGCAGCGTGCGCCGTCCGGACCCGCGTAGGCGCGAGTGCCGTCACCGGCGATCGCGATCGCCGTTCCGCCCTGGCGCGCCTGCGCCACCGACAGCCCGCCCGCACTGATCGACTGCGCCGTGCCGCCGCTCTGGGCCGACGACAGCGCGGTCGAACCCGCATTCAGGTTGTACGAGTTGGCATTTCCACCGGTCGTCCCGACGGCGACGGCGGAGCCGGCACCTGATCGATCCTCCGCATGCGCATGACCGGTCGCGTCGGTCTTGGCGCCGCAGGCGCTGTGACCGTTGACCTGCACAACGTTCGCTCCGTTGGCCGAAGTGCAAGACGTGGGCGCCGCCGACGCGGTGCCCCCTCCGACGAGCAATACCGTGGCCGCGGCTCCCGCGACCATCGCCGAACCGGCGACCAACCGCACACCGACCCGACGCCCCTGACCACCAAACATGCTCATTTTCAATGCCTTACGCTTTGGTACTTCATTTCTCCGCGGACCGATCCGCCCGCGTGCCCCACGAGAGTACAGGCTCGCGTGAGCTGGAGCACAGAGCGCGGATAACAGCCCGATAACGTCCGGCACCACCAGAAACAGTGCCCACCAAGCGCATTCGGCGCGGTGACCGATTCACGATGTCGAAGACCTGTCGAGTTGTGGCCGAACCGCTCAGACGCGGCGCTTGCACTCGTCCGTCAGGCCCTTTTTGGCCGTCTCGACCGCGACCTTCTGGCCGCGCTTGACGATCATGCCGGGCAGCTTGATCTTCAGATCGATGTCCAGAACGAATGCCACATGCGAGCCGTCACCCTTCGGCGTCACCGTGTAGGTGCCGTGCTGCGCCGACAACTGCTTGGACTCAACGAGATCCCAGGTGCAACTGTTCTCGGTCCAGGTATACGACAGCGTCTGGTCGTCCGAGATTCCGGCGGTCGACACGCTCACCTTGACGGTCTTGGGCGAACCGTCGTCATGCTCGTCGACGATCTCGGCGCTCTTGTGCGGGCCGGACCATTCGGGAAGCGACTCGACGTCGAGCAGCACCTCCATCACGACCGAAGGCGGCACCGGAATATCGAACTCAATGCTGGAACTGACAGTCATGCCGAAAAGCTACCGCACGCCCGACTGGGAACGGTCAGTTTTCGCGCTCGACCAGTCGATACGGCCACGCCTCGTCCGGCACCTGATCGATGGTGCACGGCTCGTCACGGGCGGCGAACCAGCCCCGGTACCGATACATCTCGCCCATGACCGCATTCGAGATCCGGCCGTCGCAATGGAACCGGTTGTTCTCCTCGTCCCACTTCTCGATGTACTCCAGGCGCACCGCGGCGATGCTGCGCGGGCTCCACTTCGGGCCCTTCAACAAGAAACGCATCGGACCGCTGTCGAACGTGATCGCGCCACCCGGCGTGACCCTGAGCGTGATCGGGAACAGCACGGTCGGGCCGTCGCCGAAATAGTCGACCAGCCCCTCCGCGCCGACCACCTGCACACTGTTGAGCTTCTGCGTCCCCGAGGAATAGTTGAAGTTGCGGAGCGTCGCCATGCATTCGCGGCCGAGCTCGTCGACATAGAAATAGTTGTTCATGGTGAACGGCACCAGCCGGCTGGACTTGTTCGTCATCGCCGAACGTCGCGCCATGAACTTGACGAATGGCGAGGTCATCATCGGATTCACGTACACCGACTCGAGCATGCCGTCGGTGACCTGAGACAAGTTCTGCGCGGCGTCGATCCCATACCGCCACTGCAGATTGGGATGCAGCCGTTCGAAATCTGACCCCAGAAGGGACTGATAGACCGAAGTCATCGAGCAGTTCCTCCTCGTCGTCGCCTGCGTCGATACCCGAGAAATCTACTACGTGGCCGTGCAGCGCAGATCACATCCGCCGTCAAGCGCTGTCGGCGACATCTGGCAAAGTGCTCTGTATGGAGCTGCGGATCTTCGTCGAGCCACAACAAGGCGCGACCTATGACGACCAACTCACGATCGCCCGCACTGCGGAAGAATTGGGATTCGGGGCATTCTTCCGCTCGGACCACTACCAATCGATGGGTTCGGTCGACGGGCTTCCCGGGCCCACCGACGCCTGGGTCACGTTGGGCGGTATCGCTCGCGAGACGTCGACCATCCGGTTGGGCACGCTCGTCACCTCGGCGACGTTTCGGTTCCCGGGACCGCTGGCCATCTCCGTCGCCCAGGTGGATCAGATGTCCGGCGGGCGAGTGGAACTCGGGCTCGGTGCCGGTTGGTTCGCGACCGAGCACGCCTCTTACGCCATCCCCTTTCCGGATGTCGCCGAACGATTCACTCGATTCGAAGAAACGCTGAAGATCGTCGCCGGACTCTGGGACGCCCCGGCGGGCGATACCTTCTCTTTCACCGGTGAGCATTTCACGATCACGGACTCACCGGCGCTGCCGAAACCGGTCCAGCGACCGCGACCGCCCATCGTGCTCGGCGGGGCCGGCAAACGTCGGGGCGCGGCCCTCGCCGCCGCCTACGCCGACGAATTCAACACCCCATTCGTGCCGGTGGCCGAGGCTCGCGCCGTCTTCGGACGGATCGACGCGGCATGTGAGGCCGCCGGACGCGACCCGCAGTCGATGATCCATTCGTCGGCACTGGTGATCTGCGCCGGACCCGATTCATCGGTCGTACGGCAGCGCGCGGAGAAGATCGGGCGCGACGTCGACGAGGTCCGCGAAAACGGCCTGGCCGGATCCGCGGACGACATCGCGGCGAAGCTGCAGACCTACGCCGACGCCGGCGTCACCAGGGTCTACCTGCAGATCCTGGACATGTCCGACCTCGACCACCTCGAATACATCGCCTCGGCGATAGCGCCACATATCTGACCGCCGTCGCCCGTGACAATGGCGGGCGGCCGGCGGCAGCTACCGCACGCGGGTCGCCACCACCGTGCCGCCGTCGCCCGGGATCATCGTGACGTTGCGGTTCACCGGGCGCTCACCCGGCCGATCGTGGGTCTGCAGGTCCACCCGGCGCAGGATCTCGCCCGTCACGATCCGCAGCTCGGCCATCGCCAGCGTCGAACCGAGGCAGCGGCGGTTGCCGCCGCCGAACGGCATCAGCGTGTTCGGCGCGGGCTTCACCCCGACGAATCGCTCGGGGTCGAAGGCGAAGGGCCGCGGGTACAGATCGTCACGGTGATGCAACAGCAACGACGACGCCAGCACGACCGATCCGGCCGGTGCCACATGCGGACCGAGCCGCCACGGCACCAGCACCTCCCGACCGAACACCGGCACCACCGGACGGCTGCGCATCGTCTCGTTGAGCACGGCCTCCAGATAGTCGTCGTCCCCCGACGCCGCCGCGTCCCGCGCCGCGTCATAGACCGCGCGGTGTCGCGTCAGCCGCTCGAACGCCCAGGCCGTGGTGTTCGACGTGGTCTCGTGCCCGGCCAGCAGCAGTGTGACGAGCTCATCGCGAATCTCGCTGTCGGACAGCGAATCCCCGTCCTCGGTGGTCGCCGTCAGCAGCACCGACAGGATGTCGTGGCCGGACCGCGATCCGGCGCGCCGCTCCCCGATGACCTCGAAGATGGCCCGGTCCATCGGCGCCAGCACCATCCGCTGTGCGAAGTTGGGATCCTCGCGCCGGGCGTTGATCATCTGCGCCACCCGGGCCGTCGTGGTCGTCGACAGCCTGAGCAGCCGGATCACGCTGCGTCGCAGCCGATTCTCGGCGGGGGTGGCATCCGACTTCTCGGCCACACCGAAGATCGCCTGCATGATCACGTCCAGCGTGATCTCCTGACCGATGTCGGCGACCGCCACCGGCTTGCCGACCGGCCACGAATCGAGATGCCGCGCCGTGGCCTTCTCGATGCCCTCCCGATAGTTGGCGATGGAGCGGCCGTGGAACTGCGGCATCAGCAGGGCTCGCTGCCGCTTGTGCCGGTCGCCGATCGCGGTCAGGACCGAGTCGGGTCCGAGGATCGGGCGCAGCGGTGACATCCGGGTGGCCGACGGCGCCAGCGCCGGATCGACCACCAGCAACGACTTGACGTACGCCGGGCTATAGACCATCAGGGTCGGCGTCGCCCGACCGCTGACCGGGTAGGCGAGCACGCCCGGCGCGTTCGGCGCGTCCTCGAACATGGTCTGCGAGATACGCATTCCGAAGTTGATGAAGGTCGCCGGCGACATCTTCCGGGCGAACGGCGGCTGCGGTCCGACGAATCCGTCCGCCGGACCGGCCTCCTCGTCCTGGCCGCCACCGATTCCGGACGGCGAATCCTCCGGGGCCAGATGCCATCCGATGCCGGTCGAGAATGGGTTCATGGTGCGCGCCTCCTCGCGCAGCATAGCCATTGTCATCAGCGCGTCTGCGGTACGCGGGAAACGGGTGCGACGCGATGCGTCAACCGATGGATCAGCATCGACCGTCGCAGCTTCCGCTGCTCATGCACCGCGTCGTGTTCGCGCCGGCGCCACTGCGCACGCACCTCACGCGACCGGTAGTCCATCCCATTCGGGCTCAGCGCCGCCATCACCGTCAGACCGATGATCATGAACGCCACCACTGCAATCGTGAGCAACATCGTCTTGTCCGCCTTCCCAATCGCCCCGGCCGGGTCTCGACCAAGTGCTTGTCTTCGACGGTAGGCAGGCGATCGGCGCAGGCCAGCGGCCCGGAGACGGAACTTTTCCTCCGCCCAGGGCAGGGTCCGTCTCCGCCCCAGGGCGGAGGCGGCGCTGCACCCGCCGACGGGAGCCTCGGCGCGCCGGTGGCGATACGATCAGCGCATGCTGTTGTCCTACGCGCATCGGCATCGCGACCATGTGCGGCGCATGGGGTTCGACTATCCCGTGGCCTATCTGATGCTGGCGGATGCCGCCCTGGTGGCGGCCACCGCCGCGGCGGTGGCCGAGCGGGTGTATCTCGGCCTGCACGGCGTGCAATGGCTGTTGGTGATACTGGCCGGCGCGGTGGCCATCTCTCCGCTGCTCATCTCCTGCATCAAGACCACGCGGCCATGGCCGCACATGCTCATGGTGATGGCGTTGATCTCGGTGGGGATCTTCTGGACCATGCCGTCACGGCAGGACCTGGCTCCGCTGATCCTCGTCGTCGCCGGCTCGATGCTCGCCGCGATTCTGCCTCCGCGCCGCGTGGTCCTCGATCTGCTGGCGGCCACGGTCATGGTGGAGATCGGTTTGGCCTTCGATCGGGTGCAGCAGGACGTCCTGATCGTCACGATGATCTGGTTCGCCGGCGTCGTCTGCGCCCTGCTGCGCGCGCAGGTGCTGCTGCTGCAGAACGAGCGTCAGGCCCACGCCGCCGAGGTGACGCTCGACCGCGCCGCGATCGCCCGCGAGGTGCACGACGTGGTGGCGCACTCGCTGAGCATCGTGCTGCTGAACGTCACCGGCGCACGACGGGCTCTGCAGGACGGCGACACCGAGGACGCGCTGGCCGCGCTCACCGATGCCGAGCAGCAGGGCCGCGGCGCGATGTCCGACATCCGCCGCACGATCGACCTGTTGCGCACCGACTCCGACCCCGGCGGACCACAGCCCGGTCTCGCCGACCTGCCGGCCCTGATCGAGACCTTCCGCAAGGCCGGCACCCCGATCCGGTTCTCCGTGACCGACGGCATGAGCGATATCGATTGCACCACAGCCGATCTCACTCAGGCGACCGAGCTGGCCATCTACCGGATCGTGCAGGAGTCGTTGTCCAACGCCGCCCGCCACGCGTCCGGCGCACCCGTCGAGGCCACCGTCCAGCTGACCGCGGCGACCGTGCGGATCGTGATGCGCAACCCGGTCGGCCCGGGCTGGCACCGATCGACCGGCGGCCTGGGTGTCAACGGAATGCGTTCGCGCGCCGAGCATCTCGGCGGCACCCTGGAGACCAGCATGACCGACGACTCCTGGACGGTACGCGCGGAGCTGCCGGCACCACCCCTGAAGCGGACGACTCTGAAGCGCGCCACCCTGGAGCGGACCACCGTGGGGCCGGCCGATGACTGATCCCATCCGCGTCCTGCTCGTCGACGATCAGGAACTCGTGCGCACAGGTCTGCGCCGCATCCTGCGCCGCAAGGACGGCTTCGAAATCGTCGCCGAATGCGCGGACGGCGACGAGGTGATCGCGGCGGTGCGCGCGTCGACACCCGATGTGGTCGTGATGGATCTGCGCATGCGCCGGGTCGGCGGTATCGACGCGACACGACTGCTGTCGCGGACCGGCGGCGCCCCGCCGGTGTTGGCGCTCACCACCTTTCAGGACGACGAACTCTTGTCCGGCGCTCTGCGCGCGGGGGCCGCGGGCTTCGTGCTCAAGGATTCGCCGGCCGAGGAACTGATCCGCGCGGTGCGGCTGGTCGCCGCCGGCGAGGCGGTCCTCGATCCCGCGGTGACGGCGCGGGTGCTACAGACCTACCGCTCGGCGCCGGCGCCGGCCGCGTCGGAGAGCGACACCGGTGCACTCACGGGCCGCGAACTGGATGTGCTGACCGCGATCGGCCGCGGGCTGTCCAACGACGAGATCGCCGCCGAACTGGCCATCTCGGTGGTGACCGTCAAGAGCCACATCGGCAATCTCTTCGCGAAACTCGGTGTGCGCGACCGGGCCGCGGCGGTCGTGTACGCCTTCGATCACGGGCTGGTGGCGCCGCGCACCCCATGACCGTGCACCCCTGACCATGCACTCCGTCAGCGAGGTTCAGCGGTGCGCGTGGGCACGCTCGGCGAGCGTATTCAGGACGGCCGCCGCCTCTTCCGCGCCGTCGACACCGACCGCCAGGCAGGATCCATCACCGCGGGTCACCGCGATCACCGGACCCGGCCGCGGAATGATCCCGATCCCCGCCGCCCCGATCCGGTAACCGATACCGCCGAACCGGTTGAGCCAGCCGACCGTCAACGATTGCGCTTGCGCCACTTGGGATATCGGAATATGCCGACGACCGAGCGCCATCAGGCCGCGGACGGTGAGGCCGGTCTCGTCGATCAGGACCCGGATCGGGAACGCGGTGAGGACGAACAGCAGGATGCCCAGGGCCACCCCGATGATCACCGGGATGATCCAGTTGTGCGGCCAGAACGCGGTGACGATCCCGATGATCGCGATCGGGAGCAGCGCGAGCCCGGCGGACAGCGCCCGCGGCATCGTCGCCGTCCCCGACCAGCTGATCCGCTGCCCGTCGCGCACCGCGAGGCGCGGGGTGTCCGGCGGCGGCGGTTCGTTGGCGTCGACGTCATGCGGGTGCGGCAGCCACCAGACCGAGACGGCACCCGCGCCGATGCCGACCACGATCACCACCAGCAGCCAGGGCCAGCGCAGCCGCGCGTCGTGCGGGTCGTCCAGCCCGTGATTGATGCTCACGACGGCCGCACCCGTGCAGGCGATCAACGAACCGACGCCAGACGCCACCGCGACCAACGGTCGACCCACTCGCAGGTCGCGGGAGGACAGCAGCATCAGGGTGGTCATCACCAGGGTGATCACCGGCCCCAGCAGCATCAGCCAGATCAGCGAAGACCGGTCGGTGAATCCGTCCGCATGGCCCCAACCACGGAAATGCGTCGCGACCCGCTCCGGCAGATCCGACCACCACACCAGCAGCAGGACCTCCGCCACCAGCGCGATCAGCACGGATGGCACCAATGCCGCGGTCAGCGCACGCTTCCACGAGATCGTATTGGCCGTCACGCCTCACATATTGGACCCCATGGTGTCGCAGATCACCACTTATGGGCAGAATGACCCCAGCAACATTCCGAATCGAAGGGATCCCCCGTGCGCAAGTTCACCGCAGCCGGAGCCATCGCCCTGGGCGCACTGGTCGCAGCAGTCGGGCTCGGAGCCGGCACCGCGTCTGCCGACGGCGGCGACTGGCAGGTTCAGAGCAGCAAGTACGCGATCTCGATCAGCGCCGCCTCCATCCCGGCCGGGCATGTCTGCGACGTCTCGCTGGTCAACTTCCGGACCGGCCAGCCCCAGCCGGGTCACCGCCTCACCGCTACGGTCGCCGGAATCGTCAAGTACGACTACACCAACCTGCCGCCCGGAAAGTGGGTCGGCAAGATCGTCTGTTACAACCCCAAGACCTTCGTCGGCGACACCTACGGCCGGGCCTTCGCCTTCACCGGGCACACCTGGGCCGGCGATCAGTGGGTGTCGAACGTGACGGGCGGCGCATTCCCGCAGTAGTCGACCCGCGCGGGGGTCGGCGCGCAGACGCTGCCGTGCGCAGTCGGCGTGGCCGCGCCTCGCCTTGAGCTCGATGCCGCTGTCCAAACGCGGGCGCGGCGCTCGAGACGAGGCGCCGAACCCATCCGCTCGCCCCGGAGACACGACAAGGCCCGGTCCACCTCGAAAGGTGAACCGGGCCTTGTTATTCGGCTATTGCGGCTGATTCAGCCGCGGGTGGCCGGACTTCTTAGAAGTCCATGCCGCCCATGCCGCCGGTCGGGTCGCCGACAGGAGCGGCGGCCTTCTCCGGCTTGTCGGCGACGACGGCCTCGGTGGTCAGGAACAGACCGGCGATCGACGCGGCGTTCTGCAGCGCCGAGCGGGTCACCTTCACCGGGTCGTTGATGCCGGCCGCGAGGAGATCCTCGTAGCTGTTCGTCGCAGCGTTCAGACCGGTGCCGAGCGGCGAGTTGCGCACCTTGTCGGCGACAACGCCCGGCTCCAGGCCGGCGTTGATGGCGATCTGCTTGGCCGGGGCCTCCAGAGCAACCTTGACGATGTTGGCACCGGTGGCCTCGTCGCCCTCGAGGGACAGGCCCTCGATGGCCGGCTCCGACTGCAGCAGGGCCACGCCACCACCGGCGACGATGCCCTCCTCGACGGCAGCCTTGGCGTTGCGCACGGCATCTTCGATGCGGTGCTTGCGCTCCTTGAGCTCCACCTCGGTGGCGGCGCCGGCCTTGATGACGGCAACGCCGCCGGCCAGCTTCGCCAGACGCTCCTGCAGCTTCTCGCGGTCGTAATCCGAGTCGCTGTTCTCGATCTCCTGGCGGATCTGCGCAACCCGACCGGCGATGGCGTCGGCGTCGCCGGAACCCTCGACGATGGTGGTCTCATCCTTGGTGATGACGACCTTGCGCGCGGTGCCCAGCAGCTCGATGCCGGCGCTCTCCAGCGAGAGACCGACCTCTTCGCTGATGACCTCGCCACCGGTGAGGATGGCGATGTCGGCCAGCATGGCCTTGCGACGGTCACCGAAGCCCGGAGCCTTGACGGCCACCGACTTGAAGGTGCCGCGGATCTTGTTCACGACCAGGGTCGAGAGGGCTTCGCCCTCGACGTCCTCGGCGATGATCAGCAGCGGCTTGCCGGCCTGGATGACCTTCTCCAGCAGCGGCAGCAGGTCCTTGACGTTGCTGACCTTGCTCTGCACCAGCAGGATGTACGGATCCTCGAGGACCGCTTCCTGACGATCGGGGTCGGTCACGAAGTAGCCCGAGATGTAGCCCTTGTCGAAGCGCATACCCTCGGTGAGCTCCAGCTGCAGCCCGAAGGTCTGCGCCTCCTCGACGGTGATGACGCCTTCCTTGCCGACCTTGTCCATGGCCTCGGCGATGAGCTCACCGATGGACGGATCGCCGGCGGAGATGCCCGCGGTCTGCGCGATCTGCTCCTTGGTCTCGACCTCGGTGGCCGACTTCAGCAGCGACTCGGTGACGGCCGCAACGGCCTTCTCGATGCCGCGCTTGAGGCCGAGCGGGTTGGCGCCCGCAGCCACGTTGCGCAGGCCCTCCTTGACGAGGGCCTGGGCCAGCACGGTGGCGGTGGTGGTGCCGTCGCCCGCCACGTCGTCCGTCTTCTTGGCGACTTCCTTGACCAGCTCAGCGCCGATCTTCTCGTAGGGGTCCTCCAGCTCGATCTCCTTGGCGATGGAAACACCATCGTTGGTGATCGTGGGGGCGCCCCACTTCTTCTCCAGCACGACGTTGCGACCCTTGGGTCCCAACGTCACCTTTACTGCGTCGGCGAGGCTGTTCAGGCCCCGCTCGAGGCCGCGACGGGCCTCTTCGTCAAACGCGATGATCTTGGCCATTGCGAAGTGATCCTCCGATAGGGGGTGACACTGTTGTTCTCGGTCGGAATCGGTGCCCGCGACGGACGACCGGTCGTGTCTCGAGACCGCTCTCACCGCCCCGACCTAGCACTCTCAGTTGTGGAGTGCCAACTGCATTTTTAGCACTCGACACCACCGAGTGCAAGGTAGATCCGCCCGGTCACTGGCTCCCCGGGCCGGGTTCCGGCTGGCAGGCCGGGCACCAGTAGACGGACCGATCGTGTTCGTCCGAGCCGCCCAGCCGGCCCGCGCGGATCGTGGTCCCGCAGCGTAGGCAGGCCCGCCGGTCGCGGCCGTATACCCATAGACCCCGTCCCGGCCGGTCGACGCCGGTTGTCACCCGCACCGGCCGATCTCGATTGGCCAGCAGCAGGCGGTGCGCCGACGCCATCCAGGCCGAAAGGTCGGCGATATCGCCGACCGGGGTCGCCGGATGCGTGCGGTGCAGGAAGCACAACTCGCAGCGATAGACGTTCCCGATGCCGGCCAGGTTCGTCTGGTCGAGCAGCGCATGCCCGATCGGACGTTCCGGCCGGCGGCGCAGATTGGCCTCGGCCCGATCGGCGTCCCAGTCGGGCCCCAGCAGGTCCGGACCGAGATAGCCGACGACACTCGACTCGTCGGCGCGCCGGATCACCTCGAGCCGGCCCAGCGCAAAACCGACCGCGACGCTCGATTCGGTCTCCAGGATGATGCGCGCCTGATGCGTCGGCCGCGGCCATCGCGCGGTCTTCGATCCGACGAACCAGATGCCCTCCATCTTGAGATGCGAATGGATCGTCGACGCGCCGACCCGGATCAGCAGATGCTTCCCCCGCGCGAGCGCCTCGTCGACCGTTCTCCCGGTCAGATCCACAGTCACGTAGCGCGGCACCCGGATATCGCAGCGCGTCAACGGCTTTCCGGCGAGTGCGGCCTGCAGCCGGCCCGCGGCCTGGAAGACGGTGTCACCCTCGGGCATGCGCCCAGCCTGCCGCATGACTGCTCACCGGCACATACAAATCCGCGCCACTTGTGTGGATCCGCGCCGGTTGCAGCCGGCGCGGATCCACGGTTGTGGCGCGGATGTGCGCGAAACGGACCGATCAATGCGCGATGGCGACGGTCTCCTCCACCGGCGCCGGCAGTCGGCCGCCGCGAGTGAGCAGGGCCGCGATCAACGAACCCGCGAAGAAGATGCCCGCGGCCACCCAGAACGCCGTGTGGTAGCCCGCGATCGCCGCGTGCGCGGCCGCGTCGGCGCTGTGATGCGACTGGAGATAGCTGGTCACCGCACTGGCCGAGATGGTGCTCAGCAATGCTGTGCCGACCGACCCGCCGACCTGCTGCATCACGTTGATCGCCGCGGAGGCCACCCCCGAATCATGCGGATCGACCCCGACGACCGCGCTCTGCATCGCCGCCCCGAAGACGAAACCCATCCCGGCACCGATCACGACCAGCGCGGGCAGGATGGTGCTCGTGTAGGCGCTGCCGAGGTCGATGCGGGTAAGCAAGGCCATTCCCGCGCCGGCTGCCAGCATGCCGATCATCATCAGCGGGCGCGGTCCGGTCCGGGGCAGCACCACCGTCGAGCCGACCGTCGAGGTGACGATGATCGCGCCGATCATCGGCATGAACGCGAGGCCCGTCTTCACCGGCGAGTAGCCGAGCGAGACCTGCATGTAGTAGGTCAGGAACAGGAACACGCCGAAGATGCCGACGGCAGCCAGGAGCATCACCAGGAACGCCGCACCGCGGGTGCGATCGAGCAGAATCCGCAACGGCAGCAAGGGGTTACGACTGCGCTGCTGCCAGAGTCCGAATCCGGCCACCAGCAGCACGCCGACGATCAACGATCCGATGGTCACGCCCGCCGACCAGCCGCTGGTCTCCGCGCGAGAGAAGCCGAACACGATCGCCGACAGGCCCAGGGTGATCGCCACCGTGCCGGGCAGATCCAGCTTCGGCCGGGAGGTCGCCTTCTGGTGCGCGACCAGGGTCAGCACGCCGACCAGTGCGATGGCCGCGATGAACAGGTTGACGAAGAGCGTCCAGCGCCAGCTGGCCCAGTCGGTCAGCATGCCGCCGAGCAGCAGGCCTAGACCGCCGCCACCGCCGGCGATCGCACCGAAGATGCCGAAGGCCTTGGCGCGTTCAGCCGGGTTGACGAACGTGGTCGCCAACAGCGAGAGCGCGGCCGGGGCCAGCAGCGCTCCGAACAATCCCTGCCCGGCGCGGGCGGTCACCAGCATGCCGAATCCGGTCGCCGCGCCGCCCAGGGCGGACATCCCGGCGAATCCGACGAGGCCCACCAGGAAGGTGTTGCGGACACCGAAGAAGTCGGTCAATTTGCCGCCGAGCAGCAGCAGACTGCCGAAGGCCAGGGCGTAGGCGGTGACGATCCACTGCCGGTTGTCGTCGCCGAAGCCGAGGCTGTGCTGCGCGGCCGGCAGCGCGATATTCACGATGGTCGCGTCCAGCACGATCATCAGCTGGGCCAAGCTCAGGACTGCCAGCACCCACCAACGCCGCGAACCACCAGCCCGTGATGGCGGTGATTCTTCAAGAATTGGGGGCTTTTCCAGCGTATTCGTACTCATGGGGGCCTCACATTCGGAATAATTGGAGGGCAAGCTCCGGTTGCACCTGACGAAAGGCTTAACCGGAGAATGCGCTCCGGTTGTTCCCGATCTAGAAAGTGATCTGCATCACAATGAGTGTCTCGGTTGATTCATCGAAGCCGCGGCGGCTGCGCGCCGATGCCGAACGCAATCGGCAGGCGATCCTCGATGCGGCGACGACGTTGTTCGCCCAGCGGGGGCTGTCGGTGTCCACCGATGAAGTGGCCTCGGCCGCGGGGGTCGGCATCGGCACGCTCTACCGCCACTTCCCCGCCAAGCAGGATCTGGTCAATGGCGTCTTCGACCAGCAGATGCAGATCGTCACCGATGCGGCCCTGCGGGCGCTGGATGCCGACGATCCGTGGGAGGGCATCACCCGGATGTTCCGCGAGCTGTGCGAAACGGCGGCAACCGACCGCGGCATGTGCGAGGTGATGACGGACGCCGACGACCAGTGCGTCGCGTCGACTCGCGCCCGCGAGACGATCACCCCGCTGTTCGAGCGGATCGTCACGCGCGCACACGCCGCCGGCCAACTCCGGCCCGGCGTCGGTGCGAACGACTTCGTAGTGCTGATGTCGATGATGCGGGGCGCGGTGGAGATGACCGCATCGATGCCCGACGAGAAGTGGCGTCGCTACTGTCAGCTATTGCTGGACGGCGTGCACGGGAGCCCCGGAGACGAGCCGCTGATCGGATCGGCACCGACGGACGACGAGATCACCGCGGCGAAAGCGGCATTCGCCGAACGCGGGGCGGGCAGGTAGGCAGGCGAGACGCGGTCTCACGCTGATCAAGGGGTCTCAAAGTCGTTGGGGCGCCACGAAACAGTGGGAACCCCTATCCAGCCCCACCGGCGGTGGAGTATCAATAAGGTCATGCAGCTGGCACTCACTGACGAGGAGATCGCCTTCCGCGATCAGATCCGCAACACCCTGACCACCAAGATCCCCAAGGAGATCCGCGACCGCGCGGCGGCCGGCACGACGAAGATGCCGGACGACATCGTCACCACGATGCGCATCCTCAACGAGGAGGGCATCGTCGCGCCCGGCTGGCCGGTCGAATGGGGCGGCCAGGACTGGTCGCCGGTGCAGATGCACATCTGGCAGAACGAGATGATTCTCGCGTCCGTGCCCGATCCGCTCCCCTTCAACACGTCGATGGTCGGACCGGTGATCGCGGCGTTCGGCTCGCAGGAGCAGAAGGAGAAGTTCCTGCCCGCCACCCGCAACTGCGATATCTGGTGGTGCCAAGGATTTTCGGAGCCCGAAGCGGGATCCGATCTCGCGTCGCTGAAGACCCGCGCGGTGCGCGACGGGGACGACTACGTCGTCAACGGGCAGAAGATCTGGACCACGCTCGGCCAGTACGCCGACTGGATCTTCGCGCTGGTGCGCACCAATCCTGACGCGCCGAAGCGGCAGATGGGCATCAGCTTCCTGTTGATCCCGATGGACGCCCCCGGGGTCACGATCCGCCCGATCCAGCTGATCGACGGCAGCTTCGAGGTCAACGAGGTGTTCTTCGAGAATGTCCGCGTTCCGGCCGAGAACCTGGTCGGCGAGGAGAACGCCGGCTGGAGCTACGCCAAGTTCCTGCTGGGCAACGAGCGCACCGGCGTCACCCGCGTCGCCGCCACCAAGATCCGGCTCGCGGCCGCGAAGGAGCGCGCCGCCAAGATCCCGGCCGGCGAGGGGACGCTGCTCGATCAGCCGCTGTTCGCCGCGCGGCTGGCCGAACTGGAGAACGAGCTGCTGGCGCTGGAACTCACCCAGCTGCGCGTCGTCGCGTCCTCCGCAGAAGGCAAGCCGAATCCGGCGTCGTCGCTGCTGAAGCTGCGCGGCAGCGAAATGCAGCAGGCGGCAACCGAATTGCTGGCCGATGTCGCCGCCGCGGATTCGCTGCCGGTGAACGCTCCGGACGTGTCGTCGCCCGAGTGGGCCCAGCTCACCGTGCCGACCTACCTCAACTACCGCAAGGTGTCGATCTACAGCGGCTCGTCCGAAGTGCAGCGCACCATCATCAGCTCCTCCATCCTCGGCCTGTAAAAGGACTCAGCACCAATGGATTTCGAACCTTCCGAAGAACAGCAGATGCTCCGCGAGGCGGTTGCCGATCTGCTGGCCAAGACCTACGACATCGAGACCATCCGCAAGACCGCCGACACCGACCTCGGCTGGCGCGAGGACATCTGGAACGGCCTGGCCGAGATGGGTATTCAGGGACTGCCGTTCGCCGAGGATGTCGGTGGTGCCGGTGCCGGCGTCGAGGAGGTGTCCACCGTGATGGGCGCCGTCGGCAAGGCGTTGGCCCCGGAGCCGCTGCTGGATGCCGTGTACATCCCCGGCGGCATCATCGATCGCGCAGGATCCGATGAGCAACGGCAGCAATACATTCCGGGTCTGGCCGACGGATCGACCAAGGCCGCCTTCGCGCACGCCGAGGCCGGCGACCGCTGGCCGAACCATGCCGTCGCCACCACCGCGAGCGGGTCGGGCGACGCGTACACGATCTCGGGCACCAAGACCCTGGTGGCCGCCGGCGACTCCGCCGACGTGCTCGTCGTCTCGGCCCGCGACGGCGGCGACATCGGGCTGTTCCTCGTCGACGCCACCGCGAGCGGCGTGACGCGGGCCGGCTATCGCACCCACGATGATCGGCGCGGCGCGCAGATCACCTTCGACGGCGCGGCCGCGACCCGGCTTCCGGGCGATGCGGCGGCCGCCCTCGAGTGGGCCGACGTCGCCAAGCAGACCTGGCAGTGCGCCGAGGCCGTCGGCGCGCTGGAATCAGCTCTGAACCTGACGACCGAATATCTCAAGCAGCGCAAGCAGTTCGGTGTGCCGCTGGCGAAGTTCCAGACACTCACCCAGCGGGCTTCCGACATGTACGTGCTGCTGGAACTGGCCTCCAGCATGAGCCTGTACGCGACGATGTCGCTGGACGCCGGCGTCGACGCAACCGCCGCTACGCGCACCAAGCTGCAGATCTGCCGGGCCTCCCGCAAGATCGGCCAGGAGGCGATCCAGATGCACGGCGGCATCGGCATGACCAAGGAGTATCCGGTCGGCCACTACGTCAGCCGGCTGGTCGCCATCGAGCACACGCTCGGCGGCGCCGAGGACCATCTCGCGGTACTCACCGACGGTGTCGCCGACTACAAGTCGGTCAGCCTCGTCGACTAGGGCGTGTCTCCTAATAGGCGTGTCCAGCGGAGGCATGCCTGTAGGACCACGGCGGCTCGGTAGGTGATGGCGAGTTTGTCGTAGCGGGTGGCCAGGGCGCGCCACTGCTTGGTGTCGTTGAAGGAACGCTCAATAACGTTGCGGCCCTTGTAAAGGACTGCATCGAAAGCAGGAGGCCGCCCACCGGTGGAGCCTTTGCGTTTGCGGGCGTCGGTCTCGGTGCTCTTCTGCGGGATAACGGTCTTGATGCCGCGGCCAGCGAGCATCCGCCGGTTCACCCCGTTGGTGTAGGCCCGATCGGCGATCACCGCGTCC
>NZ_AQYG01000027.1 GCF_000380485.1 Jongsikchunia kroppenstedtii DSM 45133 | reverse complement strand
ATTCCAGTCGATCTTCCCGGCCGCGTCAGCATCGGCCAGTACCTCGGCAAGAACGATGTCCCAGGTGCCGTCCTCGGCGTAACGGCGGTGCCGTTTCCACACCGTCTGCCATGGCCCGAACACCTCCGACGGCAGGTCACGCCACGGAATCCCGGTCCGGTATCGATAGATGATCGCTTCGACAACCTGCCGGTTGTTGCAGAACGGACGCCCTTGCCGCCCAACGTTTGACGGCAACAACGGCTCGATCCGCTCCCACTGCGCATCACTGAGCGACTCACACCTAGAACTCATCCACCGATCATCAGCGACCGATCACCCAATCATTAGGAGACACGCCCTAGCGGTCCAGCTAACACCGGGTGTACAGCTGGTGACGGGAGTACGCGGATGAGCGAGCGTCAGCGAGTGAATCAGCAAACTCAGTGCATCGGTGCCTCATCCGCGCACGGAGCGAAGCGAGTACGTGGATGAGTGAGCGTCAGCGAGTGAATCATTCAACACAGCGCGCTTGTGCCTCATCCGCGCACGGAGCGAAGCGAGTACGTGGATGAGCATCATCGCCCACCGCACGCCGTCGTTGCGGTCGTTCCCGTTGTGGCTGGCGGCGCGCGCCTTCCTCAAGCCGACGCTGACCTACTGGCCCCTCAGTGACCTGGGCCTGTCGCCGCTGCGACTGATCGACCAGGCATTCACCCTGCTACCGACCGCCGATACGGTCGTTCGTCAGTCGATCACGCTGGCCGAGCGTCCCGCGGATCTGATCACGCCCCAGGGCCCGTCCGGCCGCGATACCGATACCGCAGTCCTCTATCTGCACGGTGGCGCGTTCGTCGTCGCCGGACCGGCGACGCACCGCTCGGTGGGCGCGGCCCTGGCGCAGGTGCTGGGCCTGCCGCTGTATTCGCTCGATTACCGGCAGCTGCCGAAGGCCGGCGTCGGCACCTCGGTCGCCGATGCCGTGAACGCGTACCGCGAGCTGATCGTCGACCGCGGGTTCCGCCGCGTGGTCCTGGCGGGCGATTCCGCCGGCGGCTACCTCTGCGGAAAGGTCATCGAGGCGGCCTACCGCGACGGGCTGCCGACGCCGGCGGCGTATGTCGGCTTCTCGCCGCTGCTCGACCTGGACCTCGCGGACAACGAGACCCGCGACAGCGACAAGGACGCGTACATCCCGAAGGTCAAGCTCGCCAAGCTGGCGCCGAAATACGACCGCGGACCCGCGGAGCTGCGCGGCGAGCGTCGCATCCTCGATGTGCCGGCCGAGGCGTTCCCGCCGACGATCCTGATCACCGCGCAGGACGAGTACCTCGAGCCCGACGCGATCGACCTGGTCGAATCACTCTCGAACGCGGGCGTGATGGCCCATCTGCATACGTTCGCCTGGCAGGTGCACGCGTTCCCCGTGGTCGCGGGGATGCCCGAGTCCAAGGAGGCGATCCGGCTCTCGGCCGATTTCGCCCGGGCTGCGCTGGCCACCGGCCGCGCCGCCGTCGTCGATTCGGGGTCGGTCGCCGGTTAGGGCCGGGGCAATCGACCGCGCGAGATCGTGCGGTGATTCGGCGATTGTGCAGGTGATCGATCAGCTGCACGGTGGTCTGGCGTCTGCATCGTCGAGGATCGGATCAATCGTCCGTCCCCTTGCTGACTCTTGGTCAACAACGGAGTAGGTTCGCGTAATGGCAGTCGTCACCCACCCCGCCCCGGGCAAGCGCTCGTACGTCTACTTCGTGCTGGCTCTCCTGTTCATCAAGCCGCTGATGAAGCTGTGGCCGATCACCGATAGGGGCCTGCGCCCGATGGGCGCGCTGTCGCGGCTCGCGTATCGCAAGGCGAAGGACGTGTCCGGCGTCGTCCGCCAGCCGGACGCGCTGGGCGGACGCCTGACCGACCATCTGCGGCCCGCGGGTGCCCTGCCGATCGAGTTGACCGGCCGGGGTGACGCCGCGGTGCTGTATCTGCACGGCGGCGCGTTCATCGGCTGCGGTCCCGGCACCCATCGTGAGGTCGCCGGTCGGCTCGCCCGCGACGCCGCCATCGACCTCTACGCACTCGACTACCGGCAACTGCCCGAGGCCGGCGTCGGCACCTCGGTGCATGACGCGGTGGCCGCCTACCGCGAACTGTTCGACCGTGGTTACCGCCACGTGGTGGTCGCCGGCGACTCCGCCGGTGGATACCTGTGCGGCAAGGTGATCGAGGCGGCCGCCCGCGAGGGCCTGCCGCAGCCGGCCGGATTCATCGGCTACTCGCCGCTGCTCGACCTCGATCTGGCGGCCGACCCGACCAGCACCAGCCGTCACGACGCGTATCTGCCGAAGCGGAAGATGGCCAAGCTGGCGCCGAAGTTCGATCGCGGTCCGGTGCTGTTCCGCGGCGCGCGCAACATCAATGACGTTGCGGCCGATGCCTTCCCGACCACGCTGCTCTTCACGGCGCAGGACGAGTTCCTCGAGCCCGACTGCGTCCGGCTCTCTCAGCACATCTCGACGGCGGGTGTCTCGGCGACCCTGCACAGCTACCCGTGGCAGCTGCACGCCTTCCCGGCGATGGGCGGCGTGACGCCGCAGGCGCTCGAGGCGATCGAGCTGTCGGCCGCCGCGATTCGGGACGCCGTCGCCGCCGCGACGGCCGGCGATCAGACCGGCCTGGCCGAGGACGCTCCGCAGGCCGGCTGATCGGCGCACATATCTTCTTCGAAAGGAACGTGATGCCCCAGACCGTCGACGAACTCTTCGCACTGGACAGCCTTTACAGTGCCGACGAACTCGAGATCCGCAATGCCGTCCGGGTATTCGGGGAGAAGCGGTTGCGGCCGCATATCGCCCAGTGGTTCGAGGACGCGACGCTGCCGGTGCGTGAACTCGCCGCGGAGCTCGGCGAGCTCGGTGTGTTCGGCATGCACCTGAACGGCTACGGCTGCCCCGGCATGTCGGCGACGGTTTACGGGCTGGCCTGCCTGGAGATGGAGGCAGTCGACTCGGGCCTGCGCAGCTTCGTCTCGGTGCAGGGATCGCTGGCGATGACCGCGATCCACAAGTTCGGCTCCGAGGAGCAGAAGCAGCAGTGGCTGCCCGAGATGGCCGCCGGCCGCGCCATCGGCTGTTTCGGTCTCACCGAACCGGACTTCGGATCGAACCCCGGAGGCATGCGCACCAACGCCAAGCGTGACGGCGACGACTGGGTGCTGAACGGCACCAAGATGTGGATCACCAACGGATCGGTCGCGGACGTGGCCGTCGTGTGGGCGAAGACCGACCTGGCGCCGGGCGCGGGCGGCGTTCGCGGATTCGTAGTACCCACGGACACACCGGGATTCAGCGCACCGGAGATCAAGCACAAGATGTCCCTGCGAGCGTCGGTGACCTCCGAGTTGGTGCTGGAGGACGTGCGGCTGCCGGCCGCCGCGATGCTGCCCGAGATCGAGGGCCTGCGCGGTCCGCTGTCATGCCTCAACGAGGCGCGCTACGGCATCGTGTTCGGCGCCCTTGGCGCCGCCCGGGATTGCCTGGAGACCGCGATCGGCTATGCCGGCGATCGCGAGGTATTCGACAAGCCGCTGGGCGGGTATCAGCTGACGCAGGCCAAGATCGCCGACATGGCCGTCGAGCTGGGCAAGGGGCAGTTGCTCGCGACGCATATCGGCCGGCTCAAGGACAGCGCCGGGGTCCGCCCGGAGCAGGTCAGCCTGGGCAAGCTGAACAACGTGCGGGAGGCCATCGAGATCGCACGCACCTGCCGAACCATCCTGGGTGCCAACGGCATCACCCTCAACTACCCGATCATCCGGCATGCCAACAATCTCGAATCCGTGCTCACGTACGAGGGCACCAGCGAGATGCATCAGCTGATGATCGGCAAGGCGCTCACGGGTCTCGACGCGTTCCGCTGACCCCGGCTCCCACACCTACGCGGCACCGCCTGGCGATCGCGCACGATCGCCAGGCGGTGTTTTTCGGACCGCGCCGGTCAGGAACCGAAGATGTTCGGCGGGGCCGGCGGCAGGAAGATCGGGCCGGGGCCGTAGACCGGTCCGGGCTGCCAGTACCGATCGTGGTGCCAGTCGCCGCGCGGGGCGAAATGGACCGGCCCGGGGTGGTGCCACGGTGCCGCCGAGGCCGCGCCGGCTCCGACAGCGATGCCGCCGAGCGCAACTGCACCGGCGAGCAAGCCGCCGGCAACGAGTCGTTTGATGTTCATTGGGGTTGTCCTTCCCTTCTAGGCATCGTCCCCCGTATGTAGACGTCCGAGTGGGGCCGATGGTGCTGAAAGTAGGAGCGCATCGTGGAGATTCAGTAGCAGATACCTGTGGACCTCCTGCCAATCCGACGATTCGGGAACCTTTGTCGCATCCGCCCGAATCGTTTGTCGTATTTGCCTGTCTGACAACGTGATCGCCCGTAGTCCGGGTCGTGGACTACGGGCGATCCGCCGATGTCGGCCGGTGTGGATGTCGTCCGATCAGATATTGACGGGGATCCAGATGCCGAAGAACCAGAAGCCCCACTGGTGGTACTGCGGGTGCCACTGCGGGGTGACCTGCTGGCCCCAGTAGTTGAAGGTGTCGTGGTTGGGGCGCTGGACCGGACCCGGCCGCCAACCGGCCGGCGGTCGGCCCTGGTTGTTGTTTTGGCCGGGCTGGCCGTGGTTGTTGTTCTGGCCGGGCTGGGCGTGGTTGCTCGGCTGCTGGTGATCGGCCTGCGTGGCAGCGACATTCGGGGTCGCGGCGGCGGCGAGTCCGGTTCCCAGGCCCGCTCCGGCGATGGCGACGCCGCCGGCGACGGTGGCGGCGACCAGTGCGCGCTTGATTCTCATGATCGTTCCTTTCGATTGTGATTCATCGTCTTTGGGCGATGACCCGAAAGTAGGAGCGAAGACTGGGCGACAGCTCGCAGCGGACTGGGTGGTCACTGGGAAAAACAGGACGATTGCTGCGAATCGCAAATATTGCGCGATCGCCCGCTGGGTGGGAAGCCGCGATGAGTCGCGCTGCCGTTGGCCCTAGCGTCATCGACACGGGTACGCGACGTGAAAGGCATGAAATGACGCGTCTGAAGGACAAGGTCGTCCTGGTCACCGGTGCTGCGAGCGGCATGGGCCGCAGTCACTGCGTGCGGCTCGCCGAGGAGGGAGCGAATGTCATCGCCCTCGATCTCCCGGTGAGCGAACAGGAATTGAACGAGACCGCCCGGCAGGTAACTGTCGCCGGCGGCACGTGCGTCACCGGCTTCGCCGACATCCGCGATGCGCAACAGCTCAAAGATGCCGCGGCGCATGGCGTCGAGTCGCTCGGCAAAATCGCGGCGGTCGTCGCCAACGCCGGAGTCTATGCCGACATGGGCCTGTCGTGGGAGATGACGGACGAGGTCTGGAACCGCACCATCGACATCAATCTGACGGGTGCCTGGAACACGGTGACGGCCACCGCGCCGCATCTGGCCGAGAACGCATCGATCATCCTGGTCAGCTCGACCAACGGGATCAAGGGCGGTGCGCGGACCGCGCACTACTCGTCGAGCAAGCATGCGGTCGTCGGGCTGGCGCGCACCCTGGCCAATGAGCTTGGTCCGCAAGGAATCCGGGTCAACACGGTGCACCCGGGCTCGGTCGCGACGCCGATGATCCTGAACGCCGCGGTGTACGCCAAGCTGCGGCCGGACCTGGAGAACCCGACGCAGGAGGACGCCGCGGCGGTGCTGGCATCGAAGAACCTGCTGCCGGTGCCGTGGGTCGACCCGGTCGACGTCTCGAACGCGGTGCTCTTCCTGGCCAGTGACGAGTCCCGGTACATCACCGGAACGCAGATCGTCGTCGACGCCGGCCTGACCCAGAAGACGGCGTGAGGGAGGACTGACATGAGCCGACTTGCAGGCAAAGTAGCTTTCATCACCGGTGCGGCCCGCGGTATCGGGCGTGCGCAGGCCGTCCGCTTCGCCGAGGAGGGCGCCGATATCCTGGCCGTCGACCTCTGCGGACCGATCGAATCGGTGATCATCCCGCCGGCCACCGAGGATGACCTCGCGGAGACTCGCAAGCTGGTGGAGGATGCCGGCCGTCGCATCATCACCGGCGTGGTCGACGTCCGCGTCACCGACGCGCTGCAGGCGTTCGTCGATGCCGGTGTCAAGGAATTGGGCGGACTCGACATCGTCTGTGCCACAGCCGGAATCACCTCCAGTGCCCCCGCGGTAGACCTGACCGAGGAACAGTGGAAGACGATGATCGACATCAACCTCACCGGGGTCTGGAAGACCACCAAGGTGGCCGTCCCGCACCTGATCGAGCGGGGCAGCGGATCGATGGTGCTGGTGAGCTCCATCGCCGGCTTGCGCGGGTTGCTCGGGGTCGCCCACTACGTCGCCGCCAAGCACGGCGTGGTCGGTCTGATGCGTACGCTCGCACAGGAATTGGCGGAGTACGGCATCCGCGTGAACACCGTGCACCCGACCAACGTGAACACGACCATGATCCAGAACGACATGGTGCGCAGTAAGTTCCGGCCCGACCTCAACCGCCCGCCGACGGTCGAGGAGTTCGGGGAGGCGGCCAAGACGATGAACATGCTGCCGATCCCGTGGGTCGAGCCCGTGGACATCGCCAACGCGTCGCTGTTCCTGGCCTCGGACGAGTCGCGCTACATCACCGCCGTCACCCTGCCGGTGGACGCGGGCAGCACTCAGCGCTAGCCGCGCCCCGCAAAGACCTCGCCCCGCAGCCGAATCGGCTGCGGGGCGATTTCAATTGCGGAACCCCAACATACGAAATCCGCGCCACTTCTGTGGATCCGCGCCAACTGCAGCCGGCGCGGATCCACGAATGTGGCGCGGATTTCCTAAAGGCGGGTGAGAGTGAGCTACGCGCGCAAGAGGAAGTGCAGGACGACGTCTTCGAACGCCTCTTTCTGCTCGATCATCGCCCAGTGGCCGCTGTTGGGGAACACGTGCAGCTCGGCGTTGGGCATGGTGCGCATCGGCACCAGGGCCATGTCGAGCGGGCTGACGCGGTCGTCACGGCCCCAGGTGAGCAGCGTCGGAGCCGTCACCTTGTGCAGCATCGCCCACTGCGGCGGCGCGTCCGAGGCGTTCATCGCCTGGATCATCGCGGCGAAGGCGGCCTTGCCGTACATCCGGCGGGCGCTCTCCAGGGTGGACGGTTCGGTGGCCTGTTCCCACCGTTCCTGGATGAGCTCCTCGGTGACCATCTTCTCCTTGTCGTAGACCATCGACTCGAGCCACTGGATCAGCCGCTCGCGCGTGGGCGCCTGGGTGAACTCCTGCAGCAGCTTGATGCCCTCGCCGGGACCGGGGGAGAAGATGTTGCGGCCGATGCCGCCGATGGTGACGATCCGCCGGACCCGCTCGGGGTGTGCCATCGCGTAGCTCAGGGCCACGCCGCCGCCCATGGAGTTGCCGATGAAGTCGGCTTCCTCGATCTTCAGCAGGTCCATGAACTCGACGACCGAGTCGAGCGCGGTCATCATCGGGTGTCCGCCGAAATCGTCACTGACGCCGAAGCCGGGGAATTCCAGGATGTAGCAGTGGAAATGCTCGGCGAAGAGGGCGAAGTTGCCGCGGAAGTTGCGCCAGCCGGTCACGCCGGGGCCGGAACCGTGCAGCAGCACGAGCGGCGGTCCGCTGCCCGCCTCGTGGTAGCGCAGCACGCCCTTGCTTGCCGTGATCTCGCGGCTGGTTTCAGAGAAATCCAATTCTGCCATGCGTTTACGGTGCCAAAATGACCACTGGCCGGAACAGTGACTGTTCCGGCCAGTGGTCGTTTTCCTTCGGGCGCAGTGGGTTACAGCTTGACGTGCTCCTTCTCCAGGTCGATCTGCTGGATCTTCCTAGGGATGATCAGCGCCGCGGCCAGACCGACCAGGGCGGTGATGGCGACGATCAGGAAGCCGATCTCGAAGCCCTTGTCCTTGTAGGGCGCGTTCGCCTCGAAGGTGTTGATCGCTCCGGGCTGCTGTGGCGTTCCGGCCATGACGGCCGGGCCGGAGGCTGCCAGGATCTGCTCCTTCGACGCCGCCAGGATCATCGGCTTCGACGCCTCGAGGATCGTCTCCTTCGACTGCTCGAGGATCATCGGCTTGGCCTGCTCGAGGATCATCGGCTTGGCCTGCTCCAGGGCCGCGGGCAGCTGCTGATCGATGACCTGCGGCGGGACACCCTGCGCGACCATGCCCTGGCGGACCTGGGCGATCACCTGTGGGTTGTTCTTCATGGCGTCCCAGGTACGCGGATCGTTCTTGATGCCTTCCCAGGTACGGGGATCGTTCTTGATGCCTTCCCAGGTAGCCGGGTTGCTCTTGATCATCTCCCAGGTCTGGGGGTTGCTCGAGATGGCCTTCCAGGTAGCCGGATCGTTCTTCACGAGCTTCTCGTACAGCTGGCTCGAGTGGGCCTGCACGTCTTCCTTGCTGACCAGGTACGAGTTGTTCATGATCGTGAACGCGATGACCGGCAGGATGGCCGGCAGCATGCTCGAGAACACGGCCACGATGCTGGCGGTGGACGCCTGCAGCTTCGGCGGGACCGCCTCGATCAGCAGGTTCGGGCTGGCCGCGTAGCCGAAGCCCATGCCGAAGCCGACCAGGCTGGCGAAGACGATCAGCGACCACTTGTTGTCGTGCTGGTAGGCGGTCAGCAGACCACCCGCGCCGGCGAGGACCATGCCCGCAGCGGTGAGGATGCGCGGCTTCAGCAGCTTGCGCCCGACCAGGAAGCCGACGACCAGACCACCGACGACGGTGAACACGGCGATCGGTGCCTGGAACTGGGAGAAGCCCTTGAAGCTGACACCGAAGACGGCGTACTTCAGGCCGAAGATGTCGTGGTAGGCCTTCGGCTGCATGGCCAGCAGCGGCAGCAGCGTAGAGTACAGACCGGAGATGCCGTAGATGGCGCCGGCCGAGAGCGCGATGAAGAACACCGAGCGCTTGCTGAGGACCTTGAGGTCGATCAGCGGATCCTTGTTGACCCGAGCCGTGACCAGCCAGGCGCAGACCAACGCGATGCCGCCCAGCAGGAAGCCGAGGGTACGACCGGAGGACCAGCCCCACTCCTGACCGAACGAGACGCCGATCAGGATGCCGGCGATACCGGCGCCCAGCAGCGCCGCGCCGAGGAAGTCGATCCGCGAACGGACCCGGATGGACGATTCCCTCGCGGTGATGAACACCAGCGGGGTCAGCACGCACAGCGCGATGAAGAAGAACCAGAAGATCGAGCGCCAGCCGTAGTCATCCAGCAGCCAGCCGGCGATGAACGGCACCACGATGGCGATCAGGCCGAGGCCCGACGTCGCGATCGAGACGGCGAGCGCGATGGTCTTCTCCGGGAAGGTGTCGCGGATCAGCGAGTACGACAGGAACAGCGTCGGCACCAGGAAGCCCGCGAGGCAGCGGCCCGCGATGACCATCCCGAAGCTGCCCGCGGTGGCCGACAGCAGCGAGCCGACGATGGCCAACGAGAGGCACAGCATCAGCATCTTCTTCTTGCCGTACATGTCGGCGACCTTGCCGAGCAGCGGCGCGCTGACCGCACCGACCAACAGGAACGAGGTCGACAGCCAGGTGAGCTGATGAGTGTGGAAGTGCTCGATGATCGGGGGCGTCGCCATGGCGATCATCAGGTAGCTCGCGGAGAGCAATTCGAGGACGCACACCAGAGTGAACAACGTAAACCCAAGACGAGGGGTCCAACCACCCTGGTCTGTGTTGACGGTGACCTCAGGTTGTGAGGCTTGGGTAACCATTGGGGTACCTTTCGGACTTTCTGAATAGGTTGTTGGCATTGCGTTTAGTGGCTTGGATCTCGCCCCCCGTTGCAATGTTGCTCACATCACACGTCTATCCGGGTACCTGCGGATATGCCCGCGCCCACTGAGCGGGACGCAAATATCCGCCGCTCTGTACAGGTAAAACGTTGGTCAGACGAAGAAACTGGACGTACCTGGTGGTACGTCCAGCTTCCGGGTATATGCAGTTGTTGGGACGGGTCAGCGAATGTGTCCCAGGACCGGTTCGTGGCGGTGGGTGTCCATCGGGATGACCCCTGCCGCAGCCGCCTGCTGGATCGTCTCGCGAAGTTTCTCGCAGGTCGGTATCCAGTTGCTGTGCACCCCGGCGGCGGCCTGTTCGGCGAACACCGGACAGGCCGTCTCGGCGTCGTCGAGCCACTGCACGCTCGTGTGCGTCGGGCTGAACTTCTCCACGAGCACGCGATTACCGCATGCCCCGCAAGCCAACTCCTGCATATCGACTCCTAACTCTCGGAATGACCGGCGGCATGGCGGGCGGCGACGAAGCCGAACACCATGGCCGGACCGATGGTGGCGCCGGCACCGGCGTAGTCGTTGCCCATCACCGCGGCAGAGGTGTTGCCCACGGCGTACAGCCCTTCGATGACCGAGCCGTCGGTCCGCAGCACCTGTGCGTTCGCGTTGTACTGCAGCCCGCCCTTGGTGCCCAGGTCGCCGGCCCGCATCCGGATCGCGTAGTACGGCGCCTTCTCCAACGTATCCAGTGTCGGCTCCGGCAGGGTCGGATCGCCGTAGTAGTTGTCGTACGCCGACTCGCCGCGACCGAAGTCGTCGTCGTGGCCGGCTTCGGCGAATCGGTTGAAGCGGGCGACCGTGGCCTCCAGCTGATCAGCCGGGATGCCGATCTTGGCGGCCAGCGCGCCGACCGAGTCGGCCGAATGCAGCAGCCCGGGCTTGTACCACGATCCCGGGAACTTCTGTCCGGGCAGGAGACCGCCGATCTGATAGCGCGACTTGGCCTTTCCGTCGAAGATCATCCAGATCGGATCGTGCTTGCCGGCCAGCTGCGCGTGCACGAACGTGACGTACGGCGACGCCTCGTTGGTGAAGCGATTGCCGGCGCCGTCGACGATGATCGACGGCGGCACGGACCGCTCCGACACCAGCACGTGCATCACGCCGCCGGGCCGCTGGAAGGACGGCATCCACCAGGCGTCGTCCATCAGATCCAGTGCGCCGCCGACCTTTTCGCCGGCAACGATCGCGTCACCGGTGTTGTCGTGGCTGCCGGCGGTGAACACGTCCTGGCCGCCGTCGAGCAGGTACTGCTTGCGCATCGCGGCGTCGCCCTCGAAGCCGCCCGCGGCAAGGATCACGCCCTTGCGTGTGCGGATCCGGAAGTCCTTGCCGTCCTTGCTGACCAGCAGGCCGATCGCATTGCCGGATTCGTCCGTGATGACCTCGCGCATCGGCGTGGAGAGCCAGAGCGGAACGCCGGCCTCCTTGAGCGCCAACCGAAGTCGGCCGACCAGCGCCTGGCCGAGCGTCTCCATGTGCTGACGCAGCACGATCGCCTTGACGGCGCGCAGGCCCGTGGCGATCGCGGCGCGCTTGCCGGCCCAGGTGCGCATCACCATGTTGAGCTTCACGAACTCCTTGGAGGTGATGTACAGCCCGGCGGGTGTCGCCAAAGCGCCTGGGCGCTGGTTCTTCTGGTCTTCCTTCAGCTTCTTCATGTTGAAGGGCAGCGGCTCGATCGTGCGGCCGTCGGGACGCCCGCCCGGCTTCTCCGGGTGGTAGTCCGAGTAGCCGGTGCAGTACTGGAACACCATGTGTTTGCTGGAACGTTCCAGGAACTCCAGCATCTGCGGCCCGGCGTCGATCAGCTTGTCGATATTCGCCGACGGCACCCGATTGCCGACCACGGCGTCGAGGTAGGCGCGCACGCTCTCGCGCGAGTCGACGATGCCCGCGCGGCGCAGGGTCGGGTTGTTCGGCACCCAGATGTTGCCGCCTGACAGCGCGGTGGTGCCGCCGTAGACGTCGGCCTTCTCGACGACCAGTGTGTCGAGTCCGCCGTCGGCGCCGGTGAGCGCGGCGGTGAGGCCGCCACAGCCGCTGCCGACGACGACCAGGTCTACCTCGTGGTCCCAGTTCTGTTGCTGCTCTTGGTTTTCAGTCGCCATCAATAGTTTCCCGTTCCTTACTTCATGACCACGTCGGCGGGCGACCAGTAGGCGGCCATGCTGGTGATCTTGCCCTGCTCGTCGAACGTCATCACGTCGATCGGCTCGATGATGATCTGCTGCTCACCGGTGTCGGTGACGACGCGGAAATGGAACGCCGCGCTCGCGCCGGCCACCCGCAGGGTGAGCAGTTCGGTCGAGATCTTCGCGCCCGACAGGGCGCCGTAGAACTCGGCGATCGCGGCCCGGCCGTTCTTCGATTCGCTGCCCACCGGGTCGGTGAGGGTGGCATCGTCCGCGTAGAGTTCGGCGATCGCGGCGGCGTCGCCGGCGGCGACTCGGGCCAGATAGTCGGTGACCGTCTGACGGATCTGATCGGCTTCGAGTGCTGTTTCCATAGTTGGACCAAATCACAATGCACATGTGCTGATCAGGTGCCTTCCCGCCTAGCGGGAATCGGGTGTGCCATCACGCGTTCGATGGCAGACAGTAAGCAGCAGACAAGTACGGGCAGAAAGGCGTGAAAGTGAACGCACAGGCGAGCAATGGCAACCGGGACAACGGTTCCGACGTGGACGTGGTGGTAGTCGGCGCCGGATTCGCCGGGCTCTACGCCCTGCACCGCCTTCGCAAGGACGGCTACTCCGTGCGCGTGTTCGAGGGCGCTCCGGAGGTCGGCGGAGTCTGGTACTGGAACCGCTACCCGGGTGCCCGCTGCGACGTCGAGAGCGTGGACTACTCGTACTCGTTCGACGACGAGCTGCAGCAGGAATGGAACTGGACCGAGAAGTACGCGACGCAGGCCGAGATCCTCTCCTACATCAAGCATGTCGCCGATCGCTTCGATCTACGCAAGGACATCACGTTCAGCACCCGCGTCACCGACGCCGAGCTCGACGAGCAGACCCTGCGCTGGCAGGTCACGACCGACTCCGGCGAGAGTGTCAGCGCCCGGTTCCTGATTCTGGCCGTGGGCCCGCTGTCGAATGCCAACGTGCCGAACATCCCGGGCCTCGCCTCGTTCGCCGGCACCACACTGCATACCTCGCAGTGGCCGCACACCCCGGTCGACTTCACGGGCCAGCGCGTCGGCGTGATCGGCACCGGATCGTCGGGCATCCAGGCGATTCCGGAGATCGCCAAGCAGGCCGATCAGCTCTACGTCTTCCAGCGCACCCCCAACTACAGCGTCCCGGCGGGCAACGTGCCGCTGTCGGACGAGGACCGCGCGGCGCAGAAGGCGAACTACGCCGAGCGTCGCCGGCTGTCGATGCTCAGCGGCGGTGGCTCGCCGCATATGGCGCATCCGAAGTCGGCCCTGGACGTGCCGCCCGAGGAGCGCGAGGCGGCCTACCAGAAGCGCTGGGAGCTGGGCGGCGTGCTGTTCAGCAAGACCTTCCCGGACCAGATGGTCACCGAGGGCGCCAACGCGACCGCTCGCGAATTCTGGGAGAAGAAGGTCCGCGCCGTCATCGACGACCCGGAGGTCGCCGAGCTGCTGGTGCCGAAGGATCACGCGATCGGCACCAAGCGCATCTGCACCGATTCGAACTACTTCCAGACCTACAACCGCGACAACGTCGAGCTGGTGAACCTGCGGGCCACGCCGATCGAGAAGATCGATGAGACCGGCATCGTGGTCGAGGGCGGCAAGCACTACGACATCGACACGCTGGTGCTGGCCACCGGATTCGATGCGATGACCGGTTCGGTCGCCAAGATGAACATCGTCGGCCGCGACGGGGTCACCCTCAACGACAAGTGGGCCGCGGGCCCGCAGACCTACCTCGGTCTGGGCACCGACGGTTTCCCGAACATGTTCAACATCGCGGGCCCCGGCGCTCCGTCGGTGCTGGCCAACATGGTGCTGCACTCCGAACTGCACGTCGATTGGATCGCCGACGCGGCGAAGTACCTGGACGAGCAGGGCGCGGTTGCCATCGAGGCGACGCCCGACGCCGTCGAGAACTGGGGCGAGGAGCTGCGCACCCGGGCCGACGGGACGTTGATGCCGACCGCGAACTCGTGGTATGTCGGAGCGAACATCCCCGGCCGGCCACGGGTGTTCATGCCGTTCGTCGGCGGATTCGGCGTGTACGGCGAGATCATCGCCGACGTCGCGCAGGCCGGCTACAAGGGCTTCGCGCTGCTGCCGTCGTAGCGATACACGAACAAGGGGGCTCGGCCTGGGGATATCCCCGGGCCGAGCCCCTTTCTGTGCTTCGGATACGCGCCGCGGCCGACAGGATGGCCCTGCTCAGGTCCCGGTGGCGCCCTTCACGTGCGCCTCGACCTCGCGCCAGTGGCCGGGATGGACCGGCAGCGTGCCGTCCGGGCTGGACTTGATCAGCGTCTCGTGCGCCTCGTCGATCTCGGCCAGCAGCTGCTCCGCTAGCTCGCGTTCGGCGGCGTAATAGCGCTTGGCCCAGTTCATCGTCACCCGCGGGAATGCCCACGCGGGATCCTCGGCGGCCGCTCCGGCGTCGATGACGAGCTGCTGGTTGAGGGCGTCCATCTGCGCGATGTAGTCCTTGACCATCTGCTTGAGCTGTTCCGGATCGTTGAGGTGACCCATCCAAATACGCAGCATCACACCGTGTTTGAGGATGGGCGGCTCGACGGCAGACTCGATCGCCCAGCGCCGCACTGCTTCGCGTCCGGCGTCGGTGATCTGGTAGACCCGACGCCCGCGGACGCCGGTGTCGCGGTATTGGCGCGAGGTCGCGTAGCCGAGTTTTTCGAGCCGCTTGAGCTCGGAATAGACCTGGCTGAATGACGGGCTCCAATAGAAATGTCCGATACTCCAGTCGGCCCATTTCTTGATGTCGTAGCCGGACAGTTCTTCGTCGAATCCAAGGCAGCCCAGCACGGCCCAGCTGGTCGGCGGTAGCTCGGGCAAGTCGCTCACGAAACGATCTTACTCATCGGTACGGTCCCCGCCGGGGGACGAACATCCACTCACCGGGAGATAGTTCTTGCCTGATTCTCCGCACCAACGGATTCTTAGCTCACACATTGCTTTATGAGGAGAACCATGCAGACCGTGATCGATTCGACCGAGCTGCGGCGGGTCCTGGGGCATTTCGCCACCGGGGTAGCGGTGATCACCGCACACGACGGCGACGAGCCGATCGGATTCACCTGCCAGTCGGTGACGTCGGTGTCGTTGGAGCCGGCGTATGTCTCGTTCTGCCCGGCGAAGTCGTCGACCAGCTGGCCGCGGCTGCGTCAGATCGGCGACATCTGCATCAACGTCCTGGCCGCGCACCAGCGCGAGACCTGTCTGCAGTTCGCCGTCAGCGGCGGCGACAAGTTCGAGGGGCTGGAGTGGGCCGATCACGGCAACGGCGCGCCGCGGCTGCACGGCGCGCTCGCCCATATCGAGGCGACGGTGGCGCATGAGCACGAGGCCGGCGACCACACCATCGTGCTGGCCGAGGTCACCAGCCTGGAGACCGGCGATCCGACCGAGACCGGCGACTCACCGCTCCTCTTCTTCAAGGGCACGTTCGGCACCTTCAGCTGAATCCCGCTCAGGCAGAGACGACTGTGGCCCTACCGGACATCCGATAGGGCCACAGTCGTATCAGCCACTGCGTGCGTTCAGTGGGCGAGCTCGCGGACCATCCCCAGGATCTCCTCGCGGGCGATCTGCACCGCCGACAGCGCAGGGAAGGTCAGGAAGCCGTGGAACAGTCCGTCGTACCGGCGGTGCTGCACGGCCACGCCGGCGTCCTGCAGCGCGCGGGCGTACGCGTCGCCGGAATCCGACGGCGGATCCAGCTCGGCCGTGATCACGACGGCCGGCGGCAGTCCGGACAGCGACTCGGCGCGGCTGGGAATGACGCGCGGATCGTCGCGGTCACCGGGAGCGTAGTTCTCCCAGTACCACTTCATGTTGGACGTCGTGTTGTAGTTTCCGACGCCGAACTTCCGGTAGGACTCGGTCTCGAAATCGTCGTCGATGACGGCGTACAGCAGCACCTGTCCGGCGAGGGGCGGCCCGCCCGCGTCCCGCGCCGTGATCGACACCGTGGCGGCCAGATTGCCGCCCGCGCTGTCGCCGGCGAGGATGATCTTCGACGGATCGCCGTGGTAGTCGCCGATATTCGCGGCGGTCCACTGCAGGGCGGCAAAGAAGTCGTCATGCGCGGCCGGGGCCTGATGCTCGGGGGCCAGCCGGTAATCGACGGAGACGATGACGGCGCCGACGCCCTCGGCCAGCATCCGGCACAGGCCGTCGTGGGTGTCCAGATCGCAGAAGACGAATCCGCCGCCATGCGCGAAAAGGATGACAGGGCAGGCGTTCTGGTCGCCCGCGGCGTGCGGCTCGAAAATGCGGATGGGCAGCGGGCCGGCGGGGCCGTCGATGTCGAGGTCGGTCACCCGCAGCATGTCGGGCTGGCGGGTGGGCGTGGCGCCGCGCTCTTTGATGATGCCGCGGATGGTGGCGCCGTCGTACTGGGCGAGGTCGGGGAAGCCGGCGTCGAGCTTGGTGAGAAACTCGGCGGCCTCCTGCAGCGCCTCGGCGGGAATCGGTGCGGTGGTCTCGGTCGCCATCGTGTCTCCTGCTGGTATCTCGCTATGCCTGTGTTCCCACAGGCGATTTCCTTGTGCCTAGACGGTGATCAGCTGGGCGATCCGGCAAGGTTGGCGGAGTCCCGCTATACCGCTTTTGTATGCGGGACTTCGTCATAACGCGGCCGGTCGTGCAGCTGGCGCCGGCTAGCTGGCGCGGACTGCGGGGCCCATCATGAGTGGACGCGACTGCTGCAGCGTCGGCTGCACGCGGCTGGAATCGACGTTGCGCCAGATGCCCAGTGCAGTCATCCGGACCGGGGCGGCGAGACGGTGGTCGAGCTGCATCTGCTGGATCGGGCCGCAGACCGAGACGGCGGCGACGGCCTCGCCGATGTTGCCGATCGGGGCTGCGACACAGCCGAATCCGGCGACGGCCTCTTCGCGGTCGTAGGCGACTCCGTGGCCGCGGACCTTGCCGAGCTCGGTGCGCAGCGCGTTGGCGTCGGCGATCGAGTAGCGGGTGCGCCGGGTGCCGAGGTCGAGGGTGGAGATGGACTCCTTGACTGCGGAGTCGGCCGCGAACGCGAGGATGGCCTTGCCGACGGCCGAACAGTGGGCCGGGTGGCGGCCGCCGACGCGGCTCGGCAGCGCGACGGCGGCGCGTGACGCGATCTTCTCCAGATAGACGACGTCCGGGCCGTCGAGGATGGCGAGGTGGACGGTGTGGCCGGTGGCGCGGTGCAGCTCGTGCAGGAACGGCAGGGCGGCCTTGTGCAGGCGGTCCTGGTGCACGGCGAGCGAACCGAGCTCGACCAGGCGCATGCCGAGTTCGTAGTCGCGGCCCTGGCGGCGCAGCCACCGCAGCTGCACCAGTCGATCCAGCATTCGATGCGCCGACGAGCGGGGGAGGCCGGTGCGGCGCACGACCTGTGCGAGGGTCAGCCGACCGGGGCCGTCGAAGGCATCGAGAACTAGTGAAACGCGATCGAGGACGGAGTTGGGGGTGTTGTCCAGATCAGCGGCTGTGACTACGGGGCTGGCCATGATCGATCTCCATGCAGGTCAAGTGTCCAAGGGCTCCTAATCGCGGCTGCACCGTAGCTAACCACGGTGTTTCGATTAGGAATATGACTAAACGTAGCATGTGATTGACAGCATGTCACCTAAATGCTGTGAAACCGCACACAAGCAGCAGAAAGCCGCGGGGTGCCCCTACCCCGCGGCTTTCTTTAGCCCGGCGCCCGTCGGCGCCGGCCGTCTATTGCTGCCCGTCCAGCGGGCGTCGCCGATCGGCGTCACATGGCCGCGAGCGGCTCGCTGCCCGACCAGTCATGGCCCCAGTAGCTGTCCGCCGTGATCTCCTCGGACGTGTAATGCGCCTCGTCGACGAGCATTCCCTCGGTGCCGAACTCGATGTCCCAGCCGCCCGGAGCACGGACGTAAAAGGAGACCATCTTGTCGTTGGTGTGCCGGCCCAGCGTCGACGACAGCGAGAAGCCGTCCTTCGCGACGCGATCCAGCGCCGCGCCGACCGCGTCGAGGGTGTCGACCTCCACCATCACGTGGATCAGGCCGGGAGCGCCGCCGTGCGGCGCCGGGCAGATGGCCAGGCTGTGGTGACGCTGGTTGACACCCATGAAGCGGATCCGGATGGGGCCGAACTCCGGCGGGGCCGGGATCTTCATCGCGCCGCGCGGCAGGAAGCCGAGGACGTCGGTGTAGAACTCGAACGCGCCATTCGGGTCCATCGTCGGCAGCACGACGTGGCCGAGGCCCTGCGCGCCGGTGACGAACGTGGCGCCGTACGGGGTCACGACCGGCGAGTGGTCGAGCACCGGGCCGTGGAAGATCTCCACGTTGGCGCCGGTCGGATCGGTGAAGGCGATTCCGGCCTCGATGCGGCGTGCGTCGGCCTCCTCGAGCGACAGCGGCTTGACGCCGACGCCGGCGGCCTCGAGCTTCTCGGTGACGGCGGCCAGCGCCTTGCCGTCGCGGACCTCCCAGCCGATCTCGACGACCTCGTCGGTGTCGCCGGGGACGACGATGATGCGCGCCGCGCGCTCGTCCATCCGCAGGTACAGCGCGGACTCGTCCGGGCCGGAGCCCTCGGCGAAGCCCAGCACGTCGAAGGCGAAGGTGCGCCAACGATCGATATCGTTCGTGGACACCTTCAGGTAGCCCAGTCCCTTGATCTCAGTCATGTTCTCTTCCTTGGGTTTTCGTATATGTCGTGGAGGGTCAGATCATCGAGCGCAGCTGCTGCGGCGGATCGATGCCCAGCGAGCTGAGTGCCGACGCATGGAACACCGTGCTCGGCACGTGGATCGCGTGATTCAGGCCGGAGTGGCAGTCGCGCCAGAACTGCTGCAGCGGCTTGTCCATCCGCAGCGCGTTGCCGCCCGAGCGGGCGAAGATCTGGTCGACGGCCATCACGGCGCGCCAGGCCGCGCGGACCTGGGTGCGGCGGACCATGGCGCGGGTCGCGAAGTCGATCTCCTTGCCGGCCTCGACCATGTCCCAGATCATGTCGACGTTCGACAGCAACTCCTGGCGAGCAGCATTGATGTCGGCCGCGGCCTCGCCGATCGCGAACAGCACGTACGGGTCGTCCTTGATGGCGGTGCCCTGCGCGCCGACGCGGTCGCGCTGGTAGTCCAGGTGCGCCGCGAGCGCGCCCTCGGCGATGCCGACCACGGCCGAGCTGATGCCCAGCGGGAACATCGTCGACCACGGCATCTTGAACAGGGTCTCGGTCATGCCGGCCTCGCGCTGGGCGGTGCCATCGATGACGTGATCGCCGTTCATCACCCGGTAGCTGGGGACGAAGGCATCCTTGACGATGATGTCCTTGGAGCCGGTTCCCTTGAGGCCCACGACATTCCACGAGTCTTCGACGATCGTGTAGTCCTTGCGCGGCAGGATCATGTGCAGCATGGTCGGGGGCATCGCCATGCCGCCCTTCTCGTCACCGAGCATGGCGCCCAGGAAGATCCAGTCGCAGTGATCGGTGCCGGAGCTGAACTGCCAGCGGCCGTTGAAGATGTAGCCGCCGTCCACCGGAGTGGCGATGCCGGTGGGCGCGTACGGCGACGCGACCCAGGTGTCGGCGTCCTCGCCCCAGATCTCTTCCTGCACCTTGGGATCGGCGAAGGCCAGCTGCCACGGGTGCACGCCCACGATGCCGCAGATCCATCCGGTGGCCGGGTCCAGCGACGCGGCGCGCATCACGGTCTGCGCGAACTCGCGCGGATGCGCCTCGAAACCGGCGTAGCGCTTGGGCTGCAGCAGCCGGATCGGGCCGGCGGCCTTGAGCTTCTTGGCCGTCTCGTCGGGCAGCCGACCGAGCTTTTCGGCCTCGGTCCGCTGCGCGTCCAGTTCGGCGGCGATCGCCTCGATATTGTCCAGTACCTGGGGCATTGTCACTCCTTTGTCGAATTCTGTTGGTAGTTGCTTGTTCTGATGCTCGGGGAGCTCAAAGGGTCTGCATTTCGCCGGCCGGCTCGGTCTTCGGCACCGTCGCCGGGCTGACGCCGGCCGCGATGTTCTCGGCGACCTCGGCCTTCCAGCTCTCGACCGCGCGTTCGGTGTCGATCTCGAACTCGAAACGCTTGGTCATGTCCTCGGTGACGTCTTCGATGTCGACGTAGAACTGCTGGTACCAGCGGCGCAGCTGATACACCGGGCCGTCCTCCTCCGACAGCAGCGGATTGTCGATGGGCGCCTTGTTCTTCCAGATCTCGACGTCCTGCTCGAAGCCCAGCTTCACGCCCTCGGCGAACTGGTTCGCCATCGCTTCGGCGTCGGCCTCCGAGGCGCCGGGCAGCTTCTTGACGATCGCGCCGTACTGCAGCACGAACTCGTCGTTGCTGACGGGGTAGTGGCAGTTGATCAGCACGGTCTCGATCTTCTGGCCGTTGGCGTGCGACACCAGCCAGTCGATCATGTACGACGGTCCGAAGTACGAAGCCTCCGAATGCAATTCGGCATTCGGATCGTCATAGTTGGTGCCCGAGATGACATCCTCGCGGCCGACCGAGTTCATGTACTGGGTGGCGACGGGGCCCTCGAAGACGTTCTTGAAGTACTTCGGGAACGAGTAGTGGATGTAGAAGAAGTGCGCCATGTCCACCACGTTGTCCACGATCTCGCGGCAGTGAGAACCTTTGATGCGCAGCGTGTTCCAGTTCCAGTCGGTCCACTCATCCGTGCCGTATCCCTCGATGTGGGGGATCGTCACCTCGTCGGTGGGCTTGGAGCCCTGCACGTCGTGCCAGACGAACAGCTGGCCGTTGCGCTCGAGCGTGGGCCACGCCCGCGTCTTGGCCACCGGCGGCACCCGACGTGCATACGGGATACCGCTGCACCGGCCCTTGCCGTTCCAGCGCCAATCATGGAACGGACACGCGATCGAATCACCCTTCACACTGCCGTGCGCCAGATTGCCGCCCATATGCCGGCAGTAGGCGTCGAGCACATTGATCGAGCCGTCCGTTTCGGACTGGAACACCACCAACGACGTGCCGAACGCGTCGATCTGATGCGGCTTGCCGTCCTGGAAATCCTTGAGCAATCCGAGCAAATGCCAACCACGGGCGAAACGGCTCGGCGCCGCCGCCGCCTCGATAGTCCGATACTCTTCCTCCGCCTGCGTCATCGCTACCTCCAAAGTCTCTGCGCGTGGGCTGTAATAGCGATGGTGGCCCGTGCCATCGACAAGGGCGGGGCGCGTTCCCGGTCAGTGGACAAGAATCGCCGGATTCGGAGATGAACGGGCGTCGTCGCCTCGCCTGCCCGCGGAAATCGCAGGTCTGACCGTGTTAGGGAGGTGGCCGCGGGCCCGCCGCTACCGCGGTGAGAGCGCGAATACCCGGGCGCCATCCGCGAAGGCGCGTTCGAGATCGCGCGGGTCCGGCTCGCCGTCGGGCGTGTATCCGATGTGGTTGAAGTTGGCGAAGTTGCGGTTGTCGCGGGCGATGATCCCGTACATGTCGATGACGCCCGCCTGATCGTCGATGACGCGTACATCGGCGATTCGTCTTGCGCCCTGGAGCTGGATCTCGATCGATTCGCCGGTACGCAGGTTCTTGCCCCAGGCGAACGGGGAACCGACCAGTAGTTCGCCGTCGTGCGGGGTGTAGGCGACCGGCACCTCGAAGGTGCGCCCGGATTTTCGGCCGACCACGTACAGGGTCAGCAGCCGCGCCCCGATGAACTTGGACACGACGGGGAGCTTGAGGGCGGTGCGCATGGCTGCGTTCATCACGTTCTGCAATGGCATCGTCTTGATAGAACCTGCTTGAGCCATGGTTCCACGGTAGGCCGGGGCATCGGTCGTGGCCAGGGCTCGGCGTCCGATGATGCGGGGCGCGGCAAGTGGACACTCTCGCGGCCGAGCTGATGTCATGGACCCATGCGCGCACCTTTCGGAGCACTGAAGAAGCTGTCGACCTCGTTGACGCTGCTGGGATCGCTGGTCCTGGCGATCTGCGTCGGCGTGCTGACCGTGCTCTGGGCGATGAACGGCCAGTGGGTCTGGTTCGTCGTGGGCGTGCTGATCATCCTGATGAACGTCGGCCTGCTGGTGACGGAGCTGCGGCCGGTGCCGACGGCCAAGACCTGGCACACGCGCGACGTGCGCACCCTGATCGACGGCATCGACAACGACGTCGCCGCTGCCCGCAAGCTCCGCAAGGCCGACCGTGGCCTGTCCGCCGTCGCGGCCTGGGAACTGGTGCAGCGCGCCCGCAAGGCGGACCCGGGCGAGGCCGCGGACTGACCCGTACGGCCATCCGGCCCGACCGGTCCCGTCAGCCGGGATGTCCGGCGGCATATCTCGAGTACCGGTGAAATCTGCGGCTGCTCGGTGGTAGAAGGACCAGATGATCACCAAGGTGCTGGTCGCCAACCGCGGCGAGATCGCGATCCGGGCATTTCGAGCCGCATACGAGTTGGGCATCGCGACGGTCGCGGTCTTTCCGTTCGAGGACCGCAACTCGGCGCATCGCACGAAAGCCGATGAGTCGTACCAGATCGGTGAGGCGGGACACCCGGTACGCAACTACCTCGACATCGACGCGATCATCGATGCCGCACACAAATCGGGTGCCGACGCGATCTATCCGGGCTATGGATTGCTGTCGGAGAATCCGGATCTGGCGGCGGCCTGCGCGGCGAACGGCATCACCTTCGTCGGGCCGTCGTCGGAAGTGCTGGAACTGACCGGCAACAAGGCCCGCGCGATCGCCGCGGCGAAGGCCGCGGGCCTGCCGGTGCTGGCGTCCTCGGCGCCGTCGACCGATGTCGACGAGTTGATCGCGGCCGCGGAGTCGATGCAGTTTCCGCTGTTCGTCAAGGCCGTCGCCGGCGGCGGTGGCCGCGGCATGCGCCGCGTGGCCGACATGTCGACGTTGCGAGAGTCGATCGAGGCCGCCGCTCGGGAGGCGGAGTCGGCGTTCGGCGATGCCACCGTCTTTCTCGAGCAGGCGGTGATCAATCCGCGGCATATCGAGGTCCAGATCCTCGCCGACACCCACGGCGACGTGATCCATCTCTTCGAACGGGACTGCTCGGTGCAGCGCCGGCATCAGAAGGTCATCGAGCTGGCCCCGGCACCCAATCTGGATCCGGCATTGCGCGAGACGATCTGCGTCGACGCCGTCGCCTTCGCGCGGCGGATCGGCTACAGCTGCGCGGGCACGGTCGAGTTCCTGGTGGACGAGCGCGGCCACCACGTATTCATCGAGATGAATCCGCGAATCCAGGTGGAGCACACCGTCACCGAAGAGGTCACCGATGTCGACCTGGTGCAGGCGCAGCTCCAGGTGGCGGCCGGCGCGTCGCTCGCCGATCTCGGCCTGGCGCAGGAATCGATCACCCTGCGCGGCGCCGCCCTGCAGTGCCGCATCACCACCGAAGACCCCGCCAACGGATTCCGCCCCGACACCGGACGGATCACCGCGTACCGCACGCCCGGCGGCGGCGGGGTGCGGCTGGACGGCGGCAGCGCGCTGGGCGCCGAGGTCGGCGCCTATTTCGATTCGATGCTGGTCAAGCTGACCTGTCGTGGAAGGGATTTCACCGCGGCGGTGACCCATGCCCGGCGCGCGGTCACGGAATTCCGGATCCGCGGAGTCGCGACCAACATTCCGTTCCTGCAGGCGGTGCTCGACGACCCGGACTTCCGGGCGGGACGGGTGACCACGTCGTTCATCGAGGAACGTCCCCAGCTGCTGACGGCGAACGCGTCGGCCGATCGGGCGTCGAAGATCCTGTCCTACCTGGCCGACGTCACCGTCAATCAGCCCAACGGGACGCGGCCAACGGCGGGCTTCGTGCGCGACAAGCTGCCGTCGATCGACCTGAGCGTCGAGCCGCCGGCGGGCTCGCGACAGCGCCTGTTGTCCTTGGGGCCCACTGGATTCGCGACGGCGTTGCGCGAGCAGCGGGCCCTTGCGGTGACCGACACCACCTTCCGCGACGCTCACCAGTCGCTGCTCGCCACCCGGCTGCGCACTTCCAGCCTGCTGGCGGTGGCGCCGTATGTCGCGCGGATGACCCCGGAGCTGCTTTCGATCGAGGCGTGGGGCGGCGCGACCTACGATGTGGCGCTGCGATTCCTGCACGAGGATCCCTGGGATCGGCTGGCGCAGCTGCGTGAGGCCATTCCCAACATCTGCCTGCAGATGCTGCTGCGGGGACGCAACACCGTCGGCTACACCCCGTACCCCGAGGAGGTGACGAAATCCTTTGTCGCCGAGGCGGCATCGACAGGTATCGATATCTTCCGGATCTTCGACGCGCTGAACAACGTCGACCAGATGCGGCCCGCGATCGACGCGGTGCACGAGTCCGGCACGGCGATCGCCGAGGTCGCGATGAGCTACACCGGCGACCTGGCCGACCCGGCCGAGCGGCTGTACACGCTCGACTACTACCTGCGGCTGGCCGAGGAGATCGCGGCGGCCGGAGCGCATGTGATCGCGATCAAGGACATGGCCGGTCTGCTACGTGCATCCGCTGCCACGCAGCTGGTTTCGGCGTTGCGCGCCAACTTCGATCTGCCGATCCACGTGCATACCCACGACACGCCGGGCGGACAGCTGGCGACCTATCTGGCCGCCTGGCAGGCGGGGGCGGACGCCGTGGACGGTGCCTCCGCGCCGATGGCGGGCAACACCAGTCAGCCGGCGCTGTCGGCGATCGTTGCCGCCGCCGCGCATAGCGACCGCGATACCGGGCTGTCGCTGAAGGCGGTGTGCGATCTGGAGCCGTACTGGGAGTCGCTGCGAAAGGTGTACTCGCCGTTCGAATCCGGGCTGCCCGCGCCGACCGGGCGGGTGTACACCCACGAGATCCCCGGCGGTCAGCTGTCGAACCTGCGGCAGCAGGCCATCGCGCTCGGGCTGGGCGACCGGTTCGAGGAGGTGGAGGCCAAATACGCGGCGGCCGACCGGCTGCTGGGGCGGTTGATCAAGGTGACGCCGTCGTCGAAGGTGGTCGGAGATCTGGCGCTGACGCTGGTGGGCAGCGGTATCGATATCGACGACTTCGCCGCCGACCCGGGTCGCTACGACATCCCGGACTCGGTGATCGGTTTCCTGCGCGGTGAACTCGGAACGCCGGCGGGCGGCTGGCCCGAACCGTTCCGGACCCGGGCGCTGTCCGGACGCGGCGAGCCGAAACCGGAGACCCCGCTGACCGACGCGGATCGCGCGGGGCTGGCCGGTGACTCGGCCACGCGGCGGGCCACGTTGAACCGCTTGCTGTTTCCGGGCCCGACCAAGGAGTACCTGGCGCACCTGGAGAAGTACGGCGACATCTCCCGGCTGTCGTCGCTGCAGTTCTTCTACGGCCTTCGCCAAGGCAAGGAGCACCTGGTCGAACTCGCCAAGGGGGTGACCCTGTTGATCGGGCTGGAGGCGATCTCCGAGGCCGACGACCACGGCATGCGGACCGTCATGTGCATCCTCAACGGTCAGCTGCGGCCGGTGTCGGTGCGCGACCGGTCGATCGCGAGCAAGGTGCCGGTGGCGGAGAAGGCCGACCCGGGGATCCCGGATCGACACATTCCGGCGCCGTTCGCCGGCGTGGTGACGCTGGCGGTGGCAGAGGGCGATGCCGTCGAGGCCGGCGCGACGGTCGGCACGATCGAGGCGATGAAGATGGAGGCCGCGATCACCGCCCCGCGCGCCGGCACCGTGACCCGGGCCGCCATCACCGCGGTGGCCCAGGTGGAGCCCGGCGACCTGCTACTCATCATCGAACCGGGGACGCAGGCGACCGCCGACTAAGCGGCTGCAGCCGGCGTCACCATGGCCAGGGGCGTTGCGGCTAGGCGGCCTCGTCCGTGCTCGCGAACTGCGTGCGGTAGAGCTCGGCATACCGTCCGCCGGCGGCGAGCAGATCGTGATGGCGGCCGCGTTCGATGATGCGCCCCGCCTCGAGCACGAGGATCTCGTCCGCTGCCCGGATCGTCGACAGCCGATGCGCGATGACCACGGAGGTCCGCCCGACGAGGGCCTCGGCGAGCGCCTCCTGCACCGCCGCCTCGGATGTCGAGTCCAGGTGCGCGGTCGCCTCGTCGAGAATCACCACGGCCGGATGCGCCAGCAGCAGCCGGGCGATCGTGAGTCGCTGACGCTCGCCGCCGGAGAGCCGGTAGCCGCGTTCGCCGACGACGGTGTGCAGTCCGTCGGGCAAGGATGCGATCAGTGCATCGAGCCGGGCCCGACGCAGGGCATCCCACAGATCCTCTTCCGTGGCAAGCGGATTGGCGAGCAGGAGGTTGTTCGCGACCGTGTCGTGGAACAGGTGGCCGTCCTGGGTGACCAGGCCGACGGCCCGGTGCAGATCGGCCGAGCGCAGGTCGCGCACGTCCGCACCGCCGACGCTGATCCGGCCGCTGTCCACGTCGTAGAGGCGCGTCGCCAGCTGGGCGATGGTGGACTTGCCGGCGCCGGAACTACCGACCAGCGCGACCATCTTGCCGGCCGGCACCGAGAAGCTGATGTCGTGGATGACCTCGACGCCGGCGCGGGTGTCGAGCCCGGCGACCTCCTCCAGCGAGGCGAGCGACACCTTGTCGGCCGACGGGTAGCCGAACCGGACATTGTCGAAGCGCAGGGACACCGGCCCCGACGGCACGGGCTGTGCGTCCGGCTTATCGGTGATCAGCGGGGTCAGGTCCAGCACCTCGAAGACGCGCTCGAAGCTCACCAGGGCGCTCATGATCTCGATCCGCGCTCCCGCCAGAGCTGTCAGCGGGGCATACAGCCGAGTCAGCAGCAATGCCAGCGCCACAACGGATCCCGCGTTGAGATGACCGTTCACCGCGAGCACGCCGCCGAGTCCGTAGACCAGGGCCAGGGCGAGCGCCGAGACCAGGGTCAACGCTGTGACGAAGATGCCCTGGACGACCGATCGCTGTACGCCGATGTCGCGGACTTTCCGTGCCCGGGCGGCGAATTCGGCCGATTCGTCCGCCGGCCGGCCGAACAGCTTGACCAGGGTGGCGCCAGGCGCGGAGAAGCGCTCGGTCATCTGCGTGGACATCAACGCGTTGTACTCGGCCGCCTGCCGCGAGAGTCCGGCCATTCGATTCGCCATCCGTCGGGCCGGAATCACGAACACCGGCAACAGGATCAGCGCCAGGAAGGTGACCTGCCAACTGATCGTCACCATCACGGCGAAGGTGAGAATCAGCGTCACGAAGTTCGAGACCACGCCCGAGAGCGTGTCGCTGAAGGCCCGCTGCGCGCCGATGACATCGTTGTTGAGCCGGCTGACCAGGGCGCCGGTGCGGGTCCGGGTGAAGAACGCGATCGGCATGCGCTGCACGTGGTCGAACACCGCGCGCCGCAGGTCGAGTATGAGGCCTTCGCCGATGTTCGACGACAGCCACTGGGTGAGCATCGAGGCCGCCGCCTCGGCCAGGGCGATGCCGGCGATGGCCAGCGCCAGCCACACGATGATCGACGTATCACCGCCGCCGACAATGTGATTCACGACCCGGCCGGCCACGAGCGGGGTGATCACCGTCAGCACCGCCGCGACCACACTGAGCGCGAGGTACGCGGCGATCTTGCGCCGATGCGGGCGGGCGAAGCCGAAGACCCGACGCCAGGTCTCCCGACGACTCTGGCGCAGTGCCTTGCCGCTCAGCGGCGGTCGACCGATCTGCCGATACAGCGTGTTCCACGCAACCGATTCCATACTCACGGGATCGACGGTAATTCCTCAACATAAGTCGAGGTCAAGCGAATTCGTCTGTGGGCGAACGGGGAATATATTCGCCGGACTCAACTGTGGTCCATGCGGTCCTGGTAGTCGTGACGCTTGTCGGCGTCGGCGGTCAGGAACATCTCGGCGTATTGCTTGGACTTGAGCATGCGGCGTTTGACCGGGCCCGGGATCGCGCCGACGACCGCCAGCGCGCCGAGGCCGTGGCTCGGATAGCCGTGCAGGGCACCGGTGTTGATCACGCGCAGCATGCAGTCGGCGACCTGTTCGGGGGTGGCGACCGGGATGGA
>NZ_AQYG01000026.1 GCF_000380485.1 Jongsikchunia kroppenstedtii DSM 45133 | reverse complement strand
TCAACACCGGTGCCCTGCACGGCTATCCGAGCCACGGCCTCGGCGCGCTGGCGGTCGTCGGCGCGATCCCGGGCCCGGTCAAACGCCGCATGCTCCGATCGGCGCGCTACCGCGACGTGTTCCTGGTCTCGGATGCCGACCGACGCCGCGATTACCAGGAGCGCATCACCCACAGTTGACGACTTCCCGAAACTCTTGACACAAATATGTCTCTTTGTTTCAATGGGTCTAACGACGCTATCCGCAGTGTGAAAGGCGATGTCCATGACCGACATGATCGACGGCGATCTACTAGCCGACCAGACCACCGACCCGGCCGTCACGATGCTCGACGAGGACGCCACCGTGGGCGAGAACGTCTTCTACGCGGGCACGCGGCTCCCGATCCGCGAGGGCGACGCCAGCCTGCGGCCGAAGGACCGTGCCCAGTACCCGGTCCCGCCCGATTCGCTGCTCTGGAAGTACATGGGCGATCCGTTCGTGCTGTTCGTCTCCGGCCAGCGCACCGCGATCATCGAGAACATGTGGCCTCAGCTGGGCCAGGGCGTCTCCGACCACTCGATGGTCGTGAAGTCGAAAGACCCTGCGGTGCAGGCGCAACGGGCCAAGAGCTCGCAGAAGACCATCAACGGGGTCCTGTACGCCGCACCGGAGGATGCGCAGAAGTATGGCATCCAGGTGCGCAACTTTCACAAGTCCATCAAGGGCGACATGCCCGATGGCCATCGTTACCACGCGCTGAATGCCGAGACCTTCTACTGGGCGCATGTCACCTTCTTCGAAGCCATTTATCGCGCAAGCGATCTCGGCGTGCTGGAACGGCCGCTGACCCGCGACGAGAAGGCACAGATCTTCGAGGAGTCCAAGGAGTGGTTCTCCCTGTTCGGTGTCGACGACAGCGCACAGCCGCAGACCTACGACGAGTTCGAGCGGTACCTGCGGAACGTCTTCGACAACGAGCTGGTCAATTCCAAGCTGGCGCAGTACACCGTCGGGCTGGCCCGCCAGACGCTGCGCGTGGAGAAGTTCGTTCCGGAGAAGTACCACTGGTTCGCCAAGCCACTCGCGCCGCGGCTGCGCTGGTTCACCAAGATGATCACGATCGCCGGCCTCGAACCGTCGATCAAGCGGAGGTTGGAGGTCGACGACATCTGGTCCACCTGGGACGAGCGGCGCTACCGCATGTTCGTCGCGCTGCTGCGCACCACCCGTAATGGCCTGCGGCGCACGGGCGCTCCCCTCAAGTATCGGTACACGCCGGCCGCGGCGGCGGCCTTCGCCCGCGAGGGACTGGATCCGGACGACATCACGCTGGAATCGGCACGGCGGGCACTGGCCCAGGCCCGCGCCGAACGCGCCCGTGCCGAACATGCTGCGGCACCCGCGACCGTGCTCGAGGCCGTGGTCGATGCCACCGAGGCCGATACCTGCGCGAAATGCAAGCGGCACCTGGAGCCCTGCGAAGAATGCGCCGGCACCGGCCTGGTCGACGGCGAGCACTGCGACGTGTGCCACGGCGCCCGATTCGGCTGCCGGGTGCATCACGCCGACTGGCGGGTCGCCGCCTGATCGGGCCGCCTACCTGATCGGCTACTTCAACGAACGATAATGGGCACGTTGCTCTTTCGTCAGATGCTCGGTGGCATAGCTGAGCGCGGTGCGGCCCATCGCCGCGGCATGCGCGTCGAGATAGGCGATCAGTAGGTCCCGGTTGCAGCGCTTGCCCAGCTCGCGCAGCATCCAGCCGAAGGCCTTCTGAATCAGGTCACGACGATCGCCGATCACCAGCGGGGCCACGTCACCGGTCAGCGGACCGGGCTCGGCTCGGGTGAGGAACGCGAACGTGGCGATGATGCCCACCCGGCGGCGCCACAGGTCGTCTTCGGCCGCCAGCTCGGTGATCAGTGAAACCGGCGACTCGCCGTCGGCGACACTCGTGCCGACGATCTGCGCCGCCGACGAGTCGACCAGATCCCAGTTGTTCACCCGCCCGGCACGCACCTGCTCCAGATACAGATCCAGCCAGACGCGCCGCGCGGCAACATCGCCGGCGTGCTCGTACTCCCACACCAGCATCAGCAACGCCGTCAGCCGGTGCTCATGCACCCCGCTGGACAGCAACCGGCGGATCTCGCCAGGCGCGATCCCCCTGAATCGCTTGGCGATTCGGCGCTGCTCCGGGACCGACACCCCGGCGAACCGGTCACCCTCGCCGTACTCACCAGGACCGGTCTTGAAGAAGCCTGCCGACGATTGAGCACGTTCGGGCGACCCCGCGGCATCGATCGCCGCGGCGACATCGGCCGCCCGGGCCGCGCTCACAGCAGGTCGGCGATGGGCGTCGACGCCTGGAGCTTCGCTCGCATCTTCATCACGGCGCCCGCCTTGCCCGCACCGACCACGCCCGTGAGCAGGCCGTCGCGGCTGTAGTAGGCGACGAACTTGCGTCCGTCGTCGGACACGATGTGCACCTCGTCCGACGGTGCCGGATGGCCCAGCATCTGAATCTTCAGATCGAACTGATCGCTCCAGAAATACGGCAGCGCAAGCGCTTCCGCAGACGGCAGAACCAGCTCGGCACCGATCAGGGCAGCCTGCTCGACCGTGTTGTTCCAGTGCTCCACCCGCCCGTTACGGCCGGCGCGGGCGCCCCAGTTGGCCACGTCGCCCACCGCATACACATCCGGAGCACTGGTACGGCCCGACTCGTCGCACGCGATGCCACCGCCCAATTCGCGTGAGGCGACCTCGATTCCGGAACCGTCCAGATAGTCGGTCACCGGAACCGAGCCGATGCCGACGACCACCACGTCGGCGGGCAGCACCGTGCCGTCGTCGAGCCGGACGGCGCTGGCCCGGCCGTCGGCGGTGTCGACACCGCTGACCCCGACACCCGTCCGAATATCCACGCCGGCCTCGACATGCACCCGGCGCACCAGGTTGCCGACCTCGACGCCGAGCGCCTGCGCCAGCGGCGCCTCCTGCGGTTCGATGATCGTCACCGACGGCACACCCAGCTGATGCAGGCTGGCCGCCACCTCGCAGCCGATGAAGCCGGCGCCGATCACGATCGCCGACTTCGCGTCCTTCGCATCGTCACGCAGCGCCACGCAGTCGTCATAGGTGCGCAGCAGATGCACGCCCGCGACATCCTCGGTGCCCGGCAGCGCCCGCGGCATCAGACCCGTTGCCAGGACCAGGGATTGGTATTCGATGCGCTCACCCGAATCAGTAACGACGGCGTGCGCGGCGGTATCGATCGACGCGACGCGGACACCCATGCGCAGCGTCAGATCCGACTCGCGGTAGTAGTCGTCGTCCTTCAGCTCGACCCGGTCCGCGCCCCGCAGCACCTCTTTCGACAGCGGCGGTCGATCATACGGCTGGTAGTTCTCCGCGCCGATCAGCGTGACCGGTCCGGTGTAGCCGGATTGGCGGGCGCGCTCGGCCACCCGGATGCCGCCCAGACCGGCACCCACGATGACGATGCCCGCCCCCTCGGTGCCCTCCCGCACAGTCCCAGCATTCATGGTGTCTCCATTTCGTTTTCAGCAGGCTATCGAATAGCTCGCGGCCCGATTTCGCCGCTTCAGTTCTGGACGCCGACTGGACGAAGGTCCGACAGCAACCAGGCGGAGCCGTCATGCACCAACGACGCCCACTGGGCCAGCTGAATCTGCTGCGGGGGCTGGCCACCAGTCGTCACCGTCTGGTTCACATACAGCAGCACGCGGGCCGACCGGCTCGTCTGCCGGTCGACCGCGCCGGCAACCACGGCCGCCGACATCGTCGTGCGCGACTCGACCGCGCCCGTGAGCACCACGTCGGGGCCGCCGCCCCGGTAGTCGGTCAGCAGCGGATCGGCCAGCCGGTCAGCGACGGACTGGCTGAACCCGTGTCCGGGGGTGAAGGTCATCAGCCCGGTCACCGCCTCCCTGGCCGCCCCGACGACTGCGTTACGGTCGGCGGTGTCCTGCGCCGGCTGGTCTGCGGGCCCGAGGAATCCGACCGCGGCGGCCGCGATCGAGATCGCGGCGACGGCAACCACGGCGACCGCGTCCAGCAGGAAGCTGCGCCCGCGCAGCATCGATCGGGCGATCGCCCACCCGGCCAGCAGGACCAGCGCGAAGGCGGCCAGGATCAGCCACCAGCCGGCGGAGTCGACAAGATAGGTCAGCATCCCGAGGCCGGCAATACCTCCGGCGAGCGTGAACACGGTGAATCTCATTGCGCCTGCGCCCTCTCGAGTTTCCAACCCGATCCGATCGCGCGCATCGTGACCACCAGCGCGAAGCGATTCTCGCCGCTGGCCGCGCCCACCAGCTCGGGATTGGTGGCGGTCGCGACGGCGAACAGGTTGACCGATAATCCCGGGTCGGGCCCGATCACGCCGACCGAGATCACCGACCCGGTGCTCGGTTTGTCGCCCGACGCGACGGCGTCGTGGATCTCCGTGCGCAGCGACGAGATCCGCTGGTGCTGTTCGCCGGTCGTGACGTCGAGGATGGCCGCGAGGTACTCGTCCGGGCGGGCCGGATCGGCGGTGAGCATGGTGACCAGCGCGGTGCGCGCGGCCGACAGCGAGGCATCGATCCGGTGCTGTCGATCGTTGTGGTTGCCGTGCCCGACCGCGACGACGATGCCGACCACGATCGCCGCGATGACGACAGCCGCCATCGCCGCAACAGCGCCACGGAACAGCCGACTGTCTCGCCGGGCCAGCGCTCGTCGCGCCGGCAGGGCCGCCGCGGCCGTCTTCGCCGCCGTCTCTCGGGCGCGGGTGACGCGCTCCTGAGCGGCCTGCGCGCGCTTGGACGGGGCGTTCACAGTTCGGTCCTGACGTCAGCGATCCGCCAGTGTCCGCCGGCCCGATCCAGTTGGAGCAGCACGACTTTCCCCGCGGTGCTGGAACGGCCGTCCGCCGCCGTCTCCGTGACGTTGGCGGCGACGGTGATCGTCGCGGTGCTGCGGCCGACCGAGCCGAGCGCGATCCGCGCCGGCTGCCAGCGCACGGTCGTCGTGTCCGGCAGGCCCGGGGGCGGGGTGTTGTAGATGGACGCGAAATCGCCGGTGACGAGCGGTGCCGCCGCGGCGCGGTCGGCCGCGCGATGGCCGGCGCGATAGGAGAACACCGTCGTCACCAGATGGTTCGCGACCGACGGCAGCTCCCGCCGGTTGCGGTCGACCTGGGCGTCGCGAGATACCGTGCCGCACAACGCCGCGGCGATCGCTCCTGCCGAGGCCGCGACGACGAGCACGGCCATCGTCGCGGCGAGCCAGGCGCTGCGTCGACGCCATGTCAGTGCCGGCGCGTCGTCGCCGTCATCGACGGACACCGCCAACGGTCCCGGGCGTGCCGCCGTCTTCGTGGCCGATCCGGCGGATCGCGGCCACACCCACCAGGCGACCACCGCGTAGGCCACGGCGACCACGGTCGCCACCACCTGCAACGAGATCCACCAGGACGGATAGCCCGCGCCCGCCCCGATGCTCACGGCGGCGACGATCAGTAGCAGCGGAGCCAGGACATCGGCCGTCCACGACACGGCCGCCCGCAGGATCGGTGTACTCGCAGCCTCTCGCGAGGTCATGAAACGAGCTCCACCGCAGCGAGTTTCAGCTCGCCGCCGTCCGGCTGCAGCTGCACCCGCAGCCGGAACCGCTTGTTTCCGGCGCCGTCCCCGGTCGTGGTGCGCACGGCGATCCCGGCGGTCACCAGCACGGTCGCCGACCGCCGGTCCCGGGTCTCGATCGCGGTGCCGTCGACCTGGCCGGTGGCGACTGTGCCGACGGCCGCGACGAACTTCGTGTAGGCGTCCGACGCCTGCGCGAACTGATCATGGAAGGCGCCGGTCGAATCGTCCAGGATGCGCTTGGACTGGCCGGGGTCATGCATGTTCGGCGTCAGCAGCAGCTCGACCCGATCGACCGCGGCCGAGCGAACCTGACTGTCGCTGAACGTCTCCGAGTCGAGCTGCGAGAAGCGCACCGTACCCGCGACCGCCACGGCCACCGCGATCACGATCGCCGCGACCGCGACCACCGGCCACCATCGGCCGCTCGACGCCGGCGATTCTGCGGCACCGTCCGCCGGATTCAGTTCGGCGAGTTCGCGTTCCGCGGCCACGACCTCGCGGCGTGCCGCTCGCTCGGCGGCGAGGAGCGCGCGTCGGGACGGTGGTGCGGATTCGGCCATCAGTGGAACGGGCGGCGGGATCGCTTGTCGAGCTTCAGCGACACGTTGCCGGCGAAACGGGCCAGGGTCGCCGCATCGTCGTGCTCGTTCTCGCCGACGAGATTCGACATGAGCCGCATCGCGCCGCGCATGCCCTTCTCCCAGTGCATGATCGGCCGGGCCACGGTCGCGGTCACCCGTGGGTAGAAGAAGATCTTCGCCAGCCGCCTGCTGCCGGAGAACATCTGGCCGTACTTCTCGTTCAACAGGTCCGGCCACATCGTGGTGTAGTCGTCGACGTCGAGCGCCTCCGCCGCGAACCGCCCGGTCTCCAGGGCGTAGTCGATGCCTTCACCGGTGATCGGGTTGACGCAGCCGGCGGCGTCGCCGATCAGCATCCAGTTGCGGCCGGCGATATTCGAGACCGCGCCACCCAGCGGCAGCAGCGCCGACTTCACCTGCATCGGCTCGCCGACCAGCCCCCACTGCTCGCGCATCTCGGCCACGTACTGATCCAGCAGCGGACGCAGCTGCACCTTGGCCGGCCGCTGCGCGGTGGAGAACGCTGCGACACCCATATTGATGATCGGCGAACCCTGATGCTCCAGCTCACCGTTGCCGCCGGAGTTTCCCAGCGGGAACATCCAACCGTAGCCGGGCAGGGTCTCACCCTCGGTGTTCTTCATGTCGAAATGGGTGACCAGCCAATCCCATTCCTTCTCGACGCGCACATAGGAGCGGACGGCGGTACCGAAGACCGTATCCCGATGCCACTGCCGCCCAAGCACTTTGCCCAGACCGGAGCGCACGCCATCGGCGACGATCACCTTCTGCGGCGAGATCTTCCAGGTCTCGTCGCCGCGTTGCAGCGTCACGGACACGATCCGCCCGTCGTGCACGTCCGCGTCGACCGCCTTGGTGCCGGTCACCATCGTCGTGCCGGCCGCAAGCGCAAGCTGGCGGATCCGCTCGTCGAACTCCGCGCGAGAGATGGCGCTGCCGTAGAAGGGGAACGCGCCCTTGCGCGACCAGACGATCTTCCGATCGGTCCCCCAGCCATGCATATGCACGCCCTCGGTGCGCGGATGCTCGCCGAGCCAATCCTCGATGCCGAGCTTCTGCAGCTCCAGCACGGCCCGCGGGGTGAGGCCGTCGCCGCACGTCTTGTCCCGGGGGAACTCAGCCATGTCCACCACGGTCGCCGCACGGCCGGCGCGGGCCGCCCAGACCGCGGCGGCCGAGCCGGCTGGACCGGCGCCCACGATCAGGACATCCGCACTCGCCGGTTTCATTGTGTCCGAACTCATGGGACGACCCTACTTCACATTCGAGTGCCCGAAGATCGGCCGCTCGGAGCGTTCGGAGACCCGTCCGACCAGGCGAAACAGGCGCGCGGCGGCATCCTTGTCATCGTCGGCGACCAGATTGGCCGCCGACCGCAGCACGAAACGGCCGCGCCACCCGTGCGACATCAGCAGTGGCACCAGCTGACGGCCCAGGCGCGGGTGCATGCCGATGGCCCGGATGATCTTGCGTTCGGCCGCGAGCGGCGCGGCGTACAGCTCCTGCAGCAGCGCCGGCCACACCCGCGTGTAGTCGGCGGCGGCGCCCAGCATATCGACGGCGTGCCGGGCCGATTCCATCGCGAAGTCGATGCCCTCGCCCGTCACCGGGTTGGTGCCGCAGGCCGCGTCGCCGATCAGCATCCAGTTCGGTCCCGCGATGTTCTCCACCATTCCACCGATCGAAAGCGGTGCGGCCGCATAGTTTTCCGGATCGCCGACCAGTTGCCACCGATCCCGCATCTGCTCGATGAACGCGTCGTGCAGCGACCGCGACGATCCCGGCAACGGCAGTTCGTCGGACACCATGGCGCCGTAGCCGACATTCACCCGGCCGTCGCCGAGCGGGAACAGCCAGCCATAGCCGGGTGTCATCACCGCGTCGCCGCGTCCGGCGCCCACGGCGACGGTCAGCATCTTCTCGTCCCCCCGCGCCGACGTCATATACGAGCGGGCGGCGACGGCATACATCTTGTCCCGCAACCATTTCCGGCCCAGTTTGTTACCCACCGGCGATCCGGCGCCGTCGGCGACCAGCAGGACGCGGCAGCCGATTTCACCACCATCGGCCGTGCGCACCAGGGTCACCCGACCGGACGCATCGGTCAGCACATCCGACACCCGGACACCGCCGCGGAACACCGCGCCCGACCCGATTGCCTCGTCCAGCAGTCGGGCGTCGAACTCCAGACGCGGGACCGCCGCCGTGACGGCAGGGAACGGCCCCTCGGGCCACCGCAGCGGATAACCGCGACCGAAGACGGTCAGATCGAGTCCGTCCTGGGTGTGCAGCGTCCGCACCCACGAGCCCAGCCCGAGCCGGTCCAGCTCGGCGATCGCGCGAGGCGTCAGGCCGTCGCCGCAGGTCTTGTCGCGCGGGAATTCGGCACGATCGATCAGCAGCACCTCACGACCGGCACGGGCCGCCCAGGCCGCCGCGGTCGATCCGGCCGGCCCGGCGCCGACGATCAGCACGTCGACGGATTCCCTTCCCGGGCCGGAGACCGGCTGTTCCCCGGGCTCGCCGGACACCGGTCGCTCGCTCGTCACCTAAAACCTTCTCTCCGCGCTGCTGCCGCCCCGGACTCCGCCGCCCTCCGTTCCGGCACCATACGTGCCGACTTCCGCTGACCGGAAGACTCACTTTCCGCACACCCGTGTTGTAACGATCGTCACAGTAGGACGCGAGGCATCACTCGACGCGAAGGGACACGCAGTGGCTGAACCGGGGTTCGATGAGGAATTCGACGTAGTAGTGCTCGGGTCGGGGGCCGCCGGCTCGGCCGCGGCGCTCGCCGCGCACCAGGCCGGCGCGTCGGTGATCGTCGTCGAGAAGTGCCCAGCCGACCAGGCCGGCGGCAACACCCGCGTGTCCGGCGGCGGCTGGTGGGTCAACCGGGACCCCGAGCGCGCCCGCGTGTTCCTGCGCGCACTGAACGGCCCGTTTCCGGTCGCCGAGGATGTCGTGGACACCTGGGCGACCGAGACCGCCGAGAACTCGACCTGGATGCGCGAGCTGGGCGCCGAGGTCGCCATGAGCGGCGATTACCACACCGGCCCGGAGTACCTCGAGGTCGACGGCAGCGACTGCTACGCCGGCATGGACTGCATCAAGGGCCTCATGGGCAATGGTCTGCTGCACGGCTTCCTCACCGACGCGCTCGCCACGCGCGACGTCGAGACCCGTTACGACACGCGAGCGATCCGACTCGTCGCCGGCGATGCCGGCGTCACCGGGGTCGAGGTCGACGGGCCGGGCGGCCGGACCCGGATCGGCGCCCGCGGCGGTGTCGTGCTCGCGACCGGCGGGTTCGGCGCCAATCGACAGATGGTGAACGACTATCTGCGCGTGGAGGATTCGGCGCTCTGGGGATCGCCGGCATCGACGGGGGACGGCCAGCGGATGGCGCAGGCGGTCGGCGCGGATCTGTGGCATATGGACAACATGATGACCATCACCGGGGTGCGGGCCGATGACCGGTTCGGCTACTACCTCGCCCTCTGGAACGGTGCAAACTACCTGTGGGCCAACGACGAAGGCCGCCGATTCGTCAACGAGACGGCCGAAACACGGCATGGGCACATCCCCCGCGACGGCACCAACGAGCTGTTCCCCACCCGGCCGTTCCATCTGATCTTCGACGAGCAGATGCGCCTCGCCGGCCCGCTCAGCCCGCCGCCTGCGATCCTGCCGGTGGGCTGGAACATGCTGATGAACGGTGCGCGCTGGAGCGCCGACAACTCCGCCGAGATCGCCGGCGGACTGATCACCACAGCCGACACCGTCGCGGACCTCGCCGACGCCATCGGACTCGATCCAGAGGTCCTGCAGCGGACCGTCGATGGATACAACGACGCCTGCGCCGCCGGGCGCGACGACTACTTCGGACGGCCCGCGGCCGCCCTCGGCCCGGTGGCCACCGCACCGTTCTACGCGCTGCGCGTCACGCCGCTGATGGGTTGGAGCAACGGCGGACCACGGCGCGACGGACGCGCCCAGGTGCTCGACACAGACGGACAAACGATCGCCGGCCTCTACGCGGCCGGCGAGGTCAGCTCGACCTACAGCTGGTGCAAGGACGGCGGATTCCACATCGGCGACGCACTCGCCTTCGGCCGCGTGGCAGGGCGTGAGGCCGCGGCGCGAACGAGTCGCTGACGCCGCTCGAAACAGAGTCCCGCTGACAGGGAAACGCGGTGTGACCGACGTCATATCGCGGCCTAGCGTGAGCGCATGGCCGAACCAACCATCTACATAGTCGACGAAGTCGTCACGAAACCGGGCCATGCCCGCGGGTTCATCGATCGCTATCTCGCCGAATACGCGCCGGGGGCCGAGCGTCGGGGCATGACGCTCGACCGCGTGCTCGTGAGTCCACCGATCTGGTTCCCCGATCAGGAGAACATCGTCACCATCACCTGGACGGTGCCCGGAGTGGGGGCCTGGTGGCAGATGACCGCGATGGGGCGTCATGACGCATCCATCGGCGAGTTCTGGACCGAGATCGAGCAACTGCTGCAGAGCCGCAGCCGCCGCATGACGGCCGCCGCCGACGACGTGGATGGGTTGAACAATGTATAGCGCCACACGCCTGATCGACGTCGCCCCCGGGACGGACGACGCCACCGTCGACGATCTGATGGCGCGGCTGCGCGCCGCCGCCGCGGACACCGGCGCGGTGGGCACCGTTGTCAACCGCACGCTGCCTGGTTCGGCCAATGCCGGGGATGTGTTGGCGCACTTCAACTATGCCGATCGCGAGAGCTGGGGTCAGGCCAAACCGACGATCGACGGCATCCTGGACGAGCCGATCGCCGTCCGGGTGAATGGCGCCGAGTACCAGCCCGGCCAGTCGGGTGCAGCGGCGCCGCGCGCCGCCGGCACGGTGTACCGCGCGCTGCTGCTCGCCGTGGAGCCCGGCACCCCGGAGGAGACTCTGGAACGGTTCGCCGCCGACACCCTGCAGATGCCCGGCCACATCCCCACGATGCTCGCGTGGCAGCTGAGTCGCGTCGACACCGCTCGCGGCGACTCGAACTACACCCACGTGTGGGAACAGGAGTTCACCGACATCAATGCGGTGAACGGCCCCTACCTGTTTCACCCGATCCACTGGGCCGTCGTCGACGCATGGTTCGACCCGGAATGCACCCAGTGCATCATCCGGGAGGCCGTGTGCCACAGCTTCTGCGACCTCGACGGCCAGATCCTCCCCTGACAAACCGACCCTGACCACCGACCGGCCCTGACGACCCATCGGCACTGAAACATGAAGGCAGAGAACATCATGCGAGCAATGATCATCGAGGATTTCGGCACAGCCGACGCGCTACAGCTGGGCGAGATCCCCACGCCCGTTCCCGGCGAGGGCGAGGTCCTCGTGAAAATCAATGCGGCCGGCGTCAATCCGGCCGACTGGAAGACCCGTCAGGGCCGGCTGGCACAGTTCATCGAATACCACTTCCCCTTCGTCATCGGCTTCGATCACGCCGGCACGATCGAGGCGGTGGGGCCGGGGGTCGAGGACTGGAAGCCAGGCGACCGCGTCTTCGGCATGTCGAACCAGAAGGACGGCAAGGACGGCACGTACGCGGAGTACTGCGTCAGCGCGACCAACATGATCGCGCCGCTGCCGGAAGGCTGGAGCGACACCGACGCCGCGGCACTGCCGACCGCCGGGACCACGGCCTACGGCAGCCTGATCCACGCCGGCGAGCTGCAGGCCGGTGAAACGCTTCTCATCAACGGCGGAGCCGGGGGCGTGGGCAGCATCGCCACGCAGATCGCCCGCGCCCGCGGCGCCCGAGTCGCGGTCACCTGCGATCCGGCCAACAATGACTACATCACCGGCTTGGGCGCGGAATTGACTATCGACTACCTGACGCAGGATGTCGCCCAGGCGGTGAAGGACTGGGCGCCCGAGGGAGTCGACTTCGTGCTCGATGCCGTCGGCCAGGACACGCTTCTCCCCCGCGCGACCGAGATCGTCAAGCCCGGCGGACGATACGTCGAGATCGAGACGCTGATCTCGCGGCCGACCGAGGAACAGATCGCACATGCCGCGGAGCACGATGTGCGAGTGCTGTCGAACATGATCGCGGTGACCCGCCAGGACGAGCAGTTGCAGGAGCTGGCGAAGCTATTGGCGGACGGCGATATTCGACCGACCGCGGTCGAGGTGATGCCCCTCGAACAGGTCGCCGACGCACACCGTCGATTCGAGGCCGGGCATGGCCGTGGCCGCGTTGTACTCGAGGTGCAGTAGCTGCTGCCGGCGGTCAGCGGCGCCGAATCGTCACCGGCAGCTTGTCTTTCGGCACCGGGAGCGCGCTGTAGTCCATCGGCAGCACGTAGTCGTCCGGGATGGTCCACTCGTAGCCGCGCAGCAGGTGGTGCATGATCGTCTTGATCTCCATCTGGCCGAAATAGAGCCCGATGCACTTGTGCACGCCGCCGCCGAACGGCATCCAAGCCATCCGATGCGCCTTGTCCTCCTTGCGCTCGGCCGAATACCGTTCCGGGTCAAAGGCGAACGGGTTGGTCCAGATGTCGTCCCGGTAGTGATTGCTCAGGTTAGGCACCTGCACCATCGTGCCCTCGGGGATGAAGTAGCCGTTGACTTCCGTGTCCCGCACGGCCATCCGCGGCTGCGCCGGCACCGGCGTGCACATCCGCAGCGACTCCTTCATGATCGCGTCCAGGACGTCGAGCTTGCCCAGGTCGTCGTATCCCAGTTCGGGATTCAGTTCCAACGACTGCTCACGCGCCTTCTCCTGCCACTGCGGATGCTTCGCCATGTGATACGCCATCTGCGACATCGTGATGGTCGAGGTGTCGTGCGCGGCCATCAGCACGAACAGGATGTGGTTCACGACGTCCTCGTCGGTGAACCGATGCCCATCCTCGCTCTCCGCGTGACACAGCACCGAGAAGAGATCGGGGGTCTCCTTGGCCCGCTTGGCCGGAATGTGGCTGTAGATGAACTCCTCGAGCACCTTGCGGGAGCGAATCCCCTTGCCCCAGCGGGTGAACGGCACGTCGGCCCGCACGAGTCCGACGCCGGCGCGCACGCATTCGATGAAGGCCTTGTTGATCTTGTCGGCCTCCTTCTTCGGCAGTTCCAGGCCGAGGAAGACCTCCAGGGCCACGTCCAGCGTCAGCTGTTTGAACTCGTTGAACAGCAGCACGTCCCGCACCGGGAACTGCTTCATCGCGTTCATGATCATGGGCTGCATCTCCTGCATGTAGCCCTTGAGGATCGTCGGAGTGAACGCCTGCTGCAGGATCAGCCGGTGATGCCGATGCTCGTCGAAGTCGAGCAGCATCACGCCGCGGTGGAAGAACTTGTCGATGAAGAACCCCCAGGCGGGGCCGTTCGCGAAGGCGCGGTCCTTGTTCATCAAGATTCGCTCCGCGGCCTCCGGCCCGGCGCACGACACGATGGTGGTGCCGAAGACGTGCACGAAAGTCACGTCGCCGAACTTCTGCCGATTGGTCTCGGCGAACCCGAACGGATCCTGGCGCAGCTTCATGACCTGCACGAGTCCAGGGGTGTTGGATCCGGGGACGGCCTTCAGTCCACTGCCGGCGGGCGGTTCGGCCAGGATATTCGTCGACATCATCGTCGCCTTTCTGCGGTCCGTCGCGGACATAAGGGCTGTCGCCCGCGTCACACTCAGAGTAACGTTTGGCTACATGCGTGTCCAGACATTGTCCCGGAATGCTCCGGGCCAGCACTAAAGTTGTCCCGGTGAACAGGTTGTCGCTGTGAGCAAGCCGCAGAGCTGGGCGGGCGTGGACGCCGCCGATCGTCGCGCCATGCGCCGCCAGATGCTGTTGACGGCGGCGCTCGACGTCGTCGGCACCGACGGGCTGTCCGGCGTGACGCTGCGGGCGGTCTGCCGCCAGGCCGAGCTGAACACCCGCTATTTCTACGAGAGCTTCGCCAACGTCGACGAGCTCCTCGGCGCGCTGCACGACCAGCTCGTCCAGGACACCGCGGTCGCCGCCTATGAGGCCGTGCGCGCGGCGAAGGACGACCGCGACGTGGTGTACGCCTTCATTCATGTCAGTCTGGCGCGGATCAGCGAAGATCCGCGCCGGGCACGCGTGCTGTACACCGACGCCACCAGCAATCCGGTGCTGGCGACCAAACGCCGAGAGACGCTGCAGATCCTGATCCACACCATCGCGCCGCTGAGTACCCCTGCGGCAGGGCCGAATTCGCAGTACCCGACGGTCGCCGCCGTCATGGCCGGCGGCGCCATGGCCGAATTGGCCGGGGCCTGGGCCGAGGGCCGGCTCGGCGACGACCTGACCACCGCGGTCGACCATGCGACCGACTTCATGTTCGCCTCGCTCGGACCCACCCACGTCCTCGACGGCGTGCAGGCCCGAGCGCTGGCCGCATTCGAGTTGATGCTGGCCGGGGCGCCATATTGAACTATTGACACAACTTCTTATTCATGTTTCATTAATGTGGTCCCTATCGCCGCGACGAAGGCGGATCACCTGTGTCCATCCACGACGCGCCGGCGGCCCCGGTCGCCGAACGCCCCACGTCAGCGGCACCATCGGGGCCGACCCCGGCGCAGATACTGGACCTGCAGCGCGCCGCGTTCCTGCGTGATGGCATCCCCGACCTGGCGACGCGCCTGGATCGGCTCGGCCGGCTGCACGCGCTACTGGCCGACAACTGCGAGTCGATCGCCGACGCGATCATCGCCGACTTCGGCTCCCGGGCCCGCTGGCTGTGCACCGCCGGCGACGTCATGTACACCGTCAACGAGATCCGCGACCAGCGGCGGCATCTCAAGAAGTGGCTCACCGAACCGGCCCGAACTCCGCTGCGCCTGACCGGATTCCACTATCGGGTGCGCCGCGAGCCGCTCGGCGTCGTGGGCATCGCCGGACCCTGGAACTTCCCGGTGCAGCTCACCTTCGTCCCCGCGGCCGGCGCGCTGGCGGCCGGGAATCGGCTGATGATCCGCCCGTCGTCGGTCACCCGGCACACCGGTGATGCGCTGGCCCGTTATGCCGCAGGCTATTTCGATCTGGAGGAACTGGCCGTCATCACCGCCGAGCATGGTCCGGGGTCGGCGTTCTCCCGGCTGCGCTTCGACTCATTCTTCTTCACGGGCTCCCCGGAGGTCGGCATCGAGGTCGCCAAGGACTGCGCCGCCAACCTGGTGCCGGCGACGCTGGAACTCGGCGGCAAGAATCCGGTCGTCGTCGACACCGATGCCGACATCGCCCGCGCCGCCAAGCGGATCGCGGCCGCCCGGCTGATCAACAGCGGGCAGGTATGCCTCTCGCCCGACTACGTCTTCGTGCCCGAGGCTGCCCTCGACCAGTTCACCGATCAGGTCCTGGCCACCTGGCGGCAGGCGTATCCGACGATTGTCGGCAACCCCGAATACACCGCGATCATCAACAGCAGCAACTACGACCGGATCGTCGGCCATCTGCGCGACGCGGAACGCAAGGGCGCCACAGTCACCCAGGCCATCCCCGCCGGCGAGATACTCCCGGACGCCGGATCCCGGCTGATTCCGCCGACACTCATCACCGGACTCCGACCGGAGATGACCATCGACTCCGACGAAGTGTTCGGACCGGTGCTGTCGGTGCACCCCTATCGGACGCTCGATGACGTGATCGCCACGATCACCTCGCGCGAGCATCCACTGACGCTGTATTGGCATGGGCCGGAGAACGATCGGCTGCAGGCGCTCATCGACGGCACCCGCAGCGGCTCGGTGAACATCAACGACTTCATGGTCAACATGTATTCGGCCGCGGTGCCGTTCGGCGGCGTCGGCCGCAGCGGGATGGGCAGCTACCACGGCGAGCACAGCATCAAGACGTTCACGCATGCCCGCACCGTCGCGGCGTCACGCCTACCGGTCGGCGCCGAACTCGCGACGCCCAAGCGACTGCGGACGATCGCTCCCCTGGCCGGTCGACTCTCCCGCCTGACCATCCCGCGATATACCCGCTCCACCGACCCTCGGACCGGGATCTGATGGCGGACAACAAGAATGTGATGACCGACGAGGCCGCAGACATCCTCGACGCCACCCCGGCGCAGGTCGTCGCGGCGCTCAAGGACACCGAGGGACTGTTCAAGGCGATGGTCCGGCACCGGCCGGCGTTCCCGCCCTCCACCGGCGATGCGACGGTATTGACGCGCTATCCCGACGGCAGTCCGCGGACCGTACAGACCTCGGCGGGAGCTCTCGGAATCTCCGATGTCGCGGTCCTGGACTGCATGTGGGGCGCAAAGCACTGCAAGACGGTCCTCCTCTCCAGCCGCGTGCTGCGCAGCCAGACCGTCGACTACTTCCTGTCCACGCACCCGGACGGCTGTCTGCTGCGCGTCGTGAGCCGGACCGAGTTGAAGATCAAGCTGCCCGCCCTGGTGCTGCGCCAGATCACCAGGCTCCACCGGCAGAGCCTCGAGATCGGCCACCGCGCATTGGAAGACGTGCTCGCCGCCCACGCCGCGTCCTGACGGCCACCGCCGCGGATCGCCCGAATCCGTATCTGACCAGGTGTTCGATTCTGTAGAGTTCGCCCAATACTCGGGTATTGGGGACCAGCATGATCATCGGACCGTATGCGGACAGCAACGACGAATTTCATCCGCCGGCGGACCCTGACGATCCGGAATGGACCGAGACGTGCTGGTTCACCTTCACCGTGCCGGAACGCAGGCTGTCCGGGCAGTTGTACCCGTTCTTCAAGCCGACGCTGGGGGTGACCGCAGCCGGGGCGTATTTCTGGGACGACACGGGCGACCAGATCTGGAATTGCCTGTATGCGAAGAACTTCTGGCATCTGCCATTACCGCAGGAGCCACTGTCGAACCTGCGGCTCGGCAACGGTGCGAGCTACGAGGTGATCGAGCCCGGAATGCAGTACCGGATCGGCTACACCGACCCGGACGACGGCGACGAGATCCACGTCGACCTGACGTTCACCGGGGTCGCCCAGCTGCATCTGCTCGGCGAGAGCCACCTGGACCAGCCCGGCCGGTATCGCGGCGAGATCATCCTGCGCGGCGAACGGATCCCGGTGGACGCCTTCGGGTTCCGGGACCGGTCCTGGGGTCATCGGACACAGCATGGCCAGGGCATCCATGCCACGCCGAGTAAGCGCGGCGGCTACAGCTATGCCAATGCCGCTGACGGGCAAGGGTTTCACGCGATCACGATGGATTTCGGCGACGGCAACGCGATCGCCATCCACGGCTACATCGTGGCCGACGGCCAGTGGGGCAAGCTGGTAGAGGGCCGACACGACGTGCTCGACCGGGACAACTCGACCGGCGCACCGACACGCGTCCGGGTCACGGCGACAGACGAACACGGGCGGACGATCGAGGCGGTCGGCCGCGCGATCAATCGTCTGGGGTTCGCGATCAATCCCAACCTGTGGACGTGGAACTGCCTCACCGAGTGGTCGTGGAACGGCGTCACCGGCTACGGCGAAGATCACGACAACTGGAGCATGGCGGGTCAGCGGGAGTTCGCGCGGGCGTTTCTCGGCTCGCCATAGCGGAGCAACCGCTCAGCCACCCGCCCCCGGGGCACTCGGATTCGCAGGATCGGGTTGCGGCACAGCAGGATCGGCGCCGGTCGGCAGTCCGGCGGGCTGCGCGGCGTCATTCGTGTTGGCCGCGTTCGAGATCACCCAGTCGTTGTCGGTCCGGCCCTTGTTCAGCACCACCGAGTAGGCCGTCACCAGCGTGTACTGGCCCTGCAGACTCTTGTTGGACACGTTCACGAACACCTGCACGGTGTAAACATCGTCGTGATGTCCGGTCGTGCGGGCCATCATCAGCCGCGAGGTCGACGTCCACTGCAGCGATTTGAGGATCGGCTCGGCCAACTGCGCGGCGCCCTGCATGCTCGCCTTGAACTGATCCGTCACCCCTTGCGTGACAGCGGCTTTCCACGCATCGAGGTCGTTGTAGTCGAAGTTCGATACCCGCACGGCATAGTCGCTCGCGACCTTCTCCGCTTTCGCATCGGTCGCCGCCTGCGCCGCCGCACGGTCCTGCTTGCCGATGGCATCACTCCATTTGACACCGAAGACGATGGCGCAGGTCGTCGCTACGATCGCCACGAGGGCCAACCCGAGCATCGTTACCCGGCCGCGAGAAAGCATGGAACGCAGGCGATCCAACCGCGAGTACCCATCGCCATCGCCGGGCTGATCGTCCGCGCCAGAGGCGGCCGTCGGCCTGTCGGTCACCGCAACCGAGCCCGGGTCGGCGACCGCCGTCTTCTCCTCTACCCGATCCGAACCGTCGTCAGTCATCTGATCCTTCTTTCCATCGACAGTTGTTCATCAGTTGTCCGGCACGGAGGCGTGCACGTTCACGTGGCCGTCCTGCACCGCCTGCAGGAGGTTGCGCAGCATCGCGCCGAAATCGAAGTCGGCGAGGATCGGCCCGGAGGCCTGCGACGTCGGTCGCAACAGTTCGCCGACGATGGCCAGGCTCGGCAGCACCTTCCCGAGCTGATCGAAGATGTAGCCCGCATTAGCCTGTCCCGGAACGAGATTCTTCGCGCCGCCGATGGCGAGAGTCGGCGGGATGAGTGATTGGCCTAGATCGGACGTCTTGAAGATGAACTGGCCTATTCCCTCGAGCCCCGGGCCGACCAGCGGGCGGAGTTGCGGCAGCTGGTCGACCACTCGATTCACGCCGCCGAGCGCCGGGCCCAGCGATTGGCGTTGCAGCATCAGCAGGGCGGCCAGCTTCTGCGCCATGGCGCTGATGTTCGGGACATCGTTGTCCACGTCGGTCAGCGCGGTATTGAGGGCGGCGACGACCCGCTGTACCTCCGTCGGGCTGATCTGCTGCAGCATCTGCGATGACGTGGCGATGAGTTCGGGGATCGACGTGGGCAGCTCGGCGTCCATGCGGGCGACCCGATCCCCATCGCGCAGTACCGGTCCCGTGCCGTCACCGGTGAACTCGAACACGGTCTCGCCGAGCAGCGACAGCGACTGCACCGAGACCTGGCTGTCGGTCGGAATCCGGTACTTGTGGTCGTACGACAGGGCCACCTCGACGCCGCCGTCGGTGCCGCGCACGTCGGTCACCTTGCCGACCACCACGCCGTTGTAGGTCACCTCGACGCCGGACTTCAGGCTGCCGGACCCGGCGAGTTCGACGACGACCCTCGTATTCCGATCCAGCGGGTCGGCCCGCAGGACGTCGTAGATCAGATAACGCCCGCCGAATACCAGGACCAGCACCAGAATCAGGCCGGACAGCCACAGCGGCATTCGATTCATCGGGCCACCCCGATCATCCGCAACAGCTGCGTGACGCTCTGCAGTTTGCCGGCGTCGATCACCTGTGTTCCCACGGACAGCTGGGCCACGTTGACACTCGCGCCGGTGCGCCAGAACTGCGAGATCCGGGAGGCGAAGACGTCAACGAAGTCCTGCGCGTTGCCCGGGAACTGATCGCCCCGCGCCGACGGCTCTCGGATCAGCGGAATCACCTTGGTCAGGAAGGTGTTCAGCGTCGTCAGGAACGGCGTCAGCGGCACCGCCGCGTCGAGGATCGACTTCATTCCGGTGAACAGACCGAACGCGGCGGCCAGATTGGGATTGAGCCGGTCCATCGCGACCCGCCCCTGCTCACTGAACATGAACGCCAGCTCGCGCTGCAGGCCCTGGAGCATATCCGCCATCCGCTGCGTACCGCCGAGCAATTGACCGATGTCCGGGATCGATCGACCGGCACCACGGATCTGGGTCGACACAAAGCTCGCGAGCGCTCGCGACTCCGGAAGCGATTGCGGGAACTGCTGTTCCACCATGTCGAGGGCATCCTGCAGGGCGATGATGGATCCGCCGTTGATGAATGTCGCCATCGTCGACAGGGTGTCCTCCACCTGCGCGCCGACGTAGGTGTCGCGGACCGGGATGACCCCGCCCACGGGGATCGCAGGCCGATCCGCCGGTGCCGGAGTCAGACTGACATAGATGTCGCCCAGGGCGGTCGTCTGCTTCAGCTCCGCCCGGGTCCCCTGTGGGACGGCACCGCGGACCTCGCACACCGCCACGGCGCCCGACCCGGCGAGCTCGGTTCGAGTGACTCTGCCGATGTCGGCGCCGCGCATCGAAACGCGCGCTCCAACTGGAAGATTCAACACGGACGCGAACTGGATTCGAAGCTCGTGACCGCCGCTCGCCGTCGACAGGTCCACCCGCTCCGGATTGAATCCGCAGCCGACCAGCCCGAGCGCGACCGTGAGCAGAATCGCGACCACCGTCGCCGCGCGCCTCATCGGCCACCCCCACGAACAGGGGCCGGTGCTGACGCATTCTGATGTCCGCTCATCGCCGCCATCACCAGCTGCACGACCGGCAACCCGGGTTGCGGCGGTCCCCCGCACAGCCGCGCCGCGGCCGGTCCCGCCGCCCCGCACAGCGCGGCCGCCTGCACCGAAGTCAGCGCGACCTTTGGCGGATCGATACCGAGAGTGATGGCCCCCGGCGTGGTCACCAGCATGCCCTGCAACGCGGTGAAGAATCCCGGAAGTCCGCTCAGCGCCGCCTGGATGTCATTGCGGTGCTGCTTGATCGAATCCAGCGCGGCGAGCACCGACGGCATCGCCTGCTCGACCCCCGGCCGCACGTACTTCGGAAACCAGTCGGGCAGCATCTTCTGGTACAGGACCACCAGCAGCGACCCGATATTGGTCACCAGGTCGGCCGCCACGCCGAATACCTGCCCGACCACCTTGATGGTGCCGATCAATTGCGACTGAATCGGTTCCAGTACACCGATATTGCGGTTCGCCAGGTCCATCAGTGGTCCGATCTGCGTAAGCACGACCCGCAGCTGTGCGATGAACTGATCCGGCTGGTCCACCGCTCGCGACAGCTGATCCAGGGTCTGTCTGATCTGCGGTCCTCGATCGCCCAGTTGCGAGCCCGTGATGTGCAGCAGGGTGGACAACGGCGACTGGCCGGTCGCGTCGGGCTTGGCCAGCGATTGCACCATGTCGTTCATCGACTTCAGCGCGTTGTTCACCGACACCGGGACCTGTCCGGAGATACACTGTCCCGCAGTCCATTTTCCCTGCCGCGGATCGAGTGCCCCGACCAGCTCTACATGCCGGTCGTTGATCACCGCATTGTTCACCACCGCCACCTTCACGGTGTCGGCGATGTCTCCGCGATCGAGTCGCAGCCCCAGGCGAACCCCCGCGCCGCGGGGCGAGATGGAGCTGACGCGGCCGACATCCATGCCGCGAATGGTCACTGCGGCATCCTTGTAGAGTCCCGTCGCGTCGGAAACCGTTGCGCAGTATGCATATTTGTCCAGACTGCGGACCCAGTACCAGACACCCGCACCACAGACCAACGCGGTTATCACCACGGCCGCAACGACTTTCCGACGTGGCAATGCCGTCACCCGGGCCCTGAGCGCCGTCAACATCAGCAGCCTCGATTCGGTGTCGGCACGCAGGCCTGCGAGAGTCGCAGCAGCTCTTGCGAGCGTTTGACGACGGGCACGCCGGCGGGGCTCACGCTGTCGGCCAATCCGTTGATGATTCCCGACAGCCGCGAGATCAGACTGCCGACCGAGCCGCCGAGTTCGTCCAGGCTCGGCTGCACGCTGATGAGCGTCTCGACGATCGGCACGAACTTCTGATTGGCCAGCGGCGGAACGGATGCGCCGAGGAACCCGATCAGCGAGTTCAAGTCCCCGAGCAGGGGACCGATGTTGCCGATGTAGGGGTACAGCTGGGTGATCAGGTTGGCCAGCGCGTCGACCACCGAGTCGATCTGCTTGCGGTTCTCCGTGATCACATCGGCGTAGTTACCGGTCAACTCGAGGATCGCGTCAACCGCACGACGCTGCTGCGCGAAGACGGCCGACAGCTTGTCGGCGCTGGTCACCATGTCGGTCAGGCCGCCGTTCGGGATGGCGCGCAGCGTGTCGGATACATCGGCGAGGGTGCGCTCGAGGCCGGCCGTGTCCACCTGCCGAATCTTCACCGTGGCGTCCGGCAGCAGCTTGCTGACCTGATACGGCAGGGTCACCCGGTCGGGCGGGATACCCTCGGCGCCAATCGTTCCCGGGCCGGCCGGGGTGACCGCCAGGTACACACCACCGATCGGCGTCGCCATCCGGACGTCCACTGCCGACTCCCGCCCGATCCGGATCCCGTCGCGGACGGTGAACAGCACCCGCACCGCCTCGTCCTGCAGCTTCATGCTGACGACCTTGCCGACCCGCACCCCACCGACCCGCACATCGGCGCCCGGAACCACGTTCCCCGATTCGGGGAAGTTGGCCACGAACTGGCGGTACCCCGGCGGATGCACGTACAGGAGCGCGGCCACCGCCACGAGCGCGACCACAACGCACAGTGACGCCATCGCCCACCAGAATTGAGCGATTCGGCTCGCCTCCTCACCGCCGGACCGCCGCCGCGTCTCCGCGAATCGAGCTCGCAGTCTGCTCGTCAGGGATTTCGTCATCAGGGATTGCCCCATCAGGGATTGCACAGCGTCACCGCCCGCATGTCGATGAGCATCGTGAGCTCGCGAGGCAACGGCTCGGTTCCGTTGCGACACTTACCGACCAGGTTCATCGGCCCGAGCATTCCCATGACACCGTCGACCACCGACGGCAGCTTGCGGATCGCAGCGAGCACCGGTTCGACGTCGAGGTGATCGTAGAGTTGCTGGAATCGCTGTTTGGTGTTGTCGGTGCCGCCGACCAGCAACCGGTCGAGATTGTCGAAGAGCCCACCGAGCTGTCCCAGCGGTCCCAGCCCCGTCGACATCAACGTCACCAGGCCCGGGGTAGCCGGGCGCAGGGTCACGAACATATTCGATACGGCATCGAGCAGCGACTTGATCGAGGCGGTCTGCCCGAGCATCTGCTTGGAGACCTGCTGGAGGTTGATCAGGATCTGATTGATCACCTGATCGCGATCGCCGGCGTACTTGATCAGCGTGGTGATGTCGTTCGCGACACTGGTGAGCCCGTCGTCCTGCTGGCCTTCCAGAAAAGCCTGCACGTGTAATCCCAGCTGGTTGAACAGATCCGGATTCACCTCCCGCAGCAGCGGGCGAAGACCGTTGAAGAGGGTGGTCAGGTCGAGCGACGACATCGTCCAGCAGGCCGGAATGTCCGCTGCGGTCTGCACCGCCGGCTCGCAGCCCGGGACCGCCTGACGATCCACGATCGAGACATAGCGCTGCCCCACCAGATTCTGGAACCTGATCGCGACGGACTGTCCGTCGCCGAGTCGGTGGCTGCGTTGCACCGTGAACGTGACCCGCGCTTGCACGCCGTCGTCGGCGACGGTCACATCCTTGACCTTGCCGACCTGCACGCCGTCGAGCCGGACGTCAGCACCCGACCGCAGACCGAACGCGTCGTAGAACCGGGCGTGGTAGGTGTCGGTCGCGCCGGATACGGGCCGCTCGATCGCGGAGGCGATGACGTAGGTGATCGCGATGACCGCCACGATGAAAATGCAGAGGAACGCCAGCGACTTTCGGAAGGAGCTCATCGCTGCCCTCCGCCCGCCGCGGTGGCCAGTCCCGGAATCAGCGTCAGCGATGTCTCGAGCGTCGGCCGCCCGTCGATGCTCGGAATGGCCCGATCCAGCCGCCTGATCAGTTCAGAGATCTGGCCCGCGTTCACGTTGCGCATCGCATAGTTCAACGGCCCCAGGTAGTCGCCGACGACATCGAAGGCGGGCAGCGCCAGATCGAGCGTCTTGAGCACTCGCGCAATGCCCTGGTCGCCGATGAATCCGCCCAACGCGTGAAACGTGTCGAGGTACCACTGCGATTGCTCGGCGTTCTTGAAGATCGGAATGCTGGTGATGTCGTAAAGTCCCGCGAGCACCTCCCGTATGGACGGCACCGCGGTGTTCAGCGTGGTCTGCACTCCGTTGAGGAAACGACCGATCTCGAGGGGGTATCGCGCCTGCGCCTCCCGCAGCGCGCGGACGAGCTCGAGACCGGCGGTCGCGGCCGG
>NZ_AQYG01000025.1 GCF_000380485.1 Jongsikchunia kroppenstedtii DSM 45133 | reverse complement strand
CCACTGCGCATCACTGAGCGACTCACACCTAGAACTCATCCACCGATCATCAGCGACCGATCACCCAATCATTAGGAGACACGCCCTAGCTGACCCCTAAAGCTCGCGTCGCGGTCGCCCCGAACGACTGAGGCGGACCGGCGGCCGCGCTCAGCCCCGGTCGGCGCAATTCAGATACGCGAGCACGCCCTCCGCGCTGCGTGCGCCCACGCGGCAGGCGCGCACGGCGAACTCGTCGAGCAGCGGATGGTCGGCGCGGGCCCGCCAGCGCTGGATCTGTGCCAGCGCCGCGGCGTGAACCGCGTCCGGCGACGCGGTCGGCGGCAGTCCCAGCCGAACCCGATCGCCGACGCCCTCACCGCCGATCAGGCGCACGAGGTCGGCGATCTCATCGCCGGCGAGGCCGCAGTCGACGGTTCGAATCCGGCCCAATAGCCGCAGCTCTCGGAAGTCATGGCTGTCGGCCAGCATCGCGGCGGCCTCCGCGCGGATCGCCACCGCCCGCGGTGTCGTCGCCGGCTCGAGGATGCGCAGCAGCTGCCTCACGGCCGAATGCGTCTTCAGCACGTCGGCCCGCTGGCCGAACTGGGTGTCGAGTGCCGCCCGCAGCTCGTTCAGGCCGCTGCGCTGCACCAGCTCGTCGGACAGCCTCGACGCGTCGCGCACACCCGTCCGGATCAGCGCCACCGACAAGCGGATTCCGAAGAGCCCCAAGCGATCGGCCAGCACCGCGCGGGTGCCGGCATCCACCGCCGGCAACAGATCCGGCCGGACGAACCGGTCGGCCGAGAGCATCGCGCCCTCGAACTGATCGTCCGGCATCGCACTCAGCTGTGCGAGCGCGGCGAATTCGTGCTGCCGCAACGTGCGAGCGCCCAACGCGAGCAGCCCGGCCACCGGGATCATGGCCTGGCAGACCCCGGACGGCAACAGCTCGCCGGCCAGCCGGTCGGCCACCTGCTTCGCTGACGCCATCGCGTCGATCCGGCCAGCACCCACCTCGTCGGCCCGTGACAGCACGCCGATCACGCCGAGCGGCCCGTCGGCGCCGCCGACACCCGCGCCGATGCGCTCCAGCAGCCGCAGGTCGCTCTCGGCCAGGGTCTTCATCAGGTAGACGACGGCGTCGGCACCGGATCCGCCGCCCTCGGGCGCCAGCAGTTCCAGCGTCCGCGCCGAGACATCCGCCGACAACGACGAGGTTCCCGGCGTGTCGATGATCGTGTGCCGGGCCAGATCGCTGGTCGGCCAACTGACTTCGATGCGCGACACCCGATCCAGACTGATTCCGCCCATGTCGAACGTGAGCCGCCCGGCGCGGCGCAGCACCGCGAGCTCCAGCGCCGCGTCGGCGTCGTAGCGAGCGACCACCGAGGGTTTCGTCCCGGCGCGGTACCAGGTCACCACCCGGGTGCATTCGGTGGCGTCGGTCGGCGCGATGTCCTGCCCCACCAGCGCATTGAGCAGCGTCGACTTGCCCGCCTTCAGCGAACCCGCAAGCGTCACCCGCATCGGCTCCTGTAGACGAGATGCGCAGTGCGCCAACGTAACCCACGGCGCACTACCCGGCCGGAAATCCCCCTGCGCGGCCGCGACGAGCCGCCCCGCAGTCGATGATGTCGGGCGGATCATTGCGGTTCCAGGGCCGCCGCGGCCCGAGCCACCTGGTCGAGCTCGGCCAGGTGCCGCTCGATCTCAGCCATCCGCGAATCGCGTTCCTGCACGGCCGTGGCCACTGCCTGCTGAGCGGCCTGCACCGATTCGCCAAGCGACCGGATCGTCTGATCGGCGATGGTCTCGAAGTGGTCCCGCAGCACCCGGTGCACCGACCGCAGCCGATCCTTGGACTCCTTGTTGACCTGGAAGCTCACCTCGTCGGTGTACTGCCGGATCGCGGTCTTCGCATTCATCCGCCGCTGGTCGATCCGATGCGATCGATCTTCCCGGTATGCCTTGGTACCCAGCACGATTCCGGCACCGATGGAGATCGGGTTGATCAGCGCCATCCCGGCCAACGAGGTGACGAGGCCGATCATCAGCACGCCGCCGTAGGAGCCGCGCATACCCACCAGCACCTTCTGCGCCAGGCCGACCTTTCCGACATCCAGTCCGGACAGCGGCGACTGCGGCAGCACCGAGCCGTCCACCCCCGCGACGTGCAGGCTCGGCAGGTCGGGGCTGTCGACCTCCACGAAGTGCTCGGCCACCCGTTCGGCCAGCCACACCGCGCGCTCATGCGCCCAGACGAAGTTGTCGCCGACCGCGGTCTCCGTCTGCTGTTCCAGCCAGGCGCACAACTCGTCCCAGTTGCGCGCCGGATCGCCCTCGTCCACAGCCGATTCCGCCTCGCGGGTGACCCGCCGGAGCCGGTCACGCAGATCATGGTCGATATCGGCGACCAGGTCGGCGATCCCGTCGTTGAGCGTCACCTGCCAGCGGGCGCTCTTGTTGCGCAACTGATCCGCCATCGTGCGAGCGGACGTGAGCCGGTCGACCAGGTCCATTCCATGGTTGGGATCGCGCAGCGCTTCGAGTTCGGCGGTGAGCCCCATCCGCAGATGGTCGACGACCGCCGCCACGTCGAAGGAGACGGAACGGCGCGTCGTCGCTTCGTTGTTGGTCAGCGAATGCTGCAGGAATGCAAAGAGATCGGGGAATCCCGATTCGGTGTTGAGTTCCTGATCCTGCGCCTTCACAGCGTGTTCGCGCATCAGCGACGACACCGGCAGCAGCGGAACATTCACCTCGTCCTTGTTCATATGCGCGTGGTCGGCGGCGACGATATCCCGCCAATGCGGGTACAGATCGGTCTTCGTGACCACGCAGGCGACCGCCGGGCACAGCCCGACCACCTGTCGCACGAACGACATCTCGGGTGCGGTGAATTCCTGACTGGCGTCGGTCACCCAGAGCACCGCGTCCATCCCCGGCACCGACGCCAGGGCGCTGGTCGTATGCCGGCGGGTCCGGCCGCCGACGCCCGGGGTGTCGATGAGCACGATCCCCTCGGCGAGCGTCGGGCTCGGCACATCGATCTCGAGCTGGATGACATCGTCGGCGCCGTGACCCGAACCCGGTGTCACCGAATGGATCTCCGTAATCGGAACCGGCACCACCCGGGTTGAGTCGCCGCTGCCCAGCGTCATCCGGGCGGAAGTCGTCTCGCCGTACTGGACGACCGTCGGCACCGCAGTGCTCTCGTCGTCGCCCACCCGGCATACATCGGCGTTGACGATCGTGTTGATGAGCCGACTCTTGCCCTGTTTGAGCTGCCCGAGCACGATCACCCGGAGCCGCGGATCCGAAACTCGTTCTCCGGCAAGCGCAAGGCGCTGGACGAGATCTGCCCGTCCAGCCGCCTCGGCGATGCCTCGTGCGCGATCCAGGATCGCGACCATGTCGGCGCGCGCCAGCTGCGCCGGGAAGGCGGGCACCTGTGAACCGTTGCCGTCATCCATGCGGTTGTCTGCCCACTTCTTTCTCACCGGCCCGGAGGCCCCGGATCACGTCTAACAATTAGTGCATGAAGCCGTGATCTGTGAGCCCGGTGTCCGGAAGGTGAGCATCCAGATGCGGTGCATCCGTCGCCGGCGCACCGATACCGCCGTGCAGGCCGCCATCGTGCAGGCCGGACGTATCCGGCGCGGCAACACCGGCATTCGGGTCGGCGATGTGGGTGTCCGGAGTGGTGAGACCCAGGTTCGGGCTGCTCGCATGTGCGTCCGGAGCCTGCGTCTGGCCGCCGAACGCACCGCCGACCGAATCCCAGCCCGTAACACCGCCGCCGGCCGAGTGGTCCGGCAGCGCGGTCGAATGCGGATCGCTCGGCGTCCACGTCGGGGCCGAGCCACCACCGGTGAGTGCACTGGACAGCGGATCGTGGCCGAGGTTCACCCCACCGCCGGTGTTCGCGGCGTCCAGGGGCGTCTGCGGCGCCGGAATGTGGTTCGGCGCCAGCGATTCCGTCAGGCCTCCGCCGACATTCTCGTTCGTCGTCAGCGCGCTGCTCATCGTGTTCCCGATGCCGCCCTGGTTTGCGTGCGCGGTATCGAGGGCGTTGCCGGTGGCCGAGATTGCGGTGTGCCCGGCACCCGTGACCGACGGCGTCGAGATGCCGGTGAGGTTGGCCGTGTTGGTGATGTTGCCAATGCCGTTCACGGCCCCGCCGCCGGCTGCGGCGACTCCCGGCAGTCCGCCGGCGCTCGCCGCAGTGCCGACTGCCGCGATCGCGTCACCGCCCGCAGCGGCCGCACCGCTGACGCCGCCGGCCGCACCGAGCGCACCGGAGGCCGCCGAGGTCACCGGGGAAAAGCCGACCTGGCCCGCGGCTGATCCGGCGGACGACAGGCCCGAACTCAACGAGCCCGAGATCTGGCTGGTACCCGATTCGGCGGCAGCGTCGAGCGCGGTGAAGGCACCGCCGCCGATTCCGCCGCCACCGACACCACCCACGGCGCCACCGAGACCACCCGCGGCGCCCGCACCGCCACCCACGGCACCGCCGAGGCCACCGGTGGCGCCCGCGCCGCCGCCGATGCCGCCGACCGCTCCCCCGATTGCGTTCGCGCCGCCGTTCATCGCGGCATCGAGCCCACCTACCACGCCGCCCGCGGCGCCCGCACCGAGGCCGCCTCCGGCGCCACCACCGATCGCGCCGCCCAGGCCGCCATCGGTGACTCCGCCGACGCCGGCCGAAAGATCGCCGCCGATCGTGTTGCCGAGGCCCGCAGCCGCACCGAGCCCGCCGGCCACACCGCCGCCCGCACCGGCCGCGGCGCCGAGGCCCCCGGCCACTGCGCCGCCGAGGCCGGCACCCAGCCCGGCACCGGCATCAGCCGCACCCGAGAGGTCGCCCGCCAGACCGGCGCCGGCGTCAGCCGCCGCACCCAGGCCACCCGCCAGACCTGCCGCCAGGTCACCGCCGAATCCGGCGCCCGCGTCGGCTGCCGCACCAAGATCGGCGCCCAGATCACCGGCTGCGGCTGCGCCGAGACCGGCACCGGTAGTCAGCCCGGCATTGAGATCGGCCGCGGCAGCGTTGAGGTCACCGGCCAGACCGGCCCCGAAGTCAGCGCCGGCACCAGCCGCGCCGCCCAGCGCACCGCCGAGTCCGCCCGCAACATCGCCGACGCCCCCGGCGGCCGCACCAAGCGCACCGCCAAGATCCGCGCCCGCATTCAAGCCCGCATCGAGCTCCGCGCCCAGGTCGGCACCCGCACCCAACGCACCGCTCAGGCCGCCGGCAACTCCGCCGACGCCACCTGCCGCCGCGCCGAGACCGGCACCGAGACCGCCTCCGATTCCACCGGCCGCGCCGATGCCGCTCGCGAGACCGCCGGCCACGCCACCGAGACCGCCAGCAGCAGCATCGAGGCCACCGGCCAGGCCACCCGCAAGATCGCCGCCCGCTTCGAGTCCGGCACCCAGCCCACCGGCAACGTCGCCGACACCGCCCACCGCGCCACCCAGACCCGCACCAAGATCACCCGCAAGACCCGCACCAGCCTCAAGCCCGGCACCGAGACCGCCGGCCAGGCCCGCGCCTAGATCGCCCGCGAGTCCCGCACCGAGGTTCGCGCCGGCATTCAGTCCGCCGGCCACGTCGGCTCCAAGATCCGCGCCGGCACCTGCAGCCCCACCGAGACCACCCGTGACGTCGCCGAGTCCGGCCGCCGCCGCACCGGCCGCGCCGCTGAGACCGGCACCGAGACCGGCGGCCACGCCGCCGACCCCACCGAGACCGACGCCGATACCCGTGCCCGCGCCACCGCCGATATCGATTCCGCCACCGACGTTTCCGGAACCGCCGACCCCGACGCCGACACCGCCCGAGCCGCCAACGCCGACCGCCGCACCGATACCGGTACCGATCGCACCGCCGACCACTCCGAGGCCCACGCCGAGACCGGCGCCCAGACCGGCACCGCCCACGCCGCCGATACCGCCGCCGAGGCCGCCGGCCCCGCCGACCGCGCCGCCCAGAGTGAGGTCGTTGTAGAGATCCGCCGCGGTGCCGCTGTACAGCCCGGTCGCGCTGACCGCGGGCGCCACCGCCGCCACGTCCGCCTGGGTCACCGATTTCAGACCGGCATCGGCAAGGCACTGTGCCGGATTCGCGGCGTACGCCTGCCTCGCGGACTCGTCGCGAAGCAGGCTCAGGATGAAGTCGAGCAGTGCGTTGGTGGTCATGGGAAGTCTCCTCAATTGCGAATTGACCGCAACGTTAAAGATCGCTTGCGGAGCCTCCAACGGGGTTGCGACCCCGTCTGCCATCAGGGCGTCGCCCGGGGGATGCCCGATTCATAGGGGCTTCGCCGCGGACCGGCCCCCACCTCGCAATTTGGCAGTAACGATTGACTTCGCCGGACCGAAGTACCACGTACACCCGTGCGGGTGCAGAGAGTCGATGGGAGCAGAAGCGTGACGACCCTGCTGCTCGGAATCAGCGTCGGCTCCGCCAACCTCACCGCGGCACCGGCCGCGTCGGCGGCCCCCGGATCAGCCACCACCAATTCCACTGCCACGACGCCGGCGGTCCTGACCGTGCATGCCGACGGCACCGCCGAACTCGGCGCCCATCCGGCACCCGGCTCAGAGGTGGTCCGCGATTTCGCCGGCCGATTCGGTGACCCGGTCCCGATGGTCACTTCGTCGGGACGCTCCTACACCGGCACCGAACTCACCGCCGCGGCGGTGACATCGCTGGCCGCCCGCTGCACGCCGGACAGCAACCCGACCGTGTTCGTGAGCCACCCGGCCGAACTCACCGCCCATGCGATCGTCGACGCCGAAGAGCAACTGCGCACCTGCGGCCTGTCCGACGTCCACTTCGTCCCCGACGCCGTCGCGGCTGCCGCCTGGGCGCAGTCGGCGGGCCAGGTCTTCCCCGGTGATGTCGCGGTCGTGTACGACCTCGGCGCGACCGGACTGACAGTCACGCTGGTCCATGTCAACGACCGACCGGGCACCGCCGGCATCCTCGGATCGCCGGTGCGATCCGAGGAATTCAGCGGCGATCACATCGATGCCGCCCTGCTGCGCCAGGTCCTGAGCGGCGTGACTGCGGCGCATCCGCAGTTCGCCGCCGCATCGACCACCCCGGAAGAGCTCCGGGCACTGCGATCGGCCTGTCGTGTCGCGAAGGAGTCGCTGGCCACCGAGACCGCCACCAGCATCCCGGTGCGACTGGATTCGTTCGCCACCGAGATCCGGCTGGTCCGCGCCGAACTCGAAGACCTGATCAGTCCCGCGCTGCAGTCGTCCATCGATCTGATGCACGACGCGATCCGCCGGGCCGGCCTGGATGATCACGACGTGACCCGGGTGATCGCCACCGGCGGCGGCGCGGCGATCCCGCTCGTGAGCGAGGCGCTGTCGCGCGAGACACGCCTACCGGTCGCCGTCGCCGACCAGCCGGGGGCCACCGCGGCACTCGGCGCGCTGGCCACGGGTCTCACCGCCACCCGGTCCGCGCCCGTCACCGATCCGTTTCTGATCGAGGCCGATCCGTGGGCGACCGATCCGACCGTGGCCGCCACGACCGCCATCGAGGACCGTCGCGTCGAGACGGTCGCCGACGATGACGTCCCGCTGGCGCCGGCCCCGCGGGCAGCGGCATCGACGGCCAAGGACTCCCGCACACGGCGGTGGGTCTACCGCGGCGGCGCCGCGGCCGCCGCCGTCGCCGCCCTGGCGGTCGGGGTCGCGCTGCACTCCGGGAAGGCCGCGGCGCCGATCGCGACGGCGCGTCCGGCGATCCAGACCGGTACTGCGAGCACGACCACCCACTCGGCCACGAATACGTCACCGACCGCCACCAGTGCGCGGGCGAATTCGCAGCGACAGCAGGCGGCCGGAACGGCCACGCCGCCAGGCAATTCCGCGCCGGGCACGCGCACCCCGGGAACGGCCAACGCGGCGGCCACGCAGCCTGCCGGCCCGGCAGCGTCCGGACCTACCAACAGCAGCCCGGCGAACGCCGCCCCGCAGGCTCCGGCACCCGCATCGACGCCGTCGGCCCCCGCGAACACACCCGATCCGGGGCAGACCGTGCCGCCGGAATCCGCCCCACAGATCACCCTGCCGACCCCGCACCTGCCGCTCTCGAACGTGCTCGGCAATGCCGGCCAGAACCTCCTGAACCCGTAGCGGCCGCCGATGTCCACACCGATTCCAGCCACCAACCCAGCCCTGGCGGGGTGCACCACGGCCACCGAGATCTACGACCTGGTCACACCGCATGCACAGACCCAGCCGCACAAGCGGATGGTGGTGGGAATCGGCGGCAGCGGAAAGACGTTGTTGCTCAGGTCCATTCGTCGACGCCTGCAGTCCACGCCGATCGTCGTCGCCGATCAGCCCGACCTCGACGTCGCCGCGGGCACCGTGGTGCTGCTCGACGACGCACATCTACTCGATCCCGAACAGCTCGCGGCGGCGATCGCGCTCGCGACCCGCGACGACATCTCGCTGATCGTCGCCACCCGGCCCGACCCGGTCAATCAGGGCCTGGCCGATCTCGAACGAGCCATTGCCCGCCGGGGCCACACGGTCATTCTCGACCGGCTGGGCCGACGCGAGATCGGTCGACGCGCGAGATTCGCTCTCGGACAGTCCCTTCCCCAGGAGACCACTGACCGGATCGCGACGATGACGACCGGCGTGCTGGCGGCGGTCGACGTCGCCATCGATGGTCTCGCCGATCTGACCGTGGCCGAGCTGTCCGACCCCGAGCGCGCCGCGGCCGCCGCCTGGTCGCGCACGTCGAACTGGGCGCGGCAGACGATCCGGCACCTTGATGACGAGGCCACCGAAGTATTGGTCATCGCGATGCTCGGGGTTCAGCTCAGCCCCGTCGAGATCTCCGTGGTGGTCGGCAAACCGGTGGATTACGTTCCGGCCCTACTCAATCGGGTGCGCTGCAGCGGACTCCTTGATGATTCGGGCATCACGCTCGCGGTGGCCCGCGAGCCGCTGACCGATGCGGTCGGTCAGCATCGGGTCCGATCGGCCGCGCACCGGGTGCTGGCAACGCAGATCGAGCTCGGCACGATGACCGCGCCCGCCGCGATCGCCATGGCCGACTACGGCATTCAGGATCCCGATCTCTCCGCGTTTCTGGCCACCGCCGCCGATTCGGTCGCCGCACAGGAACCCGCTACCGCGGCGACCCTCTATCGCTACGCGCGCGCCACCGGCAGACTCGATGAGGCGCAGACGATCCGGCACGCCGAAGCGGCGGCTCGGAGTGGTGATTTCGTCACCGCGACACAGCTGATCGACGGTTCGTGGCAGGGCACCGCAGAGTCCGACATCCCGCCGGCGGAACTCGCGCGGGCCGCCCGCATCGCCTGCAGTATTGCTGCTCACCAAGGGCTCTCGGTTCGCTCGGCCGAACTGATCCGCTGGCTCGGCGCCGACCGCATGGGCATGGACGCACCCATTGGCGCAATCGTGCTGATGGGCGACGGCGACCTGGCCGGGGCGCAGGAGTTCCTCGACGTCCGGCCACCCGGACTGCAGACCGCGCTGGCCGCCGGCTGGCGTGCTGCCGCAGAAGGCTTGGCCCAGACCATCTCCGGGGACCACATCGCCGGCCTCAACCGCCTGCACCGCGCTAAGCACGCGCTCGCCGCCATCGGCCCCACCGATCGGATTCTGCCCTACTCAGTCCGCGGGATCACTGCCATCGCCAACCTGCATATCGGCGAACTGGCCCGGGCCAAGGCCGTACTGGCGACACCCGTGACCGACCCGTTGCTCGTCGAGCGACACGCGTTGTTCTCGGCATGGGCGACGATGATCGGCGGCGACCTGGGCACCGCCGCAGCCGAGATCGACGCCGTCGCTCCTCGAGTCCATCGGCCCCGAGATCAGCTACTGCTCCGCGGGCTTCGTGTGGCACTGGCGCGGCGCATCGGCGACGAAGGCGAGCTGATGGCCACCTGGCGCAACACCGCGGACCTCGCAACGGAGGCACCCGCAAACCTCTTCAACATCCTCCCGGCGACCGAGATATGGATGGCCGCAGCACAACTCGGTGACGTCGACCGGATCATGCCGATGATCGACGAGATGTTCGATCTGCTCGAGCGTCTCGGCGACCCGCCGCTGTGGTCGTCGGTCGCCCACTGGTCGGGCGTGCAGGCCGCGATCCTGTCGGACAATCCGGCGTCCGCCATCTCGCATGCTCAGGCGCTCGCCAGAGCCGCGTCTCAGCTGCGCTACGCACAGGTGCTCGCGACGGCAGGCAAGACGTGGGTTGCAGCGCTCGACGGTAAGCCGTGCCGCGACGACATCGAAGCCGCGGCCGCCGCTCTGGGGACCATCGGACACCGTTGGGACGGCGCGCGACTGGCGCGGGATGCCGCCGCACGCTGCACCGACCCGTCGGAGGCCAACGCGCTCATGCAGGTGGCGCGTTCCATCTGGGGCGCACCGAACGCGACGAGCACCGACACGGTCGCCGACGCCGTGATGCAGCTGACCGCCCGCGAGGCCGAGGTCGCCGAGCTGCTGGTGCTGGGCAAGCCGTATCGCGAGATCGGTTCGACGCTGTTCATTTCGGCCAAGACCGTCGAGCATCACGTCGCACGAATCCGCGGCCGGCTGGGCGCCCGTTCGCGGCCCGAGCTCATGGCGATGCTGCGGTCGATGGGCTACGGCGCGCAGCCCGCGACTGACTCCGTGACCGTCTGAGTCGCAGTCAGTCGGACTTGTCGGCGGCGGCGATCGCCTGCGAGAAGATCCGCACGAACTGCTCGTTCGGCATCGGATTCGAGTTGAAATGTCCGGTCAACTGCACCGTCACCTTGCCGACGATCGCGTACCCCACCAGTGAGGTCGCGGTCTGCGTCGGATTGTTCGGCAGGGTGGTGGTGACGATCTGCCGCGCGACGAACGCATCCGACGCCGCCCCCTTGTCGATCGGCAGTTCCCGGGACTCGGTGACCATCGTGGCTCCCGCCATCAGCCCGGCGTGGATCGAGGTGGTCACGGTCGCGCAGGCGCCGGTACCGGTGCGTCGATCGGAGTCGATATCCCGGATCACGGTGGTCACCAGCTCGGTGATGCTGTTCTGGTTCGGACCCTGCGTGACCAGCAGCGAGGTGTTCTGCGGCGAGATCGCGCGGTTGAGCGCATCGTCCGCGGTCGGCTTGCACTGCGGCGGTGAATAGGTGGCCGTCTTCATCTGATCGAGGTTCTGGGCGTTGTTGGCCTGCAGATCGTCGACCGACATCACGACGGTCGAGTAGTCCGACGGGATGTCGTCGATCGATACCAGCTTGTCCGAGGTCGTCACGGCGGTCGGTTCCTTCTTGTCCGATCCGCATCCGGCGACCGTCAGACAGGCCACAACGGCGACGACCACTCCCAGCGATTTCCTGCTCATCGCCGCAAGCCTACTGTTCACCTCCCCATTGGCCGCATCCCTGCCTACCGCATCCCCGCTGGCCGCGCCGCCGGGACCCGGTCGGCAGGAGTGGGCCCGCGGCCCGCACGCGGCTCGTAGGCTGGCTCCGTGGCGAAAACCTATGTCGGGCCGCGACTGCGGCAACTGCGCTCCGAACGGCAGATGTCTCAGGTCTCTCTGGCCGAGGCATTGGGCATCTCGCCGTCCTATCTGAACCAGATCGAGCACGACGCGCGGCCGCTGACCGTGCCCGTCCTGCTGAAGATCAGCGAGGTGTTCGGCGTCGACACGGCGTTCTTCAACTCGCAGGACAACACCCGGCTGATCGCCGAGATGCGCGAAGTCGCGATGGACGAAGATCTCGGGATCGAGACCGACGCCAAGGAGCTGAGCGACCTCGTCGCCGCGCATCCCACCCTGGCGCGCGCGATGGTCAGCCTGCATCGCCGCTACCGCCTCGCGACCGACCAGCTCGCCGCGGCCACGGACGAACGTGGCGACGGATCGATGCGCGGCGCCATAACCGCGCCGCACGAGGAAGTGCGTGACTACTTCTACCAACGCCACAACTACCTCCACGAACTCGACACCGCGGCAGAGGAACTGACGACCCGGATGCGCATGCACTCCGGTGACATCCGCGGCGAGATCGCCCGCCGCCTGGAAACCGTGCACGGCATCACCATCGCTCGTCGCGTCGACCTCGGCGACACCGTGCTGCATCGCTTCGACCTGACGACGAAGCGGCTGGAGATCTCCGCGCATCTGTCTGCGGGACAACGGGTCTTCCGGTTCGCCTCCGAGCTCGCCTACCTCGAATGCGGCGAGTTGATCAGTCAGATGGTGGATGAGGGCAACTTCACCTCCGACGATGCGCGGCGCCTGGCGATGGCCGGACTGGCCAACTACTACGCGGCCGCCGCCGTCCTCCCCTACAGCCAATTCCATGGCGCCGCCGAGGATTTCCGCTACGACATCGAACGTCTGTCGGCGTTCTACGCGGTCTCCTACGAGACGGTGTGCCATCGGCTCTCGACGCTGCAGCGCCCCAACCTGCGCGGCGTCCCGTTCTCCTTCGTCCGCGTCGACCGGGCCGGCAACATGTCGAAACGGCAGTCCGCCACCGGTTTCCACTTCTCCAACAGCGGCGGCACCTGCCCGCTGTGGAATGTGTACGAGACCTTCGGCAACCCCGGCAAGATCTCGGTGCAGATCGCCCAGATGCCCGACGGGCGCAACTACCTGTGGGTCGCGCGCACCGTCGAACGGCGTGCGGCGCGCTACGGCCAGCCCGGCAAGACCTTCGCGATCGGCCTGGGCTGCGAACTGCGCCATGCCGCTCGGCTGGTCTACTCCGACGGCCTCGAGCTGGGCCCGGCCGCCCAGGTCACGCCGATCGGGTCGGGCTGCCGGGTGTGCGAGCGGGAGAACTGCGCGCAGCGCGCATTCCCGGCCATCGGCGCCGAACTCGACATCGATGAGCACCGCAGCACGATCTCGCCCTATCTCGTGCGGTAGGGGCGAACGATCATCCGGCCGTGGCTTCGACCTCTGCCGCACCCGCGCTCCGAGCGCGTTTTACCAGCTCAGCAATGTTGCCGGCGACCTCGTCACGACGCTCATAGGGCAGCATGTGACTCGCCTTTGGGTACGTCACCAGCTGGGCTCCGTCGATGCCGTCCGCAAGCGCCCGCGCATGCCCGGGCGGGGTGAGGAAGTCGCGCGTACCGACCATCACAATCGTCGGAATGCCATTCAAAGTCGGCAGCACCGAATACCTGTCGTGATCCAGCATGGAACTCGCGGTGCTAGCGATCGCCGGCGGATATCCTTGAGCCGCCTGATGCCCTAGCCGGTTCATGTCATAGAGCGCCGAGTACCAGCCGGTCGCACCGTCGTGCTGCTCCAGCGTGAACGGCGGAGCCGGGATGCGGGTCCGCCGCATGACCGCCAAAAGCAGCCGCGACAACAACCCGAATCCTGGCCAATGGCGCAGCGGTGCAAGCACATTCCCTGCGCTCGTGGCCACCAGTGCGACTCCGCCCACGCGCTGGCGGAGCAGCTCCGAATGACGCTCGGCGAGGGTGATCACGGTCATTCCACCCATCGAATGCCCGGCAAGCACGGCCTGGCCCCGCGGCACCCGGCGCCGGATCAGCTCGGCCAAGTCATCGGCGAGTTCCTCCAGAGTCGGTGCGAGACGGCAGGATTGCCCATGACCACGATGGTCGTACGCGATGACTCGCAATGTCTGGTCGGCAAGCGACAGCAACTCGGCGACGTCTTCCCAGTGCCCGCTGGACAGGGTCCAGCAATGCGACAGGACGACGGTGGTATCCGCATCTTGCGGCCCCCACTCCCGAACATTCAGGAGCACACCGGATTCCGGTTCGAATGTATAGCGTATCGGCACGAGGGCCACCTCCATATTGTGAAATACCGGGTCACTGATCGAACGCGATATGCAGCAGATCGGATTCAGGGAGCGTCTGGCAGGCCAGCGTCAACCCCATCTCAAGTTCGTCGTCGATCAGCGACTCGTTCATCAGCATCCGGGTCCGCCCCGTCTTGACCGAGCAGACACAGGTACCGCACGCCGACTCGCGGCACACGTACGGCGGATCGAAACCCCTGTCCAGCAACAGTTGCAGCAGAGTGGTGCCCCGGGGCCAGGCGAGTTCGTGGGTCTCGCCGTCCAGATCCACAACGAGCCGGGGTTGTCCGTCCGCCGCCTGCCCATGCGATTCGGGCTCTGCCTTCGGCGCCGAGGCGGTGTCGAACGGGTTGCTGTCGAGCGACCGATACTCCTCGCGACGGATATGCGCCGGCATAACGCCGAGCTGCCCCAGGCCCGCGGTCGTGACTGCCATGAACCCTTGCGGCCCGCACAGATACGTGTCCCGGCCCGAGTATGGCCGCACGATGTCCGCAATGTCCTCGGCGGTCGGCAGGCCCTTGTCCTCCTCCCACCAATGCAGCAGCATCAGCCGACCGGGGAACTGCTCCGCCAGTTCGGCCAGTCTGGCCAGAAATATCGTCGACTCGCGATCCCGGTTGGCATACAACAGGGCGACGTGACCGGTGCCGCTGTGCAGGATCGACTTGGTGATCGACATGATCGGCGTGATGCCGCTCCCGGCGGCGCACAGCAGCACGTCGCGGGCCGGTGAGTCCGCCACGAATGTTCCCGACGGCTCAAGCACCGTCACCGCCGTGCCGGCGGCGAGGTTGTCACACAGCCAGTTCGACGCGTATCCGTCTGCCGTCCGTTTGACCGTAACAGTGGGGCGCGGGTCGATGGCAGGACTGCTGGAGAGCGAGTAACAGCGAGCTACCGAGCCAGTCTGCGTGCTCGGGATCCGCAGCGTCAGGAACTGGCCGGGCAGGTAGCGGAAGCGATCGGTCAGCTCCGGCGGAACGTCGAAGCTGACCGATACAGCGTCCGCGCTCTCCGCGACCACCGCATGCACGGTGATTTTGTGTGATCTCACAATGACGCGGCTACTTCCGCACTAAGATCGGACCGGACAACACCAGCGAGTCCGCCGGATCGGGCGTCGCCGGCGACGTGACGTCCTCGCCGAGGATTCTCTCGAGGATCGGCGCAAACGTACCCAATGCCTTGTGCCCCAACTCCTGTCCGCGCTCGACGGACAGCCCTCCCGCCGCGGTGCGATTGATGCCGGGGGCGATCCGCCCCATGAAATAGCCGAACCACGCCTCGCTGCGCACCGGGACGATCGCGAGATCGAATCGCACCGAGCGAACGGCGGCCCGCGCCACCAGGTTCGGGCTCATGGGGGCGAACGGCAGCTTCGCGGCGATCTCCTGCACGCGCTGCGAGATCCGTTGCCCGCGTTCGACGAGTTCGTGGTCTACGCCGACGGTGATCGCATTGTTGCCGATACTCGTGTTGATGACGCCTGGGCAGATGGCGCTCACCCCGACACCCTTGGCCCCCAGCTCCAATCGCAGGCACTCTGTGAGCATCTTCACGCCGGCCTTGGAGACGTGGTAAGCCGCCATCACCGCGGTCGGGCTGAGCGCCGCCGCCGAGCAGATGTTGACGATATGACCGCTGCCGCGCTCGACCATCAGCCGACCGACAGCTCGGCAGCCATACACCACACCCATCAAGTTCACGCTGAGCTGCTTGTCCCAGTGCTCCGGCTCCAGATCGAGAAAGGAACCACCGACCAGCATGCCCGCGTTGTTCACGAGCACATCCGGGATGCCGTGATCGGCATGCACATCCAGTGCGAACCGATCCCATGCAGCCGGGTCGGTGACGTCGAGCTGTGCGGCAGACGCTCGTAGCCCGAGCCCGCGCATCTTCGCGGTGGCGACCTTGGCCGCCTCCAAGTCGATGTCCGAGACGATCACGTGTGCACCGTTTTTCGCGAACCGGGTCGCGGTCGCCTCACCGATGCCACTGCCGGCCCCGGTGACCACGACGAGTTCGGGTTTCAGCGTATTGATCTTCATGAGTTCTCTCCTGCCGCAGCCACGGCGACCTTCGGTCGGGCGGGCACCGAGTCATTGCTGTATCGGTATACATCCAGGTCGTAATGGCGGTTCTGCCAATACATCTCACCGTGTGTCGACGGGCGGAACGGCGAGTCGCCATGGCTGTTGATGTAGTAGGTGTTGGACCCGTCGCATGTCGAGGTGAACAGGAAGTTCTTGGACTGCCGGCGAAGACTCTTGGCGAAGTACTTCTCATGCTCGTGCTGCTTGATCTCGCAGACGGTCGCTCCGCGGCGCTTGGTCTCCGCGATGGCCCGGCTCAGATGCGCCGCCGTCGCCTCGATCATCCAGATGTACGAGCCCAGAACGAATCCGTACGGACCGGTGATGGTGAACATGTTGGGATAGTCGGGCACCGATACACCCTGATACGACTGATATCGCTGGGTATCCCAGAACTCGGACAGATCCTTGCCCCCGCGGCCGCGCACTGGGAATGACGGGATCGATCCCTTCTCCCACAGGCTGAACCCCGTGGCGCAGATGAGAACGTCCACGTCGTGGTCCACACCATCGGCGGTCCGGATACCTGTCTCGGTGATCTTCTCGATCGATTCCGTGACCAGGCTGACGTCGCCACGGTTGAAGGTCTTGAGGTAATCGTTGGACATCGATGGGCGCTTGCATCCGAGTCCATAAGTCGGGATGAGCTTTTCGCGGACCACCGGGTCCTTCACCTGGGAGCGCATCCAGCGTCGCACCGGAATCTCGGCCAGGCGGCGGTTCGCGTTGACGAACCATGTCGGCCCCGCAACCATCCCGCTCATCCCCACCTCAGTCGCCACCGTACCCACCATGCGGATCGCCGATCGCGCCCACTTGTTGGATAGCACGGCCCGCCCCACGCCAGTGACCTCCGAGTCTCGTTTCGGGAACACCCAGATCGGGGTGCGCTGGTACACCTCCAAGTGGCCTGTCTCGTCTGCGATCGACGGCACCAGCTGCAGCGAGGTCGCACCGGTGCCTATGACCGCAACCTTCTTCCCCTTGAGTGACACGTCGGAATCCCACAGCGCCGTATGCATCAGAGTTCCACCGAACGAGTCGATGCCCTCGATGTCGGGCATCTTGGGACGTTCCAGTCCCCCGACCGCAGCGACCACGAAACGGGCCGTGATCTCAGCGCCGCCGTCGGTGCGGGCGCGCCAGATGTTGGCCTCCTCGTCGAACTCCGCCGAGGTGATCGTCGTGCCTAGACGCAACTTCTCGCGCAACCAGTACTTGTCGACCATGTCCTCCGCATAGTGCTGCAGTTCATTCCCCGGCGCGAACACCCGCGACCAATCCGATCGCTGCTCATAGGAGAAGCTGTAGATGAACGAGGGAATATCCACGGCGACACCGGGATAGGTGTTCGCATGCCATGTGCCACCCACCCGATCCCATTTGTCGACGATCACGAAATCATGAATCCCCTTTCGCTGCAACGCAATCGCGGCACCGATGCCGCCGAGTCCGGCGCCGACGATTACCACTTCATGATCGGGTTTTTCCCTGCCCGGCTTGCGCTTGGCCGATCGTATCGATGTACTCAATTGACCTCTCCTGCTTCACGTATTGGGCGAACACGTCGGTGTTGTCGAAGACTCCTGCTGCAACTTGTCGAGCAGCTCGGCCGTTTCGATGTCCTCGGGGCGGAATCCGGGCCGTCGGTAGTGAGCAGTTCTTTGGCTACGCGGTTGAACGCCGCGCCTACATACCGGGCCCCGGGAACAGCTGGAAGGCCTACCGGCCGCGGTCAGTCCGAGGCATCGGCGCGCATCGAGATCCCGGCCGGCGGGACTGACTGGATCTCCGCACCCGATAGAATGCACTCCGCGAGCACAATCGTGAACGGTCCGCAGCGACGGACGAATGCCTACCGGATCATTGCGGCAACGAGCCCTCGGCGTCTTATAGCGCGGACCAGTCGCTCCGAAGTCGGCTTGAGCCACTCGATGGGGTAGCCGAACTCGGCAAACTCTTCGTGCAGGCACCCATTCTGCTGGCCGTGCATCCGGCTCCTGACCGATGAATCCGACAAGGCGCTTTTTAAGCGCGGGGTCGACGAGCTGGTCGGCGAATTTCCGGACCGAGCAGATGCACGCTTCCCTCCCAGTCAGAAATCCGCCAGAGTGTCCCGCCATGAAATGACGGAACGCCATGTCGCCCTGAACGAGGTACTTCTCAAGCGGTGCGTCCCGCGCGCCCTCGTCCTCAAAACGAAAGTGGATCCGGCGCCCTTCCGGGTACGCGGCACGCGTTGCTGTCTCTGTAGACATCAGCCTCCTAAAACCGCTAGTACCGGGTACGTGTAGTACCACTACAGCACATATAGGCGACTGACGCCACAGTCCGGCGAAAATTCTTTGGGCGCTTGGACAATCGATCTCATTGACTCCGTGTCGAATAGCGGTACGCTGCCCGACATGACCACACCGCGCATCGCACCCGGAACACTCAGGCAGCAGGGGCCCGTCAACTGGGGAATCAACAAGATCGCGGCAGGCGTGATGCGGCTACCAGAGCTGCGCCTGTTCACCACCTTGGGCCGCACCAAGGGCCTGTACCGGGGCTGGATGTTCTACTCGAGCAAGATGATGCCTTTCGGGTCCCTCGCCCGCGCCGACTGCGAGATGGTGATCATCCGCGTCGCGACGCTGCGCAACTGTCAATACGAGCTCGACCACCACAAACGGCTCGGCAAACGTGCCGGACTCGACGATGCACTGCAGGCCGCGATCATCGGTGGCCCGGACTCGGACGGCCTGGACGACCGGCAGCGCGCGATCCTTTGCGCGGTCGACGAATTGGTCGCAACCAAGGACATCGGGGATTCGGCGTGGGCCGCCGCCGCCGAATATCTCGGCGAACGTCAGCTGATCGAACTAGTACTGCTGATCGGCCAGTACGACTCGCTGGCGACGACCATCGGCACCCTCCGAATCGAGCGCGACGTATGACATCGGCGTCAGAACAGGCGCGCGCCCTGCTGGATCCGAGCCGGATTCACGTCACAATCGACGACAGCGCCGGGTATCTCGATATCCTCGGACGCGAGGACGAGCTACCCACCGTATCCTTGAAGGCGATGCGGAACCCGGTGGTCGCAGCCATCTACGAACGCCTCTGGCGCCCGGCATTCACACGCGCGCTGTCGTGGGGCGGCCGTGGGGCTGCCGACTACGGCGCCAAACTTGTCGAACGGATCGGACGGCCGGGCGACCGGGCAATTCTCGACGTGGCCTGCGGACCCGGATTGCACACCAAGCGGCTTGCCGCTGGTCTCACCGGCGACGGGATCAGCATCGGGCTCGACTTCTCACCACCTATGCTCGCCCGCGCCGTCGCCGACAATTCTGGCGACAGAGTCGCTTACATTCGCGGTGACGCACACCATCCTCCGTTCGCCGACAACACATTTGACGCGTTCGTCTGCCTCGCCGCGCTGTGGCTGATCCCTGACCCGCTGACCGTGGTCGACCAACTGGTGCGCGTCACCAAGCCGGGCGGTGAGATCGCCATCTTCGCCACGGTCCGTACGTTCGTGTCATCGGGGCCGATCGTCAACTTCACCGCGCAGCGGACCGGGCTGAAGATCTTCGGGCGCCACGAGCTGAGCGACCGCCTGCGCAGCGCCGGCGTGGTACAGATCGAACAGACGATCACCGGCGAGACCCAGTACGTGATCGGACGCCGCTCCTGAGCGCTGACCGATGAGTGTCAGTTCGGGCCCAACAGGATTCGCCGGACTCGGCGAGGTATCGTCTCAAGCGCCTGGAATGCCGCTACTATTATTCGGCGGAGGTCGACCGCCGACTTCGATACTCGTCGAGTACGTCGACGATTATCGACACGTGTTCGGGGTCTACCCGATCTGCCGCGTGCTCACCG
>NZ_AQYG01000024.1 GCF_000380485.1 Jongsikchunia kroppenstedtii DSM 45133 | reverse complement strand
CCTACCGAGCCGCCGTGGTCCTACAGGCATGCCTCCGCTGGACACGCCTATTAGGAGACACGCCCTAGTAGACCGACGGGCCGTCGGCCGGCTCGAGCTTCAGCGAGATGGAATTGATGCAGTACCGCAGGTCGGTGGGGGTGTCGTAACCCTCGCCCTCGAACACGTGGCCCAGGTGGCTGCCGCAGTTGGCGCACAGCACTTCGGTGCGCACGTAGCCGAGGGAGTCGTCGCGGCGCTCGATCACCCTGTCGCCGGCCAGCGGGCTGAAGAACGACGGCCAGCCGCAGTGGGATTCGAATTTCTCGGTGCTGCGGAACAGCTCGGCGTCACACGCGCGGCATCGATACACGCCGACGGTCTTGGTGTCGGTGTATTCGCCGGTGAAGGCCCGCTCGGTGCCGGCCTGCCGCAGGACGCGATACTCATCCGCGCTGAGCTTGTCGCGCCACTGCGAATCGGTCAGCTGCACCTTGAAGTCACTCATGCCCGTACTCGCTTCGCTCGCTCATGTCGCCAGCCTTTCAGATCACTCGGCCTTCTCAGATGAGTTTGGGCGCCTGCCCCTCCTTGCGGAGATCCAGATAGCGGAACAGCAGCACGCAGAACGTCACCATCAACACCAGTGACCAACCCAGCGTGACCTTGTTGTATTCCAGCGCGCGGCCCATCGCCTGCCATCGGCTCGACAGGTAATAGTCGAAGGTCAGACAGCCGTAGAGGCCGAGCCAGGCGGGCCAGTTGCGCAGCACCGAACCCTTCATGAACACCGTCATGACCATCGGGAACAGCAGCATCGAGTAGTAGCCCTGGCCCAGCGAGCTGACCAGGAATGTGGTCAGCATGAGCACGCCGGACGACGTGGCGAGCCATAGCAGCTCGTTGGTGGTGCGGTATTCGCGGTAGAGGAACCACAGGCAGAAGATCGTGATCAGCACGGCCGCGATCCGCAGCAGCCAGATCAGCCACGACTGCACGCCGAAGTACTGGCCGTTTCCGGAGATCGAGCTGTTGTAGTAATCGCGGGTCTCGCCGACGTACTTCCAGGTCCGGGTGAAATACGACTTGGGATCGCTCGACAGCGGCCACGACATCGCCAGCAGGATCAGCGGCACCCCGAGGCCGGTGACCACGGCCTTCCACTGCCGATTCAGCAGGGGCAGCAGCAGTAGCGGCGCCAGCGTGGGCTTGATGATGATGGTGATGCCGATCGGGACGCCGGCCCACCAGTCCCAGCGCTTGAGCAGGAACATCATGAACAACAGCTCGGCGAGCAGCATGAAGCCGTTGACGTTCGTGAAAATCAGTGTGTGCGCCACGGTTTCGGTGCTGAACGCGAAGAACAGCACCACCGGGGCGACCCACGAGGTGAGGGCGAAGCCGAACAGCTTCGCCAGCAGCAGCGCGCAGATGACCAGGCAGATCGTGCTCGCGGCGATGAAGATCCAGCGCGCATCCTCGTAGGGCAGATATGCCAGCGGCGACAGCACCATCGTGCCGGGCGGCGGGTACAGGTAGTGCGGATCGACCGTGCTGTAGTCCTCGGTGTACACCGGCTGGCTGCGTAGGAAATGCAGCGCCGCGTAGTACACAGGCTTGAAATCGTTGGTCCGGTCGCCGTTGACGCCCAGGATCAGCGAACGCTGGAACACCATCATCAGCGACACGGGCCACAGGATCAGCGAGATGATCCTGCCCGGATCGGTCGTCGGGAACAGGATCGAATTCTTGACTGCCTCTAGGCGGGATTCGGAGCCGACGGGCTCGGATCCAGCCGTTTGATTCTGGGGCATCGACACCCGCGAACAGTACTACGAACAGCGAACCAGATCATGCAGCGGTCAGCCCCGATCGGCGACGGACCGGCACCGTTGCGCCCGACCCGCCCGACTATGCGGGGCAGGCGCTCGACGGGTTGGGCGTGCCGGAATCGAGGTAGCGACCGACCGTCGTGGCGGCGCAGTCGGAGTGGATCAACGCGGAGTATCCGAGTCCGGCCCATGTCATGACGCCGATCGGGGCGCCCGCGGTGGTCAGGAACGAGCGAACGCCGTCGATGCCCTTGTTTCCGTTGATCGGGTCGAATCCGCCGTTCAACAGCAGTGTCGGGGTCGTGAGCTTCTTCGGCGTCGGCGCGCCGTCGGCGATCGCCGGCCAGCCGTTGCAGCGCTGCGTGTCCAGGGCGGTCTGGTACCCGGTCAGCGGGTACTGCTTGCTCCACTGGTCCATCAGCGCGACCGCCTGTGCCTGCCCGACCGGGGCGTTGGTGTCGGCGCAGCGGGTCAGCAGCTGTCCGTCGGTGTCGAACACGGTGTGGGCGCGGGTGGCCGCGGCCTGCAGCGCGGCGACATTGCCGTTGGCGGCGTCCGCGAGCATGGCCGCCGTGCTGGTGATCGCCGCCGCGCGGTCGCCCGAGTAGGCGCCGACGCCGAGTCGGATCGCGGACAGCACCTCGGTGTCCGACAGTCCGGGCAGCCCGCCCGACCGGGCCTTGGCCAACAGGCCCGCGATCGCGGCCCGCGGGTCGCTGCCGAGGGCGCAGGACAGGGCGCGGCACTGGTCGGCGAACCCGGTCAGCGCGGCGTCGGTGCCGGCGGCGATCTGCGAGTACGCCTCCTGCATGCCCGTGGCATACGGCGCGGGAGTGTCGAAGACCAGTCGGCCGACGTGGTCGGGGAACTGCGCGGCGTACGCGCCGGCGACCGTCGCCCCGTCGCCGATGCCGATGATCGCGATCCGCTTGACCTTCCACGCCGCGCGCAGGACTTCGAGGTCGGCGGCCGCGTACTTGGCTGGGTAGTCGGCCTGATTCGGCGAGAGCATGTCGTTGCAGCCGTCGGCTGCGCTGTTGGCCGCCGTGCCGAGGCGACTCGCCCGCGCGGCGTTGGCGTTGTCGGTGCCCGAGCCGTTCTCGTAGATCGTCGCGCGGTCGTCCTTGGTGAGGCAGTCGACGATGGTGTTCGGGCCGAGTCCGCGCCGGTCGACGGCGACGACGGGATGCGATCGCAGCAGTGCCGCGCCGTCGCTGGCCGCGAGGAGGGTGAGTGCCGTGCCGGATTCGATATCGCTGCCGGTCGTAAGCACCACGGGCGCAGCATTTTTCGGGGTCGCTGCGAGACTGGCCCGCACCAGGTCGACATCGATCGTGTCGGTCGTGTCGGTACCAGGCGTGATGGGCGCCTGGATGGTCGCGCAGGACAGCGTGGTGCCGCTCGGGGGTGTTTTCAGGCCCGATCGCTGCGTCTGCTGATCGGTGCAGTCATGCCAGGCGACGTCGCTGCCCGGAACCTCGAGCGGCGGCTGGGCGGTGGCCGACGCCGGCGCGCCGGGGCCGCCATGGTTCTCGCCGCGCACGAAACCCGGGCCGGTATCGGGGCCGACCGCGCACGCCGCGACGACCGCGACACTGACCAGCGCGGAGCCGGCGCCGAGCAGTCGAGAACCGAACACCCGCGACGCGAAGACGGAGGGGGCGGTGCGGCGCATGACACCGAGACTAGTGGTGGACTCGACCGGCACGGCTCACCGAGCGGGCGGTGTGGTCCAACGGGTGTACAGGTATCCAACGGGTGTACAGGTATCCGTCGTCGTCGGTCAGGACGTGGGCGGGCACGAAGCGTCGGTCGGTCGTGGACCCGGCCGTGATCCGCGCGCCGCTGCCGGCGATCGCGATGGGCGCCGTCGTCACGCACATCTCGTCGACCAGCCCGAACGACAGCAGCGACCCGAGCAGGGTGGGCCCGCCCTCGGTCAGGACGCGGCGAAGTCCCAGGTCGTTCATCGCCGCGACGATCGCCGGCGGCTCCACCCGGTCGGTGCCGCAGTCGATGACGGTCAGCCCGGCCGCGACCAGCTCGTCGCGCCGGTCGGCCGGGGCCTGCCGGCAGGTCAGGACGATGGTCGATGGATCGGTCAGCACGGGGGCGGTCAGCCGCAGCGACGTCGACACCACCGCGATCCGCACCCGAGGGTCGCGACGGTAGTTTTCGCTGTTCACGGTGCCGGAACCGACGACCACCACGTCGGCGAGCTCCCGCAGCACGCCGAACAGCAGCCGGTCGCCCGGCCCGCCGAGCGCCCCCGACCGGCCATCGCTCTGGGCGCTGCCGTCCAGCGAGGCGATCATGTTCGCCCGCACGTGGGGGACTGCGAGATCGGCCGGGTATTCGTGTAAGTCGGACAGGGCGCGGTCATCCAGGTGGTCCGGCGCCGGAGCGTCGGGTGTGAGCTGGATCGCTTTGAGTAAGCGCTGCATTAGATCATTTTTACTTGATCGTTACGCTCTCACTCATGAATACACCTGGGCGTTTGTGCGATCGCACTCCGCAGATCGCGCCCGATGCGTTGATCGGCGAGATGGTTCCGCCGTCCATGTTCGACGATGTCAGCTTCGACAGCTACATCCCGGATCCCAATGAGCCCAGTCAGACCGCCGCCGTGGCCGCGGCCCGTGACTTCGTGGAGCGAGCGGCCAAGGCGCGCAAGGGAAAGCGCGGACTGTTCGGCGGCAGCAAGCCGTCGGCCGGCATCGGCCTGTACCTCGACGGCGGGTTCGGCGTGGGCAAGACCCACCTGCTGGCGTCGATCTATCACGCGATGCCGGGACCGAAGGCGTTCGCGACCTTCGTCGAGGTGACCCACGTCGTCGGCGCGCTCGGCTACGTGAAGGCGCGCGATTCGCTCGCGAACCACACCGTGCTCTGCATCGACGAGTTCGAGCTCGACGACCCGGGCGACACGATGCTGGTGTCGCGCCTGCTCAAGGAGCTGTCCGAGCGCGGTGTGTCGATCGTCGCGACCTCCAACACGCTCCCGGGCCAGCTCGGTGAGGGCCGTTTCGCCGCCGCCGACTTCATGCGCGAGATCCGGGCCCTGTCCGACATCTTCACCGCGGTCCGGGTCGACGGTCCGGACTACCGCCACCGCGATCTCCCGCCGGCGCCGGACCCGCACAGCGACGCCGAGCTGCGCGACCTGGCCGAGTCGACCGACGGCGCCACGCTGGATGACTTCGATCAGCTGTGCCAGCACCTGAGCACGCTGCATCCGTCCAAGTACAAGGCGCTGGTCGAGGGCGTCACGGTCGCCTGTGTCGCGGGCGTGCATCCGGTCACCGACCAGAGCGTCGCGCTGCGTCTGGTCGTCCTCGCCGACCGGCTCTACGACGCGAGCATCCCGCTGATGACCTCGGGCTCCAAGCTCGATGAGATCTTCTCGCCGGAGATGCTGGCCGGTGGATACCGCAAGAAGTACCTGCGTGCGACGTCGCGCCTGCTGGCGCTCACCCGCTTCGCCGAAGCCGCGGCCTGAGCTGGCGCCAGCTGAACGCCCGGCGGCGTTGTCGGATCGTCCAGCTGATCACCAGCTCTCGTTCCTTGTTAGCGCCTGTCCGGCGGTGGTCCGAGCATCGGCACCAGATAGGTGCGCGCGATGGTTTCCAGCTGCTTCTCGTCTGTCGTATCGACGAGTTGGCTCGGGCCGGTGAGGAAGGACGCCGACAGGCGGACCAGGATCTCGGCGGTCAGCTCGACGTCGATGGAATCGGCGATATTGCCGGCGTCCTGCTCGACGCGCAGCTGATGCGCCACGAACTGACTGATGGCGGCCAGCATGTTGCCGCCCTCGGTGATCGAGTCCACCAGGATCGCGGGCTCGTTCGTCAGTAGATGGCCGATCAGCGGATTGGTGGCGAAGGTGCGGATCGAACTGACGAATCCGATGACGAGCCGGTCGGCCGCATTGTGGCCGCGTGCCATCCGGGCGCCGAAATCGTCCAGGTAGCTTTGGAATTCGCGGAAGATGACCGCGTCGACGAGCTCGTCCTTGGTGCGGAACTTGCGGTAGATCGTGACCCGCGACAGGTTGGCCAGCTTCGCGATGTCGTCCAGCGTGGTGCGCGCGACGCCGATCCTGGAGAACTCGTCGCGGGCGGCGTCGAGCAGGCGAGTGCGGGACGCGTCGCCCTCGTGCGCCTGCGCCGTCGCGGCGTGGTCGAAGGCCCGCTGCAGGAATGTCGGCCGGGCGTCGTCGCTGGTGGTCATCGGGGTCAACGCTACTAGTCCCGGCACGGCGCCAAAGCGGACTCGGCCGGCGCCCGATGCGATCAACGCCTTGTGGCGTACGTCACTGAGTGCTAAGAACATGTATCGAAGATACGAAATTCGTTACATCGTTTCTATGGTTGGGAGAGCGGGCGGATGGACGACATGAATCGGCGGCAATTGCTGCGAGCGGGAGGGGTGATCGGTGCGGTCGGGGCGATCGTCGCCGCGGCCCCGAGCACCCCCTGGACCTGGTCGCCGGCGTGGTCGGTGCCGGGGACGGGCGCCGGAGCCGATCCGAAGCTGGTCTGGGACGAGGAATGCGATGCCGTCGTCGCGAATCTCTACGCCCGCGGCCAGGTCGGCGCGGTCAATGCGTTGCTGCGCGGCTGGAATCGGAACGGGCAGCCGCTGCCCGTCGGGCTCCCGCCCGAGCTGCATGAGTTCTTGACCCGCGCCGTCCAGCTGCCGAGCTGGGCCGACCGGAGCAAGCTCGATGCAGCGGTGAGCTTCAACGAACGTCGCGGCACGTTCCTCGGCCTGAGCTACGGCTTCGTCAGCGGCATGATGAGCACCGTCATCCCGCGCGAATCTCGGGCGGTGTATTACTCGCGCGGCGGGTCGAACATGAAGGACCGCATCGCCAAGACCGCCAAGCTCGGCTACGACGTGGGATCGCTCAACGCCTATCGACCTGAGGGCGAGATGGCCGTCACCGCGGTCAAGACCCGCCTGGTGCATTCGGCGGTGCGCCATCTGCTGCCGCAGTCGGCGCACTGGAAGCAATCGAGCCCGGACGAGAAGTACCCGATCAGCCAGGCCGACATGATGGTGACCTGGCACAGTCTGCCGACCACCACGATGCGCAACTTCAAGAAGTGGGGCGTGGCGGTATCACCGGCGGAATCGGCCGGCTTCCTGCATTCGTGGCAGGTGACCGCGCACATGCTGGGCATCAAAGACGAGTACATCCCGGCGACGTGGACGGCAGCCGAATCCCAAGCACGCCAGGTGCTCGACCCGATCCTGCAGCCGACCATGGAAGGCCGCGCGCTGGCGAACATGCTGCTCAATCTCGGCATGGATCTCGACCTGACGCTGCTGAGTCGGCCCGTGCTCGGCTCGATCACCCGCTTCGCGCTCGGGGACAAGATCGCCGACTGGCTGCAGATTCCGCGGGAGCCGTTGTGGGACCCGCTGTTTCAGGGATCGTTCCCGATCTACGTCGCCGTTCGCGAGGGTGCGCTGAACCTAGGCATGCCCAAGGAGACCTATTGGACCTTCGACGAGATTCTGCGCCAGTTCGTCCTGCTCTACATGAACGAGCTGCACCTGCCGATCAGCATCGACATGCCGATGTTCAACGGCGCCCACTGACGATTCGACTGACCGAGAAGGGGATTCACCATGGACGAATTCATGCAGACGATTCAGTACCTGCTGCAGCAGCTGGATCTGGGGCCGCTGTCGTAGCCGGCGTTTCGCATATGATCGGCGACGCGCATTATTGAGCGGGAGTCGTTGGTCAACGTGGGGGCGGTTAGTGCGGAAGCTTTGTGGTGTGATGACGATCGCGACGATCATCGCGGCGGTCGGCGGATGTACGCCACACGTTCCGACGCGGACCGCGGGTACGGGCGCGTCCACCACGTCGGCGGAATTCTCCAGTGTCACAACGCAGTCCAGCACACCCGCGCGGACCTCTGACGTTCCGGGCGCCATTGACCGCCAGGCACTTACGGCCGCGGCCGTAGGGCTGGCGGCCCTGGCGGTGAAGGGACGTGCCCCCAAGACCGGCTATTCGCGTGATCAGTTCGGACCGTCCTGGTCGGACGACGTGAATGTGCAGTTCGGCCACAATGGATGCGACACCCGCAACGACATCCTGCTGCGTGATCTCACGGCGGTCGCGGTGAAGCCGGGGACTCGAAATTGCGTCGTACTCAGCGGAACTCTGCAGGATCCGTACAGCGGGTCGACGATCGCCTTCCAGCGCGGGACGGCAACCTCCGCAGCGGTGCAGATCGATCACATCGTGCCGCTGTCAGATGCCTGGCAGACGGGTGCCCAGCAGCTGACCGCAGATCAGCGTCGTGACCTCGCCAACGATCCGCGTAACTTGCAGGCCACCGACGGCAAGCTCAATGACCAGAAGTCCGATGGCGATGCAGCGACCTGGCTACCGCCCAACAAGGCGTACCGATGCCTGTATGTGGCACGCCAGGTGGACGTCAAACGCGCGTATGGGTTGTGGGTGACCCTCGCCGAACGAGACGCGATCGCCCGAGTGCTGCAATCGTGCGGGGCGGCGGCCGATACGGAAACCACTGCGGCTCAGGAGGATATGTCGACATATACATCTCCGCCGGCGATAACTGCTACAACGGATGCCCCGGCTCCGGTGGCCCCGGCGATGGGCCCTGGAGGATCCGCGTACTACCCGAATTGCGCCGCGGCGCGGGCGGCAGGTGCCGCGCCACTCTATCGGGGAGACCCGGGATATCGGACAGGATTGGACGGCGACGGCGATGGCGTCGCATGTGAGCCGAAAAGACGCTAGCCGCTAGCGATTCTGGGTCGTCGTCAAGCGCGGCCCGCTGGTCTCGTGTGCGTCGGCTTGCTGACGCCAGCGATGGCCGGTGCAGGTGAGCCGGTTTCCGAAGCTATCGGTCGCCGACGAGTTGAGCGGACTGCAGAAGTCGCCGACGGACGGCGTAGTCGCGGCCGCCGACGACGATCCCACCGGTGGGGTGGTGGTCGTGGTGGTCGTGGTCGTCTCGTCCGTGGTGGTTGTGGTGGTGGTCGGCCGAGTCGTGGTCGTCGTCGTGGTGGTGGTGGTCGGCCGAGTGGTGGTTGTGGTGGTGGTCGGCTCGTCCGTGGTGGTCGTGCTCGTCGGCGTCGTCGTCGTGGTGGTGACGGGCATGGTCGACGGGAAGGTGGTGCTCGATTCCGGCGTCGAGCCGCTGGATGAGTCGCGCGCGACGATCACCATCATCGCGATGAATACGATTCCCGACACGATCGCCACAGCCGCGAGGATGATCGTGCGACGCGGCACGCCGGTATGTGGCGGTTCCGGATCTTCGGGATCCGGGGAGATGTATTCGGTGGTCATGGGCCCAGACGACTCGGTGACGGTGAACGTACGAACTCTAGCCTACGAACGTTGGCGGCCTACCGAACGCCAAGTCGCCTCGGTACGCATCCGGTGGGGTCGCCGAAGCTTGCGGGGCTAAAGGTTTCTTGCGCGGGTCGCGATGACGGCGCCGCAAGCACCGAAAACGGCATAGACGGCAACGAACGCGACGGTGGAGGCATGCGCGACGCTGAGAATGATGCCGATGACGATCGCGGCGGCGAGATAGAGCAGGACAGTTAGCCGGTTGCGTCTCATCGTTTCAGAATATGCGGTGGGCGGCAATCTGTCTGTACTTGATGTTCATTTTGATGCACTTTGCGTCACTTGTCACTGTGCGCCGCGCCGCGGGTCGGTCAGATCACTACGACGAGCATCGAGGGCCGGCTTTTTCGTCTGCTCCCGATCGTGCCGCGCCGGCCAGGCGTTTTGTCGTATGCGCTGGTCTCGCGCCGTCAGGACTGGACGGTGCCCAGGCTGGGGGCGGCAGGGAAGCCTACGAAGTTGCCGATCCCGATGTTGCCGTTGCCCGTGGTCACGATCGCGTCGGCGTCGTAGGGTGCGGCGACGTATCCGACCTGGCCGGTATTGAAGTTGATCCAGAACACTTGGATTGGATAGTCGTAGGTATCCGAGCTCGAGTTCGTGGCGCGCATCGTCAGGTGGCCGTGGCCGTCGGGGGTGACTGCCAGCGTCTCGGTGATGTTGGGGGTATCGCCGAGGAGCACGTTGAAGCGGGTGGTCGGCGGCATGTAGGTGGTCGGGGCAGCGTTCGCTACGCCTATTCCGGTGCCGCTCACTGCTACCGCGCCGATCATTGCAACGGTCAGTCGTTTGACGTTCGGCATTCTCGAATCCCTTCTCGGTGGCGTGCGCGCCTTGTCCCTAATGGTTTCGTACCCAAACAAATATTTGTTACGGCAGAGCACTGCACCTGACGGACGCCGGCATGGATGTCCCGTAAAGGAGACGGTGCGGTGCGCGCCCCGGGTGAGAAGCGTTGGGGGACAAGCAATTGGTTGGAGCCGGCGAGCGCCGCCGCCGTGTCCTGAGCAGTTACCTTGCGCCAAGGGTTCTCGTGCACAGAACGGCCGGCGGCGCAGTTAGGCCGCGGGACCTCGTCGGACGACAGGGACTGGGGCTCATTGGCAGCCCCGGCTCGGGTGCGCTTGCTCTCTGTGCCCCTTTTGCTGCGGGAGGGCTCCGACAAGCGCTCCCTTCTGAGCGCGGCGGAGTCGGGCGTCTAGCCACAGTGCACCGTAGGCGGCGGCCGTCGCTAGTTCGATCAGGGCCAGGACTGCTAGCACACACCACATATTCATTATCTTAAATAACAATGCTGGATCGTGACATCGGATGTTGTCACCGTCACAGGCGGTACGTGCCGATTGGGTGCCTGGTGGGCCTATTCGCAGGCGACGCCGTCGCCATCGCGATCCAGCTTCGAGCTGTAGCCGGGGTCTCCGCGATACAGCGGGGCCGCACCTGCGGCGCGGACTGCCGAACAGTTGGGGTAGTAGCTGACACCACCACCACCACCGCTGGCCTCCTGGGTGCGGGGCGGCTCGACCGCCGTGGTCGGATCGTAAATCCGAGCAGGCGGCGTGTAGTCGCGTGTCGTCGGATCGTAAGTCGGTTCGTATGTTGATGTGCGCGTAGGCGGCGGGGCGACGTATTCGGTTGTGGTCGTTGGCATTGCGGTGGTCGGGTACGTGGTCGTGGTCTGCCGCGCGGGTGTTGTGGTCGTCACGGATGTGGACCTGTCGAGGAGCGTCGTGGGGGAGTCGTCCGACTTCTTCTTGTCCGGCACGATCAGGCCGATGATCACGAGCAAGGCGAAGATGCCGACCGTCCAATGCCACTCAAGCTCGGCCCCGGCCTTTGCGGAGACCGGATACCGCCCTGTGATTTGTTTGCGTATGTAACGATTGGGCGAGTTGGTGCTGATACGTGGTTGTACGTCAACGAACAGATTGGGAGGCTTTGCTCATGGGTGACAGTGATCCGTTGCTGGCGGCAGGAATCGTCGCCGCAATCATCTTCTCGACCGTTGCGGGCGGTATCGCCCTTATCGGCCAGGCGTTCGGCAGCTAACGGGACCGCAAGCAGGAAAGACCCCTACCTAAGCCGGATGGCGGGTGGGGGTCTCTTTCTATGTTGCCGCGGTCTTGACTGAAGAACGCGGCGAGGTAGCCTGGTTTCTCATGTCGAACGGGCGATTCACTGATATGGACAGCAAGTGCCAGGGCAGGGCAAGCGAGGCTTGGTTCGCGCCGACGCCGACGCCGAATCAGCTGGCCAACGTTCTCTATCCCAAGGCTGAACATGAGTCCTGGGGACGCGGGGAGTCCATCGCCCAGTGCGGCGAACCCGAGCACGTTGCAACGAGCGATGCCGATGGTTGGCAGTTGTGGCGGTTGCCCTACGAAACGAGTCGTCCGGCGCCCGAACGGGGGTGAGGGCTCGAGGGAAAAGCGAAAACCCGCTGTTTCCAGCGGGTTTCGTGGTGCGCAATACTGGGATTGAACCAGTGACCTCTTCCGTGTCAGGGAAGCGCTCTCCCACTGAGCTAATCGCGCGTGGTCTTCAATTGTCGTTGGAGGTGGCGACGGGAATCGAACCCGTGTACACGGCTTTGCAGGCCGTTGCCTCACCACTCGGCCACACCACCACACGGTGATTTGCTACCCACCGAGCGGATGACGGGATTCGAACCCGCGACCCTCACCTTGGCAAGGTGATGCGCTACCAGCTGCGCTACATCCGCATGCACTGCTTGTTCTCCGGGGCGTTGCGGCCCCGGCAGGCGGTGCGGATGTGAACACTATCCGACTCCTCGCCAGCCAACAAATCGGCAGGTCAGCGTGGGTCAAAGTCTGTCAGGGCCGCGCGCGACCCGAGGGTCGCGGCTATTGTGTCGATTTGGTCGATGCCCGCGCGATGGGCTAATGTTCTGCACCGCACGGTCCCGTGGCTCAGTGGAAGAGCGTCCCGTTCACACCGGGGAGGTCGCTGGTTCGATCCCAGCCGGGACCACTCGATGCGTCCTGCTCGAGCGCCCGCCTTCGGCGGCGGGTCGGAGTTGGACGCTTCTTTTTTGCCCTGGTGCAGGTTGCCGCGTGGCGGTCGCGCTGAGTAGCGCAACCGATCGCGAGAACGCCGTCAGTGCTCGACGTCGCCGGAAAAGGCTTTCGTGGTGAGTTCCTGCAATTCGTCCAGCGGGACGTCGCGGAGATGCTGCGTCAGGCCCCACCGATGGCCGAACGGGTCGACCAGTTGGCCTTCGCGTTCGCCCCAAAACGCATCGCTGAGCGGCCGAATCACGGTCGCGCCCGCGGCCACGGCCTGCTGCCATGCGTCATCGACATCATCGACGTGCAGATAGATGGCCCCGTAGGTGCCACCGAAATGTGTCGGGCCGAAGGATTCGAGTTCGGGGAACTCGTCGGCGAGCATCACCATGAGTGTGCCGATGCGCATCTGGACGTGAATGAGTCGTCCGCCGGGAACGACCAGCCTGGTGATTTCCTCGGCGCCAAACGCTTTCACGTACCAGTCGGAGGCGGCAGCGGCAGGGTTGGCGGTGAGATGAACGGTGTGCGCGGTGATGGACATTCGATGACCTTTCAGGCTCGGTAGGTGGAAGCGGCAGGGCTACGTGAAACGGGACATCACCGGCTGGCCCACGGCCGGAGCTTGTCCGGGTTTCGAATGGCCCAAATCCGATGGATCCGTTCGCGATTGAGCTCGAAGGCATAGACGGCAAGCACGGTGTCGCCATCGACCGCGACCAACCCGGGTTGGCCATTCACCGAGCGTTCGCGCAGGTCGAGCCGGCCGGCCATGGACGCCAGGAACACGAGGAACGCGGCGACCTGATCCTGTCCCTCGATGGGTACCGGCGAGGCCGTGGCGACCCCGCCGCCATCGGCCGTCGCCACGACTGACGGATCGAGCAGGCGGATGAGTGCATCGAGATCCTTTGCCTGCCAGGCGAGTCGGAACTCCCGGACGATGCCCGCACGTTGCTGGCGGGGAGCGTCGGCGCGCCGCGCCGATGCCAACCGATTGCGCGCCGAGGAGGCGAGCTGGCGGCAGGCGCCGGGCGTGCGCCCGACGATCGTGGCTATGTCGTTGAACGGAAAGCCGAAGACGTCGTGAAGCAGGAACGCGACTCGCTCGGCGGGCGTCATCGAGTCGAGCACCACCAGAAACGCCATCTCGACCGTCTCGTCGAGGGTGATGTGATCGGCCGGATCGCCGGCAACGGTCGCGAGGGATCGCTCGTTCCACTCCGCACGGGTCGGCACCGGTTCGGGGATCCACTCGCCGACGTAGCGCTCACGCCGGGCCCGTGCCGAACCGAGTTGATCGAAACAGATCCGGCTGACCACGGTGCTCAGCCACGCGCCCGGTGACACGATCTCTTGTTGCTCGGTCGAGCCGAGGGAGAACCAGCGCGCGTAGCCCTCCTGGACGGCGTCTTCGGCCTCGGTCAGCGAGCCGAGCAGACGGTACGCGAGATTGGTCAGGGCCCTGCGTTCAGAGACCACGACATCGTCGTCCGCTCCGGAGGCCGCGTCTCCCGAAGTGCGTTCACTCACTTGGCATCACTCCCGTCAGTCAACAGATACGACGAAACGGCCGCACTAAATGTCAGCCACGATCGCTCGCCTCCGCAACCGTCGCGCCGACCTGACAGATTCGTGGGTCACGCCGTCGTTGTTGACAGGCGATGCGCCAACGCATCACTTCGTCAGCTTCGACCCAGAGGAGATTTGAGATGTCCACGATCGGAATCATCATCGGCAGCACGCGTCCGAACCGCCGCGGCGCGGATATCGGTGCCTGGGTGCAGGAGGCCGCCGCGAGACGTGACGACGCGAGTTTCGTGCTGATCGATCTGCGTGATTTCTCGCTACCGCACTTCGACCAGGCGATACCTCCCGCGATGGGTGGCACCCAGAGCGAATCGGCCAAGGCGTGGGCAAACGCGATAGGCGAGTGCGACGGGTTCATATTCGTGACGGCCGAATACAACCAGTGGCTTCCCGGGGCTCTCAAGAACGCGATCGATTTCGTCTTCGCCGAATGGTGCAACAAGGCTGCCGGAATCGTGTCCTACGGTGCTGCCGGCGGCCTCGGCGCCGCCGGTCAGTTACGGCAGATGTGTGGCCAGTTCGGCATTGCCGATATCCCCGCACAGGTGCGGCTCACCCTCGAGGCCGACTTCGAGGACATGAGTCGATTCCGGCCGCGCGCAACCAGTGCCGCCGCGCTGGACACCATGCTCGACCAGCTCACGGCATGGACGTCAGCAATGGAACCGCTGCGGGTCGCCGCCCCCTCAGCGCTCGTGCACTGAGGCCACCGAGGGCTTTATTTTCCGCGTTCGAGAAAGTCTCGAAGCACGGCCGCGTGATTGACCTCCGGGTCGTGTGCGGCGAATATCAGCGTCGTGGCGGCGTTTTCGCGGATGATCTTCCGCAGCTTGTCGACCGCCGGATTCGTCTCCAGCTCCAGCCGGTACGCATCGGTGAACTCGGCGAAGCGATCCTTGTCGTGATGCCAGCGCTTACGCAGGTCAGGGCTCGGGGCAACATCCTTCAGCCACAGATCGAGGTCGGCTCGCTCTTTCGTGACGCCGCGCGGCCAGAGGCGATCGACCAGCACCCGGTAGCCGTCGGCCGGAGCGGGTTCGTCGTAGACGCGCTTGATGCGCAACTCGTGAGCGCTCATGAATCGACGGTAGCGCGGTCCGGCTAGGGCGTGTCTCCTAATGATTGGGTGATCGGTCGCTGATGATCGGTGGATGAGTTCTAGGTGTGAGTCGCTCAGTGATGCGCAGTGGGAG
>NZ_AQYG01000023.1 GCF_000380485.1 Jongsikchunia kroppenstedtii DSM 45133 | reverse complement strand
AGAAGGCGACCGCCGCGAAGAAGGCTCCGGCCAAGAAGGCCGCCCCTGCCAAGGCTCCGGCCAAGAAGGCCACTGCCGCGAAGAAGGCTCCGGCCAAGAAGGCTCCGGCGAAGAAGGCCGCCAAGTAAGACGAGTGCTTCGGCCGACGGCGCCCGGGTCTGCGATGCAGACCCGGGCGCTGTGCTTTTTGCCCGTATGGTGGTGGTGTGGGTCTTGCAAACTTCCTCGGGTGGACCACCAATATGGTCATCGGGATCATCACGATCGCCATCGGCGTCGCGGCGATCGTGTCGCTGGTGCACGCCGCCGTGCAGCGCCCGGATGCGTTCACCGCGGTCGACAAGCTGTCCAAGCCGGCATGGGTCGGCATCCTGGTCATCGCGACGCTGGTCATCTGGCTCTTCGGCCCGCTGAGCCTGCTCGGCATCATCGGTGTGATCGCGGTGCTCGTCTATGTCGTGGACGTTCGGCCGCGGACCGACGAGATCCAAGGCAAGTCCTGGTTCCGCAAGAAGTAGGTCCTGAGGGTCCTCGCTAGAATCCTTCGGGGTGGGGCCGCTGGTCCCACAGTCAGCGATGCCAGATGGGTGATGGAGGCGGGGCCGCGTGAGCGAGTACCGGATCAACGAGCTCGCCGACCTTGCCGGAGTGAGTGTCCGCAATATCCGGGTGTATCAGGATCGCGGGCTGCTGCCGCCGCCGGAGATCAAGGGGCGCACCGGCTGGTACGCCGAGGAACACCTCGTCCGGCTGCAGCTGATCTCGCGGATGCTGGAGCGCGGCTACACCTTCGCGACCATCAGTGAGCTGTTGTTGGCGGCGCGCTACGGCATGAAGGTCGAGCATGTGCTCGCCGATCCGCCGAAACCCGCCAAACTGCAGACGCTGCGCCGCGCCGCCAAGATCACTTTGGGCGAGCTGCGCAACAGCTTCGGCGATCAGGCGTCGGATTCCAATATCGCGCTGGGCCAGCGCATCGGGATCCTCGTCAAGGAGGGTGCGGGCTACGCGGTCCGCCGTCCCGAGCTGCTCGACCTCGCCCAGGTGCTGGTCGCGGCCGGGGTCGACCTCGAGGTGCTGCTGCGGATGTGGGAGCGGGCCGAGCAGGACGTGGAAGACATTGCGGCCGGGTTCGTTTCGATCATCACCGATAGGTACTCGGTGGGCACCGAGGGGCAGCTGAACTACGACGACACCCAGATCGCCGAGCTGGCCGAACTCATCGAGCAGGTGCGCCCGCGGGCCCACGAGGTCATCGAGAACGCCTTCGCCGCCGCCATGGATCGGCAGATCTCTGCGGCGATGCGCACGGCCGCAGACCAATTCGTCGGCACCGATGGGCAGGTTCCGCCGATGCCCGTCGCGAAGCCGAAACGGAAGTTCCGAGCCGGCCGCCGGCCGGTGGACTGAAGGAGCAGCGGAAATGACCTCTCTCGCAACGCGGATCGCCGCGGATCCGGCATTGGCGTATCCGGACCGGCCGGCCGAGTTCCTGACCGTCCCGACGGTGGGCGGCGCCGAACTGTCGGTGCGGTGCTACGGCCCGGCCGACGGGGACGTCATCGTGTTCGCTCATGGCTGGACGATGAACGCGGACTTCTGGCGCGCGCAGATCAACGACCTGGCCGGCGAGTATCGGGTGGTCTCCTACGACCAGCGTGGCCACGGGGCCAGCAGCATGGGGTCGGTCCGGGCGCATCAGGATCTGCTCGGCCGCGATCTGGACGCCGTGCTGAAAGCGGTACTGCCGCAGGGCAAGAAGGCGTTGCTGGTCGGTCACAGCATGGGCGGGATGACGATCATGTCGTGGGCCCGGCTGTACCACGACGACGTGTCCGCCCGGGCGCGGGCCGTAATCCTCTGCTCCACCGCATCGGGAAAGCTGTTGCCGGAGCCGCGATTCGAGCTCGGCAAGCCGGGCGGTTGGGCGCGCAGCGCCGAGCTGGTCGCGATGCGTGCGGTGATGTCCAACGAATACTGGTTCCCCGGTGGCGAAATGGGACGTCGACGGCTGCGTCTGGCGCTGGGGACGGTCGCCGATGACGCGCATGTGGCCTTCACCGAGGAATTGTCCGCCCGATGCACCCAGCGCACCCGGGGGCGTTGGGGCGCCGCGCTGCTGCGGCTCGACGTCGAGGAGGGCCTCGACCGGCTGACGGTGCCGGTGACGGTCGTGGTCGGCGAGGAGGATCGGCTGACCTCGCAGCGGCACGCCCGGTCGATCGCGAAGCGACTCACCGAAACCGGCGCGCTGGATCGTCTGGTGATCCTGCCCGGCTCCGGACATCAGCTGCCCATCGAGCGGCACGCCGAATTCGACGCCTTGATTCGCGACGCGCTGGCCGCCACCTAGGCGCCGGAGCTACTCCGGGAATCCATCGAGGACGGCGCGCGAGCCGGACAGTCCCAATCGGGTGGCGCCGGCGGCGATCAGTTCGGCGGCGAACTCCGCGGTCCGGATGCCGCCGCTGGCCTTGACCCCGATCGACGCCGGCACGGCGGCCCGCATGATCTGCACCGCCTCCACGCTCGCTCCGCCGGCCGGATGAAAGCCGGTGGAGGTCTTCACCATTGACGCGCCGCCGCGGGCCGCGGCCACACAGGTGGCCGCGAGCGTATCGGCGTCGCGTAATTCCAGGATCACCGCCGACTCGACGATCACCTTGAGCAGCACCTCGCTGCCGACCGCCTCGCGCACTGTCAGGACGTCGGTCAGCACCTCGTCGATGTTGCCGGCGATCACCGCGCCCACGTCGATCACCATGTCGATCTCGACGGCTCCGTGATCGACGGCGAATTTGGCTTCGGCCGCCTTGATCAGCGAATGGTGCTTCCCGGACGGGAAACCGGCTACCACGCAACACCTTTGGCTGCCGGTGTCGATGGGCAGCATCGACGGTGACAGGCATACGGCCAGCGTGCCCAGCTCCGCGGCCTCGGCGACAGCGGCCTCCGCATCGGCGCGAGTGGCTTCCGGCTTGAGCAACGTGTGGTCGATCATCGCCGCCACCTGGGCCCGGGTGAGTGTCATGAAAAGAGCTTGTCACAGCCGAGACAATGAGAGTCATGCTGATCCGCCGCGGGACCCCCGCCGACCATGCCGCGATCGCGGACGTCCATCGCGACGCCTTCGCGGACCTGCAGCCGCCGGGAGCCGAATCGGTGGGAGAGGTGGATCTGGTGGCGGCGCTGCGCGACTCCGACGCGTGGCTGCCGGAACTCGCGCTGGTCGCCGACGTCGACGGACGAGTCGTCGGACACATCTGTTTGACCCGGGCGCAGCTGACACCTGTCGACGCGGATTCCGTCCCGGTGCTGGCGTTGGGGCCGGTGGGCGTGCTGTCCGGCGAACAGCGCGGCGGGGTCGGTTCGGCGTTGATCCACGCCGCGCTCGGCGGCGCGGATGCGTTGGGGGAGCGGCTGGTCGGGTTGGTCGGGCACGACGAGTACTACCCGAGATTCGGGTTTCGGCGCGGGGCGTCGGTCGGCATAGAACCCGATGTCGCCGATTGGGCCGCGCATTTCCAGGTGCGCAGGCTCGACGCGGACACCGGACTGCTCGGGGTCTTTCGCTATGCGCCACCGTTCTACGCATAACCTGGTCCGATGACTTCCGCGTCGACAGGCGATCCGAACCGTCGCTATGTCCTGTCTCTCGGCTGCCGCGACCAGACCGGCGTCGTCGCACGCATCACCAATTTCATCGCCGATCTCGGTGGGTGGATCGTGGAGGCGGCCTATCACTCCGACCCGGAGTCGGGCTGGTTCTTCACCCGGCAGGCCATCCGCGCCGACTCGATCAGCCTCTCGCTCGAGGACCTGCGCACCGTGCTGCAGGCGGTGATCGACAAGCTGGGACCCGATACCGAATGGGAACTCACCGACACCGCCGCGCCGAAGCGGGTGGTGCTGCTGGTGAGCAAGGACGGCCACTGCATGTCCGACCTGCTGGCCCGATCGCTGCGGCGCGAGCTGCCGGCCGAGATCGTCGCGGTCGTCGGCAATCACCAGGACCTGTCGGACTATGTCACCCGGCTGGGGATCCCGTTCCATCACGTGCCGTTCGGCAGTACGGCCGAGGCGAAGGCGGAGGCGTTCGCCGAGGTCGAGGGGCTCGTCGACCGCTATGAGCCGCACGCGGTGGTGCTGGCGCGATTCATGCAGATCCTGCCCGAGGAGCTGTGCCGGCGCTGGGAAGGCCGCGCGATCAACATCCACCACAGCTTCCTGCCGTCGTTCATCGGCGCGCGGCCGTATCACCAGGCGTTCGCCCGCGGCGTGAAGCTGATCGGGGCGACCTGTCACTACGTGACGCCGGACCTGGATGCCGGGCCGATCATCGAGCAGGACGTGGTGCGCGTCGATCACTCCGACACGGTCCCGGACATGGTGCGTCAGGGACGCGACATCGAGACCCTGGTGCTCGCTCGCGGGTTGCGCTGGCACCTGGAGAACCGGGTGCTCGTCCACGGCGGCAAGACGGTGGTCTTCAACTAGCGGTCTTCAACCAGCGCGCCGGGCCGCCTACAGGATCGAGCACTTGAAGTCGCTGTTGTTGACCGGCGTCGCCGTCGTCGACTGCTGGAGCGTGAGGTCCGAACCGTTGAACGCGAAGTTCACGCCCGAGTCGGTGATCTGCAGCTGACTGAAGTTCAGCGTGTCCAGCCCGGCCGGGAACAGCTGCTTGGCGAACTCGTCGGCGAAGTTCTGCGCGATCGACTGCACGTTCAGATTGAACGCGCCGAAGAACGACGCGGTGGCCGACTGGACCTGGAACGACAGCTTGCCGTTGTTGAGGACCGGCTTGATCGTGGTGTCGACGGTCGGGGTGAGGAAGCCGCCGAGCACGGCGACAGTGCCGACCGCGTGGACGGTGCCGGTTTTCGGATCGCCGGTCAGCGGCTGAGTCAGGGTCAGGCCGCTGGTAGACATCGGATCGGTGCCGGTCGGATCGGTGCCGTCGGTCGTGGACTGGGTGGACGCCCCGCCGGCCGCCGCCTTCATGTTGTCGGCGATCAGCGTGAAGGGCACGTAGCCGTAGCCGCTCGCACTGCCGATATGCGTCGAGTCGTTGTTCAGGTCGATCTTCTTGCCGCTCAGGTGCAGCTTCATCACATTCGGATCGGAACCGTCGTTCTTGGTGTCGACCTGGACCTTCGGGACCCCGTTGATCCACTGCCACAGGATCGGCTGGCTGCTGAGCGAGACGCTGGTGGAGGTGCCGGTGGTGGCGCTGAAGCCCTTGTTCAGGCAGTCCTTCACCCGGGAGCGCAGCAGCAGCTCGCTCCCGGCGCCCAGGATGACGAGCACGAGCAGCACCGCGACCAGGGACACTGCCACGATCTTGCCCACCTTTCGCTGCGGTCGCTGCGGGCGTGGGTCCGTCGGGCCGCCCGGAGTGGATGCGGGCGGAATGGTATCCGACGGCTGCGCTGCGGGTTGACCGGAAGTCGCCTCCCAGCCCCGCGGCAGGTGTTCGGTCGAGGGGGAGTGCGGCGCGGTCGACTGGAAGTCGGCCGGGCCGGAGCGGGCACCGGGGATCTGCTGCGTGGCCGGATCGGTGGCGAACCGATCGGTGTTCGGTTCGGTCGTCGGCTCCGGTTGTGTAGCGGCATGCCCAGCGGTCGGCTCCGGCTGCGCACCTGTCGGCTCCTGCTGCGCAGCTGTCGGCTCGACCGGGGGCTGGTCGGCGGGAGCATGGGGCTGCGCGACCTCGTCCGGACGGGGGTCCTGGGGCTGATCATCGTTGGTGCTCATCGCCCTAGATTGTGCACGCCTCCCTTGGCAGCAGTGTGAGACTTCCCTAAGGATCTGTGTCCGGCCGGTCGGCACATCGGCTGTCAGTGCAGGTCAGGCCGCCGGTTCCGGAGCACTCCCAGCCGATCTCGGGCCGTGTCGACAATCGCCGGATCGATATCGATCACCGCGAACTCGACGTCGTTCCCGGCCTCGAAAAGCGTGGCTCCGTACGGGTCGACGACCATCGAATGGCCGATCCCGGTCGGGGCGGCGCTGCGCTGGGCGGCCGGGTCGGTGGGGCGCGCCTGGCCGACGGCGACGACGTAGCCCGCGGTATCCAGGGCCCGCGCCGTCGCCAGCGATCGCCACTGCCGGAGCTTGCCCTCGCCGTCGCCCCAGGACGCCGCGACGATGCTGACTGCGGCGCCGCGCTCGGCGAGCACCGTGAACAACTGCGCAAAGCGGATGTCGTAGCACGTGGTCACGCCGACGGCCGTGCCGGCGATGTCGACGGTGAGTGGGTCGGAGCCGGGGGCGACCGTCGTGGACTCGGCGAAGTCGAATGCGTCGAACAGGTGAATCTTGTTGTAGCTCATCAGCGGTCGGCCGGGACCGGCGATCACGATGGTGTTGTGGACGCGTCCGTCTGCGGCGGGGGTGAACATTCCCGCGACGACGGTGATGCCGTGACGATCGGCGAGAGCCTGAATCCCGGTGGCCCAGGGACCGTCCAGGGGTTGTGCTACCGGCCCGAGCGGAATTCCGAAGCGACACATCGTCGCCTCCGGAAAGACCGCCAGGTCCGCGCCGGCCGCGGCGGCGCGTGCCACACCGTCGGCGACCAGGGCCAGGTTGGCGTCGGGGTCGGTGCCGCTGGAGATCTGGGCGAGGGCGATCCGCATGCTTTCACCGTATCCGGTGGATCGTTCCTTGCTGGGATACGGCTCAGGGCTGGGAATACGGCTCAGGCGCCACGACCGCCCACGGCACGGTGACCAGCAGGTCGCGGGATCGTCGGGGGCCGTCGAGCATCTCGATCCCGTTGTCCCGCAACAGCTCCACCGTCCGGGCCCAGCGGCTGCGCGGGCCGAAGGCGGCATGTGAGGCCGCCATGTCCCAGCAGCGGTCGGCGGTCTCGAGGAAGGCGTGCACCCGTTCGCCCGGCACGTTGTGATGGATCAGCGCCTTGGGCAGCCGTTCGGCCAGGTCCGATGGGCGTTCGGAATGGCGGGGATCCCATGCGAGGGTGAGCGATCGCGGGCCGTCGGCGTCCAGCACGATCCAGCAGCACCGTCGGCCGATCTCGTCGCAGGTGCCCTCGACGATCAGCCCGCCCGGCGCCAGCTGGCGCTGCATCCGCGCCCACGACGCGGCCACCTCGGATTCGTCGTATTGGCGCAGAACGTTGAACGCGCGCACCAGATTCGGGCGGAGTCCGGCGAGCTCGAAGCCGCCGACCGCGAACCGCACGCCGTCCCGATCCGGCACGACTCGTTCGGGATCGATCTCCAGCCCGACCAGCCGGCAGGTCGGCGCAACCGTGCGCAGGCGGGCGGCGAGTTCGAGTGCGGTGTCCGGCCGCGCGCCGTAGCCGAGGTCGATTGCCAGCGGTTCGTCAGCGGCGCGGAGAGCGGCCAGGATGCCCGGATCGTGAATCATCCAGCGATCCACGCGGCGCAGGCGATTGATGCCGGTGGTGCCGCGGGTGATGACGCCCTCGGGCCGGGTGCGGGTCACGCGGTGCCGGGAGTGGTCAGGCGTTTTCGGCGAGCCACGCCGTGGTGAACTCGTCCTCGCCGCCGAACAGGTCGTCGAGGTTCTCCAGGATCAGGTTCTCGATCTTGCTGTTGATCAGCGGGATGTCGACCGTCACCTCGGTGACGCGTTCGAGGTAGCAGCTGGTGCCCTCGGCGACGAGCTGGATCCAGCCCTGCAGGCTGCCCGGGCCGGACGGAATCGATGCGGCGAAGCAGCCCTTGGTGCGGTTCGGATCGAACGGTGCGAAGAACTCCTGGCGGGTGATGACCATGTCCTTCTTCATCACCGTCTGAGCGATGGCGGGAAGCTCCGTGCGGGGCAGCACCTGGGTCAGCGTGACGCCGACACCGGTCGCGTTGATCACCATCGAGTCGATATCCGACTGCGGCGTCAGCTTGCGGAACTCTTCCATCTTGGCGTCCCAGTACTCACGCGAGGCGAATGCGCGATACACCCGCTCTGCGGTGTGTTCGAATCGCGCGATGTAGCGCCGTTGGGCCATGGTGACACACGTTACCGGTTTCGACTCGATACCCGAACCTGACAGGCGACCAGGACACGCTGGTGGGTGAGGTTCATTGAGGTCGTCTGCAGCGCGGGAAGTCGTCGTGATGGTGGTCACGACGGCAGTGGTCAGCCGGGATTCGCGGCCAGCCAGTTCGTGGTGAACTCGTTCTCGGCGTCCAGCAGCTTGCCGAGATTGCTGACGATGGCGCCTTCGATCTTGCCGCCGACCAACGGGATGCCGACCTTCGCCGAGCCGTTGTACGCGAGCACCGAGCGCTCCCCGGAGCCCGACACCGTGATGGTGCCCGAGAGGGTGGCCTTGGCACCATCGACCTCCGCGCCGAAACTGCCGGTCGCACGCTCGTCGGCCAGCGGTCCGATGGTGAAGGTCCGGCGGATGACCAGATCGCCCGAGCGGATCTTGGCAACCACGCTGGGCAGCTTGTCCGACGGCACGATCTGTTGGAGCTTGACCGTGGCCGACGTGCCGTCGGAGGTGAAGCTGTCGAGCGTGGACACGTCCGCGGCGACCGTGCTCACGAGATCCGTCCAGTACTGCTCGGAGCAGAGCGCGGCATGCAGACGGGCGGGCGACACGGCGTATTCGTCGCGATGGTCCAGGTTGGTCGACATAGCGAGCAGGCTACCGTTACACGGTGTCGCAGAGCCTAATTCTGAGTGCATTCACGACGTTTCGGCTCGGAGGGCCGGCCCGCGCCGTGATTCGTTGCACCGACGCCGACGAGCTCATCGGCGTCGTCCGGCGGCTGGATGAATCCGGCGAGCCGGTCCTGTTGATCGGCGGGGGATCGAATCTCGTTGTCGCCGACGAGGGTTTCGACGGAACGGCGGTGATCATCGCCGACGATGCGATGAATTTCGCCGTCGACCCGGATGCGGACGGCCGCCCCTATGTCACGGTCGGCGCCGGCGTGCCCTGGGACCGCGTGGTTTCCACCGCGTGTGAGCGCGGCCTGGGCGGCCTGGAGTGCCTCTCGGGAATCCCGGGCGCCGCCGGCGCGACGCCGGTGCAGAACGTCGGCGCCTACGGCGTCGAGGTGGGGACCTTGCTGCGCAGCGTGCAGATCATGGATCGGGCGACCGGAACGGTGCGTTGGGTCGACCCGGCCGACCTCGAGCTGGGATATCGGACGAGCCGGCTCAAGCATCACGACGCGGAGCTGGTCGTGGCCGTGAGCCTGTGGCTGTCGACGGACGGTCTGAGCGAGCCGATCCGGTATCGCGAGCTTGCTGGGGCCCTGGGCGCGGACGAGGGCGCCCGCCTGCCGACCGCTCAGGTCCGCGAGCAGGTGCTGGCGCTGCGCCGCAGCAAGGGGATGGTGCTCGACCCGGCCGACCACGACACCTGGAGCGCGGGATCGTTCTTTACCAACCCGATCGTGGGCGCCGACCGCTTGCCGGACGTGCTGGCCCGGATCGCCGAGCGGGTCGGCGATGTCCCGGTGCCGCAGTATCCGGTGGCGCCGGGATCGGACCGCACCGATGCTGTGAAGCTGTCGGCCGGTTGGCTGATTGAGCGGGCGGGATTCGCGAAGGGCTACCCGGGCCCGTCAGCGCCCGCGCGGCTGTCGACCAAACACACCCTGGCGCTCACCAACCGCGGCGCGGCGCGGACCGCCGACCTGCTCGCGCTGGCGCGGGAGGTGCGTAACGGGGTGGCAGACGCCTTCGATGTCACTCTGGAACCGGAGCCGATCCTTGTCGGTTGCACTCTATGAGGGTCGGCTGCCGCCTCTGAGGTGACTGTTCTCACGGGCTGCGACCTCGCTAAATGCGGCAGATCGGTCACCGGCCACCGCAAGAGTTGCCGCTTGAACAGGTAGGTTTGTTGTCATGAACTCGGACGAGCCGACGACGAATGCCGACGAGCGGTCGTCGGATCGTGTGGGTCGGGTCACCCGCCGCACAGCGATCGGGGCCATGGCCATCGGTGCCGTCGGTGTCGCCGCGGCGTGCAGCACCAGCAAAGACTCCAAGCCGAAGGGGCCGGTCGCGCATGTGACCTACTCGCCCGCGGCGGGCGCCACCGACGTGCCGGTCGTCGGGAAGGTGTCGGTGACCGTCGCGCAGGGCACCCTGAACCCGGACGTGAAGCTGACGAACGCCCAGGGCAAGGTGATTCCCGGGCAGCTCTCGCCGGATCGGACGACGTACACCGTCAGCGATCCACTGGGCTACGGCATGCAGTACACCTGGTCGGGCACCGCGACCGGAACCGACATGAAGGTCGTGCCGGTGCAGGGCGCATTCACGGCGTTCAAGCCGAAGAGCCTGATCAATGTCGTCATCAATATCGGCGACAAACAAGAAGTCGGCATCGCCGCGCCGCTGATCCTCACCTTCGACAGCCACGTCGAGAACAAGGCCGCGGTCGAGAAGGCGCTCACCCTGACGACCACCCCGTCGGCCGAGGGCAGTTGGGCCTGGCTGCCGGACGACGGCGGATCGCGGCTGCACTGGCGTTCCAAGGAGTACCTGGAGCCGGGAACCAAGATCTCGATGACCGCGAAGCTCTACGGCCTCGATCACGGGGGCGGGTTCGGTTCGTCGGACATGAGCACCGACTACACGATCGGCCGCTCGCAGATCGTCAAGGCCGAGGCGTCGTCGCATCAGATCGTGGTCGAGCGCGGCGGATCGGTGCTGATGACGCTGCCGTGCAGCTACGGCGAGGGCGACGTGGACCGCAACGTGACCCGCTCCGGGATTCATGTGGTCAGCGAGAAGTACGAAGACTTCTACATGAGCAACCCGGCGGCCGGATACTTCAACGTGCACGAGCGGTTCGCGGTCCGCATCTCCAACAACGGCGAGTTCATCCATGCGAATCCGGAAACCGTTGGGGTGCAGGGTTCGGCGAACGTCACCAATGGCTGTATCAACCTGTCGTTGAGCAATGCGCAGCAGTATTTCCAGACGGCCATCTACGGCGATCCGGTCGAGGTCAGCGGTACCCGGATCGATCTGTCGGCCGCGGACGGCGACATCTACGACTGGGCGATCGACTGGCCGACCTGGAAGTCGATGTCGGCGCTCGGCGACGAAACGAGCAGTCAGACAACGACTCCCGCGCCGCAGTCGACCGCCGGCGGAGTCAAACCGGCTGGTTGAGCCGCCGCTCGATAGAGTGATGGCATGACTTCTGCACTCGCTTCCGCCGATCGCGTCGCCGTGGTGACCGGGGCCAGCTCGGGCATCGGGGCGGCGACCGCCAGAGTCCTTGCCGCCCAGGGATTTCATGTCGTCGTCGGGGCCCGCCGCCTGGATCGGCTGACGGCGCTGGCCGACGAAATCGGCGGCACCGCACTGTCATTGGATGTCACCGAGGATGCTTCGGTCGCCGCGTTCACCGATGCGGTGCCGCGCTGCGACATCCTGATCAACAATGCCGGCGGCGCCAAGGGGCTGGCCCCCGTGGCCGACGCCGACCTGGAGCACTGGCGCTGGATGTGGGAGACCAACGTGCTCGGCACGCTGCGGGTCACCAAGGCGCTGCTGCCCAAGCTCATCGCCTCGGGCGACGGCCTGATCGTGACGGTGACGTCGATCGCCGCGCTCGAGACCTATGACAACGGCGCCGGATACACCTCCGCGAAGCATGCGCAGGCCGCGCTGCATCGGACGCTGCGGCCGGAACTTCTCGGAAAGCCGGTGCGGCTCACCGAGATCTGCCCGGGCATGGTCGAGACGGAGTTCTCCTTGGTGCGATTCGATGGCGATCAGGACCGGTCGGACGCCGTCTACTCGGGATTGACACCGATGATCGCCGACGACATCGCCGAGGTGATCGGTTTCGTCGCGAGCCGTCCGCCGCACGTCAACATCGACCTCATCGAGATCAAGCCGCGCGATCAGGCGTCGGCGCGCAGAAACATCAAAACGGGATAGCCGGCGCGCGGCCACCTGAAGTTGCGTGTGGGCGCGTAAGTCGCGTGTTCGAGCAGTCGGAAGTTGTTGTGGGCCAATTCTTGTCGGTGTGCTGTGGCACCATGACGCCATGTCCGAAACCGCCTTCTTATCCGACTCCGTGACAGGCGACGCCCTGCTGGATGCGGGGTTGTCGGTCGTCGAGTTGGTGTCGGTCACCGCGCACTGCGCGCAGGTGCGTGGGGCCGCGGACTATCGGATGTTGCAGGCAATCAGCCTGATTCATGAGCAGCGTGAAGACGAATACCTCGCCGAGGTCGCGGCCCGCTGCGAAGCCGGCACCCCACGGGAGGCCGACAGCCTCGCCGAGATGCGCTCGCCTCGTGAGCGGTTCGGGTTGACGGGGTTGGAGCGTGCGGTCGCTGAAGTGGGCGCCGTGTTGTATCTGACGCCGCAGAGGGCCAAGAAGTTGATCGCGGCGGCGTCGGCGGCGCGGTATCGGTTGCCGGAGACGGCGTTGGCATTGGCGAACGGAGTGATCGATCTCGATCGGTTGATGATGGCGATCGGCCGTACGGATCTGGTCGGGTTCCAGCAGGTCCGGGACCTGGACATCGACCTGGCGGGCATCCTGGCGGATCGTGGTCCGATGTCGACGCGGCGGTTCCAGGCGTTGGTCGATCAGTTGATCTGCCGGTATGACCCGGACGCGGTGCGCCGCCGCGCAGCCCGGGCCGAGGCTGACCGGAACATCACGATCGGCCCGGACCGGTTCAACGCCGGTCAGGCGCGGATTTCGGGGACCTTGCCGAAAGACAAAGCGGCGGTGATCAATGCCCGCCTGACGGCGATGGCCGCCGAGGTCCATGCCGGCGATGGTCGCACCCGCGCCCAGCTGCGAGCGGATGCGTACGTCGCGCTCGCCCAAGGCGAGCAGCATCTGGGGTGCCGGTGCGCCGACTGTGCCACCACCGACGCCGGCACCACCGACGCTGCTCCGCCGGCCGCCGATGAGGGGTGCGGTCATCGGGTGCGGCCGGTGATGCATGTGGTGGTGAACCTATCGACGCTGGCCGGGCTGGACGATGATCCGGCCTATGTGGATGGCCAGGGCGTGATCGATGCCGATACCGCCCGCGGGCTGCTGGCCGAGGCCGAGCGAAGGTATGTCACGCCTCCCCGAGAGGATGCCGAGGCGGCGGCGCGTCGATACCGGCCTTCACGCACACTGCGGGCGCTGATTCGGGCCGGTGAGCTGTGTTGTCAGGCGCCGGGGTGCAACAACCCGGTCAGCGAGGCCGACTTGGATCATCAACGGAGCTTTGCTGCCGGTGGTCGCACCATCCGGCGCAACCTGGCTAGTCGTTAACAACGCCGCTCCTCGCGGGAACATTGACGTGCCCCACAGAGGTCTGGCGCGGCAAGGCGCGCCAGCAGCTTGCGGGTGATCGGACATACCCGAATATTCACGCGGTCTTCAACTGGTACCAAGATGGGCGTACGTTCAACTACGCTATGGTGCACTAAACAATCATTCCGTTTACGACTATGCAGTTCAGCAAAGGGGAAGCTTGTGCGTTTTGGCGGGTGCGTAAGAGTGGTCGCATCGGTGATGGCAGCGGCCGGTCTCGCGGTCTGAACCGTCCTGGTCTGGTCGGAGACCTGGATCAAGCCACCGCGGGGATCGGGGTGACGGCCTGACGGTACTGCCTCTCGTGGTCGACAGGGGCG
>NZ_AQYG01000022.1 GCF_000380485.1 Jongsikchunia kroppenstedtii DSM 45133 | reverse complement strand
CCGCTCACGGGTCTCCTGATCGAACTTGCGTGGTGCTGCCATGACCGCATTCTCCTGGTGCGTTCACGGTCTCCGCCAGACCCAGGACGGTTCAATGTTGCGGTGCGGCAAATGCGGCAACACCTTGTTCGCCGCCGCGAGAAGCGAAACGAAAGAGCGCAGAGTACGACGGTACGTGTGCCTCGCTGGCCCCGATCACGGTGGTTGCGGCCGGTTGACTGTGGTTGCTGTACCCGTAGAGGATCTGCTGGTCGATGCGGTGCTGGCCCGGCTGGACTCGCCCGGTTTGCGGAAAGCATTGGCAGGCAAGGCGAAAGAAAGCCCGGACACGGCGAAGCTGACAGCGGAGATCAGCGCGGACACCGCGCGGCTTGATGAGCTGGCGGGTCTGTATGCCGATGGTGCGGTGACGGCACGCGAGTGGATGACCGCGCGCAATCCGATCGAGGAACGGATCCAACGGGCGCACAAGGACATCGCCGCCGTGTCCACCGACGGCGCTTTGTATGAGCTGGTCGGGACCGGCGAGTCGTTGCGGGGCCGGTGGGACGAGCTATCAATCGACCGCCAGCACGCGATCGTCAAGACCGTCCTCGATCACGCTGTCATTGCGCCCGGTACGGTCGGCGCCCGATCCTTGGATATCAACCGAGTCCAGCCACAGTGGCGGTTGTGACGACCGCCTGCTGCCCGCGCGTTCGATCCGCGTTGATCTCGCGAATGGCCGCGTTGATGTAGAACGGATCAATCTGCGCACCAATCGATTCCCACGCGTCATGATCAGACAATCTCGGGACCGGATTGACGCTCGCGTAGCTTCGCGAACTTGGTCGAGCGGGCTGCATGTCCCATGCTCGCCGCAGGACGATGTTCGCAGTCGGCGCGCTGACAAGGGGATCACGATGACGTTTCCGTCGAAACTGGTTCTTCGTGAGTGCCCACACGGACGCCGGCAAGATCTGCTCGATTTCGGCGCCGTTCGTTACTTGGTGCAACCGGCACCGAGCACACTCAACCTCGACCAAAACCACCATGCGCAGCATGACAACCATGGCGACAATCCACAGTAGCGCCGACGCGTGCGCAGCTGTCGTCAGCCAGCCCGGAAATCCATGGGCAAACGGAAATGTCACAGTCAGCTGAAAGACGCCGAGGACGACAACTGCCACCATCGCCCGGCCGATATGCCCCTTCTCTGGGTATCGCTCTCGTGCATCGATCCAGAGAATCATGTTCCGCGCCTTGTGTTGTAGGCGTTCACGGACCACCTCGGACAGCCCATCTGCTTTCGCCTGAGTGAGAAGATTGTTGATCTGTCGATCACGACGGTCAGACCAACGGTTGTTCACTATTGACACGGCAAGTCCAACTGCACCGATAGCGACTGAGACGAGACCTTGTATGTACTGGAGTACGTGCATAGGCGGGACGATATTGGTTGGCACCGACAGTGTCGCGGAGGTGCTGCCGCGACGCCGCGAGCGCCGTCTTGCCCTATGGCGGGTGTGGCTGGGTTTGGTCAGTGTTTGAGCAGGACCGCGACCTGGTTGATGACGGTGGGGTCGGTGATGGTGAGTGGGACTCCTTGGCGCTGGCAGGATTCGGTGAGCCAGGCACGGAACGCGTGATCGTGACACTGCGATCTGCGCGCAGTCGAGAGGCGTTCGACGGTTGGGGCGGTCATGGCGGACCGCCGGAGGGCCACGCGTTCTCGCGGCGAGCCCACAGCTGTTCGAGGTGCCGGTGGGCGGCTGCGAGGGTGAGTTGGTAGTCGCCATTGGTGAGGTGTCCGGCACCTGCGAATTCCCAAGGATCACAGGCACTCTCGCCACTATTGTCGTTGTGCTCTTCGGGGTTGTCGGTGCTGGTGTGTTGTTGGCGCCAGAGGGCACGGATCTGGCGGAGGTGTCCGAGGGTGGTGGAGTATCGGCGGGATTTGGTGGTGACATGTCCGCGGTAACCAAGGGTGTGTAGCCACCGCGTCATCGCCGCATAGTCGTCGGGCTGCTGGTCGGCGAGATCGCGCAGGGTGCGCCAGATCTGCAGGACGTGTGGGCTCACCTGGGCGGCGATGGTGGGATCGTCGCAGGCGGCGGGGCTGATCGGGCGTGGACTGATCCCGGCATCGGTGACGGACTTGGTGACGTATTTGGCGAGGTAGCCGGCAATCTTGCGTCGCTGCGGTTGCGTTATCGATGCGTCGAGAGGCCGAGCGTCAATCTGCGGCCCGAACCGCAACTCCCGCAAGCCATCCGGCATCGATTGATCTGGGATCGGCAGGTTGATGGCACGGGCGGCCTCCACTGCGAGGGCGGCCAGGTCGCTGCTGCCGATCGGGAAAACCTGTGAACCACAGTCATTCCCATGGTGTTCGGGGCGGTCGAGACGGATGACGGCGTGGTAGTGCGGGATGAGGCGGGCCTGGTTTTCGTGCACTTTCAGGAACGACAGCCGCACAGCATCTTTCGGCACACCCAATGCTCGCAGCTGGGCAGTCAGGAGTCGCCGTAGCCGCATGGTGAAGCGTTGCCACAGCGTCGGTGCCCACCAGGCGAAGAGCACATGCCCGCGGTAGTCGTAGGTGTCGGGGTGGCGGGGCTGCCCGGCCCATGTGCGGTGTTCGGATGGGTGGACCGGCCCGAACGAGGGTGCGGTCAACGTGAGAAACACCTGCGGATGGTCGGTGACGGTGTCGGGGATGTTGTGGCGGCCGCCGAGGATGCCGGCGTGGACCAGTTGCCAGGTGTCTCCGGCATATAGCCGGGAGCAGGAGATGCAGACCGCAGCGCGGCGGTTGCCGCAGCGGATGGTGAGGCGGTCGGCGGCGATGAGTCCGTGGCGGCGGTGCAGGTGGATCGGGTGCAGGCAGTAGCCGGTCGCCTGCACGCGTGCTGCCCATCGCGGGTAGTGCTGGCCGCCGGCGCGGCGCAGCATTTCCCGGACGGTGGCCGCATCCAAGTCTGCTGCGGGCGTGGGCAGCAATGCATGTGACGGGTTCGGCGACACTGGTTCGGGCCTCTCTACTTCTGACCGTCGGTGGTGCGGCCGTAGCGGCGGATGAGGGCGGTGATGTCGTGGTCGGTGTAGTGGAAGGCGCGCACCAGGATCGGTGTGGCGGCGCCGTCGATGGCGAGGTAGCCGGTGCCCGGCTGATCGTCGGGAATCTGGTGGGCGGCGGCGCCACGCTCGATCGCACCCGGGCCAAGGATCATGGTGGTTTGGGTGGCTTCGGCCATCCGCAACGCGAGCCGGGCCGGGAACAGTTGCCGCATCGGGACGATCTCTTTGGATGGATCTTGGACGGCGGCAACCACACTGACGCCGACAGCGCGGCCTTGGGTAAGCAGCAGCCCGAGGTTTTTGTCGACTGCGGTTTTGGTGGTGCGGTCACAGAATGCGGTCAAGGCCGCGAGTTCATCGATCACCACAATGATCAGCGGGTCCGCCGCGGTGGGGGTGTGCGACCGGGTGACGCCACGTAGTCGCTGCGCCCGGTCGGTCATGAGAGCTGTAGCGTCGGCGAGCATCTCGGCGATCGTCTCGGGGGTGTAGGCGAACCGGGTGAACAGTGGTGTGCCGGCACCGAATTCCATGCCGCCCTTGGGATCAGCCACCCACAACTGGACTTCGCCGGTGGCGGTCGAGGCTGCTGCCGCACCGATCAGCGACCACAACACCGAGCCCTTGCCGGAGCCGGTGACCCCGCCGATCAGGAGATGGGTGCCCAGGATCGGCAGCCGCCACGGCGTCCGGTCGCCGCGTAGCCCGAGATGCAGGGACCACTGCCGTGCCGAGCCACTGCCGCTGACCGGTCCGGACGCGGGGGTGATGGGTTCGGCGAGCGGCTGTTGACGGCGAATCGCCAGCTGAATGACGGCCGGTTCCGGGCGGGTGACGGTGATGGTGTCGGCGCCAAACGCGTCGGCGAGTGCGTCGGCGGCTTTGCGGAAGTCGGTGAGGGTTTGCCCGCGTAGCGGCCGGACCGTGAGGACATCGTCGGTGGCGGTGAACTGGACCCGGACCAGCGCAGGTACGAGGATTTGGTCGCCGCGGGTGCGTGATAGCCCGCAGTCGGTGCAGACCGCGGTCCATGACCGGTAGCGTCGCCACACCAAGCAATGGAACCGGATGCGGTCAATGGTGTAGCGCCGCAACGATACTGGCGAGTACACGGACCAGGCGATGATCGCGGCGCCGGTGGCGATGGCGGCAACGATGGTCCACACGGCCCCGGTCTGCCAGTAGATGACGCTGAGGCCGGCCGCGGGGACGGAAACGATCGGTAGCCGCCATGCCCACACGAGGATGAAACGGGCCAGACGCCATAGCCCGGTGGCGATCGATCCGGCGATCTCGTCTGCGGTGGTATCAGGTTTGCCGCCAGTGTTCGGGGTCGTCGAGGGAGTGTCGTTCATGAGGGGGATCCTTTGGAGTGCAAGAGAATGCGAGAAATCAAGTGGCTGAGATTGACGCCGGAATCGATAGGTGACTCGGCGGGCCGGCAAGGCCAGGACGATCACGTGCAGGATCGTCCTGGCCGACCGGCTACTTCTGCCGCGCCGCGGCCGCAGCTGCCTCAGCCGGGACGATCGAGTCCGCGCGGAACGCCACACCTGAGCGGTCGCCCTGACTCCACGGAATCGCCACCAAACCAGTCACGGTCACCTGCTGCGTGACAGTCAATTTCGGGTCACCGGCCACCGTCACCGTGATGATCTCGCCACCAGACTCGTCCGGGGCGAGCAGCTGCACGCCGTACTGGGCCAGACCGGTGACCGGGTCGAGCTTGGCGCCGCCGGTGTCGAAATTCGTCTTCGGCTCCGGTTCCTTGGTGACCAGGTGCCGGGTGGTCGCGGTATCGATCTTCAAACGCATGATGTTCCTGCCTTCTGTGTGGGTGGCCGCGTGTCCGGCCACCTATTCAGCACAGCCGCCGCGGACGCCGCAGAAAATTGACAGGGGTTAACAGGGGTCAACATTCGGACACGCAAGGACACCATTAACCCCCGGTGATCAGGCACAATCGGAAAGCGATGACAGCGCCGCTTCCGAATCTGCAGCCCATGACGCCGGGTCAGGCGATTCGCGCTGCCCGCGCTCGGCGTAAGTGGTCGCAGAAGACACTGGCGCGCCATGTCGTCAGGGTCAGCGAGGATCGAGGACTGATCGCCGATCCCGGATCCTGCATAACGCAGATTTCGCGGTGGGAGAACGACGTCGTCAACCCGTTGCCGGCGACACGAGAGATGCTGGCCGAAGTGTTCGAAACTAGCGTCGAGGAACTGTTCGGCCTCCCTACCGATTCCCAGCTGCCGCGACCATTGATCCTGGAAGCACGCGTCACCCCGGAAACATTGGCGTTGTTGGAGGATCGGCGGTCGGTTACCGTACGGACCGAACACACCTTCGGCCCGTACTGGGCTATCCGCCAGCTCAGCGACGATGTGGCGATGGCACAGGACTTCCTGAAGATCGCCCCAGAGCAGCACCGTCCAACGCTGATCCACCTGGTTGCCCGGCTGATCGAGCTACAGGGTTGGACTCTGCAGGAATCCGGGCACACCACCGAGGCGGTCGCGATGACCGATCAGGCCAAGATGTACGCCGAAATGTCCGGAGACCCTGCCCTACACGCGATGGTGACGATGCGCCTGTCGAACACACTGACCGCAAATGATCCACAGCTTGCCGGCATGTACGCGCAGAAGGCCCACGACCTCGCGGCCAGCGAAACCGATTCACGCCTGCATGCCATCCTCGCCCGCCAGTCAGCGCTCACGGCCGCACACATGGGTGATCAGCATGCCGTCGCTGACCACCAAGCCCGCGCGGACGACTATGTCGACGCCGCACCACACAAGCTCGTCGGCTACGTCGATAAGTCCTATATCGACAGCGAAATGGCGTACGCCCACCTACTCCTCGGGGACGCCGCCACCGCAATGACACTGCTGGCCGGCCATGTCGCGCAATGGCGCAACCCCGGTCAAGCACGCGACCACGCCGTCGCCCGGGCACGCTATCTACATGCTCTCTGCCTCGCCGGGGACTACACCAGTGCCCACACCGAATACGAGACAGCGCTCGCCGCCTACGCCGGCGCACCATCAGCGCGGGCTCGCAACTCCCTGCGCGGTGTCCTCACGACTGCAGCGATCACCCGGCCTGGACCACGTCACACCTCGATTGCGACGACCATCCGTCGACACATCGACATGATCCTGAAAGAGGGAGGCATCAAATGACCGTTCTGCCAACCACCACCAGCACCGACGACGCTGCCCGCGCTGCGATCGCAGTGCTCCCGGTCGGCGCACTCGAACAACACGGCCCGCATCTGCCACTGGTGACCGACACCCTCATCGCCACCGCGATCGCCGACGCGGTTAGCCTGCGGCATAACCTTTTTCAGCTCCCGCCGATCACCTTTTCCTGCTCACACGAACACGCCGCGTTCCCCGGTACCGTGAGCATCAGCGCGACAACACTTACCGCCATGATCGCCGATATCGCAGCATCGCTCCGTGCGCAAGGCATCGGCCGCCTACTGATCGTCAACGCACACGGCGGCAACTACGTTCTGTCCAATATCGTTCAGCAGTCCACCACCACCGCGCCCACCATTGCGCTCTACCCCAGCCGCGACGACTGGGATGAAGCCCGAACGGCAGCCGGGATGATCACCAACGGCCACGACGACATGCACGCCGGCGAACTCGAAACATCCATCCTGCTCGCCACCGCACCCGAGTACCTGCGCGACGGCTGGCAGAACGATGATCACGAGGTACCCGACCGGCGCCACCTAGCCACCCTCGGCATGCACGCCTACACCAACTCCGGTGTCATCGGGCGCCCCTCAGCAGCAACAGCAGACAAAGGAAACTCTGCACTCGACTACCTAGCGACCAACTCCGACCACATCATCAGCATCCTCAGCCCCGGGTCCTAACACCGCGGCCTCCGCTTCCGCTCGCTCTGCTCCCGTCCGCTGCGCTCCCGTCCGCGCCACTCGCTCCCGCTACGCCCGCCACACCACCGAACCCGAACCGCAACCTGAGATCACCAAATCAGCGACGTGTTCAAACTTTCTCTACTGCTATTAAAAGAACTACCTGCAGTTTTCCGGCCGCCGGTCGCGGGCTGCAGGTAGCGTCCGCATACTCCGCGACAGCAACGCCCGACTGGCGATCCTGCTCGCCCGCGGTCGGCTCTCCCCGTGGCTACAGGGACCAGACCGGCTGGCGACGGTATTCAGCGCGTCGAGCGGAACCTGCATCCGCAGCAGGAGACACGATCGACATTGCCGGTCAGCCGCACGCCGCTCACATCCTTATCGCCATGAGTCCCGCGCCCGCGAGAGCCGAGCTTGACCGAACTAACGCTGTGCACTTCGGTTGCGATTGCACACTGACAATTTGATTAGAACGGTATGAAATCAGATAGTCGTGCGAAGAATCGCACAACTCGGCTCTTGTAGATTCGATCGAAACGTTCACGGTCCGGTAGTACGAAATTGTCAAGCCACCATCCGCGGATGCGTCCGGGTGGGCGAGTTTCGTCATCGGCCATCAGCAGTGTCCTCACTCGTTACAACCAGGTCGACAAGGTGTCCGATTGCGATCACTGCTCCTGTCGCAAGCAGGAGCCAACCAGTCGCGCGGTCATCTTGCCCGAGTCTCCATCCCCCAAATATAGCCAAGGCAACCCCAGCGGCGAGAACGACAGCTGCTTTGGTTCGTAGCCCAAACCTATTCTCCAGGAGACTTAAGACGAATATGACAGCCGAAAATAGGAAACCGAATATCAGCCCAGACACAATGAAGTTTTGGTTGCCGAACAACCACTCCATTAAAATCCCGATGCAACATGCTGCCACGAGAACGTAGATAGCTGCAACCACTGCCGGAGCTTTACGTGTTTTCATTGGATTCATTGCGATTCCCTTACACTAGCTCGTTCGGATTTTGCGTCCCTGGGTCGTGTCCATTTGGACCGAATTCGTAGCCGCGGCCCATTGCACCTTTCGACCCGGCGTTGGGTTGGTCTGTCGGGTTGTGGGAAGGCGCGGTTCCGGGCGCACTGGGGGCCGGGTTCGGTGCAGGAGGTGTTGGCGGGGCCGTACCGTCCTTTTGCAGGGGCGGCGGGCTTTGTTGCGCAGGTGGAGATGGGGTTTGGTCCGGCGTTGGTGGTGTCATATTGGGTGGGCTTTTCAGTGGTGGTTCGGGATCTCGGGGCGGTCCCGACGGGTCCGGCGACACGCGTAGCGGCGGATCGTCGTGTAGCGGGCGCGGAACCAACGGCTCGTTGTTAGGTGGCCGGACCGGGCCGTCTGGCAGCCTGATGCTGTCAGGGCCATTAAGCGGAGGCGGGCGATCGAATAGTCGACCGCGTATGAGGTCTAGTATCGGCGGCAATAACTTTTCCGACAGAATTTTGCTAATCGTTCGCGTTATAGACTTAATGAAGATCTTGGTGACCGTGCGGCCGAATATGAGTTCCATTGTCTCATCGAACACCACGCCACCGAATCGCAAGATGGCTGCTATATACGCTCCTTCAGGGAGAATGTAAGCCAGAGCAATCGCCAGCCCTGCGATAAAAATCTGTCCGACAATGGATTCTCCGAATACCTTCAGGACATGTTGCCAAGTGAGACCGTCAGGGATGCTGCCGCCGATGCAGGCGCCGCCGGTGTGGTGGCCGAGGGGGCAGAAGCCGAGGTCTTGGGCGTGTCGGTCGCCGGGGTGGGCGTTGCGGATGTCGAGGTGTTTTTCGTTGGGGCGTGCGTTGCCCATGTCCAATGTCGGCCCGGCTGCTTGGCTCGGTGTCGGGACTATGGTGTTGGCTGGCGTCTGACCAGGTGGTGGACCGACCGGAATCGTGGATGTCTGCGCGGGCGGTGTCGGTGATCCTGTTGCCGGGTTCTGGCCGGGGACGGGCACGATCGGGGTGCCGTTCCCGGCGCCGGGCCCGGGGCCGGCGTCGACGTGCATGCCGGGGCCGTTGCCGTTTTCGGTTGGCCCGGCCGGTGCGGTGGTGACCGTGGGTGGTGTGGTCGGAGGGCTGTAGGTGGGCACCGAGACGCATGGCCAGAGCGGCCCATACTGGGCCCGCAGCGCGTCGCAGCGGGCATCAGCGTGTGCCTGGCCGGCCCCGGTCGCGAACGCGGCAAGTAACAGCGACAAAGTCGCAGACGCCAGGAGCGCGGTAGCAAACGCGGCCCCGGCGCCTCGCCGAACTCGGTCGGTCCAGGCAGTGCCGCGTGAACTATGGGCTGCTACAGGCTGATTCATGTCGTGTCCCGGGTCGGCTGAAGCTACTGGAGTCGGTGTCTACGCATCGCCATCGGCGTGGTTTCCGCTGGTGAGTGGCACGTCCCTAGTCCTCGGTGGAAGGCCAGTATTGGATGACATCAATGATGTTGTCCGGATCGCCGGAAAACTTGACTCCGACCTGCCCGTCGGGTTTGCTCGCTACCTCGTCCACGATCTGCTGTCGGCTAGCGCCGGTGACCGCCCAGTTGCCGCCACTAACAGGGCGAAGGGTCTTGTAGTAGCGCGATTCTGGCCGCAGATGCACCCGGGTGTGATCCCGGAGCCCTGGCTGATCGAGGAACCGTACAAGACCGATATGGGCGGCCTTCACAGTTTCGTCGTGGTCGAGCCAGACGATGGTCCCGCCTGGGACCTGCTGCACGACGAATGCTTCCGCGGTGCCGGCACCGAGCACGATCGGAGCCGCAACCGCGGCCGAGGCGGCTAGTCCAGCGATAATTCGTTTTCTGCCAACTGTTTTCATCGTAGAACTTCCCTTGTTCTCGATACTGGTGGGATCAGAGGGTGACGGGTTTGCCGTAGACGTTGGTGGTGGTGTCGTTAACGCGGGTGGAGATCGCGACGCTGGCGTAGGGGCGGATGGAGATCCCGGATAGGCAGCCGGAGATGACGATGTGCACCCCGATCATTTGCATCCCGGCCTGGGAGCCTTTCAGGGTTTTGGTGCCGAACTTGAAATCGTTAATCACCCCGGGTTTCACCGTCGCCGACACGCTCGGGGTGATGCCAACGTTCGCGGTCAGGGCGGGCGGATAGGAGATGGTGACACCGACACTGGGACTGAGTGCCAGGCCCAGTTGCATGCCGTTGGAGACATCGATGCCGCACGCCAGCTGCAGCCCGTACGTCAAGGTCCCCGCGTCTACAGGTACGCGGCCGTGGCCGCCGATCACGCCATTGCTGTTCAGGTCGATGAACGCTTCCCTGGTGAACGGAGACTGATCCAGGACGGGCACCTCGTGTACCGCATAGGCGGACAAGCCGACGCCCAGCGTCCAGCCGTCCGGGGTGGTCCTGCTGGTCGCAACCGAAGGGTATTGGGTTGCGTTGGCCTCGCCGGTCCCTAACGCGGCGCCGACTGAACCGTCCTGGGTCTGGCGGAGACCGTGAACGCACCAGGAGAATGCGGTCATGGCAGCACCACGCAAGTTCGATCAGGAGACCCGTGAGCGGG
>NZ_AQYG01000021.1 GCF_000380485.1 Jongsikchunia kroppenstedtii DSM 45133 | reverse complement strand
GCCTTCTTGGCCGGAGCCTTCTTCGCGGCGGTCGCCTTCTCCTCCTCCTTGCCGACCAGCTTGGCGGCGCGCTCGCCGACCGCGCGGGTCCGCGAGGACACGGTGCCGAGGGCCTCTTCGGTCAGCTGCTGGGCATCGGCGTACGCCTTCTCGACGCGGCTGAGGTTCTCCTCCACCAGCGGCTGCGACCGCAGACGCTCCACCGCGTCCTCGCCGCGCTCGGCGAGCGAGTTGTAGATGTCGGTCGCGACCTCGATGTAGGCCTCAGCAACCTTGCGCAGCTCCTCGGGGGTGAACTTCTCACGCAGACCCTCGATGTCGGCCGGGAACTCCTCCGGCAGCGCCTGCAGGCGCTCACGGGCCTCGGCGATACGCTCCTGCGCCTGCCCGGTGGCAGCCTCGTAGCGGGCCTGGGCGTTCTCGGCAGCCGCTTCGTAACGGGCCTGAGCCTTCTCGGTGGCAGCTTCGGTGCGCTCACGCAGCTGCGCGATGACCTCGTTCACCTGCTGGTAGGCCAGATCGGCGGCACCGACGGCGGCGTACACGGGGGTAATGTTGTTCTCGTTCTTGCTCATGATGCTCTCCTTCGAAATACGTTGCTGTTTTTGCTCTTTCGGTCAGGCAGCGGCCCGGACCGGTATTTGTCGGTCGGATCCGAATCGATCCGAAGGGGTTGTCAGTTGCTGGCGGATCCACTTTCGTCGGCTACTGGGGCGGTCTCGGCGGCGTCCCCCGCGCCACCGGGAGTCGACGACGCCGGCGTGGCGTTGTCGTGACAGAAGGAGTCGTAGATTTCGAGGAGCACTTGCTTCTGGCGCTCGTTGATCGCGGTATCGGCGAGCAGCGCGTCCCGAACCGGGCTCGCGGCACGTTCCTGCAGGATGCCGGCCCGCACGTAGAGGACCTCGGCGGACATCCGCAGGCCCTTGGCGATCTGCGCCAGCACGTCGGCCGACGGCTTGCGCAGCCCGCGCTCGATCTGGCTCAGGTAGGGATTGCTGACGCCCGCACGCTCGGCGAGCTGCCGCAGCGAGACCTCGGCGAGCATGCGCTGCGATCGGATGAAGGCGCCGATGTCCTGCGCCTTCTCCGCAACATTCTTTGCGGCGGTTTCAGCGACGCCGGACTCCTCGGTCGAGATCGACTCGCCCGCTTCATCATTCGACGCCGTTCCCGGCGACATTTCCGTCACTGTCATACGCTCCCTCACCTCAGCGGTGGCTGCTTGCGGCCTGTCCTAACAGTCTGCGCCCACCGTGCTAGCAGATGCAAGCGGGGCAGCTAATTTGTGGTACAGATCGCATCGAGATCGTCGATAACGGGTTTGTCAGCGGGAATATCCCAGGTCAGAGGCCTAGCCGCCGAAGAGGAGCACCGAGATCGTGTAGATGACGAGCCCGGCCAGCGAGCCCACGACCGTGCCGTTGATGCGGATGAACTGGAGATCGCGACCGACCTGCAGCTCGATCTTCTTGCTGGCATCCTCGGCATCCCAGCGCCGGATCGTCTCGGTGACCACCGAGATGATCTCGTCCGGATAGTGCTCGGCCACATGCCGCGCGCCGCGAATGGTCCAGCCGCTGAGCTTCTCCTGCAGCACCGCGTCGTCGCGGACCCGGCCGGCCATCTGAACCACCGCGCCGGACATCGCATTTCGCAACGACGAGTTCTTGTCTTCGAGCGCCTCCACGATGATCGCCTTGCCCGCGATCCACGCGGTCGAGGCGGCGCCGGAGACCTCGTCGCGACCGATCAGCTCCGACTTCAGGCTCTCGAAACGGGCGATCGTCTCCGGGTCGTTCTGCAGATCCACCGCCAGCTGCATCAGGAAATCGTCGACGGCCTTGCGCATTTCATGCTCCGGATCGATCTTCACCTTGTAGGTGAACTCGACCAGCTCTCGGTGGATGCGTTCGCCCACGAGGAGATTCAGGAAGCGCGGCGCCCACGTCGGCGCATCCTTGTCGATAACGCGGTCGATCAGCTCCTGGCTGCCCTGCGCCCAGTCGTGCACCCGGTCGCACGCCAGCTGAATCAGCGGGGCCAGCCGCTGTTCGGAGATCAGCTGCTCCAGCATCCGCCCGGACGGCGGCGCCCACTCGGGCTCGGCCGCCCAGCGCATGCCGGCGAGGATCAGCTTCTCGATGTCTTCGTCGGCGAGGATCTCCGCCCACAGGGCCACCACGCGGGCGGACTCGTCGGCGATCCGCGGCGCGTTGGCCGGGTCGGCGAGCCAGGTCGACACGCGCTTGGGCAGCTCCAGCGCCACGACCTTCTCCTCGAGAACGTCCGGCGTCAGGAAGTTGTCGCGGATGAAGTCGCCGAGCTGGTCGCCGATCTGGTCCTTCTTCTTGCGGATCAGCGCGGTATGCGGGATCGGAATCCCCAGCGGATGCCGAAACAGCGCGGTCACGGCGAACCAGTCGGCCAGGGCGCCGACCATGCCGGCCTCCGACGCGGCCCGGACATAGCCGACCCACGCGCCGACATTCGCCCCGTCGCGCTGCTCCAGCCACCGGCACACCAGGTAGACGGCCGCGGCCAGGCACAGCATCCCAGTCGCGATCAACTTCATCCGGCGCAGGTCGGCCCGTCGCTGGGCGTCGCCGGAGGTATCGACCGCCAACGTCGGGGCGGGCGGCGGAGCCGCGACATAGTCGGCGGGGGGCGTCTCGATCATGCGGTGCACGACGTCCAGTGTTACCGACTCGTCCCGGTGCGGCGCCCAATGGTCGAGATGCAATGTGCAGTGCGGCGCGCCCAGTGACCTAGTCTTAGCTGACCAGCCAGTTTCCGACGAGTGCCAAACCGGCACCGCAGAGAGGTTCGACACCATCGTGCAGTTCCCGCCCAATCCGGCCGCTATCGCCCGCTCGGCGCTGGCCGCCGTCAACGCGGGCGTGGACAGTCTGCCGACCCGATCGGGTGACTCCCGGGAGGCCGTCCGGTCGGGCGACGCGCAGGAGGTCAAGGCCGACGGCCGCAAGCGGCGCTGGGAGCAGCACCGCCAGGCGCGGCGCACGGAGCTGGTCGACGGCACGATCGCGGCGGTCGGCGAACTCGGCTCCGAGGTCGGCATGGACGAGATCGCGCGGCACATGGGCATCTCGAAGACCGTGCTGTACCGCTACTTCAGCGACAAGAACGACCTCACCCATGCGGTGATGCTGCGTTTCATCGAGACCCAGCTGGTGCCGAAGCTCGCCGGGGCACTCGCCGGCGTCGACGACGAGTATGCGATGACCCGCGGCGCGATCGAAGTCTGCGTGCAGACCATTGCCGATCAGCCCGCGCTGTACACCTTCGCGATGTCGATCGCGACGGCCAAGCAGCAGGAGGCGCTCAGCGACTCGACGAATGTCATCGGTCAGATGCTGGCGCACGTGATGACGGTGCGGATGCGCGAACGCGAGATCGATCTCGGCGGCGTGGACGTGTTCTCTCGGATGCTGGTCGGCGGCATCGAGACCACCCTCGACTGGTGGATGGTCAAGCGGACCGTAACGGCCGAAGAGCTGATCGACTATCTGACGATGATGGTGTGGTCGGCGATCGTCGGCATCGCTCGGGCGGACGGCTCGATCGCGAAGTTCACCGCCGACATCCCGCCACTTCCCGACCACTAGGTAGCTGGTGATCAGCTGGACGATCCGGGAAGGTTGACGGTGGCCCACTAAGGCGCTTTCCCTTGCGGGCCATCGTCATAACGCAGCCGGGCGTTCAGCTGGCGCCAGCTCTATTCGGCGCCGATTCTGCGGCGGAGCCGCCGGGCCGCGGCGACCATGTTGCGCAGCGACGGTTCCAGCTGCCAGTAGTGCCGGGTCTTGAGTCCGCCGTCGGGATTGACCCACAGCTGCTGCGGATCGATCGCCTGGGTGGCCCGCTGGATCCGTTCATCGATCTCGTCGATGCTCGGGATGGCCGCGCTCCGGCTTTCGTACACACCCGGACCGACGCCGCCCTGAATCGCGTTGCCGCTCTTCAGCAACTCGTCGAGCACCCACCCGATCGACCGGGTCGCGACGATCGAGGTGACATCGGCACCCAGGGCGTCGAAGGCCTCGACGACCTGCTTGATGCTCGAATACCCGACGTGCGTGTGGATCTGGGTCTCCGGCTTGGCGCCGCCGACCGCCAGCTTGAACGCGCCGACCGCCCAGTCCAGGTAGCCCTCGCGACCCTGCTCGCGCAGCGGCAGCAGCTCCCGGATCGACGGCTCGTCGACCTGGATGATCTTGATGCCGGCCCGCTCCAGGTCGGCGACCTCGTCGCGCACCGCCAACGCCAGCTGCTCGGCCGTCTCGTACAGCGGCTGATCCTGGCGCACAAAGGATCTGGCCAACATGGTGACGGGTCCGGTGAGGATGCCCTTGACCGGCTTGTCGGTGAGTGACTGCGCGTAGGTGATCCATTCGACGGTCATCGGCGCGGGCCGACGGATGTCGCCGTAGATGATCGGCGGCCGCACCGCACGCGATCCGTAGACCTGCACCCAGCCGAAATGCGTTGCGGCATAACCTTCGAGCAGTTCGGCGAAGTACTGGACCATGTCGTTGCGCTCGGCCTCGCCGTGCACCAGGACATCGAGGCCGATGTCCTCCTGCAGCTCGATCACGCGCTTGATCTCGTCGAGCAGCCGCTGCTTGTATTGATCCCAGGTCAGCCGGCCCTGGCCGTACTGATAGCGGGCCTGGCGGACAGCGGCGGTCTGCGGGAACGACCCCAGGGTGCAGGTCGGCGCGACCGGCAGACCCAGGATCTCCTGCTGGATCTTGCGGCGCTCCGCCAGCGGCGCGCGCTCGCGCTGATCCGGCCGGATGTTGGCCACCCGCTGCCGGATCTCGTGCTTCTGTTTGAAGTCGACCTTCTTCGGCTTCGCGTACCAGCTCTCGGGCGCCCCGTGGGTGACCGCCTTGGCCAGCGAAACCACCTCGCGCACCTTCTGTTTCGCGAAGGCGAGGCGATCGGCCACGTCGCCGGGGATGTCGTACTCGGCCAGCACGTCGATCGGCACATGCAACAGCGTGCTCGACGTCGACACCACGAGATCGGGAACGACCTTCTTCAGCTCGAGCAGATACTCCAGCGTCTGGACCTTGTCGGCCTTCCAGACGTTGCGCCCGTTGATGACACCCGCGTAGAGGCGCTTGCGCTTGATGCCGGGGATCTGGGCGAGAGTCGCCGGACTGATCCGCTCGGTCAGGTCGAGGCTGATCGCCTCGATCTTGGTGGCGGCCAGAATCGGCAGGGCCGGACCCAGGTCACCGTACTGGCCGGTGACCAGCACACGCGGCCGCTGAGCCGGCGCCGACAGCGCGTCGTACACGCGCGACAACAGGTTCAGCTCCGCCTCGGTGCGGTCGCTGGTGAACGCCGGCTCATCCAGCTGGATGCACTTGGCACCCTGCTTCCACAGCTTCTCGAACAGCTCGACGTAGACAGGGATCAGATCGTCGATCCGGTCGATCGGCGAAAAGCCTTCCGGCGCATCGTCGCCCGCCTTGGACAGCAGGAGGAGCGAGATCGGGCCGAGCACGACGGGGCGCAGTTCGATGCCGTAGTCCTTGGCGCGCCGGTGCTCGTCCAACAACGTCTGCGCGTGCAGCGAGAACTCGGTGTCGTGCGAGATCTCCGGCTGCCGGTAGTAATAGTTGTTGTTGTACAGCTTCACCAGCTCGAGCGGCGGGAAATCCGGCCGGCCGCGCGCCATCGTGAAGTAGAAGTCCAGCGGCTCCAGCTGACCCTGCAGCGGCTTGAACCGGTTCGGCACGGCGCCGACCATGAGCGCGTTGTCGAGCACGTGGTCGTAGAACGAGAAGGTGTTGCCCGGAACCTGCTCCAGCCCGGTGGCGGAGAGCTCCTGCCAGATGCCGTCGGCCATCTCCTGGCCGGCGGCGATCAGCTGCTCGAGGGAATCACTGCCGTGCCAATAGCTCTCGAGCGCGCGCTTGAGTTCGCGCCGCGGACCGATGCGTGGATAACCGAGGATTGACGAACCGTATTCAACGTCCGTCTGCTGTGCGGCAGTCACGATGGACCAGCTTACTTCTTGGCGCCGTTGTCCGGATAGTCATAGAAGCCCTTCCCGGCCTTCTTGCCCAGGTGGCCGGCCTCGACCATGCGCAGCAGCAGCGACGGCGGCGAGTACAGCTGCTCCTTGAACTCCTCGTACATCTTGTCGGCGATGGCCTTGACGGTATCCAGGCCGACCAGGTCAGTGAGCTTGAGCGGACCCATCGGATGCGCGAGGCCCAGCACGATCGCCTTGTCGATGTCCTCGACCGTGGCGAAGCCGCTCTCCACCATGCGGATCGCCGACAGCAGGTACGGCACCAGCAGGGCGTTGACGACGAAGCCGCTGCGATCGGCCGAGCGGATGACCTGCTTGCCCAGCACCTCCGAGGCGAAGTACTCGGCGCGCTCGCTGGTCTCCGGCGAGGTCTTGAGCGTGGTGACCAGCTCGACGAGCGGCAGGACCGGCACCGGGTTGAAGAAGTGCATGCCGACCACGCGGTTGGCCTGCTCGGTGGCCATACCCAGCTTCATGATCGGGATCGACGAGGTGTTGGACGCCAGCACCGCATTCGGGTCGGTGACGACTTTGTCGAGCTCGCGGAAGATGTTGGTCTTGATCTCCTCGTCCTCGATGACGGCCTCGCACACGATCTGACGATCGGCGAAGTCCCCGAGGTCGGAGGTGAAGCGCAGACGCCAGGCAGCCTGCTCGCGCTCGCGTTCGGTCAGCTTGCCGCTGGACACGCCGCGATCGAGCGAACGCAGGATCCGCGAGCGACCGGCGGCGGTCAGCTCACGAGTGGACTCGTACACCAGCACATCAGTGTGCGCGCGGGCACAGACCTCGGCGATGCCGGCACCCATCTGACCTGCGCCGATGACGCCGACCCGGGTGATCTTCTCATTTGCCATGACTACCGCTCCTGAAATGTGTTGGTAGATAAGAGGATTTGACTAGCAGTCTAGGTCCAAGACCCAGGTGATGAGGCCGGAGTGGGACGATTCGACCAGCGAACCGGCCCACCCCGACGTCAACGCCTGGAGCCCATTCCTAGTGGAACTGGCCTTCCTCGGTGCTGCCCTTCAGGGCTGCGGTCGAGGTGTTCGGGTCGACGGTGGTGGCGATCTTGTCGAAGTAGCCGGCACCGACCTCGCGCTGGTGCTTGGTGGCGGTGTAGCCGCGCTCCTCGGCAGCGAACTCGCGCTCCTGCAGGTCGACGTACGCGCTCATCTGGTTGCGGGCGTAGCCGTGGGCCAGATCGAACATCGAGTAGTTGAGGGCGTGGAAGCCGGCCAGGGTGATGAACTGGAAGGTGAAGCCCATCGCGCCGAGCTCGTTCTGGAACTTGGCGATCGTGTCGTCGTCCAGGTGCTGCTTCCAGTTGAAGGACGGCGAGCAGTTGTAGGCCAGGAGCTGGTCCGGGAACTCGGCCTTGACGGCCTCCGCGAACTTCTTGGCGAGCTCGAGGTCGGGCTTGCCGGTCTCCATCCAGATCAGGTCGGCGTACGGGGCGTAGGCCTTGGCACGCGCGATGCAGGGCTCGACACCGTTCTTGATGCCGAAGAAGCCCTCGGAGGTGCGGGTGCCATCCAGGAACGGCTTGTCACGATCGTCGACATCGGTGGTCAGCAGGGTGGCTGCCTCGGCGTCGGTACGAGCGATGACGACGGTCGGGGTGTTCGCGACGTCGGCGGCCAGGCGGGCCGAGGTCAGGGTGCGGATGTGCTGCTGGGTGGGGATCAGCACCTTGCCACCGAGGTGGCCGCACTTCTTCTCCGAGGCGAGCTGGTCCTCCCAGTGGGTGCCGGCGGCACCCGCGGCGATCATCGCCTTCTGGAGCTCGTACACGTTGAGGGCGCCACCGAAGCCGGCCTCACCGTCGGCCACGATCGGCACGACCCAGTTGTCGACCGAGTCGTCACCCTCGACGCGGGCGATCTCGTCGGCGCGCAGCATCGCGTTGTTGATACGGCGAACGACGGCCGGAACCGAGTTGGCCGGGTACAGCGACTGGTCCGGGTAGGTGTGGCCCGAGAGGTTCGCGTCACCTGCGACCTGCCAGCCCGACAGGTAGATGGCCTTGAGGCCGGCGCGGACCTGCTGAACGGCCATGTTGCCGGTCAGGGCGCCCAGGGCGTTGATGTAGCTACCGTCACCCTTGGTGACGCCGTCCCACAGGATCTCGGCGCCGCGGCGGGCGAGGGTGCTCTCCTCGACGACGTTGCCCTGCAGCTCTTCGACCTGCTCAGCGGTGTAGTCGCGCTTGATGCCCTTCCAGCGCGGGTTGGTGTCCCAATCCTGCTGAATCTCAGCGGCGGTACGGGGCTTTCCGACGTTGCTCATCTTTGGCTCATCCTTCTTGACTCGTTAACGGGGCCGTGGCCCCCGGGTTCGCGCCCGAGTTCCTGATCCGTGTGGCTTCGCATCGGATCGGCTCCCGCCAGGCAGTGCCTGCAACGAGCGTGCCATAGCCAAATCCGCAGGTCCAGCCGTCGCAATTGCCAAATTGAGCCACCTTTTGCGGCCGTGTTGCAAAGTTTGCAAATATTGGCCTGCAAATCACCGCGGCCAAACTCGCTAAAAAGTACGCCCGTACTGCATGTTTGGCTCCCGCTGTGCGGGACGGTTGCGGCCCCGTCGGCTACTCGGGAGTAACCACGAGCATCCATCACTCTCTCCGTGTTGTGCCGAGCATCACTGTCTCGAGCGCCCGCAGCCGTATTCTTGCTTGGTGCAGCAGGCAGCGCAAACGCCCCACGACGACCGCGACGACACCTACCGCGGGCCCACCGATCCGGACATCCCCGACGACACCGTCACCGAGGCGGTCCCGGTGATCCGCTCCGGCATGCCGGAGCGTCCTGCCTACCGCTCGATCCCCCGGGATTTCAGCGGCTCGGAGGCCAGCCGGCCGGCCTTTCTGCACGTTGTCGCCGCCGTGTGGGTCCTCGCGCTGCTGGTCGCCGTGGTGACCGCGTCGGCGATCTTCTTCGACAAAGCTGCGGTGCAGGACGCACTGCGACAGGGCCTGCGCAGCGACAATCCGAGCCGGAGCGCGCACACCATCAATAACGCCGTCAACTACACGCTGTTCGGGCTCCTGGCCGGCGCCTGCGTGCTCACGCTGATCAACGGGCTGTGCCTGGCCTCCACCTGGGGCGGCAACCGGCGCGCCCGGATCGTTCACACGGTCGTGGCCCTGGTGACCGCCGGCGGGCTGGTCGGCGCCTGGCTCAGCCTCCACGACGCCCGCGCGACCGCCTACCACCTGACCGAGTGGGGCCCGATCGCTGTTGCGATCCTGGTGATCATCGGCACCGCGCTGCTCTTCGCGCCGCCGGTCCGGCTAGGGCGTGTCTCCTAATAGGCGTGTCCAGCGGAGGCATGCCTGTAGGACCACGGCGGCTCGGTAGG
>NZ_AQYG01000020.1 GCF_000380485.1 Jongsikchunia kroppenstedtii DSM 45133 | reverse complement strand
CACCCACCGGGCCCATCCGGTGACGTACGAGATTAACTACTGATCACGACGAACGACCCAAGAACAGCCCAGGCCCAATTTCGGGGACCTGCCACCCTCGACACCCGCGGTGGCTTAACCAGGTCTTCGACCAGACCAAGACGGTTCAAACCGGCGCCGGTTCAACCGGAGCCGATGCAGGATCTGGGTCACCGTGCGCACGCTGATCACGGCGCTCGAGTTGTTCATTTCCAGGCAGATTCCTCGTGCGGGCATTGCCCCTATGGCCATCTCGGCGGCAAGATGTGCGACCGGGCGTGTGCTCACAGCGGGTAACAAGCCGACGGCGGCCCGCCGATCGACATCGGTGATTACGATGAGTCATGAACGGATTCTTCGGCTGGTGAATGAGTGTCTGCGCAGCTCTCATCCTGCCGGTCGAGGACCCGCTCCCAATTCCGCCGACACCTCATACCGTCATGACTCACAACCAATTAGCCCGAAGGGGTCGTGGCAGGCGGTGCATGTTCGCTCATACTGGGTGCCGGCGTGCCAGTATCGGAACCACTTCCATCAGAATTGATAGCGCCCGGTAGCCCCGCGCCAATTCCGCCCACATCTGTGATAGTCCAGCCGCTAGCCTTGTCAAGGGTCACCGAATAGGACGCGGTCGAATTCATGCCGTCAGGAAACTGCAAGCTCTTTGACTGCATACTCACGAACACCTGTACATTGAACATACCGCCATCCCGACGCGATACATCTGCAGCGAGCAACTTCGACGTCGATATCCATTGAAGTTGCTGAAGCAAAGGATTCAGAACGTTTACCGCTGAATCAAACTTGGGCTTCAACTGATCACTCACCCCCGTCTTGAGGGACGATAACCACGGGTCCAGATTCTGAAAATTGAATGTCGACGCACCTACCGCGTACCGGCCAGCGATGCTTTCAGCCTTAGCATCATCCGCCTGACTCGATCGCAACGAGGACAATTCGCCGACACTATGCTGCCATAGTATGCCAAAGCCTATCCCCGCTAACGCAAACACAACAATAAGAATAAATGACACCGGCCGACGCCACACGATCACCCGAACATCACCCAAAGCACGTTGCAAACGACCCACATATGCCGACACCAGACCTCTGCCAGAGGCTACTGGCCGCTCAGGGCTTTCTGACAAACCATCAACATCAACCGCTGGCGACGACTCATCATCGACACCTTCATTTTTGCCCGAGGCCAAACCCTCTACATTATCAGAACTATCAACCATTTCCTATTACCTCTATTCAGAGTCCGCTAGTGCGGAATTGCTACGGCTATGCGCACCCTATCTCCCGGCAGCGCATGCAAGGCCTGATCTATTACGTCGCCAAAGTTTACCGTCGCCAGCAAGGAACCAGTGGACTTTGCAAGCGGAAGCAGTGCGCTTGCGATCGCACCGACACTAGGAGAGATTTTACGCACATAGTCAATCAAGAAGTTCTCCTCTGGGATCAGACTATTGAACAGAGCATCGCCATCCGTCCGACGCGCCAAGGCAAACAGACGAATCAGATCGGTCCGCGCCACCGTCGACATAGACGTAAAGGCTTCAGGAAGGCCACGCAACGACGGCCCCACCCACTCTGCATCTCCAAGCATGGTCCTACCGTTCGCAAGTATCCGAACAAGTTGCGGCTGTCGACTAACGACAGTCGATGCGAGTAACGTGGTGCCTCGCAAAATATTGGGGGTAGCGTCCTGCAGACCGGTCAACGCTTGCGTAAGAGCCCGAGAAATCGTCGCTACGGACTTCGGATCGACCTGGGCAAGAAGATCCGAAGAGCTGGACAGCAATTCAGGAATTGTAGCAGGAACATTCACCGGGCTAGTCCGCAGTCGAGTGCCATTCTCTAGATACGGGCCCGACGAATTCTTCGGGCTAATCTCAAAAACTGGCTCGCCAAGGGCCGATAGGCCTTCAACCTTGAGTGCACTGTCCACCGGCACTTTGTACTTTCGTTTGTAGCTGACCGACACTCGTACGCCTCCGTTAACACTACGAACCGAGTCGACTTTACCGATATCAACTCCTCGCAGCACAACATCAGAGCCGGATCGCAGTCCGCCAGAATTCGACAAATCGACTGAAATTCTTGTTACGGGCGTCGTAGGGTTAATATGAAGTACGCCGACCAACAGGTAGCCGCCACCCAATATCAGCACCAGAACCAGACCTAGCGCTGACAGCAAGTTCGAAACTCTGCTGCTCACTGAGCCGCTCCAATGATTCGAAGTACTGCCATCACGTCAGGTGTCGCATTCTTTCCGTCAACCTGCAAACTTGTCACATTGATAGCTGGGCCCTGCGCCACAAACGGGATCAACTTACCCCGGAACAATGAAATAAGCGATCCGATGTTCCCGTTAAATTGAAGAGCACTGTCTGAGGGCGTCCGCACCAAGGGTACGACTTTGTCCAAGAATCCGTTTATGCTTGGCAGTCTGGGCAGTAGCCATAGCAGAGCATTGGTCAGTTGCTGCAAACGCACCGTAATCGAAAAAACTGAGTTGCCAATAACTGACGTCTGCTCAAGTCGATAGTTGCCATCGTCGGAAAAGATCTGACGCAGATTTGGCAACTGTCTCATCAAACGATCTGTCACGTCACTACTAGAGTGAAGAATTCTGTCGATATTATCGATGCCATTCGCAGCTCCCGACAGGTCCTTCGCTGCTTGCGAAGCCAGATCTTTCGTTTCGCGGGAGTCCACGGGAAGTGCGGCGTTGAGTCGATCCATTGAATTCTGCAGTTCCTGTATACTTCCGCCGCTAATAAAGTTCGACAGTCGACGCAATACGTCTTCGACCTGAGGGCCCGGATCCGTTTGTGCTAGCGGAATCGTTCCACCATCGTCAATCATCTGAACTGAGCTCGCATCAACAGGAACAATCAGCGCAATATAGATGTCACCCAGTATCGTTGTTTGCCGTAATTCAGCGCGCGTGTTAGCCGGCAGCTTAACCGACTTCTTTACTTTCGTAACCGCTGTCACTCCATACGAATGAAGGTGGACCGACTGCAAAGTCCCCACCTTTGCACCGTTGGAACTTACATTCGCTCCCGGCGGAAGATTAAGCACTGATGCAAATTGAATATTGATTGTATAAGTTCCGCCGCCAACGCCGGTTCCTGGAATTGCGTAGTTGCTTGGGTTGAACGCGCAGGCCGATGCGGTCAACAGTAGGAGCACAGGTATCAAGGCTGCGCGAATACGTCGGTGAATAATCACGAACTACCCCCGATCGCAGAAAGTACCATCTGTACGAGTGGAATCGTTGCTCTAGAATTGCTGGTCACATCGCATGAGTTCTCACGAATACTATTCAGTTGTCGGCAGACGGATGCCGGCGATACCGCTGATACCGAGAAATCAGGGGGCCGATACGTGACACGGAGAGCGCCCTGCTGCCGATCAAACATATTTCGCAGGAGCGACACGACCGCTGGCACTTTACCCAAAATCTGCTGACCGCTAGTCACATGATTAGCCACGAGATCAATTATCGGTACCGACCTATCAAGAATTGGATTCAAATAGGGCAGATGTTCGGTGAAAAGCCTTTGCAGGGGACCGGCCGAAGTAGTTCCTACGCTTTGCAGCAACCCAGGAAAGAGCCCCAGCAGCTGTCCGGCGGCCTCGAATACGGTAGTCAGAGTCGGCGCAAGCGTCTTTATATTTGGCCACTCTTGCGCTGTAAGTGAAGTTAGCCGATCCGAATTGTCCAAAATCTGTCTAAGTTGTCCGACAAATTGATCGGGAGAACTCATCAATTCGCCAAGTTCGTTGACGGAGCTATTCAGCGTGGGCCCAGAAGCATCGAGCTCGTGCGCCAACTTATCGAGAACTCCTTTGAGAGGCATGCTGCCGTCCTGAGAAGTTGAAGCTAGCTGTTTCGCCACATTATCGAACGCCTGTAGCGAGTCATTGATATTGATCGGCGTCGCGGTATTTGCACGTGTTATACATGAGGAATATGAAAATTGCGCACCTCCTGTGAGCTGCGAATTCACGAGCTCAACACGACGATCCGTCAGTATCGAGTTGTTGACCACGACCGCCTGCACGTCTGCCGACAGCGGTCGCTTCTTGATATCCATATCGACACGTACGTGATCGCCTTCCGGCCGCACCGATCGTACTGCGCCGACTTTAATACCCATGATTGTCACCGGTGCGTCACGATACAGTCCGAGCGAGTCATTCATATCGGCGCAAAGTGCAGACATCGTCGGCCGAGTGTTATGCCATGCTACGGCACTCGCCAAGAGCACGATCATAATTGCAAGAAGAATGATCGTAGCCCGAACACCCTTTTGGCAGGTCCAGTTGCGCGCCATCAGCAGCTCCGTCCGGGAATCGGAACACAAATATTTGGACCGTTTAGTAGAGCATTGGACTGGTCAATATATATTTGGCCGTCTGGACCAAGCAGACCCGCCAGCTGCTTTATCATCCCCTGCAAATCCGCTATCGTATTGTCAATCTTGCTTCCCAGGTTCCTGGCGGAATCGACACTTCGTTCAAGCGGAAAAAGCAACGGCTCGATACGAGTCTGAAACGGACCGCCGAGAAACTCAAAAACTTTTGCCAAGAAGTCAACAAGATCGGTGGTGGCCACAATCAATGCCGACCGGTTGGCGACTAGCGCTGGGCCAAGCCGAGCGAGGTCTTCAATGACCGTTCTAATTACGTCGCTGTGAGAATTTGCCACTGATATGTACTCATTTGACATTTTCAGAATTTCAACGATTTGCCCCTTTTGCCTGTCAAATACATCGAGGGTTTTCTGCGCGCTGTCAATTGTTGTACGAACCGCGCCAGGCGCAGAAGCCAGTGCTGAGTCGATACTTGTTAGGTTTTGCCTCAGAGTTCCCACGTTGGTCTGTTGTACTAACGGGGTCGCTTGCTGCAAGAGACTAGGTATCTGGAAAGGCAGTTGGACTCGATCTACCGGAATATGTGTACGCCTTAGCGGAGAACTCCCCGACGGATTCACATCCACATAAAGGCCTCCGATCGGTGTCAGCATACGGATCTCCAGACTTGTCTGATCACCAATAAATACATTAGATTTAATTGTAAACCGCATGACGACATGGTCACCTGCTAGGCTAAGCGACTTAACCCGACCTACCGGCACACCCGCGATCCGTACATCAGAACCGGATACCACACTCGCGGCCGAAGTCATGTTCGCGGAATAAGTTACGGCACCGATCGGACGAATGTACACAATAAACGCTAGCGCAAGCGCGAGTACAACAACCACGCTGCCGCCCGTTGCCCAATAGATCTGGTTACGAGGTGATGTTTCTTCGTCGCCGAGTGATGGCCATTTGATGCTATGGAATGCGCGACCTAGGGTTTGCAAAGTATAATCTCCTGTCCGCCTATCAGAATCTTCGCCAAGCCTGGCAACGAAGCATTGCCTTTCGAGCACTTCAGATCGGCGGACGTATTGGGAAGAGCGCGTGTCAGGCCGCTAATCAGCGGAGGTACGATTTCAAGTGCCTTAACCGCGGCCGCAGGATCGGGAACCAATTCGTAAAAGCGAGCGGTAAGCTTATCTGAACCACCGAGTGCCAAAGTCTGCAGCGCGTCGAGCGCGCCGTCTAGCCCGGAGAATTCAGCAGCAGCCTGATGGATTAGCGAAAGCAGCTTTTCCAACTGTCCGGAAAGGGTATGGAATATCCCGCCGAACAATGACAAGAGGGTGTCAATCGTCTTTGAATGTCCAGTCAGAGTATTCGCCACCCTTCCCAAGTTGCTCAAGATCGCCTCAAACACAGCTGATCGATCCGATGCATATCCGGCAAGTTTGCCAATATCAGACATTACCGAAGCAACACCATCACCCTGCTCTCCCTCCAGAAGCGCCAACATATTCATCGCCAAGCGATTATAGATTGCGGGATCCGCCTGCTTCAATATTGGCTGTAAACCATTAAACATTTGGGTGATATCTAAAGAAGGCAGTGTCCGATCTGGTGGAATATCTTCAGCTGGATTGACCCTCGGCCCGCCGCTAGCAGACGGGAGTATTGCAAGATATCGCTGTCCAGTCAGGTTCTGAAACTTGATAGCGACTATGTCTCCGACACCCAGCGGATGCGACCGCTGCATAGTGAAAGTCACACGAGCAAACTTTCCATCGCGGAGTGTTACAGCGCGAACTTTCCCGACCTGGACTCCGCGGATCCGTACGTCGTTGTTGACCCGAAGCCCGAAAGCATCGGTAAATTCGGCGTGATAGCTCTCCGTCGACCCTGAAATCGGCCTCGTGATAGCTTGATTGATCAGAAAGACAATCATCACCACAGCAAGGAAAAACACTACCAGCCGCACGCCAGCTTTCTTCGATGAGATCATCTGTGTACCCCGTTTACGAGCATAAGCGGTACTCCCACCGATGGAAACGCGTCAATTAGCAGTTGGACATTTAGGTCAACGCGTCCGCTGTTGGTCTGGGTAAATGAACGCCCAAGTCTTGTGATTAATTGCTGTATCTGCGATGCAGTCACATCACGCAATCCATAGGTTGTTGGTGTTAGATAGGCGTTAAGTACGTCAATCGCCGGCGCCAATGGGCCAGCCGCCACCACCAGCTCTGATACGAAACCGAAAGCGAGCTGCGAGAAGGCGGGCAACGCCTTGGCAGTGAGCTGGACCAGGTGAGGATTTTCATAGTCTGGAACATCCAGCAATTGTTGGAGCATCGTCACAGCTCCGTCCACGACGGGACCCGCCGGTTGCATTGCGTTGGCGACTGCTCGAAGTATTTTGTCAACCGCAAGCGGGTCGGACTGTTTCCACGCACGCATCACTGCAAGGCTGGCTGTTACTGCTGGGGACATGCTTCTTGTCAGATCGGCGGCGTTGTTTAAGGCGCCCGAAAGTTGCGGAGTGACAACATCCAATGCAACCGCCTCAGCACTGCGGAGTACATTTGTGACGGTATAGTTTCGTATCTCCTGCTGGTAGTTTATCACCGTTCCAGGCGTTATCGGGAGCCCTCCCGAACCTGGGATCAATTCGATCGCGGTCGATCCAAATGCGTTAGACGACACGAACCGAGTCTGCATCGATGTTGTCAATTCAGCAGCACGAGGCTTTTTTACGGCCAGAGTAACGACGCGCTTTGTGCCATCGCTGGCAATCCGCGTGACCGTACCTATAGGCAGACCATGCAACCGGACCTGTGTCGATGTGTCAACACCATCGCCTATGCCTGCAGCAACAATCGTGAACGATACGTCGCCCTGGTGGTCGGGCGTAGCAAGAATTGCAGTTGTGTACATGGCAGCGCCGATCGCGGCAATGGTGATCAATCCACGGATTCGAATCCCGCGGCGGCTGGCACCGCGGCCAGATGGATCCAATTCTACGGCCATGGTTATCCCGAGAAGCTAACGCTGGAGTTGAATCCCCACATGATGATTGTCAACACCATGTCGAGCATGATAATGAGCACTATACTTGCCCTGATCGCCCGTCCGGAGGCGATTCCGACGCCTTCCGGGCCACCCCGCGCATGGTACCCTTGGTACGCGTGGGCGATGACTACTGCAATCACAAATACTACCACTTTGATCAACGAGAATGCGACGTCTTTCGCATTTATGAACATCTCAAAGTAGTGATTGTAGGCGCCAGCACCTTCACCATACACCTTGGTAATAATCAGTTGCGCTGATAAATACGCAACTGTCAATGTAACCAGGTAGGTGGGAATGATCGCGATGATTCCCGCCAACACTCGGGTAGACACCACAAATGGAATCGGCCGGATTGCCTGCGCTTCGAGCGCATCAATCTCTTCTGAAATCCGCATTGAACCAATCTCTGCAGTTAGTCGGCAACCTGCCTGTGCTGCGAAGCCAACAGCGGCGATGATCGGGGCAAGCTCACGGGTGGTCGCAAATGCTGACATTGTCCCCGAAATCGGGCCCAACCCAAGCAAGTTCAGCACCGTATAGCCCAATATTCCCAGCATCGCCCCGAGCGAAACACCCATGATGAATAGCACCGGGACAACGCCACCCCCAACGATCACGGCGCCACGGCCCCAGGTGAGCTCAGTGAAAATACTTAGTGTCTGCTTACGGTAGGTAGTCGCGGCGTGCCACGTTCCTCGGAGTGACTGCCAAGTGAAGTCCAGCTGATGACCCAAATGCTCAAGCGGGATCCAAACCATTGCTGCACGCGACAACGAGCGCTTCCGACCTAGCCGACCATACCGCTTATATGTCGACGGCACCCTAACCTTGGCGCGCCCGCCATTGAGTGCCATCAGAATAGCCTCGTCGGTAAGAACATGCTGACTAATTGGGTTATCAGAACGTTCACAACGAAGCAGGCAACAACACCGATCACAACCGCTGCGTTGACACCATCCGCCACACCTCGCGGACCACCCTTCGCCTCCAGACCACGTTGAGCTGCAACAATCACGACAATATAGCCGAATATCATCGACTTCACTACGCAAATGACTATATCTAGGGTGGATGCGAACGTGCCAAATGACAACCAGTACGAACCCGATGCAACTCCTTGGGCAATAACTGAGACCAGAAATGACGCGAGGATCGACATGAGAATGATTATTATTGAAAGCATCGGCGCAACAACGATCATGGCGAGCATCCGAGGGGATACCAAGCGGCGCATTGGATCGATCCCCATCGTCCGCATTGCATCAATTTCGTCGCGAATGGTACGCGCGCCGAGATCAGCCGAGACCGCTGACGCGCCGGCCCCCCCAACAAGGAGGGCCGCTGCCATTGGCGCAGCCTGCTGCATTACTCCGATCCCTCCTACCGCGCCCGCCATCGAACTTGCGCCGACGCTCTTGGTTATGGATCCGATTTGCACCGCTATGACGACCCCAAACGGTACCGCCAGCAGTACTGCGGGTACCGCTGTGACCGTAATAAAGAACCATGCTTGAATCACTGCTTCACGGATGGGCAGCTGCCCGCGGACAATGTCAATGAGCATAATCGTTGTAGTGCGGGCTCCGAGTCTGAACATGCGTCCGAGTGTCTGCGTGCTGGCAACCAATCTGGCGAGAATCACCGCCTCTATCGACGCCACTGCCATCCAATCTCCCGTCATACGCGATTTGTTCATAGCACTTACTGACTCGACCAGACCCATGCAGATACGCGCTATCACTAGTACCTGGTACTCGAAGTCTGACGGAAGTATGGATGAGGCGTGGATCACTGTCAAGCCGTCGCATCGACTTGAATCGCCCCGGGATGTCGGAGACTGCCTCAAACGGTCAGCTCAGCGGTTTGCTGGGCTGTCTGTTGAGCGTAGTACGCAGCTTCGAGTTCG
>NZ_AQYG01000019.1 GCF_000380485.1 Jongsikchunia kroppenstedtii DSM 45133 | reverse complement strand
GCGGTCTTCTTGGCCGGGGCCTTCTTGGCTGCGGTCTTCTTGGCCGGAGCCTTCTTGGCTGCAGTCTTCTTGGCCGCAGTCTTCTTGGCAGCGGCCTTCTTCACCGGAGCAGCGGTGCTGCCGCGCTTCACGGCCGGGCCCGAAGCCGCAAGCTTCTGCTTGCCGGAAACCACGGCCTTGAACTGAGCGCCCGGACGGAATGCCGGCACCGACGTCGGGCGGACCTTGACGGTCTCACCGGTGCGCGGGTTACGCGCGACCCGAGCGGCACGACGGCGCTTCTCGAATACACCGAAGCCGGTGATCGTAACGCTCTCACCCTTATTCACGGCGCGAACGATGGTGTCGACGATATGCTCGACGGCCTCGGTGGCCGTCCGGCGATCGGTCCCCAACTTCTTAGTCAGTTCCTCGATCAGCTCTGCCTTGTTCATGGGTTCAACCTCCGCAAACTGGTGACCCACCTTGGGCCAACTATGGATACGGTAAACGTCAAATCCACATACGTCCATTTTCTGCACGAAATTCTTTCGGCGTGGCGGAAGTTCGGCACGCAAAGAGATCTCGCACAGTTCCCGATTCGGTCCATTCCATTGTCCGATAACGGGTTAAGTCAGGCCGCCGATGCGGCCCGGAACGACTGTTCAGTCGGCCGCCGCGGTGGTGACCGGCTTCCATTGCGGGCGAGTCGATTCGAACTCGGAAATCGCCTCTACCTGGCGCAATGTGAGACCGATGTCGTCCAGGCCCTCCAATAGACGCCAGCGCGTGTAGTCATCAATCGCGAAGCGCACCACCAGATCACCGGCCGTCACCGTCCGATCCTCAAGGCTCACCGTCAGTTCCAGGCCGGGCTGCTCCTCCATCCGCTTCCACAGCAGCTCCACATCGGACTGCTCCACCTGCGCTGCGACCAGACCGGCCTTGCCCGAGTTGCCGCGGAAGATGTCGGCGAAGCGCGACGAGATCACCACGCGGAAGCCGTAATCCAGCAATGCCCAGACGGCGTGCTCACGCGACGAGCCGGTGCCGAAATCGGGGCCGGCGACCAGCACCGAACCGCGATCGTAGGGCGGAACGTTGAGGATGAACTCCGGATCGCCGCGCCAGCTGGCGAAGAGTCCGTCCTCGAATCCGGTGCGTGTCACCCGCTTGAGGTACACGGCCGGAATGATCTGGTCGGTGTCGACATTGCTGCGACGCAACGGCACTCCGATACCGGTGTGGCTGATGAACGGTTCCATGGAAACTCCTTCGAAAGTTCTGTGGACGGAACGTGAGTCGGGCGGTTATCTCGACTCAGTCCAGATCGGCGGGCGCGGCGAGGCGGCCGCGGATCGCGGTGGCGGCGGCGACGGCCGGCGAAACCAGATGCGTCCGACCGCCTTTGCCCTGCCGTCCCTCGAAATTGCGGTTGGAGGTGGACGCGCATCGCTCACCCGGGGCCAACTGATCTGGATTCATTCCAAGACACATCGAGCAGCCGGCCTGACGCCACTGCGCCCCTGCCTCCGTGAAGATCTCGCCCAGCCCCTCGTCATCGGCCTGCTGACGCACTCGCATCGAGCCGGGCACGATCAGCATCCGCATCCCGTCGGCGACCTTGCGGCCCTTCAGAACCTCGGCAACCGCCCGCAGATCCTCGATCCGGCCGTTGGTGCACGATCCGACGAAGACGGCGTCGACCGTCACATCGCGCAGCGGCATTCCCGGCGCCAGATCCATGTAGCCGAGCGCCTTCTCGGCCGCGGCCGCCTCCTCGGCATCGGAGATCTGTGCCGGATCGGGCACCGTCGCCGACAGCGGCGCGCCCTGGCCCGGGTTGGTGCCCCAGGTGACGAACGGCGACAGCGTCGAGGCGTCGATATGCACCTCGGCGTCGAACTGCGCGTCCGGATCGGTGCGCAGCGAATCCCAATAGGTAACGGCCGCATCCCAATCGGCACCCTTCGGGGCGTGCTGACGGCCGTGGAGGAAGTCGTAGGTCGTCTGATCGGGGGCGATCATTCCGGCGCGAGCGCCGGCCTCGATCGACATGTTGCAGATGGTCATTCGCGCTTCCATCGACAGCTTCTCGATGGCCGATCCCCGGTATTCCAGGACATATCCCTGGCCGCCGCCGGTGCCGATCTTCGCGATGATCGCGAGAATCAGGTCCTTACTGGTGACACCCGGAGGCAATTCGCCGTCCACATTGATCGCCATGGTCTTGAACGGACGCAGCGAAAGCGTCTGGGTGGCAAGAACATGTTCGACCTCGGACGTGCCGATACCCATCGCCAGGGCGCCGAACGCGCCGTGGGTCGAGGTATGCGAATCGCCGCAGACGACCGTGGTTCCCGGCTGCGTCAGCCCGAGCTGCGGACCCACGACGTGCACGATGCCCTGTTCCTTATTGCCCATCGGATACAGGCGGACGCCGAATTCTTCGCAATTCTTTCGCAGAGTTTCAACCTGCGTCCGCGACACCGGATCGGCGATCGGCTTGTCGGTGTCGATCGTCGGCACATTGTGATCCTCGGTGGCGATTGTCAGATCGGTGCGCCGCACTGGCCGGCCGGCGAGCCGCAGTCCGTCGAAGGCTTGCGGGCTGGTCACCTCGTGCACCAGATGGAGGTCGATGTAGATCAGGTCGGGAGTGCGCGCCGCGCCCTCCCCCTCACCGGGCACGACGACGTGATCGCGCCATACCTTCTCGGCCAACGTCAACGGCTGCTCTGACATCGCACTCACCTAATTCATGCATGGACCGCGCCGCGGCCACGTCAAAACGGACCGCTCGCCGCCCCAGGGCTGTTGGGACAATCGGCGCAGATACTGGCAATCTCAGGATTCGGGACGCTAGTATCGGCGTGTGAGAAATGATAGCGCACCGACGGGGTCCAGCGGAATCGGTGTCCTCGACAAATCGGTGAGCGTGCTGCGCGCGGTCGCACACGGCCCGTGCACCCTCAATGAACTGTGCGAACGCACCGGACTGCCGCGCGCTACCGCGCATCGGCTGGCGGCCGGACTCGAGATCCACCGACTGCTCGCCCGCGACACCGCCGGCCAGTGGCGGCCCGGTCCCGCCCTCGCCGAACTCGGAGCCGGCGCGGCCGATGCGGTGCGCGACGCCGCGATGACGGTCCTGCCGCGGTTGCGCGAGATCACCGGGGAAAGCGTGCAGCTGTACCGCCGCGAAGGCACCGAGCGCGTCTGCATCGCAGCGGTCGAGCCCCCGTCCGGGCTGCGCGATACCGTTCCGATCGGCTCCCGGCTGCCGATGACCGCCGGCAGTGGCGCGAAGGTGCTGCTCGCCTGGGCCGACCCGGCGACCGCCCGAATCATCCTGGCCGACAGCGATTTCACCGACCGGACGCTGCTCGAGGTGCGGCGGCGCGGCTGGGCGCAGAGCGCCGGCGAGCGCGAGTCCGGCGTCGCCAGCATCTCGGCCCCGGTCCGCGACGGCGCGGGCAAGGTCGTCGCGGCGATCTCGGTGTCCGGCCCGATCGACCGGATCGGCCGCCGACCCGGCGCGCGGTGGGCCGCCGACCTGCTGGCCGCGGCCGACGCCATCCACAAACGGCTGTAACCGACGACGGCCGCACCGGGGCACTCAGTAATTTCGGTCACTGTAATGTCAGCCACATGGGCACCAATCAGCGCACTCAGATCGTGATGAGCGACGACGAGATCGACTCGTTCATCACCCGCAGCCGCACCGCCACCCTGGCCACCGTCTCCGCCACGGGAGTCCCGCACCTGGTGGCGATGTGGTACGCCGTCCTTCCCGGCGCCGACGGCCGGCCCGAGATCTGGTTCGAGACGAAGGCCAAGTCGCAGAAGGTCGTCAATCTCCGCCGGAACCCGGTCTGCACCGCCATGATCGAGGACGGCCTGACCTATAACACGCTGCGCGGCATCGCAATCGAGGGTCACGCCGAGATCGTCGAGGATCCCGACACCCTGCTGCGCGTCGGCATCAGTGTGTGGGAACGCTACAACGGCGAGTACACCGCAGAGATGCGGCCGTTCGTCGACCAGATGATGAACAAGCGAATCGCGGTGCGGATCGTCGCCGACCGGACCCGATCATGGGATCACCGCAAACTCGGGCTTCCGGAAATGCCGGTCGCCGGCAGCACCGCCCAGTATCTGTCGGAGTAGACCGACGAGTGCGATGACGGAATGTCGCGGATGACGTCGATCGGCGCCAAACCCGGTGCGCGGCTCGTCAACTCACCGACCTGCGCTCCCCGAGCGTCGATCGGTCCCGCCATAACGAACAAGGCTCCCGGTCTCATCGACCGGGAGCCTTGTTTCGCTGTAGCCCCGACGGGATTCGAACCCGCGCTACCGCCTTGAGAGGGCGGCGTCCTAGGCCGCTAGACGACGGGGCCAAGAACTTGCTGTGCCAGCGTAGCTGGCTGGAGTGCGCGGACCAAACCGCGTTCTCGCTGGCCTACCAGGACTCGAACCTAGAATGGCGGTACCAGAAACCGCTGTGTTGCCAATTACACCATAGGCCAATACGGAGTTTGAGCTTCCGGCGAACCGGCTGCTCAAGCGCCGGACGATAGACTACCAAACAGAGCGGCCCGGACAGCAATCGCCAGGTCAGACCAGGTTTTCTCGCGCCTGACCCAGCCGCGCCAACGTGGTGTCCCGGCCCAGGAGTTCCAACGACTCGTACAGCGGCGGGCTGATGTGCGATCCCGTCACGGCCACCCGGATCGGCCCGAACGCCTTGCGGGGCTTGAGCTCCAGGCCGTCGACCAACGCCGTCTTGAGGGCCGCCTCGATCGCCGGCGTGGTCCACTCCCCCAACGCCTCCAGTGCCGCGATCGCCGCATCGAGCACCGGCGCCGCGTCGGCACCCAGGTTCTTCCGCGCCGCCGCCTCGTCGACGGCGAAATCGGCCTCGTCGACGTACAGGAATGCGATCAGGCCCCAGGCCTCGCCGAGTACCTGGATACGGGTCTGCACCAGGTCGGCCACCACGGCGAACTGGGCGTCGTCGATCTGGTCCGCCGACAACCTGCCCGTGGCGACCAGATACTGCTTGAGGCGAGCAGCGAAATCGGCCGGCTCGAGGCGACGGATGTGCTCGGCGTTGATCGCCTGCGCCTTCTTTTCGTCGAATCGTGCCGGGTTCGAATTGACCTGTCGCACATCGAAAGCCGTGATCATCTCGTCGAGCGTGAAGACGTCCTGATCGGCCGACAGGCTCCAGCCCAGCAGCGCCAGATAGTTGAGCAGGCCCTCTGGAATGAATCCGTTGTCGCGGTGCGCGAAGAGACTCGACTCCGGGTCGCGCTTGGACAGCTTCTTGTTGCCCTGCCCCATCACGAACGGCAGGTGGCCGAACTGCGGTGTGGCCTTGGCGATTCCGATCCGCGTCAGCGCCTCGTACAGCGCGATCTGCCGCGGCGTCGACGACAGCAGGTCCTCGCCGCGCAGCACATGCGTGATCTCCATCAGCGCATCGTCGGTCGGATTGACCAAGGTGTACAACGGATCTCCGTTGCCGCGGGTGAGCGCGAAGTCGGGGACGTCGCCGGCCTTGATGGTGGTCTCGCCGCGCACCAGGTCGTCCCACGTGATGTCGTGATCCGGCATCCGCAGGCGTACCACGGCATTTCGGCCCTCCGCCCGATAGGCGGCGCGCTGCTCCTCGGTCAGGTCCCGATCGAAATTGTCGTAGCCGAGCTTCGGGTTGCGACCGGCGGCGACGTGACGCGCCTCGACCTCCTCCGGCGTGGAGAACGCCTCGTACGCCTCCCCTGCCTCGAGCAGCTTGCGGACGACGTCCAGGTGCAGATCCCGGCGCTCCGACTGGCGGTACGGCCCGAACGGCCCGCCGACCTCCGGCCCCTCGTCCCAGTCGAGCCCCAGCCAGCGCAGCGCGTCCAGGATCGCGGCATACGATTCCTCGCTGTCCCGCGCGGCGTCGGTGTCCTCGATGCGGAACACGAAGGTGCCCCCGGTGTGACGCGCATGCGCGAAGTTGAACAGCGCGGTACGGATCAGCCCGACGTGGGGCGTTCCAGTCGGCGACGGGCAGAAACGGACGCGAACAGTCATGCCGCCAAGGCTATTACTTCACCGTTCGGTCGAGGAATTCGACCAGCAGCTTGTTGACCTCGGCCGGCTGCTCCAGGTAGCCGTAATGACCCGCATCGGCGACCTCGCGGTATTCGGCACCCCTGATGGCGGCGCCCACTTCCCTGGCCAGGTACACCGGCAGCGTCCGGTCGTCGGCGAACCCGATGACCAGCGTGGGCGTGGTCACGCCGGACAGCCGGGCGAGCTGGTCGGGCTCGTCGATATGCAGATCGAGCTGAGCGCGTACGCCGGGCGTGAGAGCCTGTCCGGAGAATTCGATGATGTCGAGCCAGTCGCGGGCCGAGCTCTCGTCCGCGAGCGTCTTCGGCGACAGGTTCAGATGCGCGGTGATGGCCGCGAAATAGCGGTCCGGCAGCGTGATCTTCTTGTCGTACAGCTCCCGCTCGCCAGCCGAAATCGCTTGCTGCATCACGGTCGGGCGGGCGTAGGTTGCCATCAGCACCGCCGCCTTCACCAGGTCGGGCCGCGACAGCAGCAGCCCCTGCGTGATCCGTCCGCCCAAAGAAGTCCCGACCACCGCGACCGGGCCCACGCCGAGATGTTCGATGACCGCCGCGGTATCGGCGACCATGTCATCGACCGAGAACCCGTCGACGCATTCGGATGTCGGCGCGATCCCGCGATTGTCGAAGGTCACCACCCGGTAGCCGGCCCGAACCAATGCGGGCACCTGGTTCGCGTGCCACACCCGGCCCGGGCTGCCGGTGCCCATCACCATCACGACCGCCGGACCCGTACCGCCGGAGTCGTCGACATTGATCTGGATTCCGTTGAGGTCAATGAGTTTCGCGTTGCCGCGTGCCATCGTCATTCCGGAGTCACTTCCTGTCCGCGACCGGATTGGTCAATGTGCCAATGCCTTCGACCGTCACGCTCACCTGCTGGCCGGCAGACATCGGGCCGATGCCCTCCGGTGTGCCGGTGAGGATCACGTCGCCCGGCAGCAGCGTCATGATGCGGGAGATCCATTCCACGATCGCGCCCACATCGTGCAGCATCAGGCTGGTGCGGCTGCGCTGCTTCACCTCACCGTCCAGCTCGGTACGGATCTCCAGATCGCTTGGATCCAAGGAGGTCTCGATCCACGGGCCGAGCGGGCAGAACGTGTCATAGCCCTTGCCGCGGGTCCACTGGACGTCGGCGGCCTGCTGATCGCGCGCGGTCACATCGTTGGCGACGGTATAGCCGAGGATCACATCCTTCGCCTTGGCCGCCGCGACGTCACGGCAGGGCTGACCGATGACGACGGCCAGCTCGCCCTCGAAATCGACCCGGTCCGAACTCGGCGGCCGCAGGATCGGCGCCTGCGGACCGATGATCGAGGTATTCGGCTTGATGAAGATCACCGGCTCTTCCGGTGGCGCTCCGCCCATTTCGGCAGCATGTGCGGCGTAGTTCTTGCCGATGCAGACCACCTTGCTCGCCAGGATCGGCGCCAGCAGCCGCACGTCGGCCAGCGGCCATTGGCGGCCGGTGAACGTCGGCGTGCCGAAGGGATGTTCGGCGATCTCACGGGTGACGGCGGTATCCCCATCGCCCTCGATGCTGACGAAGGCGACTCCGTCCGGACTGGCAATTCGACCCAAACGCATGCGCACAAGCCTATCCCAGGGTTCGAGACGCCAATTGACTGGTCACCCCGGTCAAGTACTAATATTTGGGCGTCAGTTCTTAGTATTTGAGACGGGAGTGTGCGATGCCCGAACCGTCGGTGGCCCACCGCTGGATCATGCTGATCAGCTCGCTGCTCGCGGCGATGGCGACCGCCGTCGTCGTCAACGGCATCGCCTTCCTCATCCCCGAGCTGCATCGGGGCGGCATGGCCCTGGCCACCGCGTCCACCCTGGCCGCCCTCCCCACCGTCGGCCTGATGATCGCGATCATCCCGTGGGGTGTGCTGATCGACCGCTACGGCGAGCGGACCATCCTGCTGACGTCACTGGGATTCACGACCGTCCTGGCCGGATCCACCTATGCGGCAAGCCTTTCCCATGCCGGGTACGGCGTCATCGGCGCCTGTGCGCTGCTGACCGGGCTGGCGTCGGCCGCCACCAACGGCGCCAGCGGGCGACTGGTCGTCGGCTGGTTCCCGCCCACGCAGCGCGGGACGGCCATGGGCGCCCGGCAGATGGCGCAACCGCTGGGCGTCGCGGTCTGCGCGCTGACCATGCCGGTGCTGGCCGAGAAGTACGGCATCGCAGCGGGTTTCGCGGTCCCGATGGTCGTCGCGGCCATCGCCCTGGTCGCGGTCGCCGTCACCATCGTCGACCCGCCGCGACACCCCGCACCGAAGACCGCCACCGACAGACGAGACCAGAACCCTTATCGCCGTGGGTCGTTCCTGCCCCGCGTGCACGGCGTCAGCGTGCTGCTGGTGGTGCCGCAGGGTTTGCTGTGGACCTTCGTGCCGACCTGGCTGATGGTGGCGCATCACTGGTCGGCCGCCAGCGCCGGAATCCTGGTCACCGCGACCCAGCTGCTGGGTGCCGCGGCTCGGCTGGCGTCCGGTCGCTGGTCGGATGTGTGGGGCTCGCGGATGAAGCCCATCCGGGTGATCGCCGGCGCCGCGGCGATCGCCTGCGCGCTACTGGCGCTGCTGGATTGGGTGAACACGCCGCTCGCCGTGGTGGTGATGATGGTCGCGTCGATCATCACCGTCACCGACAACGGCCTGGCCTTCACGGCGGTCGCCGAATACGCGGGCGCGCACTGGAGCGGACGCGCCCTGGCCATCCAGAACACCAGTCAATACCTGGCAATGTCGGCGACCACCCCGATGTTCGGCGCGCTGATCGCGGCCACCGGGTTTCCCGCCGCGTTCATCGTCGCGGCGACCCTGCCCCTGATCGCCATCCCGCTGGTCCCCCGCGACCAGGCGCACCGCGAGCCCGAACCGGTCTCGACGGCCGACTGACCGCCGAGCGGACACTCACGTTCGCCGAGTGGACCGTCAGGTTCATCGAGTGGACCGTGAAACGCATTGAGCGGACATTCGATTGATCGAATGCCCGCTCAATGCAAACAGTTGTCCACTCGGCGCGCGTAAATGTCCACTCGGCGCGCGTAAATGTCCACTCG
>NZ_AQYG01000018.1 GCF_000380485.1 Jongsikchunia kroppenstedtii DSM 45133 | reverse complement strand
CCAGGATCCGGGTGACGGTGCGGACACTGATCACCGTGCCAGAGTTGTTCAGTTCCAGGCAGATGCGGCGGGCGGACCATTTCCGCGACCGCCGCGAGCATTCTCCTGGCGCGTTCACCGCTGACGATTTACGCCGCTCAACATGTCCGCATGTTCACGACGGCACTCCAGTAAGCAGCTGTGCACGAAACCCTCGAGGCGGGGATTTACATAGTCTGATCGGGGTGTTCGGCTTTGGCGATTGACTCGACTTCCGCCAGAGTGGTCGGCACGTGATATGGAGGCCGACTCTTGCCGGTAACCCGGTACCTTCCCCAAAAATCTGGATCGCCGACTACACACTCCGCTCGGCCTTCGGGCGTTGACAGTACCGCAACTGTGCGCTTGCCGCGTATAAGATCGTCCAACTCCGCGCTCCTATTGATCCTTCCATACCAGGTGTACAGCCCGTCAAGTGGCTGAAAGTAGCCCTTCACGTTCACGTTGACCTGCACTGCTTTGCCGCGGCACACAATCGTTCCCGTTCCGCTGTAGTCGTAGTCGTGGTGATCAGACACCTGGGTTCCACCTCTTCTTAAGTGCTCGTTGACAGACGATCCAAAGCATCGTACCATGAGTACCGCGTACTGAAGGTAGCGGCCATACGGCGCTGACCGAGGCATCAACGAAAGTGCATCATCACCATGACGATTCAAGACATGCCGGCCACGGTTCATGTATCAAACGAGGGGCTTGCGCGCGTAAATGGTCGCAAGCCGGTTGACATGGAGAGGTCGGCAGGTCGACTACTCCGATCGTCAACCGAGAAGTTCTACGATGCGGAGATTGACATCGATTGGGAGGCTCCGTGGGAAGTCGACAAGCATTACCTTCCTGAGCACCGTGTATCGCTCTACGGGACCAAAATTTGGAAAAAGTTGACCGATGAGCAGCGGGTGGAATTGGGTCGTCACGAAATCGTAAGTATTCTCAGTTTCGGCATATATGCCGAAAACCTCCTGAGTTCCGCTCTGTTGCGCATGTCACTCAAGGGACCGTTGACGGACCAGCGGGCCTTGTATGCACTTACCGAGGTGGGTGACGAATCTCGTCACTCAACGATGTTCGCGCGGATCATTAACAAGACGGGACTAGAGCCCTATAAGCTGCCGAAGGGGTCACTAGGCTTCGCCAAGATACTGCATTTTGTCCCGCTTGGCCCATCAGTTTCCGGAGCTACCTTGTTGATCGAGGAAATTCTGGATCGGGCCCAACGGGAAGCCATGAATGATCCTATGATGCAGCCGCAGCTTCGTCAATCGATGAAGATCCATGTACTCGAAGAAGCGCGTCACATTACGTTCGCGCGCCTGGAGATGGTGGAGGGGATGCAGAAACGAGGACGTGTATCCCGTGCGTGGCACCGTGGCGTTCTTGCATTGGTGGCCAATCTTGCCTATCCAATGCTTATCAATCCTCGCGTGTACCAAGCTGTCGGAGTTGGCCGGCTCCGCGGAGTCATTGCTCAACAGACCAGCCCAAATTACCGAACCAACTTGCAGTTTATGTCAGAACCGATGATTCGATTCTTTCATGAGGCTGGAATGATTGAGGGCAAGTTTACCAAGATGATGTGGCGCGCAACTCGTAGTCTTCCCGACGATCTGCGCTAAACCGTCGCATTCAATCCGATTCCGAACGCAGACTATCGACGTCTGTGTTCGATATCGCAAGGGTCCCCTGGCCAATTTCGTTGGCGGCTAGCCTACGGTAGACGGTCTTTCAACCATGGCTTCCGAAAGTTGGACTCATAGTATCGACCTAAAGTAACAGGAGTAGCAACAACCCAATGACTTCAACAGCTGACAAACGCGCAGCGCGCACTGTAAAGAAGCCCGAGATCCAGCAGTCAGAGCCAACCTTTGTGAAGGTGGTGATTATCGGTAGCGGGTTTTCTGGTCTAGGAATGGCTGCGCAGCTTCGTCGTCACGGCTACAACGATTTCGTCGTACTTGAGAAGGCGGATTCGTTGGGCGGAACCTGGCGTGAGAATACGTATCCTGGATGCGCATGTGACGTACCGTCACTCATGTATTCGTATTCGTTCGAAACCAGGGGAGACTGGTCGAAGGTATGGTCTTCGCAGCCAGAGATAGAGGGCTATCTGCAAGATGTCGCCGACAAGCGGGGTGTAACTCAAAAGATTCATTTCGGACAAAAGGTCGTTTCGGGATACTGGAGCGAATCTGAATCGCGATGGCATCTGAATACCGACTCAGGGCGTGAGTATATTGCCAGATATGTTGTTTCCGGCGTTGGTGCCCTCCATATCCCAAACTATCCAACGATTCCAGGCGTGGCGGACTTCACCGGGCAGAGTTTTCACTCTGCGGTCTGGGACCACAACGTCGATTTGAGAGGCAAGCGCGTAGCCGTAATTGGAACGGGCGCAAGTGCAATTCAGTTTGTTCCCCATGTACAGAAGGATGCCGGTACGCTGACCCTATTTCAGCGTACGCCGGCCTGGGTATTGCCTCGGAAAAACTTCGCGGTACCATCGCCATTTCGAACACTATTGAACAAGATCGGGCTCGCAAGGATTCTTGCGCGGTGGGCGGTCTATTGGGGTGCTGAGAGTCTAGCTTTCGGATTGAACGGTCACTCAAACCTCATGCGCCCCATTGAAAAACTCGCGCAATGGAATATTGCGAGATCTGTCGACGATCCAGAGTTGCGTGAGAAGCTGACTCCGACATATCGCATCGGGTGCAAGCGAATTCTGGGCTCAAATGACTATTATCCAGCACTTAATGCTCAGAATACTACTGTCGTGGACGAAAGTATTGCTAAGCTGACATCAGACGCGGTTGTTACGGCTGAAGGTACTTCGTATCCGGTCGATGTTATCATCTATGCAACCGGATTTCACGTCACAGACGGGTTTGATCAGCTCGCTTTGAAGGGTGCTTGCGGAAAAGATCTTCCAACGCATTGGCATGAAACTGGAATTAACACGCATCTTGGAATAACCACGGCCGGGTTCCCGAATCTATTCTTCTTGTTGGGGCCGAACACGGGGCTGGGACATAATTCTGTTGTCTTTATGATAGAGCAGCAGATCAAGTATATTATGAAAGCCATCGAAGCCCTCGACGGCGTTGGTGCGCAACGGATCGAGGTGCGTCCATCTGTACAGCAGGAATTTAATAGCGCAATCCAGCGAAGGCTGTCCAAGGGTGTTTGGACAAACGGCGGATGTACCAGTTGGTATCTTGATTCACAAGGGGTGAATCGCACTGTTTGGCCGGGATTTACCTGGCAATACTGGCGTGCTACGAAAGATTTTCGCCGTTCCGAGTATGAAATCGCATGAGGGCTTCGCGCCTTCTTCTCCTTTCTGAGCACAATATTTTGGGACAAGTAGGTATCAATGTTGATGAATTCAGTTGCTAGAGATTACAGTTCAAAGGTGGCAGTCGTTACTGGCGCCGCGTCTGGTATTGGACAAGCCCTCGCAATGCAGTTGGCGCAAAGAGGTGCAAGTCTTGCGCTGTCGGACATTGATGTAGACCGTCTAGAAGAGACCGCAGAGATTTGTCGAGACAAAACGGACGCTATCGTGGCTACTGCGCAACTTGACGTCGCTGACCGCGTTGCTATGAAGTCATATGCTGACGAGATCATGGCAAAGTTTGGCCAGGTCAATATGGTCTTCAATAACGCCGGGGTGGCGCTCGGTGCGGACGTTATTGATATGACATGGGATGATTTCGATTGGTTGTTCGGTATCAACTTTGGTGGAGTTGTAAATGGGACAAAAGCGTTCCTTCCCTACCTAATTGAGTCGGGTGACGGTCATCTAGTGAATACTTCAAGCGTGTTCGGACTCGTGGGAATACCGAGCCAAAGCGCATACAATGCAGCCAAATTTGGTGTGCGAGGATTCACAGAAGCGCTACGGCAGGAAATGAAAATTGCCCGTCACCCGGTTACGGTGACTTGCGTACATCCTGGTGGAGTAAAAACCAATATCGTAAACAATGCGCGTGGCGTCTCGCAAATGGGTGATGTCACAACCATCGCCTCAATGTTCGAAAGGATCGCGCGAACAACCCCCGATAGGGCCGCCTCCACAATCCTGAGAGGCGTCGACCGAAAGAGAGCTCGTGTACTCATAGGTGCCGATGCGCGGGTCTTCGACTTCGTAGCTAGATTCGTCGGCCCCCGATATCAGGACATTGCTGCGCCCGCAACTCGGGTCGGGTATGCATTGGCGCGTCGGAAAGGAATCATTAAATGAGTGTGGGCGAGGAGGCGCCGCCTTCAGCAGCGGTGCGTGCACGACCGCTGGTGGTGTCTGCCGTGCGGCAGGAGACGGTCGATGCCGTCACTGTCACTTTTGAGGTTCCCGACGACATCGCGAACGATTTCAAATACTTTCCGGGACAGTTTGTCACTGTCAAGGTTCCTTCGGATCAAACCGGCCACGTGTCGAGGTGCTACTCATTGTGCAGCTCGCCTCACATCGACGACTACAGTCTTGAAATCGGTGTGAAGCGCACCGACGGCGGATATGCTTCCAATTGGATCTGTGACAATATAGAGCCAGGTATGGAAGTTATGATGCTGCCCCCGTCGGGAAATTTCACGCCGAAGAGTCTTGATGCTGACTTGCTTCTCTTTGCGGGGGGAAGTGGAATAACGCCGATCTTGTCGATCATTAAATCAGCATTGATAGCGGGAGGCGGCGAAGTTGCCCTGTTCTACGCGAATAGGGATAAAGTTTCAGCAATGTACCGTGATCAACTTTGTCTGATTGCCGACGGGTTTCCCGAGCGATTTGCGTTGGTTGAGTGGTTTGAGAATGACTGCGGGCTACCGAATTCCGAGGTGCTGGACGACATGATATCGAGGCATGCCGGGTCGGAGATCTTTACCTGTGGGCCTGCTCCCTTTATGGATCTCGTTGAGACTTGCGCAAGTAATTCGGATGTGTCGCGGCAAGCCATCCACCGGGAAGTATTCCAATCGCTGGCCGGAGATCCATTTGATGGGGCAACGGTCCGTCGGCTCGCGGCCGACGAAGGAACTGCAATGGCGACGGTATATCTCGATGGCGAATGCATTAAGGTATCCTGGCCCAGGAGTGCGCCATTGCTTGATGTGCTTCTGTCGAAAGGATACAATGCTCCGTATTCCTGTCGTGAAGGTGCCTGTAGTGCGTGTGTTTGCAAGCTAATTGAAGGCGATGTCGATATGGTGGAAAACCATGTCCTGATTGAAGATGACGTTACTGACGGCGAACGTCTAGCCTGCCAGGCTATCCCGCTGACCGACAGTGTAATTGTAAGTTTCGATGATCTTTGATCGAACAAATCTTAAATTCTTGGAGGGTATCGAAATGGAGGCCATCTCGGCCGATGGAACGCGGTTGGCATACAACGAGTTCGGGCTGGGCAGGGAGGCGCCCCTGTTGGTATTTAGCCACGGGTGGTCGTGCCAGAGCGAGTTCTGGCGCCCCCAGATCGATAAGTTCGCTGCGACGCATCGTGTGGTCGTATACGACCAACGCGGGCACGGTGGAAGCGATCGGGGGTCCAGGCCGTTCTCGGCGCGGGCGTTGGGTGATGATCTTGAGGCGATCTTGCGATGCGTAGTGAATCCTGTTCGCAAGGCTGTAGTAATAGGCCACAGTATGGGCGGAATGTCCATAATGGCTTGGGCAGCGGGGTATCCGGAATCGGTAAATGAGCTGTCTCGGGGTGTGTTGCTTGCTAGCACGGGCGCTGCGCAACTTGTGAGCAAGTCGACTCTTTTGAGCCCGTCTCGGAGGGAAACGGGTGGTTTTGCTGAGCGAGTGCTTGCCAAGGGGCTAGGCCTCGGAGGGCCGGAAGTAAAGGCCTCTCTGCTTGCGCGTGCCCTTATCAAGTACGCGACTATGGGTCCGCGCGCATCAATTTCTGCGGTTGAGCAATGTACGGAAGTGTTGTTGCAGTGTCCGCCAGTGACGCGGGGGCTTTGGGGAAATGTACTGGCGACAATTGACGTCAGATCGGGCATTGATCAGCTCACCGTGCCGGTATCTGTGATTGTCGGTACGTCAGACCGGCTGACGCCACAAGTCCACTCGACTGAGATTGCCGATCGCTTGAGAGGTCAGGACTATCTGTCTGAGATCGTTGTTCTTCCTCTGGTCGGTCACATGAGCAACGTTGAGGCCCCGCAGGAATTTAATATGTGTGTGACTCGCCTCGATACTGCGACTGGGTGTTGCGCCTGAAGTGGGTGTGATCCGCTCCGGAGTTACCGTAGTGCGGGGTCGGCCCAGGTTTGATGATGTGCTGGCAACTGTGAAGGATAGTTTGTCATGCCGAAGGCGTTTTCTGAGGAGTTCCGTGCCGATGTGATCGCGGCCGTCCGTAACCGGACCGGGTCGACTGCGTCGGTAGCGGCGAGTTTCGGGGTGTCGTCCTCGTGCGTGCAGCGCTCAGGCCTGAGTTGCACAACTGATTCGGACATTTGATGGTTGGTGACTTGTCGGTGCAGGTCAGGGCGTTGTGGTGGGCGGATATGGTTCACTAAATTCGTCGATAGGATCGGCGGTTGTGGCGTTCATTCGCAAGGTGAGGACCGCGTCTGACGCGATGGCGGTGCAGATCGTGGAGAAGGTCGGGCGCTGCAACCGGGTTATCGAGCACATCGGGTCAGCCCGTGGCGATGCAGAGATCGCCGCATTGATCGCTACTGCGCGGGTCACGCTGCTGGCTGGGCAGCAGGCGCTGGAGCTGAACCTCGGTGCGGACGCGCCAGCAGCGGCGGGGCGGCGCCGATTACCGGTAAACGCTCGCGGTGGCTGATTGACGCTGTCACCGCCGCGTGGGAGCGTCTCGGATTTGCCGTGATTGACGATGACACCTTCTTCCAGCTGGTGCTGGCCCGGATCGTGGAGCCGTCATCGATCACTGATACTGCCCGCGTCATCGGCGATCTCGGGATCTCTCTCCCCCCTCCTCGGGCACCGCAACACCTATGCGATGACGTTAAAGCGTTGCAGTGCAGCCGGTTACCGTGATCAGATCGCGGCAGCCTGCTTCACTCACGCGAAAACGACCAGCGGGCTGTCGCTGGTGCTCTACGACGTGACGATCCTGTATTTCCAAGCGGAGAAGGAAGATTCGCTGCGTAAGGTCGGCTATTCCAAAGAACACCGGGTCGACCCGCAATTCGTGGTCGGGCTGCTGGTCGACCGGACCGGGTTCCCGCTGGAGATCGGCTGTTTCGCGGGGAATACCGCCGAAACCACCACCATCGTGCCGATCATCAACCAGTACCGCGACCGGCACGAGCCCGACGGCACCGACATGATCGCCGCCGCTGATGCCGGGATGCTGTCAGTGAGTAATCTGACCGCACTCGATGAGGCGGGCCTGGGATTTATCGCGGGGCCCGGCAGGTGAAAGTGCCCGGTGATTTGGCATCGCATTTCCATTGGCACGGTGGCCATTTCACCGACGGGCAGATCATCGACACGGTCACACTCCGGCGTGCCGGCACTGTCGTCAACAACTGGAAACTACGGCCGGAACCGGTCTGGAATGGCGACGATGAGAAGGCCTGGCGGGCGGTCTGGCATTAAAGCTCGGCGCGGGGCCGCCGCGACACCATCACCCTCAACGCACAGGAAGCCCGCGCACGCGCCGCGGTCGACGGCAGCCGGCCCGCCACATCCACCCGGTTCGTGAAAGTCGCCCGGCAGCAACCGCACCCTCGACGAGAAATCGCTCGAACGCGCGAGATCCCTTGTCGGACTGAAAGGTTACGTCACCAACATCGAGGCGGCCACACTCGGCGGTCGTGAGATGATTGGCAAATACCACGATCTATGGCACGTCGAACAATCATTCCGGATGAGAAAAACCGATTTGCGGGCACGGCCGATGCTCCATCACACCCGCGACGCCATCGACCGCACCTGACATGGGAACATCCTGCCCGACAGGACCGGCAGCCCCGCGATCAGATATCCACCACCAGCTGTCAACCCCGGGATTATAAGGATTTCGGTGTAAGTGGCTTAACACGCTGACCTGATGGGTTGGCGGGGAAGGTCACCGATGACCGAGATGATGGGTGCCGTGG
>NZ_AQYG01000017.1 GCF_000380485.1 Jongsikchunia kroppenstedtii DSM 45133 | reverse complement strand
CCCGTAGGTCAACGTGCCCGAATCGACCGGCACCCGGCCGGCGCCGCCGATCACGCCGTTGCTGTTCAGATCAATGAACGCCTCGCGGGTAAACGGGGATTGGTTGAGCACGGGCACTTGGTGCACCGCATAGCCACTGAGACCGACCCCGACGTTCCAGCCGTCCGGGGTGGTACGCGTGGTGGCTGCATTCGGATAATTCGTGGCGGCCGCGTTCCCGGCCTCGACGGCGACGCCGGTCAGGCCGACCACTGCTGCCGTGGCCGCGACCACAGCACATCTCCGAAACCCCACAGTCAGCCTCCCGACAACTTCGATAAATACATTCATCAATTCATGTTGGTGAATGGAACGTAAGCGGCGCGGTGCCTCGCCGCAACAGAGGCTCGGCTTAGATCCGGCGGGGCAGCCGCGGCTCGCACCCTCGCGACCAGCAATAATCGTTGATTAACGATAGCGAATGTGAGTATCGACATAGCAAACTGCGCCTTCGTGCTGCCTTCGCGGACAGTGCTGCCCGACCCCAACGCCTGCAGGGCAGCCGCTATGCCAGGCCCCCAAATATTTGTGATAGTAAACCTGCAGATAGATGTCACCGAAAACGAGAGGTGGTGGCAGGGAATGCAGTGATCACGATCGGCACTGCGCATCCGATGGTGATGATGGTCGGCAACGAACTGGCCGGTCAGCGCTGGGCACCGGCTGCCACGGCGCCGCAGGCTCCGACGACGACCAACAATGCGAAGGACTGCGAGTGCAGCAGGCTCGCCATCACTGCCACCAGCGTCATTGCGACGACGATCAGGAAGACGACTCGTCCAAGCGCTGATCGGCTCACCCCGGATCTCGGCGCGGCCCCCTCGAGGCTAATGCGGGGCGTGTGATGCGCTGGTTAGGTCACGCGTATCTGGAACTCCGACGGCAACACGCGCGCTGGATTGTGTCCTCTTTCGGCCCGACAAGATCGGCCGACGAGCACGAGTACACCGCTCTGTTGGGCCCAGGCGTCCGCTGCTTGCGTCACGTCACGGCCATAAGAGGTTCTTCTCCCAGCCATCAATCACGCGGCGGTATTGGATCCGAGAGTGGCGGCGGTCGGATGACCCCTGCCAGAACTCGACCTCATCAGGCTGCACTGCGCGCGACTTCCACTCGTGGGGAACCAGTTTCGGATCGACCTCAAGCTGATGTCGCGCCTTCTGCAGAGCAGTGTCGATTTCGCCGGGGTCGAAGAACGGCTCGCTCTGTCGAAGTGTCAACGCCATCGCGCGTGAACCGGCCGGTCGCGCGAGAAAGTCAGCCGCGCTCACACCCGCGCCGTCATCAACGACCGGGCCCACCACTCGGATCTGCCGGGCGATCGAAGGCCAGTAGAATGTCAGTGCTGCAACGGGATTCGCCGTCAGGTCAAGCCCTTTCTGGCTCTCGGTGCTGATCGCGAAATGCCAACCAGCAGCGTCAACTGCCTTCAAAATGAGGACCCGGGCGCGAGGACGGCCGGTTGGGTCGATAGTCGAGATCGTCATTGCATGCGGCTCAGCGACATCCGCTGCAACCGCTTCATACAGCCAGGAGATGAACAGCGTTCGAGGCTCGTCGGGCGCCGCCTCAACATCCAACTGCGCGACGGAGCGAGCACCTGTGAGAACAGGTAGGCCTCGCAGGAACGACCGTCCACCGTCATCGTCCCAATCGCTTGTCACCGCGCAATTGTAGAGCGCCCGGACCTGGCAGGGATCAAACCCGACCAGCAGGTCGCGAGTCGAGCTGCGCGGCAGTCACTTCTGTGTGTCCGCGTCAATGACCTTGGGCGAGCACATACAGCTGTGTCGGCGCGCCGCCCTCGTCGAGCAGAATGATCGCTTCCGCGTCGGCGGCAAGAGGACTCGAATCGGGCGATGAGGATTCGTCGTTGCGGCTGACACGAATACGGGTCGCGCGGTCACACCGGAACCCCAGCTTCTGCAATGCAGAACCGGAGAAGAGTGCTCGGGTTAGCTCTGGCGTTCGGCGACCTTCGAGCAATGTCTGGCGCCCTCACGCCGGTCGCGGCTATGGGCGATGCGAACAATCGGGCAATTCGTCACCGGACCGGCGGCAGCAGCCAGCGCGCTCCGCGCATGCGGGTTGTCATGGCACTCCACGGAACGCCACCGGTGTCGATCAACGCGCCCGCCCCACCTGCCGTTGGTCATGTTCTACGACAGAAGCCGCGGTTGCGGCACGAGGAACCTTCAGCCGCGGCTTTAGTCCGTATTGCACATGGCGCCAGTAGCCGGTAACGTCACGGCCTGATTGGATTGTGGGGCAAATGACCAACACTTGCGCCCGACATCAACTCGTCGGCGGAGCAATATTCGGAACCCTCTTGTCCAGCAAAGTAATTCGATGAAATGCACAGAAGTTCAGCCTTGGAGCAAAGTGGTGGCGTGACCTGTGATCGGAGTGGAGGACGGGCATGAGTAGTTGTGGCCCGGGTGGTGCGAGACCCAATGCAATGCGCGACGCGGCCGCACGAACTCGGCGAGCCTGGTGGGGACGGCTGACCGCAGTGCTCACGATCGGCGTTTTGAGCGCGTTGAGTCCGACCGCGGTGGCGGCCGCCCGGCCGAGTCATCCGGCGGCGCCGAGGGTCTCCGTCGGCAGCGCTCAGACACTTCTTGCTGCGGCGCAGGGAGGGCAGTTGCTAGGGGTGCCGCCGCTGCCCGACCTCGTCGCGGGCGCCGCCGCCAAATTCTCCACCCCGGAGTATTGGAACAACTGGGTGCATGAAGCACTGCAGCACAACAAGTTCCTGCTGCCCGACTCTGTTGATCCGGTGAAACCGGATGTCTTTCTGCCGCATTCGGAAATCGCCGCCGGACCGACCGTGTCGCCGCTGCCAGTCGCGCCCGTCGATCTGCGTGATGTCACCTACCAGTACGACGGCCGGACCAAGACCGTGGGTGATTTCCTCAACGACGCCGAGACCGACTCGATCAGCTTCGTGCACAACGGCAAACTCGTCGCCCAATACTTCGCCAACGGCTGGAACCTTAGCGAACAGCACCAGGCCTGGTCGGTCACCAAATCATTCGTGTCGGCCGCAGTCGGCATCGCCCTGGACCAGCGCCGCATCGCATCGCTGGATGATCCGATCAACAAATACATCCCCGAGCTGAATCGCACCGCGTGGCAGGGCACCACGATCCGGAACATCCTCGAGATGCGCTCGGGCATCAAGTGGGACGAGGAGGCCCAGCAGCTCCAAGACAATACGCAGTTCATGGAGTGGATCAATCTCGGCCTGTACCAGTACTCGAACGGCCGGCTGGGCATGGACCGCAACAACTACCTGCGATCGCTGCCGCGCGTCGAGCCGCAGGGTGCGCGCTTCAGCTATGACAGCGCCAACCCGCAAGTACTGGCCTGGATGCTGGAGAAGCTGTATCACCAATCGTTCGCGGATGTCCTGTCCGACCAGCTCTGGAAGCCGCTCGGCATGGAGGCGCCCGCCTACATCATGACCGACTCGACCGGCGCGGCCGTGGCGTCGGAGGAACTGTTCGCCCGGCCCAACGACCTGGCGCGATTCGGGGAGATGATGCGCAATGGCGGCGTCAACACGCAGGGCCGGCGCATCCTGTCGGCCGCCTACGTTCAAGCATCGACGACCGGGATGAAGCAGGGAGCGAAAGACACCGGCGATGCACCGGCCGGCGGCTACGGCTACCAGTGGTGGCAGGGTCCGACACCGGACAGCTTCCAGGCCAACGGTTTCCAGGGTAACTACATCACCGTACAGCCGAGTCAATGCCTGACCGGCGTCCGTCTGGGCCATACCGCTGCGTTCGACAGCAACGGTAACTTCGCCGACCAGGCGAACCCGGAATGGAGTGCGGTGTTCCGGGCGGTTGCGGCCCGACTCGGCGGCTGCCCGCAGTAGCCACCCCTCACCCCAGCCGAACGCTTGCTCCACCGGCGGCCCGCCGGCACCATTCCTTGGAGGTCGTTTTATGCCGTTTCGCCCGAACGTCATCGTCGTCGGAGCCGGCTTGGCCGGGCTGGTGGCCACGCACGAGCTGACCAAGGCCGGCAAGCACGTGCTGGTGGTCGAGCAGGAGAACCGAAACAACCTGGGCGGTCAGGCATTCTGGTCGCTCGGCGGGTTGTTCTTCGTAGACAGTCCCAAGCAGCGTCGCACGCGGATCAAGGACTCACTGGAGCTGGCGCGACAGGACTGGTTCGGATCCGCCGCCTTCGATCGCCCCGACGACGAGGACCTCTGGGGGCGCCGGTGGGCCGAGGCATACCTGCAGTGGGCGGCCGGCGGCAAGCGAAAGTATCTGCACGACTTGGGACATCGGGTCATTCCGATGGTCGGCTGGGCCGAGCGCGGTGACGGCACCGCCACCGGGCACGGCAACTCCGTGCCGCGCTTCCACATCACCTGGGGCACCGGCCCCGGCGTCGTCGAGACGTTCACGCGCCCGGTCCTCGCGGCCGAGGAAGCCGGTCTGGTCCGCTTCGCCTTCCGCCATCAGGTCGACGAGCTTATCGTCGACGACGGCGCGGTCGTCGGCGTGCGCGGATCAGTGCTGGCACCCGACGACGCCGACCGTGGCGTGAAGTCCTCTCGCGAGGTCGTCGGCGACTTCGAGGAGCGCGCCGATGCGGTCATCGTCACCTCCGGTGGGATCGGACACAACCACGAGCTGATGCGCCGTAGCTGGCCCACCGAACGGGTCGGCGGCCCGCCCGAGCATCTGATCTCCGGGGTCCCCGCACACGTCGACGGACGGATGCTCGCCATCACCGAGCGGGCAGGCGGCACGGTCGTCAACCGCGACCGGATGTGGGCCTACACCGAGGGCATCCACAACTGGAACCCGATCTGGCCCGACCACGCCATCCGCATCCTCCCCGGACCATCCTCGATGTGGTTCGGCGCCACCGGACGGCGACTGACCGGCATGTCGGGTGTCCCCGGCGCCGACTCCATCGGCGCCATGACTCAGATCCTGGCCACCGGCCACGACTACTCGTGGTTCGTCCTCACCCAAAGCATCATCGAGAAGGAATTCGCCCTCTCCGGCTCCGAACAGAACCCAGACCTCACCGGCCAGGACCTGAAATACCTACTCAAAACACGGCTTGCGCCCGGCGCACCGGGCCCCGTCGCAGCCTTCATGGAGCACGGTGAGGACTTCGTCGTCGCGAACACCATCGACGAGCTTGTCGCGGGAATGAACACGATCGCCCGCGGCCCCGCACTGGACACCGATCACATCGAGCGACAGATCCACGCCCGCGACAACGAGATCGCCAACACCTTCAGCAAAGACATCCAGGTGATGGCCATCCACAACGCGCGCCGGTCCCTCACCGACCGGCTCGTCCGCGTCGCCAAACCGCACCGGATCCTCGACCCCGCCCACGGACCGCTAATCGCCGTACGCCTGAACATACTGTCCCGCAAGACACTTGGCGGCTTGCAGACAAACCTCGACTCCCAGGTCCTCGGACACAACGGTGAACCCGTCCCCGGCCTCTACGCCGCCGGAGAGGTCGCCGGCTTCGGCGGCGGCGGAGTCCACGGCCACAACGCCCTGGAAGGCACCTTCCTCGGCGGCTGCATCTTCTCCGGACGCGCCGCAGGACGCGCGCTCGCCTGGTGAACCGTCCACGGTGTCGAGGCCGATATTTACGCGATTCGCCGACAAGATCCCGACTCGCGCCGAGCGGCAGCTACCTGACCGTTTCCCGCCTGATTACGCGGCATCGACTAGGTATACCGGGATGCTGTCGATCAAACGTCTTCGGCAAGCAGCCCTATTGCGTCCCAGGCTTTCTCGATGTCTCTCGCGGACTGTCGTCCGTCGGAATCGAATAGTGCCGCGAGAATTGCTTGGGCAGCGGCGGTCATTGCAGTGAGAGAAGGTAGCGCGCCATGGCCTTCGATGGGGGTTGTGATGAGATGGTCGGCGTCCTCGGCGAGTGGCGATGAGTGCAGATCGGTGAGAACCGCGACGCTCGCACCGCGCTGGCGGCCTACGCGAGTCAGTTCACGCAAGACCCGGGTGAGGCGCCAGACGCTGATGACGACGAGGCAATCGCCCGGGCCCAGCGCGCTGACCTCCACCGTCTGGCTGGTGGCCGAGCCGTCGGCCACGCGAATGTCGTGACCGAGAATCCTGCCCAGATAGCCGAGTACATGAGCGGGCCCGGCGCCGCTGCCAGTCGTCAAGATGACAGTCCGACGGGATTGTTTGATGACGCCTGCCACGGTGCGGATCGTCTCGATGTTCGCTGCGGTGGCGAGTGCACCGACGTTCGTGGTGTCCAGGCGGAGCATCGTCGACACCGCATCGGTATCGACCGGGGACGGGACGTCGCTCGGCGACGTTGATTCGAGGTACACCGCCCGGATTGCATGGCGAAAATCAGGCCACCCCTGAAATCCGAGCATCTGCGCGGTGCGTACGACCGTCGAGGCATTGACCGCCGAACGTTCGGCAAGTTCGCGCCCGGAGGCGTAAGACGCGAACTGCGGAGCGGTCGCGATCGTCCGCAGCACCTTCTCGGCTTGAGTTCCGGACGCAGCGTTGCCACGCCGCTCAGCGATCCATGTCCCGACGTCCACCGCGTCCCTTCCTCGACTCTTCACGCTGTGCGGCCTCATCGATCCGCTCGCGTTCGGTGAACCACCGTCAGCTCGCGGGCGTCCGCACTGAAGACGTCGCCGACCAGGTCGGCGAGCCCGCGCTCGAAGACAGCACGTTGTGATGACTGCCGCCATGCGTCATACGCCTCCGCGTCGCCCCACCACGCGGTGACGACGATAGTTCCCGGCTCAGCGGGATCTATCAGCAACTCGGCCGCCGATGCGTGCGCAGCCTCGAGGACACGTTCGCGGCGATAGAAATCCACGACGTCATCAACCCTGTCCGGCGATACGTGCAACGTGAGCACGCTCAAGCAATCCACGCTACGGATTGTCGCACCTTCACGCATCATTCGATGCATATAGGCTATTCATGCAATAATTTGTGCACAGCTGCGGCCGCCGCGAATCCGCGGCTCACCACAGAGGAGTGCACCTGATGTCGACAACGCTGGTTCAGAATGCGGCCGTACTCGATCCGATCGCCGGTGAGGTCGTGCCCGACCAATCGGTACTCGCAGTCGACGGACAGATCAAAGAGGTCGGCTCCACCCGCGAGGTGTCAGCATCCAATACGGACAGAGTGATCGACGTGCACGGGCAGACGGTGATGCCAGGCCTGGTCGACGGGCACGTGCACGTGTACTTCCAGAGTCTGGACCTTCCGCTGCTGCAGTCCTGGCTCCCGTCCTATCTGGTTCCGAAGGCGGTTCGGTCACTGGAGGACATGCTGCAACGCGGCTTCACCACGGTGCGCGATACCGGCGGCGCGGACTTCGCCATCGCACAAGCCGTCGAAGACGGAATCATCAACGGGCCACGCGTGATCTACGGCGGCACCGCGCTCTCGCAGACCGGAGGCCACGGCGACGGCCGGCAGCGGGGCGATTCCAGCCACAACGACTGCTGCCGCTGCCCGAACATCGCCCGCATTGCGGACGGACCCGACGAGGTGCGCGTGGCCGCGCGCGATGTGCTGCGCACCGGCGCCCATCACCTGAAGTTGATGCTGTCGGGCGGAGTGTCGTCGCCGACCGACAGCATCTCCTCGGTGCAGTACAGCGACGAGGAGATCTCGGTCGCAGTCCGTGAGGCAACCGCGGCCGGGCGATACGTCACCGGCCACGCCTACCTCGCATCCGCGATCACCAACGCCCTCGACCTTGGTTTGCGTTGCATCGAGCACGGCAACCTGATCGACGACACCACGATACGAAAGTTCGTAGAGAAAGACGCCTACCTGGTGCCCACGCTTGTCACCTATCAGGCGATGGACGAAATCGGAATGCAGATCGGTATGACGGCCGGCAGCCACGCGAAGAACTCCGAGGTACTCGATGCTGGTCTATCTGCTCTCGAAGCCGCGTATCGCGGCGGGG
>NZ_AQYG01000016.1 GCF_000380485.1 Jongsikchunia kroppenstedtii DSM 45133 | reverse complement strand
GCGATGATTGGGTTCGGTAGTGGCGCAGGTGTTTTCGGTTCGCTTGCGCACGGTTGTGGCGTGTGCGGCTGGCCGGCGGGAGAAGTGGGTCAGCGCGGTTGGCCGGGGGCGGTCGGCGCCCAGGACCATGCAAACGAGTTATTGAGCCGCGAAATCCTTGTAAGTGATTCGTCATCGTGACGAAATCGCTGATCAGGCGGAATGAACCACCGACGGATTCCCGATCGAGGCCCGTGCGCGCTCTCGGGTTGGTCGCTGCTTGCGATCGTTCCACGCACAATGTCCCGTGACTGCAGGTTTTCGTCACGCCGACTTGAGGGATTCGGCGGCGCTGTGCAATGACGCGGCAAGATTCGCCTCCACTTTCGGTAGGACTGCGGCGGCTTTGACTACCTCAGCATGCAGTGTTGTGGCGGTAAGGCCTTTCTGAACGGCTACTCTTGCGACTGCTGTCCACGCCGCTGCCGCGCGGTGTGCGTCGATCGCGAGGTCGGCGGTTGCGCGATCGCCAGTGAGACGGGCGATCTCGTCGCAACCCTTCGCGAGGAGATACCGGAACAGCCCGCCGCCGGTGCCTGCCTTCTCTATGAACGCGCCCAGGCTGAACAGATGCACCTCGAGTTCATCGTCGGCAAGGGTTCCCCAGGTCGCCACGTCGGATGCCAGGGTACTGGCCGCTTCCAGTCCGTGAGACCCCTGTGCTGCGGGGCCGGCGATCGTCGAGCCCGTCGGGACGCGCAGGTTCGACGCGGATTGCGCGAATGCCTCTGCGGCCACGGCTGATAAGGAAGGCAGAGTCCGTGGCCAATTAATGCGGAACAGCGAGTGTCGGGTCGGCTCGGGGAACGAGGTCGAGCGTCGCGCGCGTGCGAGAGCTTCCAGTGGGACCTGCTGGAGCTCCGCGCGATCGTTGTCTGCGACGAATGCGATACCCGCTTCATCGTCATATCCGACAATCACAATGTCGTGGCGGCTCATGCGCAACTGGACCCGGAGGTAAGGAAGCTCGGCGATCTCCGCCCACACGAGCGCTGGACGACCGCAATCGATCTCCTCTCGGAGAATCGCCCACCCGTGCTCGGGATCGTCGGTGGACACCACCTCGACGGCACCACCGAGACGGCGAGGGAGGTCCACTTCGAAATCGGGACCGCGTCCGACCAGGTAGACGGGCGGAGTGAGGGCGTCAGACCGCACATAGGTGAGGGAGAGGGCCCCACCCAGAGCGAACACCAGACCTTCGTCGGGTGGACCGCCATAGCCCAGACCGTTCCACTCCAAAAGGTCGCGCATCGCGCCGGAACCGCAGTGTCCGCCCATCCGGTGTGGGTACATATCGATCGCCGACGAGCCGTATACAGGCATGGGACTCCTTGATGGTCGACACTGGCAGGGTCCCAGATGCCCTGCCGGTGATGTGAGGGTTGCTCGCGGGGGCGGGCTGGTCACGATGCGGAGTTCGCGCACAGACCAGGGCCTACTCCTGGAATACGTCCGCCGGGGCTGGACGTCCTGAGAAGATCAGTGGGCCGTAGGCGTGCTTCAAGCCGGCCAGGATGTCGTCGAGAGGCAGGTCGTTGAAGACGCCTCTCTCGCGGACGTATTCCATATGCGTGGAACCGTCTGCGGAGTGCGCGTGAAGCAACGCGTTCTCGTCACCGGTGAAGTCGATCGGAGCGACACCGAACCGCGCGCATAGTTCGGAGTTGAACGCGGGCGTTGCCTTGAACCACCGTCCCTGGATGTAGACGTGGCTGTAGCCGTGAAAGACGAAGACGTCGGTTCCCATCAGTTCGCGCAACGTGTCAGTCTGCAGGTGGTTGCGGACGTCAGCGAAGCCGAGCCGGGCCGGGAACCCCGCAGCGCGGAACGCGGCCGTGAGCACCACCGCTTTGGGAACACAGTATCCGCGCCCGGACTCGATCACATGACTGGCTTGGTAGTGCTCGGGGTTGTCGGAGACTGTGTACGGGTCGTAGCGGATCTGGTCGCGCACCGCAGCGAACAGGCGGCGGGCCTTGTCCCGGTCGCTGTTCGCGGCGCCGACGGCATCGCGCGTGAAGGCCTGCACAGAGGAGTGGTCGATGTCGAGGAAGCGTGAACTCGCCAACGCTGCCGTCGGCCTGGCTCCTGTCGCGCGTGACGTGGTCATGATGTGGCTCCTATTAGGTCGGCTTTGTCGACTGACGAACGCTGCGCGATCGCGCGCCTCGCCGTGATGAAATCCTTCGGTCTGTTGACGCAGTCAGCCGCGATCAGTTCACCGTCGCTGAAGTAGTAACAGGTGAAGTCGCGGTCGTGGTCGGGGTCACCGCTGACCAGGACCTCGTCGTACCCGGTGCTGAGCCCGGCGATCTGCAGCTTCAGATCGTATTGGTCGGACCAGAACCATGGCAGCGTGGCGAGACCGGATTCGTTGCCACTGATCGTCGCTGCCGCTACCTTTGCCTGCTCGGTCGCCGCTGCTACACATTCGAGGCGAACGCGACGGTTGTATCGTGCGATGTGGTGGTTGACGCAATCGCCGGCGGCGACGATGTCTACATCACTGGTGCGAGTGCCTTCATCGACGACGATGCCGTTATCGACTTCGAGGCCCGCGGCCAAGGCGAGATCCGTGTTCGGGATGACGCCGACCCCGACGATGACGAAGTCCGCGGCCAGAGTCTCGTTCCCGGCCAGGACCACCTCTTCAACTCGCTCGTCCCCGCGAAATGCCTCGACTACTGCGCTGGTCCGCACATCGACGCCCTGCGCGCGGTGGATTCGATCGAAGAACGTCGAGACCACCGGCGCGGTCACCCGCTCAAGTACGCGTCCTGCCGCCTCAAGAACGGTGACGTGCACACCCAGGGCGCGAAGCGAGGCCGCCGTCTCCAAACCGATATAGCCGCCGCCGACGATGACGACCTTGGAATCCGGGACGGCCGCGGCGCGGATGGCCTCGACGTCGGCGGCGGTACGCAGGTAGTGCACGGCCATCAGGTTGGCACCCGGCACCGGCAGCGCGCGGGCGCGCGCGCCGGTGCACAGGGCCAGCATCGAATAGGGCAGCACATCTCCGTTACCGAGGGAGACGGTGTGCGCGGAACGGTCGATCGATGTCGCAGACCCGTCGACGAGTTCGATCCGCTGCTTCTCGTAAAACTGACGCCCTCGGATCGCGAAATCATCGAGCTTTGAGGCGCCGGCCAAGTATGCCTTGGATAGCGGTGGACGCTGGTAGGGGAGTCTGCCCTCGTCGCCGACCAGGACAATGTCACCGGCCCACTTCTCCTTGCGGAGATTGCCCGCGAGCTGTGCCCCGGCGTGGCTTGCGCCGACGATGACGATCGTGTCAGCGGTCACTTGTCCTGCTTGGGGCTCAGGCGGACCATCATCTTGCTGATCCCACGAACGAAGTTCGACTGGGCGTACTCCGGCTCACCCACGACCTCGATGTCGTCGAAGCGCACGAGAAGCTCCTCCCACAGGATGCGCAGCTGCAACTCGGCGAGCCGGTTGCCCATGCAGCGGTGCACGCCGAACCCGAACGCGATGTGGTTGCGCGCGTTCGACCGGTCGATGATGAGTTCGTCCGGGCGGTCAAACACGCGCTCGTCGCGGTTGCCCGAGGCGTACCACATCACGACCTTGTCACCCTTGCGGATGAACTGGCCGTTGAGAATCACGTCCTTCTTGGCGATTCGGCGCATGTATGCCAGCGGGGTCTGCCATCGGATGATCTCCGAGACCGCGTTGGGGATGAGGTCGTGATTGGCCTTGAGCTTCTCGAACTGGTCAGGATACTGGTTGAGGGCCAGGACTCCGCCACTCATCGAATTGCGGGTGGTGTCGTTGCCGCCGACGATCAGCAGCACGAGGTTGCCGAGGAACTCCATCGGCCGATTGTCGAGGAGGTCCTTGGTGTCGTCGTTGCTCTGCAGCATGGTGATGAGGTCGAAGCCCGGATCCTCACCACCGGCGGTACGCGCCGCCTTGTCCCGCCAGAGTGAACTCAGACCCTGCGCCATCGCGGCCATCTCGCGGAAGACCTTGTCGTTGTCCGACGGGCCGCCGTTCGCCTCCTCCATCGAGGTCGCAAGATCGGACCACTCGACCAGCTTGTGCCGATCCTCATAGGGGAAGTCGAGCAGGGTCGCGAGCATGCGTGCGGTGAGTTCGATCGACACGGCGTTGACCCAATCGAACGGCTCGTCGACTGGGAGTCCGTCGAGGACCTCGCGGACGCGAGAGCGGATGAGCCCCTCCATCTCACGCAGATTCTTCGGCGCCACTACGCCCTGGACGGCCGCGCGCTGTTTGTCATGCTGGGGCGGATCCATCGCGATGAACATCGCGATGTCCATGAAGCGCGGCGGCTTACCGATGATGATGAACGGTTCCGCGGAGAACGCCTCGTGATTCTTGTCGACCGCGATGATGTCCGCATGCCGGGTGACCGACCAGAACGGTCCGAACGGGCTCTCTGGCCGGAAATGGACCGGGGCCTCGTTGCGGACACGTTCGAAGTACGACCGCCACATGCCCTGGCGATAGAGGAATGGGTTGCTAAGGTCGATGTCGGCGAGTGCGACCTCGTCGACCGGCGGGATCGGTGTCTCGGTGAAGATCTTCTGACCATCGGTCCTGGTGACAATCCTACGAGTCTTGTCGTACATGTGCGCGCCACGAATCTGCATTTCGAGCGGGATCATCGACTGCGCCTTCTCAGCGATGGTAGTTGCGATGCTCATGGTTGGTCGCTCCCTTCTTGCCAGGTCAGAGCTGAAATTCGGGCAGGCGAACAGTCAAGCCGTCCCACTCCTCGGTCGCGGACATCTGGCAGGACAGCCGCGAATTGGCCTCCCGCTCGGGGTGCATGCTCAACATCGCTTCCTCCACTGAGCCGCTGCGCCCCACGGTCGTGATCCACGTGGGGTCAACGATGACGTGGCATGTCCCGCAGGCCGCTTCTCCGCCGCAATCGCCGTCGATACCCGGGATCGCTTCGTCGACCGCGGTTTGCATCAGCGACTTGCCCTCCACAAGTTCGGCCTCGTAGTCGTCTCCGTCATGTGTGATATATGTGACAGTTGCCATACGTGACTCCTTATCGTATTTGCGATACAGCTCATATATCGTGACGTCTTCGAACCGGCACAACCATGATTTGATGTTGCATAAGGTTGTTATTTTGGATCACGTGAGACCAGACAAGTCGGGAGTCCCGTCGCTCGCATTCGCGCAATTGCTCGACAACCACGCGTTGGATGACGAAGCCGACGCGGCTTTCCGACTAATCATGGCTCGCGACGGAGTCGACCTCGCCGCACTGATAGCCAAGGACGCCCCCGTTCCGCTGCGGTGGTTTCGCGAAGTGTTCCCGCACCTGGATCACACCCATGGGTTCCGGCTCGGTGTCCGGTGTGCGGCCCAAGCGCAGCTGACGTCATTCGGTCCCCTCAGCCTGCCGCTGGTCAGCGCTGGCTCGGTGGCCGAGGTGGTTGAGCTGCTCACGTTCGTGCCGCTGATCTCGACCGCTCTCGGCACCGAGTTCCATCAGGGCGACCGCGGCCTGGTCATTGGGTTACGAGGGCGCACCGGCGACGACGGTCTGGACTGCTTCGCAGTAACCTACGGCGGACTGGCGGTACTGCGGCTGCTGGACAAGCTGGCGGCGACGGTTCCGCGTGTGGAGTTACACCTGGCGTTCCCCGCGCCGTCGGACGAAGTCGGCGCCGCCGAGATGCCGGGTCGGCTCGTCTTCAACGCCCAATCGTCCTTCATGTTCGTCCCAACCGATGTCCTCGAGGAGGTCTGTCGTTTCGCTGACCCGATCTCCTATCGTCGCGGTATTGGCGAACTCCGTCAGGTCACCGACGCACGCCGAGCGGACTCGTTCTCGGACCACGTGCGTCACCTTCTGTCCTTGAACCCGTCGCGCGCGAACAGTGCCTGGGTGGCGGCCGAGTTGGCAGTCTCGACCAGTACACTCAAGCGCCATCTCGCCGCCGAGGGGACCACGCTTCGGGAACTACGGAAGGCGGTGCTGTGCGACCGGGCGATGGTGCGGCTTCTCGATCCGACAGTGAGCATCACCAGCGTCGCGACCGAACTGGGGTTCTGCGATGTCACGAGCTTCTCCCACGCTTTCACTCGATGGACGGGCCGCTCGCCTCGCCACTATCGCGACTATCCGGAATCGCGTACGGACCCTGTCTCGGATGGCGTCACGACTTCTTCATAGGTGATCGGGACGACGTCTCGCGTACGCCTGGCCCAAGTGCCGTGCTACAAACAGTGTTTGTATGAAGCGCGCGATCAACCCTCTCCTCGTCGCAGTTCGAAGCGTATGTCCGGGCCAACAAGCGACGACAACCGGGGTTCACTTCCGGCGGAGAAAGCTGAGGAAGAAGCTGTCGACGATGGACGGATCTGCATACCGCTGGAAGTGTGCTAGACCGACCTTGACGAACTCGCCGGTGGCGGAAAAATAGGTCTCGCCCTCTACGGTCCCAGTCGCCCCGATGTGCAGGATCTGGTCGGTGCTCTCGTCGATCCACGCGGTGAGTCGCACTGGCACGTGCAGGGGCACAGGTCGGCGGTACTTAACGGTCAGTGTTCGCGTGACCGCGGGGGCACCTGCGATCCACAGTGTGAATCCCATGATGTCGTCACACGCAGCCGAGATTGCCCCGCCGTGCGCCAAACCCGGCCCGCCCGCATGTTTTTCGGTGAAAGAGTGATCGGCGTAGACGTGGTCTGCGTCGCGGTAGACCTCGAGCTGGAGGCCGCTGGAATTCTGTGGCCCGCAACCCATACACACGGGGGAGTGCGGTGGCAGTCTGATGGGTGCTGGCATGGATCTCCTCAATCGGCGCTCGTAACGCTACCGGCGGTCCTGTTGGCAGGACGCCACTGGCCCGGTGCTCGGACGGTGTGGGAATAGTTGGTGGCCGTGAGTGTCGGTGGCTTGGACGGCGTCGATCCGTGGCGAGGTCGCTCCCGGAACCGGTTGCTCGATGTCGTGCACCGATTGCACGTCTTTCGTATTGGCGCGCAGCTGCTGCACCAGTGCGTTGTATTGGGCGCGGGTCTGGTCGGTCAGTCCGGCGTGGT
>NZ_AQYG01000015.1 GCF_000380485.1 Jongsikchunia kroppenstedtii DSM 45133 | reverse complement strand
GCCCCTGTCGACCACGAGAGGCAGTACCGTCAGGCCGTCACCCCGATCCCCGCGGTGGCTTGATCCAGGTCTCCGACCAGACCAGGACGGTTCACTGTTCTCATGGTTGAGGTTGAAGCTGAAATCCTTTGCCGGTGTGATTTTTCCGATACATTTCATGGGGTTGTTGATACATCCCCACATGCTCAGCTGTTGCGCTTGTTGTTGATCGACAGCGGTAGGACTACCTGGCGACGGAACCTTGGTGGCTGCACCGGTAGGTGCGATGGGTTGAATCGGAGCGGGCGCCGGCTGTCCCGGAACGGGAACAATGGGCGTGCCGTTCCCGATGCCGGGTCCCGGTCCAGCATCAACATGCATGTTAACGCCGCTGCCGCTGTTGTCGGTGGCTCCTGGCGCTGTTGTCACCGCAGGTGGCGTGGTTGGTGGTGTGTACGTCGGTACTGAGACGCAAGGCCATCCGGCTCCGTATTTGGCGCGCAACGCATCACAGCGCGCGTCGGCGTGAGCCCGCGGCGAATCGTGGTTCGCGATAGCTATGACCGACACGACCGCCGTCACGACAACGAGTGCGGCGATGAGAAACCGGGGCCAGCCAATCGACCGAGAAATCCTGTTGCTCATAGTGTTACAGGCTTTCCGTACACGTTCGTGGTGGTGTCATTGGCTGCGGTGGAGATCGCCACGGTGGCGTAAGGCCGTATTGAGATCCCCGACAGGCAGCCGGAGACCACAATGTGCACGCCGGTCATCTGCATGCCGGCCTGGGCGCCCTTCATGGTTTTGGTGCCGAACTTGAAGTCGTTGATCACCCCGGGGTTCACCGTCGCGGACACGCTCGGGGTGATGCCGACGTTCCCGGTCAGTGCGGGCGGGTAGGAGATCGTCACCCCGACACTGGGCGTAATCGACAGCCAAGGTTCATCCCGTTGGAGACATCGACCCCGCACGCCAGCTGCAACCCGTAGGTCAGGGTTCCTGAGTCAACGGGGACGTGGCCGGTGCCGCCGATCACGCCGTTGCTGTTCAAATCGACAAAGGCCTCACGGGTGAATTGCGATTGATTGAGGTCGGGCACCTGATGCACCGCATAGCCGCTGAGCCCGACGCCGACCTTCCAGCCATCTGGGGTGGTGCGCGTGGTGGCCGCGTTCGGATAGTTGGTCGCGGCCGCGTTGCCGGCTTCCACGGCAGCACCCGTCAGTGCGACTACAGCTGCGGTCGTCGCGACCACTGCACATCTCCGAAAGCTCATCCGCTACGTCTCCTTGTTGATCGCATACCTGCTAGTCACAAAAACGCAGCAGATTCACTATGGCAAAGTGACAATAAAAGCAGAGTTGTTAGTAGTGCAACAGAAGCGAGCTGCCGCGATCTCGGGTGGCGACAGGTTTCGTTCGAACACGCGTTCGTATAGGCTCGGGCTGGCCGGGGTCGAGAGGGAAGCTCGCCCCCGGCGCCCCAACTTTGCGGAGGTTGAATCCCCATCGAGAGGGGTTCACCATGCCCATATTCCAGCCAATCGAGGGCGCGCGCTGCTCTGTGTGCGCCCGCGAATCCATGGTCATTCCAGTCGATTTCGCCGATGATCCGATCTCGGGTGATGTGATCCCGCGGCCATCTGGCGAGCCGTACTGCAGCAGGGGATGCGCGGAGCGCCGTCATCGCCGCTGACTCCGGTAGGCCGGCATGAGCCACACGCCCGACCGCCAGCCGTATGAACGTTACCCGGTGGTCAAGCCGGTCTCGGACATGGCCGTCGACATCGACTGGAAGAGTAAAGGCCTGGTGCTCCGGGTGTCTCACATTGGAACCCAACTTCCACTTGTGGAAACGATGGAACCGTCATGCTGCTGACCTGCACTAACCGGAACCAATACGGCACGTTGGAACCAGTAATGCGGCTGAATATCTCCGAACGGTTACTGGTTCGAGTCCAGTTGGGGGGCTTAAGCGAAAAGGTGCCTCACCCTTCAAGCGGGAGGCGCCTTTCGCGTCAGTTGGATGCCCTTGCGGCTCAGCAGTTGTCGTTGACCCACTGTCCGTCGATCAGCGCCCAGTTGACCGCTTCCTTCTGCGACTTGCCGTCCGGCGCGTCGGTCGTGACCTTGCCGGTTGTGCCCTCGACTGTCACGGTGATCTTCGGGTCGCCCATCTTGACCAGCTGCGGTGCCCGTTCGGCGTAAGCCTGCTGCATCTGGGTGGCGAATGACTTGAAGTCGTTGTTCACGAGTTTGGCTCGGCACCGGGCCGAGATCAGGTTCCAGTCGGTCTCGTAGTCGCCGCGCATGGTGGCCCAATACGCCTTCAGTGCGGCGTCGTGGAGATTGGTCTCCGCCGACGGCGCGGCAGTACTGCTTTCCTTCGACGATGATTTGCTGTCGGAACATCCGGCGATCAATCCGATCATTGCCGCCGTTGCGATAACTGCCGTGCCGCCACGGGCCAGCAATTGTTTTTTGTGTCCCAAAGTATCCCCCTCGTGCATTTAACTAGTTAGGCTCGCGAGCCTATCACCAGCAGTTTTGCCGTCACATTCGACTGAATCGCGCGCCGGAATACTGTAGTGAATCCAGTCAAGGGGATCGGGTCTCATTGGCATATTCACAGAAATACTGTGATCCGGGTCACCTTCGCGTGGCACCCCTGTCACGACAAATTTCCCAGGAGCAAGTCATGCGCAAGATCCAGATCATTGTTGTCGGCGTGAGTGCCGTCGGCCTCGTGGCCGCCCTAGGCGCCTGTAGCGACAACAAGTCAGACAACTCATCGTCGACGACGACCACCGCGATGAGCGGGATGAGTACGAGTATGAGCATGCCCGGAAGCGGCAGCGTGAGCACCGGGGGCGAGGCCTCGGTGACGGTCGACGGCAAGGCGTTGGAACTCACCTCCAAGGAGGTCGTCTGTACCGAGAACGGCGGCAAGACGGTCATCGCGATCGGCAACGGCTCGGGCACCGCCGGGATCGGCGCGACGCTGACGTCCGGCGACAACCCTGAGGTCGAGACAGTCGGCCTGGGCGCCACCAACGGCGTCGCGCTCGGCTGGGCCAAGGGCGTGCCCGGAGGTGACGCGAAGGTCACCAAGAACGCCAAGACCTACGACATCACCGGAAATGTTCCGGCCGTTGACATGTCCAACCCGACGGCGATGAACAAGAAGTCCTTCGAGATCAAGGTGACCTGCCCCTAGGAGGAGCAGTACAGCGGATCGGTGCTCGGGACATGTGGACCGAGCACCGATCCCGCATGTGAGCATCGCCGGGCATCGCCGGTAGCATCGTCCCCGCTGCCGGGACTCCCGGCTGCGGGGCGATAGCTCAGTTGGTTAGAGCCGCGGACTCATAATCCGCTGGTCCCGGGTTCGAGCCCCGGTCGCCCCACTCTCTGACCTGCTGTGATGCTCTCGAACGGTTCGTGACATCGCCGGTGTTGTCGCAGATTGTCACAACTCATCGGAAACTCGTTCCGGCGGCCTTGAGTGCCTCGTTCTGCGCGTGTGTGTAAGTGGCCATAGTGAACGCGCTGCTGGCGTGGCCTAGCCATACAGCGATCGCGGCGATGGGGACCCCGCGAGCATGCATCAATGTGGCGCAGCTGTGGCGAGCGTCGTGAAGGCGCACATGCTCGATATTGAGCGCTGCGAGTGTTCGCGCCCATGCCGCTGTCAGGTAGGTGGGAGTGCATGGGTTGCCGCCCTCGTCGCTGGCAATGTACTCACCTGATCCATAGGCTTGGCCGAGCGCAAGACGTTCGGCCCTCTGCTGCCGCCGCGAGGCCGCCGCCAGGTAGGCGAATCCTGTTGAGCATCAACTAATCCCGCTTACGGGATCGGTTGGGGCTCAAGTGGTTTCCCGTCGGTTCTCGCGCCGGTGCGCGGGCGGGAAGTTTTGGCGGGTGGCGGAGGGGTGAGGACGCGCCGCTGGCGCTAGAGACCGACAGGTCCCCGAGATGTCGGTTGAACGGGCATACGCTGCCGATATGCACATGGAGCTCGATGGGGACAGGGTTGTATCTGTGGAGTCCGAGACCGCACCGGCCACGGTCCGCTTCGCGGTCGGGTCGCCGGACGGGCCGAGGTCGAGCACCTGGCGCGTTTGGACATCCAAGACGAAGAACGACTGGTATGCCGCGGTGCGCGTGCTCGCTGGGCGACAAAAATGGAGCTTTCATAGGTCTGGGGTCTGGCGACACGCGTTCCTCACCGAGGAGGACGCGAAGCCGTACTTGGATGAGGATCGGGTGATGGATCGGTGGGAGCGTCCGGCCGAGTTCACGCCCGGATGGACTCGCGCACTACAGATCCGCGTCCCCGTGGCCGGACTACGGGTCGGGGTCGATGACGGCAAGGGCAAGCCGGTGAAGTTTGTCGATCCGGCCGACGCGGGTGTCGTCTGCTTGGAACTCCTACAGGGCGAGCAGGACTCCCACTTGGATCAGCTGCCGTCCCCATCGGAGCTATTGGACTTTCTGCAGCTGCCCGAAGGGGGGTTCGTGGTCGTGGCTGCGCATCTGGAGTACCCGCCGCCGTCTGACGAGCCTCCGACGAACATCGACCTACAGCTACGCCCCGGCATTGACCCTCCGGTGATCACGCCGACGACGCGTGTGGCGCTGCATGGATACTCGGAGACGGGCGAGCGATTGGTCACCGAGACGGCTGTCGTGCCGCCGGTGGACTAGGGCGTGTCTCCTAATGATTGGGTGATCGGTCGCTGATGATCGGTGGATGAGTTCTAGGTGTGAGTCGCTCAGTGATGCGCAGTGGGAGC
>NZ_AQYG01000014.1 GCF_000380485.1 Jongsikchunia kroppenstedtii DSM 45133 | reverse complement strand
ATACCCAACGACGGCACCAGCCCGATGACCACCGACCTACTCGCCGTCGCGTCGGCCGGTCTGGTGGTCGGCGCAACCTGGCGGCTACGACTGCAACGACAAAAGACTCCCGCGATCGTGGGCGGTGGCGAACCACCGGCGCCGTCGCTGCTGCCAGCAGGTGGCAGCGAACGCGGCCGGGTCGGCAACTCGGACCTGGTGCTGATCAACGACCCGACCAGCCCGAAGACCTACACCTTCGACGAACATGTCCCTCCGGGCGGGCACATCCGTATCAACCCGGACGGATCAGCCACCGTCGTGGACAAGGACGGAAACCCGGTCCGCCAGATCGACAAACCCTGGGCCTACGACTCGCTGGGACGGCCACAAAAGACTTGGTACACAGTCGATTCCGATGGAAGACTCGTCCAACACGTCGCACCCGACGATGACGCCCTCTACCCGATCCTGGCAGACCCGACCATCGGTGCGTGCACGCCGAGCGATCCGGACGGCAACGGCGAGCCCGGACAGCAGCCGCCGTCGCAGCAGACTCAGCAGTTGATGGCGCAATCGAACGCGCAGGCGCTTTCGGATAAGTCGTTGGTGCAGCCGATGGGCCCCTATACCCAAGACGAGCAAGCGGTCAACGAACGCAACCAGGCACGCGCGGGCGGGCTCGGCGCGGTGAGCGGCACAGCATCCGATGGCACACCGATGAACGTCTACGTTAATCCGTCGAACGGGCAAACCAGCGCCCAAGTGACCGGACAATCGCCAGCAACCCAGCAGGCCGTTGCTCAATCGAACGCCCAAGCGTTCGATGACCAACTATCTGTTCCGCCCACCGGGCCCTACACCCAGGACGAGCAAGCGGCCATTGACCGGAACCAGGCACGGTCGGCAGGCCTGGCCGCGACGTCGGGCACGACTGCCGACGGCACACGGGTCAATCAGTACACGGATCCATCTACCGGCCGGTCAGTTGATCAGCCCATCGACCCGGCACAGGCCACGCAGCACGCCGTGGAGCAGTCGAATTGGCAAGGGCTGCGAGACCAACAGGGCATTCCGCCAACCGGTCCCTACACGCCGGAAGAGCAACAAGCGGTCACCCGCCAGCAGTTGCGCGCGGGCGGTTTCAGCGTCGTGCGGGGTACCGCACCAGATGGATCGCCCACCAACATCATCACCGACCCGAGCACCGGCCACACTATCGAGGCCACCGACAAAGAGCTCGAAGAAGCCGGGTATGCCGGGCCTGCTGAGGCACTCGGGTCAGGCCTGATGCAGGGTGGCGGCCGAAGCCTGGAAGAGATCAATTCCTCCGGGAAGCACGCTGCCCCTGTTGTGAGCGCAGAAGAAGCAGAACGACTGGAACGAGCCGGCAAACTAGTCGGGCGCATCGGATTCGTGTCCGATGCCGCGATATCTGGGATCGACGCCTACAACGACTACGCAAACGGCAAAGCCACCGGGCCTGAGGCGGTCGGCGAAGGGTTCGGCGCGTTCGGCGGCGGCTGGGCTGGAGCCGAAGCGGGAGCGTTCATCGGGTCGTCGTTCGGACCTGCCGGTACCGTGATCGGTATGGGCGTCGGCGCGCTTGCAGGCAGCACCTTCGGTAAGAGTCTTGGCAAGGACATCGGTAAGGGCGGCGGCGAAGTGTTCAAGACGATTGGTGGGTGGTTCGATTGATGGCCCGGCACCAGTCTCGGCATCGCGGCCGAACCGATGTCAGGAAGACTATTCGTCCGTTGTTCTCAGCTGACCGGTGGGCGCAAGACCTCCAGGGCCGTGGAGCGATCTGGGCGGCCGGACTATTTGCTGGGTTTTTCGTGGCCTATCTCGGTGTGGCGCTTGGCGCCGCAGCTGTGCGCGGCGTGATGCACCTAATGGGTTACTCGTGAGGACCGACCTGTTGAGCCCTCTGGAACGGCTTGCCGCGGCCGGCGAGTCCGTTGCAATCGTTCTCAACACCGGCGACGACTTCGACACACGCCTCCCAGTGGGCTGGCGGCGCGTCGCTCCGGCCGGTATCGCCGCGAACTCGGTCGCGATCGCTGCGCCAACTAAACAGGACCGACAGTTCGTCCCCAACGCCATCATCCAGACCTACGGCTTCACCTTCAGACCACCAGCAGATCTCTTCGACACGCCAGCGACTGAGCTACTCCGACTCGGCAGCAGCCCCGGCACCGTCCGCCGTGACGGCCCTGCCCTACCGCAGGTCACCTGCTCGGGCAGCTACATCGATCCGGCGAGTTCGGTGGCGCTGTGGGCGGAGTGCTCGTACTACCTGGTCGGCGATACCGGCGCATGGTGGTTGATCGAATCGATCTTCACAACCACCACACACCAACGCGAACAGCTTGCAGAAGATTTGGACGCGCTGCGCACCCTGACCACTGCCGCGGTCGACCGTCTACGAAAGGCGCCTTCACAATGAGTGACCGTCGATTTCTACCCACAGTCAGGTCCCTGTTTCTGACTGGATTCGCAATGGGCGCGGTTTTCGGCATCGCCGTAGCCATCGCGACGATCATCAGCCACTGAACCCGGCCCGCACGTCCAGACGTCATCCGGCACCTGACCGGGTTGGGCCATCCCATGACAGATACCCGGACCCATCGATCCTTCAGCCGTGGTCACCGTTTACCGCTGGCCACCCGAACCTACGGGCAACCCGACTCCACCAATCCCATAGGAGGACGAGTTGGAATATCAGCTGATCAGTGCGGCTGCAAAGGCGGGGTTCGCCGAGCATGCTGCCTCTGTGACCCGTCCGTCCGCGTTGCACGGCGATAGGGCCCCAAGACCGCATGAGTGATCGCAACCGTGACCATTGGCATGAATGGCAACTGCAGGCACTACATGGTCCACCGCTTGATGCAGTCGACCACAGCACCCCCATGAGCTATTTGCTACTAGGCCGGACTGTCGTGGACGGAGGGTTTCCGACAGCGCTTCTGCCTAGGACGCAATCAGAGCTAGCGTGGCAAGTCGTAGATCGATTCGGTCTGGGGGTCCCTGCGATGGCCAGTATCGTAGAGAAACTTGTCGTATTGCCTGAAGACGGCGGCCAGGCACGCGAGTGGAAATGGCCCGCAGGCCCGCGAGGCTACCGCTGGCCCGAATCGGCGCTGAATTTCCACCCCGAACATGGTTATGGCGAACCTATCGGGTTCCAGCGATATCAGGCTTACGTTCAAGAGGAAAAGTGGGTGCCGTTGGGTTTGGGGTGGTCCTACCCCGAACAGAGCATGTGGGCTGCACACAGATTACATAGGTTGGTGAGTGATCAGTCGCCAGTCGTGGTCGTTCGGGTCCTCGATGCTTTCAGTCTTCACTAACCGAAATTCGATCTGCCCAGCAGCAACCGCGGCCCCCCACCTGAGCCCCTTGCAGGCCAACGACCCCAACGGTTTGGTGCTGCTCTGGACCGTGCCCGGTCCGTTGGGGACTCGACGACATCCCCATCATCGTCATCCGGCCCCTTGCCGCACCGGCCACCGGGATGTGGCCGCGGTGGCCGGCCGCACCACCTCCACCTACCTGCTACCACTGCTGACCAACCTCATCCCTACCAGCCAGTAGCCATAAGTTCCCGATCAACGAACGAGACCAAAGCGAAATGACCACCAGCCCAGATCAGTCGGTGTGGGATCAATGGCGACCGACTACTTCGCGGGTCGGGTTCATCAACGCCGACCTGACCACCACTGCCACGACAATGGTGCAGTGGGGCGAATCGCTGCATCCCGGAACGAATCGTGCCCAGCATCTCGAGGGGCCGCGGGCAGCGAACATCGAGCGCCTCGAACCACTGTCGATGCCCGGAGAAGAACGTGCCCCGTTCTGCGCGACCAGCAATCTAGAGTGGACTGCCTACTTCTCGTATAACCGGCAAGGCGCCGATCCTGCGCCCGTCTCGGTGCTAGCCCGGCGCATCGGAGTCAATACGGACTGGGCGGCCTACCGTGTGCCGGCTCCGGCCTCAGGGATGTTCCCGACGGCTACGGCGGCACCCAGATGCACCTGTATGCGCCCGAAAACACCGACTGGCTCAACAGGATCCGCACGATTGGTGTCGGACAAGACGGCACAAGATGGGAATTCGATGCTGCAGCGCGGTCAGCGCAGACCACTCATCCCCTTCGATACCGCGCCGAGCAGTGGATCGACGGCTGCTGGCACAAAGTCTAGGAGCAAAGATCATGGCTGATGATGAA
>NZ_AQYG01000013.1 GCF_000380485.1 Jongsikchunia kroppenstedtii DSM 45133 | reverse complement strand
ACCACGCCGGACTGACCGACCAGACCCGCGCCCAATACAACGCACTGGTGCAGCAGCTGCGCGCCAATACGAAAGACGTGCAATCGGTGCACGACCTGCTCGCCGATCCGATCACCGCCCAGCAGGCAGTGAGCAGCGACAAACAGGCCTGGTACCTACCCGTGGCCGTCAGCGGCACCTTCGGCGGCCCCGACGCCGCGACCGCGGTCGAACACGTCCGATCGATCGCCAACAAGGCATTCACCGGCAGCGGAACCATCGTGAAGGTCACCGGCCCCCCGGCCACCTTCGCCGACCAAATCACTGCCGCCGAAAGCGATCTGGTGGTGATCACAGCAGCCACCGTCGCGCTCATCGCGGTGATCCTGCTGCTGGTATACCGCTCAGTGGTCACCGCGATACTGCCCCTGCTAGTCATCGGACTCAGCGTCGGCGTGGCACGCGGGGTGCTCTCGGCCGCCGGAACACTCGGCATGCCCGTCTCGCAGTTCACCGTGGCCTTCACCACCGTGATCCTGCTAGGCGCCGGCGTGGACTACTCGGTATTCCTGATCAGCCGCTACCACGAAAACATCCGCCGCCGACAATCCACCAGCGACGCCCTCATCGGCGCCACCGCCACCATCGGCAGGGTCATCGCCGCGTCCGCAGCCACTGTCGCACTGGCCTTTTCAGCAATGATCTTCGCCAAGTTGAGCGTGTTCGCGACGCTCGGACCCGCCTGCGCCATCGCCATCTTCGTCGGCTTCGCAGCCACCGTCACACTCCTACCGCCAGTCCTGGCAGTCGCCGCTCGTTTCGGCATGGGCGGACCGCGTCGCGATCTCACCCGCCGCTACTGGAGCCGGATCGGGGTACAAGTAGTCCGCCACCCCGCACCACTGCTCATCACCGGCCTGGTCGGCCTCGTTGCGCTCAGCCTGATCGGCCTCACCCTGCACGTCACCTACGACGACCGCACCGGGCAACCATCCACCACCGACAGCAACGAGGGCTACACCCTGCTCGACCAGCACTTCCCGAAAGATGTGATCATCACCGAGTTCCTGGTCGTCAGCTCACCGACTGACCTCCGCACCGCCAAAGGCCTCGCAGACCTGGACCAAATGGCCGGGCGTATCGCCCAACTACCCGGCGTGAGCAAAGTAGTCGGCATCACCCGCCCCACCGGCAACCGACTCGATCAAGCCCAACTGTCCTGGCAAAACGGCCAGATCGGCGATCGCCTCGCCGGCGCCGTCAACGACGGACAAGCCCACAAAACCGACCTGAACCAACTCGCCGCCGGCACCGACCAACTCGCCAACGGCCTCGACCTGCTCCACACCGAAGTCACCAACAACCTCGCCCCACTCACCGGCCTGCTCCGCCAGGCCGCCGACGCCGGAAACATGCTCCGCCCCTACCAGCCCATCCTTCAACAGCTCGCACAGCTACGCCCGCAACTCGACCAACTCGCCCACCAAACACCACCGATCGCGCAACAAGCAGACTCCGCACTCGCGGCCACCACCCCACTGCTGGCCACCCTGAACACCGCCCCCTGGTGCACACAACTACCCACCTGCATCGCCCTGCGCGACCAAGCGAACACACTCACCGCACTACATCGCGACGGCTTCTTCACCCAGCTCTCGACCCTGCTCAACACCATCAACACCAACCAGCCCGCCGCATCACCCCAGCAACTGCAAACCACCACCACAGCACTGCTCAACAGCCTCGGCAACGTCGCCGGCCAAGACCTACCAGCCAAACTCAACCAACTCCAAACCGGTATCGGTCAACTCGCCGCCGGCGCCCACGCCATCTCCGCCGGCGTGCACGCCCTCGTCGACAGCAACCTGCAAACCCTCGCCGGGATGGCCCAAGTCGCCACCCAACTCCAACAATCAGCACGCGCGACCACCGGATCAGACGCCGCCACCGGCTTCTACCTACCCGCGACCGCGTTCTCCGACCACCAATTCAACGACCTCGCAAGACAATTCGTCTCCCCCGACGGCCACACCATCCGCTACGCCATCCAAACGAAATACGACCCCTACAGCTCCGCGGCGATGAAACTAGCGACCAACCTCACCGCCGTCGCCAACAGCGCCCGCCCGAACACCACCCTGTCCGACGCCACCATCGCCGTCGCCGGATTCCCAGCCATCAACTCCGACCTCCAACGCCTCCTCGGCGACGACTTCCAGCTGCTCGTCATCGCCACCCTGCTGATCGTCGGCCTCATCCTCATCGCGCTACTCAAAGCACTGATCGCACCGCTCTACCTGCTGGCCACAGTCGTACTGAACTACACCGCAGCACTCGGATTCGGCGTCCTCATCTTTCAACACCTGCTGCACCAAGACATCGCATGGCCCGTGCCCATCCTGGCGTTCATCGTGCTCGTCGCCGTCGGCGCCGACTACAACATGCTCCTCGTCTCCCGACTCCGCGAAGAGTCCACCCACAACATCCGCGTCGGCGTCCTACGCACAGTCACCAACACCGGATCGGTCATCACCTCCGCCGGACTCATCTTCGCCGCCAGCATGTTCGGACTCATGACCGGCTCCATCGGAATCATGACCCAAGCCGGCCTCATCATCGGCGTCGGCCTCCTCATAGACACCTTCATCGTACGCACCATCGTCGTACCCGCCATCGCAACAACACTGCGAGACACCAACTGGTGGCCACAAAAACGGCCCCGCTAGACACATCAGACCTGTACCTACGAGTAAACCGTCGCGGGGTTTCCGGAGACTCTGATTGTTGGGAAGGTTGGAGTCATGTCAGGGAACATCACGAAGCGGTACCCGGCTGAGTTGAAGGCGC
>NZ_AQYG01000012.1 GCF_000380485.1 Jongsikchunia kroppenstedtii DSM 45133 | reverse complement strand
TACCCGCCCGGACGCGGTGATCGCCGATCGGGCCTACACCAACGGGGTGAACCGGCGGATGCTCGCTGGCCGCGGCATCAAGACCGTTATCCCGCAGAAGAGCACCGAGACCGACGCCCGCAAACGCAAAGGCTCCACCGGTGGGCGGCCTCCTGCTTTCGATGCAGTCCTTTACAAGGGCCGCAACGTTATTGAGCGTTCCTTCAACGACACCAAGCAGTGGCGCGCCCTGGCCACCCGCTACGACAAACTCGCCATCACCTACCGAGCCGCCGTGGTCCTACAGGCATGCCTCCGCTGGACACGCCTATTAGGAGACACGCCCTAGTCACCGACGGCCAAGGAGGCATATCGCGATGAATCGGGCGGCTATCCCGCTGCTGGCCGGCGCGACCACCATCTCGGCGGGATATCTTGCCGCGTATGGCCTCACCGCGTCGTATCCGCCACCGCCGGATCTGCACGGGCGGTGGTCCAAAGGCAGCCGCACGATCGACGGCCGCACCCGGCGGACACAGTGGTATCGACCGCCGACCACTGCCCCGGCAGCGAGCGCAATCCTGCTCGTCCTGCATGGGTCGGGGCAGAACGGTGCCCAGATCCGTCGGGCGACCGGCCACCGATTCGATCAGCTGGCGGACGAGCACGGATTCTCGGTGATCTACCCGGACGGCTTCCGGCACAACTGGAACGAATGCCGGCGGCAATCAGCATTCGCCGCCAAACGTCTGCACGTCGATGACATCGCGTTCATCCGCGCGCTGGTCGAGGACATCGACCCCGCCCGCACGCTTCGCGTGCTGGCGACCGGGTACAGCAGCGGCGGCCAGATGGCGACTCGGCTGGCCCTGGAGGCGCCCGATCTGGTCACGGCCATCGCGCCGGTCGCCGCCAATCCGCCGACGGTCGACAACATCGGCTGCGCGGACCGCGGCGTTGCGGTGCCCGCGTTCTTTGTCGCAGGCACCGACGATCCGAAGAATCCGTACGGCGGCGGCCACGATCGGCTCTACGGGTTCGCCGACCGCGGCCCCGTGCGGTCGGCCGTCGACGGCGCGGCATGGTTCGCGGAACGGAACGGCATGCCCGGGGATCCCGAGGTCACGACGCTCGAGACCGCCCCCGACGAATCCGGCCGGCTGTACCGCTGGTCCGGGCGCCACCCGGTGGGACTGCTGTCGATCACCGGCGGCGGCCATCACTATCCGGCTCTGGGCTACCGCGGCCCGCGCATCCTCGGCCGCACCGTCGCCGTCGATGTCCCGGGCATCGTCACCGACTTTCTGCTCGCCCAGGGAAAAACGGAGTAGCGCAATGGATTCGGGATCGGTGCGATACGAGCGGCGTGATGATGTCGCAATCATGACGCTGGCACGTCCCGCGGCCCGGAATGCGATCGATGAATCGATGCGTGCGCGGGTCCACCGGATCAGCGACCAACTGTCCAGTGACCACTCGATCAGATGTCTCGTGGTGGCCGGCGACGGACCGACGTTCTGCGCCGGAGTCGACTTGTCGGAGTTCACCACCGGGGCGATCGCCGACTTCGCGCAACGATCGACGCCGAACGCCATGCTCGACGACGGCTGGCAGCTCGCATCGATGTTCGAATGGATTCCACGACTGCCCTTCCCGTCGATCGCGGCCGTGCGCGGCCACGCCTTCGGTGCGGGCATGCAGCTCGCCCTCGCCTGCGATTTCCGCATCCTGGCCGACGACGCCGTATTCGGTCTGCCGGAAATGGAATACGGCCTGGTCCCCGACATGGGCGCCACCTACCGCCTGCCGCGACTCATCGGCGAGGCCCGCGCACGACAACTCATCCTGCTGAGCACCGTGGTCGGTGCATGGTCGGCAGAGCAGGTGGGGCTGGCGACCCGCGTCGTTCCGGCCGCCGAATTGATGGACAGCGCATTGGATCTCGCGATCCAAATCGCCGGGAAGTCTGCCACCGCCATCACGGCGGCGCGGAGTTGTCTCAACAATTCCAGTACGGACGACGACCACTTGCGGCTGGCGGTCCGTGCACAGGCCGACTGTCTGCTGTCCCCAGAGTTTCGGGACACCCAGACCCGCCTTCGGCACCGCACAACAACGGATCGGGCGGCACGCACATGATCGCCGACCGCTGGGGTGTCACGGATGCCGATGTGCGCCGGCACTATCCGTGCGACGACGTGTGGGACCACGCCGCCGGCGCACTCTGGCGCGGCGTCACCGTCGGCGCGCCCCCGGAACGAGTGTGGCCGTGGATCAGGCAGATTCGGCTCGCACCGTATTCGTACGACTGGCTCGACAACCGCGGCCGCCGGTCCCCGCGAACGATCCGGTCGCTGCGCGATCCTCTACCCGGAGACAACTTTTCGACCGCCGCGTTCGGACCGGTCGGCCGCGTCCTGACCGTCGAACCCGGGCATCAACTCACCGCGGAGATCATGGGCTGCCTGATGTCGTATGTGCTGGTGCCGCAGGGCGAGAGCACCCGGCTGCTGCTGAAGATCCTGCTGCCGCGGTCCGGGCCACTGGCATCGCTGCTCTCGGTCGGCGACCTGGTGATGGCCCGGCGGCAACTGCTGAATCTCAAGGGGCTCGCCGAACCTCCCGGCTAGTCGCCGTAACAGCTAGGGCGTGTCTCCTAATAGGCGTGTCCAGCGGAGGCATGCCTGTAGGACCACGGCGGCTCGGTAGGTGATGGCGAGTTTGTCGTAGCGGGTGGCCAGGGCGCGCCACTGCTTGGTGTCGTTGAAGGAACGCTCAATAACGTTGCGGCCCTTGTAAAGGACTGCATCGAAAGCAGGAGGCCGCCCAC
>NZ_AQYG01000011.1 GCF_000380485.1 Jongsikchunia kroppenstedtii DSM 45133 | reverse complement strand
TCAACTCAGCCGGGTACCGCTTCGTGATGTTCCCTGACATGACTCCAACCTTCCCAACAATCAGAGTCTCCGGAAACCCCGCGACGGTTCAACTCAACGCTGAGCGCCCCCGGGGTGGTGTCCTTGACTCGCGTGAAGATGCTCGCCCACAAACCTCATTGTGAGAAGTCTGGGCCGAGCTTGGTCACATCGACATGAATCAAGGCTCCGGGCCAGTCGTATTTCGTAGCGGCGGATTGTTTCACCACTGACCCGATCGATATGGGACAGGCGGTTGATGTTGCAGCGCACCGGCACCGCGCGTACACCGTGGACGCCGGAACCTGCAGTCGGACACCGATCTGGACCGCAGCCGTTCGAATGCGGCGACCAGCAGCCCGGTGCTGTTGCCGAAGTTGCGATACAGCGTGGTCGCGGCCACTTTGGAGGCGGTGGTCACCGCCTCCACGGTGACGGCGTGGATCCCACCGGTGGCCAATAGGCGTGTGGCCGCGTCCAGCAGCCGTTCACGCGAACGCACCCGGCGCGGGTCGTCCTGACCGTCGGGGTGCTCGCCGCGAGTGCGCGGGACAGGGGCCACCCCTGCATTGTGCCCCGCGGCCCGGATCTCTGGTGCAGATGCCGCGGCGGGCGTACCCCCAACAAAGAAACGATAACGACGTTAGCGTTTCTGCCAGTCGGGAGGGCTGCCATGACCATCCACGTCCGTCCGCGCCGGCCACCGGCTGCCCGGCATCCACGTGAGCAGGTCCCGTGCGCCGATACATATCCCGGTCGCACGGTAATCGCCCACACCGACAGCGGATGCCAGGTCGTCGACCGTGCCGCCGATCTGGCGTGTACGTTCGGCGCGCGGCTGCTCATCGTTCATGACAGCAGGTGCGGCGCTGGTAGTGCGGTGCCGCTGGCGGCCCTCGACCACGCTCGCGTCCGCGGGGTCGCGGACGTGGACTGCTGCGCAGTACCCGAACGCTCCCTCGAGTCGCTGCTCGATCTGGCGGCGGTGTATCACGCCGACCTCCTCGTCGTTGGCCAGCCGGTGCTGCGGTCCTGGATCAGCCGTGTCGAGCACAAGGTGGTCGACACGGCGGCCACAGCGTTGGCACGTAAAGCTCCCTGCGATGTTCTTCTCGTGCGTGGAGCGGTCTGGGACTGCTAACCACCCCGCGACAACGAGCGCGCCGGGGCGGCTTGCTCGCCGATCCGATCATGGTCTGGCCAAATAGCTTGGGACACATGATCGTCGGCGTGCGCTTCACCCACCTGACCGGAAGTCCCGGACTGATGGGCGCATGATGGGGCGGCGACCGACAGGTCCCACCGCTGGACCCGGAATGACAGCGGCGGAAAATCACCCCCCACGTACACCCCGGCATCCTCAACGGCGTGATGGGCGTTGTGCAGCTGAGTCATCAGCATCTGCGCGGCACTACGAGTGTGATCGGTGTGATCCCAGAACCGTTCGAGCACCGCGGCCTCGACCTCGCCCCACCCCTGGTGCAGGGTGTTCGTCACGATCGCGGACGTCGAAATCTGCGCCACGACAAGGTTGTAGACCGTGACGTCGGGCACCGTGCTCTCGCAGTATCCGGTCTCGGCCAGGGCCGCGTTGAGGACCTCGCGATACGGAACAGCCATCACACGCGCCAGGGCGCCGACCAATTCGGGCGGCGGAACAGCCCGCAGCCCCTTGGTCCGCCACAAATACAGACTTTGCCGACTGATCCCGGTGCGCCGAGACAACTCGGCATCCCCGACGCCATGGCGGGCACCATACGCCGACAACATTGCCCCGACCGTCGTGAACACCTGCATACGATGTGTCCTGTCAAACCACTCGATACCGTCAACCATGACCAGCCACTATCACCACCACCGGGATCTCCAGCACGACTTCCCATTTTCGGTACTGACGGTAGCTGTCCGCTATCGACGGTAGCATTACCACATGGCGAGGATGTGGACTTGATGAATGCGGGGGCGATGAGTACCGATACTGACGATGCCGGGACCGACCCGCGCCGGATCCGGTCCCGGGCGCGGCTGCTCGATGCAGCATCCTCCCTGTTGGCGGCGGGCGGAATCGAAGCGGTCACCGTCGACGCCGTCACGAAAGTGTCGCGGGTCGCCCGCACCACCCTGTACCGGCATTTCGAAAGCACGACCGACCTGCTGGCCGCCGCGTTCGACCGGCTGCTGCCGCAGGTCTCCGAGCCGCCAGCCGCCGGCGAGACACGCGAGCGCATGCTGGCGTTGCTGACCAGCCAGGCCGACATGATCGAGCAAGCCCCCCTGCAGCTGACCACCCTGGCCTGGCTGGCGATGAACCCGGAAGAACCCGGCCCGAAACAGAACCGACTGGCGCCGCTGCGCGAACGCGTGGTCGCCCAATACCGCGAGCCCTTCGATCGTCTACTGACCAGTACCGCCATCCGCGACGAGCTCGATGACTTCAATGTGACCGTCGCGATCACCCAACTGGTGGGACCCCTCATCTTCGCGAAACTGTCGGGCATCCGCGTGCTGACCGCCACCGACCTGGCGTGCATCGTCGATGACTTTCTGGCCGCGCATCGCCACCGGGCGCCCGTCGCCACCGACCAACCACGCTGACCCACTTCTCCCGCCGGCCAGCCGCACACGCCACAACCGTGCGCAAGCGAACCGAAAACACCTGCGCCACTACCGAACCCAATCATCGC
>NZ_AQYG01000010.1 GCF_000380485.1 Jongsikchunia kroppenstedtii DSM 45133 | reverse complement strand
CGAACTCGAAGCTGCGTACTACGCTCAACAGACAGCCCAGCAAACCGCTGAGCTGACCGTTTGAGGCAGTCTCCGACATCCCGGGGCGATTCAAGATCCGCGGCTGGCGGGTGATGAGCACCAAGCACACAGCGCTGGTGACCAGCGCATCGAGCAAGCGTTGCTCCTGCGGCGTAGAGGCTCGTTCTCATTTGCGGCAACGGGTTTGGTTCATCACAGTGATGCTGGCGGTCAGTACACATCGATCGCCTTCGCCAAAGAATCGAGGGGTCCAAGGTCACCGGTTCGGTCGGAAACGCCCTCGACAGCGGTCGGCAGACTTCCTGCACACCCGGACCTCGACCGCCGCTCCCCCCAGGGCCTGCCTCAGATCAACAGCCTCTGCCTCAAGCTGCTGCTCACGCATTGATGGGCCCGATTCGCCGGCAAGCCAGCGCTGTCATTACCGGTTTCCAGAAAATCGACCCTCCACCGGCCGACCGATTGCTCGCGAACGTGTCGCGCCCAGAGCCTCAATGACCGACACCTTCCCCGCCCGCACGCTGGGCGCAATCCGCGTCTTCTGCTCCGCCGGTAACTATGGTGCTCTCGCCGCCCCATAGCTCAGATTCTTCTCCAGACTGGCTTAACAGCCTTGCCAAGAATTCAGACGCGACACTATTCACGCTGTCGTCAACACCTACGCCGTTCTCAGCCGGAGCCTTGTCACCCAGCGAGGAATGCCGACGGCAATGAGTTGCAATCGTCGTTGAAGTCCTCTTGGCATGTTGTCGACCCGACCACCCTGGAACATAGCCAAGAAGGTCGCGTGGTCGAAGTGGAATCTTCCCGGCGCTTTCACCGCCGGAAAGTCGGCGGTACGGATGCTCACCATCGTTGCCCCTGGAGTCACGATCGGCTGCATGGCGTTGCAGCAACATGGCAAGCACTCCTTTCGTAGGGCAGTCTTTCATCGCGATCCTGCACTACGATTCCCGCCCATAGCAGCAGCCGATCGTGGGGAACGTCAACGCCCGCGTCAACTACGTGATCTGGGACTGCAGTACCTGCAAGAACGCTGCAGATGACAACGGGACATCAACCGCGAAACTACAGACAGGTAATCGAATGAAGGGCCTCGCCGGATTTCACCCACCGACTATCGACAACGACAATAGCGATTTCACGTTCGGGAAGATTTCAGTTTGCCCACCACGCACCTACAAGCGCGTTGCACTCGCGCTGACCAAATCAATCTCCTACTTTACATATTGAGCCAGATCGCCCTTGTTGCCGAACAATTCAATTTTCCACTCCTCAAGCAACCCCGTGGTGTCAATATCATCTGGATGAAAACCTGGCCGCATGTACTGCGCCAACTCAAGGATCGTCCCATCGCCCAGGAATATCTTGAATGTTTTGCGCGCTTCACGAATTAGCCGCAATGGACGCCACGCTTGCGGATCCGCCGCGAGTGAAATAAGCAATGCTGCAGCCGCCATTGGGATTGCCGATGTGAAGAGAAGGAACATGACGCCAATTCGGAGCCACTCAGCTCCTCCGACAGTTCGATACACATCGAATGCCACCGATTTATGTTCAAGCTCTTCGAATGCGTGCCAATGTAGCAGATTCGCGACCTGTGGATCTGCGTGCTTCAGCATCAATTCCTGGACGTCGGGACTGCTTAGCATCCGCCTCGCGAGGGTAGCCGTGTAGTGTTCTGCAGCAGCAGTCCCCGCGAGATGCGCTTTACGCGGAACCAACCGTTCTATACGTATGACTGCTCTCTCGCGTGCCTTTCCGCGAATATCGAAGATGTAGACAAAAGGGTATCGAAATTGTTTCAAATTCTCATTCAACGAATCGTGCTGTTGGCCATGAACTGCCTCTTGGCCAATGAATCCGGATATGCGCTTCTTCAGTTTCGGGTCGTTGATCTCGTCCGAGAATCTACGCACCGAACGGATGAATGAATCTTCTCCGGGCGGAAAGCTTCCCGATAGTATCGATAGCGTGTGACTCAGCACCATATTGTCATCCGCGAAGTATTTGGCAATAGGCTCCGGTTCACCGAATGGAAACAGAATCCTTCGCACCTTTGGGTACTCCATCAGTTGCGAGGTTCTCAGTGAGCGTTCTTTAAACACATTTACTCCATTGTTTGTCGCAATAAGGACAGTTTAGCCGTGAAATTTCATTTCTGATCGAGCCGCCCGCGCAGACCATGTTTCGCGCGGGCACTTGAATGCGCTTTCACCGCACAATTCACAGATTTTCGCCGTTTGGAGCCACGGGGCGTACACCACGCCCGGATCGAACTCCGTCAGCAACACCTCCCCAACACCAACAGTACCGGATACCGACAGTTGCTAGTATTAGCACACGGCCGTGGCGGATGCCAGACTTTCGCTTCGATTCGTCGCCAAACTCTTGCGCTCGCCGTGCTAGGGCGTGTCTCCTAATGATTGGGTGATCGGTCGCTGATGATCGGTGGATGAGTTCTAGGTGTGAGTCGCTCAGTGATGCGCAGTGGGAGC
>NZ_AQYG01000009.1 GCF_000380485.1 Jongsikchunia kroppenstedtii DSM 45133 | reverse complement strand
CGGGTGATGCCGACGACCTTGTCGACCCCGGGCAGCTGCGCGATGCGACCGGCCATCTGATCGAGGTCGGCCAGCCCCTGCGGCGTGCGCAGGTCGGTCTTCGACTGTACGAGGACGAACTGCGGCATCATCCGATTGCCCGGAAAATGCTTGTTGAGCAAAGAAATCGCGGCATTCGACGGCGCCTTTGCCGGCAGCTGATCTTGCATGTCGTAGGACGGCTTGAGGAAGAATGTTCCCGTCGCCAGCGCCACCAGCAGCACCAGGCTGAAGGCGAACACCCGGGCCGGATGCCGCACCACCAGCACGCCCATACGATGCCAATAGGGACCGGCGCGGTCGTGCCCCGGCATACACAGGCCGAATCGCGCCGCGACGCTCAGTATCGCCGGCAATAGCGTAGTAACAACGAGGAAGCCGACGACGATCGCGATGGCGACGCAGGGCCCCGACGCGGCGAGGAACTTCAGCTTCGCGGTCAGCTGGGCCAGATTCGCGATCGCGACCGTCGCGGCGGTCGCCAGAATCACCCGGGTCATCGACCCGCACGCGTGCGCCAGCGCTTCGGCGGGGTCCTCACCGCGCCGGATGTTCTCGTGATAGCGGCTGATCAGGAAGACCGTGTAGTTGACGCTGGCGCCCATCAAGACCGCCATCATCAACGCACCCGAGATCGACGAGATCGGGATCACGCCCGCGTCGGCCAGCCCGGCGACTACGCCGCGTGCCACTAGTACACTCATCCCCATTACGAGTACGGGCAATAGGGCGGTCGTAGATACTCTAAAAACAATCAGCAGGATGATCGCGATCACGATCACCGTAATGATTCCGATCTTGATAAGGTCACTAGCCCCAATGGCGGCCATATCGGTAACAGTTGAGCTAGCACCAGTCACCTTAGCGACCACAGGCGTTCCCCTGAACGTCTGCTCGACCAAATTGTTTACCTGCCGACTTGCCCGCGCTGCGGTAGGCGAGCCTATACCGCCCTGCAGAGTCGCTGTCAGCAACCACGCCTTGCCATCGGAGCTCATGACTTGATCGCGCGCGATAGGATTGTTTCTCACGTCAGGATTCGAAAGTATGTCCTGTACGTACGCGACGTTCTGCTGGTCGTCCCGAAGCCGCCCGACCAGAGCACTGTAGAGCGACTGCGCCTCGCGATCGAAACCGTCGTCGCTGGCCATCGCGATCACCACGGCGTTATCCGCATTCTTCTGCCCGAAGGCCGCTGACATAGTCTTCATCGCCTTCAGCGACGGACTCACCGATGGCGACGGTAGCGGGCTCACCGAATGCTCGTTAGCGACCCTTTCAAGTTGTGGCCAAGCCGCATTGACTGCAATGCCAACGACGACCCACGCGAGGATCACCGCGATGGCATGCCTGCCGATGAATCGGCCGACGCGCTCAAATTTCGAACTGTACTGATGCGCCATAGTCAGAAGAGCTTCGGGATGGTCGTCGGGATCGAGCCGATCCCCGGCATCGTCATGGGCGTGACCGTGTAGGTGATGGAGAAGGAGCCGGGCAGATCCTCACTGCTGAGTAGCACGAGATGGGCCGATCCGAGGAATGCCTCCTGCCCGACGAATGTCTGCGGCTGAAAGCCCGCCGCGGCGAACAGCTTCCGCGCATCGGCCAGCGCATCCGAGGTGACACCGGTGACGGTGAGTATCTGCGTGCCCCCGGGGCCTGTCCGCTTCGCGTACAACCCCTTTACTACCGGAACATCGCGCGGGAATGCCGACGGCAGGACCGGACTGCCGGGCGGCGGGGACGGCAACATGCTCACCGGCGGGTACGAGCTGTAGACGACCTTGCCGCCCTGCAGATCGTCTGCACTACAGCCGGATAGCACAAACGGACATGCTGCGGTCGCAGCGATCACAGCAAGCGCGTTGACCAACGCGCGAATCGACGGCGTCACACATTCCCCTTTCACGTACCGCGAGTACCAAATACTAACAGTAACGTAGCGCCGATGTTGCTACGAGTACATGTTGGGCAATGAGTTATCGACACTGGCTGACCGAGGTGGCTGATCTGCTCGGGGTGGCTTTGGGCGGAGGCGGTGCGCGAGGAGCGCGAGGGAACCGTCCTGGATCTGGTGGAGACCGTGAACGCACCAGGAGAATGCGATCATGGCGGCACCACGCAAGTTCGATCAGGAGACCCGTGAGCGGGCCGTGCGGATGTATCACGATCGGCTGAACGAGTACGACGGCGAGTCCAAGCTCGGCGCCTGCCTGTAAACACGTCGGCGCTCTTCTCGACATCCGAGCAGTGCGGCAGCGAGCTCGGACGTCTCGGCTGAGCTCAAAGCCCTCCGTAAGGAGAATGCTGAATTGCGAAGGGCCAAAGAGATTTTGAAGACTGCGTCAGCGTTTTTCGCGGCGGCGGAGGTCGACCGCCGACTTCGATACTCGTCGAGTACGTCGACGATTATCGACACGTGTTCGGGGTCTACCCGATCTGCCGCGTGCTCACCG
>NZ_AQYG01000008.1 GCF_000380485.1 Jongsikchunia kroppenstedtii DSM 45133 | reverse complement strand
GCTCCCACTGCGCATCACTGAGCGACTCACACCTAGAACTCATCCACCGATCATCAGCGACCGATCACCCAATCATTAGGAGACACGCCCTAGATATCTCCGTCTTGACACATAGAGACGGCCGAACTGTTATGCTTCATACCGAGCGATGGTTCGGTCGGTTGGAGTGGCATATGAGCTCTCAGTACACAAGTGCGGGCATCCGATGACGGCGCCCCCGACCACACGAACCACTGCGGCGATCGGCGCCGCCGGTCAGTGGGCGGGCGGCAGTAGTTGGCCGGTTGCACCGCTGCAGACGTTCGGTCGAACGGTGCGGCTGGGCGGGCGCGTCGTCGTGCTGGCGTTCACCGATACCGCGCGACTTCGACTTCCCTTCCGCGACTTGGTGATACAGGCGTGGTTCTATCTGTCTGTCACCGCGCTGCCGGCGTTGCTGCTATCGATTCCGATCGGGGTCATCATGGCCGTTCAGGTCGGCAACATCACCAGTCAGCTCGGTGCGCAGTCGATGTCCGGCGCGGCGGGCGCCGGGGTGATGCAGCAGGCGGCGCCACTGGTGGCGGCGCTCCTCATCGGCGGTGCGGGGGCATCCGCGGTGGCATCCGATCTCGGCGCCCGCACCATCCGGGAGGAGACGGACGCGATGCGCACGATGGGAATCGACCCGCATCAGCGGCTGGTCGTGCCGCGCGTGATCGCGATGACGTTCGTGGCGCCGATGCTGTCGATCATCATCACGTTCGTCACCGTGCTGGCGAGCTTCCTGGTCGCCGTCGTCTGGCAGGGCATCGCGGTCGGCTCGTACTGGTTGTCGTTCGGCATGTTCGCGACGGTCACCGACATCTTCTTCGGTTGTGCGAAGGCCGCCCTGTTCGGATTCATCGTGGCGGTGGTCGCATCCGAGCGGGGACTCAACGTCGCGGGTGGGCCCCGGGGAGTGGCGACCGGGGTGAATGCGTCGGTCGTCATCGGCGTGCTGAGCTGCATGGTGGTCAATGTCTTCATCACCCAGCTGCAGTTCATGTTCTTCCCGCCGACGGTGTTCTGATGGTCGCCTCGTCGTATCGGCCGCATGGCCTCAACACGATTGCGCGCATGTGGTCGAAGCTCGGCGGCGTCACCGAGCTGCCCGGCCACCAGTTTCAGTTCGCCGTTGATGCGTTCGCCGGCATGGGTCATGCGATGCGTCAGTACCGCAAGGAGGTCGCCAGCAAGTTCACCGAATTGACCTGGGGGAGCGGGGCGGTCATCGTCGGCGGCGGCGTGGCCGCGGTCATGGTGGTGCTCGGACTGTCGATCGGGGCGATGATCGCGATCTTCGGCTACAACCTGCTCGGCACGCTGGGCGCGGGTCCGCTCGCCGGCATGCTGACCGCCGTGACCGTCACCCGTGAACTCGGGCCGATCATGGCGGCCGTCGGGTTCGCCATCCAGGCCGGCTGCCGGATCACCGCCGAGGTGGGGTCGATGCGCATCGCCGAAGAGATCGATGCGCTGGAGGCCCAGGGCATCCGGCCGATCCCGTACGTCGTGTCGACCAGGTTGATCGCGGGCATGGCCGCGATCCTGCCGATCTATGTGCTATCGCTGGCCCTGTGCTTCTGGAGTGCGAAATTCGGTCTCACAACGATTTTCGGGCAGCCGGGCGGCTCGTATACGCACTACTTCGATCTGTTCATCAACGGGCGCGACATCGTCTACTCGCTGATCAAGGTGGTGGTGTTCGTCATCGCAGTGACCATCGCACACAGCTACTACGGCTTCTACGCCACCGGCGGTCCGGAGGGCGTCGGTGTCGCCGCCGGTCGTGCCATCCGGGCGAGTCTGGTGCTGATCGTGGTACTCGACATGGTTCTCACGCTCGGGATGTGGGGAATCGCATCCACGACCTCGATTTCGTTCTCGGGGTAGCGCGATGCCGGCACCGATCGATCACAGCGGCCGCGGGCCGTCCGCGGGGGCGTTGCGGCGGCGCGGCTTGTTGGTGCTGCTGGTGATCGCTGCCGTGGTCGCCGGCTACCTCTGGTACGTCAATCGTCCACCGTCGGGGCAGGAGGACTTCACGGTGATCACCACCTCGGCCGGCGACGCTTTGAACACGCAGACCCAGGTCCGGATGCGCGGGTTGGTCGTCGGCAAAGTGACTGATGTGCAACAGGATTCGGCTGGCGACGTCCGCGTGCGGATGCGGGTCGATCGCGCCCGGTTCGCCGAGCTGCGTCAGCCTTTGCAGACTCGATTCGTCTCGTCGAACTTCTTCAGTTCCACCGCGATGGAACTGGTTCCGGGCGAGGGGCTGCCAGTCGCGGCGGGACAGGTGATCGATTTGAAGACCGGCGTCGGTGACTACACCGTCACGACCTTGATCAGCCAAGCGGGCAACACGATCGTCGGGTCGCTCACCCCGCAGCTCACCGAGACCATCAAGCGCGGCAGCCGGCTGCTGGCGGGGG
>NZ_AQYG01000007.1 GCF_000380485.1 Jongsikchunia kroppenstedtii DSM 45133 | reverse complement strand
CCACGGCACCCATCATCTCGGTCATCGGTGACCTTCCCCGCCAACCCATCAGGTCAGCGTGTTAAGCCACTTACACCGAAATCCTTATAATCCCGTCTGCCCAGGTAGTGGTTGATGGGGTGCTGGCAACTGTGAAGGATGGTTGTCATGCCGAAGGCGTTTTCTGATGAGTTCCGTGCCGATGTGATCGCGGCTGCCCGTAACCGGACGGGCTCGATCGCGGAGGTGGCAGCCCAGTTTCGGGGTCTCGTCCTCGTGTGTGCAGCGGTGGCTGGCCGCTGATGATCAGCAGCAGGCGACTGCCGCTGGTGATGGCCAGGATGTGGCCGATGTGCGGGCGATGCGCCGCAAGATCGCCCAGTTGGAGTAGGAGAATTATGTCCTGCGTCAAGCTGCGGGGTATCTGTCGCGGGGGCTGCTCCCAAAATGATGTACCCGCTCGTCCGTGATCTTGCCGCGGCCGGCGCCCCGGTGCGGGTGCCGGTCGCGGTGGCGTGCCGGGTCCTGAAGTTCTCGTCGCAGGCCTACTACAAATGGCTGAACGATCCGGTGTCGCAGCGTGATTGGGATGATGCCCATTTGATCAACGCCGCTGTTGATATTCATAGGGATGATCCAGAATCCGGGTACCGGTTCATCGCTGACGAGTTGGCGGCGCAGGGGTTTGTTGCGTCGGAGAACCGGGTACACCGACTGTGCAGTCTGCAGCAGATCTACAGCAGCATCAGTCGGCGTGGCCGCAAGAGCGCTCGTTCTGGGCCGCCAGCTCATGATGATCTGGTGCAACGCGAATTCATTGCTGCAGCACCGAATACGATCTGGCTGACTGATATCACCGAGCATCCCACCGGCGAGGGCGAACTGTATATTTGTTTGGTCAAGGATTGTTTCGCCGGTCGGATCGTGGGCTATTCGATCGGACCGCGGATGACCGGCGATCTAGCGGTCAATGCTTTGAATATGGCTGTCACGCATCGTGATTCACCGCCAGGAGTGATCGTGCATTCCGATCGCGGCGCCCAGCACCGCTCGAAAGCATTCCGGGACCGGTTGACCAAGATCGGGGCGAGCTGGTCGATGGGGCAGGTACGGACCTGCGCCGACAACGCGGCGATGGAATCGTTCAACGCGCTGCTGCAGAAGAACGTCCTCGATCGCCGGCGGACCTGGGCCACCCGCGCCGAACTGCGGCACGCGGTGATCTCCTGCATCGAGGGCACCTACCACCGGCGGCGGCGTCAACGGCGGCTGGGAAAGCTGACCCCGATCGAGTTTGAAACAATACACACGGCCCCCACCGATCCCAGCATGACCGTCAACTAAACCCTGGGCAGACCCACCCACTGTCATAGCACTCCATCAGTTGCACACCTAGCGCTGGCGGTTCGGCCACCAGGAAGCTTTGCCGAAGGCCTGCGCGATGGCCGGGACCATCAGCGTGCGCACGACGAAGGTATCCAACAGGATTCCGCAGCCGATGATGAATCCCATCTGCGCCATCTGCAGCAGACTGCCCGCCATCATGCCCATCACCGCGGCCGCGAACACCAGGCCCGCGGAGGTGATCACCGAGCCGGTGTGATGGACGGTCCGGATCAGCCCGATCCTGGTGCCGCGCACAGACTCTTCGCGCAATCGTGAGATGAAGAGCATGTTGTAGTCGGCGCCGACGGCCACCACCAGAGTGAAGGTCATCGCGGGTATCGCCCACGAGATCTCCTGTCCCAGAAGCTGTTGGAACACCAGGACACCGAGTCCTATCGCAGCGAGATAGGTCAG
>NZ_AQYG01000006.1 GCF_000380485.1 Jongsikchunia kroppenstedtii DSM 45133 | reverse complement strand
CGACAGGCCGAGCTGGACGCCGTTGGACACATCGACCCCGCACGCCAGCTGCAGCCCGTAGGTCAACGTGCCCGAATCGACCGGCACCCGGCCGGTGCCGCCGATCACGCCGTTGCTGTTCAGATCGATGAACGCCTCACGCGTGAAAGGGGATTGGTTGAGCACGGGCACCTGGTGCACCGCATAGCCGGAGAGGCCGACCCCGACGTTCCAGCCGTCCGGGGTGGTACGCGTGGTGGCCGCATTCGGGTAGTTGGTGGCGGCCGCGTTCCCGGCCTCGACGGCGACGCCGGTCAGGCCGACCACTGCCGCCGTGGCCGCGACCACAGCACATCTCCGAAACCCCACAGCCAGCCTCCCGACAACTTCGATAAATACATTCATCAATTCATGTTGGTGAATGGAACGTAGGCGACGCAACGGGAATACTGCAAGAGATACTTCACGCACAGGCGAGCTGCTGACGGCTACGAGCATGTCGTGACCTGCAGTTATCGGTTGATTTCTGACAACAAATGTGAGGCTGGGCACAGCGGATCGGCCGGAAGCCCACGGGCCACCTGAGTGAGTCGCTCGACACCCGACTATTCCGTATCGTCAGGCCGCGACGGTGGGAGGTCGAATGGGCAAGCGCGATAAGCGCCTGATAGAGCACCAAGCCGCACTGACTGCGCAAAGTAGCCAGTGGTGGTATCACGCGTGCGGCACCGCTCGGCATCTCGCTGCTGGCGGGCATCCACCAGTCCAGCAGGTCCACGGTGTCGTGCTGCAACCAGACGAGCAACTGCATCTGTCCACCCAGATCGGCTACTCCCGCTATTACGCCCGTGGCGATGGATCGTGGGCGCGCCAAACCACTCTCGCGGTGGGGCCGACCTCATTCGTCGCCGGTGCGATGCTCGGAAACGCGATCGCTAACTCACGCGCCGCCAACGCTGCCCGGGCGAACGCCACCATGATGTGGCGCGAACAGCAGCGCACCGGAATCTTGATCACCGATCGACGCGTGTTGTGCCACAGCGCCGGTCGAGGGACGTGGCTGTCGTTCTGGTTCAATGGCGTTAGCGAGTTCTACCCCGATCTATCGGCCTGGACCACTGTGTGCGCGTTCGAGCAAGGTGACCCGCTCCGATTGGAGGGACCAGAGAACCCATTAGTGGCATTGTGGTGCGCCCGCGGCATTCTCGGCGACAGCTGGATGAGCGACCCACGCCTGGCCCCACTCCTGCAATAGCAACCGCAGACTTCTGTGCCGATAAAGCTGCCGCGACGCGAAGGCAGCAGCCTTGTGCCCTCGGAGCCGAGTGGTTTGCGGTATGACCGATCAGATCCAACAGGTTCCCTCGATCGCGATGTCCGGACATGAAGGGAAGACGGGGCCGCATCTGCACCCCGGAGGCGGTACGCGTAGACCACCGTGCATAATTTGTTGTGCATTACCAGCCTGCAAATATACCTTTTGTCCGATTTGATCTAGCCTCTCTGGAATGACGGCGGACCCACGTACCGACGAGCAGCTGCTCGCGGCGCATGTCGCGGGCGAAGTCGGGGCG
>NZ_AQYG01000005.1 GCF_000380485.1 Jongsikchunia kroppenstedtii DSM 45133 | reverse complement strand
GCCCCTGTCGACCACGAGAGGCAGTACCGTCAGGCCGTCACCCCGATCCCCGCGGTGGCTTGATCCAGGTCTCCGACCAGACCAGGACGGTTCACATCCCCGACAACACGTATCGGCGCGGTACCCGCTTGTTCGACCGCGCTTTCGCCGCGAACACCGCCAGCACCTGATCCCGCTCGGCGGGGGTGATGATTGGCTCCCACACCGCTGGACCGATCACCTGGCCTTTATGTTCCCGTAGCCCGGCGATGCGGCCAGACTGCACCAGTGTCCGTAGCGTGCTGGTAATCCATGGTTTGCCCGAGACGGTGTGGATCTCATTGTTGTTGAGCCACGTGGCCATCGACCGCATTGACTCCCCAGCGATGGTGCGAGCCACTAGATCTCGCACCACCTCGGCCTCCGACTCGCGCACGACGAGGTTGCCGGTCTCGTACCCGAAGGCGCGTTGCGCGGTGCCGTGCGGCAAGCCAGCCTCCGCGTTAGCCAGCATCTTGCGCGCGACACGCGCTGAGCGTCGCCCGGACTCCTTGGCGGCGAACGCGGCGAAGATCCGTGCCATGAAAAGCCCATCGTCGTTGCCGAGGTCGATGTCGGCGGTGACCGTGGCGACTTCGCGTACCCCGGCTTGCTCGCACAGGGTGACGAACTCCTCCAGTTCCACCGGCCGGCGATGCAGGCGATCGAGGTTGTACACAATCACCGCGTCCCGCGCACCGGACGCCAGATCATCAAGCATCTGCCGATAGCCCTGGCGTGTCTTGCCCGAGTATGCGGACACGTCGTTGTCCACGTATTCCCGCCCGATGGTCCATCCGCGGTCGGTCGCGAGCTTGCGGCAGTCCTCCAATTGTCGTTGCACGCCAAGACCTTTGCCCTCCAGATCTTGCGAGATCCGGGCGTACACTGCTGCTGACCGCACCGTCGTCTTGCTACCGCTCATAGCGGTTAGTTTAGTAACTTCCGAGGAATATTGGGCCGCTATGTCGTTTTCACCACCGAGCGAAAACGTTCGGCGGCTGGCGGCAGTATCAGAACATCTGGGGCACAGCGATTTTCACCGCGCTCACCGGGCACTCGTTCGTGGGCAACGCGTACACCGGCACAGATCTGTTCCCGGCCCTCGGTGCCGTCCTGCCGGACCGGCCACCCGAACATCCCAGCCGAGCCGGATTCGACCACATTCGCGACGCCGGCCGCACCACCCGCCGGCAGGCCCGCGAACGCTGGGAGCAACAGAACCCGCCGCCGTTCTGACAGTCACGACCTACCGCACGTAATGATGCCGCGAGCTAGGGCGTGTCTCCTAATAGGCGTGTCCAGCGGAGGCATGCCTGTAGGACCACGGCGGCTCGGTAGG
>NZ_AQYG01000004.1 GCF_000380485.1 Jongsikchunia kroppenstedtii DSM 45133 | reverse complement strand
TGAACCGTCCTGGTCTGGTCGGAGACCTGGATCAAGCCACCGCGGGGATCGGGGTGACGGCCTGACGGTACTGCCTCTCGTGGTCGACAGGGGCGCGGTATCCGATCGCTGAGTGCAGCCGGGCGGTGTTGTACCAGTGCACCCAGGCGGCGGTCTGGCGTTCGACCTCCGCGCGGCCGGTCCAAGACCTGAATCGATCGGTATCGATCAGCTCGGTCTTGTACAGGCCGATCGTCGACTCCATCAACGCGTTATCGAGGGCGTCACCGACCGATCCGATCGATCCAGTGATTCCCGCCTCGCGCAGTTCCCGCGAGAACGCGATGGACGTGTATTGACTTCCAGCATCGCTGTGATGCACCAAACCGGTTGCGGTGAAAGCGAACTCACCCCTGCGGCGGCAGAAGAGGGCTTGCTCGACGACGCTGGTGACCAACGGGGTGTGCTTGGTGGACATCACTCGCCAGCCGAGAATCCGGCGCGAAAAGACATCGACCAGGAACGCCACGTACACAAATCCGGCCTGTGTCCACACGTAGGTGAAGTCGGCGACCCACAGCTGATCCGGTGCAGAGGGTTTATTCCATTGCCGCGCAACATGATCAGGGAACCTGGGTGCTCGATCATCACGCGCGGTCGTGATCGTGCGATGTGATCCGCGGACCGCGCCGCAGATCCCGCACACCCGCATCAGCCGGGCAACCTGATCGCGCCCCATCGGGTGCCCGCGCTGGCGCATCGCATGCCAGAGCTTGCGGACCCCGTACACGCGCCGGTTGCCCTCGAAGACCTGGAAAACCGCGTGCGCGTCGTACGCCTGGGCCAGCACCGCTTCGGTGACCGGACCGGTCTTCTTGTGCGCGTAGTAGGTAGACGGGGCGATCTGCATGCCGTGCTCGGTGAGCACCCGGCAGATCGGGTCGACCCCGAATCGTTCCCGGTGAGCGTCGATGTAGTCGACGATCACCGCAGTCGGCGGTCGACCTCCGCCGCTGCGAAAAACGCCGAGGCTGTCTTGAGGATCTCATTGGCCCTTCGTAATTCGGCATTCTCCTTACGCAGCGCCTTCAACTCCGACGAGATACTTCCAGCAGCACCGCCGCCGCCGCCAGCCTCGGCCGGCGCATCGGATTCGACCCAATTGCGCAGCGTGGCCGGATTGATGTCGAGGAGCGCACCGACATGCTTGCGTGCGCCGAGTTTCGACTCACCGGTCTCTTTCAGACGATCGTGATACATCCGGACCGCCCGCTCACGGGTCTCCTGATCGAACTTGCGTGGTGCTGCCATGACCGCATTCTCCTGGTGCGTTCACGGTCTCCGCCAGACCCAGGACGGTTCA
>NZ_AQYG01000003.1 GCF_000380485.1 Jongsikchunia kroppenstedtii DSM 45133 | reverse complement strand
GGGGCGGGGCTTGTTGTGGTGGGGGGTGTGTGTTGGTAAGTGTTGAAGGGCGTTCGGTGGATGCCTTGGCACCAGGGGCCGATGAAGGACGTAGGAGGCTGCGATAAGCCTCGGGGAGCTGTCAACCGAGCTGTGATCCGAGGATGTCCGAATGGGGAAACCCAGCACCAGTTATGTGGTGTTACCCACCCTTGAATATATAGGGGGTGTGGAGGGAACGCGGGGAAGTGAAACATCTCAGTACCCGTAGGAAGAGAAAACAATTGTGATTCCGTGAGTAGTGGCGAGCGAAAGCGGAGGAGGCTAAACCATGCGCGTGTGATACCGGGTAGGGGTTGCGTGTGTGGTGTTGTGGGGTTCTTCTTCTCAGATCTACCTGTCTGGGCGTGAGTGAGAAAACACAGGGTTAGGTGAAGTGGCCTGGAATGGTCTGCCGTAGACGGTGAGAGTCCGGTAGCTGAAAACCGTGTGTCTTGCGTGGAGTTCTCCCAAGTAGCAGCGGGCTCGTGGAATCTGCTGTGAATCTGCCGGGACCACCCGGTAAGCCTGAATACTTCCTGGTGACCGATAGCGGACTAGTACCGTGAGGGAAAGGTGAAAAGTACCCCGGGAGGGGAGTGAAATAGTACCTGAAACCGTGCGCTTACAATCCGTCAAAGCCTGTGAGTACTTGTACTGCGGGTGATGGCGTGCCTTTTGAAGAATGAGCCTGCGAGTTAGTGGCATGTCGCGAGGTTAACCCGTGTGGGGTAGCCGTAGCGAAAGCGAGTCTGAATAGGGCGTCGTAGTGGCATGTTCTAGACCCGAAGCGGAGTGATCTACCCATGGCCAGGGTGAAGCAGCAGTAAGATGTTGTGGAGGCCCGAACCCACTTCAGTTGAAAATGGAGGGGATGAGCTGTGGGTAGGGGTGAAAGGCCAATCAAACTCCGTGATAGCTGGTTCTCCCCGAAATGCATTTAGGTGCAGCGTCACATGTTTCTTGCTGGAGGTAGAGCTACTGGATGGCCGATGGGCCCTACTAGGTTACTGACGTCAGCCAAACTCCGAATGCCGGTAAGTGAGAGTGTGGCAGTGAGACTGCGGGCGATAAGGTTCGTGAGTCGAGAGGGAAACAGCCCAGATCGCCGGCTAAGGCCCCTAAGCGTGTACTAAGTGGAAAAGGATGTCCGGTCGCGAAGACAACCAGGAGGTTGGCTTAGAAGCAGCCACCCTTGAAAGAGTGCGTAATAGCTCACTGGTCAAGTGGTCGGGCGCCGACAATGTAGCGGGGCTCAAGTACACCGCCGAAGCCGCGGCAATCACAC
>NZ_AQYG01000001.1 GCF_000380485.1 Jongsikchunia kroppenstedtii DSM 45133 | reverse complement strand
TTGTTGTGTGTTGGTAAGTCCTCGACCGATTAGTACCAGTCACCTGAACACATTGCTGTGCTTACAGTTCTGGCCTATCAACCCTATGGTCTGTAGGGGGTCTTACCCACTCAATGGTGGTGAGAAACCTCATCTTGGAACGGGCTTCCCGCTTAGATGCTTTCAGCGGTTATCCCTTCCGAACGTAGCTAACCAGCGGTGCTCCTGGTGGAACAACTGGCACACCAGAGGTTCGTCCGTCCCGGTCCTCTCGTACTAGGGACAGGTTTCCTCAAGTTTCTAACGCGCGCGGCGGATAGAGACCGAACTGTCTCACGACGTTCTAAACCCAGCTCGCGTGCCGCTTTAATGGGCGAACAGCCCAACCCTTGGGACCTACTCCAGCCCCAGGATGCGACGAGCCGACATCGAGGTGCCAAACCATCCCGTCGATATGGACTCTTGGGGAAGATCAGCCTGTTATCCCCGGGGTACCTTTTATCCGTTGAGCGACACCACTTCCACACGTTGGTGCCGGATCACTAGTCCCGACTTTCGTCCCTGCTCGACATGTACGTCTCACAGTCAAGCTCCCTTGTGCACTTACACTCAACACCTGATTGCCAACCAGGCTGAGGGAACCTTTGGGCGCCTCCGTTACTTTTTGGGAGGCAACCGCCCCAGTTAAACTACCCACCAGGCACTGTCCCTGAACCAGATCATGGTCCGAGGTTAGATGTCCAATACGATCAGAGTGGTATTTCAACAACGACTCCATGAACACTGGCGTGCCCACTTCACAGTCTCCCACCTATCCTACACAAACCGAACCGAACACCAATACCAAGCTATAGTGAAGGTCCCGGGGTCTTTTCGTCCTGCCGCGCGTAACGAGCATCTTTACTCGTACTGCAATTTCGCCGAGTCTGTGGTTGAGACAGCAGAGAAGTCGTTACGCCATTCGTGCAGGTCGGAACTTACCCGACAAGGAATTTCGCTACCTTAGGATGGTTATAGTTACCACCGCCGTTTACTGGGGCTTAAATTCTCAGCTTCGCTCCCC